>CALSTX010000027.1 GCA_943789375.1 uncultured Opitutales bacterium | reverse complement strand
CCAACCCAGTTTGGACATAATGAAGACTTGGACAAATACCCCCGCGATTTAGATCAGGATAAGACATTGTGCATTGATAGAAACGTGGATTACATTTTTGCACCTTCAACTGAAGAAATGTATCAGTCGAATTATTCTACTAAGATATCTGAGAATTCACTTTCAATTGGATTATGTGGTTCTTCTCGCCCTGATCATTTCAGCGGTGTGGCATTAGTGTGTGCTAAACTCTTTAATATATGCCAACCTAGTGTGGTTGCTTTCGGGCAAAAGGATGCACAGCAAGTTGCGGTGATTAAAAGAATGGTTAGAGATTTAAATTTTCAAATTGATGTCCTCGTTGGGCCAATTATTCGGGAGTATGACGGTTTGGCAATGAGCTCTAGAAATAGATATCTATCAGTAGAGAATCGTGAAAAAGCTTTATCTTTAAACAGATCCTTGCAAAGGGGAAAGCAGTTATTTACAGAGGGTACCACTGATGCCCGAAAGATTACCAATGAAATTAAATCTGATTTAAGCAGAGTCGATGGGTTAGAGCTTGATTATGTTGAAATTGTGAACCGGGAAAATTTGGTAGCTGAGTTTGATGTAAAAACGAAGCAATCCATCTGCGTAGTTGCCGCCTGGGTGAACAAGGTTCGCCTTATTGATAACTATTGTTTTTAAATCAGTATACTTTGAATGAATCCAGAGAGTGAATATGACTTGGTTATCGTAGGCAGCGGAATTGCTGGATTAAGCTTTGCTCTTAATGTCGCAAAAGCGGGGCACCGCGTAGCGATATTCACGAAGAAAGACAAAGCTGAATCAAATACTAATTATGCACAGGGCGGAATTGCTGCAGTAACCTCGGCGGGAGATGATTTGGATAAACATGTTGAGGATACCCTGGATGCAGGAGATGGACTTTGCGATGCTGCGGTTGTTGAAGAGATTTTAAAAGAAGGCCCGGACAGAATTCAGGACTTGATCGACCTAGGTGTTTCCTTTTCAAGCCTAGAAGATGGCCGGATTTCTCTTGGCAAAGAGGGCGGACATAGTAAGAGGCGAGTTTTACATGTTAAGGATATAACTGGAAAAGCGATTGAAGAAGCATTACTTGCAGCGATAGCTAAGGAGGGTGTCCATTTATTCGAACATTATTTTGCGATTGATTTAATTACTGCAAAAAAAGTAAGAAAACTTGGCTTCAAGGTAGATGGTGAAGATGACCGTGTTCTTGGGCTTTATCTTTATGATGGAGTCGAAAACGAGGTGAAGACCATTGCTGCACCTGCTGTGCTTCTTGCAACTGGTGGTGCAGGACAGACCTATCTATATACCACAAATCCATCAATTGCCACTGGTGACGGAGTTGCGATGGCGTCCCGTGCGGGGTTGTCTATGATGAACCTGGAATTTATACAATTTCATCCGACTACATTTCATTCTCTCAATGGCGACCGTTTTTTAATTACCGAAGCTGTTCGGGGAGAAGGTGCGAAGTTATTGGATGGGAATGGAACTCCATTCTTGAAAAAATATCATCCATTGGCTGATCTTGCGCCAAGGGATGTGGTTGCCCGTGCGATTGACCGTGAGATGAAACGTTCTGGTGCTCCATTTGTACACTTGGATACTCCTGCCATGGCAGTGAATTTCCCCGAGCGTTTTCCTAATGTTAATGAAAATTGTTTATCGCGTGGAGTGGATCCATCAAAGAATCCAATACCCGTTGTTCCTGCTGCTCATTATTCATGTGGGGGAATACCTACTCAGCTTGATTGTTCAACCGAACTCGTGGGCTTGTATGCATGCGGGGAAGTAGCTTGCACGGGTTTACATGGTGCAAACCGGTTGGCGAGTAATTCTCTTTTGGAAGCGGTTGTTCTTGCTTACCGAGGCTCTCAGTCGGTGGATAAATTTCTTAGAAATGAAAAAAAGAATCCTTTACGGTTACCCGAATGGATAGACGGAGATGTTCCTGCATCGGATGAGCGTGTTGTTTTATCTCACAACTTGGATGAGTTGAAACGGACGATGTGGGACTATGTGGGGATTGTGCGTTCAACGAAAAGATTAGAGCGTGCACAATCCAGAATTAGAAATTTAGGCCGAGAAATCAATGAGTATTATTGGAATGCAAAGGTTGATCTTCCGTTGCTTGAGGTACGAAATCTGATCTGTGTTTCTGAGCTTATTGTCAGATCCGCTTTGCAAAGAAAAGAGAGTAGAGGGCTCCATTATACTCTTGATTATCCAGACCGCTCATCTGTTGCAGAGAATGTAAAGGTTAAGCCTTTGTTGCATTAAAAAAGATCACCCAAAAAGATGGCAGGGAAAATTGGTTTCGTTGGTGTGGGTGCGGTGGGTAGCTATTATGGACTTATGCTGAAAAAAGCAGGGGAAGATGTACATTTACTTCTTCGGAGTAATTATGATGCGGTTAAAAAAAATGGTTTTGAGCTGGTTCATCACAGACCCGTTAAAACAACTGAAAGAATAAATGATCTTAATATTTATAACGATGCTGGGGGAATTGGAATCTGTGACTGGGTGGTTATAGCAAGTAAGACGAGCGTGAACCATCAAATTGCCGATATAATTCAACCGATGGTTGGGGATAATACATCATTACTATCATTGCAAAACGGAATGGGTAATGTAGAGAACTTAGCTGATTCTTTTGGGCATGGGCGTGAAATAATCGGTGGTTTGTGTTTCACATGCATTAATCGAACAACTCCAAGCACTATTGAAAGCTTGTTGCCCGGTTATGTACAGTTTGGCCAATTAGGAAAGAAATTGTCTGATTGTGGGCTAGATATGGTCAATCGCTTTCTTCAATCCGGTGTCCAGGTTAAGCAAGCCGATTCATTGGATGAAGCATTGTGGAGAAAACTATGCTGGAATATACCATTTAATGGACTGAGTATTGTTGGTGGTGGAATAACCACCGATTTGATCCTTCAAAATTCAAAATTAAGAAATCGGGCAGGACGATTGATGAAAGAAATTCAATCTGGTGCTAAGCTTTATAATGTGCAAATTGAAGATGCTTTTTTACAGAGACAATTTACATTGACTGAACCCATGGGTGCATATCAGCCATCTAGTTTGATTGATTTTCTTAATGGTCAAGTTGTTGAGGTAGAATCGATATGGGGTGAACCTCTTAGGAGAGGAAAAGAAATGGGAATTAAAATGCCTGAACTGGAGAGTCTCTACACAGAATTAAAAGACATTACAGGCAATTAAATATTCGAATATTCATAAATAGTTTAATCTTAATAACCTAAAGCTTTGGTGGAATAATATCTGAAGGTAGAGGAGGTGGGGGGGCATCGGGTGGTTTGCCTGGATCGAAGGGAACCTTATTTCGCAGGTAACGGTTATTTTCCTCATCTATACCATAGAAAAATAAGTTAAGCATAGGGTGGACCACTGGTTTTCTCAATGTGTCGATCTTCAAATTTGATTCTGCCACATAGGTGATATTGTGGTTACCATCAACCAATACATGATACCAGGGTTGATCTTTATTAGGTTGTGTTTGATTGGATTGGTACCAATCTTCTGCTGCTTTGCAATGCTTGTCTATTTCTACTATTAAACCTCGATAGTGATACTTTTTGTGTTCAATTACTTCGCCGATTACGAATTTATATCGAGGGGAGTGGCCTGCATAACTGTCATTTAGGTTAATCAAGGAGATACAATTAAGATCTTTTTGAACTTTTGCAATTTGAAATATTTCAAATGTATTTTCTTTTTAGATTAATTATCTTTAATTAAATTATTTTGGTGCCAAAAAAAGGGGCGTCCGACTGGACGCCCCTTAAATATAAACTTAAGTTCTAAACTTAGAAAGTGTAAGTTAACTCAAGTGCGATCTGATCGGAATCAACATTTGCTGTTCCTGAATCTGTATCGCTGTACTCAAGAATTGCACCAAGGCTATCAGTTAAAGCGTAGTTAGGAGCAATTGTGATTTTGGAGTATTCGTTAGTGCTTGTGCTTTCCCACTCACTGTAACGAACTGCAACACCGAGTTTGTCAGATACATCATAGTCAACAAGAACTAAGAAAGCATTTTCACCGTTTGCTGCAACATCATCGTTAGCTGAAATGTACTCAGCACCGAACAAAGCTTTGCCAGCTGTGTATGTGGCATTAAGACCGAAAACATCACGCTCAGCACCAGCAACTCCATTGTCTACGAAGTAACCAGCATTAAGTACTACATTTTCCATACCTGTGTAGGAAACGGAAATCTCAGTGTTAAGATCTGCAGTATTTAAGTTAGCACCAGCTGCTTCTTCAAAAGAAACTGCTACTGAGAAATCTTCAGCAGAGTATGCAACTATAAGACCTTCAACTGAAGCTGAATCAACATCGCCGAAGTTGTAAGTAGCACTGTAAGCACGGCTGTATGTGTAAAGTCCGGCAGGATCTTCACGCTCTAAACCGAGTGCACTTCCGTAACGACCGAGTGTGAATGAAACTCCGTTGTCTAAGCTATATGTGAAATGAGCTTGTTCGATATCTACGGAATCAGTTCCACCTTCAGTGTCCACATGGATAGCACCGGAAACGGATCCAACATTGAGTAAGAAATTTACTTCAATTTCGTCCAATCCAAGACTCTCGCTGTTTGCAGCTGCTGAGTTATCTGTTTTGTTATAGGAACCATCAATAAATCCGTTGATGGATAGATTATCATTGACTTCGATAGCGGAAGCAGATCCCACCAATCCGAAAGCAACTAATGTAGCTATTATTTTGTTTTTCATAGTTTGTTTGTTTGTTTGTTTGTTTATAAACGAATCCTTTTCACAAAGAAAAGAATGAATCCATTATTTCAGAATTATGAAAAATGTCAATACTTAGAAGTATTGATAAAATTAATGAATATTTATCATTTGAATGGGCTTTCAAATGAAACAGATTTACCATTGAAAAAATTCACTAATCCTTTTTCTTCTTTGCCGTCTGCATCAAGGTCACCATGGTAATGGTAGACTCTTTCAATCCGAGGGTTAAGGGATCCTTTAATACTGTTGGGATTACCTAGTAATTTTCTAACTTTGAATTCTGTGAGATTTCTTCTCATTCCACTCCATGTGTCTTTTTTTGTCCAAGCTCCTTTTGCTTTTGCCTCTTCACTTTTCAGTTCGATGCGGAGTTTTGACATGAAGGATTTCTTTTCCTCTTCATCTTCAGGTAAGGATATTTTACTTTCGGATGCTGTCTTTGCTTGATCAGCTTTAATTTCTACTGCTTTCAAATCCTGATTGATTTTAGTATTTTGAGACTCAATTGCAGTAACGCGTTGTTCAAGATCACTAAATTTATTGAGAATTAAATCGAGCTTTCTAGTAAGCTCGGCATTGGATACGCCATTCTGTGCAAGTAAATCATTGGAGCAATAAGAAGGGTGGTGCAAAAAATTTTCATATAAAAAGGTGTGTTATAAAACTTGGTGTAAGCAAGAGCGAATTTGTTAATTTAAATGTATTTAGAATTTTAACTGATCGTAAATGTGGAAATGAAAACTTAGAATTATTTAGATAAAGTTCGGATGGCGAGATCTTTAAAGATATTGGATTGTTCTTCTTTTGGGTGTGCCAATAGTTTTTCAAAAGCACCAATTAAGTCTGCTTGCAAGTCGATTAGGCGGCGGGTGTTGAATTTCTTTGTAAGCGGGAGCAATCGACCTAAAAACCAGGGGTTTTGGGAAAAAAGGTTCAGGGTTGTTTTTCCCCCGGAGTCAGAAAAGTGATGGGCATGTTTTTGGCCAATCCTCTCTAGTTGGTCTTTGCTAAGGCGTGCGTTTGGGTCCAATTCGCCACCGTCCACTAAAACGCGTAATTGAATAAGCAATCGGTTGCGGTTTTGTAAATTACTGAGAAGTGGGCGGGCATCTTTTGCGTGGAAGAAATGCCGGTCAATGGCATCCAGTGCCCATTTTAAGTTTCCGGAATAAAATGCTTCAGTGGCTTCAAAAAAATCCCCATCTCCAAAGTCTGGAACTAGTTCCATGATTAATTTTTCGGTAATAGAACCTCCATTTTCACCTAAATACGAGGCCAGTTTCTTAATTTCTTCAACCCCAAGCCGTGAATGAGCACCAATTTTGCCAGCCAGAAATTCTAGAGCACCATTGGCAAAAGAGACGCCACAGGATTGAGCGGTTTCCTGAGCAAGTCTTCGAAAGGCGACATCTTCTTTTTCATTTTTTGCCACATCCGTGTAGTTTGCATTTTTTTGTAACCATTTTACAAACCCATGACCCCGATGAACGGGGCACGCGGATAAAATGAGCTTTGTTTCGCCAAGGCTTTGAAGGAATGGTTTGATAGCATCAAGAGCATCTTTTGTTCCCTGTGCCGCACCGACCCTCGTCTGATTAATGAAATTTGCTTCATTAATCCATACCAATTTACCTCCTCCAAAAAGAGACATTGTCTGTCCAGCAGTTCGGGCTTCATTTAAAATCCGTTCAACATCTTCAACGCGATCTGCACGACCATCTATTTGTTCACGAGAAAGATCGTCGGGGAATTCTTTTACCAATTCGTCAAAAACTTCTTTTGCTTTTTGACGAACCAGGTAATCATCGTCGCCTAATATCGCAAAAAAAGAATCATTTGCCATGTCTGATTGCAGGGGGAAGAGATTAAAAGCAGGGCCTTGTTGTTACGAACTAAAATGTTCGGAGTCAGCAGCAGCAAAAACTTCTTCAAGTTTATATTTTCGAAGCTTTCTCCTCATCCAGTCCAACGCAGCAGTGGCAGCACGCCTGCGGTTTGAAGCCCGATCCCCGCGAAGATGTAATTTCTTCGCCCAAACGCCTACAGGTGAGCAGTATCCTAGATAAATCGACCCTACTGGAAGAACCTGTGTTCCGCCGGTCGGACCTGCAAAGCCAGTTACACTTAATCCGTAGTCCGCCCCGTACTTTTCACATGCTCCAGTTGCCATAGCTATAGCAATTTCCTCACTAACTGCACCGTGCTGATCCAACATACTTTCTGGTACATCAAGCATTTGCACTTTTGCATCGTTGTGGTAGCAAACAGCCCCACCGTGAAACACTTTTGAAATTCCTGGGATTTCAGTGAATGAAGATGAAAGGAGACCACCAGTGCAAGATTCCGCGACTGCGAGAGTTTTGTCTAGGTTTCGTAATTCCCGGAAAATGACTTCGGCAATGGTGCGGTCTCCAAGGCAGACAAAATCTTCCCCAAGTGCTTCCCGGCAGGCATCAGCTAAGTCGTGAAGTGCCTGTTCGCTGAGGATATCCGAGTCGAGAGAACTTAACCGAACATCAACCATTCCGGCGTGGGCACAGTATCCGATGAGAAGGGCTTCTTTCCCTTTTAACAAGTGTTCAATTTTTTCAGCGACCGCGGATTCTCCAACTCCGGCGGTTCTAATTTGTAAGTAACAGTCAATTTCAGGGAACATACCTTCTTTTTGGAGCCGTGGAACGACCTGTTCTTCAAACATTGGGTGCATTTCCCTGGCTGGACCGGGGAGCATGACAAGGATTTTTTTATCCTTTTTAAGCCAAATACCCGGTGCGGTGCCATAAGGGTTTTTCAGGATTTCAGCATTTTCGGGCCGGTAGCATTGCCTAAGGCTAATTTCTGGCATCGATTGGCCAAGTTGACTGAATCTTTCCTTCAGTGCGGATTCAACCGAAGCATCAAATACAAGTTGTTCTCCCAGTGCCTGGGCAATGTTTTCCCGGGTTATGTCATCCGTGGTGGGTCCAAGTCCACCAGTGGTGATAATAAGATCTGATCTTTTCCATGCATCCGAGAAGAAAATTTTAATATCTTCCGGGTTATCTCTGATGACGAGATTAGCAGCAGGTTCAAGACCATGGTGTGCAAGTTGATTACCCAGATAGGTAAGATGGGCATTTTCGCGAATGCCAAGGAGAAGCTCATCACCAAGGGTAATGGTTTCGACGCGTATGGACGAACTCATGGTCAGTTGTGTTTAAAGATGAATGGTTTTAATTTGTGTTCTTGCCAACTTACAAAATACTCAAGATTTTACAGATTGCCAATGCAAAATCAGAAAGCTGAACTGCGAACATTTATTCGAAGCTTACCACAGAGCTCCGGGGTGTATTTAATGAGGGACCGTTTAGGCCATGTTATATATGTTGGAAAGGCAAAAAATTTAAAGAGGCGTGTGAGTAGTTATTTCCAGGGGTCCAGGCGATTTGTCAGAGCTCAGCCTAAAATTGCCGCAATGGTAGAAATGGTTTGTGAAATTTCAATCCATCAAACGAAAAATGAAACAGAAGCTCTGCTTCTTGAGGGGAAATTAATTAAAGAATACAAACCACGTTACAACACTGATTTTACAGATGATAAACAATTTTTATTGGTTCGGGTGGATTTACAGAATGAACTTCCTCGATTCCGTCTTTGCCGAAACAAAAAAGAAGATGGTGCTCACTATTATGGTCCGTTCGCTCAGGCAGGTTTTTTACGATCCACACTTTCAGAGATGCGCAAGAAATTTGGAATCTTACTATCAGATGCGAAACCCGAAAAATTGAACGATGGTCGTTACCGTCTTTACGATGATGTCAGGGCTGAAATCTTTGCAGGTCATAATGAAACTACTTGTGCAGAATATAATGAGAGGGTGGCAGCAGCCTGTTCTTTTCTTGAGGGAAAGGCAAAAAGTTGGCTTGCCGAGTTACGGGAGAAAATGAAAATGCATGCGGAATCGATGGACTTTGAGCGTGCAGCTGAATTTCGTGATTTAGCCGATGCTCTGTCCAAGACGATTAAAAAAACCCGGCGTTTTGAGAAACAGTGGCCAAGGACAGAAGAAACCAGTTGGGCGGGGTTAGAGCGGTTAAGTGATGTTTTGGATTTGGAGAGGCCACCGGCAGTAATTGAATGCTTTGATATTTCTCATGTTTCAGGAACTTTTGTAGTCGCTTCAATGGTTCGCTTTGTCTCCGGTAAAGCAGATCGAAGATCATACCGCAGGTATCGAATTAAGAGCTTTGAAGGAAACGACGATTTTCGATCCATGGAAGAGGTTGTCGGGCGACGGTATGGTCGGTTATTTAAGGCAGGTCGTGAATTCCCCGACCTTGTTGTGATTGATGGCGGAGTAGGGCAGGTCAGTTCTGCGGTTAAGGCATTTGGTCACTTGGAAATTGATCCACCCCCCTTAATCGGCTTGGCAAAAAGGGAGGAAAGTATTGTTTTCCCTGATGATCGTGATGAACTAATATTGGACCCTCGAGACTTGGGGTTGCGAATATTGCAAAAAGTGCGAGACGAGGCACACCGCTTTGCAAATCAGTATAACGCAGATTTAAGAAGCAAAAGGATAAAAGAATCCATATTAGATGATTTTAAAGGCCTCGGAGATGCTAGGAAAATGGTCTTACTTTCACATTTTGGTTCAATTGAAAAATTAAGGAAGGCCACATCCCACGAGATCCAACAATTGAATGGAATTGGCCCTAAATTGGCTGACCGGTTGAAGGAATTTTTGTCATTTGGGAAAAATGATTAATTATTTTTTCTCAGTTGTCTTCTTTATTTTTTACAGTTGCTCATACTTTTACATATGGCGATTGGCCCCGTTGGAGAGGACCGAACGGAGATGGTCTGTGGAGTGGACCTAATATTTCAAGGGAATTACCTGCGACCGGATTAACCCAGGTCTGGAAAGCAAAAGTATTTCCCGGTTATTCGGGTATAACCGCCAAAGATGGACTTGTTTATTTAATGGATCGACCCGTTTCTGATCGGGGAAAAGGAGTTGAAAGAATTGTTTGCCTGGATGCTAAAACAGGTCTGCAAGTTTGGAGCTTTTCTTATCCTGCGGAATACCAGGATATGGGTTATGGAAAAGGACCTAGATCATCGGTTACAATTATGGATGGGCGAGTGTTTAGTCTTGGTGCGACGGGCGTCGCTCTTTCGCTTGATGCACGAACGGGAAAGAAACTTTGGATGCGCGACTTAGTTTCAGAAGAAAATGCCACCATTCCGATCTGGGGATTTTCTAGCTCGCCCGAACCTCTTGGAAATGAAATTCTTTTCCATGTGGGATGCCAACCTTATGGTAGTATCTTAGCTTTGTCCCAAGCGAGTGGTGAAACAAAATGGAAGGTTGGAAAAGATGATAAAGCAGGTTATGCCCCGCCACTATTGATAAATCCATCCGGTGAGCAACAACTTGTTTGTTGGGGCCCAAATCAAGTTATGGGTCTTCCTATTGGTGGTGGTAAGGCATTTTGGGAGATCCCCTACAAGGTTAAGTACGGAGTATCAATAACCAAGCCAATTTTTGTTGATGGAGTGCTGCTTGTGAGTGGTTATTGGCATGGCACCCGTGCAATAGTTTTTGGAGAAAATAAGACTGATGCAAAAATTCTATGGTCGGATGAGGAGAGTTTGCGTGGTTTAATGTCACAGGCTTTATATCGAGATGGGATTTGTTTCCTTTTAGACCGATCGAGTGGGTTAACTGCTTTTGAGCTAAGAACTGGAAATATTCTTTGGCACGATGACCACCAGCTTACACCTGCAGATCGAAACCCACACGCAAGCATTGTTTGGAGTGATCACGGTGCGGGTGACGCACTTGCATTGAATGCAGATGGGGAGCTAGTTTTTATAAATTTAGGAGAGAATGGCTATTCGGAATACTGGCGTGATCAAGTTGTGGGAAAGACTTGGGCACACCCTGCATACTATATGAATTCAGTTTTTTCCAGAGATGATGATTCGGTGGTTTGTCATGAATTACCCCTTGCTCGAGAGTTCTAATAAATTTACATTTAATATTTTTATTATTTTAATCTATTGCGATGCATTTATACAGGACTACTGACGGTTTTATAATCAAGAACAAGGATGAATATCGACTGGTGGATGAGTCTGCCGAGTGGGATGACTTTATTAATAGGGACGACTTGCGTAAGTTTATTGAGAAGGAATGGAATAAGGCTAAAAACCCTTGCTTACTCGGCTGAATCTGCTGATAATTTGCTCGCACCGGTAGGGTCTCAAGAAGTTTGGGCAGCTGGTGTGACTTATCATTCGAGTCGATTAGCCAGAATGGAGGAGTCTCAGGATTCGGGTGGAGGAGATTTTTACAGCAGGGTTTATCAAGCCGATCGCCCCGAAATTTTTTTGAAAGCCACTGCCAAGCAGGGTGGTCGGGCATGGAGATTCTTTCCGGATTCGCCAAGATTCAAGCTGGGATGTGCCAGAACCTGAATTGACACTCTTTGCCACATCATCGGGCAAAATAGTTGCATACACCGTAGGGAATGATGTTTCTTCCAGAAGTATTGAGGGGGAAAACCCACTTTATTTGCCCCAAGCTAAAACATTTGACAAATGTGCCTGCTTAGGCCCCGGTTTATTTATACCAGAAAACCCAATCTCACAGGATTCCAAAGTGAGTATAAAAATAACCCGAAAGGGGGAAGAAAAGTTTTTTGGGGAAACATCACTTTCACAGATGAAAAGAACTCCGGATGAGTTAATAAAGTATCTTTTCCGGGAGTGCACATTTACAAAAGGAGTCTTTCTTATGACAGGGACAGGGAATTGTACCAGAAAAAGATTTCTCACTTCAACATGGAGATGTAGTTGCAATTTCAATAGATATTATCGGTACATTAATCAATTCTGTGGAATAAAACTTTATAAACTTATGCAAAAATCATCAATAATTGGATTTTCCCGAGGAGAAAAAAGCAACGCAGCACTGCAAGTTATAAACCCGGCAACAGGGGAAACTTTACCTGATTCATATGTATCTGCATCTGTGGATGAGGTTGCCCGTGCATGCGAACTTGCCGATTTAGCAAAGTTAGAGATGGCATCGCTGTCCGGGGTTCAAAAGGGAGAATTTCTTAGGGACTTGGCTAATCAAATTGATGCTGCCGTAGATAGCATT
Source organism: uncultured Opitutales bacterium (assembly GCA_943789375.1). Taxonomy (GTDB): domain Bacteria; phylum Verrucomicrobiota; class Verrucomicrobiia; order Opitutales; family Seribacteraceae; genus Seribacter. The sequence goes on along the minus strand of CALSTX010000027.1, from coordinate 19,850 downwards.
GTAGGAATTGCCACTCTTGAAACTGGACTTCCAGCAGGGAGAATCCGCGGGGAGACGGCTAGAACAAGTGGTCAGTTAAGAATGTTTGCCAAGTTAGTTGAGGATGGGTCGTGGGTAGACGCTCGGATTGATCCGGCAATTCCTGACCGTAGTCCTTTGCCGAAGCCGGATTTACGAGCAATGCTCCGTCCTGTTGGACCAGTCGGGGTTTTTTGTGCAAGTAATTTTCCATTGGCTTTTTCAGTTGCCGGTGGTGATTCAGCATCTGCATGGGCAGCTGGTTGCCCGGTTATTGTTAAAGCCCATCATGCACACCCAGGAACGGCATTCCTCATTGGAGAAATTATTTCTCAATCGGTAAAAGACTGTGGATTACCAGAAGGAGCATTTTCTCTCCTGTTTGGAGATGGCCGAACCGTTGGTCAGGCAGTTGTCCGGCATCCTGCATTAAAAGCAATTGGATTTACTGGATCTAGATCAGGTGGTCGTGCTATTTTTGATCTTGCCAGTCAACGCACCGAACCCATTCCGGTATTTGCGGAAATGAGTAGTATCAATCCTGTATTTCTACTGCCTGATATGGGGAAATCTGAAATGGAGGAGATTGCTGAGGGTTTATATACTTCTGCAACCTTGGGTGTGGGACAATTTTGTACAAATCCCGGGGTTATTTTTTATCCCAATAGTGAAAACGGTCAATCCTTTCGTAAGGCATTCGTAGAAAAAATGAAGGCTTTTGTACCGGCTCCGATGTTGCATAAAGGAATCCGTGATTCTTACCTGGAGAATTTTGAAATGATGGCCGGATTGGATGGAGTAGAAATTCTCTGTGGATCCGAAAATGTGTCAGACCATAAAACCTGCGATGCAGGTGCAACTGTTTTGGGGACTGAAGTTTCTCATTTTCTCCAAGTGCCAGAGTTAAAAAATGAAATCTTTGGTCCTGCCACAATGCTAGTTTCATATAAGAATGGTAATGACTTAGAAAAAGTTATAGCACAGCTTGAAGGTCAGTTAACGACTAGTCTTTTCGGCTCTGAACAAAGCTTAAGTGTCCATAGGGGATTAGTTGAAGCATTGGAAACCAAGGCAGGGAGATTACTTTTCAATCAGTTTCCAACAGGGGTTGAGGTTTGTGACTCAATTGTTCATGGCGGCCCTTATCCTGCGACAACTGACGGTCGGAGTACATCAGTAGGAACTGGTGCAATTCTTAGGTTTGCTCGACCAGTATGCTATCAAGGCTTTCCTGATAACTTCCTTCCCAAAGAATTAAGACGAGATAACCCGCTTGGATTGAATCGAAAGGAAGTATAATAAATTTGTTTTGCCATAAGATGATTAAACAGAATATCATTCGAATTGGTCGATATTCCATCTCATTAATTACTTACAACTATTTAAGCTACTATGCTCGGTAAAAAAAGCACAATAGGAATCTTTGACTGTTTAGAAGGACAGTTTCGGATGCTAGATAAATTTCCCTTCATCGTTGGATGTATGGGTAATGCAGATTGGCAGGTGCCTGCAGGAGAAGGCTGGGAGGGTGCATGTATGGTAAAAAAATCAGGCAGTGCTTTTCGGATTGTACCGAATAAGAAGGGTGATGAGAGACTTTTGGTAAATGGTGGTCCATTTGCAGAACCATTCAATGTAGAAGATGATGAGGTTTGTACTCTCCAGTTTATGGGATACCCGCTAGTCGTATTTGCAGGCAAAGACCCAAAGTCTTGGGCGGATCAAATTCAAAAGGGTCAATGGATTTTATGCAACGGTCGTTCTGGCACTGATTATGTCCAGTGTAGCAGATATGAGGTATTAGAAAAAATACAAGAGTTTGGAGCTGATATTTCGGAATGTGCAATTAAGCCGGTTGGATTAGATGTACCTTTTTGGGTTGTTCACTTAATTGATTTATTACAACCCCCTGAAGAGGAAGAAGAGGAGGAGGAAATTTATCAGGAGGAAGTTGTTATTGATCCTGATCGGGGTGAGTTTACCTGCCCTACATGCTGGCTTAAATTTGACCGAGCTGATGTGCTAAGTATCGCTGTTCATGAAGACTTGCGAGGAGATCGTAAGTTGGGAGAGGATGCAATGCTACGTTTTGTGCCCACTGAATTTAATTCGAAAGGTCAGGCAATGGATGCAATGGGATTACCCACAACTGATGTCGCCTGTCCTCATTGTCATCGTAAGTTACCTCCAGGATTTATGGATGTAGCTCATCATATTTTTTCAATTGTTGGTGCACCGAGTGCGGGTAAATCATATTATTTGAGTGTCTTGGTCCGACAATTGCAACGGACACTCTTTCGAGAGTTTGGAATTGCATTTCGTGATGCAGACCCAAGTTGTAATGCTATCCTGAATTCGATGAAAAACCGCTTGTTTGCTGGGAGTAGTTCGGCGGATGCCATGCTTATTAAGACTCAGTTGGAGGGCGAAATGTATGAGCGATTACACAGGCATGACAGGATTGTTGCATTGCCTCGTCCATTTGTTTTTAGCTTGTCGGATCCTCGTGGAACAGGTCATGATTGCTCTCTTATTTTTTATGATAATGCAGGCGAACATTTTGAACCTGGAATTGCCAACGATGAAAGTCCCGGAACATTGCATGTTGCAAGTTCTGCAGGTATATTTTTCCTTTTTGATCCGATAGCTAGCCCTGAATTTAGAAGAGCACTGCGTGGACATAAAGATCCACAGTTTGGGATGGATGGAATGGGAAAAAGGCTGGATCAACAAGATGTGATCATGGCTGAACTTGAGATAAGGATTAAGCAAAATCAAAATATTAGTATTGCAGATAAAGTAGATGTCCCTTTGGCAGTGATGATTGGCAAATGTGATATTCTTAAAGATCAATTGGATTGGGAGCGAATCCTTTGGCCAGTTAAAGATAAGCAATTAGACCTGGAAATAGTAGAAAAGAATTCCGAGATCCTCAGGGAATTCCTTATGGATATGCATCCTTCTATAGTGGCAAACTCAGAAGCTATATCGAAGAATGTCAGATATTTCCCCGTCAGTCCATTCGGGCATAGTCCGGAGCGCTTAGAATTAGATGGCCAGAGTTTTATTGCTCCTGACCCCGATAAGTTGGATCCGGTTATGGTTGAAGTACCTACGCTTTGGATGCTCCATCATGTTGAACCAGAGTTATTACCAGTAGCAACTAATTCTTAAGGAGAAGGTCTCCTTGTATGGCACAGCAACTAATATTTACCAGTACTCCACAGGGATTAGAACCCGGTCGCTCTGGATATTGCACGGTTGCAAGGCATAAGGATTTACGCCAAAGGCTAGTTCGCGAGCTTGAGCGGTTAAGTGTATATGATTTCGGGCAACAGATTGGGAGTAACCGGGTAGATATTTCTGTATACAGAAAAATTGCCCTTGGATCGGAGGAGTTTTATGTGCTCACCAAGATTTGTGATGCCGGTATGGATTACACTAATAGGACTAATTACCTTGCTCATCACCTTATTCTTGACGGCTTTGAAATTGCCACCTGTCCATCACCTGCCGAAATCTTTCTTAATTGGAATGGATGGAAAAGAAAATGGGAGGAAGGACCAAGGTACCTTACTCCCGGTGAGGAAGTTACTTTAACGGGTTGTAAGTCTCAGGGTTTGGTTCCCTGTAAAAATTGGTTAAGTTTCACGAACGATCCTGGTAATGCGGCGTCCCTTGTATCCCAGTCGATGGTAATGCCCATCGTAATAGAGAATGCTCCAAATCAAAGTTCTCATTTACTTCAACTTTTTGCAGAATCATCCTCCTTACTAAAAATTTCATTGGATGCATGGGATTTTTCTTTCACCACTTTTTTACAGGGTAATGATGACCCTAAAAGCTTTTCATGGTTGGGTGTGGAAGGACAACCTGCCGGTGAGCGCTTAAAGCAAGGAGGAGTAAGAAATTACATCGATTTACGTGAATGGACTGCCAGTGCACTTTCTGATGATTTAGATCCTGCACTTTCTCATGTTGCAAGAAAAGGACCAAGTGCACCACCTACAAAACGTGTGAAGAAAGGTGTAAGTTCAAACACCCGCTCTCCTTTGAGCGACATGCAAGTTGATAAAATCAAGGGTACCAGTTCTGCTTATTTGTCGACCGCACCGAGTGGTTCAACAGTCGCACCTCAGCAAGATTCATCCAAAAAAATAAAAAAGAAAAGACCTTGGCTCTTACAACTTGCGGTTATTTCAACAGCTTTGTGTCTGTTGGGTGCTTTAATTGTTGGCTTAGCCTATAATTTGGGTGATTGGTTTAACCAAGAAGAGGAGGGGCAAGATCCCAGGGAGGAACCGATTGTCTCCAATCTCGCACAGGAAGAGCAGGGGAGGATAGTCAAAAAGCCAGTTACTATTGGTGCATTTGCCCAACTTAACGAGGTTGAATATTTAAGAGTTTTAGACAAACCATCTCATCTGAGATGGTTAAAGGTTGATGTTGGTACAAGAGAACCAGTTAAGGTAATTATTGAAGATGAAAATTTCTTACAATTTGAAAATGCTCTTGAGGAAACTGATGTCGGTGATGAGTTAAAAGTTGTGATTCAAAAAAACGAAAAAGGACTCTTTTTTGAAGATATAAAAATGGCTTCTCCCCCTTCTGCACGCGGTGTTTTAAAAGAAATCACATTTGACGAAGGGAATCCTGTTAAGCTTTCGCGTTCGGATAGTGAAATATCATTTTCTTTAGATAACAAAACTTTTTATTACGATATCAGAAGGGCGGAATTGAAAAAAAGAGTAAGAATTGAGGAGCTTGCCGAATTAATAGAATCAGGAAAGCAAATTCCTTTTAGTTTTCGGGTAGAGGGAGAGAAGGTAATTTCTATTGATATGTTTGATTTGCCAAATAAATTGAATGGGCAGGTCAGTATAAATGAGGAAGAAACAACAGGACCTGCTGGAATTAAAAGAGTCATTTCCATAATTGGGGGGGATGACAATCTTTATTACGAAAAAGAACAGATGAGAATCGGATTACCGGTCGAAGGAACAAGCAGGAAATATTATTTGTTCAAAGAAGAAGAATCTTCACGGATAGAGGATTTGAATAATTTTTCTAAGAGTGGCGAGGGCAAAATCGATTTAATGATAAGAGTTAATGGTGACCAAATAACCCAACTCGAATTTGAAATACCAAAAATTTCAGATGCTCCAGCAAAACCAACTGTATTATCCCCGTCAGAGTTAGTGGCTAGAAAAAGAATTCTTTTCTGGATTCCGGGTGTGTCAGGCAATACGGGTTGGCGTATTGATGAATCTTTAAAATCTTTTGATTATAAGGATCCCGAAACTGCAAACTTGCTTTTCTCTTATTTCAAATCATACCATCAGAACTCTGATAAACCTAAGGTTTGGATGGGTGATTATATAGAAGGTGAATTGTTTGATAGTAACCCTTTTAGTGACGTCAGTAAGGCGGAGGAGTTTACATTCGAATACCAGGAAGGGACAAATCGGGTAGATCTCGTCAAACGGGCTGAGATTTCCTTCAAATATTATGGTGCCAAAGGCTATTCATTTGATTTTGTTATTAATGAAGGTCAAAGTATAGACATTGAGTACAATGCAAATCATGCGTGGAACTCAATTAACAACGGAAAAATTATTCGCCTACCTCTGGTTGACGGGAGTAATGAATGTATTGATCTTTACTTGCTTTCGAATAAACATAGTAATTTTGACGATTCGAATGGATTAGGTTTTTCTTATTCCTTATCAGATAATCGCGTATTCTGCAATGATGCTCGCCTAAATCCAAAATCATTCAAATTTCTTTTCAGTGGAAATCGCATGAAAATTCTTTCTCTATCTGCGTTGGATTCGACTGAAGTTAACCTTGAAGTTATGTTCAGGGATTACACTCGAGATGATTTCGTTAATAAGGGTGAACTTAAAAATTTGCCCGGTATCTTAAAACTGAGTGAATTAAGTCCCTTTGAAGGGATAATTAAGTTAGATTTGGACTACTTTCCAGACGTAACGAAAATACTCAATTTATTAAAGTCCCAATACGAAAGTGGCTTGCCTGATGATGTTGATGATTTTCCGGATACCGAACTTTATGATAATTTTAAAAAGTATGCAGTGGAACATGCTTACCTTTATAATTATGAACCAGGTTTGCCTGTTGAAGGTTTCCTTTACAGCGTCCCTTTGGTATTTATCCAAAGGAGCTTTGCTTGGGACGATATCCGCTTTAAAAATTTAAAAAACAAACTTGATCTACGGTTCAATCAACCTGAACTTTCTCAGAATCCTGAGCTTTTGGTTTCTTATTGGGCTGCAATAACGAACGAAATATATGATTATTTTTTAAATTCTTTTCGGAAAGATTTTGATTATGGAAAAGATGATCTTGAGAAGCATATGAAGTTAATTTTTGAAAGTTTGACACTTATCCTAAAAATTGAGCAATTGTATGGCGTAAGTGAAGGCGGTGTTCTTGATAGGTTTAAGGAAATTCGTGGCACGCTTGATTCTTTCGATAATGATGAAAGCCCAATTGTTATTTTTAATAATGAGGTAGCTAGGCTGGAGAAAGTACATCCGGAAGTAAGGGACAAGTTTAAAGATTATATGAATAATTATTCGTCTTTAAAAAAATCTTGTATTCCAAGTGAAAGTTTAAACTTAAACTCATTAAGGCTTGTGCTGAACACAATATCTGATCGTGGAAAGAATAGTCTTTACCTTGGAAGTAAGGATAAAATACAAGGTTATAAAAACGCAATTGCCTTGATTAAATCGAAAATCAACGAAATTCAAAATAAACAACTTGAAATTTACAATTCACAACCCAATTTTCAAGTCGTTGACTGGAAATTGAAGACAATCAGATCAATTCCTTGGACTTTTGCAATTTATCAAAAAGGCTTAGACGGTAAATGGATCAAGGAGTCTGATTTTTTACGGCTTGCACCGCCAACGAAGTTATAATGTTTTGAATGAATCAATTAATTTAATTTTTTAATATTGTGAATATAGACAGGCTCATTGATCGGATCGAAAAAGCTCTTCGTGAGGAAGGGACTACAGACCCAGTATTCCACGCTTTGGCTAAGGAGTATGCCAAGTTTAGGACGCAAATTGATGAGAGATTGGAACATTGTGTGACTCTAATCCGTTCCGGAAAAGACTTTGCTGCCCGTGAATTAGCAGAACAACCACCTGATGTTTTAACATTGATGGAAAAACTTTCTTTTTCCAACGATTCTAAGTGGAGAAATATTTGTGATGAGAAAGGGTTGTACACCGGACCGACTTGGGCGGATGAACATGTAGATTTGCTTAATGGGTTATACGATAAGGAAATCACTGAAGACAGTCCTCTTTTTCGGGAATATCGTACAGCGGCAAGAAGTAGAGACCAAGAAAAGACCTTTAAAATACTTAAAATGATTTTGAAGGCTAACCCAGATCACGGGTCGGCGAAGAGGCATTTTGGGCAGTTAAGCGTCAAAATTTTAGAGGATAAAATCAAAGAACTTTCTAGTTTGATTGCAGCTGGTCGGGAAGCCGAGTTTCTTGATCTGATTATTGATATTGAGGACACTGACTGGGTAGTGATGCCCAAAGGTGAGGAGTGGGAAAATGCATTGGCCGTTAGAGAAGCAGTGGATCGTAGAAATGCAAAAGCAAGGCTCGAGCAAATACTGGTCGAAATAGCTTCATTTCGTGCTGCTGATGACTGGAAGGGTTCACTTGCGTTGATCGGCGAATTTTTTAATTTAGCACAGGAATATGGGTTGGAAGGTGACTTGGATTCTGATGATATTAATGTCTACAATGAATATAAGGAATGGGCCGAGGAGTTAGCTGAGGAAGCAAAATCTGAACATGAGCTCGAGGCAATGGTTTCCCGCTTCAAAAATCGTCTTGCTGAAATGCAGCAAGCCGACGCACTTGGGGGTAAATCTTTAGAGATTTATTTGGAGGAACAGAATGAGCTGCGTAAATATAAGCAAGATTTTCAAGATTTAGGTAAATCGCTCGCACCTGAAATCATGATGGACTTACAAAAAGCGGAGTCACATGTTAAAGGTCGTATACTTCGATTGAGAGGCAGAACAAAAAGAATTTGGATGGCTGGTGTCTTCGCTTTTGTGCTTGTGGCAATTGGTTCTGTTGCTGGTTTGTGGTGGTTGAAAGGCTTTTGGGATGCTCGCTCAGCTGCCGAAGCAGTTTTAGAGGTACCTAATCCCAGTCAACAGTGGGATAAGCTAAATGCATTTATTGGTAATCACCGAGATTATTTGGATGATATTGAAGTGAGGAAGCATGTTGATCAAGCTGTTAAAAAAATTTTTAGCGATGCGGAAACTAACTTGGCATCTGATAGTCAGGAAGAATTTCTATTGAAGACACAGGACAAAGCATTGTTACCCATTCTTAAAATTGAGGATATTGAGCGAAAACGCGGAGCAATTGTTGGTTCAATGTGCGACAAAATACTTGAAGATATTGACAATGATCCCGATTTCCAGGTCCGTGAAGCCAAGAGATTTTTGGAGCGTTTTGAAAGTGCCCCACGAGTCAGAAAAGATGAAAATGGTGCATCCATACCATTGACAGATATTGATTATTATCGTTTTCAGGAAAACAAAAATGTTCTGGATAAGCTTCAGGAAATAGCTGCTTCTTTGGCACGAATTGAAGATACGAATGATCGGAAATCCGAACGATTTGAAAAATTAAGGAGAGAGGTTCTTGCATTCGATGACAAAGTTTTAAAAGCCTGGAAAACTTTTAGGGAAACAGGAAAAGAAGATCATGGGATTTTGGCCCAAGAAAAGTACCTTGACGAAATTGACAATGAGACTCGTAGTTTTTCTGGTTCTGATGCCATAGACCCTAATGATTACAGAGAGGTTCGTGACGCAGTAAGGCAGCTTAAGCAGACTTGGAAGGGTTATTCCAAAGAGGTGGAAAATAAATCGGGATCTTCGTACGATGAATTTTTAGATCAGGCAAATAATCTTTTTGTCAAGAGTAAGCAAAGCAAGACTCCAAATGAAAAGCTGGGTTTTCTTAGGTCTATGTCAGATGCGTTGGCTAAAATAAGCGAATTAAATCAAAGCTCAACTGAACAAAAGCGTATGACATCTACGCAGGAGAGAGAATTTAAAGAACTGGTCAAATTACAAAAAGAATCTATCTCTGCCCTTGGAGAATTAGGAGAAGTTGAAGAGGAATTAGCTTCAGTGAGAAACCTTCCTGACTATTTTTCTGCTTTGGAAAAACTATTGAGCAATGAAGCATTAGAACAATCCAAGGGTGATTTTATTAAAATGGTTCTTTCTCACCGCAAAAAATTTTCTAACGATGATGGTGAATTAAGAAGTAAACTTTTTGTGAACGGTCCTATTGAGATATGGGAAAAAGTTGAATCAGGTGAGATTAGTCTACATCCCAATGACTCAAGGCAAGAATATGATCACATTATGGCTATGCTTTCCCGTCCAGATCTTCGAAATATATGGAGCTACAAGTTAGTAGAATGTATACCACAACAAACTAACCAGTCTGGAGTGTACTCTACTCGGAAGAAGCCAATGATGGAACTGTATGCTTACGGTCCCGTTAAAGAGGAGGAGGTTTCTAAAAAATTTGATGAACAGGGCCAACCCATTGCAAATCCTATAACAACTCGATTACAAATAGGTGAATTTCACTGGAACGGAAAGGTTGAGGGAAGAGAATTTCAATCTACCGTATTTGGTGGCGGTTCAAAGGGACTTGCCGTGGATGAGGGTGAAATGAGCTTGGAGTCAACTTTCCTTCAAAGGCAGATTGAACGCAGGCTTGATCCAAACTCCAAAAGTATACCTGGACCACTTATGGAAATGCTCGAAGTGGTTATCGCAGAAAAAACAATATCTCCCTTGTTGAAAGCTTACCTGCACCGTGAAATTGTTGAATTAATGAAAAATAAACCTGCGTCCTGGGGAGTTGCATTGAGTAATCAACTTCTTACAGACTATGAAAATTTGGTGAATTTAGTCAAAATCAAGATTCGTCCCACAGATTGGATGGATAAAAAGTTGAATGCTGAACTCTCTGCTAAACTCAGTGCATTTTATAACCAGGTTGGAGTCAGGGATTACTTTACTGAAGCTAAATTTACATTGGGAATCCTTCAGTCATTACAAAAGGCAGATTTTTCCTATGTCGGGCACGCAGATTTACAGGGTGGAGCTAGATATACCGGCGGTGAACCCAGCATAGTTGGGGTTTATCTAACCAAAAAGGGAAATTTATAATTACTAAGTCGACTGGTTCAGGTTTAGTTCCTTACAGCCCACTTATTGAGACCAATCCGCAGTTGGAGGTAATTCTTGCCGATGGATATGCAAAGTCTAGTTTAGCAAAAGATAGTTTTGGAACTGTGGGTGATTTTCTTCCATTGGATTTCTCTAACTAGCAATGGTTTATCAGGAGAAATATTCAGTTTCCAAAAGAGGCCAAGTAACGGGTCCTTTTTCCGCAACCGAAATTATTGATCTTTTGCGGATGAAAGAAATAAGCACGATTCATAAAGTTAAATTAGGACAGGACTGGCTCACGGTTTCTGATTTTATAGACCAGTACGAGAAAGGACTCCTTCCTGAACAAAATTTAGAGAAAGTTTTCGAAGACGAACCAGAAGAACCAGATGTCGTTTCTGAAGTTGAGCCCGAACCTGATCCCGAACCCGAACCGGAACCGGAGCCTAAGGAGATTGAGGTCCCAGAACCTGGTCCGGCAACTGAAATTCATATCAATCGATCTGGAACCCAATTTGGCCCTTATCTTCTGAAAGAGTTGAAAGACTATTTAAAGGCGGGTAATTTGCGGTTCAGTGATATGGTTTGGTTTGAAGGTGTTTCCGAATGGGTACCGCTTTCCAAAATACCTGGAGTCGCGGAGGGGCTTAGTTCGCTTGGTTCAGCAGCACCTCCACCGCCAAAACCTCCACCCGCTCCTGCTGCCCCTGTTGCTCCACCTCTTTCCCTTGTTTCCCCTGCTGAACCGAAGAAATTGGTGAAAAAAGAAATTAAGCAAGATTCTGAATCACCTGTTGAAGCTGATGAAGATGAAAAAGAGGAAAGCATTCCAGGTGGAGAAAAGGGACTTGGGACAGATGGTTTTGCTTCACATGGTGCAAGATTTATGGCTGGTTTAATTGATGGTTTCATTATTCTTTCGGTTGTCGGGGTTTTACTTGGTATCGCAGGGGCAGTTTCTCAATTTGATCTCACATTATTTATAGCTGGAGTGTTTGCTTATTTTTTACTTGGCTGGCTGTATTATGGGTTAGGCGAATCTTCAAAACTAGGCGGATTTATTGGTAAGAGAATGTCTAAAATTCGAGTTGTTCGTCTTAACGATGAAGCAGTTCCAAGTTTTGGATTATCTTCTTTTAGGGCTCTTTTAAAAATTCTTTTTTCTTTAACAATTGTTTTACCCTTCATGGTTTTTCTGACCCCTCGGCGTCAAGGCCTTCATGATTTGGTTTGCGGCACAGTTGTGAAGGGGGAAGGAGAGACTTATTAATTTAAAGCTCAAACAATATAATCTGATGAAAGGACAAATTAAATGGACGGAGGAGTAGGATTTGATGAACCTGAGTTAAGTTGGTCAACTCAAGATATTGAGCAGAAGATTGGCTTTAGCGGCGGTCGTTATACTGACACGAATGCATTCTTCACCTTTTTAGTGGGGCTAATTTTATCCACGCTCTTCTTCTTGGTGCTTGAATTTGTAATTGGAGATTCCGGAACTGCAGCTGAGTGGAGAGAACTGAACTCAGAGATGGTGACACTCGAAGATGGTACTCAGGAAGAGCAGGTCTCGGGACATACCCCTGCATGTAGGTCTTGCTGATAAATTTATTAACCGAGGAATTGGTGGATATTTAATGGGAGCTGGCATTACATTGCTTTTTTTCTGGGCACTAGCAATTCTTTTTGTAAAGGGTAGAAAGGTTAGTTTTCAAAGAAAAATTTTAGCCCTGAATTTAATTCCACAAGATCCTAACTTTTTCCTCAATAATGCCACTGCTAGAGACGCACTTTTAAGAATTCGTGGCCAAGTGGATGATCCTAAGCATTTTTTGCTTCTTAATCGGATTGATGTGGCTTTATCAAATTTGCAAAATATTGGTGAAATTAGTGAGGTTGCCAGTCTAACAAATGCACAGGCTTCAATTGATGAAGACCAGGTTTCAGCCAGTTACAGTCTTGATTAACGGATTTAATTGGGCTATCCCTGTACTTGGGTTTATTGGTACAGTTTTGGGTTTGGGATCTGCGATTGGAGAGTTTGGTGTTACCATTCAATTAGCTGACGATGTGGATAAACTGAAAAATTCTCTTACCGATGTTACTGGAGGTTTATCTACTGCGTTTGATACCACACTTCTTGGTTTAGTTGCTTCAATAGTAGTTCAAATGGTTATGACTTTCCGTAAGAGGCAAGAGTTTCTTCTTCTTGATGAGTGTAATGAGTACTGCCAAACTTATGTGTTGGCAAAACTCAAGCTAGAAAAATCTGGAAGAGGGAGATCTTAAAGTTCTGAAACTTTTTGTAAATAAGCTCTTTTAAGGAATTTAGATGGGGAGAAGCAGTCGGAATAGCGAAGAAAAGGTTAGCTTCTTTGCTTTTCAGGATATCATAACAGCGGTTATCGGTATACTTGTTCTTATTGCTTTAATCCTAGCTTTACAGGTTAACCCGAAAAGAGAAAACGAAGGGGATAATCCAGGAAACAATACTGCACCGGTTGAATTGATCGAGGAAACAGAGATGGTGGAGGTAATGCTACAATTGTTGTAGCAAGTGAATTTAATGCTTCCGAAGTAATCGAGGATATTGCAGAGTTACATCAAGAAATTTCTGAAGAAAAAAGAGACTTCCTTGTCAAAAGTGAGGTCAAGAATAGTGAAATAGAAACCCTTGCTGAGGAATTGAGAAAACTTAATCTCGAACTTGAGGTTTTTAAAAAAAAGCTCGGTATCGAAGACTCAAATGAAAGCAAGGAGACCAAAAAGAAAATTGATAGCCTTGAATTAATGATTGATTTGGCAAAAGTACAAAATAATGAACAGCAGGATGAAAAAAAAGGTCTTGAAGATAAGATTAATGCCCGTGTTTTACGCTCTATAAAAAATCTCACTGAGCTTGAATTAGAAGAATTGGATTCGAAGCTTAATAGTCAGATGGAACAACTAGAATCCCAAATCGAAAATGAGGTTAGGGTTATTCCTAAAGAAAGTGATCTTGGGGAAAAACCGGTTTTAGTCATTCTGGGTGCTTCTGAATTTACTATTGGCATTTTTAATGGCGAACAAAGAACTGTCCAAGTAAGTCCTGCTACATATTACCAACAGCTGGGCTCTGCTCTCAATTCTTACAATAAAAAGAAGAATTTCTTTGTTTATTTTTTCCGTCCATCCGCTTGTGAAATAACGATAACCAATGTTCCAGGAAGAAATGGAATGATTCAAAAAAATCTCTTCAAATTGTTATGTGATCCAAAAAATAACCTCACACGTATGCTCGGGTTTAAATATGGATTTGAACCGATTCATGAGGAGGCTGCAGTTTTATTCACTGATAAAACACCGGATCCATTTGTTGAGTTTTTTCCCAATCCATGATCTTTAATTCAATGATTGGTATCTTTAATAAACTGAGGACTATGGCAAGGGAAGAAGATGAAGGCGGAAGCTTGGACATGTTGCTTGATACTCTGTGTAACACATTTGGAGGGATTATTTTAATCGCTCTTCTTCTCGCACTTAGTGTTAATAAAAAAAGTGTCGAATTATACGATAAGCTGGTCAAGACTGACGATAATCAGTCCGATCTCATTCGGGAACGGGAGCAGTTAAGAAATTCCCTTCTCGATTTGAAAGATGAAAACATTCGAAATCTTGGAGGATCTTGAAGACGATGCATATTCGAAACGAGAAGAAATAGAAGAGATCAAAGATAATTTGGATGACTTGAACAGCGATTCTTCATCTTTGGAAAAATTGGCACAACTGGAAAAAGAAAAGCTACAGGATATGTTAGCATGTTGAATCCACGATTGAAGAGGAGCGATTGACTATGGAGGAAGAGTTGAGCCGATCTGGAGGCGATTTTCGAACATCAGGAATTGAGTAAGGAATTGAAAAAGAAGCCTTATCGTAAGGTAAGCCTTCCTCAACAGAAAGACACGCGGAAGAAACCTCTTCCAGTTATTGTTGCTCACGGCAAAATGTATCCAATGATTTCAATCAATATTGGATCCGTGGAGAAAAACGAGGATGGATCTTTTGTGGAATCAAACACCGGACGAGCGCTTTCAGGTTAAGGTTGATCCAGAAAAAGGGGTGGACCCCATGAACGATGATGCCCTGGATTTGTTTCTTTCTTCGGTTCGTGATGCACCGCGGTCCGTTCGGCAGGATTTCTTTCTTGAATCTTTTTGTTTATTCAGATTCAGAAAACTTTGCCATTTTTAATAAAATTCGAGATGAAGCAGTTCTGAGAAAGCTTGATTATAATTGGATCCCAATCTCGGAACTTCCCCTAATTCTACGATCTGACAATGTTCCTTGGAAAGTGCAGTAATTTAGAAGTCGATATTCTGTGATGCTTGAAAGTAAAATTTAATCAGATTCCATTAGGCATCCGATTAAAAATAAATTTAATCTTTTTGTCCATATTTTCAGAGTTAGTGGCAGAAATATTTTATTATGACCTTTAAAAAACATTTATCTTTATTTAAAAACTACCTATCGATGACATTTATGCCCTTTATTGAAAAGGAAGATATTGTTCTTAAATCGTTGTCATTTTAACTTGCACAAACTCCATAATGGAGTTCAAATTATATAAGAATATGTCTAAAGAGCTTTTAATTTCCCTTATTCTTGGAGCAGTTTTGCTCTGTTGCATTGCTTTGGGAATCTTTCAATCAACACTGCTATCCAATCCATTTTTTCTTCTTATTTGGGTTGGCTATCATTTTGGGCCAAGTGATCATGGCACACCTAGCATTTAATCAATACAAAAACCTTTCAACCCAAACTACTAACGAAAGTACTCGACAATGAAGAAGGAAGAGACGAAGGAGGAGACGAACGAGGAACCGACGGATTCGACGACTGAGGAATCGGCTGTTGAGCGAAACTACCGAGGATTCCCAACTGAATCCGAAGCATCGCACTGTAGCGATTTCAAGTCTGATTGCTGGTTATGTTCTGGCTGCTGGTTTTGCTGTACTTTTAGCTCAGTGGGTCAGATTCTGAAGAAATTGTTACTGATTCCACTAATGATTGAGCGAAGGTGAAATTGTTTCGGCAGCTCGATGTCGCAGTAGCAGATCAGTTCAGTTATCACCTTGACTGGAGGAGGCAGCATACCATGGCCAGCGGGTAAACTTATGGGTTGATCCCGGCTACACCGCGATAGTGGGAGATGAAGACCTCACCGCATTTGTCCAAACTGCTTCTTTTGTCGATGTTAACACTCCTGGGCAATATAAAGTTATTTACACTATTAAGGATCCTAAGACTGGTAATGTTATGGATTCGGTTGAAAGGTTTGTAACTGTAAATCAGGGTGGAATTATTTCCGGTGGAAATATCGCTTACAATGACCGCTTGGAAGGGGTTGTTTTGGATGATGAGAAAATTACAGCTGTGATTGGGGATGATGATGACGATATTGTTTATGTTGATAACAACGATCGCCACCTTCGTTTGCATGGCGACACTCGTGGTGGAGGATTTGGGGGCAATGGTGGCAACGGAAGAATTCGGGGCAGTCGGACTCGGGTAGTAGAGGATGATGTTGATGTTGGTCTTCTCGACCGTAGGCTAGCTGTTTTAGACGATGAAGACTTGCTTGTCATTGAGGATAATGATCTGGTTGCTAGGTTGGATCGTAAAGATATTGGTCTTGATCGCGGTGGAAATGATCGTGTAAATGTTGGAAATTTCGTACCTGATGCTCGTCGTGGTGATTTCGACGATGAAGAATTAGGGGCAGTTGGTAATTTTGATAAAAATGGTGCTGGATTTGGAAAAGGTACAATGCCTGGGGTTGGGCAAGGTTCTGAAGTCTATGCTTACAACTTTCCATCGCAGGGTGTTGGAGCTGGAATAGGTAGCCCAGCAGTTGGTGCGGCCGCTGGATTCGCAGGTCTTGGCGCAGGTATCGGACAAGCAGTAATGGATGGACAAGCAGTCCCAGCACTTGGTGGTATCGGAACTTATGTTCCATCTGCCCCTGCTCAACCAGAGGGGCCAGATTCTGATCAGGATGGAATTAGTGACGCCATGGAAGCTTCATTTAGAACAAACCCTCAATCCAGTGACACAGACAAGGATGGTGTAAGCGATGCCGACGAAGTTAAGGGAATGTCTAACCCTCGTGATCCTCGAAGTAAACCAGGTACACCTGCTCCTGGTCCTGATAATGATCAAGATGGAGTACCTGCATCCTTGGAATCACTTTATGGATTAAATCCTTCCAATTCAGATACTGACGGGGATGGATTTAGTGATGGAGAAGAGATAGCTGCTATGACTAGTCCAACTAATCCAGCTAGTAACCCAGGCGAAATGGGTGGACCTGCACTTGCAGTTGCACCGGGAGTAGCAGGTGGAGTAGCAGGCTTGGTTGGTGGAGCCGGAGCCGGAGCTGCGGCTGGACTAGTTTCTGGCCGAGTTTCTCATCCACTTAGGTCTGGGTGTAGGTGAGCCTGGTCCTGGTTGGTATGGTCGGGGCGGAGACGGTGATGGGCACGATGAATGGGATTACGATCATCTTCCCAAGGATGGAAACCTTTTCATTATGATGCATGTCGACGGCAGTGGTTCTATTCTTAGCACAAGAAAAGCACTGGAGGAAATGAAAGAAACCCTCCTGAAAAATGCTTTGCTTCCCTACTATAAAAACGACGAAGATCTTTACAATCGACGGGTGCTTGGTAGTGGATGGTGAAGGTGAGCGAACTCTAAAATTCTTTGCAGATGCTGCTAAAGAAGGAAAATGTTTAGCTCTCGTATTCCAAGACGAAGCACAACCTGCGTATCATTTGCCTAATTTTAATCGCAAACCGGAAGACCATTACATGGATGATCTTGAAGAACTTCGCAAAGGCCTTAATGGATACGGCGGACTTTACCGGGGTATCATGTTCCAAGTGGACCGAGGAAAGACATTCGCTAAGTCATTCAAGGAATTTGTTGAAAACGCATGGCGCGGAGACGGATACCTTTCCGGAGCAGGCGAGAACTTAAAGCCCTATTATTGGCAGGAAAACAGCGATCACATTAGAAATCGTGACGGAATCGTATTTAGTGATGAATATCATGTTAATTCGGAAGGAGATCCGCCTATTACATGAATCTGATCATGGATGCATCCCGTAAAATTGGTTTGGATTTGGGTCGATATGGAGGAGGGCAGGAAGATGGGCGATACAACGCAAAAGTTAGTAACGGTTCAAATCAAACCTCATCTTTAAACGCAATGTGTCCTATTAAACCTGACCGTAAGGCTAATCCATCTATTACTGCAAAGGATTCCAGAGGAACAACCGTTGCCTTTTGTTGTAAGGGTTGTAAGAACAAATTTGCATCGCAAATTAATTTCATAACTTTTTTTCACCTTACTGCTTTCCTTCTGTTAAAGAAGGAAAGCTTAATTTTGTAATCATTTAGAGTCTGGTATGAATATAAAAACCATTCTCTCACTTGTTTTTTGCTCTACTCTTGGGTTGGCGGTAGTTGGTAATCTTTTTGCTGGTAATCTTCTTGTAGGTGCAGGTCTTGTATTTGCTGTACTCGGTGTGGGAATTCTTTCACATCTAGCATTTTTTGAGGAAAAGAAGAAAAAAAATCTCAGGGTGCAGGTCCAATTGCTTGGATTAACTTGGCAATGTCTTATGGCTGTCTTCTGTTGAGCCTAGGTTCATTTCTTTTTCTTAATTGAATCCTTCTGATCCCAAGGGAGATGACTATTGCCAAAGCAGGTCAATCTGCAGGTCAGGAAACCGAGGGTTCTAAGGTTCCAATTAGCGATGAAACGAATGTTGCTTCAGGTGGAGAAAGGGCACGACTTGGAAATAGTGGACGTGGCGAGGGACTCGACGCGATGGGAGGGGCAAACGAAGATAATCAAAATGCAATGCGTGAAGCCCAGGTAGCAAATCCTGATATTGCAGGTGCAGAACAGGGAATTGCAGATAAAACCAAAGTTTCCTCTCAAAATTCGAAGAAGTTGTGAACCCGGTGACTTTGATCAGGGAACAGCAGGTGCAGAAGACTTATTGTTATCCCGAATTGGTGAAGACCAGGAGAACAAGGATATTGGAGATCCCAATGCCCTTGTCTTTGATGAAAACGAAGATAATAGCCTTGGCATTTGATCCAACTGTTTTTCGAGGTGCGGAGGATCCGAATGATATTCTGTCCAAGGCCAAAGGGGATAAAATTACCAATTTAAGAGCGGCGGTTAATTCGCTGGGGTTTCCGTACCAAAATCAATGAGCGGGCGTTGTGATAAAGTCGGCCGGGTAGCCAGGCTTGCAAGAGGAGGAGTTAGAAACCCGGAACGGGTTGAAAATGCAGTGACAAAAGCCTTGAACTGGTTGAATCAGGATCAAAATGCTGATGGTTCTTGGGGGAATAATTCAAAAGGTGCCATGACTGGTTTTGCACTTCTTTGCTATTTGGGACATTGTGATTTAACAGATTCTCCGGAATACGGAGAGGCTGTTGCCAAAGGAATTAAGTATCTTGTTGAGCTAGGTGATGAAAAGGATGGTTGGCTTTATGTTACTAATCATAAACACGGATCTGCCTATGCTCACGGCATTGCAAGTTATGCACTGGCGGAGGCTTATGGTATGACAGAGAAGGCATTTATTCTTCCTGTTCTCCAAAAAGCAATTCGACGAATAATTGTAGGTCAACAAGATGATGGCGGATGGGTTTATATGGTGGAGCGTCCCGGTCCAGACAACCTGCGATTAGTAGATTTTGGTAATAAAGGAGCAAGTGATACTTCTGTCAGCGGTTGGCAATTTCAGGCATTAAAGGCTGCCTATAACACAGGTGCGATTTTCCGGATATTGAGCCTGCACTTGAATTAGCAGTTAAAAATTTTTATCGAGTTTATTCATCTGAAAATGGAGGCTTTGGGTATCGCAATAAATCTGATACCAAAAAAGCCAACCATAAATTAACGGGTGTTGGGTCTTTGGGTTTGCAATCATGGAAATTTGGACACCCATCGGAGGAGGAAAAGAAAGAAACCTTAAAAAAAGCCATGCAGCATATTTTAAAAAATAATCTATCAATGGATTACAATAGTGGAGATGCTAATCTTATACTCCTGGTATTATGACGCTCAGGCATTATTTAATTATGGTGGAGCATTTTGGACAGCATGGAATCGAAAAATGGAACCCATGCTTCTCAATGCACAACTTGCAGACGGTAGTTGGCCCAAAGAAGGTGGGGGCAAAACTTCGAGCCAAGGAGGAAAGGATGCGGAGGTTTATCGTACGACACTTTGCATCCTGATGCTTGAAGTTTATTACCGTTACGTTTATTGACGAACTACATTTAATATGACTAATATTTGCCTGTTTATGAGAAAGGCAATTCATGCAATTATTTTTTTAAATACTATCTCTTTATGGGGTGAAAATTTGTGGATCCAAAAATCGGGTGATTTGAATGGTATTCTCATATCTAAAGGTAAGGCATGGGTAGAGGTAAAAGAAGACAGTCTTTCTGTTGAGCGTTATTTAGCCCCGTGGGTTGGACAATCTCCATC
>CALSTX010000026.1 GCA_943789375.1 uncultured Opitutales bacterium | reverse complement strand
CCCACATGCGTTTCTGGTTATCTTGGAACTTATCTATTCCAAAGCGTTTTGAATTTGAACCCGAGATAGCTGACTTTGGCATGTCTTTCCAGTCACCCGCAGGAACGAAGGGTAAGTTCATCTGTTTAAAGGGATATGCTGAGAAATACTGAGTGGGTGCAACATTGGGGTAATGCGGACGAACCAAACCTGTGGCGAGAAAAAAGGGCTGCTCCGCGTTTTTAAACTTTTTTAGCAATTCGATGGATTTGGTTGCCGCTTTCCAATCCGGTTGGTCCGAACCGTCTCCAATATAGTCAACCGTGACAAACATACGGTAGGGCATTTGAGTGGATTGTCTTCCCTCGAGCTCGGTTGTAAATTTATTTAGGTTCAGGCAGGCATAATTACCTGGAGTGTGCGCTTCTTTACCCGCCATGTTATACTTAGCCGACCAGCATTCAGGAACATCCTGACCGTCGGTACCACCGATAATATCACCGGGTACCCGCATATGAAAAATTTTACCGACCCGGGTGCTGGAAAATCCATTTTTTTGAAAATGTTCACCCCAGGTAATTTCTTGTTTTCCGATATAACGCCCACGCATAAAACTGGCTCGGGATGGTCGACACACCGTGCCCTGGCAATATGCATTTTGAAAGAGTGTGCCTTGTTTTGCTAATTGGTCGATATTCGGGGATTGAGCGACCGGACTACCATAACACCCCAAGGCATCGGCTTTTAAATCATCGGATACAATGAGCAGAATGTTTTCTAACTTTTGCCTGAGCAAAAATAGCAAAGCTGAGCCAAACATAAGAAGGCCCAGAGCGATTTACTTCAAAATGCTTTGGCATGTAAAAAATGGAAGACTTTTCTTGAATACTGGCAATCGGATCAGGCGACTGGTCCTGCTCAACATGGCAGTGGAGAACGCCGGTTTTTTGAGCAATTCTCATAATCGGGATCCATGTTAATGATGCCGTCCCCGATTTCATCGAAAGTATCTGGGGGAACACTCTTCCGAAATTTGGGATAATTAGACTTCTTCTTGAGGTCTTTGAGGTGAAGCTGGGAAACCCGGCCTTTGAGTTCTTTGATCATGGCAACGGGGTCAGCTCCACCGAGTTTGACCCAAAAAACATCCAATCTCAAAAGCCACATTTTTAGACGAAAAGTCTTCTGGATGAAAATATCGTAACCAGTCTGTTTTCCCTGATCCATGGTCTTGAATTCGAACGCATGGTTATGGTAGGCGAGTTGAATATTGGCAGCATCGAAGCAAGTGACCTCCGCATGCCTGGTTAAGATTGACTCAGCCTACAGTTCTTATATGCATCTCAAGCTCTCGCTGATCTCCCTCGGCTAGATAGGGAACCACGAGATGGGAAAAGTTCAAGTGCTTTCCGGCTAAGAGCTAGACTATTCTTTAGAATGGCAGTCACTCCCTTACATTCGGGATGTAAGACATCGAATTCCAATCAAAGTGGGATGAATTGACTTTCATTCCACATTTGCGGGCTTCTTTGATCATCTCAATCGATTGAGGAGAGGGAAAGCCATAAGGTTCAACCTGTTTGTACCCTGCCTCGGCGACTGCCTTGATCGTACCTTTTAAATCTCTGCTGATTTCTTTACGAAGTGTGTAAAGTTGAATTCCAATTTGATCCATGTAAGGAAGATTGGAAGAACGTGCAAAAGAGGGTAGGGTTACAAGTAACCCGCCTGCGTTTATTATGAAATCTCTTCTTTTCATTAAGAATTAACTGAAGAGAAATTTTAGAGAAAGGCAAGAGATCAATCTTTCAGAACCTCATCCTTCGAAACTGGCTCGAGTTGCTTTCTTGGGAAATAAGGTAATCTTTATCTTTCTTACAAGAGAGGAAATAAAGAGAGTCACATGAAGGAATGTGGGCAGAGCTGCGGAAATTCCCATAATGAGACCGAAGTAAATATTTTTTGCGTTTTCCCTGCCTGTTGGATCTTTAAGTGCCTGAACTGCACGGGCGGTGTATTTATTTCCTCGTTCTGTTAATTGCTCCGGAGCTGATTCCCAAAGGCTAATCAACCAGCCTCCAAAACTGAAAACGAATAGAGACCCAAAGCGTGGCCAAAATCGCAATCACCAGATCCAGAGATAAATGAAAAACATACTCTGAAGTTTTTGTCGAAGCGAGAGCACGTTTTATAATCCAAATAGTGACAAAGAAAGAGAGGCTGTCAAAAAGGGCACCGAGAAAACCCACCGGAATTTGTAATTTAATATAATGGGAGGCTTCATGTGTCTGCATGTAGAAGGGAAAAGCCGTATAGATTGCCCACCAATAACAGGCGATATTTAAGATGATGAAAAACAGAAAAAGAAGAGGAAAAAAGATTTTGATGGAACCTCTTTTCCGTTCATAAATATCAAGAACCTGATGAAGTGCATCCCTCCAAATCGAGATAATTCCATTCATGTTCTGGTTTAGTTAAGAATTAAAGAGTGATGTGTCTTTCTTCGCTTACTGATTGTTCACAGGCTTCAATTATTTTCATACAGGTGGAAGCATCGTCCAAAGTGGAAAGCGGTTTTTCTCCTTTTCCCACTACCTGCTCGAGGAAATGTTTACCCATGGAACGAATCGTATATGGATAAGCGGAGTATGTCTGAGAATGAACAACGGCTGGAGTATTTTCAACCCAGTCGCGGTAGCTGTAACGAGTCGCTCCTTTTGTGCCTACCACTTTAATCATAAAAGTCCAAGGGTCACCCGCATGATCATCGGCTGCGAAGCTTGCGCAAAGGTGGGATAATGCATTGTTTTTCATTTTCATCGTGACCATGGCAATGTTTTCCTGAGGCACGGTGCCGTCGTTCACCGTTGCTTTCATGCATGATATCTTATTCGGTTGCCCCACTAAATAGAGCGTGCAGTAAGCATGGTGAGTCAGGATTTGTCTAATGACACCGGGGTAGCGGGCGGCGACTGATTCTGGATGATGAATATTGTAAAGAACATAGAGGGAGACTAAGTCCCCAATTTTTCCACTCTCGATTAAATCCTTTGCCCGCGTAACAGAAGGTTCGTAAATATAGTTGTGTACTGGTGCGACCTGCACGCCTTTTTCACTAGCCGCTTTTTTTAAATCCTCAATTTCATCAATGGTGACCGCAGTCGGTTTTTCAACTAGCACATGTTTACCTGCATCAATTGCCTGACGGGCATATTGATGATGAGTTTCCATATTGGTAAGAACATAGACCACATCAACTGCCTTGATTAAATCCTCAACCGAATCGAATACCCGACAATTAAAAAGCTTACTTTTTTCTTCCGCTTTTTCACGCGTTCTATTCCAAATCCCAGTAAGTTCAGCATTTTCTGCTAAATGTACTCCTTCAGCGTGCAGAAGTGAAATATCTCCCGCTCCTATAAATCCTACTTTAATCATATGAAACTTTATCGTAAGAATTAGAAACAATGACAAGGAGAAGTATATCTCTTTTTTTCTTTTGGGCTTTTAACTTTTCGTGAACTTGACATCTTAGGATTCTGTGTGGATTAAATTAAAACAATTTTGTAAAGAAAAGTACACAATTCGTCGTGCGATTCTTGTTTTTTTTCTTTTTCTCCTCCTCCTATTAGTGGCAATTTTCAATTCTCTTGGTTTCTTGCTTGAAAAGGGTGTGGTTAGAATGGCCAGGGAATCAGGATATTCAGATTTTGATATGACGGTCAGTGAAATTGACCCTTGGGTTACCACCATTAGAAACTTGCATGGATTAAACGATATTTCGATTGAAGAGATTAAGGCTAGGTACGATCCTGGATTATTGGTTCTGAGGAAAATCAATTCTCTATCGATTTCCGGGTTGTCAGCTAGTCTTGATATTGAGTCCACCCCAGATGACTCAGCCTCTGAAATGACTTTATATCAACAAGTAAAAGAACTTTTGAATGAGAATTTAAAAAATCCGCCGATAAATTTTATCCGCATACGAAACTCTGATTTTTCTATTCCTGATCATAATATTAGTTCTTTCATTGAACTTGCGAAAATGGATCTTTTTGATGATCAAATCTTTTTCAGTTTGGAAGAAGCCACGGTTAATGAGTTAAAACCCTTTTTGAAAGTTTTCCTTACTAAGGAAGGAGAAGATCATTTTTTGTCTTCAAAAATAAGCCTTGGAGACGCATCGGTTTTATTTGACGAGTTTTCCAAATATCAGGGAGTTAAGAAAATGATTCCGGATGGTTTTAGAATAAATGGCGGTGATATTGGGGTGGATATTTTTTCTAGGTTATCACCGAGTAGTTTAGAGGATGTATTTTTGGAATTAAATGCATCGGAAATGAATTTTAGTTATTTCGATTATAATATTTCACTGCCCAAAGTAATGACTTTTCTTGAAGTTGATGGGGTAGAAAAGTGGAATTCCAATTCTTATTTTAATTTTGCGTATAAAAATGATATAGTTGCCAAAGGAGCCAAATTTACCGCAAAAACTAAAAATGAGGGTTTCGATCTTGGAGGTGAAATTGCTGAATTAATTACAAGTGAGCAGTTTTATGATTTTAATGTCACTGGGTTACGTCTTCCAAGCCTATTTCTTGACCCGGCTAAACCACTGCAAGTACCCATAAATGAGGTTAAGAATTTTTCATTTGATGAGATTCATTATGAAGGTAATTTCTTCCGTCTTTATGAGGGTTCCTTTGCATTGACTTTTTTCAACGAGCATACGCTACATATGAGCGTACCAACCTTAAACGCTAATCTCTTACAATTTGGAGTCAGTTTTGATGAATTTTCTTATAACGGTACTCTTGATTTGAAGGAATTTCCCGCAATTCCGTTTCCTCAGACTATATCCGGGCGAAGTTTAAACTTAGGGGATGAACTGGAATTAACTAATTTAGCTTTGTCTTTTAGGGCAAAGGACATGAGTCACTTTATGATTGATGTCCTGGCACTGACTGCACATGAGAATCGGGTGGAATTCAATCCTGCAAATATGTATTTGGAAGTCTCATCGGATAATCCGCAAAAGTTAACTGTAGGGTTTAATAATTCATCTCTTTTTTTACCTGACCTGAATCTGTCACTTTTGGGTTTGTCTGGTAAGATTGCATTGAATTCAGTTACTCCATTAGAAACGAACGGAACTCAAAGTATAACCTTTGATAAATTACAAGTTGGTGAATATGAATTTGAGGATGGGAACTTTAGCTTTGAGCTGAAATCAGATGGAATGTTCAAGATCAAAGATTCGAGTGCAATCATCTTCGATGGAGTTATAGGATTATTTGAAAGTGAATTTAATTTGTTCGGGGATGAGGTGAATTTAGTTGCTAAAATTGAGGATATGGATGGGCAAAAGGTGGTAGATCTGTTTAAAAAAATAGATGCAGATATTAACGGGAGTTTTTCTGGACGGATTCCAATAAGCAAAAAAGATGGAAAATGGAATTTTGAAGATGGTTTTATGGAGTTGGCAACCGATCTTAGTACCACACTGAGGTATGACATTAAAGGATTACTGACAAAGGGTATCGAGATCGGCACAGATGAGTACCGCCGAATGCAATTGGCAGAAAAAGCATTGAAAAACCTGAGCTTAGATTTTTTCAGAATTTCATTTTTGGTAGATAAAGAAAGTAGAAAGATTCGAGGATCGATTATCGGAAAATCTATCATGGAGGATGGAAAAGAAATTTTACTTGATTACAGACCTAATACTGTTGCTGGATTGGATGAAATAATCCAATACCTAAATTCTAAAAATTAAGACTGGTGATTTTTATGTTCGATAATTTTAAATTATCCGTTGCGAGGAGATGCATAACTTTATAATTTGGTCTCATGTTTAACAAAATCTATTTGATACCATTACTTGTCATGCTTTTTGGCATTGGTTGCACTGTAATGAAAACTCAGCATCATATTATCCTTGATCACAACATCACATTGGAAGTTAAAATCGAAAAGGAGGTTGATAACTTTTTGGATGATCTTTACGGCAGTGACGAACTTAACAATTAACCACAGGTATTAATTCTATGAAAATATTGAAAACGATTTTTATTTTTATTTTTGCATCTCTTATCATTGGCGAAGTAAGTGCAGATTCTAATCTTACAAAACGCATGAAAGCTCGATTGCCTGATGTAATGGAGGCAAAATCTAAAAGGTTCTATAGGCGAAAGTGTGGATGGTCTTTTGCTGATCCGGGACAAAAAAGTAAATTCCAAAGTCGAAAAATTAGTACAAGCTGAAAATGAAGATAGAAATTTACTCTTTAAACTTTTGGCTAAAGATACTGGTGGTGATACAAAATTAGTCGCAAAGAAATTTGCCAAGGGAATTGCAAGTAGGGCGAAAAAAGGACACTGGTTTAAGAATCCTGCAGGAAATTGGATCACCAAGTAAAATTTTTTTTAAATTTGGGGTTTATTTGTACAATTCCTTTTTTACTTTCCTGCCAAAACACGGTTCACTCAAAGAAAACTGTTTCTCAAACTGATGTTCAATTTTCCGGACATTCCCAATCAGAGTTGGACAAGCAGATTGAATTTGCAGAAGATAAGTTGAAAGCCTTTCAACTCGAATGTGAATGGGTTGATGTAAGAAAGAAGGTGCTTCGTGCCGAGATGAGAGCGAGCGAATCAACTAGGTCATTGTTAAAGTTGGAACGGGAACTCTTGAAATTTCAGAAACTTCAAAATAACTTTCCTCATGAGACTGGGTTTATTTCTCAAAGAGATGAAATTGAATGGAAATCCAGATTGAAGGTTAAGAAAGCTGAAGTTAAAAAATTAAATGCGGTGGTTCGTCTGTTGAAGAGAGATATGAATGCTTTGGAAGCCAAACTTCATCGAAACGGCTATGGCTCGGTAAAGAACGCAATTTTTATCGAATCGCAAGCTGAGTAAAAGTAAAAGCACTTATATTTCGAGAACTCAAAATTATATGGAACCCATCATTGATAGAATTGTAAGTCACCCATTACTTAGCTTTGTTTTGGCTTTGCTCAGTGTACTCCTTCTTTTTGCTGTTCTAAAAGGGTTGATTAAGATTGTTATAGCTCTGCTGGTTGTTGGCTTACTTTATCTCGGTTATGTTAATTTTTTACAGGAGGATTATCCTTTGCCGAGTATGAATGAGGAGACAATTGAAAAATTAAACGATTGGATAGAACCTCTGAAGTCATTGGATTTGAATATTTCTTCCTTTGATTCGAATGAAAGTGAAAAAATTCCTTCTATTTTGCCGGAAGAGTGAAATAGACCATGCATTTTCCATGAAAATACACTGGACTTTATACCTAGCTTGGAAGCAACTTTTCCCAAGTAAGAAAAAGGTTTCCTTCTTCTCTATGCTCGCTGTTATTGGAGTGGCTTTGGGTGTTAATGTGATGATAGTTGTAATTGTATTTATGCAGGGATTTCAGGAGAAATTTCGAAAAGATATTATTGATGCACAGGGGCATGGAAGAATTATTCCATGGAAATCGCAAAAAAAATGGAGTGTCCAACAAAAGCAGATTGAAGACCATAATGCAATTACAGCAGTTATGCCCTACATTCAGGGACAGCTTCTTTTGCAAAAGGGTGAATTCCATTCGATCCCATTTTCGATGGGAATTGATCCAAACTCAGGTAATTCAGTTTTACAGGTGGATTCTTTCTTGAAAGAGGGCTTTCTAAAAATGAATGCCCATGATGCTCAGGATATTACACCTGTACCGACTATTGAAACTTTGGAGGATGAAGTAGTTTTTGTTAGTAGCCAAGTAGCTCGTAGGCTTGGAGTTCGTCCACCTTCGATAATCCGTTTTAATGATCTGAATATAAGTGAAAGTGAAGGAGTGGGTATGGTGAATGTTTTACGACTCGATCCATTTGTTGAATCGGCTGAGTGGGAAATAATTTTCCAAAACGATTCTGAATTTATAATTTCAAGCGATGTTTTGGCAGATCAGATCCTGATTAATCTAACAGATGATCCGAAAGAAATGGATTTAGGAATCCCAGTTTTTCAAGCAGTTCCAGGTAGCCGACCTTTTAAAAAGGGAGATCGTTTTAAATTTCATGTTTTTAAAGGATCGAAATTTGAAGTTTTCGCTCCCAGCATGATTGAAAAAGTAAAAGCAGATGAAATGGTGCCTCCCAGGGAAGTTAAAGTCGGGGGAATTTTTGAAGTGCCTTGGCAGGGTTTTCATACTGAAGCTTTACTAGGTACAATGCGTTTTATGCAAGATATGCAAGGTGACGAAGGACGGATTGATGGTTTTTATTTTAAAACTATGAAAGGGTTCGCAAAAGACGAATCGCACTTGGCAAAATGCTGTGAAGAATTGGAAAGTAAACTTGGAGATGGATGGACTGTTATTCCCTGGTTTGTGGAAAATGCTTGGTTTTTTGATTTATTGAAATTTGAAGAGTATTTAATGATTTTAATTATGGTTCCAATTGGTTTGGTGGCTGCCTTTGCAATCGCAATCGCACTCATGACATCGGTTTTGCGAAAGATTAGGGAGATCGGTCTGTTGGTTGCGATGGGTGGAAGCCGATTTTCTGTGGGTTTTGTATTTTGTTTGCAGGGATTTATTATTGGTTTGTTAGGGGCAATTCTAGGTTGCAGTTTTGCCTTGTTATTCATGCGGTTTCGGGATGAACTAATGGGCTTTATTGTTAAAATAATTGCGGGCGAGGATGGACAGGTTGGTGTATCCCAGTTTTACGATTTTTACAGCCTGCAAATTTATTATCCCTGGGAATCTCCCGAGAGTTTAAATACATTTCTTTCTTTTGCATGCTTTGCTATTCTTGTCTCGACATTAGCCGGGTTACTTCCAGCTTGGCGAGCAACTCGATTAAAACCAGCAGATTCGTTAAGGAGTGAGTAATTCTAGCAGAATGGTTTTAAGGGCTGAGGGATTGGCTAAGAGTTTTCCTTTTGAGGACAAAAGAATCCATGTTTTGGAGGACATTAACTTGTCCCTTGAATCTGGCAAATCCTTGAGTATTCGTGGTGACTCAGGTTGCGGGAAAACCACTTTATTAAATTTATTATCACGACTTGAATCTGCTGATCGTGGCACTGTTAAATGGCAAGACTTTGAAATGAATGCCTCAAAACAATGCGCATCAAAAGAGGGTGTTTTGAGAGCACATTTTCTTGGGGTTGTTTACCAAGCATATTATTTAATTCCTGAATTAAATGTATTGGAAAATGTATTAATAGCGGCAAAGCTGTCAGGGGCTTACGGGAAAGAAGTTAGTGATCGGGCAAGGGAGTTACTTTCTAACATGGGTATGGGCAATAAGGAACGACAGATTCCAGGGAAATTATCGGGAGGTGAAAGACAGCGAGTGGCCATCGCAAGAGCGATGATCAATTCCCCCAAATTGATTCTTGCCGATGAGCCAACGGGTAATTTAGATGAGAGAACAGGTGGAGAGGTGATGGAATTATTATTAGAAAGTTGTGACGAGGAAAAGACTGCATTGGTATTGGTTACCCATAACCAAAAGTTTGCAGAGGCCACGGATGAGACTCTTTTCCTGAAAGAAGGAAAGCTTCAAAATTAAAAAAGAGCATTCTATTATGAAGAACGAAGAAAGTCAGAAAATTAAGTGCGGAGTGGCGGGTGTCGGTTACCTTGGGCAGCATCATGCCAGAATTTATAATTCTCTCGATACATGTGACTTGGTTGGAGTTTTTGATCCTAATGAAGAGAACAGGTTAAAGGTATCCAATGAGCAAGTTTGTGAAGTATTTAATAATTTGGAAGAGTTGGGTGAAGCTTGCGATGTTGTTAGTGTTGTTTCTCCCACAGATTTACACGCAGAAGTCGCAATTCCATTAATGAATAAGGGCTGCCATCTTTTGATTGAGAAACCTTTATGCGTTTCAATTAACGAAGCAGAGGATATTTTAAAGATTGCAAAACAAAACCAATCAATTGTTCAGGTAGGGCACATCGAACATTATAATCCAGTGATGACCTTTTTGGAAGAGGCAGTGGACAGACCAAAGTATTTAACAGTTGAACGGCTTGCTCCGTTTCAGCCTCGTGGTACAGAGGTGGGGGTGGTTTTGGATTTAATGATCCATGACATTGGTATTGCCATGGCATTAGTTAAATCACCTATCAAAAGCGTTGATGCAATAGGAGTACGAGTTCTTTCACCAACCGAGGATATAGCGAATGCCCGCGTTGTTTTTGAAAATGGTTGTGTGGCTAACTTGAGTGCAAGTCGTGTAAGTGAAAAAAAAGCCCGAGAAATCAGGGTTTTTCAGGATAGCGGTTATTTGTCTTTGGACTTCATGAACCAGAAGGGGCATTTTATTGCAAAAAATGGAATCGAACTGAGTAAAAAAGAAGTTCCTGTTGAAAAAGGTGAGCCTTTGGCACTGGAACTAGAATCTTTTATCGCTTGCGTGACCGGTACTAAAACTCCCAAAACTGATGGTGCTTTCGGAAAATCTGCTCTTGAGGTTGCCTTAACTGTAACCAAGCAAATTCACGCGACTTGGTGATCTAATGTCTGTCTCTGATTTTTCTCCTCCGAAAGCTAAGTCGGTTGATCTTCTTGTTATTGCTGGAGAGGCATCTGGGGATGAACATGCCTCAGTATTAATTGAACAGCTGCTTAAAGATAATCCTGAAGTTAATGTATCTGCACTTGGTGGAAAATGTCTTCAGGCAAATGGAGCCCATTTAATTTATCCCTTAGTTGATCATGCAGTCGTTGGCTTGTTTGAGGTGTTAAAAAATTATTTTCTTTTTAAAAATATTTTTTTAAAAACATTAAAATGGATTCAACATTATAAGCCACATACCATTCTGTTAGTCGATTACCCCGGTTTTAATTTAAGGTTGGCAAGGGAATTAAAGAAAAAAGGTATCTCTGTAAAAGGAGGTGGAGCTGTGAAGGTACTACAATATATAAGCCCACAGCTTTGGGCGTGGAAGCCTAAACGCAGGTTTATGATGGAAGAGGTTTTAGATGGATTAGCGGTGCTTTTTCCTTTCGAAGTTGAATGCTATAAGGATACGAAATTACCAGTTTCCTTTGTTGGGCACCCTTTTGGTTCTGAAAATTATAAGCCAACTGTTTATTATGATCCAAACGGTCCCCTCCTTATTTTACCTGGGAGTAGAATACAACCGGTGCAAAGAATTTTACCGGTTTTTTTGGATGCTTATGAACAACTATTACAAGATTTTCCGGACATGGATGCATATTTACCAGTACCGGATAAAAATATTCTTTCTGTGGTAGAAAAAATTCTTATGAACCACCCTGAATTAAAAAAGAAAGTTAAGGTGGTTCTGGGATCTGAAAAGATTAAGGTGAGAGTAGCCTTGATGAGTTCAGGGACGATGTCCCTTTCCTGTGCAGTGGCTGGTATTCCCGGTGTAATTGGTTACAGAGCTCATCCAATCACTTATTTGATAGGACGACTGCTCGTTAAAGTACCTCATCTTGGTATGGCTAACATATTGCTCAGTAGTGATCCGCCATATCCTGAATTTTTACAAAATTCTGCAAATGGTAAAACCTTAAAGGCATCCTTGGCGAGAATCCTTAATGACCATGAAGCACGACCAAAAGCGGAGGCGAATTCTTCAAAAATCATCCAATCAATTCATGGACCAAAAGAAAAAAATGCAAAAGAATGGCTTGCTCAGGAAATTTCTTTTTGCTGAGTCATTTGATCCCATAACTTCTGTGCCCTTTGGGCTAATGCACCCCGACACCTTTCAACTTCTGACATCCGAGATTTTAAGTTCTCGTTAGCAATTTCTGAGATATCATCCATATTGTAAAGGAACACATTATCAATACTGGCAACATCTTCTTCAATATTTCTTGGGACCGAAGCATCGATTAGAAATAGCGGTTTTGCCGGTCGTTTCTTCATCGCCCTTTTGATATCTTCAACACCAATCATTGACTGACCACTTGTGGTTGAAGTGAGAATCACATCAAACAAATGAAGGGAGTCTTTGTATTGGTTAAAAGAAAGTGCGAAACCACCAAATTTTTCAGCCAATTCGCTTGGTTTATTTCGACTGAGTGGACACCAATCGAAAGTTCTTCCTGTAACTGTAATTGCTTGTGAGCCTCTTGATTTAAAGGCTTCCATTGTGTTCTCTGCAACCTCACCGGCTCCTAAAACAAGGAGGCGGCAATTCGCAACTTTACCAAAAATTCTTCTGGCCAGTTCACAGAGTACATTACCAAGATTAACTTGACCTCTTGAGATGCCGGTATGGGTTCTTGCCCACTTTGCAGCTTGAAAACCTTTTTGAAAAAGTCGGTTCAGCATTTTACCAGAAATATTTCTTTTACAAGCATCACTGTAAGCCTTTTTGACCTGGCCAAGGATTTCTGTTTCACCTACCATTTGGGAATCTATACCAGATGCCACTTCAAATAAGTGACTCACCACTTCGTGGTTACTTCTCTGATAAGAATAGCGACTTAAGAATGCAGGATCAAGGTTTCGGAATTTACTTAAATATTGAATAATCAGATTTCGCGAAAGGTTACTTTTGGATGCAGCATAGATTTCTGTTCGGTTGCAGGTGTTAAGAAGAAGGTATTCCTCGATTCCTTGGATCTTTCCTAAACCGTTATAAAATTCATCTATTGAACTCGAAGGAAGACTGATCTTTTCCCTAGCGGAAAGATCAGCAACTTGATGGGAGCAGCCAAGTAAAAAAAGAGACTGATCAAGCGACTCACTCATCTGTCGAATATTCTGGGATAGTGATAACAGGTGGTGGAGTTGTATTACTCTCTTTTGTGCGTGTGTTAACTAGGGCAAGACTACCAATGGTAACGAGGTAAAGGGTAATGGAAGTTTTGGAGAATTTTGATCCGTATAGTTTTCCAGTTTTGTAGAGAATGAATACCATTAAGTAACCTATCCAAAGAATAAGCGTAACGGATAGCTTTGCTTGAGAAACTAATTCTGGATGTCTCGTCCAGTGCATGCCTCCGACAATAATAGATATTGTTAAAAAAAGAACGCCAACCGTAAGAAGGCGCATTGCAGCGACTTCGAGTTCTTGAATGGGTGGGAGGAAAGAACTAAGTTTGTTAAATTTTCGGGAAAGAAGGGCTTTTCTTTGTACAAGGTACATCGCACAAACGATGGTAAGAAGAGAAAATAAACCATAGCTGAAAATGGCAATCGAAGCATGCAGTTCAATCCAGGGATTGGAGAATAGCTTTTCGTAGTTTTCAGAAAGCCAATAATTGGAATCTAATTGAGGGAAAACTAAGGAAAGCCAACCTGCGCAAAATGAAAGTCCTGCACAAAATGAACCAAGTAAGTCAAGCCTCCAAAGCAGGCGAAGAATTAAAAAAGCCAAAATCAGTGACCAAAGAATGAATTGAATTCTTTCAAGCGTATTCCCCAATGGACAACCATGCACATCAAGTCCACGAAGATAGAGAGCCCGAGTATGGAGTATAAATCCGAGTGATATTGCTGCTAAAGGGCTTTCTCGAAACGGAGTCCAATTAATTTTGAATGTCTTAAGGAGACCTATGGCAAAAGCTAAACCGTATAAACCTCCTGCCAACCAAAGAAGTTCTCTGGTATCGTTAACACTCATCAATGGAGAACTAATTAGTGATATTTATTATTCCCGAATTAAATTTTTTATTGGGAGCTACTTTGGCTTGCGATGTAAGCTTCATCATTTTGACTAATTGGGTACGAATTAAAATATTTTCTCATGGCAGCACAATCATTGCCCTCACAATTTACGCAGCAGGGGCGGATGCATGAATCGTAATTGCGGTCAATGTGTTCAGATACAAGCTTAGAACATAATTCAATAAATGTTTCTTCCATGTTAAAACAGTCAACCCGTTCAAAATGATCTACCACTTCGTCGGCGTATCCGCGAAATTCAATATCAATTTCGTCGAGAGTTTCAATGTGGTCTGTGGTGAAAGCAATTGGAACCATCAGAATGGCTTTCTGCTTAGTCTCAGCAATTACAGTGGGGGTGCTGGGAGTTAACCATTTTGTTCTCTGTGGTCCTACTTTACTCTGCCAAGCCAGAGCACCTTCGTGTTGTAAGCCCCAGGATTTGAGAACACCTTCGATTCGGTTCATTGAGCTTTGTACTTCTTGGTTGTATTTATCACCTTTCTCAAGGCAGTAGGATTCAGGAAGACTATGTGCAGAATAAATGATCCGAATATCCTCATCCTTCAAATCGTGAGCAACTTTCATTTCTTCGAATTTTCTCTTAATGAGCATTGCCCAAAGTTCTGAATAATCTTCACGGTCCCACCATTGATCGATTACCGAAATTTTATCTTGATATCCTTCTCCCTTTTGTTTGTCCAACCAGCGATATGCATCACACATCGAAGACCCACTTGTAGCACAACTGTGTTGTGGATATTGCGAGAAAAGGATGATCTTTTCAGCATCCTTGTATTTTTTAATCATCTCACCGGGTCTAGGGGAACAATAGCGGAAACCAGAGACACAAATATGGGGAGCAGATTCTGGCCGATCAAGATCAAGTTTTTTGGAAATTTCGATACATTGGTCATCCATGATTTTTTTGGTAGGAGAATACTGACCTATTTCTTCGTACCTCTCTTGAATTTTCGGCGTTCTTCGCCATGCAATAATTCTTCCAAGTATTTTTTGAAAGGGTAGTTTTAGAAGTTCACGGTCTTGAAATAATTCTTTTAAATAAGGATGTATTTCGTCTTTATTTTGAGGTCCTCCCATGTTGAGAAGTATAACAAGAGTTTTAACTGAAGAATCTTTTTCTTTTGCAGGCATGGCTATTTGTTGTGGATAAAAATTATTATCTTAATATCAGTTTATGCCCCCTTAAGCAATCTTTCCAAGTCAATGCTATGATATTTAAATTTTGGATTTAGAAGGGATCTAGGCAATTGGGCAGTGATACGCCGCATAAATATGATCCAGAAAAAGAGAGCCCTGGGTTTTGTACTGAAAGTTTCTGTGCTGCTTTTTTACACTTTATCATTTGCTTGTCAGGTAAAGGAATGGCGTTGGGCCATTTCTTTATTTTTTGAAAAGTCGGTTCTCCACTTATTTTTAAAAGTTTGGTTAACTCTTTTTTTGCGGTGGATATGAGCATACTCTCTTTCTGCTGAGCAAGTGATGGATCTCTTTCGCCCCCTACAAAAGTTGTTAAAAGTATTTTTCCCTCCGGGGCACGGCCGGGAAAAAGAGTACTGGAGAAAAGTGTTCCAAGAATCTTTAAATTTTCAACTTCAGGAACGAGGAAACCAAACCCGTCCAGTGGGTGTAAAATATCTTTTCTTTCATATCCAAGGTATACCATTGAAAGAGGGTGGTGGGTGGAGGAACTTAGTACACTCAATTCGTCATGCTCTTTTATGTTTTGCCATTCAATAGTGTTAAGCTTATGAGATGGGATCGTAGAAATAACTTGATCGAAGTCATGTACCGTTTGTTCCCCTGTTTGTTTTTGTACGGTTACCGACCATGAATTATTATTCCGCGAAATTTTTTTCACTGTAGTAGATAGTGAAATTTCATTCTTTAAGGTGCAGCCTAAATTTTCAGGCAGTTCTTTCATTCCGTTAGGAAATGAAACGAGTCTGCTCTTTCGAAGATTTGGATTTTCAGACAGTTTACGAGATTTTTTTAATCCCAACAAAATTGATCGGTAATTCTTTTCCAATTCAGCAAACTTTGGAAATGCTTGATTGAGGATTAAGCTTTCTGGGTTTGCCGCATATATTCCTGCTAAGAAAGGATTTGCAGCATAGTCCAGTGCTTCCTGTCCAAGCCTTCTCTTTATAAATGATGCGACCGATTCGTTTTCCGGTTCGCTCGACCTACCCACAAGTGGTTCAGCTAGTAGACGCAATTTACCTTTGAATGATAGAAATGGACTAGTTAAGAAAGAGAGAAAACTATGCGGGAGGTCGACAATTTTCCCGTCGCGAACTATCATTCTTTTATTGGAGAGCAAGTTTGCATCAATGCAATTATCCCAAGCACCACAGTTTTCGAGTCGGTCTTTTGTTGATTTTAAACGAACATTAAGAGTATTCGCACCATAATCCAGTAAATATCCATCTATTAACTCAGATTGAATTACTCCCCCGATTCGGTTGCCAGATTCAAAAACCTTTACAAGTTTTCCAGATTTTTTTTTCTCATAAGCGATTGATAATCCTGAAATACCGGCTCCAATAATGCAAATTCTGTTCATTCTAAGAAAAGATATGTTTAATAAGTTGATTTGAGCTTGGCAATGTTTAGAAACATCCTTTTTTAGAATTTATGGATGAAATGACAAACTGTTTGAAATTAATAATCAATCCGAAGACGGCTGTATCAGGTTCAATATCAAATGCACTATCAACTTTAGATGAAATTGTGGCAAATCCTTCGTCAAACTTGCATCCGCGTTTAAAACATTTTTTACAAAATCGGAGTTATGAAAAGGCTTTGGTTTGGATTGAAGGCGGGCAACCTGAAAAAGGAACCTGTGGAAATGAGTAAAAGAGTTCGTCATAAAGATAAAATTTCAACTACATCTGATTTTGGGGAATTTGGATCATCCCCTTTTTCTTCTTTAGACTCGAATGGACTGCCGAAGGCTGCCCCTAAGTCTGCTTCCACCAAAACTGAAAAATTTAAGAATGTAGTCCAATTGGTAAGGGTGAAAGGTTGGAGATTCGACGTGAAAAAAGTGGCCGTGGTGGTAAAACTGTTACGACCATAAAAGGGTTTCCCGTTCGCATTAATCAAAAGGAAAGAAGCTAAACTATTAAAGACACTCAAGAGTAGTCTTGGAACGGGGGGAACATGGAATGCCTCGACAATGGAATTGCAGGGCGATCGCCGAGAAGATGTATTTTGCTGGTTTAAGAATGCTGGATTTGCTACCGGTGCTTGCCGGAGGTTAAAAAAATTCAGCTTACCGTTTGTTTTTCACCTTCATGGGAAACAGAATCTTCGGAATCTTTTTTAGTTTCTTCTGTTTTGGAGAAATCATGATCTTCAATGGGTTCTTGGTTCATAACATCATTGATGTCCTGTTCCCAATCGTTTTTAGCTTTCCGAAATTCGTTAACTCCTTTGCCAAGTGAACGAAATAATTCGGGCACTTTTTTAGCTCCGAATAGTAGAAGTACAAGAAGAAAAATAAGAATTATTTCCCCACCACCGAAATTTCCGATGAAGGCAAGTGATTGAGATGGAATAATATTCATATGCTAAACATATCTTTCAACATCGTTGTAAGCAACTTTTTTGTCCCTAGAAAAGAAGAGTTTAATCTGGAGGGTTAAAGTCCCAGCTGACGAAGGGCTTCGGGTTTTGGTTTATTAACTGAGCTTTGATCCGCCTCAAAGAAACCGTGGAGTTGTCGGATTCTAGTGGGGTGGCGCATTTTACGAAGTGCTTTTGCTTCAATTTGGCGAATTCGTTCACGTGTTACTTTAAATTGTCTACCCACTTCCTCCAAAGTTCTGCTGTATCCATCCTTAAGTCCGAACCGGAGAGACAGTACATTGCGTTCTCTTTCAGTAAGCGAATCAAGGACATCTATTATCTTTTCTCTGAGCAGAGAATAGGCAGTCATGTCGTACGGGTTTTCTGCACCCTTATCTTCAATGAAATCACCGAAATTGGTATCATCACTGTCTCCAACCGGACTTTGCAATGAAATTGGTTGTTGGGCCATTTTCATAATGCCCTGAACTTTTTCGAGAGCTAAACCCATTTCATTTGCAACTTCTTCAGGAGTCGGCTCATGCCCAAGTTCCTGAATTAATTGCTTTTGTACCTGCATGACTTTGTTTAAAGTTTCAATCATGTGCACAGGGATTCTAATAGTCCGTGCTTGGTCTGCAATGGATCGGGTGATTGCCTGCCTTATCCACCAAGTTGCATAGGTCGAGAACTTATATCCACGGCGGTACTCAA
Organism: uncultured Opitutales bacterium; assembly: GCA_943789375.1. Taxonomy (GTDB): domain Bacteria; phylum Verrucomicrobiota; class Verrucomicrobiia; order Opitutales; family Seribacteraceae; genus Seribacter. Next base: position 3,955 of record CALSTX010000026.1, on the reverse strand, counting down.
ACTTTTCAACTGCTTTCATAAGCCCCATGTTTCCTTCTTGAATTAGATCGAGAAATGAAAGACCGCGATTAGTGTATTTTTTGGCAATAGAAATAACTAACCTTAAGTTAGCTTCTACCATCTCCGTTTTCGCCCGATGTGCCTGACGCATGTTTAGGCGTAATTCTTTGATGAGCTGTGCAAGTTCGGACGGATCCATTTTAAACCTTGTTCTTGCTTCTTTAAGTTCCTCTTTTACTCGGTCCATCTTAACCCCTTTACGCTTTACCTTGACCGGGTCTTTTTTGCGCAAGTTCCACATTGTGGAGATTTCTTGAAATTGCTTTAAGTTCGGGGTTAACTTGATGCAGGAAGTCTTCAAAAACTTTCAACTTTAAGCAGCATTTTTTAAAAATTGGTGCTAAAGTGGCTTCGTAATTTTTGAAGCGTGTGGTCGATCGCTTTTTTTGTCGTTCCATCGGAGCATTTTCAATACTTGCCAAGCATTGTTGATTTTCCTTATTGCTTCTTCCATAGCAATAACCTGTTTGGCTAGAGCTTTTGAAATAGGATTCTCGACTATCAATTTTCTTGTCTAGTACAACTCGGTCAAAGCGCTCTTCCTGGCGATTAGTTTTTTACAAATATCGAGTTGGAAATTTGCGGTCAGGCTTACGGAATAAATAATTTTGAGAGCTGAACTTTCAGCGGTTTCAATTCGTTTTGGAAATATCAACCTCCTCTTCCCGGAAAGAAGGGGGACTTGCCCCATTTGTTTGAGGTACATCCGGACAGGGTCGTCCAGCATATCACTTTGATTTGAGCGGGCTGTTTCTTCTTCGCTCTCTTCTTTTTTCTTTTTAAACTTATCCACCTCATTTGAATCAAGGAGTTTAATTTCAAGATTATTGAAGATAGAAATAACATTTTGTAACTCTTCGGGTTGGTTTGCAATTTCAGGAAGAGATTTGTCAATATCCTTGTAGGTCAGAAATCCCTGTTCCCTGGAGAGATGAATTAATTCCCGTACTTTTTCAGTAACTTCATCATTCAAGGCATGCGGTTCAATATTTTTGTCAATTTTCTTAGCTATTTCCTTTGCGGTGACTTTTACTTTCTGGACTTTTTCAGGTTTCGCAGTCTTTAGTTTTTTGTGCTGAGTCTTAACAGCTTGGTGATGTTTTGGTGCGACAGTTTTTTGAGTTTTTTTGCTCTTGCTGTTGGAGTAGTTGATTTTACAACAGTTTTCTTTTTGGCCGCAGCTTTTGTGAATTTGGTTTCCTGTGTGGGCTTTGTCGGTTGAAGATTTTGTCTTCGTTGTGTACTTTTTGTTCTAGGCATGAGAGTATCGGTTATTCTGATCTGAAAAGATTAATTGTGGGGGATTTTTACGGTTTTTCGTAATTGCAGTAACTTGCATGAAGTGATTTAGTGGAATCTTTCTCCTGAGTTGGTTTACCCAGAGTCCTGAAGGATTTTTTTCTCCTGTTGTTTGATGAAGCGGATAAAAAGAGCAAGCAAACATTCATTGGCATGCTGGAGGAAGGAATTTTCATCGAAAGAGAAACTTCTTGAAATAGGTTATGTTGGAAAACATTTCTTTCAGTGTCATCTTCAAGAAATTCCTCCATTCTATTTGTTTCGACTGGACCATCAGCTTTGATCTCTGCCATGATTTTAGCCAAAATCCTCCCCGCTGGAACATTGAGGTTAAGCCATAGTTGGATCAAAAATTTGGGCAAGCGGGCTCGCGACTCTATTATCATGCAAAAGGCAGAACAATAAATCATCTTCAGCAGTTGTCAAACGCGGAGAGGACTTTTCATTAGATATTTCTTTGGTCAATGCAGCCGCTTTTATACCTTGGTTTTTGTTCGAGTAAATTTCATTGAATTCCTCAGACATAGTTTGAAAGGCAACTTTGAGGTGTCGACTAATTCAGTGAGATAGCTATCCCTCATATCTAGAGAGTCAGTTTTAGCATATATCCGAAAACCAACTCGCTAACTGATCTTATTTCAGATGGTTGTGGTTTGGGTTTCCTTTCAATTTATATTGAACTGCATAATCTAATTGAGGATACGCCTTGGTCGATTATTTCCTGTAGTCCTTTGGCTCCATTTTCAATAAGAATCTGATCGGGGTCTTTTCCCTGAGGCAGGGTAGCAAACCTAACATCCAAACCGCTACTTAGAAAAGTGGGAATGTAACCAAAGGCAGCTTTTTGTCCAGCGTCGTCACCATCGAGTAGGCAAACTACTCCTTTGGGGTTGGATTTCCGAAGAAGCATAGCCTGAGATTCCTTAAAGGCAGTGCCTTGAGGCGCAACTACGGTTTTAAATCCTTCGGCTGAACAGCGAATTGCGTCCAATTGTCCCTCGACTAATAGAAACTCCTTGTTTTCACTAATTTCTTTATTCGCCTGATGGAGATTGAAAAGAAGTTCGCCTTTCAAAAAAATTGGGGTTTCGGGTGAGTTGATGTACTTGGGAGGTTTTTTGTCTCCCCAAGTCGGGGTAACTGAAAGTTCCCGGGCAGTAAATCCGCATATTCTTCCGATTTTTTCATGGATGGGTATCATCAAACGGCCACAAAAACGGCAGGCAAATTTTCCAGATTGTTTTTTTTCGTTAAATAGTCCGGATTTACTGAGAATTAGATCACTTATCTTTTGATTTTCTAAATGTCTGCCAAGAGCAAATCGGTCCACAGGGGAGTACCCCACACCAAACTCTTTTGCCACTTCAAGCGAAAACTTCCTCTTGTTTTGCCAATAATCTTTTGCGACATTGGATTCTTGATTGTTTTCAAAAAACCTTTCCGCAAACCAAGTCATTGCTAATTCATGAACTCTATATAAGTCAGATTTAATAGATTTTTGAAAAGGCTTCCCTCCGTTTCGACTGTTTTCCGCATATTGAATCGGTATGCCAAACCGATTGGCCAGAAATTCCACAGCTTCGGGAAATGTCAAATTTTCGACTTTCTGAACAAATGAAATTGCATCCCCTTTTTCACCCGAACTAAAGCAATGAAAAAATCCCTTGTTCGAATCGACATAGAAAGATGGGGTTTTCTCCTGATTAAAAGGACTGAGTCCCACCCATTTAGCACCGCTTTTTTTAAGTTGGACATATGGGCTTATCAAATCATACAAATCAACTCTGTCTTTGATATCCTCAACGAAATTTTCAGCAAACATAGGCATAATCAATAATCCGGATTCAGAGGTTTTGGATTTTGATTAATTCCATTTTCGCCTGATTATGAAGTCCGCTTCCTTCGGGAACTGTTTTAAGTAATCTTCGATATAAAATTCCTGCGGTTACTGGCATTCTTTCAACTAAATGATATCGCCTAGCAAGTTGCCATAAAATTTCACCGGAATTAGGGAAAAGTTCATGGGTTTTTTCCAACTCCCTTAAATATCGGTCAGCTGGAAGAGTTTCTCGGGCAATATTCAGATAATCTATTCGCGTTGTGAGATCGTTCGGATTGTGCCGGATGGCTTCCAAAATTGTCATTTCAGCTTCACGTGTTTTTCCAAGCTGAAAATGTGCCTGCGAAGATAGGCGCCAGGCTTCTGCATCTTTACTATTTAGATTAATAGCTTCCCTGGCATGCAACAAAGCAGTTGAATAATTCCTGGCCAGGTATGCAGACCATCCCAATTCAATTGGTTCGGGTTCGATAACTTCTATTTGATCTGAGCCAAATGCTTCTGCCAAACTGGTTTTTGTATCTAAGTCCGGGGTATATGCTGTCTCTGTAATAATACCTGCCTGACTTTCAGGGGAAGGGTTGGAAAGTAAGGGAGAGAGTTTGGGCCCTGTAGAAACAACCGGTTCATCAATTTCTTTCGGCTTTTGTAAAAGTGCCTGAGCCAAATCGCTCACGGTTGAATTTTGGATTATAATCGAGCGGTTGTTCAATTCTGAGATCCGTCTTTTAACAAGAATATTCTTTAAGTTTTTTG
>CALSTX010000025.1 GCA_943789375.1 uncultured Opitutales bacterium | reverse complement strand
TAAGCAATAAGCACATTGTGAATTGGCGGTGTTGATTAAATACTTTGATATTTTAAAAAACCTTAAGTGAATGTCTGAAATTTTTTGGAGTCGTTATGACATATTTATCTTTATATTCATTACAGTAATCGATTTTATCATTGTAGGGTTGGAATTTGATGACGAAGGAAAAATTATATCCACTCTAATATTCACACTTGAAAACCATTTTTGTTTTAATTAGGGGATTTTATTTTAAGTGCGTAGGTAAGGTAGTTGATAAACAAAATTGTGTGATGTCATTTTTTTTACAATTTATGATTCTTGAATCATTTTCTTTTAGCTTCCATTTCACGATATTTATACTGAAATAATTGATTTTCTCTGTAGGTTTGTATTTTCTTTAGGGCTTCAAATCTCTGTAATTCAGCCTCAGCCAACTCGGCTCTTTGGCGTGCTGCAACTATTTCAGGATCATTATATGAATGATTGTTTGTCCGAGGATTAGGCACTAAAAGAGTATTTGGAATTTTATTCCATTTTACATATTTAGCGGTTTCCATTTCTCTTTCGATATTCCGAATAGCTCTTTGCCTTTCCAAGTGGGCAGCCTCTTTTTCTAGATTACGACGAAAGTCCTGATTTTGTCCGGTCTTATTTTCCAATCAAGACTCCAATCGTTCCTCCAATAAGAGCACCCTCCACACTTTTACTTTTCTGATTCCCAATGACTCCACCGAGGGCTCCTCCTAGAAGAATTCCTTTTAGAATGCCTTGACTTTGTTTTACCCCAAAACCATTTTGATTTTGAGCTTTAATTGAAAATGAACCAAAGCAAATGGATATTATTAAAACGAATGATATTTTTGTTTTCATGTTGTAGGATTTTATTGGTTTAAAATTAATTGCGATTGAAATTTATAAGCTTTTTTAAATTTTGGGTGAGTCAAATTTTCGATTTATAATGTTCTTCAAATACTTGATGGTTTTCATTGATTCTATTATCAATACTCGAAGGCGAGGGGGGTAAAATTGTTTTATACAAAGAAAAAAAGAGAATGATGATGACCGAGTAAAAGGAAATGGTTACCCATTCAATCAAAAAGTACTCAAATCTCGCTTTATGTTGATTATATTTGCCATTTTTTTTTCTATGTATTGATTCATACTAATTAATGCGAAAAAAAACCCTGTAATCTTTCAATCTCATGAAAAAAAATTTATTTATAAGTATTTTTATCCTAATATTTGCTTCCTGCCAAAGCCGTCCTACTCAACCATCTTATCTTGGAGACACTGAGACTCAGGAGAGTACTCATTTATTTACCAGTGATTACGAAATTGTTTTCGACGCGGTAAAAAATGCCTATTCCGAAATGGGATTGGCAGTCAAAAAAGCAGACCGATTTGGAAACTACATCACTGCCACCCGTAATTCCGGCAAAGGTTTTACCTCATCGACCATGAATTTTTATCCAGTTTCAAGCGGGGGTGCGGGTAAGGATCGTATCAAAATCAAATGCTGCCAATAAAGACTTCGCAGAATTAAATGAAAAGGTAATTCGTTTCACGGATAATCGGCTTTAATATAAAATCAATTTTGTTTATTAAAAAACCTTTTAGTTTCTGGCTTGCATGAAATGATTGAAATGAAACCTTTTGGAATACTCTTGACGAAGAAAATTTTCATATCAGGATTATCAAAAATCTCATCCAAAATATCTTTTATAAAAAAATATTCGCATCCTTGGAATTTGTAAAATGTACTTTATTTTGAGAATGTCAGGTTTTCTTTCAAACTCTTCATTTTCTGGATATTTATAATTGCTTTCGGAAATTCCACATTTTGTTCTCCAATTGGAACTTATTCATTCACCGTTAGTGTTTTGATCTTTAGAATCAAAAGGAAAATATTCAATTTTTTTTAAATATAGTATAGCAACGGTCAATAGAATCAGGATAAAATTGGTTATAAATTTCGCCAAGTTTTTATCAAGACATAAGACAAGGTGACCCCATACTCTGATTGAAAAACTTTAAATCCGTCTTAACTAGTTTTGGTTTTTACTTCTCATTAAAATCTTTTTCTAATTTTAAAATCACTATTAAATGTTGTAGCGAAAGCTACTGGTTTTGGGGTGATTTTCTTCATGTTAATATGTAGAAATTATGTGAATAAGATGATATGAATTAAAAAATTTGAATGTTTGAGAAGATTTTAAATATACAAGTTCTTCTACAGAAATCATTGCTTTACTCTTTTCAGTTGTTTCAAAATAATCGCCGTTTTCAGTTACGACTGTCACAAAACCTGCCTTAAAATTATATCTTCTTCCTACAATATTGAAATCATCAATTCCAGTATCAGTAGGATTAGAAGGCCCCACAAGGCTATTCACTTTTTTTATTATGTCTTCTTCGACATTAGAAAATAATTGTCTGCACGTAAGGATGTTAAGAAGTGTGAAACTATTATTCATAAAAAATGAAATAAATTTAAATTATTCAATAAAATCCAAAAAATTAGGGATATCTTCCTTATTTCCTTCTTCAGGCATATCAGATTCCAAAAAATCAAGGGTGCGTTCATCCACCTCTTTTTTGGGTATATCTGTTTCAATCAAGGCCAATCTGTTTATGCACCATTCATTCAAATTTTTTTTCGATAAAAGTTTTTCCTTAAGAAAAATAGCTTCATCCAAATTTCCCGATTTAAAAAGTGAAAAGGCAAGATTTGTACCAGCATATTCATGATCAGGATTGATCTCTACAGCTTGTTTAAAAATAATAGTAGCGTGCTTTTGGTTTCCAATCTCCTCTAATGAACGGCCAAGATAATTTAATGTCTCGCTGTTAAAGTTTTTTCCTAAAGCACTGGTAAAAAAGTCGACGGAATTATTGAAATCTTTAGCTCTGAAAGATTTGATGCCATATAGGTGATCATCATTGATCTCTGAATCATTAATTATAGGCAAATTACCATTAGCACGAATAATAAAATCAATAATTGATTTACAATCTTCTGAATTTGTGTCGCCCTCAGATATTTTCAATCCTAATTCATTCTTGCATAAAGTAAAATATTTAGACTGGAATTTAAATATCGAACCTCTCTGGAAAAATAACTCAGCCATTTTAGAGTAACCAAAGCTTTTAAAATATTTCCCCGCAAAGTAGCTTAAATCATTAAAATAAGGACCATATTCGAATGCTGAAAGAAATTCACTTTTTTCAAATACTTTATATTGGGAAGCCCATTTTTCAGAATCATAGGCAGAATAAAACAAAGGAATTTCTTCGATGGAATATCTGTATAATAATACTTCCATTGAATTTTTTTCGAAGACACTGGAAAGTTTTTTCGCAAAAAGGGATAATGAATCTTTTTCATTATTGAGTAGATTCAATTCGTAAATTAATAATATATCAAATATTTTCTCGTTTTTAGCCAAATCGCGAAGATGGGCGATTGCGTCTTTCTGTCTTTCATTCTGATTGGGAATTGATGTGAGAGGTACCGAAACCGTAACTTGTGCCTTATTCCCAATAACCTTTCTCGAAAAGACATTTAGTCCTTGAATGAATAGTGTGCCTTTGCGATTACACTCTGCTAGAATAAGAGTTTTATAAGAATCAAGTTCATCAGGTATACTCCATATTAATGAGCTAAATTTATTGAAAATTAATTTGGTTGCGGCTAATTCTGCCTCTTTGAGGGCAATCTTCTTGCCCATAGAGGAATTACTAGAAAGTGGAATACTAGCACTTGCATAATAACTTCCATCTTGCTCAACAGGGGAATTAAAACTTTCCCTCAGTTCACCTGTACCAATACAAAAGGCTCTTAGAGAAGCCAAAAAGAATACAACTATGAAATAAAATTTTTCTGTTATCAAATGAATATCACCTAAGATACTTACTATTAGAAGTCTTCACTCTCTAGACTCTCAACAATCTTACTTCCTGAAGATTTTGTTGGATCGTAACCCTTACTTTTCTGTGGTTGATTGACTGAAGAATTAACAGAATTACCAGTTAAACCAGCACCTCCACTACTTCCACCTACAGATTCAAATTCTCTTTTACTTGCGAGTGCTTTCTCTGCTCCGCTTATGTTCCAGCCTTGAACAACCCCACAGATAACTGTCCCTGATCTTTTATCAAGAGTCTGCCATGTATGCAATGTTTTGATCCCAGGGAAACTTAATTTTTCAGCTCTCGATTTAATATTCTGATCAAATGTTGAACCGACCTCAAGTTTTTGAACCACACCATCAAGTTGTCCGTATTCCTCTAATTTAGAAGTAAGTTCACGACCAGATTCGTTTTTCACTATTTCTCCAGCAAAAGAACGCATGTAGCTCAGGCACTGCATTCCGGCTTCTTTAGTAGCAAATTTGACCGCTAAAGAAGATTTGGAGGATGCTGGCCACTGTGAATAAGCAAGTAAATTCAAATCACCAAATTTATCTGGTTTAATTTGAATGCCATGTGATCCATATAGTGCCCCTTTAGACAAGCTTTGCAACCAAGAGCTGAGTGTAGGTCTTCCAGGATTTGGTGATAACTTTGGAGCTTCTCCTTTACCTAAAATAGCACTCTGTAATTGCTTCATTTTATCTGAATAGATTCCAACAACTGCAATGTTGTTTCCATCTTCAATAGTTTTAGCAGTGTAAATAGAACCCATTTCCGCTTGAGCAATAGTTTTCACGGTAGAGGTCATTCGTCTTTCTAGCTCAGCTTTTACGAAATTTTGGGCAGCGGGAGTTCCTGGTTTAATTCCGCGTTTGTCTAATTGATTGTCTAGTTCATCGTGAATTAAAAGCTTAGCCTTATCTAACATGCCTACTTCCATAGGCGACCTATTTTGTATATCTTGTAATTGTTGTTTTTGTCTAGCCGCTTCTGCTGGTTTGCCGTATGACAATGACATTTCATTTTCAATTTCTAGTGCCATTTCATTGGCAATATCACCCTTTAAATTTAACATTGCTGCTTCATATGCTATAGATTTTGCTTTGATATAATTCGGACTACTTGGGGATTCCCCAATAGCAGCAGAAGCAAAAGCCCCGAATCTATCAGTTATTCTTTTTTCATTCCATTCATCCTTTTTACGAGCTAAAAACTCACTAGCTGCTTTTTCGGCTTTGTTGAGAGCGGCACCCAATGCTTCGTCACTGTCGTCAAGAAAATCAAGACCGCCTGACTCCTCGGCAGGTTGAGCCAGCAGGGAAAAAGCGAAAAATGGAATTACAATTAAGGATAGAATATATTTCATTGTATTGGAATTTTGGTTAGTTTAAATTAATCAAGAAGGCTACTTCTTTGCTTACGCCTTTCTTCGAATCTCGAACGGGCATCATCAATTCGTTTATCGTTTTCAGTTTTTTTAATTATGTCGACTGATCGACACAAAAATTTCTTGGGGGCAAAATTAGCTCCAATATCAAAGTCTCCTTCAACATAATTAGCGGATGATGTTTTGGCATTAACCCGGGTTATTTCCACGAAGCCGATGGGTATTTCTTCTCTGCCCAAAGACTCTTTGGTGTATGGATCAATAATTGGATCACCATAATAAAAAATTTCCATTTTATCACCTCTGTGCAAATTATTTCCACCCTGACCAAGGGTTATATATTTTCCGCGAGCGGATACCACAACGACTGGATAAATAGCTTCTAAGATTTTTATGCTTATTTTCTCCGACGCAAGCCTGCAAATCGCGGACTCAAGCGAACCCTGTCCACCGGAACCGGATGCGGCTTGTAGTTCAGAAGGGTCAAGTTTCAGCTCCATAACATCTGCAAATCTAATTTGCTTAGTAGCAATATCCAAAATTCGGTAGCCAAAATTTACAAATGCACTTTGGGTAGTAACTGTTCTATTACTTAGTTGCATACGGATGGTTTTAGTTTCCACCCCAAAATCTTCAATGGTACCAACAAGAATCATATCAGCCACCAATTCCTGACCCAATTTCGCCATTTCCTCATTTTTCACATCCCCACTTACTATATTTGCTTTCTCGTCTAGTTGCTCCAGGATATACTCACGGTCTAGAACTGTAAACTTGCGTGATTGTACCAAATTCGTGGATATTCTCTGTGAAAATAAACGGGATATTCTTTCCTTATCTCCGACCGCATTTCCAACCCGAAAAGTTTTACTTCCCATACGCAATGGGAAAACTGCAATGCGTTTCCTATTTGCCGAGGCGGAAAGTTTAAGTTTTGCTACCTTAGCCCTAATGTAAACGGTTACAATTCCCAATTCGTTGGTTGATTTATCTTCTATGCTATATTCGGCAACTGTTCCTTTAGTTGCAGATTTCACTGCAGACTTAAAGTCTTCTGAAAGAAAATAATCAGTTTTACCATTAACTGATGCACTCTTCTTAGCCTGTTTGAGTGAACTTTCAGATTCAATGGATCGACCGTTTACCATGCCCACCGCTTCCACGAGGGCATTGGTAACGGCCTCTCCTAAATCTTTTCCACTTCCCTGAGTTTCAACTTCCCTGTAAGTAATCTCGGCACTTAAGGTGTGTGACAAGACTAGAAATATGAAATAAGATAAGTTAAATTTCATTGATTTAGAAAGAAAAACAGAAAGGGAAAGGGTAAAAAGTGGAAAATTATTTTCCAATTTCTAAAGCTTTTTTCTCTGCAGCTTTTACATCGACACCTTGCTTTTTGGCTGAACCAGTAATCGCCTTTAGTGTCTTAGGGATAGTAACCAAAGAAGATGGTAATTCTTTTGCAATCATCATTGGCACTTTTAGTTCCTTTACAAGTTTGAGCTTACCAAAAGTCCCTGCCGCTTTAAGCTGTTTAGGATATTCTTTGAGCCAATCGACTGAGAGAATACCAAGTGCTGTAGCACCTGCTACGGTTCCGAAAGACTTAGGAAGAGTTGCCTTGAGTGCTTCTTTTCCCTTTTCTGAATATTCAACTGATCTTTTTTCCTCATCTTTTTGTTTTTCAACAATTTCCTTACTCGATTGTTTAGCATTTTCAAAATTTTTAGAGGAGGGATCACTTTTCAAAGCATTTGCTCTTGCGGTGTAAAGCTCTGCGGATGCTGAGTCATTCTCGGCTAATGCTTGAGCTGCTCCAACTTCTAAGACAGCAGCCTGTAGGAGTGCATATCCCTGTATAAGTTCTTTGCCTTGAGCCATGTACGCATCTTTATCCATCGAGGAGCTTTTTTTTCCTCCACCGAGCAAACCTCCAAATTGGCAAAAACCAATAGAGCTAGACATTAATAATAAAGTAGAGAAGGATATAATTTTTTTCATTTTATGGTTAGGTTTAATTAGGGTTCAAAATTTAAAATGTTATTTTGCATTAGCTTGCTGTAATCCAGCGACAATAAGCTGTCCTGCTTTCTCTGCAGCAAGCTTAATGGCATTATTTTCAGCAGTTGTTTGAGTATCGCCAATAGCCGAATATTGAACCGGTCCAATACTAGCTATTACCTCGGGAATAAAACCTCCCACATCCCAAACCTGTGCGTTAACCATAACCGTTATTTTCGTATCTCCGGTAACGGGGTGACGACTTGGGGCTTGCACACTCATAGTTCCAGTAGAAAGGTAACTAATTTTCAAGTTTTCACAGCCCTCAACCATATCATCACGTGTATTTTGAGAAAGGTCATTGCCTTTAGAATAATCATTATTAATTGAATCAAGGTTTATTAATCCATCACTTTTACGCCCAAGTGCTGAAGCAGGTACAAGTCTGTATCCAGCAGTTTTAAGAATACCAGACATGCTTGAGTCAAGAACTTCGGCAGGAAAAATATCCCAGCTTATATCATCAGCTTTTGTAGTTCTTGAGCCAGCTGTAGTAGATGTTCTTTCGCGACGCTGGTCAGCTGTTACTGATGTACTTGATCCATTTGATGCAACTTCTTCGAAGTCTTCACTAAAACTTTCATCTCGATTTGCAATTACCCGCTTCTCATCAAAAGCAGTAACGCTTGTTTGCCTTCGTGCTACGAAAGCACCACATACATAGCTTTTTTCTTTAGAGGGCATTTGAGCTGCTGCTCCACTTTGGATTAAACGATCACGGAGCAAAGAAGAATTAATGGACGCTCTCAGAGAGATAAAAATAAGCTTTTGTCTCTTATCATAATCATTTCTTACGATTGAGGCACTTGGGACAATTCTGTCGATATCGGCTTCGATAGATGATTGGATTTTTTGAAAATTTAACCTAGAGTTTTGATCCATGCTTGTAATGTACCTGCTAAGTGCATTGAGCTTAGCAGCTTTTATCGCAAATTGGATGTCATCCGCCTTCGGTTTTCCTGAAAACCCACTTGGTTTGTATGGAAACTGGGAAGTGCCAGTTTCGTCAACCAGTTGAGACCAAACAAGTTGGTTACAAAATAATAGTACAAGTATGGTGATTTTTTTCATATCAGTAAGAAGGAAGTGGTGAGAGGCAAGTGGATAGTTGACCATTGTAAAGGTTTTGCAAAGCACGCTTGGTTTTGGTGCCATTTGATTGAGCCTTACACCATTTCGGGTCTGGATTATTAATATTTCGGGTAATATCGTCTATCATTATAATTGTAGAATAATCAAGCCATCTCCAAGGTTTGGGATTAAAATCAATGGGTAGGTGACGGGTCAAAATTTTCTTAAATTCATCTTCGAAAAAAACGGTAGTTCTAGCTGAATCGGAAACGGTGACTTTTAGAAAAGATGCGTATGCCATAACTTTGTCGACATTTCCCCTTTCAACCTCTACTTCTTTCAGACTTTCCAAGTTTATATCAAAAACATAATCAGCTTTGGGAATAATAAGTTCATTAGCAGAGTTATCTTCGAATAATCCAGCCATAGCGCTTCCACCTGGAACAATACTCAATTTTCTTTGTCCTTTTTCGTCAGCAAATCCATAGGGTACCATGGCAAGATTTTGATTTTTAGCTAAGTAAGCCGTAAATCTCTGGGCAAGTTTTTGCTTATAATCGCCAACAGTAATATTTTGCTTCATTAAAAAGGGAAGTGCCTTTGCTTCAATTACAACATTTTCAACGCCCGCTTTGTTAACAGTTTGACCATCATAGTAAAAGGTAAGTGAAACTTTTTCCTTAAGATATTTAACAAAATAATCCAAAAAACCTATTGAATCTTCTCCCCAACCCGCATAATAAAGTTGATTCATTTTCTGCTCTATCTTTTTTGGATCATAAACATCTTTTGCACTAAAAATGAGTGGATAAGATGCTAAAACCAATCGATCCTTCCAATCAAAAACTATTATCTGGCCAGCAAGGTCAGCGACTAAAGTTTCACTGTCTCCTATTTTTTCAGTAGTGATACGCTCTTCGTCAATTGCGAAAACAAACGCTTTGGGCTTTGCACCACTTAATTTCAATGAAACGTCAAACTCAGGATGAGAAAAGTTCTCAAAAGCCAAATTATTGAAAGTCTGCAATTTTTCCCTGCTTTTATTATTATCCGTACCTGGTAAATTTATTATGTGCTGACCAAACTTAAGGTTTTTATCACCCCATCCCCTTAGTAATTCATTGCTTGCATTTTGGTCAAATCCTGTCGCTACAAAGCCTGCAAAAAAAAGCTTCTCTTTAATTTGATTTCCAGACAGATCAAAACGCGCTTGTGGTCGTCTGACCTCTTTTGTTGTCGTAGAAGTTGTAGTACATCCCGCAAGCATTATTGCACATATGCTTAAAAAGAATGCTGTATATTTAAAGTTAATCGGAGACATAAGTTTTTTTTTGTATTTTAATTAAAAGTTATGCAAGCTTTTTTTAATTAAAACTATTAATTGTATAAATCCCCTTCTTAATTTAATTAGATTGTGCAATAAGTTTAATACCTATGGGTGGATAAGTTTATTTTTTGAATAGATAGTTTGGTTTAAGTGTCGAAAATAGTGTAAATTTTGAATCATAAAATTTTTAATTGTGTAAAATGAAATAAAAAATCATATTTTATGATTAAAGAATAAATTCTCGTTATTACTACAGGTGAATCAGGCATATTCGGAATCCTACATTATGCCATATTTCTGAAGTATTAAGTAATGATCTAGATGCAGAACGACAACTGCTTTGAGGATTATTCCAAGCTCCACCTTTTGCGATTTTGTATTCATTTTTTGAAATATAAGAATATTTGTCACTAGATTTGAATTTTTTAGTTGGTGAGAACCAATCAAGGGTAAATTCAGCCACATTTCCATGCATGTCATAAAAGCCCCATCGATTAGGCAATAAAGTGCCCACTTTGATAGTCTTATTAGACTTTTGAATGTTATTTCGAAAGTTTGCGAATTTGTGTCCTAATGTATTCCCAGAAGAAAATCGAGAATCACTTTCAGCTCTGCAGGCGTATTCCCATTGTGCTTCAGTAGGGAGATTGAAAGAAAATTCCATTGGAACCATATTTGAATCATGGGCTAGCAATGTAAGTTTTGAACAAAAGCTAGTTGCATCATTCCAACTTAAGTTTTCAGCTGGTAATTGAGTAGAGGTCCGATTCGATGATAGATTCCTTTTCATTATTTTTTGAAAAAGATATTGAGTTACTTCGTGGGATGATAACCAAAAGCCTTTCTCAATGTTAAATTTAACTTTAAGTTTTTCTTCGATTCTTCGGTCTGTTTCACTTTCAGGACTACCCATTAAAAAAGAACCTGGTGGAATCCAGGGCATAGTGATTTTCATTTCAGACCATTGGAAAGGTTCTCCTTTCTGGACGGTTTTTTTAGATTCTATCTTTTTTACTTTTTTTGGATTTACCTCGATCGGACCGGATTCAATAGAATCCATAGGAACTTGAAGAATTCTTGGTAAAAATCGTTCTTCTTTTTCATTTCCCTCAATCCTTTCCATTGGTTGAAAGGGAGTTCTGGGAAGGAAGAATTCAGCAACGGTATTGTTTGAATTGTTGGAAATTGATATTTCTGATCGAACCTCCTTTGAGTCGTTTTCTTCCCGGATTGTTTCTTCAGGTTCGGAATTAAGGATCTGTTCTGGGTACATTTCCTGAAATTCATTAAGCGAGGCTATAATTTTTGAATCATTGAACTCTCGATCATAATAGAAAATGAGAAGAGCAGCAAAGAAAAGAAAAATCAAGGTCTTCAGTAAAGGAAATCGAGAGCGGGGTTCATTTTTTCGATTATCTTTTAATTTGTTTATATTTTTCAGGGAGTTTAATAATTCCGAACCATCCTGAATCCTTTCCAAGTAGTTTGGTTCACAGGACTTTGCCACTATGAGATTATAAGTTGCAAATGATTTTGTTTTGCTCCCGTCTGATATCATGGTTGGTAATTCCGGAAAATCTTGTATGCCTTTTCCGGTTAAAAGTTCATAAAATGTCTTGCCCAAGGCATAAACATCAGCTGCAGGCATACCAGGTCCCTCAGGTGGGATGTACCCTGCGGTTCCAATGAATGTAGAAGCCTCAACTCCTTTTGTGACCAAGCCTACATCCGCCAATTTAGCTTTTCCATTAATAAAAATAACATTTGAAGGTTTAATGTCACGATGAACAAGCCCATTTTCGTGCAAATGGGCAAGACCATCAGCCAAATTAATCGCAATTTCCTCAAATTTATCGAGAGGGTAAAGCATTTGAATTCGATTAATCTGCAATGAAAGCGATAAGGCTTCGTACTCTTTCCAATCCTCTCCAATTGAATCGTTAGCGTTATCTGCTAACTCCATAGTGTAGTAATAAAAATTTTCCTGTGGATCTTTCCCAACATGCAAAATTGTGACCAAGCCCATATTACCCCTTGAAATGGGAAGGTAATTCTTGACACCTTCAAATTCCTTCCAAAAGACTTCGTTATCGAATTTACCTTTATGAATTATTTTGAGAGCACAGGGACTCCCTGTCGCATCTAAAGCAATCCAAACTTGGCCAAAGCTACCAGTTCCAATAACCCTTATTGGTTTGTAATCAGCGATTACAGGAATCTTGAATGGAAAAGGGGGCGAATCTTCCATTTTTTGAGTTGGGCGGTCGTTATTCAATCAATTATAAATATTATTGGTAACCGTGGTTCATTTGCTCAATTGATTTTTTAATTGCCTCTGTGACACGATGCTTGGCTAGGTAAACTTGTGAAACAGGAACATCCAATTCTTTTGCCACTTCTTTTGCTTTTTTTTCCTTTATAACCAATCGATTATATATTTGAAAATAAAGTGGATTAACTTCGCCCTTTGTTTTTTCCAAAGCAGCATCAAAAAGTTCCTTTTGCCAATTTTGTTTCCAGAAAGAGTCCAAATCGGGGAGTTCATCAGGAATTTGATCAATATTTTCAGATGCATTTAAGCTTTCCCGATTTGCATTACGATTAATTTTTCTAAACTGATCCAGAACTTTCCACTTGGTTGTCTGCATTAACCAACCCTTAAAGGATCCCTTGCTTCGATCATAGTCAAAGCCTCCAATTTTTTTGGTCACTGTAATAACGGTCTCCTGTACAACTTCCTGTGCATCAGCATCCTCTAATCCTGCTTTACGGGCAGAATGATAGATTAACTTCCAATAGGACTCAAAAAAACGATTCCACACCTTTTGATCTTCAAGGTCGCGTAAGCCTCGCACCATTGTAGTGCGGGTTCTGTTATAGTTGGGGGCTTCGAAAACCATTAAAGTATAATTATGTTGCTACATATAATTGTTGTCAAATGCAACTAGTGCAATGGGTTTGCTAAACAAAATAAATAAATGTGAAAGAAAAGAAGAAAGTATGCGTATCAATAAATGAAGTTTAACCATCAACATTTAAAAAAATGAATAAATTATTAATTAGCATTCTACTCTTAATGTCATCTGCCCTCTACGGACAAATAAACACCATGGTACCTTTTAAATTATTAAAAGCCGAAGGTATCAAATTAGAAAGTTATTATTTAAAAGCTGACCAGAGTTCTGAGATCGCACAAACTAGATACCATAGAGGACTATATCTTATGTCTGAATTATCTGCTTTGAGGGCAAGATTGCAGTTTGAGAAAGCTGATAATTCAATTGACGAATATGTCTCCAAAGTTGCAGGCACTAACTTAAGTGGAGTACTTCCATGGAATCGAAAAAAATACAAACAGGAGTTGATGGACGATGCATTAAAACTCAGGTTTTCCTTAGCACGCCAAGACGAAGATCTCGAAGCTTTACTGAAAGAAATTCAGCAGCAACTCGCTAAAAGTAATTCCGTAAGTGCTCAAAAAACCTTGGAAAGAATTGATGATTTAATCATCGAATTAATGAATAAGAGTAAAAACGCTTCGCCGGAAGAAAGAGATCAATTTCTTGATACGGTCGCTATCCTAAAAGATACCAAGCAGGCTATCCATCAGGGAATTGAAGGTCAGACCGATATAACGGATCTTATTGAATCAGCCTCTAACTTGGTCGATAGATTGGAAACATCCGGAGAAGAACCTTTCAGTAAAAATTCTCATTATTCGCCAAGTCAACCTCAACAGGATAGCCAGAATGTTTCATCACCCATAAACTCTGTTGAGAATGCATATAAACAAGAGTTTCTTGAAAATTCGCCAAGTCCTATGAAAGGAATGAACCGAAATCAAGACTCGTTCTTCAATAAAGGGTTTCCAGAAAACAGCCCAATTGGATCTAACCCTCTCAATAATGCAAATTCCATAAACGTAAATTCAAAAACCAATGATTTTAAATTCGTAGGCGAGGGAAACGAAAATAATAAATTTGTTCAACTCCCTAACGGTAGAAAAATTCGGGTATCCAGACGCCCTAGGGATTGGCCTAATGGAAGAGCGGTTGGGCATGATAGCATTTATGATGACCGACCCGGTGGGAATTTAATAAAAGAAGAAGAAATTGTATTTGAACGGATTGATAAAGGACAGGAAAATTACGAAATCAAAGAAGTCTCTAATTCTCAAAAAGAAAGAAGATGGAGTTTTAGAATAAAAGAGTCTGGTGGTTTCGACGACAAATACTCTTTAGCAAATACTGGAAATGAAGTTGATTTTGAAATTAAAAGATGGACCCTGATGAATAGTTCAAGGGAAGTAGTGGAACGCCTAGACGGCAATAACCTTCACTTTGATCCGGAGAATTTATCAGAAGGTGATTACTCAATTGAAGTAGAGGGAATTACCGGTTGGCAAAGCCCCTTCACGGTAGTTGCAAGCGTTTTACGCTAAAATAAAAATTCTTAGGAGCTAGAAGTAAATGGAAGCACTTTTTGATATCAAGGACGGAACTTCTCTTGAAGAACTGAAAAACACCTATGATGGTAAAAGGGAAAGATACTTAAGGGAAAAAAAGTCAACATCAGCGAAACCAAGAATTCGACTCCTTCAGGACAAGATAGATCGACTGGACTCAGCTTATAATAAATACCTAAAAAAAGTTGAGGACGAAGAGCAGAATAGTGCAAAATCACAAAATCTAGTTTCTCAAACAGAAACCGCAGATGAGTCGAGGGGATTGAATGCCGAACCCCAGATTTTTCAATCCCCGGACTCAATGCAAAAAAAAATTAAGATTTATCCAATTCTTTCAGTTAATGGTAATTTAATTGAGAATGAAAAAATGGGAAAATTATGTTTTTTAGTTGGAGAAAAAGAAACATATATAAAAAAAGAAGGATTTTTTGAAGTGTCCCCCGGTGAATGGGAGATTCAATTAAGAAGCAAAAAATACACCCCCTGGAATACTCTGTTAAATGTTCAATCAGGACACCAAGTACCCTTAATGATTAATCTAACGGAAGTAACAAAAAGAGTAAAAATTGATATTTCCCCAAAAGTTGAATTCAGCATATTTCTTAATAAAAGTGAAATACAAAAAACACTGGAGGATGATTATCGCATACCCGCTTATAAAGAAAATATAATTACAATAAGATCTAAAGGATTTAAAGATTATAACTTATCACTGATACCGGGTTCGTCCGAAGATGAACGATTACAAGTAATTCTTAATCCTCTTCCTGAAAATGCGGATATCGTAAAGGCTCGATTTCCATTTATGCTCAAACATATTCAAAGCGGAGAGAAAATTACTATTTTAAAAGGTAATTCATTCTCTTTTGGAAGGAGTAAGACCTCTTGCATAAAACTTTCCTTGAAAAATCAACAGGGATTGCCGGCGGATGAACTTTTCATAAGCCGAAATCATTTAACCGTACAAATTGAAGATGGGAAATTTTATATTGAAGACCAATCATCAAACGGAACTTTTCTAAATGGAGGAAAAGTTAATTCCAAAAAGGCAATCCCGATTAATGAACTTATCGAGATCGGGATTTTTCATCCTGGTGAAAATAAAGTTTTGATAAAAAAAATCCTTTTTGTACACGAAGTTAAAATGAGTTCAAAATCAGGAAGTAAGATGCACCAATATTTCATCTCTATTTACAATAATGATAAAGATCAAAAACAAATCTCTCACATTCTTATGCCTGAATCTTTTGCGGAATTACGTGAAAATAAAGAAAAAGTCTCTCTTTGGATATCGAGCATAATGAAAGTAATTTCGACGCCAGGAAGCATGGATTTAAACGAACCCAATCATTGGGAAAAACAATCATAACCATCTAGATTATTTTAAAATGAAAAAAGACAACTCAACCACAGACGCACTCGAGTTTTCCAGGCAACTCAAAAATTGGTTTTGGGATCACGGAGTGAAAAGACAGAGCGAATACGAATTAAGCAGGACGGACTGGCTTGAACCACTCTACCAGGCAAACCAGGAACTCGAAAGCATACATGCTCAAAAGATGCCCCGTCCTTCAGCGGCAATTTGGGGACCTTCACAAACTGGTAAGTCAACTCTGGTCGCCGGCTATATTGACGAAATGGCAAAAGGCGGAAATGGGGAGGGTACCGCACTTCAATGGGAAGGAGGGGCAAGTGCATTCTTTTCGCTACCACGTGGAGCAGACGCATGTTCGTTTGATCAAAATGTAACCGTCCTCAATCCATACAACGGAGGAATGGACGCATCGGCTTGCATTACAAGATTCACCAGAGGAACCCGTGATTCAAATGAAGAAAGTGCTTTCTTTGTGAAAAACAAGGAATTTCCTGTTGCCATTAGGTTTTCTAGTAAAACAGAAATTACCTTAAGCCTGGCTCGAGGTTACCACGGACAGTGTGTACAGAAAGATCCAAATCAATTTTGGAATATTCAGGAACTTAAAGAACGTATAGAAATAATCGACTCAAGAACGGACGCAAATAATTCAATTCCTCAAAAAAGAGTTTACGAGGAAGCTGTATCGTTCTGCCAAGTTCTTGAGGACTTGGCGTTTGCGAGATTACCACGCTACAGAGCTCTTATAAATGAGCAGGGTGAATCGAAAATAATTAGGGAATTAATCCTTGGTAGTAAATCACTTGTGAGTAATAAGAAAGTTTTGGATAGTTTCAGAGCGGAGATACTTTGGGATAATTCAAGTGTTATAAATGAATTCTATGCCAAGCTTTTAACTTATGTTGAAAGACTGGAAAAAAACTGGAGCGGAAAAGAAATCTTTTGTTCGTTAGAAGCCGCTTCATGCATCTTGGATATGGATAGTTTCTCTATATTTTCCAATGGTCTAGCTTCTTTTGAAAATGAAAAATTAAAAGAGGGAAAAGTACATCAAATTCTAAGCAGTCTTGGTACCAAGGAAGATCTCCAAAATGTGTTCATTGGCAGGAATAATAACGAGAATAGTCAACTTTTCCACAGACCTTACGAATTCGGAATGTTTCAGGGATTGATTCAGGAAGTGATCATTCCCTTGAACTTAAAAAACTTAAATAATTCTCCCTTTCTAGAATACATTCAGAACTTTGACCTGATTGATTTCCCTGGCGTGGAGAGGGGAGGGCAATCATCCTCAGCAACTAAAATAGACCTCAATGAAATTAACCATGAATCTGGCTTAGCTGATTCAGTTCCTTGGGAACTGTTTTTTACCAAAATTCTCAAAAGAGGTAAAACCGCCACTCTCTTTCAAGGTTATTCAAGAAAACTTCTAATTGATGCAGTCTCAATCTTTCAGGACTTAGACAATGACAAACCAAATGCACAGGATTTGATTACTGGAGTTCAGACTTGGTGGCGTTCAACGGATTCAAACCGCTCTCGTCAATCAACTGAAAAATCGCCTCTACCCCTTAATTGTGTAATGACTTGGTGGTCTAAAATGTTAAATGAATCTCCCGCAAACCGAGCAATTATTTTCGGTAAAAATCAAGGGAAATACGAACAGCTTGGACCGTTATCTGATCCAAATATCGCAAATATTTTTGCAATCAATGACACAAGTCTACCCAGAGGAAGCATTTCCGAGGAAACGACCAAGGTTCTCCCCACTCTGCTTGATACCATTCGGAAGGAACCAGAGTTTAAAAGATTATTCTCAATCGAGCAGAATAAAGAATCCTTTGAGTCCATGACCGTTAGTAAAGACGGAGGGATCAACTTTTTCTTCCGTTCATTATTTCTTCAGGTCAAAAGTTCGAAACTCAGGAAATTATTCTGGAATAAAAAAATTAGCGATGCATCTGTAAAACTAGAAGGTTTGTTATCAACGACTGGACTTTTACCCAAGTCGCAGTCCAAGGAAAAAGACCGGATCCACCATTTAAGAATGCTAAGCGGGTTATTACAAAAAACTTCTGATTGTTCGTCAATGGATCATAAAAAGGACATGGAAAAAGGATTAAAACAACTTTTAAATGTGGATGAAAAAGAGTTAGATGCTTTGCCCGTAAAGTTGGATGAGCTGAACATTGAATTCATCAAAAAACAATTTAACCAAAAAAGTAAAATTCTCATGGACATCGATAAAAACGATGACCGAGCATGCTGGGAACTCATTGGTTTCGAAAACCAAGAAAATGCAAAACTATGCTGGCAGTCATTATGTAGGTCAATTGAACCAAATCTGAAAGAAATCGCAGATTGGTTGCGTACTATCATTAAACAACAATCCAAATTCAAAATGATAGATTACAGAAGATTTCTTGCCGTTCGAATGTCCAATGAATTTCTGGGTGAAAACCGAACAGAGAGTTTATCTAATTCACCTGATCAAAAAGAAAATTATTCTACGGTAAGTCCAATTATTGAGGGATCAAAAAATAGAGTTTCTCAGTTCATAAATACAAAATTAAAAAACTTGGGTAGAAATGAACAAGCCGGTGACGATGAGATAATTCATCTATGTGAATCATTTATTGGAAAAAAAGAGGAGAAAAATTAGATGAATAATTCAAATAATAGTTTAATGATTAGGGTATTCCCAAATTCTGGACATCAGTATGAAGTTATCAAACTTACAAAGCTCCTGCATAATTGGAGTAAGGAGAAAATTACAACTTTTGTTGAAAAAAATATCGCAGCCTGGGAACCGTGGGATGCATTCACTCCATGGATTAGGTATAGGTATGAAAATATGCCATGGGAACAGGGTGGACCCATTTTAAGACTGGCCGTTGAAACCAATCTTGGTACTCCCTCCAACGGATTGCTTTTTGACTCAGAGGAAGTGGGCGATGATATTAAAACCGAAGAGAAAGAAAATCCTTATGCCAGTTATGATGAAGCGAATATAGAAGAGGATTTTGGGCGCAATCGATGTATTCCGCTAACTTACCTACCAAATATTGACGATCGGGAAATAGAAATAAATATTACAATTCACTGGATTCGATCAACTGGTGCAGATCCAGTACAAGTTGACTTGGTGGTTGATT
The DNA here is from genome assembly GCA_943789375.1 of uncultured Opitutales bacterium. Classification (GTDB taxonomy): domain Bacteria; phylum Verrucomicrobiota; class Verrucomicrobiia; order Opitutales; family Seribacteraceae; genus Seribacter. The sequence continues at coordinate 20,646 of CALSTX010000025.1, read as the reverse complement.
TGGGGAACACAAGAACGGTTGCATTATTGCTAGAACATCCAAGCCACGAATCTATTCCATTCGGGCATCGAGTTCAACCGGTTAGATTCATGCCACCTGGAGATTCATATAAAGTCCAAAATTTCAACGGTTCTGGAATCGCATTTGATGAATTATCCATTATTGATTCTTGGTTTGTCTTAAAAAGATCAAATTTCTCCGAAATGGAACCTCCTTTCGGAATAGAAAAAGTCTTGACCGTGGACTCGGCTTCAACCGAGGAAAGCACAGACCATATTCCATCCAGAAGAAAAGTTCTTAAATACATTGCGAATACTTTTGTGGAAATGTCTCCCGCATTAATAGGTGGAGGGAATTTCAATGGTGGAGCACGAGCCGCTCTGGCACAAGCTCCACTAGATGAAGACGCTCGGTTCACCATGGGTTCGCCTAAGCGTTACGCCTGGGATGACCGAACGGTTGGAACATCAGGCTCAAGTTATTGGTCTCAATTACCGAATTTAAAAAACGAAGAAAATGACCGACCATTTTACTTTGAAAAACTGGATGGGTTGTTTAGGCTTTTTATGGATCCTGAGGGTAAGGATTGGGATGTAAACGGTACTCCAAAGGAAAGTGATCTTGCCAATGCACCTTTCCGCAATTCACCACCCAATTTCCCTCGAAGAGATTCTATATGCTGGTTTGCCATGAGTGTTTTGGAATCAGCCTATCGTCAAATTAACTCAGATAACTATCTTAATGTCGCAAAGAGAAGAACACTTCCAAGAAAACTTTCAAAGGTTTCGGTTCTATATCCGTCTGGATGGACTAAACTGGAAAAAAACGAGTATTTTGACCAATGGAAAAGAGCATTAAAGATCTTCACTACAACACACTTAAGTTGTAATGAACAAATAAACCTAAACTCTATGGATAATTCAATTCTGCCCACTTTTGAAGAGAGGGGTTTAGATGAAGCAATGTGTGCTCAGTTACCTGTTGTTTACTCAGAAGTAACATCACTCGGAGGGGCTGGTAAAGAATGGTTAAATTTATATGGAAACGGTAAAAAAACCCGAGTCATGAATATAGATATCGGAGGAGGTACCACCGATTTTTCAGTAATTGAGTATCGAAAAGATGATCTAGTTGCGAATGATTCAAACCAAGCGATTAAAAGAAATGATCCCACCGCAAAATTGCTCGCCAAGTTACTTTATAAAGACGGTAAAAGCATTGCAGGAGACGCTTTAGTCAAAAAGATTATTGAGGATTTGTTAATCCCTGAATGGATCCTCTCCAGCGTCGGTCCACTTGAAAACCTTGATCAAAAAATAAGAAATTGGATCGCCAAAATGTTTGAGGAACCCGAAAGTATTGTTTTTGCGGATGTTGATCCCCGGCTACCCGCTAAAGTTGCCCGTATTGTGCGACTAGTCTTTCTACCCGTCGTAAATAAGTTACTCGCCAAACTCGGAGATAAAGGATCCGGAGATGATAAAATAGAAATTGATATTGCCGAGCTTGTGAACGGGGAAATTCTGGATTCTCTGAACGAAATAACAAATGAAATGCTTGATCGTAAGACACACGACTGTAACACAGCTAACGGCAACATATTCTCGAACAATAAAACCCTGCATTTTAATAGGTCCTTGCTTGAACAAGTAATTGACGATGTTTTTGCAGAATTATTTGACGATTTACTGCAAATTTTCAGGGAATTCCCATGTGATCTTGTAATTTTATCTGGTAAACCATCTGAGCTTTCAAGAATAAGAGACCGCATTGAAGAAGGACTGCCTTTGTTGCCTCAAAGAATTATCAATTTAAAAAGCTACATGGCTGGGGAGTGGTACCCATTTGCCGAAAAGGGCCGTGTTACAGATGCAAAGACTGCGGCGGTTGTAGGGGCTGCTTTACATCAGGATATCCTGAACGGAAACCTCAGGGGTTTCTCGCTGAGAGAGGAACCCCACCTTGAACAAATGGCTCATTATTGGGGAACCATTAATCAAAACCTTGGACTGGATGAATTCTTTAAAAATCTTCTCTTCGATAAAAGAAAACTCGTTTACGGAAAGGAATCCATCGTAGATTGTGAAATTCCCATTGGTTGTATTCTGGGCAGAAAATCATTTCGAAATGCAAAAAGTAGCCCAGAACCAGTGTATCAGTTGTGTTATGATGATAATCTAGAGGAGGAAAATGGATCACAATCTGTACGATTGAAACTCAGATGGTCTATAGATGAGGACAAAGGAGAGCATCTTGAGCTTCTGGAAGTTCTAAATTCTTCATCAGGCCATAATTTAGACTTGAATAAAATAAAATTGAAACTTCGAACACAAATGGATGAAACGCATTGGCTGGACTCTCCAAAATTCAAAATAAAATCATTGGCAACCGCATAAAAATGAAAACTCAAATAATAAGAAAATTAGACAAATCATATTTTTTACTAAGAACACATGATAAAATTGATCATTTCCTCCAACCCCAGGTCGAAAGAATTTTTCATTCTAGTAAGAATTCCATGGGGCGGTTTTTGCCACCTGCAAAAATAATTCAAGAAAAAGGGGGGAGATCTGTATGCTATTATTTGACAAAAATGCAGGCAAAAACCTTGCGTCCACTAAAAGAGATTACATTGCCAGAACTCAATGCACTCAAAAAAGCAGCGACGGATTTTCTTTCTCCTGAAAAAGAAACAACCAAATATGAAAAGTCCCTAAGGAGAGCTTTTTGCCTGCCAGATCCTGAATTAGAGCCCGACTCGTACTTCCTGTGGGGAACCAAAAGAAATCCGAAATTGCTTATTCTGTGGGGCATCGAAAAGGTGCCCGGTTCCTCTCTCCCCATCTTTACCACAGAAAAATCGGGGCATTTAAATAATGACAATATCATATCAAAATTAAGTAAAAGAGTTATTCGAAGAACTCGGGAATGGGTCGGAACTACAATTTTTGCAACTATTTTCGCAATCGGCCTCTCTTCCGTCTTCTTCCTCAAGGACACTTCTCCCCCAGAAGTCATGGAAGTCACTTCGCGAAATGACCCACATACAATTTGGGTGAAATTTGATGAGGAAATTGCCCCTGAAACAATAAGTGAAGAATCTTTTAAAATCCGTAATACTGCCTATGTTTTGGTGCCCTCGGTAAACCAGAAAGATAAAAAGCTTATTCAATTAACTTCCTCTGTACCGTTAGAGGATGAGGTAGATTATTTTTTAGATTTTGGGCTTAAAAACAAACTGTCGGATCTTGCAGGAAATCTTGTAAGTGAAAAAGAAATAAGGGACTCAGAAAGAATTAGAGAATTTAGGTATGAAGATTTACTCCCTCCTCAAATTCTTGAAGTTGAACCCTTACCTCCTCATTCCTTAATTGTAAGGTTCAATGAGGCTGTCTCCAGAAGGTCCGCCATTCGACCGTCCACATTCAGACTCTCAAACTTTAGGTTAATAGACGCGATACTGGATGAGGAAAGCTTCAAGGAAGTAACTTTAAAGTTTGAAGAGACCCTCGTTCATAATGGTTCTTATTTACTTGAAGTAAATGGCTTGGAAGACGACTCAGAATTTAGAAATCAATTAAATGATAAAGTTGAGTTTCGCTATCTGGACACCTTTTCCCCTGACCTGATATCTGTAGTAAACGGAGAAAATCAATCTGAAGTAATCTTACACTTTGATGAATGCCTTGATCCTATTACTTCACTCGATCCCAAAAATTACGGGATTGATGGAGGCTTGACCATCAAGCATGTAGTTCCCTTTAAAGAATTTGATGATCCATCCCTTGGAAAAGGATCTTTTTCCTCGGTTCGGTTAATTACCACTCCGGTTCAACCTAGGAAGGAATATCAAGTTAAAATTCATTCTCTTGGAGATCGAATGAATCCGTCCAATTACATGGATGAACAAACCTCAAAATTTACTTATGATGGACCACTTGACCGATCCCCGCCTTTCATCAGAAAAGTCCGTGGATCTGGGAACATTCTAATAATTGAGTTATCAGAAATTCTCGATCACCAAAAATTTGATTCCTTTTCTCAAATAACCGTTCTCGATCTTAAGCGAAACAAAGAAATGAAAGTGGGGGCTGTCATGAGCGAGGTAAGGGGGAATTCCTCTTTAGTTAAGGTTTCTTTAGTCGGGACTCAGTTTCCAGGTAGATTATATAGACTAAGTGTAAAAAATTGCCCCGATGCATCAGGGAATGAAACTCACCTTGACACAAACTACGAAGCCAGAGGAATATTCAGAAAACCCATCGCACTTCACCAAATGGATACCACTAGAGAAGGCCAGAGTAGAATTCAATTCAGACTTCCTCCGGGAGTGCAATGGGAATCAATGGCAATTAAAAATATTGAAGCATATGGAATTTCTACGACCGCAGGAATACCGATCGAGGTGGATGAACTGGAATACGAATCCAAGAATGATGGAGCTCAAGTAAGCTTGAACCTCAAGTACCCACTCGAAGTCGGAATCTACCAATTTTTTCTCGAAGGAGCCAAGCTCATGGATGGATCATTGGTCGATCGGGCATACCGAGGTGATGTTAAAATTGGTTCATAATTAGAAAATCCTATGAAAAATACATTTCCAAAAAGCAAATGTTCTGTGGATCAATTCCAGGCTAGAAAAAACTTTGAAAATGCCATTGTCTCATGCCCTGAAAAACTTGAGAAAGACGAGGTTAATGTTCTTACTTGGAGATTTGGACTTTTCGGTAGACAGGGCCATGATTTAAGTGATTTGGCTATAAGAATGAGAAAACAAATACCGGAAGTTGAAAAACTGCTTCATAATTCGATCAGAAAGTGCCTCAATAATCCCATCAAAAACCTGCTATTGGAAGCACATTCAAGGGTCGATCGATTTAATCGATTACAAAAAAAAGAAGGTTATTCGGACCTAAAACTTGCTTACAATATATTGAAGCGAGCGGATAATCTAAACGACTGTCGAATTGCCTTCCATATTAAAACGAATTGCTAATGAGAATCTTGGTTCTGATGATCATACCCTTTTTTCTTCATGCTAAGAAAAAAGAAAGATACTATCAGGATCTCTTTGCAAGAAATCATGGCGGGCATGTCGAAGTACTTATGCAGGATGGAAGCAGGTGTGATATAATAACCCGTACCCATGCTATAGAAGTGGACTTTGCCTCCAAGTGGGCGGAAGCAATCGGACAATCTCTGAATTATGCACGTCAGACCAAGAAGAGAGCAGGTATATTGCTTATAATACACAAAGAACGGGATCAAAAAAAGATCAACCGCCTATTGAACACAATAAGATCCTACAAATTACCAATCGAAATTTTTCTTACCGAATATTAAGAGGATTCAATAAATAGTGCTCCTCCTATTTAATCTGAACTTTAAATTTGATAGAAAGTGGGTTTGTTAATCGAATTTTTAAACCTTATCACATTACTCATATACTTTAATTTAAGTTACATTTTCTTGAAGTCGGTTTTGGTCTATTTTTCATAATCTAGCAAAGGGAGAGTCCTCATCCATCTTTGAATAGATCGAAAGATTGTCGATGGAATATTCTAAAATCAACGCCAGTCAAGGATTGGAAGAGCTCTTAGAAAAAAAAGTAATTGTAAAATAAACCAAGCTTAAATAATTAATTACCCCGTCAATTTTACCTACTGAAAAAGCAAAAAGAGTTCCATAACAGAAAAGATTTGCACATGGAAGAAAAAGGAGGGTAAACAAAAAACCTGCCTTAATAAGATCGGTTTGCTGACGGTGTAATTCATGCTTGGTGGAAACAAAATGATAGAATATTGAAAAGCCAAGTAAAAAACCTAAGGTAATCTGATTATGTGCTCCAACTATTATCAACAGAAGCATTAGTAGAAAGCTGCTAGTAGGGAAAAATATGGTGAAATTAGAATCAGCCAGTTACTGCCACCCAGGATATGAATTACACCCCCTCCGGTTGCGGTTGTTTGTATCCCGCTGATCGTATGAAAAGTGAGCAAAGCAAAAAAAGCGTGGGTCAGTTCATGTTCTAGTGCACTGAACCACCCCTGTTTTTTCCTGCCCACAACAATACGCGAAACCAGTAAATAAGATAGTCCACCAATCAAAAGAGGAATAAGTGAATTAAGACTTCCGAAGGACATATTCACAGTATCTATTAAACCCAGAATAGAAGGAGGCACAAAGAAAAGACTTAAGATGGCCGCGGTCCATTTAAAAATCCCAATAATTGAATCCAGAACTCGAGCGATCTCCTAAATAATTTCCACCTTTTTAATTAATTAAATCATTCGATCGAGATATTGACTGAGATTCCTGAGGCATATCGTGAAATGCTAACCCGAATTGTCGAAAGATGGGGCAGTTTCAGCGAAGTGGTGAAGAGAGCGTTCTTGAGGGTGAAATAATTTCAATTCTTCGGCTTTTAGTTTGTAAGGTTAGTCGAAGTTCAACTTCCTGTACTTCTTCTGTCCGCATTTTCCGTAAATACGATAGAGAAAAAGTATCAATGGGTTCTTTTCATTTTACTTAAGATAGAAACTTTAAACGATCTCAGTTTTTGATATTCTGCATTTTTATTTATTTATCCAATCTCTTAAGCCCATAATTTACTCATTTTTGTTCTTTATTTATATTTCCGATTCGATTAAAAAGTATGATTCATCATATACAGAAGTAATACACTTTCCTTAAATTTCATTGTTTATTAATTCATCTCATTGCCATTATACTAAGGCTAATCATGAATTTTTTTTACTTTTTTTTCCTCTTTTTTGCAATCGGTCTGTTTTCTAATATTGATTTAATGGCTGATAAAGAATTGTTCCAAAAGTTAAAGATTAATGATAAGTTTTTCGAAACAGCTCTTCTTGCCCGTTCGGAAATTATGTCTGGTCTCATTGATGTGATTGAAGTCAAAGAAAAGAAATACCTCGTTAGTGTTGGAATCTGTTACATGGATTCAAAACCTACACCCCAAAAATTACTTGCTTCAATGAAATATGCACGGATCAAGGCAAAGGAAAAAGTTGCCAGATTAATAGGGGAAAAAATGTCCTCAAAAGAAAGTTTTACCAGTCATTACGAAGAGATTGTGGAAGTAGATGCGGAAGGGAATGAAGAGACCATCAAAAGAGTAAAAGAAACCTTCCTTTCTTTCACCAAAAGTGAATCCCAGCAAATCATTCATTCGCCTGATCAAAAAGAATTGGGCTGGTGGATAACCGCAGCAGGTGACCAGATGGGGTTAGCTATCGCATACCCGATCAAGTAAGACTTAATCAAACCAAGCTACCACAACAACCAGATACATTGATTCAAAAATGAAAATATTCTACTCACTTTCGTTCATCTTCCTTGCAAGTTTAGGTGCCTATGCTGAGGAACTGATAACCGTGACGGTTACGGGATTGGGTTCCACAGTGGAAGGGGTTCGCAAGAGTGCCATTCAAAAAGCAGTCCGAAAAGCACTTGGGGAAGTGGTCGATGCTGAGACCATTGCTAAAAATGGAGAACTCATAAAGGACGAGGTCATCACTTACAGCGATGGGTTTATTAGTAAGACCCTTGATATTAGCGGTCCCGACAAGGATGCGGATCTCGGACTTTTCACTCTTACCATTCAGGCTGAAGTGATTCGTTCAAAAGTAGTCAGGCGCCTCAGGGAGGTAAATATCAAGGTGGTGGAGATAGACGGAAACAGCCTGTTTGCACAGGCACTGAGTAAGATGGAAAAGGCACAGGGGGGGCAGCAATTACTGGCGAAAGTTCTCAACGAAGATTTGGATCCAGCCAAGTTGATCAAATGTGAAACTGTTGCTCTTAACGCGGATGGAAAGTTGATTCGTGGAAAAGAGGCAATCAATAACCCAAACACTGTAAAAGTCCTTGATGATGAACGAGTCGAGCTCACGATGTATTGGGAAATATCCGTTGATTTGGAAGCTTATTACAAGCACGCCTTGCCGCGGTTAGACAGGGTTATCAAACAAGTTTCGAAAGGACAGATAGGAGGTTCCGTTAAAAGATATATGGGGCCAAAGCGATATGGTATGGGGAATACCGAGTATTATACATACATTACGAATCTGCCCCTTATGCGAGAGGGTCATCCGGGAACTGCTATACTTAGCTATTTAAGTGATAGTCGGGTGTACCTTGGGAGTGAAGACTATTTTGAGATCGACCTTTCTAGTAGTGGAGTTTCAAAAGATTCGCCCTGGCGACTGGACGTTCGACAAAAGTCGATATTGTTGGCGATCGAACGAAGAGGTAATGCAGATAGAAGCGAGTGTGACTTTGACATATACGAATTAGACTACGAGACCTATTCAAAAGCTCTATTCGAGGCTCCTTCAATCGTTTTTCCAGATTTTAAATTCTCTATTTTCGATCGGAATCAAGAGGTCATGAGCCAAAGAAAAATATCCGTCTTTAATACTTCTTTCGGTCCGAAAGGACCTTCTTTTCTTATTGCTAATAATCAAAATCAAAATGTTGAATCTTGCCTGATACCTTCCGCATGGATTCCCGATGGTAAAAGATTTCTAATGGGCATTGCTAAAGTATATAGAGATAATCAAAATCAAAATGACAATGATGATCCATTTTGCATAACCATAAGCCCCGAATTTCTTGTAGAAAGGGGTGATTCTGGAGATAGAAGTGACCCATATGGAAGCACCCATCAACAAATCTTAACGAGCAATTCTTTGATCATGGAAATTAAAGAAGAATTTACCAAAGAGCAGTTGCAAAACCTTTCAGAGGTTAGAATGCAGCCAATATCCCGAAACCCCAACTAAGACAACTTAATGAAATTCCTCTATTTTTTTTTACTCTCTCTTTCTTTTTATATTTCAGATGCTTTATGTGCGGATATCCTTACTGTCACCGTTAGCGGTTATGGAAATACGCCTGACGATGCAGAGAGGAGTGCGATTCAAAAAGCTGTACGCAAAGCGATAGGAGAGTTTGTGGATGCCGAGACCATTGCCAAGAATGGAGAACTCATCAAAGACGAGGTCCTAACTTACAGCGATGGCTTCGTCCGGTCCAAGAAGGTTCTCAGTGGCCCCGAGAAGGATGAAGACCTGGGCTTGTTCACCGTCACGATCGAGGCCGAGGTGGTTCGTTCAAAGTTGATCGAACGCTTGAGACAGAAAAAAATAACGGTGAGCGAAATACGCGGCGATGACTTGTGGACTCAAGCGGTCAGCAAGATCGCCAACGCGCAGGATGGGCGGGCCTTGCTGAGCAAGTTCGTGAACGAGGAAATGCTTCCCAGCAGGCTCCTTGTGGCCGAGCATGTTTCGGTCGACCCGTCGGGCAAGCTGCTGAGGGGCAATGCCGCCCAGCCCTCTCAACGGCCTGACTACGACAAGGGCACGAGCGAATTGAGTTTCTTCATCGAGGTGCGCTATGATCTAGAAGCCTATTACGGGCAGGTGGTCCCTCGCCTGGTTGCCCTCTTGGACAAGATATGCCAGGCAAAGATAGCGGAGGGCGCTTCGGTTTCCCCGATGTCCACCAATAGCTTGAACCCGCCCTTGTCGGCTCACCCCACGAAGACCGCAAGCATGCCGACCAAGGGAATGAACTGGCTAGGCTTCATGAGCAAAAGGTTGTCAACCAGACAGGACAAGCTCTACTATGGGCAGACGAACCAGCCTCTTTGGAGTATGGATTTGAGTGCCAAGCACCCTCCTCCCGACTCCCTCTTCGTCGCTCTCAACGTGGGGCGTGACAAAACGGGGAACTTTCAACGCTTCACGGTTTATCAATTGGATGGGCGGGCTTACGCGAAGTTCTTTATGGAGGCCCCCGCAAGGAGGATCCCCGAGTTATCTTTTTCCCTACTGACCGATGAGGATCAGGTTCTGATCAAGGACAAGACTCCCCTCAAGCAGCATTATCTGGAGGAAAAGGGCGTCATCAAGAAATCGTATTTTCAACATGGTTTGATTCACGCCGCGCAGAGTTCCAGTTACGGCTCTTCGCCCGTTGGCCAAGCCAGCTACCACTGCGCCACCATCTCGCCATGGTTTCAGGATGTAAAGTCCTACCTGAACGATGCCCCCGTGATTCTCAGGAAGTTCAACCTCGCGCAGGAGGACGTCAAACGGATTGCCCGAGTCAGGCTCGAGTTCGGAGAGTAAGGCCTCCCTCAGGAGAGCTTGATGTTGGTCTTGGCCTCGAGAGCTTCCCTAATCTTGTCATCCATCTGTGTTTCCGCGTTCAAGTTTAGGTACATGCCCCGATACCGAGTGAGAAGTTCCCCAAGCTCGGATCCGATCTCCTCAAGCCCAATCAGAGAGAAGGTTTCCCCCGCAAAGAAGGGCTTATCGAAGCCCATGAGGATTTTGGCGGAGTCGGCCTCCAGCTTCCTGATGCCGTTCAATGTGAAAAACATATGCTTCGAGCGGGCGGCGAAAGCCCGCGCCATTTCCTCAGTCAGTTTAGTGATTCCGCTTAAGTTGAGAAACTGAACCGATCCTCTGACCATAGCCTCGATCAAGTCGGGAGTGACCTCTCTGAGGGCGGGCAGGTTCAAGGTCTCGCAGTTTGCTCCGAGAAGCGCCTCCGCAGTACCGAGTGAAAGATCGGGAAGGTGTGGAAAAGTCATGTTCTTCTTGCCCGCGAGAATACTGGCACATTCGGTATCGATGGACTGAACCTGGCCGAAGAAGGCCGGGTTTGTTATGGTAGTGATTATCCTGCAGGCTGCCTGGGTGAGGCTCAAATAGCAACCGGTATGGATCACTCCGCTGATTTCGCGGGCAATGTCGACGACTTCGTTGGCCTTCGCGGATTCGAGAGGACCGAGAAGTTCCCCGATTCTTTTCCCGCCTCCGATGGTGTTGCAGATGGTGACACCGGGAAAGGAAGCAATCACTTCGGCGGTTTCCGCATCGAATTGCTTGAGTTCGGGCATGGATATGCGTCCCTGAAAGCTGCTAAGTTCACGGGCGCTTTCCTTGCAAATCGAGTGGATTCCAAGAAGCAGAAGCGAGCCTTCCAAGTGAGAGGCGAGGTGCCGGGCACCACGAGGCTCAATAGCCTGGTAGGTTGATAGGTCAACTCCTGCGGGGTCCTGGATATGAGCCTCTGCTACGACAAGGTCGATGCAGTCTTTCCCGATTTTCGGCATATCAGGCATCGATTGTTCGGGGTAAGTTCAGGGAGACAGAGGCAGTGATGATCACATGTCACCCAAAAGTGCTTGATACTCCCCCGATACATCAAGCTGAACGTCGTCTTCACCAATACCATCGTATGGGTCTTCGAGGTCTTCCTGAATGTTATCGAGGGTGACGAGAACCAGGCTGTAAATCACTGCCACTGCATAACCGGAGAACATATGGGAGTTCATGCAGATGTAAGCAAAATACGGTGCATAGATGACTGGAAATAAATTCAGAAAAATCTGACTGTACGCACGGAGGGATTTAGGCGTTTGGTAAAGCTTAACGTTTCTCATTTTTTCAAACTCTATTATGATGGAACGAAGGTATTGATTGGCCCGGGAAATTTCAGTAGCCGCAACACCTGACGAACGCAATTTCTCGTGTGATTGGGAAAAATCCCTGAAAACTGCGAAAACTTTCTTCTTTCCTTCGAATTCATTCGCGTCCGCATTCACGAAGTAAGATCTCAGTTCGCCAAATAGATTGAGAAGCAACTTCTGCGATCTCTTCTTCCCTTCGGGGTCCTTGCCGTCCCAATCGGCATGAGCAAAGCACAAAGCTACGCCATGAGCCTTGAGAGAGGCGAAGTTTTTAAGCACCTCTTCTCTGCGCCGGTAGGCGGCGTTAATGGAGAATACGATAGGGAAGATAATCGCTATGCCGATCAGACCGGAAGGCAGATCCGCCGAGAATTCAAACTTGTTGCAAAGGTACGTCGCTACGAGGGAAAGAGCCGTTACTGTGAAGGTTTGCCAGTCTACCACCGAACAAAAGCTTTTGATCACTTTCATAAACATCCCCCCTGGTTGAATGAAAAAGAATCAGGAAGGGTTATCTTTGAGTGAACTTGGTTTCGCATAACTATACACGCAATACAGAGGCCTTGTTCGTTGGATCCGAGCAAAAGCAAAGGTCGCATGGTTTTATTAAAGGGGATCATCATTCGGAGGGAGCGTTGGCCGACTTGCATGCCAGTTTAACGCTAACTTAAATAACAATTATGTTAAACAAGTTGCGGTATTCAAGAAAAATAGTATCTGTTCAGTTTGAATTACGAGCCGATCTCGACAATTCCGCGGTATGCTCAAGCAACAATTGAGCCATTCGATAATTCCGCTCATCCAGGGTAGGATTGATAGTTCCCTAATTCCAAGCGGGTTTTTAGGTTAAGCTTGAACTTGTCTCCGTCTTCCTGACTCAATCTTTTCCACTGGGTTAGTACACTTATGCTGCATTATGAATGCCTCCTAGTTTAGTCATCATCCATACCTGACTTGCTCGCCTGTCATTGCGAGGGAATTCAACTTGGGTTTGGGTAATTTTAAGGATACTTGACAAATCAATTTCACTAATTCCGAGAATGAAGAGGTCTTGCTCTACATGGGATGTAAGATGCCGGGCACCTATCTGCATCGATTTTCGAATAATTTGAAAGGTCGATCGCTTGCGGTTGCTGTAAGTAAGATTCCGCTATGGCTAAGACTATCTTTTCATTGCTAATATCAGTCATTTTAGAAAGCAATGGCGATTCCCGTTACAGGAGTAAGGGAAAATAAGTAAGTAATTTTACTTTCAAATAAACATTAATTTTTTACGCAAAATGAAAAAATGGTGAAAGAAAAACAAACAAACAACGTACTATAATGTGAATCAACTAACCTTAAAAAACAAATTATGAAATCATTACTTACAATCCTTCTCATTTTTTCTCTCTTCATGGGTAATTTATCGTTGAATGGACAGTCTGATAATGGCTTTGGTACGCGGCAAACTCAAGGAATTATAAAAGGTATTCTACTGGGTGGAGCCTTGGGTGGAGCGATCGGCAATCAGAAAAAAAAGAGCGTAGAGGGTATCCTGATTGGCAGTACACTTGGAGCAATAATAGGCAGTGAGACGGGAAAAAATCAAGACTACCGTAGGCAAAAGGAAAAAGAAGCCAAAGTGTTGAATCAGTATCGTACCCAACAGCAATTTAAAAGAAACTGGGAAATTCAGCATATAAAAAAGACAGCAACATGTTCCCCAAATCACACAATAAATCGTCTTCTTCATCCATATAATGACCCTGAAATAGAGGCAGCAAGGCAAAGAGCTGAAAAAGCTGAGCTTGAGCTACTCAAGTTTGAGGAGCAAAGACAAAGACAGTTGGAGAAAGAAAGAATACTTTTAGAATATCAGGCGAGAGAAAGAGTGGCGATGAGGAGGTTGTTTGGTCTCCACAATTAGAACACAATTTGATGTTATATAGAAATGTCGCAATATTGGTCAGTCTCAGCGAGGAGTTGAAGAGGACGGTGTTGAGGGTGGTGGGGTAGGGAGTTTTAGCTATTACTGCCCCATGTTGTACAGGGCCTGCACTTCTTCGGCGGATAAGGAAGGCACGATCGTAGATGTGGGAAATGTTCTTTAGCATTAAAGTATGTGAATCAAGCCCCACTTCTTTGTTTTCCGATGAAAAGCCAATATGGATGTTATCATTTTTATGTTAAATAAAAGCATCCCAGTTCCGAGAACTTGTTTTTAAAATAAGAGAAATCGACTTTTGGCGAAAACTCGTATCAACAAAGTTGATCCGTTGCCTTTTAAGTTTTGAAGAAGTCAATCCTCCAAGGTTACTTAGTATAGTTGTTTTTCACTCAGGGTAGTTTCGGGTCTTCCTTGATCAAGCCTCGTCGCATTCCTGTCATTATCGCTTAGGTCATGCCAACTTGTATTTGGTGACGAATACTTATGTTAAAGGCGTATTGCATGTGAAATTTGTAAATGTCACCCAAACAAAACTATTTGCCTACTGAGAAAAAACTTATTGGTAAGATACACGGAATACTATTCGAATGTAACAATAAGATAAATCGCCTGGTTAAGGCAAAATTTGATTGTTGCCAAGAATTTTGGCCTAGACTTGCATTTAGAAATTGAAAACTAAACTAGCAAATAATTACAACTTAAATGAATTAAGTTGCGAGCGATGAAAGTATATTGGGAAGGATTTGTTATTGGATCATGTAACATGAACAATGACTATTTTGTAGAGTTTGCAACTTTCTCCAAAGCTTTAGCAGCATTATTGCTTTCAACTGCAACTTGCTTGTGAAATATTTTGCGTATAACCCAGTTGATTAATTGTAGAAAAATTACCACACCCCACAAGAATCATGGGTCAAAAGAATTCAATTCAGACTTCCTCCGGGAGTGCTGGGATCAAAAAATATTGAATACCAAGTCCCCACCTCTTCTGGTTTTGGTTGACTGGCGATCGCAAACGAAAGAACAGAATATCCCTCGCGACCATATGATTGCATTTAATATAGTTATCTTCATTGTGTTTTCGTTACTATGAGCAATTATTGAAAGTCAACTAAAAAATTGATAATTAAGCATCTGAGATCAGCTGTCCCACTTATCCGTAAAACAAATATGCTCTCCTCATGTGATAATAATTAAAGTTTCTAAGTCTGTAATGTAAATGTAATAAGCACCTTACTTTTGTTTGAAAAATATAAAATAAAAAGAGCGTATTTATACTTCACATACGATAGTATTTGATCACCTACTCAATTAGCAAGTTGCGCCTGAAAACTCTGATTCCACTCACCATTTCTAAACAACACCCTGCGATCATTTTTTTGTGCAACTTATTTCATTGGCATAGGCGATCGCTAACTACCATTCCGCCCTGATCAACCCCCAAGGGGGATCATTTCATCTTTGGGTTGGAGTAAAGTAGAAATTTAAAAAGCAGCAATATTGTAACTTGAATAGCGGATTAAAAAGCAGCGATATTGACTACATTAGACGACGGACAATTTTGAAATAACTTCACAGTAGAAATGACAATTGTTTTCATGTTTATATTAAAAAGTTATAATCTTCTCTTCGTCATCTAGATCTTTTCATGCATATTATGTTTTTCATGGTGTAACCTCTCCATCCAACTTGCAAGGGGCGACTCCATGAATCTGATTAAATCTGAAGGAGAGTAAGTGTATCCCTTTTTGGTTTCAAATGCTGGCACGAATTGTCGAACGATGGGGCAGTCTCAGCGAGGAGTTAAAGAGGGCGGTTTGGGCCATTACTCATATTTCATGAGCATCTTATTGAGTTCCGCCTTCATGTCATCGACCAGTTCCTTCGGACCTAAGATCTTTGCGTGTTCTCTCCAATTTAAAATCCATCCCTTAAGTTTCAATGAAACTATTAACTGTAATTGAAAAATCATACTGCCGTCATTTCTCTTTTTGATTTTCTGAGAATCGTTCCATTTGCGTTCTTGTACGAAGGGGGCTGCAAATGAATCGAACCGAACTTTTACTTGATGCACTTTTCTAAGAATCGTTACGGCTCTTTCGTGCCCAAGTTCGATCTGTCTGGCAGTCATGCCTTGAGTTAAATCTTTCAAGGCTTCGGGTGCAATGGGGTCTTTATTGACAGTTGCAATACGCAGCCATGCATATGCCGAGGGTATGTCTTTTTCAATGCCGTCCCCCATCCCTTTTATAATACCAAGGTTTCGTTGGGAGGGTCCATGTCCCATTCTGGCTGCTTTCTCAAAATAATGGGCGGCCACTTTCATATCCTTTTCCACCTTGATCCCGTTGGCATAAGCGATCGCCACCCAGTATTCTCTTGGTGCATTGTCATCTAAAGCTGACAATGAAATGTTTCCATCATCATGTGATCCGAGGATGCAGACAAAGAGTAAGTTTAAAATATTCATACCCTAGAGTAAACCGGGAGAGAAGACATATAATGACGCTCCCCATGATGTCTTATTTTTTGTTCTCTACTACCCAAATCAGATCAGTACTCCAATAATTCTGCCTGGGCCATCTCAGTATCTTCCTCTGTCAATTCTTCGATCGTGTCCTGTTGGGCTTCACCTCGATCTTTCCTTTTTTCTTCCAACAGCTGATCGATAGCAGATTTTAAAATTTTATATTCTCCCTCCATGTCGGTAAAGAAATCGATACTCCACACTCGAAGAATCGTCCAACCTTTGGATTCGAGAATGGCCTGCCTTTCGATATCCCTGTCTCTGGCACTTTGTCTTAAATGGTCTTTTCCATCCAACTCCACACCGCAAAGGTATCCATCCGGAAAATCCTCGTGCATTACCCCAAGGTCGATTCTCCATCCGCTCACTCCTACCTGTGGGTTGACAATATAACCATCAGCTTCCAAACGGTCATGAAACCACTTTTCCCATGGTGCGTCATACCAATGGTCCCCCTGTGGTTCGTTCTTTGTCGAACTATCCTCAAGTTGTCCTGTTTTGGCATATTGTAGATACCTGCGCAGAACCTGGGGACCTGCATTCTGAGCCGTTATATCATTTGGATTCATACTGGAGCAGACAACGACTCTTCTCTTTGCTCTAGTAACAAGAACATTAATTCGGTTTTCCCCCTTCTCCATATTGATGGGGCCGTATCGTTGGAACATCCTACCCTCATGATTTTTACCGTACACAGTGGCAATTATGATTGTGTCTCTTTCATCGCCCTGAACATTTTCCAAATTCTTGATGAAGAAATATTCGGGAGTATTCTTCCAATGATTAAGATAGGCTCTGATCGTATCGTCGATCTGTTCCTGAAAGAGTTCATCCACACGGATTGCCTGCTTGAGGTTCATCACTGCCACCCCAATTGACCAGCTGGGCCTTTCCCTTATTTCGTGCAGAATGATTTCGACGAGTTTTTGAGCTTCTATGGGATTGGGGTTTTTGGAGGGAGACCAACCGGCAGTCTGTCCAAGCTCGTCGACTGTAACCAGATCTGCTTTCCCCGTATTGTAGACACCTTTGGCGTCCACGAACTTTACGCCAAGTCGATCGTCGTTGTTAAGATTAGGTACGGTCATCAAGTCGTTTTCATAAAATTCGTTATTGGAAAATCTAATAAGAGACTCGTCTTCTGATCTGTAATGGTAGCACAGTCTACGAAAATTAGGGAAGGCGAGCATTGCCCTGTCTAAAATCGAATAGTTAGTATCGTCATCCTGATCTATCTCATCTTCAAGCGTCGATTGCATATAACGGGTGGGGGGCATCTGTTTTGGATCACCTACCACAACTACCTGCTTGCTTCTTAGGATGCTGCCTATCGCTTCCTCCGGTAGCATTTGGGAAGCTTCATCGATGATCACGAGGTCAAACTCGGTACTCTTTGGAATGTAGTCAGCTACAGAAGAGGGCGTCATTAGGAAGCATGGTGTGTAGTGCTTGAGTGTATCTATCGATCTGAGACAAAGCTCCCGCACCGTGATTCTGGCATTCGGAACTGATTCTATATGGTTAAGAAGTTGTTGCCCCATCTTATCTCTAACTTTGGTAGCCCTTTTGTATTTGGGGAGATTCTCCGCCTGGGGCATTCTGCTCGCAATCTCTTTTACATAGGTTGCTCTGCATTCCTCTTCGGCTTTCTTAAATTTCTCCCTTAATCGATTCATATTCTTACCGTCGAACGAAAATATTTTTGGCGACTTTTCGGATACTGTTTTGGAAAAGAATTGATAAAGGCCAGCTTCCAATAAGTTTTTAAGCGGGCGAGAGTCAATGACGAGTTGCCTCAGCCATTCTCCGCCGCCAATTCTTTGTTCCAACTGAGAGAGGATTGAATTAATCTCACACAACTTAATAAAGGAAGACTTTGCAGCCATCAATTCACTCAGTTTTTTTGAGATTAGGTCTGCGCCAAAATTACCTACGGAAAGAGAGAGTTGTGAAACAAAATCCTTCGCATCAACCAAATCGATAATTCTTTCCTTTAACCATTTTAACTGCTGTTCAATTTCTTTGGAAGTGGTTTCCGCGTAACCTGCGGACTGTATAGCTACCAGGGAAGATTCTTTTATCTGCAAAGAGGACACGAGTTCAGCAGCTTTGTTTTGCAAAGAACGCATATCTGATTTGGACATATCCAAGTAAAACTGAAAGAATTTCTTTGCCTTTGCAGCTCTGCTCCAAGGCATCAATGATGCATTGATCCATAATCCGATTGAAGGGCTTATTCCTAGATTTTCCTGATGAATCTTAGCTTGCTCGCTGTTCGGTCTTTCACGAGTCCCGATCAATGAACTGAGTTTATTTTCTGAATCTTCGTAACGAACTCTTTCTTTTTGAGTATTGATCAACTTGTGAGTGAATTTTTCAAGGCTTTCCAAATCTACATGCCTGTAGTCTTCGGGGAACTTTTCGGTTCGTTCTTTAATCTCATTTAATTTTTCGAAAATCTCATCAAATTCAAAAGGATTTGGAATAATTGAATATTGAAAGGAGGAAAGAATGTGCAGATTTGACTGATCTACATTTAACGCTAATTCTTCCAATCTGGAGACCACATCCAGGTCTTTATTTAAATCCCTTAAGTCATAATTAGGCGGAGTCTTAAAATGCGGAATTTTTTCGCCTGCAATCTGTTCTTTAAAAATTGCGTAAGTTGTAAGTGCGTGATGAGCGATTAAGTTATCCTCGTTCAAGGAATCACTTCCATCTCCCTCAAAAACTTTTCTACTCAAATGGTGTGCATGATCATTTAACTGGGTAAGGTAACTGTCTCTTTCCTCTCTTATTCTTTGGAACTGAGAGAGTGAGACTTTTTCATTAGGAGGGAGCACCTTAATCTTATCACCTATGCTTTCAAAGAGAGTTGATTTTCGTGCATATTCGGAGTGAAGGGATATACATTTTTTCCCCAATCCAACAGATTCCAACCTGTGATTTACTACTTCGAGAGCTGCTAATTTTTGGGCAAGAAAGAGGACAGTCTGGCCGCGAAAGAGGGCATTGCTTATTAAATTCACAATGGTCTGTGACTTACCCGTTCCAGGGGGGCCCTCAATTACCAAATTCTTTCCTTCCGCAACTTCTAAAATGGCCGCATGCTGAGAACTGTCAGCATTCAGGGCAAAGGATGGCACGAGGTCCCTGCTCGTTATATTATCGACATCCCTGATTCCAGAATTAGTTGCCATCTCATCCCTTCCAATGAGCATTTCTTCAGCAGCAGTGACATTTTCATCAGAATATCCATCTGGAAGAATTTCACTGAATGGAATGCCCCGTGATTTAAAGATACCAACGGAAATACGATTTAATACCTTCCATGCATCGTATTTTTCTATGAACCCTTCATAAGCTTCGTAGAATCGATCAATGTCAACACCTCCATCTTCATCGACGAAATCATGAACCTGAGGAGGGAGGACACCTGTCTCCTGTAAAAGTGCATAACTTAAGCTTTGGTTAGACTCAAGGTCACCACTTGCTGATACTGTATATGAATGCTCACCCCTTCCTTTTTCAAGGCTTACTCGCATAAGCAGAATGGGGGAAGTAAATTCTTTTCCATCTCCGCTTTGCCATACAAGAAAACCGAATGCGGCATACAGAGTCTGCAATCCTTTTTCCCTTTCAAAACGAACTCTTTCCCTCTCCATTTTAACGAGACATTTTTTGAGATTTTCCTTGGAAAGATCGGTCTGCAGTTTGTCGTCTGTATGTCTTGCCATTTCGCTTTGACTTGATGAACTTTTGGGCAACTCCAGTTGGTGACCACTTGGAATTATTTCATGGGCAGGAGGCATACCTAACTCGATTCGTAACTGATCTTTCCTTTCCCGAATCTCATCCTCTTCCAAACTTTCTTCAGAAAGGCCATATTCTTCGAGATGCCGTTCGAATGCGTTTTTAAACTTCGAACTGTCTTCATCCATCAGGTAGTCATTCGGTTCCATCATATCAACGATCTTGAACTTCTTTCCTTCCATTAACCTGTTCAGCACGAATTGTGGGATTTCATCACATACATTAAAAATACCCCCAGTTCCTTTTCCGGAAAGCCTCTTATTGACCATGTCGTTCCCGCTAAGGTGAATCAGTTTTTTGGACAGTGCCTTCAGTAAATCTCCTGTAGTATGAGTCATTGCTATTAAAACAATATTTCCAGGGGGAAAAGTCCATTCATAATTACGATTATACACCAATGCCTAGAGAAAAGGTCGACCCGCCAAAGCGAAGACACTTTCTGAGGCCCTGCATTGTTATGGTTTTCTTTCATGAAAAGCATACTAATGGATAGGTTGAGACAAATGATGTCTCTGATTGATAAAGCTCTTCGAAATCATTGAGGGTGGAATTGTATTAAATGCATTTCTTTACGATCTTGAGAAAACGACTGTGCACCTCGGTATACTTTTAACACCTGGTTACAAACCAACGGAGTTCCTCCAAGAATTGCTCAGGAGTTGATGAGGCATAGTGACAGAAGATTAACTGATCAGGTTTATCTAGATTCAAGTTTATTGCCCTTACAGGAGAGTATGAGGTCGATAGACGGGTACCAAAAATGGACACACATATGGACACACATTTCCGGCGAAAGGGGTCATATGGCGTCGCGGGTTGGCGAAACGGGTGAGGAGGGTGAAATCGCAGGAAGCCCTCTAACAGTGGGCT
>CALSTX010000024.1 GCA_943789375.1 uncultured Opitutales bacterium | reverse complement strand
CTTCAGAAAGTTGGAATGGTCGACTGGGATTTGATTTCACTACAGAAGATGGACTTGAAATTGGAATTGGAGGTACTTGGGAAGAATTCAATATGGGTGCTCAACCACTGGTACCAAGAACCACTTCTGGAAATAACAAACGGATTGGATTTCATGACAGGAATTCCAGCGAAAATGAAGTCGCTCAAATTAACTCCAATTCTCAATTTCTTAAGCTCTCTGTTGCCACGAGCTTGGGTAACATAACTTCCGTAACATCTCGCTTCAACTGGGAAATCGATCCTTCCCTGGTTGATTTGACATTCGGTGATGCACGGCTGGCGAACAACGATATTTTATTTTCTGCCTTTGGAGGATTAACATCTACTTCGAAAATTATTGAGGATCAGGAGCGAATTGCAGAGGAGTTAATTTTTACATCTGATGAAGATGCAGACTGGAGATGGCAGCTTGGTCTCTATTTCGCAAACGACGAAATCGAAGGCAAAGCGGAAAGAACCTTCCCACATCCCAGCGGATGGCAAGAAAATCAACTGACCTCCTACACAAATGAATTGGATTCTTTTGCTACTTTTGGATCTTTAAACCGTTCTATCACAGACAAAACTTCTATTGAACTTGGAATTCGTTACGATGCCGTTGACCGAAAATTTACCAGAAATAAAGTGGTGACTTCAAATGTCGGTCATAATTGGGCGAATCCTAGCAATGGAAAATATGATGAAGATTTCTTCTCTCCATCAATTGCAATCAATCATGATATAAAAGAAAATATCTCAATTTTTGCTGCAGTTTCCCAGTCCTTCAAACCTGGCGGCTTTTCTCCATATGTGGACACAAACTCAACTTCACTAATGGGCATTTCCAACCAAAAATTTGATGAAGAGAAAAACCTTGCTTATGAGGTTGGTATGAATCTTTCGAGTGAAGATAAACTCTGGAATTTCGATTTTTCCGTTTTTTGGAATGAGGTTGATGATTATCAGTTTGAGAAACCTACAGGTACTACTGATTACTTTGTTGATAATGCCGAGGAAGTGGAAATTTTTGGATTCGAGGCGGAGATCAGTGGCAGACCAACAGATCAATTATTTATTAGTATCGGGTATGGTCTTACTGATGGAGAAATTAAAGAGCACACTGGTACAAACTTTTCTGACTGGCCTACCCTTCATGATTTTGGTGGAGCAAATATCCCCTATTCTCCCGAGCATACTTTCAGTGCTGCAATGGATTATCTTTGGTCAGAGAATTTAATTTCTCATCTTGGAGTCCGAAATATCGGTAAAGTTCATTATCTTGATCAAACAGCAACCGACACGATCAACGATTCCTACACTTTGCTCAACGCTTCTGTATCTTATCTGTACAACGATTGGGAGCTAAATGTTTTTGGAACAAACTTAACTGATGAAGAATATTACAGTTCACTTGTCAGTAGTTTAAGCGGCGTCCCTGGAGTTGTAGGCTCTCCTCGCATTATAGGCATAAGTATATCCAAGGAATTCTGAGTTTCAACCACTCTCCGTTAAGATGGAATGAGGTATTCCTCATTCAACCTCACGCACCCAAAAATTGAATCGCGGAACCGCATAGAAAAAGGATGCACCCGGTGGCTGCATGCATGTAGTTTTCAAACTTCATAAAAACAGAAAACCGAGAGATCCCATAATAAAAAAACATCACGCACAAAAGCATGGTTAGAACCGTGGTTCCGCAAAATGCCAAAACCACCAAGATCGAGGACAGAATTTCAGTATTACCTGCCCCCAATGACATCAATGGGATCAGGGGCTCACAGGGACCAAGGATGAAAAATATAAGCAGAGCAAAGGGGCACAACTGGAAAACCTAGGTGTCTCTGTGTCCACCTTTATTGGTTTATTTTTTAAAGTGCTCTGCCGCATTGCCCATCTCACTCCCCAGGCAAAATAAATAGCACCAAATAATAGAAGAAACCAACCGGCGAAATTCCCACGGAATGCTTGTAGAACCTCGATACTAAAGAAGGCTAACCCGAGAAGAAAAACCAGGGAACCGACAAGGATTGTCCCCAGTACATGGCTAATACCACAAAATGCTGTATAGGCTGCCGTCTTTGGCCCGCTCCAACCATTTGTCTTAGCCATGGCCACAAGAGGCAAATAATGATCGGGTCCCAAAATGGTATGAATAAAGCCAACAGAGGCCGCACTGCCGGCAATGAGAAGTGTTTCGGAAATCATATGTAAAATTGTGACATTTGCTAATACCTACGAAAGCTTGGAGTCAATCGCCCGATTGCCTGGTAAAGAGCCTCTCGAATTTCATTCATGGCTTTTCGGAATTGATAGGGATCCCCAGCCAAGACTTTAACTACCCACCCCGCCTTGTTGTGCATGGAAGTGGATCCCACAAGCAGGCAATCATTAGTCATGTCATGAATTTCCTGCCGGCAAGAAAGTTCACCTGATACCTTGGAAGATACCAGGTAAAAGCACCCGTAAAAGGGAGTAGGAAATGAATTCTTCCATGGATTCACTGATTCATTTTCTGGCTCAAGGGTAAAGGATTCTAGCAGTACTAGCTTCCCCTTTTTCAAAACCTTCAATCGATTCGAAAATTTCTTGAACAAAAAGGATTCGCCATGAGCAATTCTGCCCGGGAGCATTTCCTCCACAAGCAAGACCTCAGCCCCTTCTTCCACCTCCACCCTGGTTTCCTGCTCAAGCGAGGTTGATTTCTGCAGAATTAACGAACCGGGATTGAACTCTAAAAAAGCTCGGTCACTGACCCGGAATTTTTGTTCAACCCTGGCAACTCCGGAGCGCATAAAATGGGACCGGGTTGCCCCTGGAGTAGTGACCACCATCGAAGCGTCTTCTGAGACTTCAATGTCACAAATCATCCGATCACCTGACAAGCAGTCCGGCAGTCGGACAGGATAGGTTAATCAATAATGAACCGGTATCCTCATCGAAGTAAGGCTTACTAAGATGAACGGGGGGAGAAAAACGCTGGTGCGATAGATACGGGAGGCCATGCAAATCAGTACGACATCCGAGACGCACACCTCCTTGTATCCCCAAAGGTTTCATATAATAAATCCGATCATCTCAGAATAAAAATTCCTTCGTCAACCATGCCACGACTTGGTCCAAACCCTTGTGAGTTTTAAGATCCGTAAAAATAAAAGGTCGATCTTCTCTCATTTTTTTTGCATCCCTATCCATGACATTAAGGTCCGCATCTACTAAGGGAGCCAAGTCTGTTTTATTGATGATAAGAAGATCTGAATACCGGATCGCAGGGCCGCCTTTCCTGGGTATCTTGTCTCCTTCTGCCACATCAATGACAAAGATGAAAGCATCCACTAATTCAGGTGAAAAAGTGGCAGACAGGTTATCACCTCCGCTTTCGATCAATACCAACTTGGCATCCGGGTGGCGTTCCTGTAATTGCTCGACCGCAACCGCGTTCATGGTGGTGTCATCCCGAATAGCAGTATGCGGGCACCCCCCGGTTTCCACGCCCATAATCCGGTCCTCGGGCAAGGCTTGGTTGCGGGCCAGGAACTGGGCATCTTCCACGGTGTAGATATCGTTAGTAATCGCGACCATGGAATATTTATCCCGGAGCGCTTCACAGAGACGTAAGGTGAGCATGGTCTTGCCGGAGCCTACGGGTCCACCGATACCTACCCTGACAGGACGGCTAAATTCATTATTACTTATTTCAGTCATGATATAAAAAGTCTCGAAAATGCGAGCTCGTGACGGGCAGACGCAAGGTCGAGCATAGGATTAAAAAAACCCGCGTCCTCCCTCTTCACGCTTAGAGAGTTGGAAAGCAATCGTTGCACTTTTTCACCACTGATACAGCGATGAATAATTTTCTGACAGGCAAGTTCCCCAAGCCTCAGCAATTTAACCGCTGCCGAGCAGAAATTGGAAATGAGCCTGGTATACCCATGCAATCATAGATGAACTCAAAGGAGTTTTTTGTAGCATTCCGAAGGAGGGCGGTGGCAATAATCTGTTGGCACTGATCTCCACTCTTTTGCAGAAGTTGTGGAATTGTTGAGAGATCAGGACACTGGTGAATTTCAAGGATCATCTCTTAATAACTGGGCTCCCTGTGATTTCCCCGCATCACGGATTTCGCGGGTCAATTTCCAGGCGGAAATTTCTTCATTAAGAATGAGCAACTCATTCAAATTATCGCCTCCCCAAAGATTCCACAGAATACCGTAAATAAGGCAGTTCTAATTTTTCCAAACTGGGTAAGATTTGCTGCATAAGAAAATCCTCCAAGTCCTGCTTCGACTTCACTCTACCCAGGGCAACCATTTCCTCGAGCCCGTAGGACTGGGCATAACCACCACTTGGGAACAGGGTATCCGTGGTTTGAAGCAAGCCGCCCAACCACTCAAAGTGCTTTGAGGCAACCAGGTTTGCGTTATCGGAATGCATGATATCGTTGCAGGTGAAGATCGCGGGAAAGCGCTACCACATATTGAAATACTTTAGTAATTTCCCATTCCCGTGATGGTGAGAGGCTCGCGGCTACAATTGGCTGAAATACCTCGTTTGACTCCTCAAAAGGAATTTTGATTGCGCTCGAGCATAAGCCGTACGGCGAGGTCTCCTTCTACGATCAAATAAGAATCGTTGAACTGTGCCGGAAAATGAAGATTGCCTACCTGCCAGGCAAGATGGGCAGCTTCCCGTTGCGTAGAAAAAGATACCTGGAAAACTGGTTCGGGTTTTTGAGCGATTATATAATTCCGCTTCCCTTCTGCATGAAAGCAAACACGATTCTGCAGAGGGATTTCTAAGTCAAAGCCAAAGACAGTGCCATCTTCTGCCTGCCCGCGCCACCTTCTCTTGGCAAGAACCCTCCTCTCAACTGAAAGCGAAATCTCATTTTCGGATTTCTCGAAGTCATCAAAGTAAAGCTTCTTGATAATTTTCATTATCAGAAAAGAAAATACCTTTGAGCGAGAGGAACCACCTTGGCAGGCTCACAATATAATTCCTCACCATCCGCTTTCACAATGTATGTTTCTGGGTCGACTTCTATTTTGGGCAGGGAATTATTTAGCACCAAATCCTTCTTCCCAATACCTCGCGTATTGCGAACCGGTATCAGTAATTTTTGTAAACCCAGTCCCTGTAAAGATTGATTTTCAGATGATGCCTGGCTTACAAAAGTTACAGAAGTGGTTGTTTTCGCTTTTCCATAGGATCCAAATTGGGGACGGTAATGCATGGGCTGAGGAGTGGGAATGGAAGCATTGGGGTCTCCCATATTTGCATAAGCAATCAAACCGCCCTTGATTACCATTTCAGGTTTTACTCCAAAAAAAGCAGGCTTAAACAATACCAAATCCGCAAGCTTACCCACGCTTATGGATCCGATTTCATCCGACATGCCATGAACGATTGCAGGATTGATTGTATACTTTGACAGATAACGGAGAACCCGAAAATTGTCAGAAGCCCGATGCGTTGATGACTCCAGCTTGCCAAACTGTCGCTTCATTTTATCTGCGGTCTGCCAGGTGCGGCATAGTACCTCCCCCACCCGACCCATTGCCTGGCTATCACTGGCCATCACAGAAAAAGCTCCCTGGTCGTGAAGGATATCCTCCGCCGCGATGGTGGAAGGTCGGATCCGAGACTCGGCAAAGGCAACATCCTCGGGGATTTTTGAGTCCAAGTGATGACAAACCATTAACATATCCAAATGCTCATCGATGGTATTTACCGTGAATGGCCGTGTCGGATTGGTTGAAGATGGAAGCACATTTGGCTCTCCGCAAACTTTGATGATATCGGGTGCATGCCCACCCCCAGCCCCCTCGGTGTGAAAGGTATGAATCGCCCGTCCCTTGATTGCCCCGACTGAATCTTCCACGAAACCTGCCTCATTCAAAGTGTCGGTATGAATCGCCACCTGCACATCCATTTCATCGGCAACCGTCAAGCAGGTGTCAATGGTTGCTGGGGTTGTTCCCCAGTCCTCATGCAGTTTTAATCCAATGGCTCCCGCCCTTACCTGTTCCCGTAATGCTTCCGGATTGGATGAGTTTCCTTTTCCCAAAAAGCCCAAGTTCATGGGGAATTCATCGGCAGCCTGTAACATCTTTCCGATATTCCAAGCACCCGGCGTGCAGGTTGTGGCGTTGGTTCCTGTTGCAGGTCCCGTACCCCCTCCGGTCATAGTTGTGACCCCACTGGCGAGAGCTTCCTCTATTTGCTGTGGACAAATAAAGTGGATGTGTGAGTCATAGCCACCAGCCGTCAATATCATGCCTTCACCTGCAATCACCTCGGTTCCTGCACCCACAATCATTCTGGGATCAATTCCATCCTGAATCAGAGGGTTACCTCCGTGCCCAACACCCGCAATTCTCCCGTTCTTAACACCCACATCGGCCTTGATAACTCCAAGGAAGGGTCGATTATGGTCGCATTGGTAATGACGAGGTCGAGGCAATCAGCATCTAAGGCGAGTGGGGACTGCCCCATACCATCACGAATGACTTTACCTCCGCCAAATTTAATCTCATTCCCATAGCCTCCATTTTCCGCAATGAGATCTTTTTCGACTTCGATAAAAAGCTCGGTGTCTCCTAACCGGACCTGGTCCCCAACGGTGGGGCCGTACATTTCAGCATATTGCCTGGGTGTAAGTTTGAGGCTCACGACGTCCACCCTCCCATTGGTTAAATTATTGAGCCCATAAACCTCGCGTTTCCCGGAAAGGGCAACGAGTTCGACTTCCTTTGAATCGCCGGGTTCGAAAGCGGGCAGCGGTTCCTGCGGGAACATTCAGCCGGAAACCGCGAGCCATATCACGATCAAATTCAAGTGCCCGGTTGACCTCGAAAAAGTGCATATGACTTCCCACCTGAATGGGCCGGTCGCCCGCAGTTGCTGACCTTGACCAGTATGGTGTCAAGGCCTTCATTGGCGTTTATAAAATCGGTTCCCTGGTTGGTAATGATTTCTCCGGGCTTCATCGTATCGGGTGGTGTACGGTTACAAGCTTGGTGCCATCGGGAAAAGTCGCTTCGACCTGGACTTCATGAATCATCTCGGAAATACCCTCCATGACCTCTGACTTTTTCAGAATCGTGGAGCCATAACTCATTAAATCGGCCACGCTTTTTCCGTCCCTTGCCCCTTCCATCACCTCATAGGTAATGAGAGCGACGGATTCTGGGTAGTTCAGGAGAACCCCCTCTGTCCCTTTCTGCGGCGTGCCAGGTCGGCGGCCACCACGATCATCAGCTTATCTTTCTCTCTGGGTGTGAGGTGCATGGCTAGTTCAAATACTGAGGTGTTTATTAATGGTTCTGAGCATCAAGCCCGCTCACTGCCCCCTGGGCGACAAACCGGCCACGGTTCATAACCGCAAAAGTGTCGGCGTATTTTTTGACAAAATCCACATATTGCTCGACCAAGAGAATGGTCATGTCTGTGCTCCTCGACCAGGTTTCTTATGACCTCCCCAATCATGGTGATGATGTTGGGCTGTATCCCCTCCGTGGGCTCATCCAGAACCAGAAGTTTGGGACGAGTTACCAACGCCCGCCCGATCGCCAGCTGTTGCTGCTGCCCACCTGACAAATCACCGCCACGCCGCTTCCTCATATCGTAAAGGACGGGGAAGGTGTCATAAACCGATGGTGGAATCAGTTGCTGATCTGCACCTGCAGCGGAGAGGGCAACTGACAGGTTTTCCTCGACGGTGAGCAAGGGGAAAATCTGCCGGCCTTGGGGTACATACCCAAAGCCTGAGGTGGCACGGACAGAAGGGCTTCACATTCGGTAATGTCATGGCCCGCAAGGATGAATAGCTGCCAGCTGTCGGTTTTTCCAAACCCAGCAAATTTCGTAAAAGAGTGGTTTTGCCCACCCCATTACGGCCCATTACACAGGCCACCGATTTTTCATCCATGTGGAAATCCAGACCGTGCAAAACCTTTCACCTCACCGTAAGCAAACTCCAGCCCTTGGATATTTAGAAAACGGCAAGTCTTTTGCCTGCGAAATCATCGTCCTAAATAAGCCTCCATCACTTCTTCATGCTCTTCCATCTCGTCAATGGTTCCTTCGGCGAGGACCTTGCCTTCATTCAAGAC
This sequence comes from uncultured Opitutales bacterium, assembly GCA_943789375.1. Classification (GTDB taxonomy): domain Bacteria; phylum Verrucomicrobiota; class Verrucomicrobiia; order Opitutales; family Seribacteraceae; genus Seribacter. The sequence continues at coordinate 6,543 of CALSTX010000024.1, read as the reverse complement.
CGTTACTGTGCTGTTCAGTCTACGCACAAAGTCCATATCGTGCTCGATAACGATCAATGTATGATCCTGGGCCAACTCCAGCAGCAGATCTGCGGTTTTCTCTGTTTCCTTATCCGTCAAACCGGCCGCGGGCTCATCCACAAGCAAAAGTCGGGGTTTGGAAATAATCAGGGCACTGATTGCAAGCCATTGCCGCTGCCCATGACTTAGAGATTTAGCAAGTTCATTTCTCTGTTCAAACAACCCAACTTTTTTGAGAATTTCCAAAACCTGAAAAGTCTCCTCCTCTTTTTCCTTTTCCAGCAAATTTTTCCTCCACCCCTGATTGCCGGGTAAAGCTAGAAGCAGATTTTCATAGGTGGATAAACTATCAAAAACGGTAGGTGTTTGAAATTTCCGGCCAATCCCAAATAGTGCAATCTCGGATTCATCCAAACCTGAAATATCACGGCCATCAAAGTACACCTTGCCGGTTGAGGCAGGAGTTTTACCACTGACTAAGTCACAAAAGGTAGTCTTCCCCGCTCCATTTGGTCCGATAATCACACGGAGTTCTCCGTGTCTGACCCCATAATTGGGAATATCCACAGCTTTAAAGCCGTCAAAAGAAACCGATAAATTCTCAACAAACAAAACATACCTTGAAGCCCAATAGTCCTTCTGCACCTGACTAGGTCGGCAGTCCCGGTACTTCGCCAAGGCAGGGTTCAAGAGCAGGTTTTCTTGGGTCATGACTCAGTCTCCTCCTTCTTAATTGATTTCACAAACGTTGTACTCTTTACCCGATCAACTAATTCAATTAACCCCTTAGGCAGAAGGAGAACGACGACCACAAACATCAGCCCTAAAAAGATAGGCCAATAGTCGGGGCTCCACTGAAAAAAACCATAGTCATGCTCTGATGTTAGATAATTATAAAGTAAATTAACAACTAACGCACCCAAGATAGCCCCACCCAGGCTGCCTCGCCCACCTACGGCTACCCACACAACCACCATAACGGAACGAACTGCTTCCATGTTGGAAGGAGTAACAATCTTCATTTGGGGGACATAGAGCAAACCTGCCAAACCTGCGAGAGTTGCAGCTATACAAAAGGCAAAAATCTTAAATGTGTAAGGTTTGTAACCAAAGAAGTTCAGGGTGGGCTCATCATCGCGAATGGCTACGAGCACCTTACCCAGCCTAGAATTAACAATCCACCGGCAAAGTAAGTAAGATCCAAACAAGCAAGCAACCGTAATAAGATAAAGAGAAAGCTGAACCCCGGGGTCAGACAAAGAAAAACCAACATCTGCTACCGAGTAATCAAGTTGATCAACGGATCCATCCTTGTTGAGGTCCATGTTGGGGCTCTCTGCATTATCCTGTTTCCAGTCATCGGTTGCATCCACGGGATTAAAAGTGAAAAGCGAACCCGAAGGTGCAATCACATCAAACCGGGTAAGCCCATTAGTGCCGCAAAGCTTCACATCATTCCGGCAAAAAACCAACCAGCAAGCCACCGCAATCGCTTGGGTTAAAATCGCAAAGTAAACCCCCCGGACCCGGCTACGAAAAACAAAATACCCAAGCACAAACGAAGCTAGGGCGGGAATGACAAGGCCCAAAACTATCGTCACCGGAAGATTCCAGAACGGTTTCCAAAAGCCTGGGACCAGGGCATCGCCAGATGACTCGCCTACTTCATAAGGATATACCACAAAAAGGCAGGCAGGGATTTTCCATCCATTTTCATCAATAATACCTTCGGGCCCACCATGGTGGGCGAGATGCATGCCCATGGCATAAGCACCCATACAAAAGAAGGTGAATTGGCAGAGACTTAAGATTCCCACATACCCCCAGAGCAAGTCAAGACCCAGGGCCAGAATGGCAAAGGTCATAAATCGCCCCAGCATATTGATATCTCCAATAGACAGGATACCCCCCAAGTACAAAGCCGGAATAAGAACAAAGCCAAGAAGACAGATGAAGAAGAAGGTTCTTCTGGATTCTACAAGTCTGTCCTTATGGATAATCATTTTTTATCGGCCAACCGACCTTTGGGTGCGAAAAGCCCGGAGGGCCGATACTGAATAAAACCAACAATTAGGGCTAAGAGGATAACCTTCCCCCAAACAGGACCAACCGTGAAGGTGCCAATTTCCAATGGTTCAATTAATTTGGTTAAAACACCTATACCCAAGCCAGAACAGATCACACCGAGCAACTCCCCTACTCCTCCGGTTACCACGACTAGAAATGAATCGACAATGAAATTAGTCTGCCCCATGTCCGGGGTGACACCCCCAATGATAGTCCAGCCATAACCTGCAACCCCCGCAATCCCGGAGCCCAAGGCAAATGTCAGTCGGTCAATTTTTCGCGTCCTGACTCCGAGACTACTGGCCATATCTCGATTCTGCATGGTGGCACGGATCAGCATACCAAACCGGGTTTTTCGTATGATAAAATAAATAAAACCTACGGATAAAACGCTAAGACCAAGCAAATACAGACGGGCATAGGGAAGAACAATGTCCTGGGATATTTCAAACCCACCCCGAGCCCATGTCGGGGAGTTTACTCCAATATTATCACCGTAAATAATCCGTACAACCTGAATCAAAAGAAGACCAACACCCCAAGTTGCCAGGAGGGATTCAAGCGGGCGGTTGTACAAATGCCTCACAACTAATCCTTCCATGATCAGGCCAACAACGGCCGCAACTAGAAATGCTATAGGTAAAGCAGCCAGATAATAATGATTTACTGGATTGTCGGGAGTATGGCCGAAAAGCATTTGTACTTCATAAGTGGTGTATGCACCAATCATCATGAGTTCCCCATGAGCCATGTTGATTACACCCATAAGGCCAAAGGTAATAGCGAGTCCTAAGGCTATGAGCACTAAAACGCTTCCATAAGAAACCCCCCGAAACAAATTGCCCGATAATTCAACGGTATCTTTATGGTCTTGAATTTTTTTACGAATAAGTGAAATGGAAGCTTTTGCCTCTGACAATTCCTGCGTAGACAATTCTGGCATGGATTCAAGCTCACCTTCAAAAGTATCAAGCCTGGCATACGCACGAAGGCTTTTCAGGTCACCTAATTTACTTAAGGCAAAAAGTCTGTCTTCCGTAGATTTCTTGGCTTCAACCGCACCACTAAGAACCATTAACTCTTTGCTTTCTTTGGCTGTAAATCGAATTTTTTCATCTTCGGTTTCATCATTTGCAATTTCCTCAAGGTAAGGAATGGCAGCAGGCAAGAAAGAGGGATCACCACACTTCTTCACACCCGAAAGCCTTACGGTGTAATCAGTTGAAAATAGACGAAGGAGAAACTTTGAGGAATTGACCAAGGACCGAAGTTTTCTGCTTGGGCTTATATCCTCAAGCTCAAGAAGATCAGGCTTTGCCTGCACATCAGCCACCAAGTAGGGCTCTCCAGACAATGGATCCAGCAGTGGGGCAAATTCATTAAAATCATCATCCATAATGGTCTCCTCATTTACAACAATCCGGACAACTCCGGAATCTGTTGGCCAGTTGTAAACGCTCCCTTGGCGATAAAGTTCAAAAAATTTCTCCAAGCGGGGATCAGCAGTTTTAGCGAGTTCACCGATGCTATCCTTTACAATATCCACATCCGAAGAAGCCAAGTTCTTAATTAATTGACCAACTTCGGTGTTTATTGAAGGAGTCGCAACTTGGCTTGCATCCACCTTAAACCATGTGAAAGCAAAGAAAACCAATATGAATAAAACAGATGAAAAGACTGAAAAAAACTTATTCAATGCAGATTATTTTTTTGTCAAAAAAAGCGGACTCGGCTCGTGCCCTTCGCACCGAGTCCGCTTGGAATGAAATTCTTTACAGTAGATTACAAATTACAGGCTGCCATCTCCATTAGGTCCACCCGTTGGCTTCGGGAAATTGCCATCAGGCCAGAGATAAGAACTGTACGAGTCTGGCGATACTAACCCGTCACTTGAATAAACGATCTTAAACTGACCATTCTTAAGGATTTCCCCAATGTAGACGGGCTTAAGAGTATGCTGATTGGTGGGGTGCATTGATTTCTTCCCGCCAGGGGCATCAAATTCCAAGCCGTACACCGCTTTCCTCACCTTATCGACATCAAAGGAACCACATTTTTCAACCGCTGCTTTCCAGACATAAACCCCAAAATAGGCCGCTTCAATTGGGTCACAGGTCACCCGTTTCGCCCCGCCTGGCAAACCAGCTTCGACACAGTACTTTTTAAAGCTTTTAACAAATGATGCATTTTCCTTGGTCTTGATACTTTGGAAATAATTCCAGGCGGCTAAGTGACCCACAAGCGGAGGGACATCCATGGCACGCAATTCATCTTCAGAAACTGAAAATGCCATAATGGGACAGTCGTCAGATGTTAAGCCTTGGTTGGCAAACTCTTTATAGAAAGGGACATTACTATCCCCGTTGATCGTGGATAAAATGCAGGCGTCACCGGAAGCGGCAAACTCTTTCACTTTGGAAACAATTGTCTGATAATCCTGGTGATGGAAGGGAGTGTATTCTTCCATGACATTTTCATCAGGCACCCCTTGTGCTTTCAGGTAAGCCTTTAACACCTTATTAGCAGTGCGGGGAAAAACATAATCCGTACCCAAAAGGTAAAACTTTTTACATCCCATTTCTTTGGCCATGTATTCAGCCGCGGGAACAAGTTGCTGGTTTGGGGATGCCGCTGTATAAAATACATTCAATGACTGTTCTTCCCCCTCATATTGTACTGGATAAAACAGCAGAGCATTTTCCTCCTCAAACACAGGAAGGCATGATTTCCTGCTCACGGAAGTCCAACAACCAAAGGTGACCGCAACTTTTTCTTCGTTGATCAACTGTTTCGCTTTCTCTGCAAAAAGCGGCCAGTCTGAGGCAGGATCTACAACAACGGCTTCCACTTGCTCACCAAGCACACCGCCGCCTGCATTAATCTCCTTTACAGCCATCATGACAACATCTCGCAAAGATGTTTCGGAAATCGCCATGGTTCCGCTTAGGGAATGCAAGACACCTATCTTAACTGCATGCAATTGGGGAAATGAAAATGCAAGGCCAAGCATGGCAGCCATCGCAAGTTTTAATTTATTTTTTTTCATTTAATTTTTTGATTAGTAATTAGTATTTCCCCAAGAAAAGGATATGATCGAGGGGTTTAAAACTATAATCCATTTTCTATGCCAAAGTTAAAAATTTATATAAAAAGAAAAAAATTATCTTACATAAATATAATTCATTTATTTAATATATTATATTCATTCTAAATGAAACTATTTAAACCAAAAAAAACGGGCGGACAACAAGTGCCCGCCCGTCAAACAAACGTACTAGACTGAAAGGTTAAAAGGTATAAATAAACTCAGCTGCAATCAACTCCTCTGGCTCAACATAAGTGCCAGCAGATTGATCCATATCGTAGGAGCTAAACTCAAGTAAGCCCGAGAAATTATCCGTAAAGACATAACTAGGAGAAATAGTGAATTTGGTTCCCTCATATGCGACCGTATTGTTTGTCGCACCTGTAATTTCAAGACCAGAGTAGCGAATCGTTATGGCCGCAGCGTCAGTTAATCCATAATTTGCCATTACAAGGTAACCATCTACATCATCACCGGTGTCTAATTGATCATTTTCTGCTATTTCCCCGGCTATAAGAAGTTTGTCGAGTTGGTAGCTAACCCAATAAGTAGACTTCTCATAAGCAGCGGTTAAAGGCGCACTAAAATCTGAGTAAATTGCTTTAGCGGTGAGATTTTCGATACCTGTAAATGCTAGGGCTAACTCGTAGCCTGCATCTGCCTCAAGGCTGCTCCAAACACCAACACTAAACAGATCATTTGCGTAATCTATGGAGAGACCCACATCATAAGGATCATAGATCATTTGTGCACCAGTATCTTGCTGCCCACCGACATCGTAAGCGTAGCTGTACTGATACATATTAGTAGGATCGTAAGCTTCGAAGCCCATATAGCTAAGCATTTTACCAGCGGTTACACTGAAACCATTACCAAAATTGTAAGTTACAGTAGCTTCTTCTAGGTTTCCACCTGTAGTATCGTCGCTATCAATAATACCGTCAGAATTAGAATCAAGGGTTTGTGATTCAGTAAAATCAATATCGACAGAAGCTGAAATTGGTCCAGAAGAAAAGTCTAGATTGACTTCAACTTGCCCGACGAATGTAGACTCCGTATCAGAACCCTGTTTCTGACCAGCAATATCAATAAAGCCACCAAGTTCAATTCCACTACCTGTGGGGCCAATTTCAATGGCATTAGCATTTAAAACAGCAAGGAAACTTGCTATAGATAATAATTTATTTTTCATATAATTTTAATGTTTTAGTTTGTTGCTTTTATTAAAGCGAAATCGTTGTTGCTAGATTCGCGCCAAGCACTACAAAACATAAAACTTTTATATTTTTTTACGTTTATAAAATTTAAAATAATTAATTATATTCATACTATATTTTAATTCATATATAAGATGAATAAAATTCATCAAA
>CALSTX010000023.1 GCA_943789375.1 uncultured Opitutales bacterium | reverse complement strand
GTAAATCGTTTTAGTTTAGTGTCATTTCTTTTACAGGTAGACTTTGAAAATCGTAATTTGTATATTTTTTTTATTTTTCTGTTCTTTTGTTCAGCAAAGGGGTTCCATAAGTAATTTTCTTAGTTTCATTGTTATGACTGCCACGGCGACGGGGCGAAAAAGGGAGGACTTGGCCATGGACAAGCTGTCTTTCGATTTGGAAGATCCTCAAGCATTTGTGACATGGGAACGAATTTATGACCGGGCGATGAGTGGCGAAATGCCACCAAAGAAAATTTTAGAAAGACCATCAGCCAACGAGTTGGCCGTTTTTTCAAGTCATTTAGAACCACCTCTCGTTGATGCTCATTTGAAAGATAAAGGAACAGTTCTGCGTAGATTGAACAGAAAGGAATACGAAAATACCCTTAATGATCTAATGGGTACAAATTTGAGGTTGGGTTCTCACTTGCCAGAGGATGGGAGATCCCATGAATTTGACAATGTCGGCGAGTCCTTAAGTTTATCGATGGAGCATCTGAAGCAGTATATCCATGGGGCTGGATTGGTATTTGATCAGGTGGTTAAGCAAGTCGACCATCCCTTATTGTACAAGAAGAAGAAAGTATTTTTTAGGGAACAGTCATTGAAAGCACATGTGGGAAAGCAATGGAAGAAATTAGAAGATGGTTCGATTGTTCATTTTTACGGTCGAGGATATCCGTCTGGACTGCTTAAGGAATCAAGGGTTACCAAGCCTGGTCTCTATCGGTTTAGTATCACTGGTTATGCATACCAATCCAAAGATCCAATTACCTGTGTTCTTATCACTGAAAGCTTCGCACCAGGCAGTAAAAAGGAGATCGTCGCCGCACCTGAGTTTGTTCCCTCCAAACCAACCACTTTCGAAATGAAAGTCTGGCTCGATGATGGGTATATGATCAAATTTGATCCTCAGGGTATTTACCGATTTCCTGGTTTCGAACATCTCGATGTGAATGAATATGAAGGGGCGGGGTTCGCGTTCTTGGGTGCAGAGATCGAAGGGCCCTTGAAGGAAGGGTATCCACGCTACGGATACGATCTGATCTTTGATGGAATCAAAAGAAAAGAGTTGCCTCCAAACCACCCAAGTAACCGTGAGCATTCCTGGTATAAACCAAAGTTTGAAATCTTATGTGAGGATGAAAATAAAACCATTGATCGCTTTCTTGTAAGAATGGGAAGCCTGGCTTTTCGGGAAAGCGTCGAGCTCAAGGAAATGATTGCTTATCGGGAGTTATACTTCAGCGAGAGAGCGAAAGGAGAGAGCATCGATGTTTCTCTAAGAACCGTATTTTGTGCCATTTTTTCCTCTCCCCGTTTTCTGTTTCTTCAGGAAAGGGTAGGTAAACTTTCCGATTACCGAATCAAAGATCGTACTCGTCTTTTTTTGAACCGAAGTCTCGATGATTCATCGGAATCAAAAAAGGCTCACGCAGATGCCGATATGCGGACCTTTACTGAATTACTCATAAAGAGCGAAAAGTTTGACCGATTTATCAAAGATTTTACCGACAACTGGCTGGATCTTAGGAACATTGATTTTACCTCTCCTGATCGTACTTTATTTCCTGAATTTGATAACTACTTAAAATATTCCATGATCGAAGAAACTCGGGCTTTTGTTCATCGAATGTTTCTTGAAAACTTACCCATCTCAAACCTTGTAAAATCCGACTTTGCAATGATCAACGAAAGGCTTGCTCAGCATTATGGAATCGAGAATGTGACCGGATCGAAGTTTCGCCCAGTATCACTTCCGGCAAATTCTCCGCGGGGCGGTTTACTTACGCAGGGGAGTATTCTGAAAGTCACGGCAAACGGAACAAATACCTCTCCCGTTATGCGGGGCGTTTGGGTGATGGAGAGAATATTAGGTCAGGTACCAACCCCTCCTCCGCCTGGTATTTCAGGCGTTGAACCTGATATTCGGGGAGCCGAAACATTGCGCGATCTTCTAGAGAAACATAGGTCGACGGAAAGTTGTCAGGGGTGTCATGCAAAGTTTGATCCTCTCGGTTTTGCTTTGGAATCTTTTAATCCCATTGGCGGATATCGTGAGCATTATCGTTCGTTGAGCCCTTCTGCTCCCAAGGTTGAAAGAAAAGTAAGGGCCCAAAAGTGTCCAGATATCGGGTGGGCCCGGAAGTCGATTCCTCCGGTGAATTTTCCGAACGGCAGGACCTTTGCTGATATTCATGATTTCATGGCGGGCTCTGGCGGAAGATGAGGAATTACTGGCTCGTGCCTTCGTTCGGAAAGTTACTCACTTTTGCGACCGGGAGAGAACTCGGGATTTCCGATCGTGAAGAAGTTGAACGAATAGTTTCTACAGTGTTCCGGCGGTGGCTACCGTGCAGGAGATCTCTTGCACGCGGCCATATCGTCGAATATCTTTCAATCCTAAGTAAGTCGCTATGACTCATATTTCCAGCAACCGTGCTTTGTCGAGAAGGTCCATCTCTGAAGGGAAGTGGGGTTGGCCTAGCCCTTCCATTTCTTGGATGCGATGAGCCCGGTATTTCGGGAAAGCGAATCAAAGTATTTCGAAATCCCCCAAAAAGATTTGTGGCAATGAATGCGGCACTTGGGTTTCATGGACCCAACCTTTTTCCGGAGAAAGAGGGGAGGGACTATCTAGGCTACACCATACCTGAGGATTTTGGAAGATTTCCGTTCGGACTTCACCCTCTTTTCGGGACTATCCCATGCCAACCAGCAGGGAAGTAGCGGGCATGCCTCGGAAATGACCTGGCTTACCGGAGTGGAAAGGCCCGGACTTGCCGGTTTTAAGAATACCATTTCCATTGACCAGGTCATGGCACGAGATATTGGTGCTTCCACCCGATTTCCGTCTCATAAACCTTGGAACAGGCGGAGGTGGGCAGTCGATTTCCTGGGATGCCAACGGAGTATCCATTCCCTGTCAGGCTTCCCCTTCTAAAATTTACCGCGAGCTGTTTGTTCAGGGAACAGAAAAAGAAGTCGAGCAGCAGGTGAATAATTTGGACCGTGGAAAAAGTATTCTGGATGTGGTTCTGGGAGATGCCAAATCGTTGGGCTCGAATTTAGGGCACAGGGACAAGGAAAAGCTGGATCAATATTTCAGCTCCGTTCGTGATTTGGAAGTCAGGCTTGAGCAAAACAAAGAATGGGCAGGGAAGCCCAAACCTGAAGTCTCTTATCAGGAACCAGCGGATGTACAGGACCGATATGACTTACTGACCAGACAGAAGCTTATGTATGATCTGATGTCACTTGCATTAAAGACGGACTCTTCCCGTGTGATTACTTTTTCATTAGGTGCTTTTAATGCCGTGCCTACCAATATTGATGGAGTTAAAACTGACTGGCATAATCTTTCCCATCATGGGAAAGACGAGAATAAAATTGAAGAATTGGAGATCATAGAAAAAGAGGAATTTTCACTCTTCGCCAAGTTTCTTGGAGATTTGAAAAACCATCAGGAAAACGGCTCTTCCCTTCTCACCAATACAGCCGTTCTATTTGGCTCGAATCTTGGGAATGCATCCTCTCACGACTGGCGGAATTTACCCATTATTCTTGCGGGGGGTGGCTACAAGCACGGTTCCTATGTCGCTCATGATTCCAAGGACAACACTCCCCTGAGTAATCTTTTCGTACCGTTGGCTCAAAGTATGGGTGTTGAAATTGAACAATTTGGAAAAAGCACGAAGTCTTCCCTCCGCGGATTCGAAAGTTAAAGTTTGTTAATTGAAGGGTTTAAGGTTGCCCCAATAATTAGAGGGAATTTAACCTAATTTATGATAAAATTATTCATATTTTCCTTCTCGTATTTATTGATACAAGTATCCGGGCAAATGTTTGGTTCTACGAAGCCCAATATCATTTTTATCATGGTTGATGATATGGGCTACCATGATCTTGGTTGTTATGGAAGTAAGACGATCAGCACTCCCAACATCGATCGCATGGCGAAGGAGGGGATCCGCTTTACCGATTGCTATTCAGGGGACACCGTTTGCGCATCTGCACGGAGTACCCTGATGACCGGTTATCATAAGGGGCACACGCCCGTTCGTGGTAATTCCGGAGGCATTCCACTTTTTCCTGAAGATATCACGGTTGCTGAGGTACTTAAAAAAGCCGGTTATGTGAACGGTGGTTTTGGAAAATGGGGACTGGGAAATCAGGGCAAGGACGGAGCGGCTGAGCGGCAGGGGTTCGATCTTTTTTATGGTTATTATAACCAGTGGCACGCACATACTTATTACACGCACCTTTTTCGTAATAGTAAAAAAGTTGAGTTGAACGGCCGCTATACACACCACGCGATCTTCGATGAGACTATAAAATTTATTAAGAAGAATAAGAATAAACCTTTCTTTCTTTATTGCCCCTGGACACCACCTCATGCGGCTTACCAGATCCCAGAGGATGAACCGGCGTGGAAAATGTATCAGGACAAACCCTGGCCTCATGACGCGCGGGTTGCCGCAGCCATGGATACGATGATGGACCGGCATGTTGGAGAGATCACCGCACTCCTTAAGAAACTTGGTTTATATCAAAATACCCTGATGTTTTTTACTTCCGATAATGGGGCGGCCAAGCGGTTTGATGGGATCCACAATTCCTCCGGGGTAATGCAGGGAAAGAAGAGATCATTGAATGAGGGTGGCATAAGGGTCCCCATGGTGGTGCGCTGGCCTGGTAAAATAAAAGCGGGCAGGGTAAGTAGTCACCCTTGGTATTTTCCTGATGTTATGCCCACCTTTGCCGAGATTGGTGGTGTTTCCACTGAAGTTCCCGAGGATATCGATGGTATTTCCATTCTTCCCACTTTATTGGATGAGGGAGAACAAAAGCTGCACGAATATATGTTCTGGCACTATGGGGTAAGGGCCGTGCGTTCAGGCAAATGGAAGGGGATCGGTAAAGGCGGTCATCTGTACCTTTATGATCTAAGTAAGGATATTGAAGAAAAGAACGATCTGTCCTCGAAACATCCTGAGATTGCCGCAAGAATGAAGAAATATATCACGATTGGATACCGTGAACCACGAAGTCAAAAAGACGACGGTAAGTATACGGGTAAAGGAGACAAAAATTAATTCTAAGTTAGTGAAATATCTTACAATATCTTTTTTATTAATTCATTTTGCACTCAAGGCAGAGAATTGGTCTCATTGGCGCGGACCCAATGCAAACGGAGTCGTGCCTTCGGCTAAACCACCCACTCACTGGAGCGAGAAAAACAACATCCGATGGAAAGTGCCGATTGATGGGGCAGGGGCATCTACTCCCATTATTTGGAAGGATAGAATCTTTCTTTTGTCAGTAATTAATACGGGGAATGTGGATCCTTCCCTGCCTCGTCCGGAAGATCAACCCAAGAGAGTCTTTGATATCACTCATCCGAATACTGAGTTTAAGTTTCTTGTTATTTGTCTCGATCGTAAAAATGGTGAAGAGTTATGGAAAAGGGTGGCTACCCGCTTAATTCCACATGAGGGTACTCACCGGGATAATAACTACGCTTCAGCATCTCCCACCACAGATGGTAAGTTGCTCTATTGCTGGTTCGGCTCAGCGGGCTTGTTTTGCTACGACTTGGAAGGTAATAAGATTTGGGAGCGCAACTTAGGTGAGGTCAAGATCGGGGCAAGCCTGGGGGAGGGGTGTTCACCCGTTTTGTATAAGGACAAGCTGGTTATTCTCAGGGACAATCGTGGACAGTCGACCATACAGGTTTTGAATGCAAAAAATGGAGAAACCATTTGGAAGAAAAATCGGAACACCCGTAACGGTTGGGCGACGCCTGCAGTTGTTGAGCATGACGAAAAAGTCCAGGTCATCACCACTGCATCCAGGCCGGAAGCCGGGAATCGCCAGACTCCCGGAAAGGTGATCAGCTATGATCTTGAGAATGGAAAGGTCGTCTGGGAATGTTCGGGTCTGACGGACAATGCGATCCCGTGCCCGATCGTGGAGAATGGTGTGGCATACTGTATGACGGGATACCAAGGTTTTTCCTTAGTCGCCGTGCCGATCTCGGGGAAAGGGGACCAGTCGCAAGAATATCCTGTGGAGGAGAGAATTGGGCACCCCTTATGTCCCTTCTCCCGTACTTGTACGATGGGCTGCTTTATTTCACCCAGTCCAACCAGGCCATTCTTTCCTGTGTCGATGCCAAAACCGGCAAGGTTCTCATGGAGCGAACCCGATTGCCCGGTTTGTCAAATGTCTACGCTTCTCTGGTTGGAGCAGGAAATCATATTTATGTGGTCGGGCGCTATGGAAAGACGGCGGTGCTCAAAAGAACGGGAAAGTTTGACTTGGTTACCACGAATACCTTGGCCGACCGCTTTGACGCATCACCTGCAATAGTCGGGGATCAACTTTTCTTGCGGGGACATAAATTTCTCTACTGTATCGAGAGAGAATAATAAGAGATAAGTCGTGAACTTGACCAAAGAGAATGTGCGTAAATTTCTGGGCTGGTCCTCGGTGATCAACCTTGGGTTCCTACTCTATTGGATACTTGTTCTCACCTTAGGCAATGAATTTGTATTTCAGATCCATACCTCGTGGTTCGATATCCCGCATGATCGCTTTGATGAAATCCATTACACCATGATGGGTTACTTTAAATTGGCGATTATTCTTTTCAATGTGACCCCCTATTTGGTGCTCAGGTTCATTAAGTTTGACCCGCAAACGAGCATAGGAAAGGAATAATCCCGCAGTTTTTTTCTTTTCTGCTTCTTTTGGAGAGATTGGGTACAGAAATTATCATAATCACCCAACTTTTTTACGCGTACATAGATTATATTACTGTTTGTCTGAGCAAAAGTAGATTACTACTAAGAGGTTAATTGAGCTCTTATTAACATATTGATTTTACTTGTTAATAACCATGATGGGGTTTAGAAAGGACGCTCCCCTATTTTACCCCCTTTAATTTCTGCCCCTAATGAATCTTGATGATGAAGTCTTCAAAAATTTCCTTGTGGAAATGGGTGAGAAGTTGGAAGAATTAGAAAACGGATTGGCTGAATTAGAGGAAGGATTTTCCGAAGATCTGATTAATAAACTTTTTCGTGCAGTTCATACTATAAAGGGAGGCGGTGGTTTTTTCGGACTTACTAAGGTTTCAGAATTATCTCATGTTTTTGAAGATGTTTTAATGAATGTCCGAGAGGGAAAACTTAGTTTTGGAGATCATATGATCAGTCCTTTTTATTCAGCTTGTGATGCACTTAAAGGAATGCACGAGTCAGATGATTTTGGAAACAATCAAGATATTGGTCAACTATGCCTTGAATTGAAGTCTCTTGAAACTGGATTGAAAAAGGAAGAAGATCCAATTTCTGAACTAGGCGATATCACTGATGTTGAACCAAATCCAGTATCCGATCAAACCAGTGAGGATGATGGAAATCCTACAACAAAGACTGAACTTAAAAAAGTTACTAACAAGGTAGAAGTAGAATCTGAAAAAGTCGTTCTAGAAGAAGTTGAAAGTAAATCCAAATCTCCAGTTACCAAGCTAAGCAAAGGAAATAGGGCAGAAAAGACGGTTGGTCAGAATGAGACCATTCGAGTCAAGGTTGATTTGCTTAATAAATTAATGGAGCTAACTGGAGAAATTGTTTTGGGCAGAAATCAATTGCTTCGTCAGTTTGCAGATATGGAAGATAAATCCAATCTTGTGGCGATGGCTCATATGATTTCGGATCTGCAACAACTCGTTTTGCAGACAAGAATGCAGCCCATAGGCGGAACTTTTACCAAGTTTAAGAGAATTGTTCGCGATCTTGCTAAGCAATTGGACAAGCCCATCAATTTGGAAATCAAGGGAGAAGATACTGAACTTGATCGAAGTATAATCGAATCTCTTTCCGATCCACTTACTCATTTAATCAGGAATTGCGCTGATCATGGATTAGAGGATCCATCGAGCCGTGTAAGTTCAGGAAAAGATCGGGTTGGCACCGTATGGTTACAAGCACGGCATGAAGGTGGACAGGTTGTGATAACCGTGGAAGATGATGGAAAAGGAATCGATGCCGAAAAAGTTAAAGCGAAAGCGATCGCTAATAATGTGATTTCTCAGTCTGAAGCCGATTCTATGGGAGAAAATGAAGCGGCTAAGCTCATTTTCCATCCGGGCCTTTCAACTGCTGAGGAGGTAACCAGTCTATCTGGGCGAGGAGTAGGGATGGATGTAGTTAAATCTACTTTTGAAAAATTAGGAGGAGCAATCGATCTGGAAACAAAGCTTGGTTCTGGAACAAAGATAATTATTCACTTGCCAACAACTTTGACGATCATGTCTTCTTTGATCGTTCGTATAGAAGGTGACCGTTATGCGGTTCCTCATTCGGAATTAAAGGAGGTTATACTTGTGCGTCCTGAAGATGAGATTCAGATTGAGGAAATTCGGGAACGAAAAGTTTATCGTTTGCGTGGAAACCTGATTCCCATTCTTTCAATGGAAGAAATTACCAGCGTTTCTAAAGACCACATGGTAGATAATGAAAAGAAATCAGATCAAAAAGAGATTCTTTTTTTGGTTTTGCATTCAGGGCTTAACCAATTTGGTTTACTGATTGATTCTATTGATCATACCGAGGAAATTGTGGTCAAGCCTCTTGCTCAAATCCTCAGTAGTCATACTTTTTATGCTGGAAGTTCAATTCTTGGGGATAGTGATGTGGCAATGGTGTTAAGTGCCAATGGAATTTGTCAAAGTCACAAGCTTCATATCCATGACTTAGAAACCAGTGTTCAATCCACAAAATCTTTAGCAGAGATGCAGATCTTGGATATGCAGGAAAAACAGGATTTGCTAGTTTTTCGTTATTCAAAGAACGAACAACTTGCGATTCCATTATCTCTTGTTTTCAAGGTTGAACAGATCGAGGTAAAACAAATACAGAAGATTTCGAATAACCATTTCATTAATCTTGAAGGTAAAAATATCCTGCTTCTATATTTGGATAAATATTTATCGATTGAATCTCTTCCCGATGACTTGGAAACTTTTTATATCATAACCCCAAAAATTAAGGACTTCGAGGTTGGCATTGTTGCCTCTTCGATTGAAGAGTCCGTCCATACACGCCTGAATTTAGACAGTCCTCCCATTAATGAAAATGCAATCCTCGGTATCACTACGATTCGGGAGAAAATCACTTTTCTTGTGGATCTATTTAGTTTGGCCGAGCAGGTCTCTCCCGAACGATTTAAACGAGCTGAACTTGAGGGCAAACCCGAGAAAGATCGATTGCTCGTCGTTGAGGATACGCCTTTTTTCCGTGATTTGGAAAAAACTTATTTTGAATCCGTAGGCTTTCGTGTAACGCTTGCTAATAATGGTCAGGAAGCACTCGATCTTCTTTTAGATAGACCTAATTATTATAACCTCGTCGTTTCGGACATTGTTATGCCAGTGATGGACGGTTACGAACTGGTGAAAACGATTAAATCCAGTGAGAAGTTAGAACATATGCCCGTGATTGCTCTGACCTCATTCACCGAGGAAGAAAGTCGGGATAAAGCTTTATCTGCAGGCTTTGATGGTTATGCCATAAAGACAAATAAGGAAAATATTTTGCGAGCTGTGGAACATTTTTTGATAGAGGATTAAGGTATGCTGTATTCAACTTTTTATCTTGGTGATACTCAAATGGCTGTTCCTATTCCCTGTATTTTGGAGATCGGGCGATCCTTTAAATTTCATCCCGTCAGAGGAGCACCGGAAGTAATTGACGGTATCATAAACCTGCGAGGAAAAGTCGTCACTATTGTGAATCTCGGTTTAGCATTTGAAGAAATTAAAATTGAACCTTCCGATGAATCTCGGATTTTAATTTTTAAGAATAATTCGGAACTGAACGAAGTAGCTGATTCCGACACTGTTATGGAGACTGCACCGGATAATATTGGTATACATGTGGATCGTATCTCCGATGTTATTCGAGTCGAAAGCGAAGAGCTGCAAGCAGTTCCTTCCAATATGGTTCACCCATTCTATAAACATGTAGTGAGGCGAGGCGATTCATTTATTATTATTCTTGAACCTTCCAAAATTTTAAATCTTCACGAAACCCCAGACCATTTATCATGAGCGAGGCAAAAAACATAAAATTCAATATCTACAACCCCATTATTACCTATGAACATAGGGCGGCTTACGATATGATCGTGAGTCATTTGCAGGAAATCTTTCCGATTTGTAATCAGGGGAAGTGTAAGGCTTTGGAAGTGAGCGACGATCCTCAAAAGCAAAAGCAAATTAATGACTTAATGGAAAAAGTTGAATTCTTTTCCAATAGTTTAATCACGATCACCAAAGTTTTCTTCGATCAATTATACCGGGCAAAGCAAACATCCTCACAATCGATTTCTCAGTCAACCGCTATGATTAAGATTGATATGATTGAGAGAAATTTATTGGAGAGAACCTGCGATGTTCGATGGTGGGCTTTAGAAAAAGCCTTTTGGCAATGCATCACACTTTCCAATAATTCAAAAAGTAATGGAAAGGCAAAGAGCTCCACGAATTCTAATAACAAGGCTCTCAAAGAAGCGGTTGAACTTGCATGTACTCGCTTGGAGGATATCCGTAACTCATACACCTTATACCGAGATTTAGTCATTGCTGACACTAATGGTGTGATTATCGCAAATTCCAATTCAGATCGTCGTTCTGAAGTTATTGGAATGAATGTTGCCGATGAAGAGTGGTTTAAGAAGGCATTGGAGACGAAGGATGGAACCGAATATTTTGTTCAGGATGTCTCAGACTCCAAGCTCGAAGATATGGACGCTTTAATCTATTCCACTGCACTTCGTTCCAACGGCGACGAACAGGGTGATGTGATTGGGGCGATGGGGGTTTTATTCGATTTTCAGGGCGAATCACAAATTATTTTAAATGATTATTTACCGAAGGATCAAAATGATCAAACTTTGGAGGGATGGTTTTCCTTCTTCACAAATAAAGAAGGTAAGGTTATCTGTTCGAGTGATGAAACTTTTATTTCAAGCGGTGAAATTACTGACCTTCCAAGGAATCACCGAAACCTTACTAAGGCTGGAGAGGCCATAGTATCAACTGGTTCTGTTTGCGGAAACCGCTCGTTGATTGTTTCCCATAAGAGTAAAGGTTTTGATGAATATAAAGGATTAGAGTGGACCAGTCATCTCGTTCTTCCTGAATCTGCTATGTTTGAACGTTCCGATACCAATGAGAATTTTGGAATTTCTCCTCAGGAATTAATGAATTCCAAACTTATTCCTGAAAAGAATCAACAAACTTACCGAGAGATTCAACGAAACAAAGGAGATATTCAACTTATTTCCATTAACGGAATTATTTTGGCAACGGATTTAGGTAAAGCGGGAACGAGTTTTATTCCTATTTTTGACCAGATTACCACAACCGGAAATTCAACAACCGGGAAAATGGAAGAACTTCTTTCCGAGATGTCGTCCGATATGCTTGAACAAAACCTCAAAGCACTGGAGAATTTTAGTAAACAAGCCGTTGATCTGATCGATCGAAATTTGTTCGAACGTGCAGCCGATGTAAGATGGTGGTCCACTGATCATGCATTTTGGGAAGCTCTCCAAGAGGGTAGTGAAGAAAATTTTGAACAAGCCGCCAAGCGACTTGGGATTATAAATGCATCCTACACAATGTATCGGGATCTTGTAATTGCAGATTCGAATGGTCGTATCGTGGCCAATTCTAAATCAGAGAATCGAGACAAGCTCAAGAGGATGAATGTCTCGGAACAATCTTGGTTTAGGCAAGGAATGCAAATTTCAAGATCCGTTCAGTTTGGCGTACAAGATGTATGTGATAGCGAACTTGAGAACGAAGAAACCTCACTTATTTATTGTGGGGGTGTATTGGAAGAGGGTCAAAGAGAGGGAAAAGTGCTTGGAGTGCTTGGTATTTTCTTTGACTGGGAAAACTTGGTTTTTCCCATTCTTGAAGGATGCCTCCCTAGGATAAAAGGCGAGGTGGTAGAAGGGGGAGCCGCGTTTTATGTAAATGATGAGCATAAAGTAATCGCAACAACCGACTCAGAAAATTTCAAAATAGGACAGGTGGTTAAACTACCGTCCGAGAACCTTAACTTAGACGCAGGAGAATCGGCTTCTGGAATCTTTACTGCAAATGAAAAGAAATATATAATTGGTTCATCAAAGACACAGGGATATAGAGAGTATCAGGGACTGGGTTGGACTGCCCATGTGGTTCGCCCAATCGATTAATTTTTGTAATTTCTGCTTTATATGAGTAAAAGAGTGCTCGTAGCCTCAACCATTGGAGCCGTCGCTAAAAGCCTTGGCGGTCTTTGTGAAAAACATGGAGGCAAGGTGACCTACTTCGAGCAGGGGAAGGGTTTAGTTCATCAATTGATCAATGGGAATCATGAAGTTTTAATGGTCGAACTTAATTTTATTGAGGGTGAGCATCGAGATCTCATCGCTCGAATACGCGGCAAGAAGCAACTGCGTAATTTGTTTGTTGTTGTATATGCGCCAGCTGAAATGAATAAGGAAGAGCAAGCTCGAACAAACGGTTCAAATGCGGTTCTTACTGCTCCTTTTACAGATACAAAAATATTGGGTCTTTTTAAACGTGCCTTTTCTTTACCCAAGCAATGTTTGTTCATCAGTTCTTGTTCGCATGAAGAGTTTTCTTTAGCCCTATCTAGTATGGGGTACGATTTTATACAGCTCAGGAAGGGGATTGATGCATTGGAAGATGATTCACCTCAAGTGCCAGACTTTATCGTGGTTGATTATAAATTGCCTGATATGAGCGGGACCGATTTTATTGAAAAAGCAAAAGAAAGTGATCGATTGAAAAGGGTTCCCATAATGATGGCTTATAATGGACGGGAAGCTGGTGATATCGAAGAAATTTTAAAATCGAGTATAGATGATGTAATATTGTCTCCCTTCGCCTCGGCCCAAAATATAAAGCGAATTCAAGATAAGTTTCCTTTGCCCCCAAGGGGGAGAAGGTTACGTGCATTGGTGGTAGATGATAGTCCTACAATAAGGGATTTAATTGCCAGCATGTTTAAGGAACTAGACTACCAAGTTGAGACTGCCGAAAATGGATTCGAAGGTTATAAGGCAGTTCAAAGGATTAGGCCTGATATTATAACCTCTGATTACGATATGCCTGTGCTCAATGGATGGGAGTTTTGCACGGAAGTTCGAGATCATGAGGATTATAAGGATATCCCGATAATCATGATCACAACACGGGCAACCGAAATGGACTTAAAAAAAGGAGAAATCCTTGGTGTGTCCGCTTATTTGGCCAAGCCTTTTGCAAAAGATACCTTAAAAGCGGCAGTGGAGGTTGCAATTGCAACTGCCCGAAATAAGAAAGAACAGGAAACAATCGCTAAATTCGTAGCTGCCGACACTTTAAGTGCGGTGAGTAGTATGGTGGATGAACATCAGGATGCCGGTAAAGGCGAATCTAAGCATATCACCGTACTGTTTTCTGATATTTGTGCATTCTCGTCAAAATGTGAAAGATTTTCCGCCCGTAAGATTATCAACTTACTTAATACTTACTTTGATCTTATGGTTGAGGTTTTATCCCAAAACGATGCAATCATTGATAAGTTTATCGGAGATGCGATTGTTGCTCGATTTGATTCTGGTGATCCTGCCACCGATGCGCTCAATGCAGTACGGGGTGCCTGGGGTATGTGCCGTGAATTAGAACGCTTTAATTTAGATTCTTTTGAGGAGGTGCAGAGTCGAATTGGAATTAATAGTGGTGAAGTTATTTTAGGTAATTTGGGATGCCAAAAACATCGACTTGAATATGCCATGATTGGGGACAATGTGAATATTGGTCAACGGCTCGAAAGTAGTGCTCCGAAACAGGGAGTCATGATTTCTGAATCCACTTACGAATTGGTAAAAGATCATATTTTAGTGGGTGATAGGCAGGAAATCGAAGTAAAGGGAAAAGATGAAAAAGTCGCTGCTTATGTGTTAGAGGGTTTAAAATGATTCATTTCAAAATCTCTCACTGCATGTATACTACGACTGCTAGAAGCGAAAGATTCCTCCCAGTTTGATCGCCGTACCGAAACCTTGCAGGGTCAGCCCTGTTCTCTCGTCGAGATAAGTCTGATTCACCACAAAATAGAACCTGGCTCCCGGTTTGTATTCCCATTGAAGCCTGCTGTTTACCCCAAGTGATTTACTGAAATTGTCAAACTGCAACAGGTTATTGATCGATAAGTCAGGATTGAAGTTAATTCTGGAGGTTCCGGAAACTACATTTAGTTCCGTTTTGGAGGCATGGTTCCAGTTTAAAATCGTGGATGAGTAGCCAACTCCGATCATGAATTGCTTGATGGGAAGATAGTCCAAAGTAGCTTCATATCTTTTTCCGGGAGCAAGAAAGCCTTCGTTGTATAAGTACGAAAGTCTACTTACCACTTTTCGTTTGGAATGAGAGTTGAAGAAAAACCTATGATAAAATCCCTCGTATTCTCCTGCGGGCAGTGTGGTATCAAAGATGGTAAAGGCTTCAGTAGGACGGTCCAGTTTATGGGCAATCTCATATCCGAGATTGTCTCCCGATTCTAATATGAATTCGATTGGGGTGATTGTATGGGTTATATCCGAAAGTCGTGTTTCCGGTGTCCGTGTATATCTCCAAGTCATAATCATGTATACTTACATTAAGCCATTCCACATCTTCATGCCTTGGGACATAGGATCCCGCAAAACGGTATTTTCTGTAATCGTCCCGCATTACATAACCTAGCGGAGGATTGAAATTCTCAGGTACTTCGGAAAATGCTCCTACAAGGGTGAGTTCACGACCTTTGAAAATGGTTTCTGCTCCGTACGAAATTTTTAGTTCTGAGTCGGTTTGAGCTTTGTTGCAGGTACCTAGTGTCCACAGCTTGGTTGATAAGGATTTGTCTCCCATAAACTCACCATTGATAAATTGGTAATCCGTACCCACACTGTAGCTGTCTTCCTTGGAACGGGGATCTCCAAAAGTTGAGAGTAAACCAATGGTGGAACCGTTTTCGAGGTTTTTGCGAACTCTACCGACAAAAACATTTCGTTCTCCTTCCGGCGAGTCAATTAACACATCCATGAGCCCAAAATTGTAATTCTTTTGGTTACTGGTAATTTTAGCCGCAAAGTGTATGGGTACGATTTCTCCAGTTTCACTTAGACCAATCTTACGACTGTAGTATGGACTTAACCCGTCGGATGGAAAATGAAACATTCCAGCGTCTTCCAAAAAGAAGTCCCGTTTTTCCGGAAAGGATTGATTAAAACGGGTGAAGTTGAATTGTCTGACATCGGCTTCGACATCGGCAAAGTCAGTGTTGATACTTAGGTATGCGGTGGTCTTGGCATTGATTCTGTAACGCAGGTCAAGCCCGCCGTCTGCTTTGAATTCATCGTTCCCGGTGGTTTGGTCATCCGTGTAGGTTCCAGTAACGAATGGAAGCACATCCAGACCCAGCCCCTGTTTCAGGTTTTTCAGTCCGGTGAGAGTGCCAGCTTGTGCAGCGTTGGCAGGATCTACCCCTGACCTGGCATTTGCCCAGTCCTGAACCTCTCCATTGTTTTTAATTACTCTTCTCAAATTGATACCCCAAGTCGATGAATCCTCATCAAAGGAAATCGATTTAAAAGGAATCACTATTTCCGCACCCCATCCCCATTGATGAATTCCACACTTGGCATCCCAGATTGTATCCCAATCTATATTTTGCATCCTACCCTGATCGCCAATGAGCAAGTCCGCTCTTAAGCTGTTGGGTGTCACAATGAATGCATAAGCATTTCGTTGGTCACGGAATGTATCGAGGATGATAAGTGCATGATCGTCGTTTCCGGCATCCGCCAGATTTCCAGCATTAGCTGTGACATCCTTTGGGTTATCCTGAAAACACCAAATTCCGATGTAGAGATTTTCCTTGTCGTAAAGAACACGAAATTCCGTGGCCTCAGTTCCTGACGCATTATCTTCTGGAAAGGTTTGTAGTAAATCACCTGCAGGCATGGCTCGATTCCATGCTTTATCAGTAAGGTCACCGTCTACTTTGGGTCCATCATCCACAAAAACGGCTCGAAATGTGGGGTTTCCCTCATACATTCCTTTGCTTTGGATGGGTATTTCCGAAGGTTTTGAAAAAGACAGTGTTTCTTGTCCAAATACTTTTGAGATTACCATAAAAGCTAGAAAATATATAAATAGAAGATATTTAGTAAAATTGGGCAAAAAAGAGAGGGCTTACGGATAATTAATTATGGGCTATAATTGTTAACCTACATGTAATCACTTATTTACGCCAAATCTTTCAGGGTTTATTTAATTTATTAGTGCAAATGTACTAATTTTGCTGATTTTATATTGATAAAAAATGCTACAGCATACCCAGCTTTAAAATCAGTCATGATGTCGCTTTTAGGAATCGGGTTTTGCTGCTATAGGAGTTCCCTTAGTGTCACATGAATAATGAAAATGCTGTATTTATGGGAGAAGAAAAGGCTCTGCTTATTCCTATCTAAAAGCTAAAAAGTGATAAAATGATAATGTCTGTCTATTTGAGAAGTAACTTTTTTGGTTCGAAGAATAGATAGGCTGGGCTTTCGCTGAGCTCGAAAGTAATAGACTCCAAGGTCGAAACGAAGTCTTTATTTTGGGTTTGTTCTGAGGTTTGCATGGCCAAAATCTCTGTGGGTTTTGCAGGGCAGGTCGGTAAGTGTGATCTCCGTTATTCGATGGTTTTTTTGGGCCGGTTGATCGGACCGGAAACCCGTGGGCATCCATGCCACCCAACATAGATGATTCCTCTTATCTTCTTTGGAGAATTCAAAGAGGTAAAGCTGCTCGGTTCGTTTAATGATGCGTTCGAATCGATAATCACCCAAAATCCGGTAAAGTTGGCTAACTGCATAGAAACTTGGTTTTGGTTTTCCGTGGCGAGTGAGACCCGATGAACCATGGACTTGAGGTTCATCCTTATCGTCAAAAAAGTAAAGGTAAGCACGATCCACTTTCATGGATGCAAACAGCAGAAAGGAACGGATCAAATACTGGGCTTGCTGCAAGTCGGTAACTCCTCGCCAATCCAGCTTTTCGAACCACCCCGAGCGTTTGGCCATAGCCTTTGGGGTACAGGAGTCATAACCGAATTCGGTTATCCAGATCTCCTTGTCGGGGGCGATTCGGTCTCTCCATCGGACTGTGTCTTCGACAACCTGGAGATAGGGGGTGTCTTTGCCTTCAGGATAGGTACGAGTCCAAGGGCTTTGGGTTATTCCTTTTTTTAGTTGAGCGTAGGTGTGCAGATTTATGACATCAAAAAGTGGGAGCATCTCAGGATCAGCAAAAGTTTTCCGCAAATCTTTGGAATACTTGTCGGCTGCTGTGGCATGAGCCGTACAGGTGACAATTTTGACTTTCGGGTCTCCAGCCCTGATTCCCCGGGCCATATTTTTAAAAATCGATTGATAAAGAGCATCGTCAAAATCGTTCCCAGGTTCGTTGTCGATCTCGATTGAAGTGATCAGCTTTTCCTTTCCCGAAGGTCCGAAGTAGCGTGCCATCGCCTTACCATATTCAAAACACCAGCCCTCCTGATTCCTCCAAATGGAGGCATAGTCCTGGTTACTTTCACCAAAGGATCCGAACTGCGCACAAAGGCTATTTTCGAAATTTTGTGCGGTCCATTTCCCGTACACATGGGTTTTCCAATTCACTTTATTTACGCAAATGGGGAAGGTGATGGGATCACCGGGCTTTTTTACATCCCAATTTAGATTATGGTAATTGCGAGCAAGTTTGCAGGTTTGGGCGTATTGGATTGGATCGAAATGGAAATGTCCATTGATTCCCATGAAGTCCCGTAATAGGGGTGCTTCCGAAAACAATTGAAAAGCAAAGAAAGCGGGTAGGGTGAAAAGAAATTTGATTTTTACCATGGAAGGATTGTCCCTCAAAATTTTCTCAGCCTGCCAACCGCACCGCAAGCCGAACGGCCGATTTGAGGTTGCGGGAGTCCGCCTTGCCAAGCCAAGCGATGTCGAGGGCGGTTCCATGATCCACCGAAGTACGGACGATGGGGAGACCCAGAGTGACATTCACCGCTGATTCAAAGGCGATTGTCTTGACTGGAATCAGTCCCTGGTCGTGATACATACAGATGTAGGCATCGGTCACATTCCTTTGCGATTGGGTGAAGGCGGTGTCAGGAGGGACCGGGCCTACGAGGTCGCAACCTTCCTTCCGCATTCTATCCATCGCAGGTTGTATAATAAGTTCTTCTTCGCGGTTTCCGAATAAACCATTTTCCCCAGCGTGGGGATTAAGCCCACATACCGTGATTCGTGGCTCTTTTCCAAGTAATTTTTTGTGTGTGTCCCGAGTAAGTTCGATTACATCCACAATTCTTTGTTCGTTCAGTAAATGGGGAACCTCCTGATAGCCAGCATGCACGGTGACCAAACTGCAATTGATTTCATCGGAAAGAAAGGCCATGCAGAATTTTTTAGATTGGGTCCGATCGGCAAAAATTTCGGTGTGTCCCGGTTGGGGAATTCCGGCGGATTGCAGTGCTTCTTTGTTGGCCGGGCAGGTGGTCACGGCATGGACGCATTGGGAAAGACAGGCATCGATTGCTTGGGTTATATATCCATAGGTGGCGTGACCCGTGGCTTCATTAACCACGCCCGGTTCCAAGAGACTTTGATCGATAAGCTCAAGGTTGAGGACACAAGGCCCAGCTGCAGAAACTAAGTCATTTGAACTGATTTCTTTGAAATCTGCTGATTTATCCGTTTTTTGGGCACATAGTCTGAGGACATTGGCATCTCCAAATACAATCGGTGTACAAAGATCCGCAATGGAGGAATCGGTTAGAAGGTCCAGGCAGATCTCCGGGCCGATCCCTGCGGGGTCGCCCATGGTTACAGCTATGCGTGGTTTTGGCATTTAAAGTTTGAGGGTTTCTCCTTTTCGGCCGTAGTCGTCTTCATGGCGGATTTGGTCTTCTACCCTCCATTCACCAAAGCTGACCACCAACATTCGAAAAATTCTATCTTCTGCCCAGAACCGGTGTTTTTGACCTGGTTTGATCATGAATTCTTCATGAGCTTTGGGATGAAAGAGCTCACCGTCAATTTCAAGGACTGCACCATCATCCATGAAATGAAAGAGTTCATGCCGGATGGCATGAGAATGTAAACTTGCTCGCTCGCCTGGTTTTACTTCGGTCAGGTCAACCGAACATTTTTGGTTACGCACAACCATGAAGATGTCACCCCATGGTCTAGCGGAATGAATGGTGTTTTGTCCTTCTCTTGCATGGTTCATCACTTTATCCTAATTGCCAAGAGACATTCGAACAAGAGATATCGATTAGTTAGCTTTAATTAGAATCAATTTTTTATCTGGCGTATGATGAATTAGAATAGGTTCATCCCCAAATTCGTATTCAATTTCATAAACCCCATAAAAAGCTCGGTTGATTTGAGCTTCCCCCTTTTGATTCGTCCTTATTTCTGCTTCAGTCCACCAGTTTTTCTTTACCAAGTCCCTCCATACTTTAACTGCAGGTCGTGCCTTCCAATCCTTTCGAAAAAGAGCACCCTCTGGTTTCCAGTGTTCCCCTGCCCAAAACCCCCAGTTTATAAATCCAGTCATCTTGGGATGACTAAAAGTTAAAGTCAGTATATCACGAAGATAATCGGCGTGAAGTTGGTCATCATTACAAACCAAGTCGTATTCGGTAACTACCATGCGGTTAGCCAATGGAGAGAATCTTTGGTATCTTCGCCAGAGATCCTCCATTCCTCTCAGGTTATGAGTTGTGAAATGACTTTGAAAACCGATACCGTCAGCTTTGGGTCCATTACTACTCTGGAGTTTAACCATGAATTCATAAAAAGAATTCTCTCTTTGATTATCAAAAAGGGCTTCGTTTATGATCAGGGCCGAATCGGTTGCTCTCTTCTGCTCATCGAGTAATTGCTCATAGATTTTTTCTCCAAATAGATCCCGCAAATCTTTTTGAAAACGAATCGGGTGGTTGATTGCATCCCACTCGTTGATGAATCCTCGAGTTTGGGATAATACATAATGAAGGTGTTGGTTCAGAAAAGCCAAGATATCTTCCTTTTGACCAGCTTTAGCCAATTCATTACTCCAAGGTTGAAGGTTTCCCCATACTAAAGTGTGGCCTCTCATGCTCATTTCTTTACCTTGGGCCCACTCCATTACTCGTTGGAGTCCCTGGAGTTGTTTTTTTG
This sequence comes from uncultured Opitutales bacterium, assembly GCA_943789375.1. Classification (GTDB taxonomy): domain Bacteria; phylum Verrucomicrobiota; class Verrucomicrobiia; order Opitutales; family Seribacteraceae; genus Seribacter. The sequence goes on along the minus strand of CALSTX010000023.1, from coordinate 13,073 downwards.
CATAGTTCCCCGAATGCATATTAGGAGAATGTCGGGGGATTAGGGAAGGGACAGGAACCAAGCAGCTGAAAAGTTCATCAAAAGTATTCCGATATTTTTGAGCGTTCAGATCATCTTCGAGAAGATATTTGGATTTGAAGGTGCTACCAAACCCAAACGCATGCCTTTGCATGCGAACCTTTATTTTTGATCCCGGTACTGGTTGACCCAAGGAATCCGTAATTTTAATCTGCAGTTTTCCAGTTCGGAATTGGGTGATTCTTTTTTCTGCATGCTTTCGCCATGGAGCATCAGGCTCTCGTCCTTGGTATCCAGTCTCCATCATCGGCAGACGGGACATATCAAATCCGGGCGGGGCAGTATATAGCCTAACTTCTTCGATTTCGATTGCTTGTTTTTGGAGGTCGAAACTAAATCGCACTACTCCTTTTTCGGAATCAATTGATTTGGCTGAACGAAATGGATGGTAATACCAGCCCCAATTTTTTCCAATTTTAGCAAGATGATACAGAGCTGTCTTACCCAGGTTTTCCCGTTCAGCCACATGAATCCTGATTTGTCCAGGTCGTTGCTTATCTGATGAATCAATCGGGAAGTTTACGGTTCTTGCTCGAATAGCAATCAATGCAACCTCCTTTTCCCTTAAGGTGGCATCGAAATTCATTTTGAAGGCTAAGTGATTTCCTTTCTCTAGTACTTTGGAGGCTTCTGCAATCCATACGAATCCGTCCCCAGCTGGTAGTTTACGAAACTTTCCGGTAGCAACTGGTCTTGGAATTGAAACAGGAATTTCTGATTCAAAAACTGACTTTAGCTCAGGCGGTAGGTAGGGTAGGTTCTGGCCAAAGCATGGTGCTTTGAAGAAAAAAAGGAGTAAGAGAGAAAAGCCCTTTGCAGGGATATTTCTAGAAAATAGTCTTAGATGAGTTAGCCGTTTATTTTTTGCTCTCATCGGTCTTCCATTTGCGGATCGAGAAATTGTTCATCCAAATTTGATCCTGTGGGTTTAATTTATTTTTTTCTTTTGCCAAGCTTCGATAGATTCCCCATTTCGGGCGTACAAATTCAAATCCATCCCGCCAGGTTTCCAGATTATTCAATTGTTTTTTGAGATTAATTTCACCATCCATGGAGCGAATAGAAAAATCAATGGAACCGTTTTTAGAATAGTTTGATATGCATTCACATATTAACCATTTATCTTTTGAATTTTCCCAGTCGATCAGAAAGATCCTACCTGACTCTTTGAGCGACCACCATTGCAAGCTGAAGTTGGGGTTTCCCCCGTTCCGTTACTCCCGACAAGGTGAGGATCGGATCATCTATGTTATTTGAGCCCACTGCCTTTAATTGAAAAAAGTGACAAAATTCCTTATTGATTTGAAAGGACTTATCAATCTTAAGATACCACTTAATATGATGAGTTTCTTTTACTTTCGCTTTCATTGGTTCTGGTGACCGCTGGTAGCCTTTAATTTCGTTTCTTTGTCTTTCCTTACCTTGAGGCCATACCTTATCCCGGTCGCCGTCAATATCCCTACGAAGGGTAAACATAAAGGCACTTTCCAATTCTTTGTCTTTTACAATTTCTATATGTTCAAAGTCTTGATGGTTCCTTTTAAATATTTGGGGTGTTTCGATGGAATATTTACCAAATACTTTTTGCACCTGCAAAATAGCTTTTATTCCGGGTTCCGCCTTCAGTTTAATTTCTTTTGTTATGACAGGCTCTTTTTTTTCAGAAGCGGAAAGGGTAAAGAAAAGTAGAGTGAAAAGAAGGGTGATTCCCCGATGGTAGAAATATCCAGGCATGATTTATTAATTAAATTCTGTTCGTTCTATTTTTCACTTTTTTCATAGTCTTTTCCAGACCAACTTTGGAGAACGGATTTTTGCCAACTTTCTAGGGCATTGGTCATGGATTGAACTCTCTTTCTCTGAGTAACGACTAGATTTTGAGACTCCATTGGGTCTTTTTCTAAGTTGTACAATTCGTAATAGGTTTCTTCTTTAGTTTGTATACGGTGGAGCTTCCAAGGCCAACCATTCCACGCGGCATGTCCAAGAAGATTGTCCGGATCGAATGTTTCGAACTCGTTTACATTTTTGAGAATACGTTCCGGATAGGGGGTTGGGTTTCCACTTTTTTGGGCATCAAGTAAATCTTTTATAATACGGTCGTTCCATGTGGATTGTCCGTTTCTGAATCCATACCAAAATCCAAATGGGGGACGTTTGTTCTTTTTGCCATAAAGGATCGGCATTAGATTAATTCCATCTAAAGGGGGCTGATCTTTTTCCTTTTCGATTCCGGCTATGCTAAGAAGGGTAGGGTAAAGATCTGATGTAATACAGGGAGTGTTAACTTCTTTTGCAGAAAAGCGATTAGGCCATTCGAGAATTGCCGGTACGCGTAAACCCCCTTCATAAATACTGCCCTTTCTCTCTCGACCGCCAGATGTTTTAGGATCGAGCCCACCATTGTCACTGCAATAAAATAGAAGTGTATTGTCCGTGAGATTACATTCCTGAAGCTTTTTACGTAACCTACCCATTTGCTGGTCAAGCAAGGTGATCTCGCGAAAGTATCCTTTCATTCCAGTTCTTTGTTTATTGTAGAGAGTAGACGCATTGGGCATGTCCTGTGGGACCTCGCGGTGGGGAGCATGGGGAGAAGGAAACCAGGTCACAATAAAGAGAGGTTTGGGGCCTTGATGGTATTTTTCCAAAAACGCAAGGGTGGCATCCATCGTTATGACCGTACCGGACCCTTCAATCTGTTCGAAATTTCCATTTCGGCTTAGAAAGGGATTGTTATCAAAAAAATTGAGACCGGATAACCATTCATCAAAACCGGCACCTCCTGGAGATGTTGGACTGTCGGGTTGAACAGATCCAATGTGCCACTTTCCAAAGTGTCCGGTCAGGTATCCGGCTTCCTTGAGTTTTTCAGCAATTGTGGTTTCGTGAGGTCTTAGGTAGTGGCCATGGTTGGGAACATTTACCCGAAAGGGGTGCCTTCCAGTCAATACACTTGCTCGGGTGGGAGAACAAACTGGTGCGCTTGCATAGAATTGATTGAAGACAACCCCTGATTTGGCCATGTCGTCTAAATGAGGAGTCTGTACAAAAGGATGACCGGTGAATCCACAGTCCCCGTAACCGTGGTCGTCTGACATGACGAGTATAATGTTAGGGCGGGAGGTAGAAAATGCTTCAAGTATGAGACATATGCTTAATGTGAATAGCTTTTTCATTGGGTGTTAAGTCAAGCTCATCATAATCTCAGAAGCAAAGGCATATTTAGCACAGCTGTCATTTTTATATGAATAGTTTCAAACTATGCCAAAAAAAACACCGCATTTCTGCGGTGTCTTTTGGCTTTTGAAACACAAACTAAACTGAAACAAACTGACTATTGTCAATGGGTAAGACCAACAGACTTTATAAAACGTTCAAAAGAAAGTTAATTTATTTTAGATACATCGGTAATACCTGGAAATTACTGAATTCTTTTTAAAACAAAAACACCGCATTGCTGCGGTGTTCTTGGGCTTTTGAAATACAAACTAAACTGAAACAAACTGACTATTGTCAATGGGTAAGACGGAACTAATTCCAAAAACGTTCAAAAGAAAGTAAATATTTTTGAAAAAAAGTAAAAAAGCCTAATTTAAAGGTCTTTATCATGAATAATTTAAATGATAGCTCTCACAATTCAGCCAATGTATGAATTGTATTTTGAATTTCACCTTTTATGCGATCCCCATTTTTACCATTTACTTCATAACGAACCGACATTTGCCAGCAGGGAGCAATATCAGGGATTTCGATCATGAGGTTTTGTTTATTTTTGGAGAGACTAATCTTTCCCACTTTTAAATTCTTTTCATCATATCTACGCGAACCATAATTTTTTGTGCGCTTAAGGGCCCAGGTTTTTATCTGAATGGAAGGATTTAACTTTTCAGAAAGAGGATCGGTGAAAGTAATCTCGATTCCTTTTGTTTTCGCCCTCATGGAACTGGGTAAATGCATTGGTTTACCAGTTGCCCGTAAGCGGTAAGAAACCACCGGGTTTAGCTTGTGCTGAACTCCAGGCGGACATTCCCGCTAGGTAAAGATGTTCATTGTCCGGGTGAAAGCGTCCACGCATGGTTCCAGTGGGTAAATCTGGAATAGGCAGGCGGGAAAAGCTTAAAGAAGGAAAACAATTGGAGAAATATTTTCGAAAGATACGACGAATTCTCTAATTAATCTGAGTGAAGGCAAGCCGCTTGAGCCCTTTTTGGATAGATTTATTTTGGTGGAGGAGCTTCCAAATCAACTGAGTTGAGTAGTTTTCGAACATCAGTAAGACCAGGCCCTTGTCGATGCCGAGGTAGCTTTTTCCAATCCAGGGTAGATCACCGTTTGCTTTGGTTACATAGCTGTATGCGTCGTAAAGACCATACTTTCCGACCAGTCCCGGGATGTTGTACATGTGTTCAAGGGCGGCTTTTGATTCTTGGGGCGTGAAAGGCAGGAAGGAGAGGGCCCCGTATGGAGCAACGGTTCCGTCTTCAAGAAGTTTATATCCAGCTCCAATAGGATAAGAACCATACGCTCCACTGTATCCAGTGGAGGGACTAATACAGGCAGACATACCCCATGAATTGGGCCCCAGGCCTTTGATGCGATCTGCGTTATCTATTGCATATTGCCTTGCCGCTAGAGCCGCATGCCGGGAATTGGCAAACCAATCACGATCAAGTTTATCCCGCAGGTTCCTGAAATCAATAAAGGCGTGCGTCCATTGGTAAGTAAAGGCGGCACCCGTTCCGCAGAAGATGAATTCATCGTCTTTGTAACTGCCCTTGTAGGTCTTCATGGCATAGTAAGAATCTGCCCCTGTTGAAAATTCCTCCCTAGGTGCACCGGCTGCGAGAATGTAGAGAAAGATATGTTCACTGTAGGCGGACCATCCTCCGAACATGCCTTCTTTATTGATTCCATGCGGAACATTCTTCGGGAGATCTTCGGGATAACAGGCGAGGTAGGGATGTTTGGTGACCGGGTTGGTGAACCATTTCCAATCCATCGTCGAGTATAACTCATAGGTAAGCTTTTCGACCTCTCCACCAAAGTACTCAGCAGCGGCGAGGGCTCCCAATAACATCGTTCCAGTTGAGGCATTGCTCAGCTCAATATTATGAGAATCCTTCCAGCCACGCTTACCGGTATCAGGGTCAATAAAATGATACCAGAATCCCTTAACACGCTTTAAATCCTTTAATGTATTCAGGGTGATGAGAATTCGTTTTTCACCTTCTTCACGGGAGATCCATCCACGCTCTACGCCAATAATAATCGCAGTGAAATAGAAGCCCTGATGTTCAATTGGAATCGGGCTGTATTTATAAAGTCCTACATAATCCCCGTTGGACATGCCATAGGTCGGGCTCTTGGGATCATCATTCCACTCTTCCCAAAAGAAATCAAAACAGCCCTTTAACTCCCTCTCCATCAGGGGAGTTAATTTCTTTGGCGTTTGTTGAACTGGATAAAGGGGGGGCGTCTCAGCTAGTACGAAAGAACCTTGGAGGAGAAAAAAGATAAGAAGTAATAAATTATTTTGCATCTTTGTAAGGAGAGTTAAGCTAGGAAATCGTACACAACTTTGCCTTCATTAGTTGAGCCTATCAATCTTTGGTTGAATCCCTGATATGGAAAACTGAAACGATGAGGATCCAGGCAATCTGATGCCGTCTTCGAGAAGCTCGTAACCAGGGCCGATTGGGTGCGATTCGCGATGGCAGCACCAACGCTTGGGGTGCGGATCTTGTTATCTTGGCGCGGAACCTCATCTCAATTTTGGTTCCGTAGCCCGTATGCGCTCTAGCGTCTTGGCGACTTCCGGTGTCTTCATGAAGATCTCCCAGCACTTGCCGGTAAGATGATTTTCGATCATGGGACCGACGGGGCCCACGTCGATGCAGATGTACATGCGGTCGGCAACCCAGTCCTGAGTAAGATTGAAGGCGTCGAAGAATCCATACGGGCCCCAGAGAGCCTTTCCGTGCTTGGTAAACATCTCCATCATGCAGGCCTTAGCTTCATTCGGGACGTAGGGCATGGAACTGAGCGCGGCAGTCGGCGCGATGGTGCCATCGTCTTCCACGCCGGGCGCATGGGCTTTGTAGCCTGACTGGTTGGCGCTGGCCGTCAGCCCCCACAGCGCCGTCCCATAACCTTTGAAGTCATCCTTGCGTGACGCCATGTAGCGCATCTGGGCCGTGCACCATCTTGTGAAGATTTCGTGGTAGGTCAACCCGTCGTAACCGATCGCTTCCGGATCGATGCCCATGTAGGTGTAGTGTGCCGGGAACAGGCAGACGTTGAAGATACGCTGGAGAGGCAAATTCACCCCATAATGCACATTCTTGCCGCCGAACAGCGGATTGCGCCATCCTTTCCAATACAGCTCGTCGTCAACGCGGTGCGTGGGCGATGAGAGCGCCAGCAGGTAGAGAATCTGGGTCTCGCCGAAACCGTGGCAGTTGAGGCCCATCGCCCACTCGTGTTTGGGCGACCAGTGCCAGCTCAGGACCGGATCGCCGAAATCGCTGGTCCGCACGAACCAGGTCCAGTCTACGCCATGCCAGATCTCATTGGAATGCTGCCTGATCCGCGCCTCCACATCGCCGCTTCCGTCGAAGTATTCGCGGGCGAACAAGAGCCCCTGTATGAGGTACGCGGTTTCCAGGAGGTCGGCGCCGTCGTCTTTCGGCATGAACGGTATGGTCTTGCCGCTGCGCGCGTTGATGAGGTGGGAGTAGGCGCCGTGGTAGCGTTCGGCCTTGTGCAGTAAGAAGTCGGTGATCCTGAGGACCCGTCTTGCGGCATCATCGCGGCTCACGAAGCCCCGTTCGACGCCCAAAACGATATTGAACATCCCCATGCCGATCGCTGAAGTAGCAGCCCACTCGCGGGCCCAGTCGTGGGATTGCGATCGTGGAAGCCCAGAGACCGGATGAGCCGCATCGTAGAAATAGCGGAACCCCGCCTCCTGCATTTCGATAAGCAGTTTGTCCTCGTCGAGCGGCTGCGAGATTTCGAAAACGGGGGGCGTCCAGGCGGATACTTTTCGAACAACCAGTTCAGACGTCTTTTCCAACTCGACCATGCGCACCCGGTAGTGAAAGGCCTGGCCAGCCTCGCCCAGGAAGTCGCTGTGCCCACAGTACGGCAAATACCCATTGTGGCATTTCTTGAACGGGCCAGTGGCGTTCGCGGCGCGTTCTACTTCAAACACTAGCGCCGGGGTGGCGCTCCATCTGGACGGCTCATCCCAGATCAAATCCACCCGCCACTGGCGCGACAAGACCCGGACATTCGCAGGAACCGACAAGCCCGCATCTGTCGCTTCGTCAGCGCAAGCCGAGACGGGGGCCAAAGCCAATATGATCGCGAAAAGGCAAAGTAGTAATTTCATTGTTTCATCACGCTTTCATTGAGGGTTAGGTCGACGCTCGCGACGCACACCAAGGTGGCTATATTCATGATCTGTATCAGCAATTCGTTGACCAACAGCACCAGATACTGTTGGGAGGCAGGCTTTCCTTTAATGCCTTCAGGAGAGAATTCCCTTGATGACTTTCCCTTCATTTGTCGGTCCGATCAGTCTTTGGTTCAATCCTTGGTAAGGGAAATGGAAGCGATGTGGATTAATACCTATTTGATGCAGAATGGTTGCTTGTAAATCTCGGATGCCGACAGGGTTTTTACCTATATAATAGCCAATGTCGTCCGTTTCCCCATAGGCTCCCGGCTTGATGCCGGCTCCCGCCATCCACATGGTAAAGGCATGGGGATGATGGTCTCTACCGTAGAAACCTTTCTTCAATTCATTACGAACGTTGTTTTGCATCATCGGAGTCCGTCCGAATTCGCCACCCCAGACAATCAGGGTTTCTTCAAATAGGCCGCGTTGCTTGAGGTCGGTTATTAAACCGGCAATGGCCCGGTCGATCTGTTGGCACTTGATGGGCAGTGTTTCATCAATCGATTCGCCTAAAGAGGAACCATGATGATCCCAACCCCAGTCGTAGAGCTGGACGAAGCGCACGCCATTCTCTACAAGACGTCTTGCCAATAGGCAATTATTGGCAAAGGTTGGATCATTTGATTTGTATAATTGTCTTGGGTCGGTCGCAGATTCCGCATTAGAAACATGACCCGGTTTTGCCCCATAAAGTTTTAGGATATGTTCGGGTTCTTTTTTCAAATCCATTACTTCTGGTACCGACATTTGCATCCTGAAGGCTAGCTCATACTGAGAGATTCTTGAAATAGTTTCAGGATCCCCAATATGTTTATGGTGGTATTGGTTTAAGTCCTTCAGTGCGTCGAGTGTGGTCCGTCGCGCCTTGCGATTAAACCCTTTGGGGTCGGAGAGATAGAGGATCGGATCCCCTCCGTCGGTTCTACATTGTACGCCCTGATAAAGAGTGGGAAGGAACCCTGCACCCCAAAGCGATTTTCCAGCACTCGGGGTTTTGCCTCCGGAGGCTAATACCACGAACCCAGGCAAATTTTCATTATCACTACCCAAACCATAGGTTACCCACGAACCCATTGAAGGATACCCTAATAAGGGATTACCAGTTTGTAGTAAAAGTTGAGCAGGCGAATGATTGAACTGATCTGTATGCATAGAGCGTATCACACAAACATCATCAATTACAGAGCTTAAGCCGGGCATAAGACTGCTTACCCATTGGCCGCTTTCACCATATTGATTATAATCAAACACAGGTCCCATCATTTTCGGAGTACCTTTGATGAATGCGAATCTTTTACCTTCTAGGTATTCCTGCGGGCAATCCTTCCCGTGATATTTTGTAAGGGTAGGCTTGTTTTCAAACAAATCAATTTGAGAGGGGGACCCGGCCATGTGAAGGTAAATGATGGATTTTGCCTTAGCTGGAATTTTAAAATTTTGAGTTTGGGCAGCATATCCATTTTGGGCTAAGAGTTTACTAAGTGCGATAGCACCAAAACCCAGTCCAGACTGGCCGAAAAAATGACGGCGGGTGATTGCTTGGGTATTTTGTAGATTAATTGGTAAATTCATGGATTAAGGTTTGGTAAGAGTTTCGTCTAAATTAAGCAGCACGCTTGCGAGGGCGACCATGGCAGGGTTGCCTGTCTGTAATCCTGCTGATTGTAAATAATCGTCTTTATTAAAAATTTCTTCCTCCAGTTGATGATAAAGTGAGATGAGTCTTTGCAGTTCCTTTTTCCCGGGGGGGCGTGTGAGCAGTCTTTTAAATCCGTGTGCGATTTGTTGACTTAATTCAGCATTATAACTGAGCATTTGATTGGAGAGATTTCCTGCTGCCTCCATGTATGCTTGATCATTTAAAGTTATAAGTGCCTGTAGCGGAGTATTCGTTCTGATTCTTCTAACTTGGCAGACTTCCCCTGTACCCGCATCAAAGGTAACCATCGCGGGGTGGGGGCTTGTACGCTTAATGTAAGTGTATAAACCGCGCCTGTAACGGTTTGGTCCCGTTTCGGTTTTCCATTTGGCACCACTGTAGGTACTCTTCCATACGCCAGGGGGTTGAGGTGGCATGACCGATGGACCGCCGATCCTATGAGTTAGTAAGCCAGAAGCGAATAAAGACTGATCCCGTAACATTTCTGCAGTTAAGCGAAATCTGGGGCCTCTTCCCAAGAGTCTGTTTCGAGGATCTTTTTGTAATGCGTCCTTATGAATGACTGAACTTTGACGATAGGTTCTAGATAAAACGATACTTTTAAGAAGCTTCTTTAGAGACCAACCATTTTCCTGATAGTCAACGGCCAGCCAGTCTAGCAACTCAGGGTGTGAAGGGTGCATACCTTGTGAACCAAAGTCTTCTTCTGTTTCAACGATGCCAATACCAAATAATCTAGCCCATACTCGATTCACCATAACTCGCGAAGTTAGCGGGTTTTCTTTACTCATAAGCCACTGTGCGGCACCTAACCGATCGGTGTTATATCCTGAGGGAATTTTTCCGAAAAAAGTAAGCACTTCAGGATTAACATTTTTCCCCGGATCCAGGAAATTACCTCTTTGATGGATTGCATTTGGTCGAAGCTTGCTCTCAGGCAGTTCCCGCATGATTGGAGTTTTTGAAATTTGACTGTTCAGGGAGTTGAGAGCTTTGGTTTCTCGCTTGATTTTATCATGAATATTTCGAGTCTTCGCAAATACCTGTTCTTCAAAAATAAGATTAAATTCCTTTTCATAATCGATTACTGGTTTTAACCATCTGACTGGGTAAGTGCTGAAAGATATGCGAAACGATTCAAAAAGTAAGCCCTGGCCGAATTCCTGTTCCAGGGTGAGTAGTAAATTCCCTCCCTTGATTGGATTTTGAATATCAAAAATAGCCACATGGGGCTGGTCTGATCTAGGCGAAAAAGCCCATCCTGCATTTTTGTTTCCATTGATGGCCTTGGATACTTCCCATCCTTTTTGTGAAAAATCAGCTCTTGGGTTGATCAGGTTCACTTTTCTTGATTCCTGATCTTGCCCGTTCCACTCAGCTGAAATTTCCCTAAGTGCTACATTTTTATCTATCCATTTTCCACCTGTTTTTTTTGGGAAAGTATCGATTCGAATGGATGTGATTTGAGAATCATCCGGAATGGAAAGAGTAAGCGTCCATGTGTCTTTTTCAGGGTTTTCGTCTTTTGTCTGAAGAATACCATGTGCTCTCTGCTCTAGAATTACTCCTTGTTTTGACTCCATTTTAACTAAAGTGAACGGCTCCCAGAGAGGTTGATTTTTGAATTTACCTTTCCAATTCTCAAGATCCTTCTGAAATGCCTCAGGTTTTTTTTGTAAAGCAATTTGCAGTTGTGAAATTTTCTTTTGAATTTCTTTTTGCTGTCTTGCTTGTTCTGAAGTGGGTGTGGGGACAATTGGAGTGACCCTGTCTGCATCTTCAGTCTGATTAAACATGGCATAGAACGAATAGTAGTCTTCAATACTTATTGGATCATACTTATGGGTGTGGCATTTTGCACAACCCATAGTTAATCCCATCCACACCTGTATAGTTGTATCAACTCGATCTTTTACCGCTGCGACTCTGAATTCCTCATTATCCGTACCCCCTTCGTCGTTTTCCATCGTATTTCTATGAAAAGCAGTTGCGAGGATTTGATCTGGACTTGGGTTTGTCAGCATATCACCTGCAAGTTGTTCGATTGTAAACTGATCATATCGCATATCCTCATTGAGGGCTTTTATCAGCCAGTCCCGGTATCGCCACATATCACGATGGAGATCTTTTTCATATCCTTTGGTGTCCGCGAATCTAGCTAGATCAAGCCACATGCGAGCCCAGTGCTCGCCGTATGCATCAGATGATAGTAAGTGGTCCACGACTTTTTCGTATGCACCATTTTCCTGGTCATTATAGAATTGCTCAGCTTGTTCGATTGTCGGGGGAAGGCCGGTAATGTCGAGGAAGACTCGACGTATCCATGCATGCCTCGATGCATCCTTTGAAATTGGTAAATTTTCAGTTTCCAGTTTTTTGAGTACAAAATGATCGATAGGAGATAGCGGCCATTCTTTTCTTTTTATATCGGGTAACGGCTGTTTGTGAGGTGTTTTAAATGACCAATGTGTTTCGTATTCTGCTCCGGTTTGAATCCATTCTCTTAATAAAGCAAATTGTTCTGATGAAATTACATGTCCACTTTCTGGCGGAGGCATAACTTCGTCTTGATCTTCGCTTTCGATCCTAAGGATGATTTCACTTTCATCTGGTTTACCGGGATCGACAGCTCTGTATCCACCTAAATCCATGATTGCCCCTTCGCGAGTGTCGAGACGTAAACCTGCTTCTCTTGATTCAGAGTCTGGGCCGTGACATGAATAGCAGTTTGATGACAGGATGGGTTGGATGTCTTGATTGAAAGAAATCTTGCCAGAGACCTGAACTTGGAGGTTGGGCAGGGAAATCAGCAGCAGAAGTGTAAAGTTTTTCATGAATAAGAATGTTTTACTAACATACCATTTTGCTTCCTGGGAATGCTTGTAAAAATTTCTCGAAAAATTGTAAAATTTCGTATGGTTTTATACAATGCTTGCAATTCTTAATCAAATTGCTTTTAGAAAGCTAAATGGAAAAAAGAAATAATCATGAAGTTTTTTTATCACAAGTATCCTTGAATGAGGATTTTCTTCAGATTTTTGATTTTGTCCCGGATGTCGCTTTTTATCTTAAGGACAAAAAGAGTCGTTTCATGTTTATTAATCAAAAAGGGTCAGAAGTATGTGGTCAGGCAAATCCCTTGGATGTTATTGGTAAAACTGATCATGATTTTTTTGATAAGAGCAAGGCAGACAAATATAGGAAGGACGATCTTACCGTATTTGAAAAGGGAGAGAAAATTCTCGGAAGAATGGAAGCCGCTGCAAATCAGGTAGGCTCTGAGAGGTTAATCATGACCGATAAAATTCCGATTAGAAATAAATCGGGGAAGATTATTGGACTAGCAGGACTTGGTAGGCAGGTAGATCAGTTTAAAAATGAAACTGGCAGTGTGGATCTTTTCACAAAAACGGTTGAGTATATTCAACAAAATTTTCAGAGAAAGATAACCGTAATAAAATTAGCTAAAATGTCTGCCATGTCTCTTTCACAATTTGAGCGAAGATTTAGGGGAGCATTTGGGGTTTCAGTAGGAAAGTATGTAACACAATTAAGAATAAGTGGTTCAATCAAGTTATTGATCAAACCTGATCTTTCCATTGCCGAGGTTGCGCATAGTAGCGGGTTTTACGATCAGGCACACTATTGCAGAGCCTTTAAATCAACGATGAAGGTTACTCCCTCAGCGTACAGAAAGACTTTTTTACCCAAGCTGGATAGTCCGGAAAAGTCTTAAGCGAACAGTTTAGCTATCGGAAGGTGAGGTTGTAAAGAATCAGCTTTTTACAAAATGCCTATGAACATTGGTGGGGCGGTATCTGTGTTCATAGGTGACAGGATTGAATTACATGGGGGCAATTCTTTTAGACC
>CALSTX010000022.1 GCA_943789375.1 uncultured Opitutales bacterium | reverse complement strand
AGGCAAGTGAGAGTCGGTCGCCATGGAACCCATTTTGCTCTTCTTAAGTTCGCTACTATGCTCAAAAATAGTCCTTCAATTGGGGCGGGAGAAATAACTATTAAAAATGACTCCCGAGTTCTTCCCTTTGGTCGATTTTTAAGGAAGACAAAAATCAATGAACTACCCCAGTTGTTTAATATACTAACAGGCCATATTAGTGTGGTTGGTCCACGTCCTATGGTTCCCAATACTTTTTTAAAGTATTCATCGGAGGCACAGTCTGAACTCAAAAAAGTAAAGCCAGGTTTGACAGGAATTGGTTCGATAATATTTCGCGATGAAGAAAAGTTTTTGGAAGGAAAATCTGATCCAAGAAAATTTTATGATGATCATATCATTCCTTATAAAAATAAGCTAGAACTTTGGTTTGTTAAAAATAATTCAATTTCGACATATTTTAAAATTATCTTTGTTACTGCGTGGGTAATCATTTTTTCTAAATCTAAAATTTCTGAATCATTATTTCCCCAACTTCCAAAACTTCCAGCATCTTTAAAGTTGTAATTATAACTTTGATTATGCTTATTAATCCGACCATTAATCATTATGGTTAGTGTTTATATACAAGCGGTCATTATACCTAATAATTTTTTTCAACGGTCCAACACTTTTACCGTTTTGTACTACCCAACCGATCGGGCAGTTTCTTTCTGAGATGAAATCTTTAAGAGCTCGTAAGTCTCGTCGGTTTATCTTTTGGGTAAATTTTATTTCAATGGGTAGGATACCTTTGGAAGATTCAATAATCAGATCAATTTCTGCCCCTGCACCAGTTCGATAATAATACGGTTGGAAGATCAGTCCGGTTTGCTGAAATCCTTATTAATGCAAATAATTACGAAAGCATTCTCTTGCGTTCGCTTGTATTCTCTTCTATTCTTTTTCTATGACTAAAACAATCACATTGAGATTACAGGAGAATAAATATCAGAGATTTAAGCAATTGGCGGAATGCGATAACCGCTCAATTTCCAATTTTATAGAAAATGCAGCTTTGCGATTTATTGAGGAAGAGGAGTATCTGGATGATTTTGAAAATGATGAAATATTATCCAATAAGGAACTAATGGGTTCCATCCAACGGGGGTACGAAGAGTCTATTGAAGGGAAGGGGAAGTTGATTGAGTTATAAGATCATCGAAACTCCTGAGTTTGTCTGATCTTCAAAGATTCAGACTTAGACCAAATTGTAGATTCCGCTTCTTCTCCGTAACTGTAGCAAGATTATAGCATTAAAGACTTTAAATTAAGAGTTGTTTTAATTAAATGGTAAAATCACTTTACTTAGCTTAGTTCGTTGACTAAACTAGATTATGAAAATTATAAATATGCATGATGCCAAGACTCAACTATCTAAGTTAGTGCGTGAAGCTTCAAGTGGTGAACCGTTCCTGATAGCTAAGGCAGGGAAGCCAATTGTGAAAGTTGAAAAGTTTGAAGAACCTAAAGAAATTAAAAGGCTGGGTTTTATGCTCGGTGAAGGAAAGGTTCCTGATAATTTTAATTCTATGGGTTCAAGTGAGATTGAAAGTATGTTTTACGAGAATAAGTGAACTTTCTTTTAGATACCCATATTCTGATCTGGGCGGCAATTTCACCTCATAAAATTTCATCTGAATTAGCTAGTTTACTTTCCGATCCAAGTAACCATTTGTATTTTAGTTCTGCAAGTATTTGGGAAATATCTATAAAGGAGAGTTTGGGGAAAAGAGATTTTAAGGTTAGCTCGAAAAAATTACATGACGGTCTGATTGAGAATGGTTATAAAGAAATTAAAGTCTCTGCTTTACATGCGATGGAAGTCATAAAACTTCCTTTTATTCACCGAGATCCGTTCGATCGTATTTTGGTTGCAACAGCAATTTGGGAAAATATGCCCCTGTTAACCAATGACAGCACACTTTCACCTTACCATTCATTGGTCAGAGTATTGTAGCTAGTGTTGTGGGTAATGAAAATCACTCGAATTACTCATGAAAACTTTAAACCATGGATTTAAATAAAGTAGTCAAAGTTTGTGCTTTCAATCTTTTTAACTTGGTCAAAAACACCCTGATTCATTTTGGGACTGCTAAGAGATTCCTCTTATTGGGACGACTTAGGAAACCTTCTGATCAGAAGTTATCTTGGGAAGATACTTATCGAGAAATGGCGGCAAGTGGTGAAGATTGGTCTGACTGGGAATGTAACAGTCAACGATGGGTTGGATGGGGATGAAATGAAAGCCAAAATCGATAAATTTGCCGGTATTGCTGATAAAAATTTGAGTACCGAAGAGATCATGAACCTAACCAGAGAATAGTTTCTGAACATAGTAGATTCCAATGTTATCACATTTACTCTGGCGTGCATGCTATATGCTCATCCTGCAAACTGTCTTTCATGAGACCGGCATAGGTTTTTGAATTATTTTCCAGGCATTGAACTAATCAGTCCAACTCAATAATTTATTTGATGAAGTTTTGGGGACTTTAAAAAGCTCATTTCTAAAATTGACGAATGTATACTTTTTTGTAGCATAGAATACTTATTCAATGACACCATCCATTTATAGTCTATTTGTTTTAGGAGCAATTTTGACCTGTATCTTACCCCAATTATTAGGTATCTGGCTTTGCAAAAAGGGTTTGTGGACTGCCCCCAGCGTGCCCGTAAAGTCCACCAACAAGCGACTCCCAGACTTGGCGGTGCTGCGATCCTGCTCTCTTTTCTTGCCGTGATGTGCTTGGCAGGAGTTTCTGTTTCGCAAGTTCGTGAAATGATTTGGGGAGACAACCCAATTATCGGGTGTATCCTCCTTGGATCGTTAGGAATCTTTACTATTGGTTTTTTGGATGACCTCGCCCGACTTTCGCCTAAAACAAAACTGCTAGGGGAATTTGTTGTGGCTGGATTAGTGGTATGGGGCGCGAATTTATCTTTTTCTGAGATTCAGTTTCTTGGATTCGGGTCAGTTACCATTCCGCCATGGGTAGGAATTGGATTAGCAACTTTTTGGATTGTTGGCATGGCCAATGCCGTAAACCTCATTGATGGTTTGGATGGGCTTGCTTCCGGGATTACGCTTGCTGGACTGGTTGCGGTCTCCGTGGTGGGCTACCTTGGTGGGATTACCAGTGTTACCTGGATGTCGACCCTTCTAATCGGATGCCTGCTTGGTTTTTTGGTATACAACAGTCGCCCAGCCTCCATCTTTCTCGGGGATTGTGGTAGTCTAACCTTGGATATCTGGCGGGTTGTTTAACATTGCTTGGCGAGCTTTCGGGAGGGTGGGGTACTTGATGGAATCTTCCCGGTGCTTGCTTTTGCCCTGCCTATACTGGACTGTATCTTTGCCATCTTTCGTAGAACAATGCGTGGAAGATCTCCCTTTTCTCCAGACATGGAGCATTTTCACCATCGCTTAATGGCAAAAGGGTTGTCTCATGGTAAGGCTGTGCTTGCAATGTGGGCGATGGCTGGAAGTTGCTCATTGGTTGCCATTGCAGCTGCCTTTGGGAAAGGGGATCAATTATTTGCGGTTTTTGTTTTCTTCGGACTGGGTGGCTTTATTCTCCTTCGCTATCTCGGTTACTTCCGGTTTGAGTTCTTTGGCGAAGGTTTATCCACGCTCATGGATCACCGTAAAAGTACAAAATCTATTGAGAACGCAATCAAAGATGTTGAAACAATGGCAGGTGGATCAGACTCTTTAGATAAAGTTCAGGCTTGTATTGAAAAGGCAGCCGAGGGTATGCAGTTTCACGAAGCAAAGGTTTCATTTTATGCAACCGAAGGAAGGCTTGGTTCTGGCTTAGATTCTGATAATCCATCGATCGGCAGAGTGGTATCCTGGACTGATCCACAGCAGAATGGATATTTTGCCCGGGAAAAAGAATTTGTCGCCGAATTTCAGATATCCGGACGAAATTTTTCCTATGGCAAAATCCGCTATGTTTTTATGGATGGTCGAAGTAGTTTGAGTGTGCAGGATGAAGTACTCTTAGAGCGAATTCATGATGCCTTTGCCCTTTTGGCCGGAAGATTAAGAAAATCAAAATACCAAGTATAAGACTTTCTTCTGTTTTACTCCTTACCCAAAGATTCTGCGAGAAATACGATTAGCCCTGCTTCAATACTTCAAAAAGTCTAATGAAAGTACCTAAGTTTTTTGGTACTTTTTCGGTTCTTAGTACTAAAGCTAAAAAGAGAGTAATTTTTCTATTACCGGTAATTCTTATCGGTATTGTTTTAGAAACCTTAAGTATTGGTATGGTTGTACCTGCACTGGGGATTCTTATGAGTGAATCTTATTTTGAAGAATTTCCGTTTCTCCATAATTTTTTAGATTTTCTTGGGAACCCAAGTCATGAGGTCCTTATTTTTGTTGGTTTAAGTGGCTTGGCCGGGGCTTTTTTACTTAAAAATATTTTTTTGTTCTTTCAGTTCCAATGCCAAGGAACCTTTGTTTTTAGCGCACAACGAGAAATCGCACTTAATTTATTTAACTTATATTTACGAAGAGACTATTTGTTTCACTTGCGTACGAATAGTTCTAAACTATTGAGAAATTTAACTACAGAAGTCTCGCTTTATTGTAGTTATTTTCTAATGCCCTTACTCAATTTGCTTACTGAGTCACTAGTGATTTTAGCAATATTAAGCCTCATATTTTATGTAGAGCCCCAGGGAACAGTATTTCTTGTGATTTTCTTAGTTACTCTGGTTTTTCTTTTTGTAAAAGTAACCAACCGTGTTGTTGGATCTTGGGGTCAAAAGAGATTAGTTGCTGAAGAAGGGAAACTTAAGCATTTAAGCCAAGGTCTGGGAGGTATTAAAGAGATTCTTTTGTCAGGAAAATTGGAATTTTTTCTAAGACGTTTCCATGTACCTAACAAAGTGGCGGGGCTAATGCATAAGCGAGAGTATATATTCCAGTATGTCCCTAAGCTGGGCGTGGAAGTGATCGCAATTTTTGGATTGGTCTTTATGTGTTCTTATTTGATCTTACAGGACAAATCGTCCCAAGAGGTAACTCATATGCTTGGGCTTATTGCTACAGCTGGGTTTCGAATGATTCCAAGTTTTAGCCGTATATTAAATAATCTTCAATCAATCCGTTATGGTAAGCCTGGTGTTGATACATTGGTTCAGGAATTTAAAGAGAGTGCTACAACCCTTGAACCAAACCATAAGACTACACCACTTGGTTCTCAAAATAGGCTGACTTTTACCAAAGATATTCAGTTAGAAAACATTTCATTTTCTTATGCTAAGGAGGAAGATGAAGTACTGAAAAATATAAATCTTATGATTTCTCAGGGTGAAATTATTGGGTTGGCAGGCGAAAGTGGGTCGGGGAAAAGCACGTTGGTAAATCTGTTTCTAGGTCTTATTCAGCCATCAAATGGAGAACTGCGAGTTGATAACAAAATGTTGGATTGTAGCAATTTTTCCGACTGGCAACGAATGATCGGATATGTGCCACAAGAGATATATCTACTGGATGATAGTCTGCGTAGAAATATTGCTTTTGGGTTGGATGATGAGGTGATCAACGATGCCCGTATACTAGAGGTTATCCGTCTGTCCCAATTGGAAGATTTACTAAAAAATGATTCCGAAGGACTTGATTTAGTTTTAGGAGAAAGAGGAGTTAGGCTAAGTGGAGGGCAAAGGCAGCGAATTGGGATTGCAAGAGCCTTGTATCATGATCCCCAAATTCTCGTACTGGATGAAGCCACCAGTGCCCTTGATGTAAAAACAGAACGAGAAGTTTTAAATACTTTCACACCTTTTCAGGGTAAGAAAACTATTCTAGTTATTGCACACCGGGAAACTTCCCTGGAAATGTGTTCCCGGATTTTTGATATGAGGAACGGCAACATAGAACAAAGATGAAAATTTTGACAATTCTGGGAGCTCGTCCTCAATTTATAAAGGCTGCAACTGTAAGCCGGGAAATACAGAACCACAATGCATCGGACGCTTTTCAAATTAACGAAGTTATTGTACACACCGGTCAACACTATGATGCAAATATGTCGGAAGTGTTTTTTGACGAAATGGACATCCCAAGACCTAGTTACAAGTTAGACCTTGGTGGATTGGATCATGGTGCAATGACCGGTCGAATGATGGAACAAATCGAAGCAATTATTAAAAAAGAACATCCCAGTTTAATTTTAGTTTTTGGAGATACTAATTCTACATTGGCTGGGGCCATGGCAGGATCCAAATTACAGATACCCATTGCTCATGTTGAAGCTGGCCTTCGTTCCTACAACATGGGAATGCCAGAAGAGATTAACCGTGTGTTGACTGACAGGGTCTCAAATTATCTGTTTTGCCCAACCGAAGCTGCAGTAGAGAATCTCAATAACGAAGGTTTTCCTTTTTCTGCGAGTAACCAAGAAGAGCAAAAAATCTTTCAGGTTGGCGATGTAATGTATGATACAACCCTTTTTTATGCGGATAGGGCTAAGAAAACATTCTCCCTACACAATAAAGGACTACGCGAAAAAGAATATGCTCTTTGTACTGTCCACCGTGCGGAAAACACTGATGATTCAAAAAGGTTAACATCTATTTTTCAAGCACTTCAGGAAATTAATAAAGAATTACAAGTGGTTATTCCATTACATCCCAGAACTAAAGGGATTTTGAATCAAACATGTGATCCAAATCTCCTGGAAAATCTTACTGTTATTGAGCCTTTGCCTTACCTTGAAATGCAAAGACTAGAAATGGGGGCGAGGGTTATTCTAACCGATTCTGGTGGCATGCAAAAAGAGTCTTATTTCCATGGAGTCCCGTGCATTACGCTTAGAGATGAGACTGAATGGGTCGAAACAGTCAAAGAAGGTGCAAACATTCTTGTAGGGTCAAGCAAAGACAAAATCCTGGAAGCCGTCCAAAATATCAATTTTAATATTACCCAAACTGGGCTTTATGGTAATGGCGATGCATCTTTGCGTATTTTAAAAGAAATCAAAACATTATCCATGACTTAGAATGGGTAGGAATGATAATGAATTTATTCTCCTCTTTTTACTTTGAAATTCTGTATTTTTGAAAATAATTAATAAAGAAGGAGTCGACAAGTATCTCAATAACGATTGGATCTTGCGAGAACTAGAAAATATTAATAACGGGGGTGCCAAGGTTTACACATCTGATCAGTGGCTCATAAATGACCCCGCCAAAAGATGCGTTTACGACAGGGTGTATCGTGATTTTAGCAAGGTCTCCAAAGACTTTAAATTGCTCGATATTGGTGGGGGGCTTTCTACTTTCTCGCATTCATTCTTGGGCCACCTTGATTATGAAATTGTTGACACTTGTAACCACGAATCAAATGAAGATATCGGAAGAGCAGTCAAAGAGCATACAAAGATGAAGCTATCCAGGTCGGACTGGAAAGAATTTCAACATTCTGGAACTTATGATTGTGTGGTAGCAAATGATATTTTTCCCAATGTTGATCAAAGGGTAGAAGAATTTTTGGCAAAATTTTTACCTATAACGAAGGAAATCAGAATGTCTTTAACCTATTATAATACACCCCGTACCTATAAAGTTAAAAGGGTTGATGGCGATGAGATCTTTTACATTCGTCCGTGGGATGGCTTAAGATTGAGCCATGCCTTAAATTCTTTCATTCATAGGATAAAAAATCCTTGTTTAGAGCAACTTTTACTTAACCCCGAAAGCGTATTTGCTAATGGTCGGCAGGTTTGTATTATTCGAATGGAGGGAGATTTATGACATCACATCGAAAGTTACGAGTTACCTTTTTTGGGGATTCTATTTGTACTGGCCAACATGTTGCTATTCATCAAGGTTGGGTCACCCGAACATCATTAGGCTTGTCCAAAATAATGAATTCCTCGCAAGGCGAGATTGTGGTCACCAATTCTTCAGTAAACGGGAGAACGACAAGGCAGGCCTTGGAGACTATGGCCTATGAGTTACAGTCTCACTCACCAGAAATTGTGATCATTCAGTTTGGGATGAACGATTGCAATTATTGGGCTTCGGATAAGGGTCTTCCTAGGGTTAGTCGCCCGTCTTTTTCTGCCAACCTATCGGAAATTATTCAACGAAGTTTTCACTACGGGGCGAAGAGAGTATTTCTTAACACAAATCATCCTACCACTTTAACTTCCCGTACATTCCCGCATACTGAAACAACTTACCAAGCAAGCAATGCGGATTATAATAAGGCCATTAGAAATGTCGCTGAATCTTCAGGCGCCACACTGAATGATGTGGAAAATCATTTCTTAGCACTGATTGACCAAAATGAAGTAAAGTTGAGCGATATGCTTTTACCAGAAGATCAGCTACATCTTAGCTCCATTGGTCACGATGCTTATTATTCATTTATATATCCTAAGATTGAAGCATCGGTTCTTAGTTTACTGAACGGTTGAGGGTTACTCAAAAGTTTATTCCCAGTTCAGATACTAAGTTATTGTTTATCTTGGGTTCGCCCAGAGTTGGCAGCACATTACTTTATCAAGTAGTCATAAATCACTTTGATGTATTCTATCCAACCAATTCCTTTGTTGAGCTATTTGAGTCTGATCATTTCCTCCTTTCTGAACTCCCAATGGAGTTTGGATGCACAAAATTTGTTGATTATAAAAGCCTTTATGGAAAAACTTCAGGAGAAGATCAACCATCGGAAGCGTCGGGCTTATTTAGGTATTTTTTTGGAGGGGAACACCCGTCTGAAAGTAAAAGTAAGGAACCTTTACCCGGCTTAGAAAAAAAATTTGTTCAATTTATGAATCAACTCTTCATTGCTAACAAGAAACCGTTCGTTTTTAAAAATGCCTGGAATTGTTTTCGTATAGAGTTTCTGAGTCAAATTTTTCCTAAAGCTTGTTTTTTGTGGATAAGAAGAGATGTGGCTGCCAGTGCTTATTCTGATCTTCAATCAAGGAGGCAAAGGGGGAGTACAGAAATTTGGAACTCAGCAACAACTGAAAACTACAAGGCCATTCAAAAATTACCATATTGGGAGCAGGTAGTTGAACAGCAATACTCGTATGCTCAGCGTATATCCAAGGATTTTAGCCAATTATCTTGTTCAAGGTATTTTGAAGTTTGGTATGAAGACCTCTGTGGGAAAACCAATAAAACCATTGATGAATTAAAAAGCTTTCTCGAGCCCCATGGGTTCATCACCAAAAACATAAAAAATTCCATACAATTAAAGAAATCGAATGGTGGTACGGATCCAAAAAAGTCAAATGATTGGGCAAAGATTAGCAAATATGCGGAGGCTGGTAAATTTTCCAGTATGAGGCATACTTTGCAAAGGTAAGACCAAATTGAATTTGACACTTTTAAACTCAGAAAAAATGAAGACTTCCTACACTATTAAAGATGTAGCAAGCTTCCGGTCTTCTGATCAAAAACTAAAAATCTTAATTCTTGCGGATGAGAAATATTCTGCAGAAGTAGTCAAGGATCATGTACAAGCCATAAGTGCGTTTAGCAGGCATGATGTAAGGGTGAAATCGCCGCGTAAACGAAGGAAATATTTACCGTCTCCCAAAGTCAGTTTGCTGGATGATAACGGGTTGTTTTTTGATGTTATCATTATTCATTACTCCCTCTGTATCCTTTTTGAGTCTTATATACCGAAATATTTAAGAGAGGGAATTCGTGAATTTAGCGGGATAAAGATTCAAATTATTCAGGATGAGTACAGGTGGATTAACAAGATGATGGACGAGATGGCTTACCTTGGCATTGACGCAATTTTTTCATCCTTGAATCTCGACAACCTAGAGAGGGTGTACCATCAACCTAAGCTCAGTTCTGTACTCAAGGTATCTTGTCTTCCAGGGTATGTTCCTGACAGGTTAATAGGAGTGCAGTCGCCTCTCGATATCGGAAAGGTCAATTCACTTGGCTTACAGGGGAAGAGAGTTGCCTTATTGGTTAGGCCGCTTGAGTTATGAAAAAACAAGGTTGAGTGATGAAGTAGGAAAACGAATTAGCAATTTACCTCTCAAAACAGACTTAAGTTCAAAAGAGAAGGATCGATTGTACCGAGACAAATGGCAGGCATTCTTGAAATCTGCAAAAGCCGTACTTGGTTTGGAGGGTGGGGCCAGTATTTTTGATTTTGACGGGAAGGCAGAGGAAGCGGTATTGAATTATCTGGAATCAAACCCCAACGCTGACTTTGAAGAGGTTAGCACCCAGGTCTTATCTCCCTATGAGGGTAACATTGTACATCAGACCATTACTCCTCGATCTTTTGAAGCGATTGCTTACAGGACTGTACAAGTTCTATTGAAAGGAGAATATCGAGGGATTCTGGAACCGTGGAAACACTACCTTCCTCTTGAGCGCGACTTTTCAAATATTGATAAAATTGTAAGTTATCTTAGCGATGACGAAAAATTACAAGAAATTGCTGATTTTGCTTATGCTGATATTATTGATTCAAATCTTTATTCGAGTTCAGTTTTAGGACAAGGCGTAGACGGGGTAGTGGACCTAATTAGAAATTTCAAATCGAAACAATTATGTGCGGAATAGCAGGTTTTTTTAGCTTGAATAATAAGCCTTTGCCTCAAGGTCCTCGCCATCTCTCCGTAATGAGCAATTTACTTGCTCACCGAGGACCCGACGATTCTGGTTCATGGGTTTCAGGAAATCATTCTGTTGGTCTAGCCCATCAGAGGCTTTCGATTATCGACTTGAGCAAGTCCGCGGCACAACCCATGCACGGAAATAATAGCACCTGTCTTGTTTTTAACGGCGAAATTTATAATTATTTGGAACTTAGGGCCGAACTCTCAAGTTCATGGGAATTCCAAACTAAATCAGATACAGAGACAATTCTGGCGAGTTACGAGAAATATGGATTGGGTTGCTTAAATCACCTAAGAGGTATGTTTGCGTTTGCTTTGTGGGATGAAAGAAAAAAAAGGTTCTTTTGTGCCCGAGATCGGTTTGGAATTAAACCTTTCTATTACACCGTTGTTGGAGATATTTTTTATTATGCATCTGAGATCAAAGCTTTGCTTCCGTTTGTTGAAGACGTAGCCACTGATTTGGACTCGCTAAACGATTACTTAACTTTTCAATTCACTTTGGGAGAAAAGACGCTCTTCCAGGGAATAAAAAAGCTAGAGCCTGGTCATATGCTAACGATTGAAAATTCTACGCTTTCGGTGAAAAAGTATTGGGAAGTTTATTACGATATCGATTTTAACCACAAGGAAAGTAACCTTGTGGAAGAGATTCGGGACTTAATGGATGAGTCCATGAACTTGCACATGAGAAGCGATGTCCCAGTAGGTGCCTATGTTAGCGGAGGAAGGGACTCCAGTATTGTTGCTTCTCTTGCTTCGCAAATTGAATCTTCTGAGTTTAAAGCATTTACTGGGAAGTTTTCTTACGGGGAAGGGTATGATGAGAGTATGTATGCTCGAGATTTGGCAAAGCAATATTCTTTTGATTTGCATGAACTTGATATTCAAAGTGATGATTTTGTCTCTTCAATCGAGAAGATCATTTATCACTTGGATGAACCTGTAGCGGGACCAGGATCCTTTCCCCAATACCAGATTTCTAAGCTCGCAAGCCAGCACAGAAAAGTAGTCCTGGGGGGGCAAGGAGGAGACGAGATTTTCGGTGGTTATGCTCGATACTTAATCGCATACTTTGAGCAATGTATAAAAGGGGCCATCGATGGAACATTAAATAATGGTAATTTTGTAGTTACTTATGAATCAATAATTTCTAATCTTGAGACACTTAAGCAATACAAGCCTTTGCTTAAGCAGTTTTGGAGTAAGGGTTTATTTGGTACCATAAACCGAAGGTATTTTGATTTGGTAAATCGTGCACCGACCCTTGAAAAAGAAATTAACTGGAATGAGATTGGGAAATCTTCCACATATAATGAGTTTAAAAATATTTTTCTCGGAGAAAATGTAGGTCATGAATCTTACTTTGATTTGATGACTCATTTTGATTTTAAAACCTTGCTTCCCGCACTCCTTCAAGTTGAAGACAGGATGAGTATGGCACATGGCTTAGAGTCCAGAGTACCTTTTTTGGATCATAAGATAGTTGAACTTGCTGCCACTATACCAGCCGACATCAAGTTTAAAAATGGAGAATTAAAAAGACTTCTAGTCCGAACTTTTGATCCTATTCTTCCCA
This sequence comes from uncultured Opitutales bacterium, assembly GCA_943789375.1. Taxonomy (GTDB): domain Bacteria; phylum Verrucomicrobiota; class Verrucomicrobiia; order Opitutales; family Seribacteraceae; genus Seribacter. The sequence goes on along the minus strand of CALSTX010000022.1, from coordinate 13,696 downwards.
CTTCTATTGCTCAAAGAAAAGATAAAATGGGCTTTCCTGTGCCTCTCAATGAATGGATGCAGGGCGAGCTGAAGGATTTTGTTTGCGGCATATTTGAAACGGGCCGTGATATTGGTAGATCATTTTTTAATTCGGACGTCATTTTAGAAAACTTATCAAAAGAAGGAAAGTTCAGCCGTAAAATTTGGGGATTGCTATCCTTGGAGATTTGGATGCAACAATTTCATGATAAGGCCGGTGAATTTAAAAAACAAATAACCCACGAAAGATAACTTTATGAAAACATTAATAACTGGAGGACTAGGACAAATTGGTTCACATATCGCGGAAATGATGCTTGATCGAGGAGATCAAGTCTTAGTCATTGATAATTTAGCAACGGGCCGAAAGGAACACTTGGCGGAACACGAAAACTTAAAGGTTATCATTGGTAGCATTGCTGATAGTAAATTAATTAACCAACTCTTCGAGGATTTCAAACCTGATGCGGTTGTGCATACGGCTGCATCTTACAAAGATCCCAATGATTGGTACAATGACTCCTTAACCAATTGTGTGGGTGGTTCGAATATTGTCCAAGCTTCGATTAAGCATGCCGTTAGTAGGTTTATTTATTTTCAGACTTCACTTTGTTATGGGTTAAAGCCTCTAGAGCAACCAATTACACTATCGCATCCTAAGTTTCCTGCTTCTACAAGCTATGCGATTACAAAGACAGCAAATGAAGATTTCTTGGAAATTTCAGGTCTAGATTTTGTAACTTTTCGTCTGGCAAATGTTATTGGTCCAAGAAATGTTGCCGGTCCGTTACCCATTTTTTATCAGAGACTCAAGGATAGGAAAAAATGTTTCGTCACAAAATCAAGGAGAGATTTTGTGTTTGTAAAAGACTTAGCAAAAGTTGTTCTAATGGCTTGCGATGGTGTAGGGAAGGGGGCGTATCATTTTTCTTCAGGTTCTGATGTTGCCATTCAAGAACTTTACGACGCTGTGGTAAAGGCAATGGGTTTATCAGATTCACCCAAGCCGGAGATTAAGGAGTTAGGAGAAGATGATGTGGTGTCCATTTTATTAGATCCATCCAGAACCTTTCAAGATTTTGGTGAAATCCAATTCACTCCCATAGAGGAAACCGTTGCCCACGCTATTTCATATTTTAAGGAGCACGGAACCTTGGGTGAATATACCCATTTAAACTAGGCGAAGGAAAATAAGTGAGTAAAAGGATTTTAATCACTGGTGGGGCTGGTTGTTTGGGCTCGAACTTAATCGAACACCTCTATTCCAGTGGCCATGTAATTTGTGCGATTGATAATTTTGCTACCGGAAAAAAGGAGGCCATTCCTGAGCAAGATAGGCTTCAAGGTCATCGAGGGATCAGTGGCCGATGAAGTTCTCGTCGATGATGTATTTAAAGATTTTCAGCCTGATTATGTTATCCATAGTGCTGCCGCCTACAAAGATCCAATGGATTGGTCTGAAGATAGCAGGACTAATGTCATCGGTTCGGTCAATGTTGCAAAAGCTGCCCTTGAAAATGGAGTACAACGTTTGATCAATTTTCAAACCGCGCTTTGCTACGGCAGGCCCACGAGCATTCCCATTCCAATCGACCATCCAACCCAACCTTTTACCAGTTACGGTATTTCGAAAACGGCGGGTGAGGCATATCTTCATGAATTCAGAGTTGCCTACAGTCTCTCTGCGATTGGCAAATATCTGTGGACCACGGCTTGCAATCGGACCCATCCCCACATTTTATAAGCGGCTTAAAGCAGGACAGGGCTGTTTCTGTAGCGAATCAGTCCGGGACTTTTTGGATATGAGTGATTTTATAAATCTAATCGATCTTGCACTAGAAGAAAATGCTCCCCTCGGGCTGTTTAATGTTTCAACAGGGGTGGGGCATTCAATACATGATGTATTTTGTGCAGTCTGTAATTATTTAGAAATAGAAACTCCTGAAGTCCCCATTGCTCCAATTGGTTCTGATGACATTGCAGAAGTTGTGCTAGATCCGGCTGAAACTGAGGTGGCTTTCAATTGGAGGGCGAAATTTGACTTCCAAAGTACCATTCAAAACCAACTGCGAGTGGTATGATCGGTTTGGGATAAATGATATTTTCAGCCACCTTGCACGTGCCCGCCAAAGCAAAGAACCGATCATGAGTAAAGATACATTCCGGAACAGTAAAATTCTAGTGGTCGGTGGTGCTGGCTTTGTGGGTTCAAACTTGGTGCTGAAAACTCCTCGAAGAAAATCCAGCAGGAAGATCTTGGTAGTCGATAATCTTCTTTCCTCAGAAGCCTGTAATGTACCCGTTGCTTCCAATGTTCGATTTCTTTGCGGTTCCATAACAGACGATGCTGTGCTCCGGGCGTTGCCTACTGATCTTAGACTATGCCTTTCACTTGGCCTGTTACCACGGGAATCAGTCCTCCATTGCCAACCCCATGGAAGATCATGCGAATAATACTTTGACCTCTCTTAAGCTCTTTGACCGCCTTAGTGAAGTAAAAAGTTTACGCAAAATTGTGTATGCAGCCGCAGGTTGTGCAGTCGCGGAGAAAACCTATGATGATGCGGTTGCAACAAAGGAAGATGCCCCCGTTTCTCTCTTTCATGATTCTCCATATTCTATTTCTAAGCTTGTGGGTGAAATGTATGGGAATTACTACCATCGAGCTCATGGCCTTCCATTTGTAAAGGCTCGCTTTCAAAATGTTTATGGTCCCAGAGAGATTCTTGGTGCGGGAAGATGGAGGGGGACATCACATACAGTGTGGCGGAATGTTACGCCTACTTTTGTTTGGAAGGCTCTCAACCAGATGGCTTTGCCGCTTGAAAATGAAGGTCTTTCCAGTAGGGATTTTATTTTTGTTGAAGATATGGCCAGAGGATTAATGTGCTGTGCCCTTGCCGGTGTTCCTTCCGAGACTTATAACTTGGCTTCCGGAATGGAGACCACGATAGCCGACTTGGCCGCTGTAATTAACCAAGCCACCGCTAATCCAACTTCACCCCAACTTTTCCCAGCAAGGGATTGGGATCGTTCTGGCAAAAGATTTGGAAGCACCCAGAAAGCTAAGTCGGATCTTGGCTTTTCCGCTGAGATTGAAATCACTGAGGGTATTAATGTCTTAGTTGATTGGACAAAGAAGAATCGAGAGCTAATCAAGACCTGCATGAAGCGGCATGCTCCGTTTATGGTTGAGGAAATTTGATGGTAGATGAAAAATGCCGTTCACAAACTTAGAGTTTAGGGAATGAGTCGAGTAAGTAAATTGAACATTCTGGTTTATTGTAATCGACCTGAAGAAAATCAAAATGCAGGGACTGTTATTGATCATATTGATGCTTTCTCAAAATATTCGAATCACAATATTATAACCTGGTCATCCCTGAGTGGTTTACCAGATAACAAAACTGTTGAAAATTTTGATTGTATTGTGATTCACTACAGCTTGTCTCTCTTGTATAGCACTTACATACCGCCAGAATCTCTTAAAAGATTACAGGATTTTAAAGGTATAAAAGTCTTATTCATTCAGGATGAATACAGAAGGGTTAATTTTGTTTGCGAAAGAATTAAAAGCATTGGAATAGATGCGATTTTTTCCTGTGCTCCGCCCAGTGTTGCACAAAAACTTTATCATTCTTTAGATCGGAATACACAACTTTTGACTACCCTTACTGGTTATGTTCCAGAAGATTTAACCAAAAAAAAGGGTAAGCCAATGAAAGATCGTACAATCGATGTAGGATACCGGGCTAGAAAGTGTCCTTTTTTTCTTGGCCGTAAAAGTTATGAGAAATATGAAATTGGCAGTCGTTTCCTGGAGCAGGCTCATACAGCTGATTTAAACTGTGATATTTCTTCGCAGGAGAAGGACAGGATATATGGTTCTAAGTGGATTGATTTTGTTTCCAATTGTAAAACAACCCTGGGGACAGAAAGTGGAGCAAGCCTTATTGATTTTACAGGTAAAATCGAATACAGGCTCAACCGATGGCAGGCCTTTCATCCCTTTGCCAATTTCGATGATGTACCAAGTCATTTTCTTGAAGAAGACGGAAAGATAGATTTGCAGGTTATTTCACCAAGATGTTTCGAGGCAGCAGCGCTTGGAACAGTTATGGTAATGTATCCAGGAGAATATTCCGGTCTTCTTGAACCTGGAGTCCATTACATACCTCTTGAAAAAGATTTTTCTAATTTTGAAAAAGTTGTATCTCAATTAAAAGATCTCTCTTATCTCAATGAAATATCTGAAAATGCCCGCTTATCTTTAGTTGATTCAGGAGACTTTTCTTACCGGAAATTCATCCATAATTTCGATAAGCAAATTGAAGATCTTTCGTTATCTAAAGATTGGGAACCAATAGGGCGGCAAACTGCTTTGAAACCTAACACCGCAACTCAAGAGAATTTCAAGAAACCACTCTCCTCTAAGTTGAAAGATTTTTTACAATATTACAAAAGATTTACTTGGAAGCACCTGCCTATTTGGTTCAAGTTTTTGCTTTCTGTTACAGTTCTCAAGAAATGGGTATATTTTCATCTTTTCCAATGAGAATTTCTGTGGGATTCTTGGTTAAATAGTAACCTTGTTTTTATCGCAGTTTTCAGAGCTTAGTTGCTGTTTCTTATGAGTTTTAAAATTCTATCACTTTTATTTTGTCTGTTATAAAAGTTGTCAGTTCGGAATATCGGCCCATGCCAGCTGCCGCTGCCGCTAGGGTTGCTCCTTGGGTTGAAGAATTGTGCAAGCTCGGTCATAAAGTTTCAGTATTTACTTCCAGTTCGGTGCTCGACCATGATGGGTCTGTCGTCAAATCTTACTTTCAGGTGCCTGATAACAAAGCATCGCTCGGAAAAAGATTTTTTCAGGAAATTTTATTGGGTCTTGATTTAGGAATCCGGATATTGATGAGTAAGAAAAGCACAAGACTTTGCTTCATTACTTCACCCCCATTTTTTATGGCTTGTATTTGTGCCTTTTTTGCCAAGCTCTCAAACATTCCCTATGTGTTTGATGTGAGAGATCGGTATCCTCGCGTACTCACAGATCTTGGTGTAATCAAGACTACAAGTTTATTTTGTAAACTATTGGGTGGCTTAGAGTCTTGGGTATATAAAAATGCGCTGCAGCTTACCACAGTGACTCATGGACTTTTACAAGAGTTGAAGCTTGAGTTCACCAATCTAAATATTTTTTTGGTTCGAAACGGTTTTGATGAAGAAATATTTACCGACAATATTTTAAACTTTCCAAAAGCATCTGCATTCACGGTAGTTTATCACGGTAGACTAGGTCGGTTTTATAAAGCGAAGATTACATAGAAATTATGAACTATGTTTACGAATTGGATCCATCGATTCGATTCATTATAGATTGGAGAACTTTCGGCGGAAATTCGATCCAACCTTCCAAAAAACTTAGCAGTTTTTCCTTCCATGCCTTTAAATAAGCTAAGCGAATTACTTGCAACTTGTCATTTGGGTATTTGCTTTTTGCGAGAATTACCTGCGATGGAAAATGCTTTTCCTGCAAAGGTTTATGACTATATAGGTGCCGGGCTCCCTGTTTTTGCAGCTCCGAGTGGGGAGCTCACCAAAATCTTGAATGATTTAAAACTTGGGGAGACTTTCGCCAAAGTTGATCCAAGCTCTATAGCAAAAGCAATCGTTAGAATTAAGGTAACACCAAGTGTTTGGTCAAATATGTGTGCTGAGGTGAGAAACACTCGATCAATCTATGGCCGCAGGAAAATTGCCAACACTTACTTTACTAATCAGTTGGCGATACAGTTGAATGAATCGTAAAGAACATTGGCGGCTTAATAAGTTTACAAAACTTGTCGTATGCCAATTCCTTGCGACAGGCTCCTGTCTTTTGGTAATTCTTTTTTACTCTCCCTTAAGTGAGACTTTACTTCAGGTGAATAGAGAGCGTCTAGTTCTATATTCCATGCTTTATGGCCTTTCCTGTTTGCTTGCAGGCGAAGTTATCGGACTTTTTGTAAATAATTATCGTGAGCTTTTGTGGAAAAGATTAGTCCTGTCTTTTGCATCTACAACTCTTGGGTCTCTTGGTCTCATTCTTGCCGTTTGGACTATTGAATTTGAATTTGTTGGGAGACTTGCAATTTTTAAAATTGTTGCGACTGCGAGTTTGGCAGTTTTTCTTTTTTTAAATTTTCTAAGTGGATTAAACCGACGAAATCCATGGCGTGTATTGCCTGTTTTTAAGGGAAGCACTTTATCAAAAATCAAACATGAATTAAGCACTTATGCTGACCAAATTGATTGGTTTGAATATAATGACGATTTATTGAAAGGAGATCTAGTTGCATTTACTAAAGCTGAAGGAATCGACATTGTAATTGTTGATGATGGAAGTAAAGGGACTGATGTAATGGGGTTACTTTCATCGGGTGTCAGAGTTATGGGGGTTGCGGCATTCTGGGAAACTTTTGGCCAAAAAATTCCTCATGCCGAAATTGATAGAAGTTGGCTTACCAAGTTGGATTTAAGGCAGCGGGACCCCCTTGTACGCCGTATTAAGCGACTGACTGATTTGTTTGTTTCTTTTTCAGCTTTGATTTTGACTTTACCAATTTTACTTTTTTGTTGTGTCGCAATAGCTGTTGATTCTGGTTTTCCTATATTTTTCAAGCAGACAAGATCTGGATTCCTGGGCCGGCCTTATGTTCTTTACAAATTAAGAACAATGAAGAGAAATTCAGAAAGTGAGGGAGCTCAATGGGCGAAAGATAAAGACAAACGAATCACGATAGTTGGGCGTTTTTTGAGAAAAACGAGAATTGATGAGATTCCGCAATTTTGGAATGTAATTAAAGGAGAAATGTCTGTCGTGGGCCCAAGACCTGAACGACCTGAACTTGAAGAAAAGATTGTTTCAAAATTACCTTATTGGAAATGTCGATATTTATTGAAACCTGGGATAACTGGATGGGCTCAAATTAAAGTATCAATATGCATCTGATATCGAAAGCTCCGAAGAAAAATTATCTTACGATTTATATTATGTAAAAAATGCATCTTTCTTTTTGGACCTGGAAATTATGTTGTCTACAATACGTTCACTTATGAAAGGAAGTCGATGAATAAAATACTTGTTACTGGTGGGGCTGGATACATTGGTAGTCATACCGTCCTAGCTCTCTTGCAAGGGGGGGAACATGTGGTTGTTCTCGATAATTTTTCAAATTCTTCTCCGGAGTCTTTGAAACGTGTAGGTAGGATTGCAGGAAAGCATCCAGTTATCATCGAAGGTGATATAACAGATAATCAAACGCTTGCTGAAGTTTTTTCTAAACACCCAGATATTTCCTCTGTTATTCACTTTGCTGCGTTAAAGGCAGTAGGAGAATCCACAGAATATCCTCTTAAATATTATAGAAATAATGTTTCTGGTTCTGTCCTTTTACTCGAAACAATGAAACGCCATGGGGTAAACAATTTGGTGTTTAGCTCATCTTGCACCGTTTACGGAGAACCAACGCAAGTACCCATCTCAGAGAGCTTTCCTGTTGGATCAGTTTCCAGCCCCTATGGTAGGACTAAATATATAATGGAAGGAATTATTTCTGATTATTCTCAATCCAATCCTAACTTCAAATGCGGAGTGCTGAGGTATTTCAACCCGGTTGGTGCCCATAATAGTGGTGATATTGGAGAAGACCCTAATGGAATACCTGATAACTTGGTCCCATTCGTTTGTCAGGTTGCAACCGGTAAGTTGAAAAAACTTCGAGTATTTGGTAAAGATTACCCTACTCGGGATGGTACTGCCGTGCGTGATTACTTGCATGTAGTAGATTTAGCGGATGCTCACTTACAGGCTCTCTTGAAATTAAAAAGTTCAAATGAGGGGTTTATTTGTAATTTAGGTACCGGGCAGGGATCTTCAGTCCTTGATGTTATCGATGCTTTTGAAAAAGCTAATGGGATCAAAATTCCGTATGAATTTGCAGATCGTCGAACGGGTGATGTAACCGAGGCTTGGGCAGACCCGACATATGCTCAAGAGTTATTAGGCTGGAAGTCCAAGCATGATTTACAAGCAATGCTTAGAGATGCGTGGCGATGGCAAAGTCAAAATCCCGATGGTTATTCTGGATAGCGATTTATGGCAGATTATATTCTGATGGTTGAAGTCTTCTTTTCTGCAAAATGTCTGAAATCAACTTAAGGTCTATCCGATCTCCTAATTGAATACCCAAATTTTTGTAAGCATTTACATTAAGTTCCAAAACAAATTGAATATCACGTGAGTGGGAAGGTACACCGGAAAGATCATGTGGCTTAGCCTTGTGGATTTCGACCAATGATCCGTTCGATGAAAAATAGCCAATATCCAAAGGGATCCTAGTGTTTTTCATCCAAAAACGTTGTTTCGTTGCATTTTTAAAAATAAATATCATTCCTCTGTCATCGCCCATTGATTTTCTGAACATTAAGCCCCGTTTTCTTTCTTCAGGTAAGGCAGCAACTTCAACTTTTAGCTTAACCTTTCCCACCGTAAGATCAAAATATTCATTTTGTGACTCAATCGAGCCAGGTAATTGAACATCAATGGTACCTTGCTTGCAGCCTTGCATAAAAATTATTATCAAGCAGGCTGAAATGAAAGTTTTCTTACTATCCAATATATTCACAGCCCATACATGAAAGAACTTTTCGAGCAAATCAAGAGCCTAAATATTTTGGTGATTGGAGATGTTATGTTAGATCGCTATGTAATCGGGGAGGTTAGTAGAATTTCTCCAGAAGCACCTGTCCCTGTTTTAGCTGTTCAGGAAGAAAGATCAGTCGCTGGAGGAGCGGCCAATGTTGCTCTTAATCTTCGTTCATTGGGTGCTTCGGTGGAAACCATTGGCTGGTTTGGGCAAGATGAACAGGGAGATGAGTTAGCCAATATGCTCGGGGCCGCAAATATACAGGTTGATTCTCGGTTTCGGTTTTCTTCTGCACCCACAATAAGTAAATCTAGAGTAACTGCTTCAAACCATCAAATATGTCGGGTCGATCGTGAGGCAAAAGCTTCTGATTATGAACCCCGATTAGGAGATATTGGGGATGTCGTATCGGAAAAAATAAAAAAAGCAGATGCCGTAATTATATCTGACTACGGTAAAGGTTTTATAACCAATGAATTATTAGAAATGGTAAAAGTTCATGCTCAGTTTACATCCATTGATCCAAAGCCAAGCAGGTTATTGGAATATAATAAACCCAACCTTCTTACCCCAAACCGATTAGAAGCTTTAGAATTGGCGGGTCTCTCTCGAGAAATCCGGGAGCCTTTCCCGCAAAGTGAAGTGGTTACCCGAATTTTTGAAAGATTTGCCCCTGAAATGCTGGCCATTACTTTAGGGGCAGAGGGTATGCTACTTGCAAGGGATGGAGTCGTAGAATGCATTATACCTACGGCTGCCCGCGAGGTTTTTGATGTTTCAGGTGCTGGGGATACCGTCATAGCATCGTTGACTATGGCTCTCCGTACAGGGGAAAGCTTTGCCCGTGCTGCTGAATTTGCAAATTTAGCAGCGGGGGTAGTAGTTGGCAAAGTTGGAACTGCCACCGCTTCCCAAGAAGAAATTCTTAAACTTCTGTGATCAACGAGAATGGCCAGAAAGCTCTATTCATTGATCGGGATGGCACCCTAATCCGAGATGCTCATTATTTAAAAGACCCTGATAAAGTAGAAGCTATTTTGGGTGCTGGTAAAGTTCTGCAAAAAGTCAAAGAAGCGGGCTATCATCTTTTTATGCATACCAATCAATCCGGGATTACCCGTGGGTATTATGACTGGTCAGATGTACATGCCTGTAATAAAAAAATGTACCGAGATTTTGACTGGCCTGATAATTTTTTCTCCGAGGTTTGTATCGCTCCAGAGTCTCCAACTGAAACCGGGGGCTATCGAAAGCCATCTCCAAGATTTGAGCAAGAGATGACGGAGAAGTATGAGCTCGATCCTTCTCAGTGCTGGGTAATAGGGGATAAGTGGATCGACGCACAGACCGGTCTTGATGCAGGAATGAGTGCTTGTCTCGTACGAACGGGTAAACCAATTGATGAACCCCTTTGTCAGTTAGCCGAACAAAAAAAAGTCCCAATTTTTCAGGATATAAATGAATTTGTGCAGCAGAAAATTTTAGTTGATGAGTAGAAAACTTCCAAGCAAATGGGATCTGCAAGAAGATCATTTACATTCAGATTGCCGAATATTTGAGGTGCATAAAAGAATTTTTAAGCGAAAGTCTGATGGAGTGGAGGGAGACTTTTTTGTTCTTGATACCAATGACTGGGTCAATGTTTTAGCGATCACCCAAAAAAGTGAACTTGTTCTGGTTCGTCAATTTCGTTACGGGACCGAAGAATTTTCTTTGGAGCCTCCAGGTGGGGTTATTGAACGGGGTGAAGATCCCATTGTTGCCGGTTTGCGTGAATTGGAAGAGGAAACAGGCTATGTGGGAACCAATGCAAAATTAATTGGGACAGCCCGACCAAATGCCGCCATCCTTTCCAATCAGTGCCATTTTGTGCTTGTGGAGAATGTTCAGAAGACCGCAGAGCTTGCCTTTGACGAACATGAGGAGCTCGTTACTGAACTGTACAAGGTTAAAGATTTAAAAGGTATGGTGGAAAATGGAGAGATTACCCACTCGATCGGATTAAATGCAATTTTTCGACTTCTTTTACATCTTGGTGTCTAGCCTTTGATTCTTTACCTAAATGGCAATACCTCTTATAATGCATCCTTTTAATTATGAGTAATTTACTCGATATTCTTCAAGAAACTGCTGATCCGGATCCAACAAAGCTTGCAAAAATCCTCGATCTTTCGGTTGCCGATGTGGAATCCCAACTCGAATCACTTCGTTCAGAGGGTGCTCTTATTGGCTGGGTTCCCTTGGTTCATCCATCCAAAAAAGATGGGAACCTTGTGCGGGCAGTGATTGAGGTGAAGATTAGCCCAGAGAGGGAAGGTGGCTTTGACCGTTTGGCCCACCGGATTTCAAAATTTGAAGAGGTGGAGGCATGCCACCTCATGTCGGGTGGTTACGACCTGATGGTTATTGTGCAGGGTAAGAATTTACATGCAGTTGCGTCTTTTGTATCAGAGCGACTTTCTACGATTGAGGGTGTCTTATCCACGGCAACGCACTTTTTGCTTCGTTCATACAAAGAGCATGGACATCTGCTCTCCAAAGAAGGTGAGAATTCTGAAAAACCACCAATTAGTGCATAGTCAAATGAATCCATCTGATTATGTTGCAGATCATGTCAAAAGTCTCCCTCGGTCCGGGATTCGAGACTTTTTTGCCATTGTTTCCGAAATGCCACAGGCTATTTCCCTCGGTATAGGTGAGCCTGATTTTGTTACCCCTTGGAAAATTCGGGAAGCTTCAATCTTCGCTCTAGAACAAGGCAAAACATCTTACACAGACAACCGAGGCTTACTTAGCTTGCGAAAAGAAATTTCCACCTATGTTGCTTCCTTTTTCGGCCCGGAATACGACCCTCAATCTGAAGTTCTTGTAACCGTTGGAGTTTCAGAGGCCATTGATATTGCTCTACGGGCTATCTTAAATCCTGGTGACAAAGTATTGTACCACGAACCTTGCTATGTTTCCTATGCTCCCAGCGTAACTCTTGCTCACGGAGAAGCAATTCCGGTAGGCACAGTGCCAGGGAAATCCTTCTCTTTGGATCCAGAGGCGTTTGAGCAGGCATGGGAGCCAGGGTGTAAGATTTTGCTGCTCAACTTTCCCACCAATCCAACTGGGGGGACGGCTGACCGTTCCAAGCTTGAACGACTAGCGAAGTTTGCGGTCGAAAAAGACCTTATTGTCATTAGTGATGAAATTTATGCCGAGCTTACTTACGAGGGAGAGCATGTTAGTATCGCTGAATTGCCTGGGATGAAAGAAAGAACCATCCTTCTGCATGGCTTTTCCAAGGGATTTGCGATGACTGGTTTTCGGGTTGGCTTTGCTTGCGGACCTGATTGGCTCATTGAGGCAATGATGAAAATCCATCAGTATTGCATGATGTGTGCCCCGATTTTAAGTCAGGAAGCGGCATTGGAAGCTCTCAGACACGGAACGGAAGATGTCATGAGAATGCGCGATCAATACCAAAAAAGAAGAGACTTTATTGTTCGCCGTTTCAACGAAATGGGACTGGATTGTCATTTGCCCCGTGGTTCCTTTTATGCCTTTCCATGTGTTCAAACATTGGGTTTGAATGAGGTCGATTTTTGCCACCGATTATTGCGAGAGCAAGAGGTAGCGGTTGTTCCTGGTACTGCGTTCGGTTCTCATGGTGAAGGTCATGTACGTGCAAGTTTTTCTACTTCCTATGAAAAATTGGTGAAGGCAGCTGATCGTATGGAGAGCTTTGTTGGAAGTTTGTCCAAAGAGCGAGTGGATGAAGCTGCTGTGTAAGCTTTTCCCTTATCTGCCTTATAAATATTTGGAAATGTAAAAGATGGAAATTATAAGTGTTGCAATTGTTGGTCGTCCGAATGTGGGCAAAAGTCGCCTCTTTAATCGTTTAGTAGGGCGCCGGATCTCGATTGTGCACGACCGGCCTGGTGTTACCCGAGATGTGGTCGTGGCTGATTCTCCTGAGGGTTATGTTTTAATGGATACCGGAGGGATAGGTATGCAGCCAGAGATGACTTCTGTGGAAATCCAAAACGCCACCGAACAACAAGCAGATTTTGCCATCCGTGCCGCAACTCTTTTACTCTTTGTAGTCGATGGCCGCGAGGGCTTGATTCCGTTGGATGAAACACTTGCCATAAAATTCCGGAAAATGGGCAAGGAGCCTATCTTAGTCCTTAATAAAATGGACGATCCTGAGCGTGGGTACTCTTCCTCTGAATTTGCCAAATTAGGATTTAATACAGTTGTTGGTGTTTCCGCTGAGCATGGGCATGGCGTAGGTGAGCTTATTGAGGAAATCGCAGGCAAATTACCACCCGTTTCTCCCCTGCCAAGCAGTGATCAATCAACCCGAACAAAGATTGCATTTATCGGTCGTCCTAATGTCGGTAAGTCTTCCCTTTGTAACCGCTTGCTTGATATGGAGCGACTGATCGTCAGTGACGTCCCGGGGACGACGAGGGAAACCGTTGAGCTTGATCTGGATTACCAGGCAGAGGGCCAGGAAAAGCCTTGGTGTTTTCGCTTGTTTGATACCGCTGGTCTTAAACGGAAGAACCGTGTGGATACCTCCCTGGACTATTTTTCTGCGGTTCGTACAAAGCACGCAATCGAGGCAGTCGATGTAGTTTTTCTCGTTCTTGACGCTCGCGAAGGGGTCACCAAACAGGACAAAATTCTTGCCGGCCATGTTTTGGATGAGGGAAAATCACTTTCGATCTTAGTCAATAAATGGGACCTTGCCCTTGAAAGTTTTCGCAAGGATCCATTACCTGGATACGAAGATGAAAAAGATTTTCGTAAGAGTTATATAAAATCTGTTCGCAAGGAACTTTTCTTTATTCCGGATTCACCCATTTCTTTTGTATCTGCACAGACAGGATATGCCGTTCAGGATTTTCTTAAAGTAGCGAGAGATTTAAACGTACGAATGGATCAAACTCTTTCCACCTCTGCTCTGAACAAATTAATTGCCGAAATGTGGGAGCA
>CALSTX010000021.1 GCA_943789375.1 uncultured Opitutales bacterium | reverse complement strand
CCGATGATCCCGGGCGTGTACGCACCTACACCTACCAACTGCTTGGCGGTGCAGGCGGGGAGAATAATAACAAATTTAACCTACTCGGGCGAAACCTGCGTGCCTCCCAGACCCTGACCAGCGAAGGAAACTTTTCCATCCAAGTCCGTGTACGCGACGATGAAAACGCCTCCTTCGACAAAAATTTTACCATTCGTGCGATCCACGATCCCAACAAGGACGATGATAGCGATGGACTTACCTATGCACAGGAAGTGGCAAGCTCTTGGCACCAGCGACAACGAACGCCGATACCGACGGGGATGGATTCGGGGATTTACAGGAAAAAGTAGCAGGGAGTGACCCAACCGATGCAAATGATATTATCGATTTGAATACGGGTTTGTTAGGGTGGTGGCCCCTTGATGGAAATGGATCAGATATCTCTGGGAATAATAGACACGGAACGGCTTCTGGAGCAGTTGCATCGCAAGATCGTCATGGTTGGGAAAACCATGGAATGTATTTTGATGGCGTGAACGATCGAATCGTGGTGAGTGGTCCGTGGATAAGTGGAAATTCCCCTCGCACTGTCTCCATTTGGGCAAAGAGTGAAGCTTGGAAGGGAAACCTTTTAACTTTGGGTGAAGGAAGATATTTTAATGATAGATTTTCACTTTTAAGCCGAACCACCACTACCTCGTTTAAATTTGTTGGGGAAAACAATGACCATGGCTTTTCAGTCCCTGCTTATCATCAGGTATGGAAGCATTTCGTTTTGGTGTACAATGGTTCAAGGGGCACTCTGTATGTTAACAAAGCCAGTTCGGGATCATTCAATAAAAATCTAAATACTAATGGTGCAGTAAGTTTGGTAATAGGTGCCAATTCTGTTTTTAGAAACAGCGAGTTTTTTAAAGGAGAGTTGGATGAATTAAGGGTTTATTCGCGGGCACTATCAGCATCCGAAGTTGCCGATCTTTATGACATGGAAAGCGTCGCCCCCAACCACCCACCACGGGACCTCAACTCAACCACTGCTCTCGCCTTTTCCGAGAACCAATCAGTGGGTACCGTAATTGGTGAATTCAATGCCACCGATCCGGATGCAAATAGTTCTATTACTTACCACTTCGTAAACGGTGATAACAACAACTCACTCTTCACCCTAGAAACGAACGGCACCCTCAAAACCGCCACCACATTTGATTACGAGAGCAATGCTTCGAGCTACACCATTACCATACAGGCAAAGGACGAGCTTAAACGCCACCACCGAGGGTAGTTTTACGGTGACCTTGCTGGATGATGATACCGAAGATCGCGATGGGGATGGATTTACCGATGGACAGGAAGCCGAAGCGGGTACTAATCCTGATTCAAATACCAGCATTCCCGGATTGGGTTATAGCCTAGTCGCCTGGTATCCCTTTGACGGTAATGCCTCCGATATGTCAGGGAACGAGCACCACGGGACGATAAATGGGGCTACTCTTGGATTCGACCGGCACGGAGAGGCAAACAAATGCTATAGTTTTGACGGGATCAATGATTCAATCCGTGCAACCTACACTGGATCGCAATATTTATTTGGGGAGGTAAGTTTCGGTGCTTGGGTTAAGGTTAAAAGAATTGTGGCTGACGAGGCAATTATTGATCTAGGCGGTTTTTACTTAAATGTACTTGGGTCGGGTCGGGGAAATGAAGGAGGAACGCTCGAATTTGGGTCTGGTAATTGGTTATATCCTCAGTGGGCTAGCAATTTTAGTAATTCGGCCTCGGTGGACGATCAGATATGGAACCAGATCTTTGGTATTTATGATGGTGACTCCTTATTAGTCTATAAAAATGGGCAACTGATAAAAAATCGATCATCAACAACTACAAATCCCACTATAAGCTTTGATCTAAGCATTGGAAAGAATAAGAATGGAAGCAGACCGACAGAAGGTCTTATTGATGAGGTACGTATTTACAACCGTGCCCTCTTGCCCAGAGAAATCTTTGAACTTTATAATTTAGAAAAGCCCAACGTGGCCCCCTCAAACCTTGGTTCAGCAACTCCCCTGACCATCGGCGAGAATCAATCAATCGGCACTCTTGTTTCTAATTTCAATGCCACCGATCCGGATGGGGATGCGATCACCTACCACTTCGTAAATGGAGATAACAATAATTCCCTCTTCACTCTCGATACCAACGGCACCCTCAAGACCGCCACCACTTTTGATTACGAAAGCAATGCCTCGAGCTACACCATAACCGTACAGGCAAAGGATGAACTAAACGCCACCACCGAGGGCAATTTCACGGTCACCTTGCAGGATGTTTTTGAAGACCTCGACGGAGACGGTACAGAAGACCATCTGGACAACGATATGGATGGGGACGGCTTTACCAATGCCGAGGAAGCTGCTTATGGTTCGGATCCAAGGGATGGGAATTCAGTAGCTAACACCCCTCCCACTGCCCTCACCTTGGACAACCTGCAAATCTTAGAGAATCAACCTATTGGTTCGGTTGTGGGCAAGTTTACGGTTGTCGACCCCGACCCCAATGATATGCACCGTGTGGTATTTAATAACCTAAATGAAAATGGTTCTCGCAATCACCTATTTACTATCGATACCAACAACACCTTGCGCACCGCCGTACTCTTTGACTTTGAAAATAACAGTACCAATATGATACTTCGGGTGAAAGCCAAGCAAGGAAAGGTAGGGGTGTTTTGGCAGTACTTTACCCTTTCTCTCATTAACGACCCCACTGATGATGCAGTCCCTCCCACAGATAATAATCAGACCACTCCCCCATTCAATGAGCACAACAACTCAAGTGACAACAATAACACCCAACCTCCATTTGTTGATCACAATGAAAGCTGGGATGACAACAATACCCAGTATCCTAGCAACGATGCAAATGAGACAGTAGCTGACACGCTGCCCACTGCCCTTACCTTGGACAACCTGGAGATCTTAGAAAACCAACCTATTGGTACGATTGTGGGCAAGTTCACGGTTGTCGACCCTGACCCCAATGATATGCACCGTGTGGTATTTAATAACCTAAATGAAAATGGTTCCCGCAATCACCTATTTACTATCGATTCCAACAACACCTTGCGCACCGCCGTACTCTTTGACTTTGAAAATAACAGTACCAACATGATACTCCGGGTGAAAGCCAAGCAAGGAAAGGTAGGGGTGTTTTGGCAGTACTTTACCCTTTCTCTCATTAACGACCCCACTGATGATCTAGTTCCTCCCACAGATAATAATCAGACCACTCCCCCATCCAATGATCACAACAACTCAAGTGATCACAACACTTCCCAACCGACGATTCCTGACGGGGATGGCACGGTCGACGGGAATCATACCCTACCTACCTGGGATGATCATAACAATACCCAAGATGACAACGGTACCCTACCCCCGGTTACCGATCCGGATTCTGATCAAGATACCAACCCCTATGCATGGATACCGATTATTCATACAGATCATCCGCAAATACTGAAGGATGGACGGATTCAGTTATCTGGGCGGGTACTTTACGATGGTGGAGGCACGATGTCGGAATTTGGCTTCCTGCTCTCCCCCACCCTACGTATCCCGCTGAACTCTCCAGACACATTAAAATTAGAGGCAAATGGCACGGCAGATTCCTTCACCCTGATCATCCCTGAAAGCCCCTACCCTCGAAGGCTATACATACAGGCATATTCCACCAATGAAGCAGGCATGGGGCTTGGCCAACGCAGACGGCTGAAGATACCAGAACCTCCGGCAAAATGGTGGGGTAAGGCCATGCATGGAGAAGGAGGCTGGTTAGAATCTCCCTGGTTTGGTGCTTTTAAATATTACGAACAGGGGTGGCTTTTCCATGCAGAACTGGGTTGGCTGTATTCCTCTCCCGCGGAGGATGGAGTCTGGCTCTGGGGGAGTGATAACCAATGGCTTTGGACAAAAGATGGACTCTACCCCTATCACTATCGCTGGGATGATGCCGCATGGGGAATCTGGCAAAAGACTGCTAACGGTAGTATCCGTACCTACAATTACGGTACGGGCCGTTACGAGTAAAACAGCCTGCGAGCCTTGGGCAGCTTGAGCTTGCAGCGGAGCTTCACATTCGCAAAACATAGCAGAGTGATCTTATACTTCAGGCTCTGCCCCTACTTTCTTCTACTCGCTTCATGCCTTGTACTTTGCGGAGAGCAACCCGGTGGTTGGAAAAAAATAAACCAAACCCGGGGCATTGGGGTCTATGAAAAGAAAGTGGGCGAACATTTCGCTTTTCGGGGAATTGCGACCCTTGAAGGAAGCACGGAAAAGGTGGTAAGCATCTTACACAACCCCGAGTGCTGGAAAAACTGGGTGGATCATCTAAAAAGCGGGAAACTTCTTGAAAAAAAATCTGATTTTCACTGGGTATTCAGACAAGTCATAGCGACCCCATTCCCCATGAAAGACCGGGAGGTGGTGTACCAGTCTATCGTGTCCCGCACTGGCCCGAAAACAGTGCAGGTCGAGATGAAATCGATCGAGCACCCGCAAGCCCCGCGCGCCAAAGATTGGATAAGAAGTGAGATTGTATTTACCCGATACCAAGTGGAACAAATCAACTCACAGCAAATAGGGGTGACTGTTGAAAACCTTTCAAAGCCAGGTGGTAATGTACCCAGGTTTTTAAGCAACTGGGCATCCCGCACCTACCCCATCACTATCCTCGAAGGACTTCAACGGGAACTTGAAAAGGAAGTGCACAAAAAAGCCCCTCTTCCTTGATCTGGAAGAGAGGCTGAAAAGATTATTTTACTTAACGAAGGTGACGGAAAGGAGAAACCTTGAACTCATGACCGGATGGCTTCTGTGTTCCTTCTTGAATATTTTTCAATTTGATCACCTTGATCGCTCAATATTCGCTTAGCTCAACTTTCCTGGACAAAGCCAACGAGGGAGGAATTTTCGGATGATAGAGCATAAGTTGTGGATCCCACCATGCAGGTGAGAAATCGTACGGCATTTTGATAGGCTCCTTGTTCGGTTTTCGATACTTGGTTTGAAAGAATTTCCCTTGGTTCATAATTAATTTCCCCTTTTACTTGATTGACGATTTGGTTGAATGGCTTGGCTGGCTGGAATGATGAAATTCCTACCTTGTCCACGCTGTCCCTCCATCTTTGATCTTTCCACCCGTTTCCTGAACCTGAGCCCCCCCATGAAAGTGCATATGCCAAGCTCCATGTGGGACTCCTCTCTTTCTGTCTCATGTGAAATAACATGATATTGTTCCTTTCGTTAGTGATTGATTTGTGTGAATAGCCTCCCCGCAGAGGCGTTGAAAGGTAAGACAATCAGCCGAAGGTAATCGTTCAGCTTGGGTTGATGTTGTTACATAAAAGATACCATTTACAAGATTAGCACCTTGCATCTTTTCCAACCGGTGAAATAAAATCCCGACAAGCACCACACCACAAAAAAGCTCATGAAAACCCGTTTTGCAAATTTTATACTTACTTTTTTTATTCTCAGCCAAGTAGGTGGGCGGCCACCGAATGTGGTAATCATGTTTATGGATGACTTAGGCTATGCAGATATTGGCCCTTTTGGTGCAACCAACTTCCCTACGCCAAACCTTGACCAGATGGCTAAGGAGGGAAGGAAATTCACCGATTTTTATGTAACCCAGGCCGTCTGCTCTGCATCCCGTGCTGGACTGTTGACGGGCTGCTATAATGTACGCATTGGGATACTTGGAGCCTTAAGCCCGAAGTCAAAAACCGGCCTAAATCCCGATGAAACCACGATAGCAGAGATATGCAAGCAACAGGGCTATGCAACCGCATGTTTTGGAAAGTGGCATCTCGGGCACCACAAAAAGTTTCTCCCTTTACAACACGGCTTTGATGAATTCTTTGGCCTCCCCTACTCCAACGATATGTGGCCCTATCACCCAGGTGTATCACACTTGCCCTTAGAGAAGAGAGTCAAACGCTGGCCCCACCTTCCCTTGATCGAAGGAAACAAGGTGATCAACCCAAAGGTTACAGGTAAAGATCAGGAACTGCTAACCAAGCAATACACAGAGCGGGCAGTTTCCTTTATAAAGAAGAATAAGGATATGCCTTTTTTCGTCTACCTCCCCCACAGTATGGTTCATGTCCCGCTCTATGTATCTGAAGCCTTTAAGGGGAAAAGTGGGGCTGGTTTGTTTGGCGATGTGATCATGGAAGTGGACTGGTCGGTTGGGGAAATCATGAAGGTTTTGCGTCAGAATAATTTAGATAAAAATACCCTATTCATTTTTACATCCGACAATGGCCCCTGGCTGAATTACGGAGATCATGCTGGCTCTGCGGGCCCTCTTCGTGAAGGGAAGGGAACTATGTTTGACGGGGGTTGCCGGGAGCCAATGATTGCATGGTGGCCAGGTACGGTGCCTGCAAACTCAGTGTGCAAGGAACCTGCGATGACCATTGATATACTACCCACTATTGCTAAATTAAGCGGCTCCGTGCTGCCAGATCGAGAACTGGACGGAAAAAACATCTGGCCTCTATTTATTGATGATCAGGCAAGATCACCCCAGGAAGCTTATTATTTATATTACGGGGATCAGTTACAGGCAGTCCGCCAAGGAAAGTGGAAGCTACACTTTCCTCACGGATACCGAACCATGGCGGGAAAGCCTGGAGGAACGGGGGGGATTCCAAAAAATTATTCCAAGGGACAAATTGAACTTTCTCTTTTTGACCTGCATCAAGATATTGGAGAAAGCATAAACATGGAAAAACAAAAACCAGAAATCACCCGAAAGTTATCCAAGCTGGGAAAAGACTTTGATAAAAAAATGAATCTATCCAAAAGGCCCGCAGGCAGAATATGAAAACCGGGTCCAGCTTTTCGTTTCTTAGGGTATTCACCTACGCTTTCGTCACATGCCACCTATGTGGTTGCTTCCCCCAAACTCCTAATGAAATTGTACAAGATTGGATGGCCGATGGGTGGTCTCAAGTAGCATCGCACGGAGAAACAGGGCCGATGACCAGGCATTCGGTCCTTCGTAGTAAGCAAGCTCAGTCAGTGGAAGCGTCCTGGGTGGAGCGGGGGAGAAGAAAAACAAAGCTCTATCGCCAACAAACCCATTTTCATATGGTTATTCGATTTTTTAAAGAAGATGGAGACCAATTTGCGGTAGTCATGAAAAAAAGAAAATAAAAAGGCGATGGATTGCTCCACCGCCTTTTCGTTACTGAAATACTTAAATCTCTTTTACACAGACAAAGCTTCTTTGGTAGTCTTGATGATCACAGCAGCAATCCTGTAAGGGTCACCATTGGATGCTGGACGACGGTCTTCAAGGCGGCCTTTCCAACCGTCCTGAATAGTGCCTACCGGGATTCGAATAGATGCGCCACGGTCAGAAACACCATAGCTGAACTTGTCAATAGACTGGGTTTCATGCAACCCGGTCAAGCGCTGATTATTTTCAGCACCGTACACCGAGATATGGCGGTCAATATTTTGACCAAACTCTTCACAAATTTTCTTGAATATTTCTTCTCCGCCCTGGTCACGCATAGCGGCGTTGGAGAAATTGGCATGCATGCCCGAACCATTCCAGTCGCCTTCGACCGGTTTGGGGTGGAGGTCAATCGCGATTTCGTAATTCTCAGCAGTACGCTCCAAAAGGTAGCGAGCTAACCAAATTTGATCACCAGCAGACTTTGCGCCTTTGGCAAAAATTTGATACTCCCACTGGCCCATCATCACCTCTGCATTGATACCTTCGACATTCAGTCCGGCTTCGAGGCAAAGGTGTAAATGTTCATCAACAAGATCGCGACCTTTGGTATTCCTCGCTCCGACAGATGTGTAATACGGGCCCTGCGGTCCAGGAAAACCATCTTTAGGAAAACCAAGGGGAAGGTTGGTCTCAAGATCGATCAGGGTATACTCCTGCTCGAAACCAAACCAAAAGTCATCATCATCATCATCAATGAGGGCTCGACCGTTACTCTCATGCGGAGTGCCATCGGAGTTGAGCACTTCACACATAACAAGCCACCCGTTGCCGCCAAAGCGGTCAGGGTCAGGGATAACATGAGCAGGCTGTAAGAGGCAGTCAGAAGCATCTCCTGAAGCTTGCTCGGTGGAGGACCCGTCAAAGGACCATTGTTTTACATCTTCCAGTTTTCCACTGAAATCTTCAACGATCAACGTTTTACTACGCAGGCTCTGTGTTGGCTTGTAACCATCGAGCCAGATATATTCTAATTTATGCTTACTCATGTGTGTGTTGTTATACGCTTAGGATGAACTTTACTTGGAACAAAGCCAAGGAAAGAAAGGGTTATTTATTAACAGTTAGCATAACAAGTGCCAAAGAATAAAAACCCACCAAAAGTGGCTAAATTCTATCAGGTCAGAATTAATTATCGGAAGGATTTTCCGGAGCTTCGGTAAGCAAGCGCAGTTCGAGGCTCATATTACCCACAATTTTTTTCCAGGTTTCCTGGCATTTTCCATATCTGTAAAAAGATCATGATCCAAGGATGAAACAAGCCAAGCAGTTTCATCCAGTTCATTCTCCAACTGTCCAGGTGACCAACCAGAATGACCAAGAAAGCACGCAATTTTTACATCTGCACTGTTATCTTTAAGAGATTTTACTTTATCCAAATCAATCCCGAAATACAGCTTGAATGAAGAGGGATCCTGTGACCATTCCCAAGCTGCGACGATAATCTTATCGGTTTCAACTGGACCGCCTTCAAACACAGGGATAGCACCGAAAGGATTGTCCTTAAATTGGTCGTCTAACTCTTCAAGTGTACGATTTAAAGGCCGGTTCAAGATAACACCGATCGTACCGGAGTCCTCGGAGTGAGCGGATAAAAAGACCACTGACTTGTAAAAGCAAGGGTCTTTCAAGGTTGGGTGGGAAAGTAAAATACTACCCGACAAACAGGTTTGAGTTTTATATCGATGCGTTAAATTCATTATCCCCCAAAAGAATGTTTAAACATTTCTAAGAAATAAAAGAATAGCAAGAATTTCTGCAAAAAAATTCGCCCTGTGCTTTTGCTCTTGCTAAGACAAGAGTTGCAAAGCTGAGACTACGCAACCTCAGCTACTTCAGAAGATTTTGATATCTCAATGGATTCATCTTCTGAATCTGATGTTTTTACAACATCCTCCACTTTCCCGGGAATGCTTGGTGGGGCTGTTGCTTCGGCATCTCCCCATTGTTCATCGTAGAGTGCTTTGAGGTGAGTAAAGACTTCAATAATTGCCTCATCTTTTTCAATTTCAAAAAGTTTGAGAATGAGTTCTTTGTTATTTCGTAACTGTAACCTTTTCCCCAAGGTTTCCATGCCACGATAACTATTGATAACATCTCTAGCTTCTTCCTGTTTCTCCAATATTCTTTTGGCTTCCCGATATGTAATGCTCATGATTATTCCTCCATTTCGATTTGTTTCATGTACCTTACGCCGAAGAAAATATTCTTCCCCTCCACGCATCCACACCTAATTAGATAGGAAAGCTTACCAAAATGTTCGATATAAATCGAATAAATGTGAATAAGTTTTTAGGCTGGGGCTCTCAATTCTTTTATAAAAAGTGCTAAATATTGACCTTAGTTGTAGGAATACAGCGTGGGATTCCGCAAGTACAATTGATGATCAAACTCAACTTCTACCGCCTGCATCTTCTTTCGGTTAATTGACATCTTCAGGCGATTATTTTCAACTCTTGAACATAAAGAAAGTCCACGACGCATAAACGCTTTGCCTTGCCCATACACAATCAATCCAGCTCTTTTCACAAACGCTTTTACATTCCACTTTCCCGCAACACTTTCTAGTAAAACAACAAAGACCACCTGTTTATTTTGGGAAACCTGATTCGCCTCCTCCAAGTTTTTACAACCCTTCACTACAATGTTTCTGCCATGAACACTAGTTTCACTCTCTCCGATAAGATACTGAAGCCGTTCCTTAAAAAGACAATAATCATGCCCAACCACTACTACTTTCACTCGGCTAGCTTTTGGAGGCAAGTGGTCTTCTTGCCATGCCATATGCTGAAGGGAGCGAATCACAACGGTGGCTTCCAAGTTGGCCATGCGAAGTTCTTCCTTGGTCGGATTCATTGCTTTTCCTAGTACTGAGTCAACGGTTGCAAAACAGAAAAACAGAACTCCCAGACAAAGAGTTTTCCTATTTACATGATGTAGCCAATTCACAAACATCAAATCAAAACTTTTTGTACAGTGTTAAAAGAAAAGAACGCTCTACCCGAGCCGGTTCGACATCGACTCCGGGAAACATAGTTTCCACATGATAGGGCTCTAACAAATCGCGGCCAAATAGACCAATTTCCCAGTTTGCTGACGGGTGCCAGATTGCACCGAGGTCGACCCTTAGATGGGAAGGAATAGTGATTGGGTTGTAATCCGACGGGATTTGAGTCTCGTCCGCATAAAATAAACTTTGTACAAAAGTCAGACTATCTGAGTAATCGATAGAAGACTGTAGGCTGGCAGTTTGCTCGGGGAAATCATATTTCCTCTCTCCTTCAACCTCACCCCGGGCAAGGGAATAGCCACCACGTAACCGCCAAGCAACAGAGACCTGCCAGTCAATTGACAATTCTCCTCCGAAGGACTTGGCGTCCTTTGCTTCGTACGCATTAACAGAACTTAAGCTGGTGGCGGCCAAAACCGCATCTTTCGAATCGTAATAGTAGCTGGAAAGCTCGAGCAGAAAATCTTCGTTTGGACGAGTACGCCATCCAATTTCATAAGAGTCAATTTCTTCACGATCCAGGGATTCATCTCCAGCAAAAGCTTTATTTGCCCAAACTCCCGCAGAAGGATTTAAAAGAGTGGCTCCCGCAGGATACCAAATTCGAGCGGGGTTAAGCGTCGTATACCTTTCCCGAAGTGAAGGCTGTCGGTGAGCTTTGGAATATCCAAGCCAAAAGACATTGGAACCATTTGCATTCCAAGAACCCCGGATACCAGGCTGAATTCCAGTTCCTGTAAGATCATTTTCTTCAAATTTGGTGCCGATAGAAAATATGATTTCATCTGAGAAATTAATGGAATCTTGAAGATAAGCGGTTAGGCGATTGAATTCCGTAAAACCTTGACCGTATTGAAGGATAGTCGGGGATGAAGACGATAGGGATAGAGTATCTAGGTCTACAGTCGGACCAAAATTAAACGGGTCCAAGAGGGTTGACTTCACCTTCAAATCCGTTCTTCTAAAGCCCACCCCAAACGAAACGCGGTGAGTATTCCCAAAGGGTCTGTTCGCATCAAAAGCCAAGTCCAATTGGTTCTGTTTCCACTCAAAACCAAGGTGGCCCATATTTATATCGGTCTTCTCGAACGCACTCGTGAACGACCATTCAAAGTCGGATTCCGTAATCCCATCGAACTTGGAAACGATATGGCCAGAATCATTGGTCATCTCACCATATCTTTCGAAACGAGAAATTTCTCCGGTCAATAGAGACGGATAAGGAATGGATCCATTTGGACTTGACCAAAAGCTTGTGGCTGTCGGCAACTTAGAAGGGTCAACAAACAAAGGATGAAAGGATGGCAGCAAAGATCCTTGACGAGCATAGTTAAGTGGCACCAATGGGCTTGTAAGGTTTTCTGAATAAAAAAGCCGATTGGAGAAATCCAATACATGCTCCAATCGGCGACTCGCTCCACCACCTGCTATGTAAAAGTTCAAATCGCTGGCTAATTCCTTATCATATCGAAATCCAACTTTTCGAAGGTACCCATCATCCCGAGCTGAATTCCCAGAATCTAAAGTTCCTTCAGCATACTCCTGATTACGGACCCATACCCGGTAAAAACTATCCTCTGAAACCTGCCCCCCATGCACAAAGTCTCCCATAAAAGTTCCATTATCTTGAAGTACCATCCGTATAGAATCTCCCTGAGTATCACCGGCATGTTTAGTAACAAGATTAATGACACCGTTGACGGCATTGGTTCCCCAAATAGAAGCTCCTGGTCCTCGAACAATTTCAATCCTGTCGACAACAGCAATCGGATAATCATCCACCGAGTAATTAGCACTGCCCAGCATAAGCTGTGTTACTTCACGGCCTCCGATCTTGCCTAAGAATTTTTGAGGTGAAAATCCGCTAAAATTCCGCATCGCCGCAAAATTGTCATAGGATAAACCCCGGCTTACATGCATGCCAGGAACACCTCGTAAGGCCTCAACCGTATTTGCATAACCAAAGAGAGTAATGTCTTCAGGGCGAATTACATGAACGGAGGCAGGATTACGCCAATATTCTTGATCATAGCCAAGTACGCCTTGGATAGATACCAAAGATAAGCTTCGGAAGTCTAGTTTGATCAGTTTTTTTAATTCAGCTTTTTCAAAGGTAGTAAGTTCACTTTTATTTGCGTCTATTTGCTCACCATTTAAGGAATAGGGAACACCTAGACTGAGGAGAAAAAACAGGGAAACAAAGCAAATGTGCAGTCGCAATAAAAAGCGAACAAAATAAAATATCAAAAAGGGAAGCACCTAAAAGTGGGAAAGCTACTCGTTTGAAGAACGAGTTGAACGGTTTTTAATAATTTCTACAACACTTTTCAAATTAGCAATCTTTGCACTTAATTTCGGTGATGTCCTTCTAAAATAATTTTCGCTTAGTACCAATTTCACCCGGTTGCGGGAAGCAACAAAGGATACATCCCCTCCCCCCTGGGTAACAAAATCTCGACCAAACCCAAATATAACAGCACTGGGGGAAAGCTTGCGTATAGTTTTAATATCAAGAGCCGAATCTGGCATGATAAAAACAACTTGCACGCCCCTTTTGATTTCAGCCATTGCATTCCCACTTTTAGCATTTTCATGATGAATAAATTGAGCTGAAACTCCACCAATCTCAAGTATTGCTTTGAGAAATCAGATATTCAAGAGAAGCGACAAACCCATTTTGCTCAGAGCCATGCACTACAATTTTTGGAGATGTCCCTTGCTTCGGGAGATGATCCTGACTCCACCGAGTAAAAGTGATTAAGTGAGCTAAGTAAGTGGCTTGTACTCTGGCTTCTCTTCTTTCCAATTCTTGAGGAGATGCAGTAAGAGATGTAATCCCGACAAACCCGAGCAGCAAAATAAATGCAGATGCTAAAAACCACCTGCTGGCTTGGAAAGAAATCTATTAGTAAAAAGAATCACTTAAAATTCTTTGGTTATACTTAACAGAAAAGTCCGCTCTACCTTACCCGGCTCAACATCCAAATCATTGTACATGTTCTCCGGATGATCGGAGTCAAGTAAGTCTCTTCCAAACAGACCAATTTCCCAGTCTTCCTTGAGTCTCCAAACTAGACCAAGATCTAACCGCAAGTAATCATCGATGGGGATTTCATTGTAAGCTGATGGAATAATCCGGTCGTCGGTGTAATAAAGGTTTTGGGAAAAAAGGAGGTTGTCTCTAATTTTTATATGGGAGGTTAAGTTTGCCATCGACTCTGGAAAATCAATCTGGATTTCTCCATCCTTCTTCCCTCTCGAGTAAGAATATCCGCCCTCTAGGTACCAAGTGTCAGAAGCATGGTAATCAAAAGTAAGTTCTCCTCCGGTCGTTTCTACATCACTTAATGAGTAGATAGGCGGGCCGGAGAAAACAGCATCCTTAGTATCATAATGATAAAGAGAGAGCTCAATCAGTAAGTCAGCATTGGGACGCATACGCCATCCGAGCTCGTAGGCATCCATTTGTTCATCATGATTTGCAGGATCACCTGTGAAGGATTGGTTCGTCCAGTTGGAGTCAGCAGGATTCCAGGCTCTGGCATAGGAGACTTTAGTATATTGCTCAACCAAAGATGCTTGGCGGTAAGCTCGGGAATAAGCTCCCCAGAAGATGTTTTGTTCGTTTAAAGTGTAGGATATCCGGAGACCTGGCTGGAAATTCGACCCACTTAGATCACCATCTTCAAATTTAGACCCAAGCGATAAGACAACATCATCTGAAAGATCAATCGAGTCTTGAATAAAGCCGCTAAAACGATCAAACGATGTCGGACTTGTGCCGTAGTCTAATATAGGAATGGTGGAACTCGATGAGTTTGTCTCAGGATCCAAGGTAGAGAATGCCCAAGGAGATGTGACCACATCGTTTACATCGAAAGACATGTGACGAAAAGCAGCACCGAAAGACAGGTGATGGCGATCGCCTACAGGCTTATTGGCACGAAAATCGAGATCATATTCTTCTCGCTCCCAGCTGTGGCCAATATGACCAAGGAGGTGTCATACAATTCAGCATATGCGGAGAGTGACCACTCTAAATCATTGTCTGTAATACCCGATAATTTAGCACGAAGATGTGAACCATCCTGCGGCATTTCCTCATAGTTCTGATACCGAGGTAAACCGAGGGAGGAAACGTTTCTCCATTCACTAGGGAGTTTGCCAACTCACTGGGATTAGTGGCGAAGGCAGATTGGGAAGTGCGTAAGAATCAGCAGTGTGGATTGGGATATTATTTGATTGGGTCAGAAGGATCAGTAGAGTAAAACAATCTAGCCGTAAGATCCATCACATGATCAACCCGCCTGGTGGCAAAGCCGCCAGCGAAGGTAAAATCTAAGTCGGGCCCCAAAGATTTATCGTACCGAAAGCCAGCTTTTCGGGCATACCCATCATCTCTGGCAGGCAGACCGGACATAAGCTCTCCCTCCGCATATTCCTGATCCCTTACCCAAACCCGATAGAAAGAGTCTTCGCTGATCTTTCCGCCATGCACATATTCACCGAGGAAAGTACCATCATGCTCCATGACCAGACGCACGCTGTTCCCCTGAGTCGCGGCTGCGTGCTTGGTGACTACATTTACAACTCCGCTTACGGCATTTGTTCCCCAAATCGAAGCACCCGCACCACGGATGATTTCCACACGGTCTAAAATGGCGAGAGGTACATCTTCGGTGGTCCAATTGATCGTACCTCCCATACGTTGCAACACTTCCCGACCATCCACAATCGTGAGGAATTTCTCTGTAGCCGAACCACTGAAGTTCCGCATGGTGACAAAATCATCATACCCAACTCCGCGGCTAACATACATACCCGCAACATTTCGGAAAGAATCCACCATCAAAACATGACCGTTTAAGCTGACATCATCCGGACGGATAACATGGACAGATGCTGGGTTTCTCCAATACTCTTGTTCATACCCTAAAACACTGCGAATAGGAACTCTGCCCAAGTCTCGAAAATCAAGCTCAAGCAACCTTTTTAATTCTGCTTTTTCGAAAGGGCTTAGAGAAGTGTTATTGTCACTTTCAGCCAGTCCATCGGTCCCAATAACTGCAAAAAAACAACTAAGGTAGAAAAGCTGAGATTTGTGAACTTTTGAAACATTAAAGTTTATACTTATCTAAAAATTTAAGGTGTGGGCAATTTTATTCGGCGTGTAATCCAATCAAAATCAAACTGAAAAGTTAGTGCTAACAACTGGCTCTAGGCAATGGTGGAAGGAGTGGGGGTAATAAACAGGTTTGGATTTTTCTAAAAAAAAGAGGCTTCGCCAATGGGAAGCCTCTTTTCTCAA
The DNA here is from genome assembly GCA_943789375.1 of uncultured Opitutales bacterium. Classification (GTDB taxonomy): domain Bacteria; phylum Verrucomicrobiota; class Verrucomicrobiia; order Opitutales; family Seribacteraceae; genus Seribacter. The sequence goes on along the minus strand of CALSTX010000021.1, from coordinate 7,359 downwards.
AAATTCTAACAGTCCGGATTAGTTAGAAACCACGTCAATCATGGCCTTTAGGATTGCATTCCATGTCGCAGGGTTTTCCAAAGTGGAATTCGGAAACATACAACCATCCCAACAAATGTGCTTCATTCCACGATCCTGAAAATCTTTCAACCAGTATTGGGAGCAGCGGGTGATATCAAGTTTACCATTGGGATCATCAGCAGGACAATGTTTGCCTGTCTTGTCATGAGACCCTGCCCCATGAACTTGGCCGTCATTTTGGGCCACATGAAAGTCAATTGTCCAGGGACGCAGCTTATCGGTCATTTTTTCATAAGCTGCATAGAATTCCTCATCGGAGTACCCATCGTGCAGCAAGGCATGCTCGGGGGCGTTGTACCCATGAGGTAAAGGTAAGTATGAGCTAAATCTGCCTGAAAACCTAAAGTTTCTGGCATCCCCACACCCTTCGAGAAGATCCAATACATCCTTCCAGCTGTGCATACCAGCCCAGCAAATTTCTCCTTCAACCGCTAAGCGCTCACCATGATCGGCCGCAATCGCTGCCGACTTTTTAAAAGTATCAACAATACGGGCCGTACCTTCACCTGGGTTAGCTTTCCATTTTTCCACGCCAAACTCTGCAGAATCAATTCGAATAACTCCCCCTTTGCGCGAGCCATGTTCGTTAAATATTTTTGCCACTCGGCATGCAAACTTGACCGCATTCAAAAACTTTTCCTGCTGCTCATCCGTCCCCATTGCAGAGTCACCCACGGTCCCGGGCCATATGGGAGCCACAAGGGATCCGATATCGAATCCTTTGCTGGCGATGAGATCTGCTGTTTGCTTTAGCTCATCGTCGCTAGCTTCGGGGTTGGTATGAGGCAAAAAGAGAAAGTAATCTATACCGTCGAACTTACGGCCACCGACTTCGGCATTCGCAGTAAGGTCTAACATATGCTCCAAGCTGATGGGAGGTTCTTCGCCATCGCCATCACCTTTACCGACGAGACCAGGCCACATTGCATTGTGAAGTTTTAAAGAAGAGAGGCTCATTTACATTTGTTCCTATAAGGGGTTAAAATACGCGAATAAACTTTCTTTTACAAACAACAGAGGTAAGCAAGAAAAATCACACTTTGTCAGAAAATCACTCGCAAGACATAAAATAAGAGCTAAAGTAATGTTATGACCAATATATTAAATCACTACTTCCGTTATTTTACCTCTTCAATCTTCGCTTTCGTAGTCTGCAATTGCTCATTGGAGTCTAAGGATTCTGGGCAGGGAACTGAAAATGTTTTCTTTTCTGTTTCAGAGTTTAAAAACCAATTACTTTCTCATGAGGCCAAAAAAGTTAAAAACTTCGGCCTTGAAAGATAAATTCGTGGGCATTTATTTTTCTGCCAGCTGGTGCCCTCCCTGCCGAACTTTCAGCCCAAAACTTGTTGATTTTAGGGATAAAAACAAGGACCAGTTTGAAGTTGTTTTCGTTAGCTCAGATGGAAGCCAAGAAGATCAGTTTAAATATATCAAAAAAGCAAATATGAAGTGGCTTACCCTACCCAATGGATCAGAGGCTGGCTCGGCCATTGCCAAAAAGTTTGCTATTCGGGGAATTCCGTCCTTGGTCATTGTTTCACCGGAAGGAAAAGTCATTTCCAAAAACGGCCGAGGGGATGTTACCAAATCTCCCTCTTCTGCCCTTGAGCAATGGAAGCAGCTTGCTGTTAAGTAATTATTTTAAGCGCATTTTAAATTCTTCTGATTTCAAGCTTGGCTTCTTTTGATCTCTCAGACCTCCCAGATATCCTTGGGCTTCATGAATAGTTACATGGAACATGCCCCTGGATAATGAAAGTTGATATTTGTATTATCGGAGGAGGCATTGTCGGCTTAGCCACTGCTTATCAGGTATCGCAGAAATACCCCAATCTCTCGCTAGCGGTTATTGAAAAAGAGTCCTCCCTAGCCAAGCACCAGACGGGCCATAACTCAGGTGTTTTACACACAGGCATCTACTATAAACCGGGATCCCTCAAAGCGGTTAATTGCCGCAATGGCAAAAAGGCAATGGAAGCTTTCTGCAAAGAGCAAGGCATTGAGCATGAATTGTGCGGAAAGATCATTGTTGCCTTAAATGAGGAGGAGATTCCCCGCATGCTAAATATTTTTCAACGCGGACAGGAAAACGGTATAGACTGTAAGATCATTTCCCGCGAAGAAATGCTCGAGATTGAACCTCATGTGGCTGGAGTGCAGGCGATCCATGTACCGGAATGCGGAATCGTTAATTACAAGCAAGTCTGCCTTCGTCTGGGGGAATTGATTGCAACAAAAGAAGAAAATAAACTTTTACTTGGATATACGGTGATCGGTATGCAATCCCGGACGGATGGCTTGATCATTACAACCAATGAAGCTGAGATTGAATGTAAGCATGTAATTAATTGTGCAGGTCTTCACTCCGACCGGATCACCCGATTGGGGGGCCAAAAGCCACCCGCCAAAATCATCCCCTTCAAAGGGGAATATTATGAACTGGAAAAACAAGCCAGGCACCTTTGCAACAACTTGATCTACCCGGTGCCCGACCCCGCCTTTCCCTTTCTCGGGGTGCACTTCACCAGGATGATAGACGGGAGTGTAGAGTGCGGCCCAAATGCTGTACTTGCCTTAGGTCGGGAAGCCTACGGGAAATTTGACCTCAACCTCAGGGATCTGTTCGAATCCTTGACCTATTTGGGGTTTCAGAAAATGGCGATGAAACATTGGAAAATGGGCTGGGGAGAGATGTGGCGATCATACAACAAAGGGGCTTTCGTGAAAGCACTCCAAAAACTCATCCCTGAAATCGACCCCAAACATTTAACCTCTGCCCCGGCGGGTATACGGGCCCAGGCTGTCTCGCCAGAAGGTGCCATGGTTGATGACTTCCTGATTGAGGATAATGAAGCGGATCATCAATGTCTGCAATGCCCCCTCCCCTGCCGCCACTGCTTCCCTTAACATTGGGTCAATAATTGCCGAAAAAATTCCAGATAGATTCTGAGCACTTAGCCTATTTCCTAGGGAATTAAGTGGCTAAAAAAATTGAACCTGAACTTATTTTTCCGTTGCCCTACATCCTTTTCAAAGACATTGCTTTTCACTTTTATGAAGTATACACAGCCCATTATTATCGGTCTTTTGCCTGTGCTTTCCTCACTGGGACAAGCCAATGATTCCAACTTCGCGCGCCCGACCCTCGACGAAATTGGAGTGCAAGGTTCTAAGTTGGGTCAGCTTGATCTTTCCAGAGCCACCATTCTTGGGGGAAGTTCAATTGAATCCAGTAAGGTATCTACAATATCTGATCTTTCGGGCTTAGCGCCAAGTCTTTACATCAACTCCAATGGCATTCAATCATACGGAGATGTAATCACACTCAGGGGAATAGGTAACACACAACTTTTCGGTGACCCGGGTGTTGGTTTGTATATTGACGGAGTAGCTCAAGGAAACACAGCCACTTATTCTTCTTCTCTGTTCGACTTAGAAAGCATTGAAGTTCTCAAGGGTTACCAAGGACATCGCTTTGGTAAAAACACCCCCGGCGGAGTAATTAATATTAAATCAAGAAAAGCTGGTGACACTCATCGATCAAAATTCAGTGCATCTTATGCCTCATTTAATACTCAGAATTATCGCGTACTGGCGGATGGTCCAACTGGAGATAATTCCTCCTACTATTTTGGCCTTAATCGGGCCGAAAGTGATGGCTTTGCCGATAATCTTAATCCTCTAGGGAATGACGCTACTTCAGAAAGTTGGAATGGTCGACTGGGATTTGATTTCACTACAGAAGATGGACTTGAAATTGGAATTGGAGGTACTTGGGAAGAATTCAATATGGGTGCTCAACCACTGGTACCAAGAACCACTTCTGGAAATAACAAACGGATTGGATTTCATGACAGGAATTCCAGCGAAAATGAAGTCGCTCAAATTAACTCCAATTCTCAATTTCTTAAGCTCTCTGTTGCCACGAGCTTGGGTAACATAACTTCCGTAACATCTCGCTTCAACTGGGAAATCGATCCTTCCCTGGTTGATTTGACATTCGGTGATGCACGGCTGGCGAACAACGATATTTTATTTTCTGCCTTTGGAGGATTAACATCTACTTCGAAAATTATTGAGGATCAGGAGCGAATTGCAGAGGAGTTAATTTTTACATCTGATGAAGATGCAGACTGGAGATGGCAGCTTGGTCTCTATTTCGCAAACGACGAAATCGAAGGCAAAGCGGAAAGAACCTTCCCACATCCCAGCGGATGGCAAGAAAATCAACTGACCTCCTACACAAATGAATTGGATTCTTTTGCTACTTTTGGATCTTTAAACCGTTCTATCACAGACAAAACTTCTATTGAACTTGGAATTCGTTACGATGCCGTTGACCGAAAATTTACCAGAAATAAAGTGGTGACTTCAAATGTCGGTCATAATTGGGCGAATCCTAGCAATGGAAAATATGATGAAGATTTCTTCTCTCCATCAATTGCAATCAATCATGATATAAAAGAAAATATCTCAATTTTTGCTGCAGTTTCCCAGTCCTTCAAACCTGGCGGCTTTTCTCCATATGTGGACACAAACTCAACTTCACTAATGGGCATTTCCAACCAAAAATTTGATGAAGAGAAAAACCTTGCTTATGAGGTTGGTATGAATCTTTCGAGTGAAGATAAACTCTGGAATTTCGATTTTTCCGTTTTTTGGAATGAGGTTGATGATTATCAGTTTGAGAAACCTACAGGTACTACTGATTACTTTGTTGATAATGCCGAGGAAGTGGAAATTTTTGGATTCGAGGCGGAGATCAGTGGCAGACCAACAGATCAATTATTTATTAGTATCGGGTATGGTCTTACTGATGGAGAAATTAAAGAGCACACTGGTACAAACTTTTCTGACTGGCCTACCCTTCATGATTTTGGTGGAGCAAATATCCCCTATTCTCCCGAGCATACTTTCAGTGCTGCAATGGATTATCTTTGGTCAGAGAATTTAATTTCTCATCTTGGAGTCCGAAATATCGGTAAAGTTCATTATCTTGATCAAACAGCAACCGACACGATCAACGATTCCTACACTTTGCTCAACGCTTCTGTATCTTATCTGTACAACGATTGGGAGCTAAATGTTTTTGGAACAAACTTAACTGATGAAGAATATTACAGTTCACTTGTCAGTAGTTTAAGCGGCGTCCCTGGAGTTGTAGGCTCTCCTCGCATTATAGGCATAAGTATATCCAAGGAATTCTGAGTTTCAACCACTCTCCGTTAAGATGGAATGAGGTATTCCTCATTCAACCTCACGCACCCAAAAATTGAATCGCGGAACCGCATAGAAAAAGGATGCACCCGGTGGCTGCATGCATGTAGTTTTCAAACTTCATAAAAATAGAAAACCGAGAGATCCCATAATAAAAAAACATCACGCACAAAAGCATGGTTAGAACCGTGGTTCCGCAAAATGCCAAAACCACCAAGATCGAGGACAGAATTTCAGTATTTCCTGCCCCCAATGACATCAATGGGATCAGGGGCTCACAGGGACCAAGGATGAAAAATATAAGCAGAGCAAATGGTGCACAACTGGAAAACCTAGGTGTCTCTGTGTCCACCTTTATTGGTTTATTTTTTAAAGTGCTCTGCCGCATTGCCCATCTCACTCCCCAGGCAAAATAAATAGCACCAAATAATAGAAGAAACCAACCGGCGAAATTCCCACGGAATGCTTGTACAACCTCGACACTAAAGAAGGCTAACCCGAGAAGAAAAACCAGGGAACCGACAAGGATTGTCCCCAGTACATGGCTAATACCACAAAATGCTGTATAGGCTGCCGTCTTTGGCCCGCTCCAACCATTTGTCTTAGCCATGGCCACAAGAGGCAAATAATGATCGGGTCCCAAAATGGTATGAATAAAACCAACAGAGGCCGCACTGCCGGCAATGAGAAGTGTTTCGGAAATCATATGTAAAATTGTGACATTTGCTAATACCTACGAAAGCTTGGAGTCAATCGCCCGATTGCCTGGTAAAGAGCCTCTCGAATTTCATTCATGGCTTTTCGGAATTGATAGGGATCCCCAGCCAAGACTTTAACTACCCACCCCGCCTTGTTGTGCATGGAAGTGGATCCCACAAGCAGGCAATCATTAGTCATGTCATGAATTTCCTGCCGGCAAGAAAGTTCACCTGATACCTTGGAAGATACCAGGTAAAAGCACCCGTAAAAGGGAGTAGGAAATGAATTCTTCCATGGATTCACTGATTCATTTTCTGGCTCAAGGGTAAAGGATTCTAGCAGTACTAGCTTCCCCTTTTTCAAAACCTTCAATCGATTCGAAAATTTCTTGAACAAAAAGGATTCGCCATGAGCAATTCTGCCCGGGAGCATTTCCTCCACAAGCAAGACCTCAGCCCCTTCTTCCACCTCCACCCTGGTTTCCTGCTCAAGCGAGGTTGATTTCTGCAGAATTAACGAACCGGGATTGAACTCTAAAAAAGCTCGGTCACTGACCCGGAATTTTTGTTCAACCCTGGCAACTCCGGAGCGCATAAAATGGGACCGGGTTGCCCCTGGAGTAGTGACCACCATCGAAGCGTCTTCTGAGACTTCAATGTCACAAATCATCCGATCACCTGACAAGCAGTCCGGCAGTCGGACAGGATAGGTTAATCAATAATGAACCGGTATCCTCATCGAAGTAAGGCTTACTAAGATGAACGGGGGGAGAAAAACGCTGGTGCGATAGATACGGGAGGCCATGCAAATCAGTACGACATCCGAGACGCACACCTCCTTGTATCCCCAAAGGTTTCATATAATAAATCCGATCATCTCAGAATAAAAATTCCTTCGTCAACCATGCCACGACTTGGTCCAAACCCTTGTGAGTTTTAAGATCCGTAAAAATAAAAGGTCGATCTTCTCTCATTTTTTTTGCATCCCTATCCATGACATTAAGGTCCGCATCTACTAAGGGAGCTAAGTCTGTTTTATTGATGATAAGAAGATCTGAATACCGGATCGCAGGGCCGCCTTTCCTGGGTATCTTGTCTCCTTCTGCCACATCAATGACAAAGATAAAAGCATCCACTAATTCAGGTGAAAAAGTGGCAGACAGGTTATCACCTCCGCTTTCGATCAATACCAACTTGGCATCCGGGTGGCGTTCCTGTAATTGCTCGACCGCAACAGCATTCATGGTGGTGTCATCCCGAATAGCAGTATGCGGGCACCCCCCGGTTTCCACGCCCATAATCCGGTCCTCGGGCAAGGCTTGGTTGCGTGCCAGGAACTGAGCATCTTCTACGGTGTAGA
>CALSTX010000020.1 GCA_943789375.1 uncultured Opitutales bacterium | reverse complement strand
TGAAGCAGGAACTGCATACATCGATGCTAATGCGAGCAGGAACGATGCGGTGGATGGAGGCGGAGTGGTGTATGCCAGTGGCGAAGTCAATGCCAGTGTGCCGGGTGTGTATGTGCTTAGTTATGATTACACCGATGCAGCAGGCAATGCCGCCCAGACGGTCATCCGCACCGTTCATGTGGTAGACTCAACCGCTCCGGTTATCAGTTTACTTGGGGATGCCAATATTACGCACGAGGGAGGAAGCCCGTACCTTGATGCCAATGCGAGTTGGACAGATGCGGTGGATGGAAGCGGAACAATATTGGCAAGCGGACAAGTAAATACAGGAACTCCTGGAAGTTATGTGTTAAGTTTTAACTACACGGATGCCGCTGGCAATGTTGCCGAAACGGTAACACGAACGCTGACGGTGGTGGATACAACAGTGCCATTGATCACTCTGAATGGGGGTGGTCAAGTAACTCACGAGGCGGGAGGATCGTACTTGGATGCTAATGCGAGCTGGAGCGACGCAGTCGATGGAAGCGGAACGGTGTATGCAACAGGCGCAGTCAATGCCAGTGATCCGGGTGTGTATGTGCTTAGTTATGATTATACCGATGCAGCAGGCAATGCCGCCCAGACAGTTACACGTACCGTTTATGTGGTGGACTCAACCGCTCCGGTTATCAGTTTAAATGGGGATGCCAATATTACGCACGAGGCAGGAACTGCATACATCGATGCTAATGCAAGTTGGACAGATGCGGTGGATGGAAGCGGAGTGGTGTATACCAGTGGCGAAGTCAATGCCAGTGATCCGGGTGTGTATGCGCTTAGTTATGATTACACCGATGCAGCAGGCAATGCCGCCCAGACAGTTAAGCGAACCGTTCAAATTGTGGACACTACACTGCCAGTGATCAGTTTAAATGGAGATGCCAATATTACGCACGAGGCAGGAAGCCCGTACCTTGATGCCAATGCAAGTTGGACAGATGCGGTTGATGAAGGCGGAACAATTTTAGCAAGCGGTGAAGTCAATCCAGGCATACCTGGGACATATCTTCTTGATTACGATTATACTGATGCTGCGGGCAATAGCGCCCAGACTGTTACGCGAAAGGTTGAAGTGATTAATCTTTCGCCAAATGCTTTGTATGTCCAGGGTGATTCAAACCTTAGTGTTTTTGAAAACGAGCCCAATGGTACATGGGTGGGGAATTTTGAGGGGCTCGATGGTAATCCCGATCATGTGTTGTTTTATGAATTAGTACGAGTTTCTGATGGCAATCAATCGGCTGAGCAAAATGGCAGCTATGGTAATTTGTCTGAACTTGAGCATTTGAATGTTTTTCATCTTGATACGAATGGATCGCTTACAACCTTACGACCAATTGATTATGAAACTGATCCATTGGAATTCGAAATAGTTGTTCGTATTACCGACCAACATGGTGCCTATTTTGAGGCCCTCTTTTTGGTGAATGTGCTCAATATTTTGGAAGATCTGGATAATGACGGTATTGAAGATCACTATGACTTGGATGACGACGGGGATGGATATCCCGATGAAGTTGAAAAAACCTACGGGTTTAATCCACATGAACGTTGGGAATATCCAGAGGTTCCAATTGTTCGGACATTGGAGTTGATTGAGGAGGGCAATGAGAGATTGCGTTTTGGAATGGAGATTCTGGCCGAAGGTGGGTTTGAGCAATTACAGGTTGGTATGAGGGTATTTGATCTCTCTGAAAATCTGCTTCTGGAAAAGGTATTCGAATGGAATGCAACTTCTGTTGCTGAAGTTACTTTTGTAGAAGACGGCTTTTTTCGGGGGCAAGTTATTCGCTACCAGGCATATGCTGAAAACTTGGCTGGCAAAACATTTGGACAACTCTTGGAGTATCGGGTGGGGGGAGAGAAGGTGTTGGATAGGTGGTGGATAAGTGATCTCGAATTAGCTGGAGGATGGCGAGAATCTAACTGGCTGGGCACTTACCTTCCCCAAGTAAAAAATAATTGGATTTACCACATCCAATTGGGTTGGCTCTTAGTCGAAGAAGACAGCCAAAATGGAATGTGGATTTGGATGCCAGGAGAAAAATGGTTGTGGACTGACAAATATGCCTGGCCGTTTCTTTGGTCAGATTCCAGCAGTAGCTGGTTATATTTTATGCATTCCCAAGGGGAAAGCTTTCTTTTTGATTATCAAACCGAAAGCTTTCGCCAGAGAAACTCATTTTAGGAATTATCCCTGAATTGATTGGAGGTTCTTGGCACAATCCCTACATTTCCTTCAATCCTCGGCATCATTGCCTTAGTTAAAATCTCAAACTAAAAGGCTTAACTGAAGATCCCAACCAATCCGGAACTCATCATTCCACCAAAAAGCAAACGGGAGGTCCTAAAGGTTACCCTCGACCAGCATACCGATCAAAGTGAGGGCTTCCAAGTGGGTATGCCTATTCCTTGTACCTGCGTTTGATAAAGCAGTTGTAAGTGATGTTCCCCTGCAGATATTCGGGGTAATCCCTCGTTTACAAGAAAACTTTCAGTTGAATCCCACCACTGGTCAAATTCGTCTTTCATTGCTTTGTACACCTTGGGATATTCATCAATCACATTTTGAGTTTCTCCTGGATCTTTCAAAATATCGCTCAACCAAGGGCCAGGGCTATCCATTTCAAAAACAAGACGCCATCGCTGATTACGAACAGATGCCCCGTAATACTTAGCCTCAGCACGAGTGGCTTTCCCTCTGCCGCCTCCCCCCCAGCGTCCACGATGAGAAAAAATAGTACGATCTGGCCATCTGGATTTCGGGTTTTTAAGTAAAGGCAACAGCGATCGACCCTTTGGAGTTACTGGTCCCCTTGGTACCTCGGCCCCTGCAAGTTGACAAAATGTTCGGTATAAATCGATATGTGCAGTCAATGCAGATATATCTACCCCTTCGCCCAGCACGCCTTTCCAGTACCAAAAAGAGGGAACATGGGTTCCGCCTTCCCAATTTGTGTCTTTAGTGCCTTTCATCCCAGCATTCCAAGCAATTAATCGTCCTTGGTCATTATGGCCAATTCCTTTCATTGCCATTCCATTGTCAGTCATAAAAATCAGCAAAGTATTATTCAATACCTTCCAGTCCCTAAGCTTCTTTATTAGAATTCCAACATTATCGTCAATGTTCTCAATCATACCATACCGGGCTGCGGTTGACTTATCGTATCCTTCCAAAAGAAAGCGTTTTTTATATTTCTCTGGAGCTATAAGGGGACCATGAGGTGCATTAAGAGAGAGGTAGGTAAAGAAGGGTTGATCCTTATCATATTTATCTTTCATCCAACTCATCGCGGATTGAAAAAACAAATCGGTGCAGAATCCTTGCGTCTTTACAATTGTCTCATTGTGCAAAAGTACATTATCAAAATATTTATTCTTTGAATTTTCCTTAAAGTCTCCAAATCCATATTGCCCGATCCCCCCTGCCCCATGCATGAGGACTTCATGAAAGCCTCGATTTTGCGGTAAATATTCATCGCCATCTCCAAGGTGCCACTTACCAAATAATCCAGTTTTATATCCAGCCTTTTGTAATACCTGAGGAAAGGTGACTACATCGGGAGCGAGCCGATCCCGTTGCATAAGTGTATGACTTATGCCAACCTCAAAAGGAAAGCGACCGCTCATGATCGCAGCACGCGTGGGTGAACATGTCGGGCTAACCTGGAAATCAGTAAATCTTGTCGAGGCTCGGTAAAGATTATCAATATGTGGAGTGCGCAGGATAGAATTTCCCATGCAGGAAAGATCTCCCATACCCTGATCATCTGTTAAGATGAAAATGATATTTGGCCTAGTATTTTCAAGTGACTCAGTACTCTTCCCAAAAAGCGAAATAAAGCCTGCCAACGCAAGTGTGATGTAAAGTAGATTATTTAAATGTTTCATTTGTTTAAAGAAATAGGATTTGAGACCCAAAGTTTTTAGGTGGTGGAAAGCCAGGAAGAGAGTGATCGACTCGCAGATAGTAAATAAATCTTACTTCCCGCAGTCCCTCCAGTTGAAATTTGCTAACACCGGCCTCCGACAAATCGACTAGTCCAAGGTCGCGAATGAAGGGGTTTCATTCGTGAATATGCGTTGGCGTCATAAGGTCCGGCCTCATCTGGTTTACTGTATTAAGAGCCGTAAAAGTGGATGCTCCAATTATTAGAGGAGCAGTAGCACTTAGAAGAATCTTGGATTTATGCGAATACTTCGCGTTGGAAATGGTAAGCAAACCTTCCTCCGTTGCTGTGGTCACGATTCCTTCTCCTTGTGCTCCCTCAGGCAGAAAGAGATCGAGCATCGAATAGGCGGCAAATCGATCATCTCTTTTATTCTCTTTATCCACCGGGTTTTCCAAATCGATTGATTTGTGAATGACTTCTCTTAACTCAGACATAAAGACCGGAGAGACATAAGACAGGGCTGTTCCTTTCTTGGGCAGATCTTTCATTGTTTTCTGAAAAACCGGGTCCAGCCCAAGTTTTTTGTTTGCAGCAAAGAGCCTTTCTGCAAATTGTTTGCTTGTACTGGCAATTAATTTTCCGCTTGGACGATGATGGGCAATCATCGCAGTATCCCACCCTAATTCTCTCAATTCTTTCCGTTCACCTTTTGAAAGAGTTTTACGCTCAAGTTGAATACCAATCCAATTATCTTCCTTCAAAACCTTGAACTCGGAATTACCCCTACCTGCTTCAGCAAGCTCGGGTCCGAGTCTTTTGATCAACTCTTCAGCCAACCACCCAAGCCCATTAAGGATCATAACTCCATTAGATTTCGGCATTTCCAACCCATTCGTATTAGGAATATCAACCCTTTCACTTGTATCCAAATCGACGATGACTGTGATTTGCGTATCGAGGTCGGCCATAAGCTTTTCTGCAGTGAAGGTTAATTCAGGATGCAAAGGTTGCTTCATAAAACCTTCCGCAATCATTTTCACCCCCAACCCCTGCTGTCCCAAGGGAGGTATATTTCCAGATAGAGGACCGCCACCGAGAGTTTGCATGACGACATTATCATAAAAAGTTTTGAGTTTAATATCCTGTTGGAAAACTAGATCCGCACCTAACGGTGCCAGTTCCAGTGACTCAAAAGGTTGTGATTCATTTCCAAACAATGCGAGAAACCCCCGCCTTCCTTCCGGAGTATGCAGGTATACTTTATTGCGGAATCCATCCTCCACCCTAACCGAACTCAGTCCCAATGCTGAGATAGAATCAAGTCCGGAAATCTTAAGCAAAGATTTGGAATCAAATTCCGGCACGCTTTTGTCATACTCCTTCATCCCGGACAGGAATGAATCGAGGTATTGAATCAAGGCAGTCAGGTCGCCATCGACACTCACATACCCATAGAGCACTCCTCCCTGATCAATTTGTTTAGCCACGGTCTGATAACGAATAACATCAGTCTCAGGATCTACTGAAGCAGTGTTAGGAAAGTTGATTCCGAAAAACGGAAGAATAGTCATGACTGGCCCGAGAAGGAGAGATGAAAAATAAGCAGCAAGGTCAGTCATATAATATTTAGTTTCGGGAAGGATAATTGAGTAAAAGGGTAAACATAATTAAAATACATGAGCATAAATGAAACTTACAGGCTATAAAAAATTATGTAAAAATAACTGTTTATTAGTAGCAGCATACCTTTTTTGACATGAAAAAAGAAATGATCAAGGCAGTGCCTGCTTCATTTGAAGAATGGTTAAACCTTCATTTTCTTTTTTGAGTGTAAGATCAAAAAAACCTGCTCCTCTTCCTTTAGCTAAAAATCCTACTGAAAAACGATCCCCCTGTTTTGTAAAACGAGTGGGTTGGCACCAGTCAACCTGATCCAAAGCATTCTGCCTTATCATTGCTGAAGCCATAAACCTCTTACTTAAAAACATGGCAAGCAGTACTTCCGCTTCTTTCAAAGTCATGCCTGTAACCGAATTACACAAGTAGCTCTCGCCGCTCACATACAGTTCAACTTGTTTTTTCACATAAACTTTTCCGGCCCAAAAATTACCAACAATTAAATCGTTCTTTCCAGGCTGAGCTTTTGAAAAAGTCCACTCCCTATGGGTAATATTCAAGAATTTCCTTAAAACCTCCCTTCCCTTTTTCATGGCAGGACCTTCCACCCGAATTGCTTTCGCAGAACTAGGAAGCATGGTGTAGGAAATAATCTTATGCACTTTTCCGATTCCTCTTTTCTTAGCAATTTCTAAAACCGTAATTTCTTCAGATGAACTAAGGAGAGCACCCGCCACATAGGATCTTACTATTCCGTCCTGAAGTATGTTTGTATTAGACTTACTCTCTTCATTAACGGGCAAAGGAATAGCCTGGCATAAGGGGTAAAAAGTAATGAAAAATACCGATAAAAAACTACAAGTTAAAGAGGGGTTCATAAAATATTTATTTTATTATTTGTTTATATCGAATGGAGGCGTTGTCCTCCAAAAAGACTTCATAATCGATATCCTTATTTGGAGTGAAATAACCAAATTTAATCCCATAATTTCCTCTAATCCATTGACCTGTTATATGCCCATCGCCTTCTTTCTCACAACCCAAGAGAAAAGTCTGACTACCGTGACTCTTTACTTGATCGGTTTCTAATTCAAATCCCCCAGAATTCAGTTCGATGTTATTCCACCCATCCGATCCCAGATTATAAACGGCAGCATTATTATTCATCCCACAACTTGTAATCTAAAATAAAATAATAAAGAGAAAAAAAATATTTTTTTCAGTTTGAAAAAACCCTTTTCAATTCTTCAGCAATTAAACTTATCCCCTTCTTAACAACTTCATCGTCCTGAGCATAAGTAACTCGGATACACTGGTTCTTATGGCCCCAGTTGTCTTCTTCCATACCGGGAAAGAAATAATGACCGGATACCACGAGCACACCCTTTTTCTTGAGCCGGTGATAAAGTTCCTGGCTGCTAATGGGCAGATCCTCAAACCAAAGCCAGAGGAATAAGGCTCCCCTCGGGTTTATGAATTCTCATCGGAATATTGGCACCCATTTCACTTCGAAGCTGGGCAACCGCACGATTTGCCTTTTCTTGATAAAAAGGTTGTACCACTTCATTACTCACCCGGGTAATATCCCCACTTTCCACCAGATTTAAAGCGAGTGCCGGCCCTAAACTTCCGGGAGCCAGGCTAAAGACCGAAGTCATGCGGGAAACAATCTTAATAATTTCCTCACGGGCAATCACAATTCCTGTTCGCAAACTAGGCAAACCAAATTTAGAAAGGCTCAGGCAAAGAACAATATTTTCATCCCACACTGGTTGGGCTTCGGCATAAATAATATTGGGGAAAGGAGTTCCATAGGCGTTGTCTATGATTAAAGGTACGCCCTGTTTGTTCGCCAGTTCCCGCAAACGGGAAACCTCTTCGTCCGTTACCACGTTTCCAGTTGGGTTAGTCGGTCGGGAAAAACAGAGGGCACCTACTTGTTGATCGATTTTCAATCGTTCAAAGTCAACTTGGTATTTAAACAAACCGTTGGGAAACATTGATATTTCAGGACGGGTGGAACGAAAGAAATCTTTTTCCAAACCAACTTCTGAATATCCAATATATTCGGGCGTTAATGGAAGTAATATTTGCTTCTTTTCTGCCCCTCCAAATCGACCGGCAAATAAATTAAAAAGAGAGAAAAACGCATTCTGACTTCCGTTAGTCAGAGCAAAATTACCGGGGCCCACATTCCATCCGAATTCGGATCTAAATAATTCAGCCAATGCCCCAACAAAAGCCTTTGATCCTTGGGGCGTGTCGTAGTTTCCAATCACTCGCTCAAACTCACCTACTTTCGAAAGAATACCCTCCATCCTGGAACGGAACAACGCCTGCACCTCAGGAACATGAGCGGGGTTCCCACCGCCCAGCATCAAGGGTGCAGGATCGGAAACAAGGGCATCGCCCAAGTCATCCATCAATTCACCGATGCCAATCTCACCAGAAAACCGTTTGCCAAAATCTGAAAATTTCATTCGTTTATTATTAGATTTCAAAGCATGTCACATAAGCAACTGGCTGTCCATCTTCGCGCCCAAGGGTACGTTCGGCAAATTTTACCTTAGGAAGCTCCAGCTTTCTATCAATCCTCCTTCTTGGCTATATGGTGATCGGGGTCGGTGTATTCCATAAACAATTTAACTCCTTCTATCTTGGTATCGTAAAGTTCCTCGAAGAACTCGACTTTCCTACAGTTTTTTTCTGTACCAAATGAAAAAGTGCATAGCAAAAGTAAGGTTAAAAAGGAGAGAGCTGAATTATTCATAGTGAAAGATTGAATATTATTATTTCAACCAACCTTCTGGTTGACGGTTCGTAGTAATCACATGGACTTCATGGGCACGAACTTCAGGGTTGAAATATTCCCAAACCACCTTTTTGTCCTGGTTGACTTCGAAAAGCTTAGGCATATGTGCTTTTTTTTGGCCATAACTGCAAATCACACTGTTTCCATTGGCTAACCTTTGCCCTCCACATGGATCTGCAAAACGACCATCGACATCCGAATTATCGACACGCCAGGCAACTTTTCCATTGCGGTCAAACTCAACGGTTTTATTTCCGTTCGTCAGGTTTACCAAGAGATTTCCGCTACTCAAATGAATGGCAGTGAATGGCCAGTTTCTTTGTTTGCGACCACCCAACTCGGGTAGATCCGTTTTAACAGTCCGCACGACTGTACCGTGCGGATTGTATTCCTTAACCGCAAAAGCGAGAAGGTGTGGAACAATATAATTTCCATTGGGTAACTTCCTGGCCATTCGAGTCTGCATATGTGCATTTTGGGTGCCGGGTTGTAAAGGAACAACCACTTGGATGGAACCATCTTTACCGACCTCAAGCAACTGTGGCTTTACTCCCCGCTCTACCACTAAAGTATTTCCATTTGTAAGCCTAACCGAGGAACCAAGTTCTTTGTTTTCTTTACTTAACTTATAACTCCAAACGACTTCACCTGCCCGAGTGATTTCTTTGGCCATATTCTCCCCGCCTATCGAGACCAATATATTTCCGTTTTCCAGAACAAACCCATCGCGACCATAACCCTTGGTTTGCCATACGATTTGGCTTTGTTCATTGACCAGAGCGGTCGGTTGGCCGCAGATGAGGAAGGAGTGACGAATCCCGCTCTCGCTGACCTGCTTGCCAAAAACAGATTTACTCTTTTCATTTATTGCATTCAAAAAAAGAGGCATTGAGAGAGAAAACAGAATAATTAATTTTACATGATTCATTTTAATTTTGGATTTTATTAGGGTATAAAAACTATTTAAGCCTGAGTTTCACCTCGGTAATCTTCCCGTTAAAGGAGGGACTTGAGGTGTAGTTGCTCAGAGTAGAAAAGGTATCATTCCCAACCTCGAGTGGATCCTGAGGGTGGGTATTAAACAAAGTCGGGAGCTTTCCTTTTGCGAGAATTTTTTCTTTTCTTTTCAGGGAGACCTGGCCACTCGATCTGACATTAACTGACAAGAAAACTCGTTCTCCGGGAAGAATTTCGGATGTGCGGAAGGTATACAATTCCCCACCTAAGCGACAGCAAAAAATTGGTCTTCCATCTTCCAAAAACAGAGAGTAACCACTACTGCTTCCTCCATGAAAATTCAAAACCCCATCCTTTTCCTTTCCCCTCGTAATCGAGAGGTTAATCTCTATCGACTTTTGAGCAAATTCAGGAGCAAGCTCCGGTTTCACTTGGTCTCCGTGATTGAGAAGATAAAATCCCTGACAATCCTTTTTCAGTTTTTTTCTCACACCCCATTCTTTCCCACTTTGATTTATGCGTAAAATAAATTCGGAAACTAAAGAGTGATTTGCTCTAATAAGATTGAAATGTCAAAGCAGGAGAAAAGTTTATCAGATCAAGAAAATTTAAAAGGAGGAAATCTTATGCTTTGGGCCGCACCCGTATTTGCCATCCTAATAAGTTGGTTTTTGCATCGATTTGGCCAGATGGAAACCGCATCGGCCATCACCCTTGGGATCGCGATTTGGACAGCACTCTGGTGGATATTTGAAGCCGTCCCCATTCCTGTCGCTTCTCTCCTTCCTCTCTCCCTGCTCCCGCTCTTCGGCATCCTCGAACCCAAAGTTGTCGGTGAAAAATACGGGCATCCTTTAGTCCTTCTCCTCTTCGGTGGCTTTCTTCTTTCCAAAGCGATGGAAAAAAGCGGTGCTCATAAAAGAATTGCACTAATGATGGTCAATGCCTGTCCGAGGGGTGAAAAATTTCTTATTCTTGGATTTATGATGGCAACTGCTTTTCTAAGCATGTGGATTTCAAACACGGCCACCACTTTAATGATTTTGCCAATGGCTCTTGCAGTTATTCAAGGAAGTCAGAGTAAGAAACTGACTATTCCTTTGCTACTTGGCATCGCATTTGCCGCCAATGTCGGCGGCATTGGCACCCCGATTGGCACCCCTCCCAATTTGGTGATGATCGGTGCTTACAAAGACCTTGGCTACCCCGAACTCTCCTTTACAGAGTGGATGAAGTTTGGTCTCCCTGTTTCACTCATCATGGTTGTGGTAATTTGGCTATGGCTGAGCCGGGGAGTGAAAGGTAAGCAGCGCATCGAACTACCAGATCCGGGAAAATGGCGAATACCGGAAATTCGCACATTACTTATTTTTGGACTTACCGCCCTAGCCTGGATTACCCGCTCGGAACCTTTTGGAGGTTGGAAAACCTGGTTCGACTTACCTCAGGCAAACGATGCCAGCGTTGCCTTTATCGCTGTAATCATTCTCTTTTGTTTACCCAATGGCGAAAAAAAGGGAGCGCGTTTACTCGACTGGAAAACCGCCAATCAAATACCCTGGGGCATGCTTGTACTGGTAGGAGCCGGTCTCTGCCTTGGTGAAGGGTTTAAGCAATCAGGACTGAGCGAATCGATCGCTTCCGCCCTATCCGGAGTGGAGAACCTGCCTGCAATTGGCGTGTTAGTCGGAATTTGTTTACTCGTCACTTTCCTCACCGAGATGACCTCCAATACCGCAACCACTAACCTATTGATGCCCATCCTTGGAGCAGCTGCTGTGTCTGCCAATCTCGACCCCAAGCTTTTGATGATCCCTGCCGCCCTTAGTGCAAGCTGTGCCTTCATGCTCCCGGTAGCAACCATACCCAATGCAATCGTTTTTGGCACTGGAAAGATTAGTGTGAAACGGATGGCGACAGAAGGGTTCGTCCTGAATCTTATTGGGGCAGGTGTCGTTACTGGTGTTATTTATTTTCTTCTCTAGAGAACAGAAATTTGCTTATTCCATTTAGAGTGATTTAGGGGCTTGTGGAACCCCTATTAAATGGATGAATATAATAAGGAGATCGATGCCAGAAAAACATCAAATAGAGACCAGCGAACAAGATCAATTCTTGGCCCAGAGAGATATAGATTCTTACGCGGTTTATGAAATCATCCTCACATTTTTCATAAACCCAAAGGGTAAGTTCATTAGCCTGCGTCCCCTCCTCTGCACAGACCATAAAGAGAATGAAATTATTGAGGAAATGAAGGACTAAAGGAATTTCCATTCCGCCGGAGCGCATCAAGAAAAAGATAATGATTAACTCAGTCATTACGAAGTACACCAAAATCGCACCGATGTTTTTCATAAAATCAGGATTGCCAAAATGAATGCTGACAAAACAAGCTGTTACCAATACCGGCGCGAACCAGAAAACGGGAACAACTGCTCCGAATTGACGTAACAAAAATCCTTTAAAAAAGACATCTTCCCCGGTGGTTTGAAGAAGGATGCAAACGATCATGGGCAACAACCAATAGCCATGTTCTGTACGGAAACCATTAAATTTAAAAATCGGCTCAAATTCATTCAATCCAGGTATAGGGATCAGGAAAAACAGGAGTTGGATAAGCATTACCAACAAAATTGTTTTTCCAACTAACCCCCAACGGAAAGACTTAATTGGAGCAACCAAGGTCTTAACCGCTCGGCCTTGAATCAAAGAACCGACAATAGCAATCGGCCAGCATAAAAGTCCCACGCAAAGTAACTCCAGCAAAACCAAGGGCGGATCAGTTGCTTGATCTGTTTCCATGAAGAGCCTATACCAAGGGGTACCTGTGGATTTTGAAAATACTTCCAGTAGGTAATCAAATAAATTACTAGCCAAGATAGCCACTGGGATAACCGAAAGAATTGCAAGAATAAGCCATGGCCATTTCCATCGCTCTAGACGTTGGGAAAGAAAGTAGGGAGATTTTTTTAGGGCATTCACGTCAAGAGCATACAACTATAACCAAAATTTGTAAGTCAATGAAATTTGGGGAATTAAATTGATCGTAACGCGAATGAACAAAAAAAACTCTATACTAGTTGCCAAAACAAAGTGAGAGTAGTTTTATTTTATGAATGAAAAAGCTCTATGTATTTTCTTTTTTGTTAACTCTTGGAAACCTTGTATTGGCATCTGATCAAAAGCATAATGTCATTTACATACTCGCGGATGATTTAGGCTATGGTGAGGTGGGCTACAACGGACAAAAACTAATCAAAACACCCGAATTAGATGCTTTGGCTACAGGTGGCATGCGCTTTACCGATCACTATTGTGGCAATGCAGTCTGTGCTCCATCCCGAGCTTCTCTGGTAACCGGCAAACATCCGGGCCATGCCTACATCCGTGCGAATAGCCCAGGCTATCCAGTAGGACAAACCCCTATCCCAGCTAGTGCCGAGACCATCGGTAAACTCATGAAGCGGGCAGGCTACACTACTGCCTGCATAGGGAAGTGGGGACTTGGTGGTTTCCATAATTCGGGCAACCCAAATAAACAAGGGTTTGATTACTTCTATGGCTACACCGATCAAAGGCAGGCCCATGAGTACTACCCGGAATACCTCTGGAAAAATGATAAAAAGGTTATGCTCGATAATGCCAACGGGAAGCAAAATGATTACAGCCATGATCTGCTTACAGAAGAAGCATTTAAGTTCGTAAATAAGCATCAGGCTAAACCGTTCTTTCTCTACCTGGCCTACACCATTCCACATGTAAAATGGCAAGTACCTGACCTTGGTCAGTATGCGGAAAAAGACTGGCCCGAAAAAATGAAAATTCAGGCGGCAATGGTCACACGTATGGACCGTGATATTGGCCAGTTAAAAAGGCTCCTTGAAAAACTTGGAATTGCGGAAGACACACTCATCCTGTTCAACTCCGACAACGGTGCCCATGGCCAAGGAGGAACATTGGATTTCTTCAAAACCTCTGGAGAATTAAAAGGGAAGAAAAGAAGTATGTATGATGGGGGTGTGCGCTCCCCCCAGATTGCCTATTGGCCAAATAAAGTTCCAGCGGGCACAGTAAGTAACCACATCTCCGCTTTTTGGGACATTTTGCCCACCCTATCCGACCTAACCGGTGAACCCATCAAAGGAGAAACAGACGGGATCTCCATGCTACCCACTCTGTTGGGTAAGCCTGAAGCTCAAAAAAAACACTCTCATCTATACTGGGAATTGTATGAGAGTAATAAGCCTAATTGTGCCGTCCGTTTCGATAAGTGGAAAGGGGTGGTGCTCGATACCCGAAAAGGATTAAAGATCGAACTCTATGACATCTCAACCGATCAAGGTGAGTTAAAAAATGTCGCCAGAAATCATCCAGTCATTGTCAGTAAAATTGAAAAAATGATGAGAGATTCTCATGTGCCAAATCCTTTTTGGGACAAAACAAATAAACCATTATTTAATGCCCAAGCCGCAAAAACTGCAACCGGGCTCTAAAGGATACTCCACCTATACTTATGCGTACTATTGCCCTAGTCACCTACTTACTTTATTCGCTCCACCTGTTCGGCCAGGACGAATCGAATAAACCAAACATCATACTTTTCCTCGTCGATGACATGGGGCTAATGGACACCTCCGTTCCCATGCTGGCGGACAAGGATGGCAAGCCGCAGAAACATCCCCTTAATAGCTTTTACCGAACCCCAAACATGGAGCGTCTGGCTAAGCAGGGTGTGAGGTTTTCCCAGTTTTATGCCCAGTCCGTTTGCTCTCCTTCAAGAGTTTCCCTGATGACTGGGCAGAACTCGGCCAGGCACCGGGTTACCCAATGGATTAATCCGGAAACCAAAAATGCAGGTCCAGCAGATTGGAATTGGAAAGGACTGACGAGCAAAGATGTCACCCTCCCCGCCCTTCTCAAAAAGAATGGGTATCATACGATCTTTTCCGGCAAGGCTCACTTTGCTCCCACTGAATATGAAGGTGCCAACCCGATGAACCTCGGGTTCGATATAAATATTGCAGGTTGTGCCTTTGGTGCCCCCGGGAGTTATTTGGGAGAGGATGGATACGGTAACCTCGATCCCAAGCGAAAGAAACGTGCTATTCCCGGATTAGAAAAATATCATAAGACCGATGTCTTCTTATCGGAGGCAATTACCCGTGAGGCCATCACTGCCATCGATCAGTCCTTACAAAAAGAATCTCCTTTCTTTCTGTATATGTCCCACTATGCCGCCCATAGCCCCTTTCAGACCGATCCACGATTTGGAAATAACTATAAGGACTCGGGCAAATCCAGGCCGGCCAACTCCTTCGCCACCCTGATCGAAGGTATAGATAAGTCACTTGGTGATCTAATGGATCACTTGGTTGCAAAAGGGGTAGCAGAAAATACCTTGATCCTCTTTGTCGGAGACAACGGCTCAGACGCCCCGCTAGGCGATACCTACGGATACTTTAGCTCAGCCCCCCTTCGCGGAAAAAAGGGAACCTGTTATGAGGGTGGCCTACGCGTTCCCTTCATTGCCGGTTGGGCAAAGTCCGGCAAAGCGAATTCCTTTTCAATCTTGCAAAACGCAGTGCATCACCGGCAGATAGGTACAGTGATGGATATCTATGCCACCATTCTCGATGCAACCGGAACTAAAAATCCGTCCGACCACACCATTGATGGTATCAGTCTGATTCAACAATTGCAGGGGAAAAACAATCCCGATCGGTCGGACCATTTCCTCTGTCACTTTCCCCACAGCCACCGAAGTTCCTATTTCACCTCCTATCGCAAAGGAGACTGGAAGCTCATCTATCGCTACAAGACCAAAGTGGGTAAAAGAACTCTTCCCCAATATGAGCTGTATGATCTGACAAGTGATCCCTACGAAAAAACCAATCTTGCCGATCAAAAACCAAACAAACTAAAGACCATGACCGAGCAAATGATGGCTCAACTTAAAGCAGAAGATGCTCAGTACGCAATTGATTCAAGCAAGAAGGAACTAAGGCCTATCCTTCCGTAATTCGTGCATTAGCCGGGTGGTGAGACTTGGACGATTGCAACGGCAGATATACGGTTACCAAAGACTTTCCGGATGGCACCTGCCCCTATTTTCTTACCGAGGACTGGCCGGTCATCCCTCGCTGTTTCGGGTCGGAACCGGTTAAGCTAAGAGGAAATTCAGTCAGGTAATATTTTAATTCTTTGCCATCAAATGGCGTTGAAGTACAAGGAGAAACCAAGGAATGCCTAATTTCAACCGGGGGCTATAACTTCAATTTCCAAGAATGACTGATGTAGGCAGCTGAGCCTAATTCAACAATCGCCCGGATTGTTTTTACGGGAATGCTCGTTTGTAAAAAATACTGACCGTTCCCATGCCCCACATTGCCTGAAATCGGCGGAAATTTCATCTTCTGAGCCCTCTCTATTTCTTGAGTCCATTGACTAAGGTCTAAGCCACTTTCCTTTAACACATTCCCTATCAACTTTCCATAACCTAAAAGATCTAACTGCCATGCAACCGCATGCTGTGGGCCTAAAGTGATTTCCTTGGAAAGGTTGTTTCTCAGTGGCTTTCCCGACTTAACCGCCCTCAAACTCTGCCTCAAAGCCTTCCTGCTGGTTGCCGTTACAGATTTCCCCTCATGAACGCAGTAATATAGGTTTTGGTTGGCAAAGGAAGAAACTTTGGAGCCCTTCGTTTCTCGTTCTAGGTTTACTTTTAGAAACAATACTTTCGTGCCATCGATTGGTTTGGCCTCCTTCACCACAAAATTTGGTTTCCAATCAGGCGCGTCCGCACCGGAGAAGGCTTCTTGATTAAAAAAAGTATTGGTTTCAGCAAGTAACTCCTTGAAATCACCAATCGAAGCTTCGGTGGATCCTACTTGCACATACCCCAGTAGATCCCCATCGCCAAGATCACGATAACTGATAGCCGAATGGCCCGAATAGAGTTTGGCTCCCTTTCGGATCATGGATAAAACCGAAGAAACAAATTGCTTAACCTCTTTGTCCATTAATCCCTTTTCCAATTTGACGAGAAGATATTCGAGGTACACTGCATGAGAAGTAATGTTTAGATTCGTCACTCCCTCCATCCATCCACCGCTTTGCACAAACGGGGAAACTCTTTTTTCCTGGTTAAGATTTTGAGAAGGGGGCAAAGAGGAGAAAAGCTTGTCCAGTTCCGTGCCATCCCGGGCCGACACCCTCAAGTTAAGAACAACCTCTTTTTCCAGAAGAGACAGCGAGAATGTAATCGCTTCCATATTGGTCAACTCTTCCAAAAGAAGATTTATAACAAGGCCTTCATCTTTGGAACGTGAGGGAGCATGGTGATTCATTTGATCGGACAAATCATCATGGAAGGTGTTAAGTAAGCAGCCAAACTCAACCGTAGTGGGGGGCTTC
>CALSTX010000019.1 GCA_943789375.1 uncultured Opitutales bacterium | reverse complement strand
ACTTTTTAGAAGGGGGAAAACCCCACCTTTGGCAGCATTTATTCTGGATATTTGGTCACCCCGAAGTGTATATTCTTATCCTGCCTGCTATGGGCATCGTTTCCGAAATTATCCCCGTTTTTTCGAGAAAACCACTTTTCGGCTACGGTCTCATTATTTTCTCAGGTGCAATCATTGGATTTATGGGCTTCGCTGTATGGAGCCACCATATGTTCACTACTGGGATGGGAGTGGTCGCGACTTCTGCTTTTTCTATCCTTACCATGCTTATTGCAATACCCACGGGGATCAAAATCTTTAACTGGATCGGGACAATGTGGGGAGGCCGTATTCGCTTTGATACTCCCATGCTTTTTGCCCTTGGCTTCATTACGATGTTCATGATTGGTGGGTTCACTGGTATTATGCACTCCTCAGTGCCCATTGATGCTCAACATCAAGATTCTTATTTCGTAGTTGCTCACTTTCATTATGTTCTCATCGGAGGTGCTCTCTTTGGTTTATTTGCTGGCTTCTATTTTTGGTTACCCAAAATGAGTGGTCGACTCATGAATGAAAAGCTCGGTAAACTTGTATTTACTTTGATGTTTATTGGCTTCAATGTGACCTTCTTCCCTATGCATTATTTGGGAATGATCGGCCAGCCTCGTCGCACCCATAGCTACAATGAAGGCCACGGTTTT
Source organism: uncultured Opitutales bacterium (assembly GCA_943789375.1). Lineage (GTDB taxonomy): Bacteria > Verrucomicrobiota > Verrucomicrobiia > Opitutales > Seribacteraceae > Seribacter. The sequence goes on along the minus strand of CALSTX010000019.1, from coordinate 94,984 downwards.
GAAACCTGGAACCAAATTGCTACCATCGGAGCTTTTGTTCTTGGAGTTGGCATAGCCATCGGTGTTTATCAGTTTGTAAATTCATTCTTTAATAAAAAACTCAAACGGGCAGGCAAAAACCCATGGGATGCCCGAACATTGGAATGGACATTATCTTCCCCCGTAAAGGAGTACAATTTTGCCCGCACTCCCATCATCAATCCCGGGATCAAGCTTGGGAGAATAATTACGGGCCCAAAGAGAAACACGCTCAAAAAGAAACCCTTGGAGATCACGGAGTTCACATGCCAGACCATTCTTGGTGTCCCCTTGTTACTGCGGTTGGTTTGTTTGTGATGGTTCTTGGATTGCTCTTTAGACAAACGATTGAATTGCCGAGAAATTTGTAGCCACTCCTTATGAAATTGCGATTGCAGGTGGGTCTCTTTTTATTCTTGGAATCGTCATGTGGGCTCTTGAAGGTCCAGGTGGATATCATTTATTCCCCAAAGAGTCCGAAGAATAAATCTCCCATTAACCATAGAAGCCTTAACCAATGAGTGAAGCAGCAGCCAACAGCCTCGAACACCACGAGCCAGAAACAAGTACCGGTATTCCCAATAAGAAAGTCTTAATGTGGGCTTTCTTGGGTTCCGATTGTATGTTTTTTGGCACCCTTATATCCACGCACCTAATCTACCGGAAAATTTCAGCAACTGTAGGTAGTAATTACTTGGACATACGAGACCTTTTCGATATTGAACTAACTTCCTTTAGTACTTTCGTGCTTTTGCGAGTTCCCTATTCATGGCTCTCGCAGTATCTGCTATCCACAAGGGAAACCTTACCAGCACACGGTGGATGTTATTTGGCACCATTATCTTTGGTGGTATTTTCCTAGCCTGTCAGGTTTATGAATTCACTCACTTTGTACATGCCCCCGGTAACGAGCTTACCTTATCTTCTTATCGGGGAGAACCGCATGTATTTGGTTCCACCTTTTATGTTTTAACGGGCACTCATGGTACCCATGTTGCGATCGGAGTGCTCTGGTTGGTAGGTTGGTTAATTTATTCCTTTACCGGAAAAATGAGTGTTTCTGATGCCCTCGATGTTGAATGTTGTGGACTTTATTGGCACTTCGTTGACATTGTCTGGATCATCATTTTCCCCGTTGTGTATTTAATGGAATACGCATTCTAGCAATTGACTCATTTCAAACTATCATTCTTTTTTTCTTAGATCATTATGAGCGGACATTCTGAAGACCCAGTCGCCGAGGAAAGTAAACGGTTTTTTACCTTCTTCAATCTCTCCATGTTTCTTGTCGCAGTTACCGGCCTCGAGATTGTGATCATTTATGTCCAAACCTTTGATGGCAGTTACATTATAGGTATTCTATTCACCACATCTGTCCTCAAATTTATTGGTGTCATTTGGTGGTTTATGCACTTACGATGGGATAAAATACTTAATACAATCCTTTTTCTGATGGGGTTAGTCATCGCTGTATTCACTTTTTTTGCGGTCATTTATATGGGTGATACACATCCAGTTATTGATCAGTTCGAAGTGACCACACTCAACAATGAATGGAAAGCTAAAAATGATTACACCAAAGGTGGCTATGTTAAAGTTGGCGATGCCTATTTCCAATCCAATACAACTCATACCTCAGCTGCCACATTTGACCAAAATAAAAAACTTTGGGTGAAGGTAGATGGTATTCCCCATCAAATCATCTGGAAGATTTCCCATGCAGACACAGTTGAGATTCATTCCGAGAAACCAGAGAACCCCTTCTTCCTTCAATTTTTCCCGAAGGATGATGCAAGAGTTGATGGTTCCCAGATCTCTCTGCTTGCTCAATCTGCAACCACGGATGACTTTCGAATAAAAGTCCGTTCGGAAGCTTATTGGACTGAAAATCAATAGTCCGCCTTTTTGTTTTCTATTTTCTTAATAGAATGAGTTGGTTATAACCATGTCCAACTCCCCAATTACTCTTAGCCATTGGCACACTGAACCTGCCCTCATCGGTGGTACACTATTCGTATGTTGGGCATATTTTGTACTAGTTGGTCCCCTACACTCAGCCCAAAACCCAGACTCCCCCTTTAGAAAGAGTCATGCCTGTTGGTTTGGGGCTGGGATTCTAAGTTTCTACTTGGCTGTGGGTTCCCCTTTAGACCCATTGGGAGAAAATTACTTGTTTTTTGCTCACATGATCCAACACAATATCCTCATGTATGTGAGTCCCTTATTTATTCTCCTGGGTATTCCTCACCAAAACTTCGATGAATTTCTGGAACGCAATCCGATTACCGCAAAAATCCTGCGGTTTCTTTTGCACCCGATCATTGCTGGTTTACTTTTTACAATGGTTTTTTCGTTTTGGCACATCGGGGTATTTTATGAAGCGGCAATACGGGATAAAACATTGCACATGGCAGAGCACTTATCGATGTTTTTTACCTCCATTCTAATGTGGTGGCCACTGTGTAGTAAGTCAAAATATATACCTGCGTTGTCGTTTGGTCCCCAAATGCTCTATGTACTCGCCCTGATGCTTGGACAAACACCTATCTTTGCCATCCTTACCTTTTCCAAAGATGTGTTATATGATACCTACTTTTATGCAGAGAGAATCATGAACATTAGCCCCTTAGAAGATCAAAAGACTGGAGGAGTACTGATGAAACTAGCAAATATGATTGTATCGGTTAGTGTTCTTTCCTCCATCTTTTACAGATGGTCAAAGAAGCAAGAGGTATAAATTTTCTTCAACCTATCTTCACAAACGGGAGACCAAAAGCTCCCGTTCAAAAAGCATCTCTTTAGGTAAAAATTCAGATAGTTGAAGAAATAATTCTTCATGCCGCAAGCGTCTGCATTCGCAAACTTCTCGGCGTCAATAGCCATTAGCTCGTCCCATTGACTGGACGATCAAACTCAAGACCGGACCAATCAAGATCTTCCTTTTCAGGGTACCACCCAAGGGGGCCTTCATGGGCTCGGCCTTTACCGGTTGACCGCTCAACGATCCAACGGAGCACCCGCATATTATCCTGAAAGCCGGGCCATAAGAAAGTGGCCATCCTTGTCTTTGCGAAACCAGTTTACATGAAAAATCCTGGGCTTTTCCTTCAGGGCTTTACCCATCTTCATCCAATGGCGAAAGTAATCTCCCATGTTATAACCGCAAAATGGAATCATCGCCATCGGGTCTCTCCGTAGATTACCCTAAGATGCCCCTTCCGCCGCCGCGGTGGTTTCAGAGGAAAGGGTTGCTCCCAAGGTAGACGCCGTGGTTCCAGTTAAAAGATTGATAAACGAGAGGAATATCAGACATTCTTCGCCCCCCAAAAATAAAAGCTGAAATAGGCACACCTGCAGGGTTTTCCCAGTCAGGGTCAATCGTCGGGCATTGGGCCGCGGGCGAGGTAAAGCGGGCGTTGGGGTGAGCCGCAGGACTCGATCGCTCTCCGGTGTCCAATCTTCTCCGCGCCAATCCGTTAACCTCGCGGGTGGCTCCTTGGTCAAGCCCTCCCACCAAACATCCCCATCTTCAGTCAGGGCAACATTGGTGAACAGACTATTTCCCTTCATGGATTCCATGGCGTTGGGGTTGGTGTCCCAGGAAGTGCCAGGAGCCACCCCAAAAAATCCGGCCTCGGGATTAATGGCACGAAGCATTCCCTTGGTCGTCCGGCTTGAGCCAGGCGATATCATCACCCACGGTTGAAACCTTCCAGTCCTTCATGGATTCTGGCGGGATGAGCATGGCCATATTGGTTTTCCCGCAAGCACTTGGGAAAGCACCGGCCACATAAGTCTTTTTACCCTCCGGGCTCTCCACGCCAAGAATCAGCATGTGCTCGGCCATCCACTCGTTATCCCGGGCCATGCAGGAAGCAATCCGTAGATGCTAAGCACTTCTTTCCCAGCAAGGCATTACCTCCATACCCACTGCCGTAAGAAACGATCGTTCTCTGCTCGGGAAAATGAACAATGTAGGTATTGTCCGGATCACAAGGCCAGGGCACATCTTTCAATTCCGTCCTTCAAAGGAAAACCAACGGAGTGAAGGCAGGGGACAAAAAAATCACGCTCACCCAATTGATCCAAGGACCTGCTGGCCCATACGGGTCATGATCCGCATATTTAAAACAGCATATGGGAGAGTCCGTAACCTGCACCCCAAATTGGGAGATCTTCTGACCCCAAGGGACCCATACAGAAAGGGATAATGTAAAGAGTACTGCCCCTCCATACATCCACGGAAAAGTTTTTTCAGCCGGGCCCGCATTTTACGGGGTTCTTCCCAGTTATTCGTGGGACCTGCATCATCTTTACCGTAACTGCATATAAAAGTTCTGCTTTCCACCCTGGCGACATCCCGGGGATCGGATCGAACGAGGTAACTATTCGGCCTCTTCTCTTGGTTTAAGGCGATCATGGAACCTTGGTCTATCATCCGTTGGCAGAGCATACTCCATTCTTCATCTGAACCATCACACCAATGGACATCTTTCGGTGCACACATTTCCACCATTTTGTCCAACCACTTTATCAAAGCGACATTTTTGGTCTTATTACGATCATAGCCAGCGATTGTTTTATCCATAAGCCTACCTCGGTAATGATGCATTGAAAATTAGTCAAACATTCCCCCCTTTTTTCAAAAAATTATCAAATTATCACTGAATATCTCAAATCAAGTTTGCCAATTTTCCAAGCAAGGTTTAGCACATAGTGCAGGAGTAATTTTATGAGTAATCCAGATCAGAGTACGGGACGCAGTGTTAGCCTTGGAAGACGGAAGTGTCTTTCGCGGTTTTTCCTTTGGGGCTAACCGCCACCATTATGGGAGAAGCGGTTTTCAATACCGGCATGACCGGGTACCAGGAAACCCTCACCGATCCCTCCTACTTTGGCCAGATCGTTACCATGACGGCGCCCCAAATTGGAAATTACGGTATCAATGAAGAAGACGAGGAATCAGACGGGCCCAAAAGTTTCCGGCTTTGTGGTGCGGGAACTCAGCCCAGTTGTAAGCAATTGGCGGGCCACCCAATCTCGTGAGTGAATATCCTAGCCAAGCACTCCATTCCCGGAATCCAGGGAGTGGACACCCGGGCCATCACCAAAAGAATCCGGGTCCACGGTGCCCTCAAAGGCGTGCCTTTCCACGGAAGGGATCAGTGATAAAGAAGCACTTGAGAAGGCAAAGAGTTGGGATGGAATTGTAGGAAAAGACTTCGTTAAGGAAGTTACCTGCACGCAATCCTTTACCTGGGACCCCACAGGTGAAGAAAGTAAAACCTTTACTGTTGAAGGGACGGACTTAAGTAAAGATGACTACAAACCCACTGAAGTTCATAAACTCGTAGCCTTTGATCTCGGGGCCAAACGAGCCATTTATAAAAACCTAAAAAGGCATGGCTTTGATGTCATCGTCTTGCCGGCAAATGCTACCGCCGAAGAAGCACGGTCACACAAGCCGGATGCAATTTTCCTTTCCAATGGTCCGGGAGATCCCTCAGCTCTGTCCTATGCCCACCAAACCGTCCAGTCTCTTTTGTCAGATTTTCCAATTTTCGGCATTTGTCTGGGTCACCAGGTTCTTACCCATGCCATTGGTGCTGACACATATAAGCTCAAATTTGGGCATCGCGGTGGAAATCAACCTGTGAAAAATATAGAAACCGAAAAGGTTGCTATCACTTCCCAAAATCACGGCTTTGCATCGGATAAAGAAAAGCTTGAAGAAATGGGTGCCATCGTCACTGAGTATAATTTAAATGATCAGACGGTTTCTGGCATGCGACTTAAAGACCTGCCCGTTTTTTCAGTTCAATACCACCCTGAAGCTGCCCCTGGACCCAATGATGCAACGCACCTCTTCGCTACCTTCCACAAGCTGGTCACCGAAGAAAAAAATAAAAAAGCCTCAGAATCACCTTCATAGAGGATGAATACAAAATCCGGAGTGGTTTACGATGAATGTTTCGAAAACCACTTTACGGGGTTAGGACATCCAGAACAGTCAATACGAGCAACTCATGTCTACAAAAGTTTGCAGAAGGCAAAACTTTTAGATGGTGCCTCCGTTCTTCAACCAACGGCATGTGATGAAAAGATACTTAACCTGGTTCACACCGAGCACTACCTTTCTCTTGCCAAGAAGGATATAGATTCCGGACAAGTCTAGTTTATCGACGGGTGACACGCATGTGAGCCGAGAATCATGGTCGGTTGCCCGAACGGCAAGCGGGGCAGGTACTCTTGCAGTCGACCATATATTTTCTGGAGAATTACAACGGCTCTTTTGTATAGTCCGACCACCAGGGCACCACGCTACGCCTACTAAAGGAATGGGATTTTGCCTGTTCAATCATATAGCCATTGCCGCTCGTTATGCCCAAAAAACTCACGGTGTAGGAAAGGTTCTAATTGTGGACTGGGATGTCCACCATGGGAATGGCACCCAGGATACTTTTTATGAAGATGAGTCTGTTTATCTTTATGAGTGTTCATCAACACCCATGGTATCCAGGGTACCGGGACCAAAGATCAAACGGGACAAGGAAAAGGCCTGGGTACCACACTCAACTTCCCCCTAGCCTGCGGGGAGTGCCCGCAAGGAAATCGTGGAAGATAGTTTTGGGGTAGGAACTCAAAAAGAAAATGAATCAATACCGGCCTGAATTAATTATGATCTCCGCCGGGTTTGATTCAAGAAAGGATGGGGATCCCTCTTGGGCAATTCGCATTGGAAGATCAAGGACTTTGCCGATCTGACTCTCATCATCGTCTGGGACCTAGCCGAACGAGTGCTGCGATGGAAGAAGTCAGTGTCCATTCCTTGAGGGCGGCTATAATTTGGACGGACTTTCGAAGGCCGCAAGCTCGTCATTTTCAGGCTCTCTGAAGCATCAATGAAAAATAATATTGAAAATTTTTGGACAAATTCAAAAAGTGGAGCTAAGGTAGAAATGTAAAGATAAACCGAATATGAACTGCGCCTTCGTCAAAATAAAATATAATCACTACCCGTAAAGGGAAGGAATGCAGACTTAACCGTCGCAAAGTCTTTCTAAAACACCGTCTAAGCGCGGTGTTTTTTTTGGTATAGATTGCGGTTATTTCTTTGACTCATGATCGGTATGGAAACTGAAATAAGTTCGAAGCATGCTTAAAGGTATTTCCCCGCTGATAAGTCCCAGACTATTAGAAACTCTTCACCGGATGGGCCACCACGATGAGATTGTATTTGGTGATGCTCACTTTCCCGGAGAAAGCAAAAACCCCACTATTATTCGGGCGGATGGGCTTGGGCATCAACGAATTGGTCCAGGCGATTCTTCCCTTATTCGTACTGGATCATGCCGTCAAACATCCGGTTGCGATGATGGAGCCGGTACTTGAAGATAGAAATTCAAAAACACTTCTTAGCAAATACCATGAAGTATATGATGACTACACCACGACCATCCATGAACACTATCCGGACACACCACCAATTGAAAAAATGAGATAAGTTTGATTTTTATGACCGGGCATCTAAGGCCTTCGCAGTCGTGATGACAGGAGATATACGAGTCTATGCCAATTTACTTTTAGTAAAAGGAGTGACTACATGGAAAGAGTAGGAAGCAAACTGGCAAGGTTATCCACGAGATTTGCCTCCTGAAATATTAACCGTTGTACCATGCAAATAGGATGCACGCTCGGAGGCTAGGTAGACCACTAAATCTGAAACTTCAGAAAGTTTGCCACTGCGAGCCAAAGGAATAGAGGAAACCGAGCCGTACTTACTTCGCAACTCATCCACACTTACGCCGCGGGTATAAGCTAAGGATTCTTCATAGGCTAAACTTCGCATTCCAGTCGTTTCCATAATTCCTGGAGCAACTCCGATTACACGAACACCGGACTTCCCTAGTTCTTTAGCCCACGATCTAGTTAAATTATGATTTGCTGCTTTTGTAGCCGCATAAACACTTTGCCCTTCGCTTCCCTCCATGCCGGACTCAGAAGACATATTAATAAGGACTCCCCCATTACCCCCTGCTAGCATTTGACGGGCTGCTGCTTGGGCAAATAAAAACTGTCCTTTCACATTAACAGCAAAAACTTTGTCCCAGACATCTTCTGTTAACTCTTCCTTACCTGCTGGGTCCACTAACAAACGAGGAATATTTATACCAGCATTGTTAACCAAAACATCAACTGCACCCCATTTCTCAACAGTTCGAGTGATCACAGAATCTACATCCGCTTTACTTGAGACATCACATCTGGCAAAAGCAGCCTCGCCACTTCCAGACTCTGATGCTTCGATGGCTGCTTTTTGCCCGACTTCTTCTGCGAAATCTGCAATCATTACTTTGGCTCCCACTTCGATAAAGCCTTTGGTAACCGCCAACCCAATTCCAGCCGCTCCACCGGTGATGATAACTATTTTTCCTTCTAAATTTGTCCAGCTCATGTCTTCAGTTTTTTTGTTAATGTATTTAGAATTTAGTATCTAAATTCTTCTATGTCAGATTAAGAGGATATGGAAATTCATACCCTGCATAAATTGCTTCCTCTACTTTTCTACTCCATACATCACCTGTAATATCTAAGGCAACTGCTCCGGCAAGTAGGGATTCTTTAACGGGATTAGAGGCACTTTCCGCCGCAGCTCGAAATGCAGCAGCCGTGGATTCAACATATGGCAAATCCTCAAGTTCGGCAAAAGCAAAAAAAGAACCAAATGGCTGGGCTGATTCAACTTCGTCCATCATATTTGGCACATTTTTTAAGCCACAAACTCCTTTTACCATCCAGTCAAAAGATACCGGGTTGCTCGCTTGAACAAGCATGTCATCGGCATGAGGCTCTGAAGTATTAGTCATATGCCAAGGTACATTAACGCCACAGATTTGATGACGCGTTACATAGTGGGCATTCTTAGAGCGAACCTTTAGGTCAACATCGCCATCAACAAAATTAACCGCAGCAGAACGAGCGAGTTGTGTTTCGATTTCAGCATAAGCAGAAGCGGCATAATTCCCACGACCAGCAATAAAAACATCCGTAAAACCACCGTCCTTAAGTGAGCAGGGTTCGAACCCATCGCGGGTATTACCCATCAAGGAAAACAACACCGAAGTTCCTTTGGGAAATTGGTTCAGGTAGGCAGCTTCCCGGTCAGACCCTTCTTCAAAACCAATCAAGGCAATCTTGGCTTCCTTGGCCAAGCCACGGTGGCGCTCAGGATCGTTTGGAGAAAGATTGTGATGCATCTCCCCTATTTGGCTTATAGCTTCTTCCTCGAAAGTAGAAAAACGAGGTGCTTCGCAGATAGGCATATCAAAGGTAAGCTCAGGATCAACCGCACCCGCATAACTATTTAAGTTCCCTCCTTTGGCCATAATGGCACTTGCCTGGTCATAGGTGGCAGCTGATGCATAATTCGTCCAAACTACAAGGGGTTTACCGAACTCCGTGAGTTTTGCAATGATGTCGGGATCATTACGGTCTATTAAAACAACCCGAGTTCCCCGCTTTCGTAAATCTTTGATGAGGGCATAGTCTTCCATTTCATCCAGTTTGGATTGAGAACCTGTTATGTAGACTACGGGAGGTAGGTCTTCGTCTGGCACACTCGCCACAATTGTCAAGTTGATCATCGCCATCCGAGCCGTGCCAGAAAGGTAAGCTACAATGGACCGCGGGGGCACGCCGTATAAAAAATCTCCATTTTGGTCGATCGTGAAGATATGTTTATTGGTGCCATAATTGCAGGCAAAAGGTTCAGCGTGAGCGAGCGTGACCATGCTTGTGTTCTCGTTTGGCGAGACTGGATTGAAAAAGTTTCCAAAGCCCTGAGCTTTAACAAATGCGGGTGCAGTACCTGGGACAATACTGAACTGCCGAAGTCCACCAAGGTACCGGTAAGAATAGCCAAGCGATGAAAGGACACCGTCCTTGCTTGGCTTAAAAGTCATGGGATCAATTGGTTTTGTAGCATGCCCTGGGGTAACTACAACCACATCCCCGGGCACAACATTTGAATCCGAAGGTGCTTCCAGTACAAGCTGTAGGGTTTCATGACCCAAAGCGATACGCTCCACTCCGGATGGTACCCTTGCATGGGTATCAAATTGACGAATTGCTTTGGCGTCTGATGCACACCTGCAATTACCAAAACTGGCTAGAAGATAATTTTCACCGGTGAGGGAAGCAACTGGCAGGTCGTCTTCCAGTACCTTTACTTCGTTCGGGCCTGTAAGGTAAACTCCGTGATGTGATAAACGAGCTTTCTTGGCTAGCTCCTGAGCTCTGTCAATTTTGGTAGTTGGCATAAATTAAGATAAGTTGCTTTAGCTTTTTGGAGGACCATCCGGGAAATACATATCCTCCAGACTTGACCATTTACCTGGGGCTCCCGGTAAGGGTAATGCACGGGTTTTCATAATATTCCCCATATTTTGAAGGTCTTCATATCCAATTTCTTTAATATTTCCACCCAAGCTTCGGGCATGAATGATGTGCAACGCAGTCATCTCAAGTAAGTCGGTACACATCTGAGCCCATTTTATATCCCACGGCGTGATAAACACATAACCATGATTTTCCATGAGGAAACCATTATACTTTTGCAAAAAAGGCAAAAAATTGTCTGCAAGCTTTTGAGTTAATGGTTCTCCATATGGAACCACCGGCACGGGACCAACTTCTGTAATCGTTTCCGGAAACAAAGGGCGCATGTGGTAGTTTGTGGAATCCGAAATAGCGAATGCATTGAGGTGAGGAGGGTGGCAATGAAGAACCGCCTGCACATCCGGGCGCTCGCGGAAAAAATTCACATACATAGGCGTCTCACCGGTGGGCTTAACAATTCCCTCTATGGTCTCCCCAGCGAGGTTGATGAAAACCACATTTTCTCGGTTTACATCTCCCTTATTGTGCTTGGTCGGAGTGATAAGAATAACATTGTCCTCCAGCTTCCAGGCAAGGTTGCCACCATGCCCGGTCACATATTGATGAGCAGCCAAGTGATGGCACACGCTGATAAATGTGTCAACTTTGTCGGAATGTTTTTCCAGGTAACTCACGCCACCAAAACTCAATCTACTTACACACCTTCGCGGTAACGTTTAATCATTTCCGCGGTGGTGGGGTTAGTGGTCATTACATGACCTGGTAAAGGCATGATGTTTTGATGGATGGCATCGATCATCCAGGAAGGTTGTGGAAAGAAATCTTCTTCAACCTCAGCACAGGGAGTGATCCAATTACGGGAACCCACAACCACAGGAGGAGCATCCAATTCATCAAAAGCAAGCTGACTGAGGTTGGATGCGATATCCTGCATCACCGAACCGCGCTCACAGGCATCCGAAGAAAGTAAGACCTTACCGGTTTTACGAACCGACTCAACCAATGGTTCATAATCGAGAGGTGTGATCGAACGACAGTCAAAAACATCGGCGGTCACCCCATACTTCTGTTCCAAAATATCCGCGGCCTCCAATGCCCGATACATGGTGGCACCGACCGTAATGATGGTCACATCATTACCCACACGACGCTGAGCTGGAGGACCAAAGGGAACTTCATAGTACCCTTCAGGTACTTCCTTTTCAAAAAGTTCTCCAATATCATACAGTCGCTGACTTTCAAAGAATACAACCGGGTCACTCCCCGCCAGTGCGGTATTAAGCATACCTTTGGCATCATAGGGGGTGGATGGGAAAACAACCTGAAGGCCGGGGATATGGTTGCATATAGCACACCAGTCCTGGGAGTGCTGGGCACCATATTTGGATCCCACAGATACGCGGAGAACCACCGGCATTTCCAGGACACAGGCAGACATGCTTTGCCACTTGGCCAACTGGTTGAAAATTTCGTCCCCTGCCCGACCCATAAAGTCACAATACATCAACTCAACCAAGGCACGGCCACCCTGCAAGGCGTAGCCCACAGCTGACCCCACAATGGCTGCCTCAGAAATGGGGGAATTGAATAGACGGTGGTATGGTAAGGATTCCGTTAACCCGCGATAGCAGGCAAAGGCTCCTCCCCAGTCACGATTTTCTTCACCGTACGCCACCAAAGTGGAATCGTTTTGGAAACGATGGAAAGCGGCTTCAAAGATCGCATCCCGGTATTGGTACACCTTGTTTTTGGAAACAGGCTTACCATCAATGATGCCGGCACGGGACTTTTTAGCCAGGGCGAGAACACGGGGGTTTTCCGCAGCAGGTAGGGTAAGTTCCGGAGTACGGGCAGGATCATAGTTTTCAACTTTGCGCTTAGAAAACATCAAGCCGGCAATCTTTTCGGAAGGTAAACGGGGAGAGGTTTCCAAACAGGATGCAAGCCTGCAAGCCTGGGTCATTGCCTTAGTGGTTGATGCCTTACGTTCCTCAAGTTGTTCCGCGTTGATCAACCCACCCTCTATAATTTCCTTTGCATATGCTTCCAAAGGATCGATCGCCTGCCAGGCTTCAATCTCTTCTTTTAAACGGTAAGAGGAGGCATCCGATGGAGAGTGACCAGAATAACGGTAAGTAATGGTTTCAAGCAGTACCGGGCCTTGTCCATTTTCAAGTAATTCCTTTTTACGGCGAATCGCGTCAGCTACGGCCAAGGGGTTGTACCCATCCACCCGTTCAGCGTGCATGGAGTCGGGGTTTACCCCAGCTCCCACCCGGGCAAGGAAATCAAACGCCATGGTTTCCCCAGCTGTCTGACCACCCATTCCGTAAAAGTTATTCATGAAATTAAAGATGATGGGCAATCCACCCTTCATGGAGTCTTCCCATAATTCATGGAACTGGCGCATCGAAGCAAAATTCATGGCTTCCCAAGTCGGCCCACAACCCATGGATGCATCTCCCACGTTGGAGATCACGATACCGGGCTTGCGGTTGCACTTTTTAAAGAGAGAGGCACCCATGGCAATATCAGCGGAGCCGCCGACAATTGCGTTATTTGGAAGGATTCCAAAGGGTGTAAAGAAGGCATGCATAGAACCACCTAAACCACGATTGAAACCATTGGCTCTTCCGAAGACCTCGGCCAGAGCACCATAGAGCAGGAAGTTACGGGCAAGGGCTTTTACATTATCAGCCCCTTCCTTTTCAACCACGCCAAAACAATCTCCACCCAAAAAGTTTTTCATGATCTCCATCAATGTATCATCGTCAAGCTTTCGTATGGAAGACATTCCCTTGGCAAGAATCTCCCCATGGGAGCGGTGAGACCCAAGGATGTGATCGTCCACACCAAGAAGAAAAGCCTGCCCCACTGCCGATGCTTCCTGCCCAATGGAGAGGTGAGCGGGACCTTTGTGGTCATACTCAACTCCTTCATAGGACCCCTGGGTCTTTATACTTTGGAGCATGCTCTCGAACTCACGGATGAGCAGCATATCTTCATAGATTCCGATAAGGGCTTCGGCTCCATAGGTTTCAACCTCATTTTTGAGATCACCTTTGTATTGGTTGAGGGGGACTTCCTTGAAAGGAATGGTTCCCGCTTTGCGTTCTATGGATGGTTCAACAATTTGTGACTTCGGCATGACGGATAAAATTTAAAAGGTTTCGTATTGGGTTAAATATAAATCGCTTAGCGAACGGCCATAAAGACATCCTTAACGATTTCTGAGGTGGTTGGGTGAGGAAATACAATTTCTTCAATTTCTTCCTCTCTGAGTTCAGCTTCAATCATAGCCGTGGCTCCAAATATCATTTCTGAACAAGCTCCCCCTACCATGTGCACTCCAAGTAAACGGTTTGTGTCTTTTTCAAGGACCACCTTACAAAGTCCACCTTCATCCGGATTTTCCGCAATGTAGCGGGCATTGATCGCCATGGGCATGCGGCCGGATCGGGTCTTGATACCACGCTCCTCCGCCTCCTCTTTAGTCAAGCCGACCACTGCCACTTCCGGACTGGTGTAGACCACCGCTGGCATGGCATCATAACGCATACGATCCGTGCGACCGGTTATGTTGTTAACCACCACCTCAGCCATACGACTGGCAGCATGGGCAAGCCAGGCACGGCCGGTCACATCACCCGCAGCCCAGACACCGGGCAGGTTAGTGGCCCCACGGTCGTCTGCTTTGATACCATGGGGGGAAAACTCCAGGCCAATCTCCTCAAAGCCGAGACCCGAAACATTAGGGCGGCGACCGGTTGCCACAAGCACAAGGTCTCCCTCAATTTGTTTGCTGCCTTCTCCATCATTGTAGGTCACTGTGGTTTTGCCAATTTCTTCCACCTTGGACCCAAGTTGAAATTCCACTCCCTTCTTTTCCAACTCCGCACGGAGAGTGGCTGAAATTTCTGTGTCCAGGTTTGGGCAGATTTCCGGCATTGCTTCGAGCACGGTAACCGGTACATCCACGGATGCATACATGCAGGCAAACTCACAACCAATCACCCCTCCACCGACAACGATCAATCGCTTGGGTAAGGATTCGGTGTTTAATATGCCGGTGGAGTCAACCACATGGTCCTGCTCGATTCCTGGAATCGGAGGCACTGCAGGAGAAGAACCGGTACAAATCAAAATATTGTCAGCCTCATGCTCTTCTCCATTGATAAGGATCTTGCGATTGGGTTGAAGCACAGCTTCACCCTCGATCACATCGACCTTGTACTTTTTCATCAAGCCGGCAATCCCGTCACGCATCTTATTCATCACCCCATTCTTGTGAGCATGGGCTTTGGGAAAGTCGAAACTAAGGCCGTCGACGGTCACACCAAAGACGGAACCATGCTTGGCGTGATGATAGGTCTTGGCTGCCTGTAATAAGGTTTTGGAAGGAACACATCCTTCGTTGAGGCATACACCCCCAAGCTTTTTCTTTTCCACAAGCAAGGTCTTAAGACCGGCACCGGCGGCTTTTTTAGCGGCAACATACCCAGCGGGTCCTGCTCCAATAACTGCAAAATCGTATTTCATTTCTATGTAGGGAATATTTTCTGTTTTGGTTTAAAGTTTGTGAGTTTCGGGTCAAGATCCAGGATTATTTTCAAGGCGTTCGACCAGAGACTGTAAGAAACGGGCAGCGGGCGCTCCATCTACTGCCTGATGATCAATGGTTAAGCTGAGGGGAAGTGTATCCACATATTCAACCTCACCACTTTCCGTACGCTTGGGTTTGAGTACGATACCCCCTACCCCGAGGATCGCGACTTCCGGAGCATTAAGCACAGGGGTAAATGTTTCCACCCCGAGCATACCCAGGTTGGTCAGAGTAAATGATCCTCCGGTCAGGTTGTCGGGAGATATGGTTCCTTCCCGGCAACCACCTGCCAGTTTTTTGACTTCTGATGAAATTTGTTCAATCGACAGATCAGATGCATCTTTGATCACAGGGACCAGTAATCCACGATCAGTATCCACGGCTACCCCAAGGTGAACCTTTTCAAAGGTGGCAATGCGGTCCCCAAGAAAGTGGGCATTCAACTCCGCATGTTCCCCAAGGGACTTAACGATGGCATAAGCGATGACATCGTTGAGTGATACTTTGGACTGCCCGGCATCAAGCCTTTCCTTTCGGTAAGCCTGGGCTTTGGTGAGCTCGAAGGATGCATGCAAGGTAAGTTGTGCGGTGGTCTGAAGAGACTGGATCATACGCTCCGCAATCACCTTGCGGATCCCCTTAACAGATGACATCTCTGCCCCTTCCACCGAGCCTGGAACTTTAAGGTCCTGGGAACGAACCATTCCAGCAAGACCGGATCCACGGCCAGGAGATTCAAGATCTTCTGATAAAGAACGGGCCCGAGCAGTGGCCGACAGGCGGGGACGGCCGCTTATCAAAGCCTCGACATCTCTCTCTATCACCCGGCCTTCGGGTCCGCTTCCCGGAAGTGATTCCGCGTCTATCCCATGCTTGTGAGCAAGGCGCCGGGCCCGGGGGCTAACACCCGCACTTGCCTGGATTGAGCCACTTGCCTGCACGGGAGCGGCTGGGGTCGCAACCGGGGCCGCGGTTGCCTGAGGGGACGCCGGAGTCGCTGGTTCAGGAGTCGCTGCTACAGGGGCAGAACTTTGGCCCTCTGGACGAAATTCATCCACGTTTTCACTCTCGTCTCCGATCACAGCCACATTGGCAAGGACAGGAACATCATCATCGGCTTCCCAGAAAAGGGCGAGTACTTTACCCGCAGCAGTGGACTCAAGGTCAAAGCTTGCTTTGTCCGTTTCGATGATAGCGAGCACATCGCCCTCTGCGACATCGTCTCCAACATTTACTTTCCATTCAGTAAGGATACAGCTCTCAACCGATTGTCCTTGGCGAGGCATGATGATAGGTGTGGCCATAAGTATTGATTCTCCTCTTTAGATATTCATTCAAGTTAGCTGGACTTTTACCCCCCTTTTTCGCAAATCTTTTGCAAATCCAGAAGGAAGTTTTTTGTCCGATATTAAAAGATCCATTTCATTCCAATCGGCAAAACGGGCAAAACATACCTTTTCCGCTTTATTGGAATCCGAAAGTAAAATAACTTTTCTCGCTTGCCTGGCAACCACATCGTTGGAGTACGCTTCATTCGGGTCGGTGGTGGTGAGGCCATGGGTTAAGCACATCCCCATTGTGCCCATAAAAGCCTTATCCACCCGTACCTGATCTAAAACAGCCGAAGTAAGCGGGCCCACCAGGGTCTGGCTGATCCTGCGTAATTCACCCCCGGTTAAAATAACCCGTGGCCCGGAATCTGCCAGTTCTATGGCAGCTTGTAAAGAATTGGTAACCAGGGTCAGGTCTGTACGCTCCCGGAGGAGTCGGGCTAAAAACAAAGTGGTGCTCCCTCCGTTTAGGTAAATGGCTTCATCCGGCTCGATCATCTTGTAGGCCGCTTCCGCAATTCGTTGTTTTTCAGAAGCGGAAAGATGGGTTTTATTTTCAAACACCGTCTCCTCCAATCTGCTTTCAGTGGAAACCGCTCCCCCATGAACACGGCGTACCTTGCCTTCTTCTTCCAGAATCTCAAGGTCACGGCGGATGGTGGCCACGGAGACCTTTAGGGTTTTCCGCAAATCCTCGACACGGGCAACCCCTCCGTCACGAATCATAGTGCGGATCTTATCTCTCCGTAGAGGAGCAAGGGCTGGGTGTGCTTCACGAATCATCTTGATCGTTTAGGATGGATTTTGATCGTTTTTGAAGGAAATGCAACCCTTGTTTGAAAAATATCCCAAGGAATTCAAGGGTATTACAGTAGTAGGTCACGGAAAATTTTTGCCTCTTTTACATCGGCAGCAGGCCATATTTTTGAGAGCCCCTCAGCGGGATCACTCCAATTCTTTTCAAGGCATGCCTTATCCAAGGCCAATCTTGCTGCCTCGAGGAGCACAATTGGGTCCACACCTGCCTGAAGAGTAAGCCGGATAGCCCCAAGTAGGCGATCCTCCCAACCAAGCTTGCGGATAGGATCCCGGGTTACCCGCGATACAGGATCCGCCAGGAAGGGATTGAGCATTCTTTGAACCGCCAAGGTAGCATTTTCAGCAAAGCTATGTTCAGTGAAGAGATCTTCACCCAATTGACCAAATTGATAACATAGCCCTTTACCCACCTCCTTGATATAGGCACTAAGCCCATGTTCGACTAATTCCGGATGATCACTGATATCACTCATGTATGGCAAGCCTGCCTTTTCAGCCAAGAAGCCCAGGGTTGCATGAGTGGCATTTTGTCCAAGAAATTTAGCTGTCGCGAATGGGGTTAAGTCTGTCTTTGGGTAGAATTGATCTAATCCGCGAACAAAGCCAGGTGGCGTTTGTTCATCCACAAATACCTGATTAAAAGATTCAACCAGGATAGCCCGTTGGCATTCTTCGGTGATGGGTCTGAGGTTTTCCTTTTGGATACGGGATAGATCGGTGACAATGGAGCACATTTTCCCAATAACTGTTTCTGAAAAAACAACTCGGTCAGCAAAGCCATCTATCTCATAACTTAAACAGGCTCTTTGCAGCCTTTTCGCTGCCCGGGTGTCATTTTCCGCAGCATAAACTACTGCAGCCGGTAAATTTAGATTGAGCTTTTTAAGTTTTAATCCTTCGGCAAGTAACCGGGCAACCGAGGCAGGAGCCTGATTATACAGGAGGAAACTGGGTAATGCGGTGCAAAGTTCACTCGCCTGCCCAATCGCTTGAATTAGAGATGCACGGTCTTCATTGACCAAAGGGTTATAAATTTCAACCCCAGTAATTTTAACATTTCGGACCCGATCTTTCTCGGCAATGTTATAGAAATATTCTCCACGGGATTCCCGAAGGGCTGCAACTAAGACGGGATCAATTTCCGAAACAACAACCCGGTCAAAGTTTTCTGAATTTTGAACTTCCGGCAAAAATAAGCCGGTTTGGATAGCACCGAAACCAAACCCAACGAAAGTTCGGCTCACTGCATTACTGGGCAGCCATGGCTTCCTTCGCCAAAGTGATAACCTCTTCCGGGGCCTTTTCTGATGTTAAGGCCTGCTGTAACCTTGCATCTCCGCGAGGAGAAAATATGGCCCCAAACTGGTCATAGAAATCATTCTTCTGCTTTACTGCGCTGAAGTGAGCGCTTGCCCAATCACTCAAGTATCCCATTTCTGCAAATTTCTGCAGAGTGGAATGGGCATGTAAGATATGGGCGCCACGGAGAAATACTGGATGGACCGCAGCTAACTCCTCGGTTTCAAAGCTGTCCACCAGTTTCTGTCCAGGGCTGTTCATTTCTGTTCCACCAATTAATGGCAGTTCAAGTTCTTGGGTCAGTTTGATAACATCCTGTAAATTTTTCAGTTTTTGATCGGGGGACCCGGGAGTGTAATTACGATCCGGAATAATATTAAACGCAACCACACCACTGGCCTGACCAACTTCTAACAATTCCCGAATAGCTTTCTCTCCATCGGAACAGCCATCCAGCCAGGTTAAGGTTGGTAAAGCCCCGCACTGTAACACAAATTGATTCATTTCTGCCATATTGGGGAAAGAACCAGAATCAGGCTGCACATAGCCCACACCACCCTTTTTCATGGTCTTAGCCCGAATTAGATCGGTCATTCCACGTCCATCTGGTACATCTTGGAGATCTCCCGCGGGCACTCCCAACTTATCAGACCAGAAAGCACGCAAAGCAGATTCCTCAGGAAACTGAGCGGCAGCCTTTCGGGCATAGGCCAGACAAAGATGACGCTCCGTGGCATTGCCGTTAGGTGTAAGGGGCAAAACATCTTTCTCATAATCCAAGGTGAGAGGACTGAGAAAAGCATTGACCCGATCAAGCAGGGATTTATTTCGTTCCCCGGATGTGATCCTCATTCCGTCAAGAAAGTCCTGAGCAGCCTGTGGAATCTCTGTGGTCGTGAAACCCGTTCCCATATGATAGCAGATACCGGGCTCGCCCGGTGAATTGATTACCCGGTCGGAAAACTCAGGGACAAACACACGGGACTCTAAACCAATGCATGCTTTCAGGTCCAACTTACGGGAGGCATTCCAAAATTCTTCCAATCCATCAAGTACATCAAAGTCTACAATACCCGCAGACCCAAGCCCGGCTTTTTTGGCTTCCACGGCAAACATACTCGGGGAATAGTCCTTGTAATTAAAGGAATAAAAGGTGTGAGCGTGAAGATTAAGCAAATCTGTGGATTCTGGAAAACCACCAGCTTCTGCTGCATTTTGGAGCGCTTGCTCGCGAGTTTTCGGGCTAAAATCGTTAAGTGAGGAATCTGACATAATCGGATGGTAGAGGATTTAAATGTAAATTAGATAAGGGGGGAATTAGCTTTCGTCTTCCCCAATTCCAAATTTTTCGGCCAAGGCCAGGCAATCTTCCAAAGAACGCAAGCCATCTGTGCAGGTCGGGTCTGACATACAAGCGGTTGCGGCGCAAGTTCCGGTGAGAAGAGATTTCTCCAAGGACCAATTTTCATGCACGCCATAAAGCACACCCGAACAGAATGCATCTCCAGCTCCAGCAGCACCCTGGATATATCCCTTGGGTAAGGAAAGAGATCCATGCCATTCTTTTTCTCCATCCTTAGACTGAGCATACGAACCTTCCGGGAAATGAATAGCCACCAACTCGCCCACGCCGAGCTCAAAGAGTTTATGGGCAGTTTCTTCAATTCCCTCCTTGAGAAGTCTTTCACCTTCACGCACTTTTACACCGGTTACCTTACTGCCTTCCACTTCATTTAAAATGCAGTAATCCACCTGTTTCAACGCCGGGCCAATAATCCGGCCAAAACGGTCACTGTCTTCACTGACCACATCAATACTGGTCTTGAATCCCGCAGCTCTGGCCTTGGCGAGCAAGGCGGCACCCTTGGTACCATGCTCTGGATGTTCCTGATCAAGAGCATCCAGCAAAAGCAGGTAACCGAGATGAAAAATCTTGGCCTTACTTTTTGAAAAATCAATATCGGAACCGTCCCAGGTTGAGTTAGCCCCACTGTTGTGAAAAAAGGTGCGCCTTCCACCTTCTTTTTCGGTCATTACATCGGTGTAAGAGGTACTGGACCCGGGGGATACCGACATAAACTGAGAATCGATGTTATTATTTCGGCAATCCTCGAGAATAAATTCACCCAAAGCATCCTGCCCTACAAGACCCGCACCTTCCAAGGGGAAAGATGCCCCCATTTTGGCAAGGTCAAGTAACACATTGTAAGGAGAACCACCGGTTCCCTGTGACTGGCCAAGGATATTGGCAAGTTGTTCGTGCTTAGGGTAGACATCAATAATTTTGACTTGGTCTATAATCCAATTACCTCCGGACAGGATTCCGGAGCGTTCTACAGGCTGGGATAATTCGCTCATAAAATGTTTATAATTAACAGGAGAAAGAAGATAGGAAGGGCTTTTTTCTTTGCATGGCAAGGAAAACTAACGATCAGATCTTGTTTACACCTCAACTCGGAATCAATCGAACCTAAAATAAAGGGTAACTGGGTATACCCCTGCTTGACCATGATGAGGTTTAGTGGGAACTTAAACTTTCTTTATTTTCGAACCCCGCAATGACTTCTACAGGTTACGAAACTGATTACATCGAAATCATTAGTGCGGGAAGCCAGCCCGCTTGAAAGGGTAAGTTCCTGCCGAGAATGCAAACTGGGCGACACCGAACAACCACTATACCGCGGTAACACCCGGTGTTTTAGAATGCCCATTTTGTGGGAAGTCAAAGGTCAGAACCAGAGGGTCAGATCCAGTATTTTCAATTTCCACACCGCCACTGGCAAGTGCAGACTGGGTAATGAATCCGATCTCAGGATAAAGTTCACCCAATACCATATTCTGATGATATCGGACTTCGAGCTTTCCAACACGGCCACTTCCGCCATTGGTGTGAAACAATGCGGGACACTCTGGGCAAAAAGATGTCTTCGCCCCTGGCTCGAGAGTAAGCCTGAGAATTGAAACCTTTTGGTCACCAAGAAAATTACCATACACGATCCATTTTGCATCTACACCGTCAGCTGAAAATTCTTCCGCCGTGATTGCTGGGCGTGAATTTTTCAAAACAAAATCCGGATCTTGGTTGGCTTCGAAGTCAAACTTTTCAACCAAGTATTCCCAATTTTCATGTTTATCCTTTGGGTAATCCTCTTCCCGGCATGCGTAGAATGCATCTGCAGCTCCAATACGGCCATCAAGGGTAAGATCCTCTGCTAAAAAGTGCTCATCCATGGTCACATGCACTTCGTGAGTGCAAAGGTCTGTCGGTGAGTGCAGTACACCATTTGGCATAACAAAGCCGTTATCAAGTTGCATCATTACATGCGGGGAAAGGTGCCGAACTCCGTTATATTCACCCTGTCCAAAACGCTTCATACAGGCAAGGAAATCGTCCTTGGAAACAAATGGATATAGTCCCATTGCCGTGGTATGATAATGCGACGGGCTAACGCCAGGGTTGTCGAAAGAATTGATGTCGTACACTTCCCACTTGGACCAGTGCAGGTGATGGGGGATCGGATTCAAATTGTCGAATTTCTTGGACACAATCGGCCAGGTTGGATCGCCATACATTGATTTTGATAAAGCGGTAATCTTGTCACCCATGACCGCTGCCGGATTGGCGAGAATCAAGTCCTGCAACAGAATGACCTGTCCGTTCGGGGTGAGCACATGGGATTCACCTTCACGAAAAGGAGCTTTACCTGTACGTGAATCAATCACGCCTGTGACGATGGGTACAGTGCAACCCATCCAGACTTCATCGAGACCGGTACCGTCCATGTAATCGGGATAGTATGAACTCTCATCGAGACGTAATCGTTTCCCGGGCGAACAGAAAGTTCTGCCAGCATATCGGTGCATTAGTTGCAACACCCCATCATTCTGATTGAGGCAGTCATCCAACACGGAAGCGGATGCTCCACCAGACCCGTCAATCACCTCTTGCTGGGGGTATTCGTGAAGTTTTTCAGGTAAAATGGATGTCGAAGCAGTCATAGGTAGTATTCGTGGGTTAAGTTTAAAAGAGTGGGATTAAGAAAATGAGCTGGAGACAATCAGGGCGGTTTAAATTTAATAGTCTTACAGGAGGGTAGTTCGACATTACAAATTCAGAAACCAAAAAAAAGGGGTGGCTGAAGTTATGTCAAGATAGATGCTCGTAAACTGTAGCCGCTCAGGTGAAGGCAATGTCTTGAGTAAGGGGAAAAGCAAAACAAACAAGACAATTCATCGTATCCAGAAGGAGTCTTACTTTGTTTTGTCAGCAATCTTTTGCTCAATCGCCTCGATGACCACATCCAGGGCTTTTATCCGGGCATAGCGCTTACAATTACCCTCAATAATTGTCCAGGGTGCATGGGGAGCATGGGTACGGATAAACATTTCATTCACCGCTTCCTCATAAGGCTTCCATTTATCCCGGTTACGCCAGTCTTCCTGGTTCAGCTTCCATTGCTTTTTTGGGTTATGCTCGCGGGCCTGAAAACGTCTCAACTGTTCATCCTGGTCAATATGAAACCAGAACTTGACCAGGGCGGTACCAAAATGGCGAAAATTGTCTTCCATCTCATTGATTTCATGGTATGCCTGCTTCCACTCGGTTTCCGTGCAAAAGCCTTCGACCCGCTCCACCAGAACCCGACCGTACCAGGAACGGTCAAAGATGGTCACATGCCCAGCCTTGGGAAATTCGGTCCAAAAACGCCAAAGATAGTGATGGGCTTTCTCCACATCATTGGGGGCAGACACCGGGATTACTTCATAGCCGCGGGGATCCATCCGCTCGGTCAGTCGCCGAATATTCCCTCCCTTTCCTGCCGCATCCCATCCTTCATAGACAATGACCACCGGTATACGTAACCGGTAGACCTCATGGTGTAAGTCCTGGATCTTTTGCTGGCGGGAGCCCAGCATTTCCCGGTACTCTTCTTTACTTAACTGTCTGGACAAATCTGTGGTGGTCAGGGACGGGCCATCCCGAAACAAGGGGCGGTGCGGTCGGTTTGTGGCGGTTAAGGCAGGGGTGCCTTCCTTTACTTCATCCACCCGCTTCTGGATGGTATCGACCATGTGATCAAGTACCTTAAGGGTTGCCTGCTTGGTACTTTTGGATGATACCCGCAACCAGGGAGGGCCACCCTCCCCATCGGTTTCCTTAAACATCTGTTCCACTGCCTTCAGGTAGTCATTATACTGGGCATGACGCTCCATAACCGCATCCGATACCCGCCAGGCGGTGGCCGGGTTATTCTGTAAGGCAGCCAGGCGGGCGGCTTGCTCCTTTTTCGAGACTTCCAAAAAGAACTTGAGGATCAGGGTTCCTCCATCCCGCATCTGACGCTCAAAATTCCGCACATCCGCATAAGCCTTTTCCAGGTCCGCTTCGCTGATTACCCCGTTAATCTTGGCATCGAGTAAACTGCGATACCAGCTCCGGTCAAAAATCGCCATCCGGTCTGCGGATGGGGTACGCCGCCAGAAACGCCAGAGGAAAGGCCTCATTTGCTCATCGCGGTTGGGGGAGGCAATACAGCTGACCTTAAACCCCCGGGGGTCCAGCGGCTGGATCATTTGATTAATGATCGTGCCCTTCCCGGCGGCACTCAGCCCTTCCACTACCACAAGGATGGGGATACCCAGTTCCCGGGCTTTACGCTGGAGGTAGGCCAGTTCCTCTCCCTTCTCTTCTATTTTCCTTAGCGTGGCCTTCTTTGCCTTGCTGGGTTCATCATAGGTCAAGGCATCCATACTCATGGCTGTAATTCTTTCATTTTCATCCCGTCCATAAAATAAAAATTGGTTTATCTACTCCGATGACTTGCTCGACGGGCTTTGGCAAGCATGGAGTCCAAACTGGGCACAAAAAAACCCTGCCGATTCACACGGCAGGGTTTCAGTAAAGAGAATTTCTATTTCAGCTTAGTAAGAAATTAAGCCTTCAATGTAGAATTCGTTGTAGTCACCTATGAGGATTGCAGTATCACATCGGTGTGCTGTACTCAACATTCAAACCAAAATTGTCGGTAATGGAAAAAAGGAAAGCAAATGTGAAAGCGGTCTGCATCATGATCAGCTCCAAGATTCTTCATAATCTTCATGAGTGTAGCGTAAGGTTGCGGCAAACCAGTCGGTGAATTGGTAATTGGCAAGCAGCATTAAGCTCCAATACTCATCGATCAAGAATTTCAAAGTTATCATACTCGATTGCAAGTGTAAGATCATTCGGGTTGTAGCCCAACCACATATTGAATTGAGATATGTCAGTATCAGGACTGGGTGATTGATCAACTTCTTGATGTGCGTAACCAAGACGTGCCTCTAATCCAGGAATGATCATTACAGATGCAGCCAAATCGATTGCCATGTCATCACCGTCGAAATGGTCTGTTACTCCAATAGCCATCGTGAATACCAAAGGTTAAACCAAACTGACCGTTGTTAAAATTTGCACGGACTCCATCAACATAATTTCGACGGGTTTGAATGGATTAAATACGAACTTGACACTGATATCGTCTGAAGAGTAGACTGCGTTGGAAACAGCATAAAGCCAGGTGCTTCATCTGCTTCGTATCCAAGAGCAGTTAAGTTGCGACCGAAAGAGAAATTAAAAACATCATTAACATTGTAACGGGCAAATAACTGTTCAAGGTCAACTCCCTGTAGCTCAGTAGCATCAGAACGTACATTGTGCCGTTAAACCGAATGTGTGCTTCCGCAGTAACCGGGGAAAGGTCAAATAAGAAATCAATGTCACCTTGTGTAGTGAATTGCTCATTTTGATCGCCATCGGCAATATCCTCATCATCATACCCGAGAATAAAATCAATGTATCCGCGCATTTTAACACGGTTACCGAGGGCGATACCGGATGCGGTCAAGGTTTCATTGGCACCAAGTGCGGTACCTTCCGGGTTGGAAGATACTTGCGTGGTCATCATTCCGGGATACTGAGCAAAAACGGAAGTCCCTAGAACTAGGGCAGATAGTAACAAGGTAGTAAGTTTCATAATAAGTTTGAAGTTTGGTTTTTGGTTTTATGCCAAAAGACATGCTTGGGTCAAGCCACAAGTAAGGCTCAACCGGATGGAAAGACAGGGCTATTTCCCTTCGATCTCCAGTAGCCTGGGCAATAAACCTGCAGGTAATTTTTGACGGTCGCTTTCGGTGTTGACCGGACCCTCAAACAATAGCTTACCCAAAGGGTCAGTAGCCCGGAGAAATTTCTGCCCATCTTTTTCGGTGTAATGCAGAGTCGCCCTGCTCGTCGGTGACCACCTTTTGGTATTCACTGGATGGAATAAGCAAAAGGATTGAACATCGGACCCCGGCTGATGAACCGGACTGTTGGCACCCGGGAGCACAGGTTGGGAAGGAGGAATGGTGTGGCGGGTGTGGAAGTCAGGCATAAACGAATCAAAGGTACTACCGGGAAATCCTTGCTTCCTTGCTTTTTCGAAAAGATCTCGTATCCGCGGATTCGCCAAAAATTGATCACCTAAAAAAGAAGATTCCCCAAGCGGGTCCATATCTAAAATTTGCTGGTTTTGTTTTTTTCGCTGGGTCTCGTTAAGCGTGGCAGTGAGGGTAAGGGCAGAACCTTTACGGATTAAGTCAAGGGATACTTTGTCCTCCGGCTTGTTCAGCCAGACGAGTTGCTTAAACTGGTCTGAGTTGACTAAAATTTGACCATCCATTTTTTGCAGGATATCAAAAATTTGCACGCCTGCTTTTTCCGCCGGACTCCCCTCCCCCACATGGATCACCTCGAGGTATATACCCCGAGGGAAAGTCAAGCTGATGGCTGGCTACCAGGGGATAAGGGTTGGGTGTGGAGCCCCAGGTAAGCAACCGTGGCAGGGTTTCCTGGCACGGAAGAGAAGGCAATCGAGTAAGTAACAGAACGAAGGCAAAGCCTTGCGGTGGTATGAAAAATCGAGACGCTTCATGGCATTTGTGAGCCCTGCCAAAAGAGGAGGCGTGATACCCTGGATCAGTAAAGAGATCCAGTTCCAGGATCAGGACTTCCTGACGGGGGGTGGTGGAAATAATACGGGTGTTGGAGGTGGGGTGCATCCAAAGGGTTTCATCCAGGTAATGGTAGCGGACCTGCCGGCCGGGGGCGAAGCCGGGGCGACGGATGAGGCCTTCATCCACCTGGTGGATTAGGCGCTGCTGGACCTGCGGGTCCAGCCAGCCATTGGTCGGGACCTCCGGAGTGGGCCTGTAATTCCTGTAGGCTTACCCCATGCAATGGACTGGCTTCATCGTCCTCAGCTGAAACAAAGGTGGATAGACTCGGTTGAGACTCAGGAATGGTGGTATCGGGAGATTTTGGTAAAAAAAGGGACTGGGAAGGGAAAATATAAAAGATCCAAACCAACGAAGCTGCGATTGCAAGTACTGGGGGGATGAAGAGGTAAAGTTTTTTGGACCTGGACTTTTTCACCCCATGTGGGCTGGAAACCCTGCGCAAGGAAATGTCCCCAGAGTCTCCAAGGGCATCTGCCACCCGGGCGGTGAACGCATTGGTTGGGGGCTTTGGCTGCAGGGCTTGAAGTTCTTTTTCTATGTCTTCAAACTCACTCATGACTCTTTCTTTTTTTCCACTTGGGGCGCATCTTCCAAAGCAGCAGGCAGCCAGTCTTTTAATTTCCGTAAAGCATACCGGTAACGGGATGCCACGGTATTGAGGGAAAGGTCAAGAGTCCGGCCAATTTCATCGAAGGTAAGTTCTCCCCAAATCTTTAAAGTCAGGACTTCTTTTTGCTCAGGTGGTAAGCGGTCCACCATAGCAAGAATCGCTTTTTGCCTTTCATCTTGCTCCAAGGAAAATTTGAAAGACTCATGGAATGGAGAATCTGCAATTACTTTTTGTTCCCGAATCTTTCGGCGGTCCAGGCTTCTTGCCCAATCAATTGCCAATCTTCGGACCGCCCGGTAAACGAGTCCAGGTGCAACTTCTCCGGTATGCCCATACAAACGCCAGATTCGGACAAATGCCTCCTGCACAAGATCTTCAGCGTCGTGCGGGTTGCGTGCCTGTTGTCGGGCAAAAAGCAAGAGCTTGGCACCGTGTCGGGCAAACCATGACTTCCATATGGGTTCAGTGTTCATTGTATTTACATTAAGTAGAGCGAAATCCTTTACGAGATTTGTTTTACCAAGTTAAAAAATTTTTAATGTACAAATTTTTACCAACCCCCCTTTTTTTTAAGCAAATTCAAAAATAGGGAGAAATTGGCATCACTTATGCAAACATACTTTTTCAAAGGGCAAAATAGAAACCATACAATAGGTTTCAAAATAATAATGCGCGACCTGGGCTGGGTCGCGCATTTTTTTTGGCTCAAGGACAGCTTTACACTTGTCGGTGTTTCCTTGAAGTAAAAAGGTTCATCATCTAAAACAATTTGAACGATTTATTCACGAGTTTGATGAAGTAATGAAACTAAGCCATGACATAAACCTCGCGTATTGTACGAATGTACATCGTGGGAATACCTGGGAAGAAACTTTTCACTCCCTCCAGTCGGATGTACTCGCGGTGCGGCAACAGGTCTGCCCAGACCAACCCTATGCTGTAGGCTTACGCCTTGGGGCGGAAGCGGCCCGTACCCTTCGGGATCCGGGGAAACTTCTTTCCTTTCAAAAATGGCTGGATAGCAACCATTGTTATATTTTCACCATCAATGGATTTCCATACGGCGAATTCCACGGCACCCGGGTAAAAGAACAGGTTTACCGTCCCGATTGGACCTCCCTGGACCGGTTGGATTACACCCTGGTTCTTTTTGAAATCCTGGAGCAGTTATTGCAACCCGGAGAGGAGGGAAGTGTGAGCACATTACCCGGTTCTTTTAAAGAATTTATCTCTCCAGAAGAAATTCCAGACCAACTTTTCGAAAACCTAGTTGCGTGCTCTCAGGCAGTTGAAAAAATAGAGAAAGCAAAGCAATTGGATCTCCACCTTGGCCTAGAACCCGAGCCATTGGGCTTATTTGAAACCTGCCCTGAAACCCTATCTTTTTTTGATCAACTCCAAAAGCACACTCCTGACCCGCAATCTTTGCTTGCCAACATTGGGGTAAATTATGACTGCTGCCACCTTGCCGTAGAGGGGGAAGATGCAGCCACTGGCTTGCAATCCCTTGACGATGCCAATATCCGTTTAAGCAAACTGCATATAAGCTCCGCCCTCACCGCCCGCCCCACTCCATCCAATCTCTCTATCCTGGAAAACTTTGTGGAAGAGGTCTACCTTCACCAAGTGGTGGTGAGTCAAAACGGAAAGGTGTTAAAGAGAGTGAAAGATCTCGACCTTGCCCTGAGCCAAGCAAAAGAATCCGACGGGGAAATTGGAGATGAATGGAGAATTCACTTTCATGTTCCCTTGCATGCTTCCCCGGGCAATGGGCTTGGTGATACAGGTAACCATGTGCTCGACACCCTAGACTGGTTGGCCCAAGCTCCGGAAAAGTGCAGGCATTTGGAAATGGAAACCTACACTTGGGAGGTTTTACCCCCAGAGATGCGAGCGGAAAAAGTGGTCGATCAAATTGCCAAAGAATATGGGTGGACCCTCGATGCTCTACAAGCCAGAGGGATCGAAAAAATTTCAGATTCGTGAACTCTCTCCCCGGCAACCCGAATACCCTCCACCAAGCTCTTACTCTTGGGCGAATTTCCAACCTCCCCACAGTTTGGACAAATTGCCTTGCCGCTTGGGCGATCAACTTAAGTGTAAACGGGCGGGTACGCAGTATGCCGAAATGGAATGAGATCGGTATTCTTCAACTTGATCTGCTGGTGCCACTCATCCTGGGTGCCAGCTTGCTTTATATGGGAGGCTGTACCCTTAATGATGCCCTCGATGAAAAATTTGACCGAGAGCATAATCCTCACCGGCTGATTCCTTCAGGAATAGCCACACCCCGGTTTGTCTGGATTTTAGGAATCAGTGAAATGCTCGCGGGGGCTTGGGTATTGCTGCAGTTAGCTCAGTGTGAAACCACTTGGGTTCTTAGTCTTGGAGTTTGTATTATTGCCTACGACATCCTTCACAAGAAGTGGGTAGGTGGCGTCTTTTTAATGGGAGGTTGCCGTCTACTTCTTTGGGCCTCAGCCGCAACCTGTGGTGAACATACAGAGATCTATCCACTTACTTGGATCTGGGGTGGCACCCTCGCCTTCTATGTGGTGGGGATTAGTCTATTTGCCCGAGGTGAGGCCAAAGAAGGAGAAGATGCTCCCCGAATTTCTATTCTCTTTCTTTTCGCTTCTCCCCTTGTCGCTCTCGCCGCCTTAATCCATTGGAATAACCTAGACCCCATCCGGGTGTTTTTGATCAATGGGGTGGGCTTGTTTATTGCGTGGATTGCCTTTCAAGCGATCATCCAAATACGGGAGGGTAAAAAAGGGGCCATTGGGCAAGGGGTTTCCCGCTTACTTGCAGGGATTTGTGTGACTGATGCGGTGGTCATTTCCTTCTGCATGCCCATGCTTCTTATCCCCCTGCTTTGCCTATACGCTTTTGCCCTTTTGTTGCAAAAGAAGTTTGCGGCGACCTAAGCATGAATTAGTCTGTTTTCTTATGCCTTCCACTTTCTCCACCATCCGTAAAAATATCCGGCTGGATTTCAGCCACCGGGTGTATTTCACCAAAGACTGTTTTTCCCACACCAATGATACCCTTTCCGATATTGTTCAGCCTCACCGGAAGAACCAACCGTCTAAAATTATTATCTATTTGGATGAAGGCATGCTCGATGGAAACCCCAACCTGCCCGACCAGATAAAGGGTTATTTTCAGGCGAGGACAGACGCCTTACAACTGGTCTGTTCTCCCATTTTTATCCGGGGCGGAGAGGCAGCCAAAAATGAATGGGAACTTGTTGAAAAGATCTGGACTGACCTTAACACTTTTTCCCTTTGCAGGCATTCCTATGTCATTGTTATCGGAGGAGGTGCGGCCTTAGACCTGGTGGGCTTTGCCGCATCCACTGCACACCGCGGTATTCGATTGGTCCGCCTGCCTACCACCACCCTGAGCCAGGGAGATGGAGGTGTTGGGGTGAAAAACGGCATCAATTACTTTGGAAAGAAAAACTGGGTTGGCACCTTTTCGGTCCCGTATGCTGTGCTCAATGATTTTTCTTTTCTCCGCGGACTGCCCAAGGGTCAAAAGCGGGCAGGCTTTGTGGAAGCGGTAAAGGTGGCCCTAATTCGAGACCGTTCTTTTTTTGAACAGATTGAAGCCCGAGCCGATGACCTTGCCAAGTTTAACGAGGAAGCGATGCACCATATCATTCGAAAGAGTGCCGCCCTTCACTTGGAACACATCGCAGGCTCTGGAGATCCTTTTGAACTTGGTTCTGCCCGGCCACTTGATTTTGGTCATTGGGTGGCCCATAAGCTCGAACAACTCTCTGACTTCCGAATTGGGCACGGGGATGCCGTCGCGATTGGTTTGGGGGTAGACCTTCTCTATTCCGCAAAAATTGGCTTAATCAAAAAATCCTCAGCTGAAAGATGCCTCCAGCTGCTTGAACGCTTGGGCTTTGTGCTTTATGATGAGATGCTTGGCTCCAAGAGTAAACAAGGTAAGCATGTCATCCTCGAAGGCCTGGAGGAATTCCGTGAACATTTAGGTGGCGAACTGACCATCACCCTACTTCAAGGTATTGGCGAAGGGGTTGAAGTGCATGCCATGGATAAAGTCAAAATCCTAGAGTCTGTGGAAGACCTATGCACACGAAACCTTATTCAGCAGGAAAAGTAAACTGATGTCCGCAAAGGAGGATGCATCTCTTCCCCGGGTTGCGGTCATCAACCTGGTTGGCCTATGCCGCAGGCACTTGGGGGAAGATATGCCCCGCATTACTAAATTTACCCGGAAAAATGGAAACCAAGAACGGTTGATTCGGCCCACCCTGCCCGCTCTTACCTGCTCTGCCCAGGCGACTTATGTGACCGGCACCTTGCCATCAGAACATGGTATTGTCGGGAATGGATGGTATGACCGCTTCCTCAATGAACACCAATTTTGGAAACAATCTAATGCCCTTGTCAAAGGGGATAAGGTGTGGGATGTGATCAAACAAAAAAGACCGGGTTTTACCTGCGCCAAACTTTTTTGGTGGTACAACATGTACTCCTCCGCTGATTTCTCGATTACCCCACGACCCCTCTATGGGTCGGACGGGAATAAACAATTTGATATCCACAGCCAACCCATGGGTATAAGAGATGATATAAAGAAAGATCTTGGGGCCTTTCCCTTTCCTTCATTTTGGGGACCTATGGCTGGCATTGCCTCCTCTCGATGGATTGCGGATTCTGCCCGCTGGGTTGAAAACAAACACTCGCCTGACTTGTCTTTGGTTTATCTCCCACATTTAGATTACGACCTCCAACGCTATGGTAACAAAGATCCGAAAATCAAAAAAGCCCTCCATGAAATTGATGAGGTTGCGGGTGACCTCATTGACTATTTTGAACATAAAGGAGTCACGCCTATCATTCTCTCTGAATATGGAATTACCGAGGTAAATAATGTGATCTACCCGAACCGGGAATTCCGCCACCAAGGATGGTTGTCTATAAAGGAGGAATTCGGGAAGGAGACAATAGATTGTGGAGGGTCGGATGTCTTTGCCCTGACCGATCACCAAGTTGCCCACATCTATATAAAAAATCAGTGCCCTGAACTGAGTAAGGAAGTACGGGCAAGTTTGGAATCCATGGATGGAGTTGCCCAAGTTTTGGAAGGCAGGAGCCGAAAGGATGCTGGACTTGACCATGACCGTGCCGGAGATCTGATTGCACTATCGAAAGAGGATGCATGGTTTGCCTACTACCATTGGGAAGATGATACCAAGGCACCAGAGTTTGCCCGCTGTATTGATATACACCGAAAATACGGATATGACCCCGCAGAACTATTCTTTGACCCCGAGCTAGCTTTACCTAAATTACGAGCTGCCCGAAAGTTAATAGCGAAAAAGCTAGGTTTTCGGGTACACATGGATGTAATTCCGCTGGATGCATCTCTGGTAAAAGGGAGTCATGGGGTGATTCCAGAAGATAAAGCAGATTGGCCAATCCTATGTGGTGCAGCCAATCAAAGTGTTCCCACGGCACTGGAGGCAACCGATATCTTTGCGGTTATCCAGGAAGCGTTACTACCCTAAAGCAGGCCAATACCTCTTGGGGCAAGGTTACCGGTACCACTCAGCGAGGAGGAGATGATTTAGAAAGCATCTCAGCAAATAAACCATCCCAGCCCAAAGATTTAAGCTTGGACCTCATTCTCCGGAAACCAGCACCATAAACGGGGTTTTCGCTTTTAATCATATTTTCCCGAAGTAAGAGGGACATCTTGCTCTTGTCCTGCCCAAGACAAATTTCAGAGATGAGGTTACAGAAGCCTTCAATCTCGGGTGGAGTGGAATCAATAAAGCGTTCATTTAACCAAACATGAGCATATTCATGAGCCAATACAGAAATACATTCAACATAGGGAAGGCCAGAAAGAATGTAAATTCGATGATCAAAGGAAACACTCGAAGGAGAACCGCGGGTAATCCTAAACTTGGTCAGGGTCAGCCCCCTAAGTTTGCCTTCTGCTTTGATTCGTTTTGCCTCCCTGGCCAAAAATGATCGATCCACAAGCTCAACCTGAATGGGCTTGTTCGGTAACCCCATCCCCACCCCTTTGAGCACGGGCAGAATTCTTGCCTGCACCTGCGTTACCTTGCTGCCCTCAAAAACACCATCCTCCAAGCAAACTCCACAATGTACCCGCCCATCACCGAAATATTGCTTGGGCACAGAATCCTCCCGACGAAAAAAACGGGAGCAGCTATCACAGGATGAAACCTGAGAGGTATGCTCCAGGTGAACCAAACCACCCCAAGGCCCTTTCCCTAGACCATCGCCGCCTGCAAAAGATTTTCGGCAAGCAAGACATCGAAAACATTGGGCATGATACTTGTCGTCTCCAGCCTCACGAAATCCGGCACCTACTTTTACTTTGCATGATGAACACCTTTCCACCGCAGACCACTTTTGTATATATGTCTGATCTTCCCGGACAAAGCGGGAAATCAAGAAATAATAATCTCGGTCATTTATTCGGAGCCCAACCCGATGACCGTCGACCTCAAAAACTTCTCCATCAACCGCAGTTCCATTGGAGCTCGTAAAAATCCTGGCTTCCAAGGATGGAATGATTGCCAAGTATGCAAAGGTAACCCATAGGTTGGATTGAAAAAAAATGCCTAAGCCTGCAGGATGTTTTCCCAAAACTGAATCCTTGATGCAATCTGGTTGGGACCGGGCATACCTGGCTTTTCACGCTTGGCAAAAGCCCGGTCTAAATCAAACACCTCACGCCAATCATCTTTGAGTTTATCACAAATACCCAAAACATCATCATCGGATAAGTCAGGGAGGGATACTTTTTTTTCTTCACTCAAGGCAACCAAAGAGCCGACCACATGATGAGCTTGCCGAAAAGCAACTCCTGCTTCCACAAGATAATCCGCTAAATCCGTTGCCAGTAGTAACGGGTCAGAAGCAGCAGCCCGGCACTTGTCTTCCTTGAAATTTGCGGATGCAATACAACCAGAGGCAACTGCCAGACACTGACTTAGCTGATCAAGGGAGTCAAAAACCGGGGGCTTATCCTCCTGAAGGTCTCGGTTATAGGTTAAAGGTAAGCCTTTAATAGTTACCATCAGGTTGGTTAGGTTTCCAATAATTCTTCCCGTTTTCCCACGTATCAGCTCAAAAGAGTCTGGGTTTTTTTTCTGGGGCATTAAAGAGGAACCTGTGGTAAAAGAATCCGGCAATTCCACAAAGCCAAATTCAGTTGAATTCCAAAGAATTAGATCTTCTGCTAACCGGGACAAATGAAGCGCAGAAGTGGAGCAGGCACTGGCAAACTCAATAAAAAGATCACGGTCCGCAACCGCATCCATCCCATTTGGTGTAATCCTTGGGTTGCCATCCTCATCAACAAAGCCCAATGCCTTAGCCGCAAACTCCCGGTCCAGAGGTAAAGTTGAACCAGCGATGGCACCCGATCCAAGGGGGCAAACATTTGCATGATCAGCGACATGGGAAAAGCGTTCGTGGTCTCGCCCGAATCCCTCAATGTAAGCAAGTAAATGATGACCCACCGTAACGGGTTGAGCACGCTGTAAGTGAGTGTATCCAGGAATCGGCAACGAAGCATAGCGTTTAGCCAAATCAAGCATAGATAACATAACACCCTCAAGTCCGGTCTTTACCTGCAAGCAGGCATCTTTAAAGAACAACCGCATGTCTGTGGCCACCTGATCATTTCGACTTCTACCAGTGTGGAGCTTGTCAGCGGCTTCAGTCTTCGCTCGCAATGCCTGCTCAAGGTTCATGTGCACATCTTCGAGTTCCAGCTTCCAGGAAAAGGAATCCTTTTTGATTTCCTCGAATAACTCATGAATTCCTTTCTCGATAGCATTGTACTCTTCCTTGGTAAGCAATCCAACATGAGCGAGCATCGAGGCATGCCCTAAACTTCCCTTTAAGTCATAGGGAGCCAAACGCATATCAAAGGATACGGACTCACCAAATACTTGCATTAAAGCGTCTGGCTGTTCTGAGAACCGACCACCCCAAGTTACCTGCTTTTTTTCCTTAGACATAAAAAAACATCATCCAAAGGATAGGAATTGTCGCAACCATATTTAAGGTTGCCTGGACAAAGAAGGATTACGTAAAAATCTTGCGGACCTTTGCGGCGGCGTGATCGCGATTAAGTTTTGCAATGTAGTCCAAAGAAATGTCTTTGGGGCAGGCAGCGGAACATTCTCCATAGTTTCGACAATTACCGAAGCCAGAGTTGTCCATTTCCTCAACCATGGCCAGCACTCTCTTATCTTTTTCCGCTTTACCCTGAGGAAGAAGATTTAAGTGCCCGGCTTTCGCAGATGTAAAGAGCATGGCCGATGCATTTTTGCAAGATGCCACACAGGCACCACAACCAATACAGGCGGCTGCGTCCATGGCTTTATCTGAGTCATCTTTGGGCACAGGTATTGCATTTCCGTCAGGCGCACTTCCGGTGCGAACGGTAATGTATCCACCAGCTTGCGTGATGCGGTCAAAAGCGGAACGATCCACCACCAAATCCCGAACGATGGGAAAGGCACGGGCACGGAAAGGCTCAATGGTGACAGTTTCCCCATCACTGAATTTCCTCATGTGTAACTGGCAGGTCGTTGTGGAGTCCTCGGGGCCATGGGCCAAACCGTTTATGGTAAGCGAACAAGTTCCACAGATTCCCTCCCGGCAATCATGATCGAAGAGAATAGGCTCCGTACCCTCTTCCAATAATTGCTCGTTCAATTGATCGAGCATTTCCAAAAATGAGGAGTCTTCAGAGACTCCGTCTAGTTGGTGGGTCTCAAAACGACCCTCGTCTTCAGCACCATCTTGTCTCCAGACCCTAAGAATTAATTTCATAAAATTTCCTTATTTGTAACTACGAACTGCAAGTTTTACGTTATCGTACTTTAATTCTTCCTTATGGCGAGCCGGAGTTTTACCTTCTCCCTTGTATTCCCACACCGCAGCGTGGGCAAAGTTCTCATCATCCCGGGTGGCTTCTCCATCTTCTGTTTGATACTCCTCCCGGAAGTGCCCACCACAAGATTCTTTTCTCTCCAATGCATCGCGGCAGAGCAATTCTCCAAAATCAATAAAGTCACGAACCCGCCCAGCCCGTTCGAGCTCAGCATTTAAATTGCTACCTGTTCCTGGAACTAAAAGGTTTTTGTTAAAGTCGTCACGAAGTTCTTGGATTTCTCCAATTGCTTTTTCTAAACCAGGAGCATTACGGGCCATCCCCGCATATTCCCACATGATTTGCCCAAGCTGCTTGTGGTAAGAGCGAGCGGAACGGTTGCCGTTGGAGGAGGTAAGTTGATCCACGCGTTCACGAACAGATTCCATCACTTCTTTTACTTCTGGAGAGTCAGGGCTAATCGTACCTGCTCCGGAATTCGCTAAATAATTGCCAATGGTGTAAGGGGCCACAAAGTATCCGTCACTCAAGCCTTGCATCAATGCACTCGCACCCAAACGATTGGCGCCATGATCAGAAAAATTCGCTTCCCCCAAAGCAAAGCAACCAGGAATCGTGGTCATGAGGTTATAGTCAACCCAGAGGCCACCCATGGTGTAATGGATTGCGGGATAAATCCTCATAGGGCGTTGGTACGCATTTTCACCCGTAATTCTTTCATACATTTGAAAGAGATTACCATAACGCTCTCGAATTACACTTTCCCCAAGTCGAGAGATTGCATCAGCAAAGTCAAGGTACACCCCTCGACCGCCCGGACCTACACCACGGCCTTCATCGCAGGCTTCTTTAGCAGAACGACTAGAAATATCACGAGGAGCGAGGTTTCCGAAGCTTGGGTATTTTCTTTCTAAATAATAATCGCGGTCTGCTTCGGGTATATCATTTGGGTTCTTGCCACAATCCTCAGCCTTCTTAGGGACCCATACCCTTCCATCATTACGCAGGGACTCTGACATCAAGGTGAGCTTGGACTGGTGATCACCAGCAACCGGAATGCAGGTGGGGTGAATTTGAGTGAAACATGGGTTGGCAAAACCAGCACCTCTGCGGTAAGCACGATAAGTCGCGGTTACATTACAACCGATCGCATTGGTTGAGAGATAATAGACATTTCCATACCCACCGGTGCAAAGAAGAACCGCATCTGCCGTCCACGCTTTGGTTTCACCCGTTGCCAAGTTCCGGGTAATGATCCCTTTGGCGTGGCCATCTACAACCACAAGATCGAGCATTTCGTGACGCGTGTGCATTTTTACTTGGCCCGTGGAAATTTGACGACTAAGAGCACTGTAAGCTCCTAAAAGTAATTGCTGACCAGTTTGACCCCGGGCATAAAAAGTTCGACTAACTTGAGCACCGCCAAAAGAACGATTGGCAAGCAAGCCACCATATTCCCTGGCAAATGGAACACCTTGAGCAACGCACTGGTCAATAATGTTGGTGCTTACCTGAGCTAAACGATAAACATTGGCTTCACGGGAACGAAAATCTCCACCTTTGACCGTGTCGTAGAAAAGGCGATGGATACTGTCTCCATCATTTTGGTAGTTTTTCGCCCCATTGATTCCACCCTGTGCAGCAATTGAGTGTGCCCGACGAGGTGAATCTTGGTAACAAAAACAGTCCACATTATAACCAAGTTCGGCGAGGGTGGCAGCCGCCGAACCACCTGCCAACCCAGAACCAACAACAATCACTCGATATTTTCGCTTATTCGCCGGGTTGACCAATTTGGAAGAGAAACGATGATTGTCCCACTTATCAGAAAGTGGGCCTTCGGGGATTTTGGAATCGAGATTCATAATGATTATTTTGTGAATGGGTCCCTAACGCACCGCTAAGGAATCGGAAAATAAGGATGGTTCAAAAAAAGAAATAAAATCAAGTTTTTGTCCTAACACTAATATCGGGATGATCGAAAAGCCCAAGAAAATCACCCAGGCATAAGCTTTGGCACCGAGTTCAATTTTAACACGCCAAGAATCAGAACGGATGCCTAAGGACTGGAAAACACTACTGAATCCATGGCTTAGATGACCGCACAATAAAAACATTGCGACGATGTAAAAAACAGAAACCCAAATATGTTGGAAACCAGCAAGTACCATGGTGTAAACATCGTGCACTTCCTCGCCCTCTGGTGCCCCGACAGTCGTCATCATGTCATTATACTCGGGATAAACGGTACGAATGGTGAAGTGGAGAAGATGAAAAACAATAAAGAACAGCAGAATAGTTCCAGACAACCCCATCTTAAGAGAAGACAAACCAGCCCGCTTGGTAACTTCCACATCATTACCTTGGGGGCGAGCGGCCCGATTCTCTCGAATGAGTACAATCGCAGTCCAGGCGTGTAAAATTACACATACAAGCAAAAATAAACGGGATCCCCAAAGTATGGGCATGGGAAGGGACTGCAAGGCATGGGCATAGGCATTGATCTTGTCTTGGCCAAGCAAAACTTGGAGATTTCCGGCCATGTGCACAAATACGAAGCCTATGAGTACAATGCCTGTGAGGGCCATGAGGTATTTTTTTCCTAAAGAGCTACTAAACATAGTGGTGTTGGATTATTATATCTAATTCTTTTTCTTCCCCAAACAAAACACGAGGACAAATCATGGTTAAGTTACTACTATAAGCGGTGTCAATTAGCTAAATTAATAAGAGTACCTAAAAAGTAAATTATTTTAGTCCTTCTTCAGTGTGAACAAAAGAGAGTTGCAAGAGATAAGCCGAGCGTGTCATTGATTGTTGTTTGTATCATGAAATATATCTTCATAACTGGTGGCGTAGTCTCATCCCTTGGGAAAGGACTGACTTCTGGGGCTCTTGGAGCCTTGCTTGAACAACGCGGACTCACGACAAGAATCCAAAAATTTGACCCTTACCTTAATGTAGACCCTGGAACAATGAGCCCATTCCAGCACGGTGAAGTTTATGTCCTGGATGATGGGGCGGAAACGGATCTCGATCTTGGGCACTATGAGCGTTTTACATCTGGCAAACTTTCTCGTTTCAACAATTTAACCAGCGGCCAAATTTACGAGTCCGTCATACGCAAAGAAAGACGGGGGGATTACCTTGGAAAAACGGTTCAGGTGATTCCTCATGTAACCAACGAAATCAAGGATCGAATCCATGCCGCCGGAGAAGGGGTCAATGTATTAATTACTGAAATTGGGGGCACCATTGGAGATATTGAAGGCCTGCCGTTTACCGAAGCCATGAGGCAATTTGCATCCGAAGTGGGCAAAGCTAATGTACTCTTCATTCACATGACTCTCCTACCCAGCTTACGGGCTGCAGGGGAGCTTAAGACCAAGCCCACCCAACAAAGTGTTGCAAAACTTAGGGAAATTGGCATCCAACCAGACATTTTAATTTGTAGAACCGAACAGCCTATCACTGAAGAAATTCGAGAAAAGCTCTCCCTATTCTGCAGTGTCCCCAGCGAGGCGGTGATTGAAGAAATGGATGTGGCCCATTCCATATATGAACTTCCACATATGCTTAAGAAAGAAGGGCTAGACCGTTTAGTTACTCGCTTTCTTGGTCTCGACGCCCCAGCTCCCAAACTTGATGAATGGGAAGAAGTGGTCCACCGGTTGCTCAATCCAAAGCATAAAGTAAGAATTGGAATGGTTGGGAAATATATGGATCTTCAGGATTCCTATCTTTCTGTGAATGAATCTCTCGTCCATGGTGGTATCCGAAATGATTGCGAAGTCGAGGTCATTCATCTCGATGCAGAAGATATCGAACGAGATGGCCCCGAAGCTCACCTGCCAGAACCTTGACGGAGTCTTGGTTCCCGGAGGATTTGGAGATCGCGGGCACGGAGGGGAAAGTCCTGGCATCCAAGTATGCCCGGGATCACCACCTCCCCTATTTTGGTCTCTGCCTCGGGATGCAAATTGCGGTTATTGACTTTGCCCGAAATGTGCTTGGGACTGGAAAAGGCAAACAGCGAAGAGTTTGATCCCCAAGACCCCGGACCCAGTCATCCACATCATGGATGACCAAAAATCGGTCGAAGACAAAGGGGCAACCATGCGACTGGGAGCTTGCCCTTGTGCCCTAAAAAAAGGCTCAGCCGCCTACCAAGCCTATGACAAGGATGAGGTGTCGGAAAGACATCGTCACCGTTTTGAGTTCAACAATGCATACCGTGAACAGTTGGAGACAGCCGGTCTTGTGATTACCGGAACCAATCCCGAAAGGGACTTAGTCGAGATCGTAGAAGTCAAAAATCACCCTTGGTATGTTGGGGTACAGTTTCATCCAGAATTTCAATCCAAGCCCAACAAGGCTCACCCCCTGTTCGCTTCCTTCATCGAGGCATCTCTTGCTCGTCATCTATCGAACTCATCGGATAAATCCGCAGTTGATCCTGCAAAAGATTAAATAGTTGGTCTCAAACTCCTTGCCGGCGCGAGGAAATTTTGTGCTTTGCCCAGACGATTAAAATTCGACATGATAAGATACTGTGATCGTCGACTCTCATACGCACGGATATTCTGAAGAGGTTCTAAAAGATCCTAGATCTTTTGCTCTTGTACACAAAGAACCACACTGGCAGGAGTTGGTATGCCCGAAAAATAAAAAAAGTCTACAGGGATGGTCCACGCGGGAAAAGATGATTGCGGATATGGATAATGCTATGGTTGACCGTGCGGTTCTACTAGGTTGGTACTGGGAAAACCCAGAAACCTGTGCACTGCAAAATGAATGGACCAGCCAATGGATATCTCGGGACCCGGACCGGTTTATTGGATTTGTAAGTTTGCACCCGGGGATTCAAAACCCAATCGAAAGTCTCAAAAGAAGTAAGGATCTTGGCTTTCTCGGTATCGGTGAATGTCACCCATGGTTGCAAGGTTCCTCCATCCGAAATGATAACTGGATGAATTGCATGCAATTTGCCTGTGATCAAGGCTGGCCTGTTACCTTTCATGTTACCGAACCTGTGGGGCATGATTACCCAGGCCGAGTCCAAACGCCACTCGAAGAATTTCTCTGGCTTGCCCGCCAACTTCCTGCACTTAAGATTATCTTGGCCCATGCGGGAGGACTTTTTCCGTTTTATGAATTAAACCCAAAAATTCGCCCGGATTTGAAAAATGTTTACTACGACCTCGCAGCTTGCCCCCTTCTCTACGATCCAAGTATCTACCGGAAACTGATTGAAACCGTTGGCATGGAAAAGATTCTATGGGGTACGGATTATCCTTTGCGAATTTTCCCGGCCACGCAAAAAGTACCGGATTTTAAGTCCTTCCAAAATTTAATTTCAAAAGAAGCTAATTTGACCGAGGTGGAAAGAACGGCCATATTCGGAACTAATTTCCTCTCTCTCCTCTGATGTTGATTGAATTGAATAAAGTGGTACCCAACCCATTACCGGATAAAATCATTAAGACTTCGGAAATTTGGAATCTTCACCTTCGTATCGAGCCCCAGTCCAAAATTTTAATCTCGGCCCAGTCTGGTATGGGGAAGTCCACCCTCCTACATTTGATCTACGGGCTTCGGCAAGACTATACCGGACAACTTTTAATCGAGGGGCAACCTGTAAAGCAATTTACTTTCGTGCAGTGGGAGCAATGGAGAAGAAGGTCGATTTCCCTAGTTTTTCAAGACCTTCGCTTATTTCCTCACCTGTCCGCCCATGAAAATCTCGAGCTCATTCCCGACATTAATCCATCCGCTCCATCTGTCGAAGAAATGGTGAATAGATTGGGGTTGGAACCCCACCTCCAGCAACCAGTTTCAACCCTTTCTCATGGGCAACGCCAGCGTATCGCCATCATACGAGCTCTTCGCAAACCCTTTCGTCTCCTGCTTTTAGACGAGCCTTTCAGTCATTTGGATGAGAGCAATCAGAACCTTGCCAGTGAACTGATCAAAGAAGTCGTCGAACAACAGGAAGCTGGCTTGATTCTTTCCTCTCTCGGTTCCGCCCCTGCGCTCTCCTTTGACCATCAATATTCCCTGTGAAGTCGCTTCCGAATCACTCCATACTTAAATCCTGCCTAGAGGGTGGAGGGCCAAAACGTGAACTCGCCATTGCCTCAATAGGTTGCCTTTTTGGCACCACCATGCTTTTACTTGCCCTGCAATTTTTTCAAGACGCAACAGATTACTTGGAACAAAATGAGGGCACCAAGAATTATTTCACTCTCAATAAGAAAGTGGAAGGAGGTGCCTTGGTAAACTTGGGTAAAAAGGATGAGTCCTTTTCTCCTGCTGAACTAGAGACCATCCGTAGCCTCGAAGGAGTTAAACGAATTGGTGGTTTCCTGCGGAATCAATTTCCTGTAACTGTCTACATCTGGCCCACGGGAAAAGTAGGGATGGGGTCAGCTGCCAAAGCAGATTTATTCTTTGAATCCATTCCCGATGAATTTCTTGATTTTATCCCTAAATCATGGAGTTGGGATGAAAATTCAAGTTTTGTTCCAATCATGGTTCCCAAGTTTTATCTCGACCTTTGGAATTTCGGCTTGGCTCCATCACGAGTAGAATATCCCACCCTTTCCCAAGAAGCCGCATCGGGTATGCCCATCGAGGTCTTCATCGGAAAGAACCGAAAAGACACCCTAGATGGTAGATTTGTGGCGTTCAGCAAGAGAATCAACAGCGTGCTCGTACCCGAAAGCTTTCTTACCTGGGCAAATCAAAAATTTGGGCAACCCAACGCCGGAGACTTTTTCTTTCTGTGGAAAAATGAAAGCATTGATGGTCCACCCCGCTCGCGGGAAGAATTGATAGAATTAAGCCAGAAGCCGGCTTTCAACAATTGGGAAATTTCCCCTCTCGGACATCCAGCAGATCGGGCACCGGCTATGTCTGTCTTTAAAACGGATGATAAAATTATTCATCCATCCCGTATAATAGTGGAAGTCATAGATTCTCCATCTTCTGCCTTGCTTACCTTCATCGAAGAAAGTGGGTATGAATTAAATCGTGAATTCCCAGAACAGGATCTAGTAAAAAAAATACTGAAGGGAATTTTATCAGGCATGGGTGGTATTGGGGCACTGCTGTCCCTCTTATCCATTACCACCTTCGCTACAAGTTACCGTTTAGTTATAGCCCGGGTAACCGAGCATGCCCACAACCTGCTCTTGCTTGGCTTTTCAAGAAAACAGATCAGTCAAATTTTCTTTTCCCGTTTTTTGCGCCTCTTTTCCTGGGTTCTCACCGGTTCCTTTATCTTGGGATATACCTCCAAGTATTTTCTTTTGGAGCAAGCTTCGAGGATGAACCTCACCCTGCCCACAGGCTTTTCAATAGAGAGCATCATTTTACTAGGGGTTTATGGGTTTCTATTCTCTTTTATCAATAAACGGGTAATTGAAAAATCAGTCAGTGACCTGATCCGGTAGAGTTTTCAAATTTAACTTAACTCCCTGATTCAGTTTTCTTCATTTCAGTTGTCAGGCTTTGCCCGAACATAACGAAGCCATAAAAAAGCATATAACTTACATTAAATATTTCCACGCATATCAAACGGATGACAGCTGGTTAGCATAAATCCTACGCGGACAAGCTCTTTCCCGACTTACCTTACAGGGTGAATATCTGCAGTCATTTCTACCCCCCACTCGTATATTAGTTGGATCTAAGTCACTTTCATCACCAATTGATCGTCCTTTACGGAGAAGGAAACTTCACTCCCCTCCTCTACCTCACCTGCAACCAATGCCCGGGCGAGTTGGGTCTCGACCTGCTTCTGTAAAAACCTTTTTAACGGACGGGCACCATAGGTCGGATCGTATCCTTTTTCTCCGATCCACTTCTTAGCGGCATCGGTAAACTGAACGGTTACTTTTCGATCCACAAGGCGTTTGTTCAGTCCGGAGAGCAAGAGTTCAACAATATCTGTAATTTCTTGGAGTGTGAGGGGTTTAAAGAGTACGACATCATCAATTCGGTTAAGAAATTCTGGACGGAAATGATCTCTCAATTCAGCCATTACCGATTCACGTGCGGACTCAGGAATTTGATTATCAAGTAAGTGATCCTGTAAATAGCGACTCCCCACATTGGAGGTCATGATAACGACAACATTTTTAAAATCGACGGTGCGGCCTTGAGAATCGGTGAGCCGCCCGTCGTCCATCAATTGAAGCAGGACATTGAACACATCAGGGTGAGCTTTTTCAATCTCATCAAAGAGAATTACGGAATATGGTTTTCGTCTAACCGCTTCAGTAAGCTGGCCACCTTCTTCATACCCAACATACCCGGGAGGAGCACCAATCAAGCGGGCAACAGAGTGCTTTTCCATGTATTCGGACATGTCTATACGAACTACATTATTCTCACTATCAAAAAGACTTTCGGCAAGGGTCTTAGCAAGCTCGGTTTTCCCGACACCTGTGGGACCGAGAAATAGAAAGGAGCCAATAGGCCGATTTGGGTCTTTGATCCCTGCCCTTGCCCTCATGATTGCTTCGGCAACAGCATCCACTGCCTCCTCCTGCCCAATCACTCTTTCATGTAGAATACTTTGGAGACGAAGAATCTTTTCGCGTTCCCCCTCGATTAATTTGGTTACCGGTACACCAGTCCAGCGGGCTACAATATCCGCGATCTCTTCAGCCGTAACTTCTTCCTTCAAAATGGAGTCATCTTTTTTTTCTGCTTTCTCCAAGGCTTCTAGTTCAGTTTCAAGAATGGGAAGTTTTCCATGCTTTAATTCCGCCA
Source organism: uncultured Opitutales bacterium (assembly GCA_943789375.1). GTDB lineage: Bacteria > Verrucomicrobiota > Verrucomicrobiia > Opitutales > Seribacteraceae > Seribacter. Next base: position 50,166 of record CALSTX010000019.1, on the reverse strand, counting down.
CAAGATTTAAATCATATGCCCGTTCAGCTCTTTCCATCTCTGCCCGGGTTGATTCTATCTGCTCCCGTAAAACTCGTACATCGTCGATACCCTTGCGCTCATTTTCCCACTGCCGCTTGATCGTTTCCATCTTGTCCCGGGTATTACCCAACTCTTTACGAAGAGTTTCCAGGCGCTCTTTACTTGCGGTGTCTTTTTCCTGCTTCAGTGCAGTTTCCTCAATTTCAAGCTGTAATACCCGGCGACAGATTTCATCCAATTCAGCGGGCATACTATCAAGCTCAGTTCTAATCATCGCACAAGCCTCATCAACCAAATCAATGGCTTTGTCGGGCAGGAAGCGATCAGAGACATAACGGTTGGAGAGAACCGCAGCATTCACCAAGGCTTCATCTCTGATATTAACTCCATGATGAATCTCAAAACGCTCCCTTAGTCCACGAAGAATAGAAATGGTATCTTCCACATTTGGCTGTTCGACCAATACAGTCTGAAAGCGCCGCTCTAAGGCAGCATCTTTCTCAATGTGTTGTCTGTACTCATTAAGTGTAGTTGCACCTATACAATGAAGTTCTCCTCTCGCCAACATGGGCTTAAGCATATTACCGGCATCAATCGCTCCCTCTGCTTTTCCAGCTCCTACGATTGTGTGCATCTCATCAATGAAAAGAACAATTCTTCCATCTGCTTTACTGACTTCGCCCAATACCGCTTTTAGTCGTTCTTCAAATTCTCCCCGAAACTTTGCACCCGCGAGCAAAGAACTCATCTCTAAGGTAAAAATCGTTTTTTCTTTCAAACCCTCGGGTACATCTCCTCGTACAATACGCTGGGCTAAACCTTCGACAATCGCGGTCTTGCCAACACCGGGTTCACCAATCAAAACTGGGTTATTTTTTGTTTTACGGGAAAGTATACGAATGACTCTACGAATTTCAGAATCGCGGCCAATGACAGGATCGAGCTTGCCAGCTTTAGCCTGTTCGACCAAATCAATCCCATATTTTTTAAGAGCACGAAATGAATTTTCAGGTGTTTTGGTGGTTACTTTTTGTCCTCCCCGGAGGTTTTGAAGGATTGTGGTCAACTTCTTTTCTGTAAGTTCAAAATTTTTCAGAAATTGCTTAAAGGTCGCCGGTTTTCCAACGGATACCAGCCCAAGTAAAAGATGTTCAGTACTTATATAATCATCCTGCATATCCTTTGAGATATCCTGCCCTTTTTCTACGGCTTCAGTTAGACCAGCGGAGGCAAAGGACCGGGCAGTATTTACATCACCGGCAATTTTAGGTAAATTCTTAAGCTCTCGATGAAGGGCAAGCTGAACGGGTGCTGTCCCCACCCCAACCTCTTCAAGCAAAGCTGGAACAATTCCATTTTCCTGGGCCGTCAAGGCAGACATAAGGTGCCATACTTCTACCTCTTGTTGACCATTACGCTTGGCTACCTCTGCCATCTCACGAATTGCGGAGAGTCCAAGCTCAGTAAATTTTTCAGGATCAATATTCATAATACAGATACTTTGCAGGATGCGTTCCGATTAACCAAAAGATAGAAAACCTTGTAAACTGCAGGCTTGGCATGGTCTGTAGGAGAATGCAAGCATGAGTAACAACGAGACAATCTCAAGGTTAAACCCCTTCGGAGTGAGACATTATGTCTCTTGGTGCCTTGATTTACACCGTTGAATAATAATCCGAAAGGAATGAGCCTGCCTTTCCCCAAAAATATCGACTTTACAATTGGGGGAACTTGTCGGTTCAGAAATCGTGAAATCGAAACCATTTTTTCCTTCCTAACCGTTCCATTGACAAATTGAATCTCTATCAATTTTAAAGTGATAATTATCCGGAGATCCAGCCAAATGATGAAGGGCTTCATTTCGCCAACTATCAAAAGTAATCTGATTTCGAAATGCAACCTTTCAAGCAAGCCCAACTGGCTTAAAAGGCTTGGCTTTTTGATGTAAGTATAATTTAGACAAAATATGAAGCTTACAGAGCGTATAGAATACATAGACCAAAAACTGGAAGAATTATACCCGGACCCTCCGGTACCATTGGATCACAGGAATCCCTACACCTTATTGATTGCAGTTCTTTTATCAGCTCAGTGTACGGATGCACGGGTTAACAAGATAACGCCCGCTCTCTTTCGCCTCGCTTCTACTCCTCGGAAAATGGCCAAGCAAACGATAGAAGGAATCAATGAGATCGTTAGGCCCTGTGGCTTAGCTCCTAGAAAAGCAAAGGCGATCCACGGGCTCTCGAATATTCTTTTAGAGGAACATCAAGGTGAGGTTCCTCAATCCTTGGAAGAATTAGAAAAACTACCAGGCGTGGGACACAAAACTGCATCTGTAGTCATGTCTCAAGCTTTCGGGGTCCCCTCCTTTCCCGTCGACACTCACATTCACCGTCTCGCCCAGCGTTGGAAACTAACTAATGGGAAAAATGTCACTCAAACAGAGAAAGACTTAAAACGTCACTTCTCCAAAGAAAGATGGAACTCATTACATCTTCAAATTATTTATTACGGCAGAGAACACTGCCCTGCTCATGCCTGCCACGGTCTCGAATGTATAATTTGTAAAACCTCTTTTCCTGAGAGAAAAAGTAGGATCAAGAATCGGAAAGCTTAGCCTGCGTTGACAAACATTTTGGGTCGTTCAGATTTTAATCGTTTGATCGCGTCCTCACTAATTCCAGTCTTAAACAGATAAACCTCCCTTAGGCTTTCAAGCTTGAGTAAGGCATCAACAAAAGAATCCTCGAGTTCTACATTAATCAAATTTAGATGCTCCAATTTTGCTAAAATTTTAAGCTGAGATGCACCCACAGAGGTAATACCCACAGCACCCTCCATATTTAGTTTACGTAGGTTTACCAATTTCAAAATATGGGAAACTCCCTGGTCTGTAACTTTTGAATTCGTAAGATCCAACGAAACAATATGGTTGGCAATCGGTAACAAATTAGCCAACTCCTGATCTTCCAAGGGGGGGTCAGCGGGGGCAATAATTTGCAAACCTTTTTCATTCTCCATAGGTAAAATACGGACTCCTAAATTCTTGAGAGAACGAAAAGATTCAGGGTCTAGGGAAACTTCATCTGCGGCTTGGGGTTCGGATACAGTCGCTGTTTCAATGGATTTTACTCCAACTGGACTGTTTGCCAAAAGCTCATCCATGGGCAGACCGAATTTGGTAAGTAAAGGCCCCATTGTAGAAGGCATAGCAAAGTAAGCCCCGACAATACCACCAACCGCTAAAAGCATCATAAAACTAAAGACCATGACGGTTGAGAAAAGTTTACCAATAAGACTTTTTTTCTGTGCCACATATACAGTTTGTACTTGGCTAGCTTTTTTAATTTTTGGATTCTGCTTTGGCCCTTTTGTCTTTACCGAGGGTTTTACTTTCTCTTGGGCAATGGAGGCAGCATTCCCAGAGCTCTCTTGAGAACTAATAGCAGGCTTTGCACCCGCATTTATTGGGAAAGGTCCACTGGGGGAAGGAGGCGATAATAATTCTGCTAAATTTCTCCATTCCGTACTTCCTTCTGTAAGAGCATAATCGGAAGCCAGTAACTGCCCGGCTTCTAAATACTGCTTGGCCTGCTCACTTGTGTAAGGTCCAAAAGTTTGGCCATTTCTGGAAACAAAGATATTCATTTACTCAGCATAAAAATAAAGCTTATTTAATGATCGAACGCTCTAGAAGCTCAATCCATAAAATCGTTCATCCAAAAAATTTACCAGACATCAATGAAAGAAATACAAGCTCAACAGGCTGAGCTTTTGACAGACTCGTGAAATGAAAGTCAGTTTATCAAGGAAGCGGGGGTAAGGGGGGTAACCCACCATCTCCGGGCAATGGAGGTAAGCCACCGTCTCCTGGTAAGGGGGGTAACCCACCATCTCCAGGAAGAGGAGGTAACCCACCATCTGAGGGCATAGAGGGTAAACCTTCGGGGGTGCCTTCCGCTAACGGTGGCAGCCCATCTGGCTCCCGTGCAGTTGCACCAGGTAAAGGAGGTAAATCGTCACGAGGAGCAGCTTCTTCAGTTACTGGCATAGGGGGAAGTTCATCACCTCCTGAGGAGTTACTCGGCATATCAGGTTGGGGAGCAGGAAAAGCAGGAAGATCACTGTCATTGGATCCGCTCGGCTCAGATAGTGGAGGTAAGCCCAAATCAGGCTCAGGTTGACTCGGTGCTTCGGTTGAACCAACAGGGTCTCCCAATGGTTCGAAAACAGGAAACGAATCCGTCATTTCAGGCTCCAAAGCAGGCTCAGCAGGTAAGCCAATGGGTTCAAAACTTGGCTCAACATTAGCAGGATCAAAAGATTGGGGGGTATCAACCGCAGGGCTTGGTTCGATCAAACTGGTAGATTCAGGTATAGATACACTGGGCAAATTATCTTCCTGATCTGGAGCACTTTCAAAACTTGTAGCAGTTTCAGCATCTTGGGAAGGCTTTGTGGTTGAGAGATTAATTGGAGTGCCGTCTGATCTCCAAGTTGCTTCCTTGCCGTGTCTCTTACCTTCAGTGTAAGCTCTCACATACATTTTTTGCCCATTGGGCCACCAACGGGTGACTGTACCATGCCATTTCCCACCATTGTAGTTCCGCTCATACATTTTTATACCATTGGAAAACCAACGGGTACTTACGCCATGTTTTTTTCCATCCATCCAACCTTCGTCCAAAGAGACAAAATCACCTTCTTCACCTTCTTCAGCAGTGACAACCCTCCCACTGAAAGGGGTATCCGAAAATTTTTGATATAGAAGACCATATCGATAAGCAAAAAACTCATCAAATTCAGATGCAGAAACCTGGTAAGCATCTTTGGATAAGCCCTCTTGCTGAACCTGTTTGGAAGAAGTACGCTTTAAGGTTTCAACACCTTGCTGAGCGGAAACTGACTGCCCTCGATTCCTGTAACGATTTTCGCAAGAGTAAAACAAAGAGGATACAACGGCTATTAAAAGACAAAGGAATGAATTTCTCATGTAGGTTATGGTGTAAATTCTAAAACCAATTGCAAGGTTGAAGAAAAGGAGGTGGATAAACTGATGCTCTTAAGGATAAAATAAAATCTGAAATAACCGATTATTCCTCCTCTTTCGACCTTGCAATTTACTCAAAATCGATCAAAATCGATCTATTCCGATCACAAATAATCGTTTACTAAAGAATAATTCCAGCTCAATCATGAACTTAGAAAACCTCCTCCTATCACTACCAGTCGCTGGGGTAATTGCCCTACTCTTTACTTGGTGGAAAACCCAAACCATCAACGCAGCCCCTGAGGGCAGTGAGCGCATGTCGAAAATTGCTCGCAGTATTCAAGAAGGTGCCATGGCATTTTTACGAGCCGAATACCGGGTTTTAATTATCTTTGTGATTGCGGTAGCGGCTCTTCTTTATTGGAGCGGATCCCAAAACGATAAAAGCCACTCCTTGGTCGCTGTATCATTTGCCGTCGGGGCTTTTTGCTCTGCCCTAGCTGGCTATCTTGGCATGAAAGTAGCCACCAAAGCCAATGTACGCACAGCCAATGCTGCTAAAGATAGTTTAGGTAAGGCCTTAGAAGTCGCGTTTTCCGGTGGTGCAGTTATGGGACTTGGCGTTGTTGGTCTTGGAATTTTAGGTCTAGGTGGATTGTTTTACTACTTCGGAAATCATTTCGGTGCTTTTGAAGAAGGTGGCTCGTTAGGAGTAACTCTTTCGGTTCTTACCGGATTTTCCTTTGGTGCGTCGTCCATCGCTCTTTTTGCTCGAGTTGGGGGAGGAATATACACGAAAGCCGCAGATGTAGGAGCTGACCTCGTTGGTAAAGTGGAAGCTGGGATCCCAGAAGATCACCCTCTTAACCCTGCCACCATTGCAGATAATGTAGGGGATAATGTGGGAGATGTGGCTGGTATGGGTGCTGACCTTTTTGAGTCCTATGTTGGCTCGATCATTGCGACCATGGTATTGGGTGCAGCTATCGTAGCTGGTGTTGATGTTTTTTCTTCTAACTCCAACCAGATAGAAGCCTTATCTCCCGTGATCCTTCCTTTAATCCTTGGTGCGGTTGGAATCTTCACCTCTATCTTGGGTACTTTTCTAGTTAAAGTTAAAGACGGAGATGACCCCCAGAAAGCATTAAATACTGGTGAATTCGCTTCATCAGCGATCATGATCGCGGCTTCTTACTACCTCATTAACCATTTCCTACCAGAATCTTGGGTCTATAACGGTATAACTTACACAGCAATGGGTGTGTTTTGGGCCACCATCATCGGCTTAATCGCAGGTCTCGCAATTGGTTTAATCACCGAACACTACACAGGCACAGGAAAAAAGCCTGTGAAAGATATTGTTGAACAATCTATCACAGGTTACGCCACCAACATAATCTCAGGATTAGGTGTTGGCATGATTTCAACGACTTTTCCTATTCTTGTCCTTGCAGCTGCCGTGGTTGGTGCTTACGAGCTTGCTGGTTTATACGGAATTGCCATTGCAGCAGTTGGTATGCTTTCAAACACAGGAATTCAACTTGCGGTTGATGCCTACGGTCCGATTTCAGACAATGCAGGTGGAATTGCAGAAATGGCCGAGTTACCTCCTGAGGTTCGCCAGCGAACAGATAAACTTGACGCTGTTGGTAATACAACCGCTGCCATTGGAAAAGGTTTTGCCATTGGCTCCGCTGCCTTAACTGCACTAGCACTTTTTGCCGCGTTTAAAGAAACTGCGGGCATTGATGTCATCGATGTATCAGCTCCGAAAGTCATGGCTGGCTTGTTTATTGGTGCCATGCTTCCGTTCTTGTTCAGTGCCCTTGCCATGGGAGCAGTTGGAAGGGCAGCTATGTCAATGATTCAGGAAGTGCGACGTCAGTTTCGTGATATCCCTGCCTTAAAGAAAGCTCTAGAAATTATGGGTCGCAATGAGGGAAAACCGTCTGATGAATGGTCAGAAGACGAACGAAAGAGTTTTGATGAAGCCATCGACTCAGCCGAATATGGAAAGTGTGTAGAAATTTCAACCCAATCAGCTATTAAAGAAATGGTTGCCCCTGGAATGGTTGCCATTCTCACCCCGATCGCCGTTGGCATTGGAGGAAACTATCTTTTCCCAGGAAGTGGAGGTGTTATGTTAGGCGGATTACTCGCAGGTGTAACCGCTTCCGGCGTTCTCTTGGCACTCTTTCAGTCTAACGCTGGTGGTGCTTGGGATAATGCCAAAAAGATGGTGGAAGAAGGCTATGAAATTGATGGTGTAGTTCACGGAAAAGGCTCTGATGTTCACAAAGCAGCAGTTGTTGGTGATACAGTTGGTGACCCATTAAAAGATACCTCCGGTCCATCGTTGAACATCTTGCTTAAGCTAATGTCAGTAGTCGCCTTAGTCTTAGCCCCGTTTCTTAAAGTTTAAAGAATTTAAAGGGTCTATCGAGCTAATCAAACTAGCTCGATAGACTCGGCAAATTCTTTTCTGCCTATGTCGTTTCTCTGATAGTAAGCAGTCCCAGCAACAAAAATATCGACGCCTGCATTAAGACAAGGTTGTACGTGCTCGGGTCCAACGCCCCCATCGACCTCAATAAGGTAATTACCCTTCCCTTCAGTTCTGAGCTTGGAGATTTCCTTGGATTTGACTAAAACTTCTTCAATAAACTTTTGCCCTCCAAAGCCAGGGAAAACAGTCATGAATAAAACAAGGTCAATTTGATCTAAATAGGGTAAAAGGCCATCGATCGGAGTATCCGGGTTAATCACCAGTCCAGTTTTCACTCCTGCATCTTTAATTCTGTTTAAGGCAGCTTGGTGATCGTATTCTGGTTCCAGATGTATACTTATGAGGTCAGATCCTGCCTCAACAAAGGGGTCAATGTACTTATCTGGCTGGTCAAGCATGAGGTGAACATCAAAAAACAACTCAGAACCTTTGCGTAAATCAGCAACAGTTTGAGGTCCGAAACTAAGGTTTGGCACAAAGTGACCATCCATAATATCGAGGTGGATCCACTTTCTGCCATCATCCTCAGCAACTTGTAGTGCATTCGATAAATTCGCGTGATTACCTGCTAAAATCGAAGGGGCTAGAATTTTCATAAAAACTTTATTAGTTCAATGTTTGGTAGGCTAAACGTTGGGCAATACGGGAACCAAGATCCCGGGCAATATCGGCAAGGGCTTGACGATCTTTAGGTTGCTCAAGAGAAGAAAGGCGCATGACATGACCTCGGGAAAAAAGAGTGAAAACCTTAGACCTGTGATTGTATTTCGTCTTGGATATTTCCACTTTTGCCTGCACGCTGAGCTCAAACCCTGAGGCTAGCAGCGAATCATTAGAATTGTATGCCTGTGCACTCTTCTGATAATCTTCGATTGTAATCTTAACACGGGAGTGAGCATTCTCAGTCTCTGTAACCAAATGATGAACACCAATACGAAGAATTTCATCTTTTACACTACGGTTAAGAATGGGTCCAAGTTGTCCGGCTAAAGAACGGTTTTCAACTCGTATAGATATCGACCTGCCATCATCTTCCCCGGGATAACCCGCTTGGTACCTGCAACTTGAAAGAAAAAGAATGCCGAAAATAAAAACCCAAAGAGGTCTAAATTTCTTATTTTTCATTCATTGCTTTCAATTCCGCCACTTTTTTCTCTGCCACTCGAGCAGCATCTGATTCAGGGGCGGAGTTTATGGCTTCATTGTAAAACTGCAAGGCAGGGCGGTTACCAAGTTCTCGCCATCTAACAAGAAAGTACTTCCCATACTTCTCAATATATTGAGCAACTTCAAGTTTGCTTTCAGCAAGAGTTTGACGCATTTGATTTCTTCCGTCTTCAGCTGCATTAAATCGTTCTTTCGATACTAGGACGCGTGCCTCGTAAGATTTAATCGATTCATGAATACTTTGAGCAGGTGGTTTTGCGTATAAAATAAGATAATCTTCATAAAAGTTGAGTGCCTTGAGTGTTGAGCCTTGATCATATGCGGGACCAGACACCCTATCTTCATAAACCTTAGCCAACATAAAATACGCTTTTTCAGACATGTAATTTTCAGGGTAAAGATTTACAATTCTCTCAAGTGCATCCACTGCTTCTTCCTCTTTGTCATCTTTAAGTGCAATCTCTGCAAGAGCCATCAAGGCACGGGGTGCAAACCTGGGACCTCTGGCAAGGTTGGCGATTTCGTCTAATCGCACACGGTCCTGACTGCCAGACCGGAAGCGGGGGAATACTCCCCATTTGCGGGGTAAATCATCTTTGGCCAACCGCTCAGCAAGACGCATTAATGACTCAGCAACTCGCTCAAAATCATACGCAGTGTATGCCTTAGCGAGTAAGCGAAGATGTTCGAAACCCTTCTGCCAATCCCCTTTCTTTTCCCGTAAAATTGATGCTCTGTAGAGGGATTCAGCTCCCACAATTATCTTTTTTCCTTGAATTGAAACCATGGCATCCGATCTTCTTTTGGTAAATTTTTCATAGAGACCCAACGCTTTTCTCAATGAACCCTGTTTCTGTAGCTTATGTGCCTGCAAAAACCAACGCTTGGCTTCTTCTTGAGAATAAGGAGTACGGTCTTTAATGAAAAATCCAGTTCCCGGAAAAGTGTACTCTTTGTCACTTAAACCTGGTTTCCTCGGTGCGGGAGCACTTTCAAGGAAACTTAAACAAGTAATAAAAAAACAGAGGGAGAGAACTAGAGGAAAAGATTTCATTAGAAAAAAAGTATCTGTTAGAATCGAACAAGGGTTGCGGACCAAGTCAAGCCTGCACCGAAAGCAACCATTAAACCTAATTGACCAGGTTTCAAGATTCCTAATCTAGTTGCTTCATCTAAAGCAAGGGGAATAGAAGCAGCAGAGGTATTGCCATGCCTTTCAAGGTTGCAGAAGAATTTATCGATGGGTAACTCAAGTCGGTTGGCTAAGCTCTCCACAATCCGAACATTTGCCTGATGGGGAATAACATGATCGACCTCAGCCGGATCAATATCATGAGCAGCCAATAACTGCCTTGATGCCATTTCCATAACTCGAACAGCAGACTTGAAAATCTCCCTCCCATTCATACGCAAAAAATGTTCACGATTCTCAATGGAATTTTTACTTGCTGGTGCTTTCGATCCACCAGCTGGCTGGTATAAAAGCGTCGGATTTGCACCATCTGCACCGGATTGGAAGCCCAATAGTTGAGGCCCCTTTCCTTTCCGACCTAATACCACTGCCCCTGCACCATCACCAAAAAGCACACAGGTAGTCCGGTCCTTCCAATCCATTATGCTAGACATTTTTTCGGCTCCCACCACGAGTGCATGCCTGTATCTTCCAGAAGCTAGCATCGCGTCGGCCACATCTAGAGCGTATAAAAAACCTGAGCATGCTGCTTCCAAATCGAAAGACGCAACCTTCCCTAACCCAAGTTTATGCTGCAACTGACAAGCGGTTGAAGGGAATGCCATATCAGGAGTGATGGTCGCCACCACTACTAAATCAATTAAATCTGTAGATATGCCCGCATTTGAAATTGCATTCCGGGCTGCACCGAGGGCCAAATCACTAGTAGACTCTTGATCATCTGCAAAATGTCTTTGCTGGATCCCTGTTCTCGATTGAATCCATTCATCAGATGTATCTACTTTTTTACTGAGTTCTGCGTTGTCGACAACTTTGGAAGGAACAAAAGATCCAACTCCCAGAATAACACTACATTCACCAGTACTCATTTAAGAATTTGAAGGCCGGTTTTTTAAAGGATTTTGAGGACGGATAATTTCATTGCTTTCTCGAATATCATCGAGAACTTGGGAAAGCATGTCGTGTTGCACAAGATCAAGTCCGATTTTAATCGCTCCACAAATATGATTTTGATTCGAAGATCCATGGGCTTTGATAACATTTTTGGTAAGGCCAAGCAAGGGAGCCCCCCCGAATTGCTCCGGGTTTATCCGTTGTTTAAGGCTTCGAAACGCTCCTTTGGATAGAAGCGCCCCTGTTTTCCGCAGAGCGTTTCTTCTTAATTCTTCATCAAGGAAACTACTGATTAACTTACTCAAAGACTCGCATGCCTTGAGAACTATGTTCCCCACAAATCCATCACAGACAACGACATCCACTACATTTTCAAAAATTTGGAAACCCTCAATGAGACCAGCGTAATTAATGATGCTGCCGTCAATATCCTTAAGCATTGCATGGGTTTCATGAATGACCTCATTTCCCTTTCCCTCCTCTGTGCCTATGGTAAGCAAACCGACTTTGGGGCGTACCAACCCAAGAGCAACGCGTGCATAGTTTGAGCCTAAAACCGCATTTTGTACAATATGATAAGGCTTTGCATGGGGATTAGCCCCCGCATCTAACAAAGTAAAATACCGTTCCCGCCCAGGCCAAATTGTACAAAGTGCGGGTCTCTCAACCCCTTCGAGTGTCCGTAAACGAATTGCACTACCTGCCATTAAGCAACCCGTATTTCCGCAACTTAAAAGGGCATCGGCTTCTCCTTCCTTCAGCGCATTGAGCGCCAGGGACATGGATGAATTCTTCTTTCCTTTAATTCCGGCAATAGGTTTTTCTTCCATTCCAACAACCTCAGGGGCATGCCTGACACTTATCTGGGGTGTTGAAAGAACTGGATCTTTTGAAATAATGTCACCCAATACATCCTCTTGCCCGAAAAGCATAAAGTTTGTATTCCTTGGTGATATATCAACAGCTTTCGCTACCCCAGCTAATACTTCCTTTGGACCCTGATCTCCACCCATTGCATCAATAGCAAGGGTTATCCGTGCCTCGGTCTTATTCATGCCGAAGCCTCAAACGCAAATTAAACCTCTACGTCTAGTACTTGCTTACCGCGATACTGCCCAGTTTCCGGGTTCACGCGATGTGGACGAGACATAGACCCGTCAACCTCCTTGGATAAAAGAGGTGCTTTGAATCGATTAGCTCCGCGTCTTTTACGACTGCGTTGCTTGGAGTTTTTTCTTTTTGGCTGTCCCATAGCAAATGCTGATTAAAGCATTTGTTCCTCAGATGGTCAAGCCAAGTTAATCAAACAATCTCAAGAGAAGTAAAAGTAAAAAACGACCAATGATAGAATAACACGGTACCATACAAATAATCCAAGGCCTCGGCGGGTTAAATAACTAACCAACCAATAAACCGACAGCCCAGCTGACATACCTGCAACCAGGCAACCCCATAAAACTGGGCCAAGTTCCAAATTGTCTCTCATAACTTCCCATTTAGTAAGGCCCTTGTAGGCTGCCGCCGCGGTTAAGGTAATCAAACCAAGTAAAAAACTAAATTCTGCGGCTCTGGCTCTTTCTAGCCCCACTAAATAACCACCCACAATCGTCATCATTGAACGACTTGTGCCAGGCCACATTGCAACACACTGCATAAAACCAATACATAAGGAATTTAGAGTATGTTAAATCATCCAATGTTTTATCATTGGCCGCAGACAATTCAGTGCTTTGTCGTTTTTTACGGACTTCTGCCCATAACATCAAAAGACCCCCAGCAAGTAGAGCGATTGCAATGGGTAATAAACCAAACAGAGCACTTTCAATGATGTCATCGAGAAAAGGCCCAATCATAGCGGCAGGTAGAAATCCCAACAATAGATTTATGCCTAACCTTTTACCACGAGGGTCTAGGCCTAAAATCCCTAGCGCTATCGACCATATTTCTTTTCTGTAGAGTAAAGCAACGGCCAAAATAGCTCCAGCTTGAATAACAATAAGATAGGCATTAATGGCTTCCTTGTGCTCTTTTGTTTTCGGCTGCTCAGACAAAGCTTCTGAAACTAAAATTAAATGACCTGTTGATGAAATCGGGAGAAATTCCGTAATGCCCTCCACCAACCCATAAACGGTTGCGTCCCGATAGCTCATCCCGGGAACCTGTGTTTGGTTGCTTTCCTGTATCAGTTCTGCACCTCGTACCTGTCCAATACAATGCATTGCAGGTGGAAGGGTTATTAAAAGAAAAAATAAAAATGATTGTCGAACGATCACGATAGTGTTCTACAAGGTGAGAAGCATCCAAAGTGCAACAAATAAAATCCACTTTCAGTAAAACTTAAACAATTTGATGAACAGTTCCCCCCTATCCGAACTAACCTTACAAGTATCGCAAGGCCAGGAACTTTGCTGCGAACAAATTTCTCAATCCATTGATTCCCTGATCAATCCGGAAATCATGGAATCTGAAAAGTTGATTTTCCTCAAGGCTATGAGCGAAAAAGGGGAGACTGCATCTGAGTTTTCTGCCTATGTAAATGGATTCAGGAACCGATCCGTTGATCCAGGGCTGGAAGAATTCTCTCCTCATGCCATTGATCTTTGTGGGACTGGAGGTGACAAAGCAGGAAGTTTTAATGTATCTACTTTTGTTTCATTTCTGGTTGCCTCAGGGGGGGTAGATGTAATCAAACACGGCAACCGCTCCATAAGCTCGAAATGTGGCAGCGCTGACTTGATTGAAGCCATTGGCATTCCTCTGGCACCTTCTGAACACAATCTTACTGAAGGACTAAAGACATTGAATTTTGGTTTCCTGTTTGCCCCCCAGTACCATCCTGCATTCAAACATGTAGCCCCGGTTCGCAAAAAATTAGCTGAGCAGGGTGTGCTCACATTTTTTAATGTTATGGGTCCTATGATTAATCCTGCTAGACCTGCTCATCAACTGGTCGGCACATATAATCCCGCTTATTTAGAGCGGATGATGCATGCTTTGAAAAAAAATGGTCTCAAGTCTGCCTTGATCGCACATTGTGTAATCGAAAAAGGTGATGTAAGCGGGGTGGATGAACTAACAGCTTGCGGAGAAAATTTAGTCAATGGCTTTGGTAAAATTAAGACCGATGGTGTAGAATCCTGGAATGCAGGGAAATGGGACCAAAATAATGCCTGCCTTAGTGAACTAGCTGGTGGGGATCTTCCTCAAAATCTGAAAATTATGGAAAGTGTCTTGGATCGAAGCTGCTCTGCAGGTTTACTTTCAACTATCTATATTAATGCATCAACAGCGTTTAAGCTATGCGGAAAAGTAGAATCTCTGGGCGAAGGGGTTGAACTTGCTGAATCCTTACTTGTTGATGGAAAGACTAAAAAATGGATTGAAAAAACTTACTCCTTCTTTCAGCAGTCATGAATAAAAGTCTGTTTGGCACCGATGGTATTCGTGGACCTTATGGAAGCGAGGGAATGAATGATCATATTGCCTACCGCTTAGGCCTTGCCATAGGCCAACACCTCAAGAATCAAAACATCTCAGCCGGTTCAGTAATTCTTGGAAGGGATCCGCGGATTTCGGGTAAAAACTTACAGCGGGCCTGTTCAGCCGGTATCAAAAAGGCTGGATACCAAGCATTGGATGCGGGGATTCTGCCTACACCTGCTCTCGCATTCGGCACAGCATACTTACAGGCAAAGATGGGAGTGATGGTCACTGCATCTCACAACCCAGCAGCCGACAACGGACTAAAATTATTTTCTGCAAAAGGGGGAAAGTTGTCCATTCCTGAGGAGAATGAAATGGAACGCTTGCTCCTCACAACAGAGCCGGATGATATTTATTACGAAGAAGGAGAAGAAATCGAGGTCCGTACTGAGTATGTAAAAAATATTTGTAAGTTTTTCCCGAAGAACTTCCTATCGGGAGAAAAAGTCTTACTCGATACTGCAAATGGAGCCACCTGTACCACATCCCCAGAGGTTTTTTCTCGATTCGGAGCCGAAGTTATTTGCCTACACAACGGAACAGGAATGATAAATGAAAATGCTGGCTCGGAACACCCCGAAGATTTGATTGCACAAATCACACGCTCAAGTGCCTGCCTAGGTGTTGCCCATGATGGCGATGGAGACAGGGCAGTGTTCATTGACCCCTCTGGCAAACTCATTAACGGAGATCAAATCCTTGGATTATTAGCCCGATATGCGCACAAACACGATCGTTTGAAGGAACGAGGATTTGTAGCAACTGTTCATAGTAATTCCGGACTGGATACCTCCCTGGCTTCTATTGGAATTGAGCTTCACAGAGCAAATGTGGGAGACCGCAATGTCTCGGATCTAATGAAAAAAACAGGATGTAACTGGGGGGGGGAATCATCAGGGCATGTTTTGGCACATGACTATTTACCTACTGGAGACGGTTTATTCACTGCCCTATCCCTTGCCTGTGCTTTAATCGAATCAAATAAAACTCTCACTGAAATTACCAACTGGGTAAAGCTTTGGCCTTCTAGGTCATCCTCATTTGGCGTTGATGAAAAAGTCCCACTAGATTATTGCCCGGAAATTCAAGAATGCCTTACCCAATCAATAGATAGTCTTGGTCATGAAGGGCGTATTTTATTGCGATACTCCGGAACCGAACCTCGCATAAGGTTATTGGTTGAAGCCAAAGATGAAAAGCTTATGAATGACATATTTTTCAAGATGCAGGGTACGATTGAAAAAACATTGTAATTTTCATAATTGTGTTCAGATAGGTAAGAGGAGTAAATAATTCTCATCACACCCCATGATTCAAGAAGTTGATATTGCCCAACTTGATCACCGTCTGATCAAGCAATTAGAAGCTGCTGACAAAGCTGCGTTCACTGACATTGCGTATACCACTGAGATTTATTCTTCCATTCTGAAGCAAAGCCCAGGCTGTTTAGAACTCAGGCAAAAGCTGAGAAAGCTCCAGTTTAAGCAGGAAGCAAACTCAGGAAAGAGCCTTACAGGTATCTTTGGTAAAGTGACCATTGCACCTTTCCTCCTGCGTGGTAAATCCGACGAAAACCCAACACTGACCCTGGGAAAAGCTGAAAACCTGATCACCAAATCACCAAGTAATGTGGTAGCCCACCAAATGCTTGCTGGTGCTGCTAAGACTCTTGGCTTGTTAAAAACCACTGCCTTTGCTTACGAAACTATTAAGAAAATTCAGCCCAAGGACTTAGCCAACTTAAAAAACCTGGCCAATATATACATCGAGACCGGGCAAACGGAGGAGGCTATTGAAACGGGAAATTTAATTGTCCGGATTAATCCCCGTGACGGAGAAGCTGAAGACATCATGAAACGCGCTTCCGTTGCGGCTGCCATGCAACGAGGTAAATGGGAGCAGTCCGAAGACTTCCGTACCCAACTTAAAGACGAAACTGAGGCTCAGGCTCTTGAGCAGGCATCTAAAACCATGACAGATGCCAAGGGTCTTGAAGGTCTAATTCGTCAAGCCTACGAAAAGGTCCAGCAAGAGCCCAATAACATCAGCCACTACAAGCAACTAAGTGACTATTACCAACGTTATGGTGATCTGGAAAATGCAATTGCCTGGATTCAGCAGGCTCGAGCACAGGAAGCAGGAAAAGGTGATGTTTCACTTGAGGAAAAAGAAAGATCTCTCACATTGGAATACTTTGACCACTCTATCGATCAGTGGGAAAAAGCATGCGCCCAAGACCCTGAAAATAAAGACTGGGCAAAGTCTTTAGTAACAGCAAATGCAAATAAAAAACAATATCAGTTTACTCAGCTAAAGTCTTTGGTAGAAAGATATCCCAACGATTATGGATACAGGTATGAGCTCGGCCTTTTTCTTTTTCAAGATGGAAAATTTGATGAGTGCCTGCAACATTTTCAACTTGCTCAAAGAAATGCCAAAGTGCGACTTGATGCTATATTATATCTTGGAAGGTCCTACAGCCGAAAAGGATTTCATGACATGGCTATCGAGCAATTCTCGATCTTAAAAAGTGAAATCCAAGTCATGGACGACCGCAAGAAAGATGCGACTTATGAACTTGGCTGCTGCCATGAAGCAATGGGAAATAAAGATAAGGCTTTTGAAGAATTCAAGTCAGTTTACTCCGCTGATATATCCTTCCGTGATGTTGCCGATAAAATCAACACTTTCTACCAAACCAAAACGGCAACATAATAGATTGGCGGAGAGGGAGGGATTCGAACCCCCGGTACCTTGCGGCACACCCGATTTCGAGTCGGGCACATTCGACCACTCTGCCACCTCTCCAAGGGATCAATACTTGCCAAGCAGCTTGAGAGAGGCAACATTTTAAAAACAAATACAACCTCAATTCATTGATTTCCGCGCTTGCTTGGAAACCGATTGTAATTTTGAATGATGATTATGCCTAGTGTAACCAATTTTTTCCCCTTTTTTATTTTCTTGCTTCTTTTCAGTTGTAAATCATCGAAGATTGAAAACATCGACTTCTCCGATGGGTCCTACGAGGGGGAAATAAATAAGAATAAGCAAAAACATGGAAAAGGGTTCTTTCGCTGGAATGATGGTTCCTATTATAATGGTCTCTACGAAAATGATAAGAGGCATGGTGAAGGCAGATTCCTCTGGGCAAATGGTGAAACATATGAGGGGATTTATGTGCAGGATAAAAGAACAGGTCGTGGCACTTACCGTTGGCCGGACGGTTCCATCTACAATGGTTCTTTTTTTAACGGGAAAAGACATGGTAACGGAATTTTTACTTCTGTGGACGGAATTCGCTATGAAGGGGAATGGCTTCATGACGCTCAACATGGGAATGGAAAATTAATTTTTCCAAACGATAAAATCCTCACTGGTACATGGATTGAAGGAAAATTAGTGTCATCTAACTCAATTCCCCCTCTTGCTTCTCCCCAACCGAAGTTACAAAGCACAGATCTCCCTGTGGTTGATCTGCTAACTGTTCAAGACTCAAATATTGAACTACCAGAACCAACTGAAAGCTCTCCAGTAATTGCCCTTCCAAATGTAGCGACAAAGATTGAAAAAAGCACTCAGCCTGCAGATTCACCTCGATCCCCGAAAACTGTAAACGAAAACTTTCCTACGAAACAAAAGGATCAAGCTGTTGCTCCTGTGCCACCCCAGGCAAAGCCTGCCCCAAAGAAAGTGGAAGAATTAAACAAAAGCATAAATGCTGGAAATCATTCTCTTTCTGAAAATGTCAACACATGGCGAGGAACAGCAGAAGATGTTGAACTTCGGTTTATTACAGAGCTCGTTAACGGCTTAGACACTATAAAAGATAAAAATTCCGGTCAGGCTTTCACAGGCAAAATGATCATAGTGAACGCCAACGGTGACCTTGTTGGAGAATTAAATCTTCAAAATGGGGTTATGCACGGAAAAGAAATCTTCTATGACTCTACCGGCAAAGTGGTTGAAGAAAATGCTTGGAAAGCTGGTCGTAAGTTATAAAAGATCCGGCAGTTTTTAGCTTCATTTTGCGAGCATTCAAATGCTCGAAATTTAATTTAAAAAATTATACACGTTAATGGATAAGGTTTTTTTTGTCCTTCATCATGACTTAGAATATAAAGTATATGGTGGACACAAAAAATTCGATATCTAGCACCTCTCTTACCTTACCTTTTGATCCCAGCGAGTTCCCTCGTGAACTCAAAAGGCATTACATCTCAGCGACTGATGACGACTTGACTCGCATGCTTGGCCGGACTGACTTGGCTGACCTTGACTCTGTTTATGCTCACATTCCAACATCTCAAAGATTTGAAAATGGTCTTACGGTTCAAGATGAGCTCTCATACACAGACACATGCTCCCATGTTGCTGATCTTGCCTCCAAAACAAACCTAAAGCCTTCTTTCATAGGAGATATGCTCCCGGTATGGAGTGTAGACCCGGTCGTTAATTTTGTTTCAAAGCTAAGACCTCTAAGCACTTCCTACACCCCCTATCAACCTGAACGTAGTCAAGGGACATTGGTGACACACTGGATTTATCAATGTGCTTTATCCGCACTCACTGGCTTTGAGGCTATCAATACTTCTCTTTATGACCGATCATTTGCCATGTATGAGGCTATTACTTGTGCCATCCGCACCAACAATAGGCCCAAAAAAATCTTACTAGCCAGTACTCTTTTCGCCAACGACATTGAAGTTCTCCAAACCCTGACCAAAGAGACAGGCATTGAGTTCACTTTCCTCGAAAGTGAACCGACAACCGGCTTACTCAACTACTCGGACCTCAAGAAAATGGGTTCTTCTGCTCAGGAATTTTCAGCGTTTGTTTTCCCTCAAGTCAATTCCTTAGGCCTCTTAGAAAATGTGGACTTGCTTTCCGACTTTTGCACTTCAGCTGGGATCCGTTCTATCGCATCGATTGACCCATCTCTCTTAGCCACCGGCGGTCTCAAAGATCCTGCAAGTTATGGGGAAAACGGGGTAGACTACATCGTTGGAGATGCCCAGCATCTTGCCACGGGGCCAACCTTTGGAGGTCCTGGCCTTGGCTTATTTGGCTGCCGTTACAACGATAAAAACAAACGGGATATCCGCCATACGCCGGGAAGATTTATAGGCAAAGGAAAAGACATAAACGGACGAGATTGTTTTGTTATGGTACTCTCGACTCGCGAGCAACATATCAGGAAAGAAAAAGCGACTTCCAATGTTTGCTCAAACCAAGCATTTTTAGCTACCCTTGCAGGTGCAAATCTATTAGCCAAGGGAGATAAAGGGCTAGAAAAAGCACTGGCAGCCGCCATCTCGGCCAAAAATAGTTTCATCGAACTAATCAATCATCTAGACGGTGTTTCACTCGCCTTCCCTCATTCTGAATCATGCAATGAAGTAGTGGTCTCGGTAAATTGTTCCGTCGATAAATTGATTACGAAAGCTGGAGACTATAATTTACACTTAGGTGTTAATGTTTCAGATCGTACAATCGCAACAGACTCTAGAAATCTTCTCAAGCTTACCTTCACCGATTTGACTGGCCCTCAAGCCTTGCAGTCGCTACAGGAATTCTTTTCCCAAACTTTCCAACGGAAAAGTACGCCTTTAACCACTGATGAGACTTCCATATCCGATCATTTTCTGCGTAAAGACTCTCCAGTTCTCCCGACTTTTTCAACAGAAGAGATTTCCCATTATTTCGAAAAACTAGCAGAATTAAATGTTAGCCCTGACGATGGGTGTTATCCACTTGGCTCGTGTACCATGAAATATAATCCTTTAGTCAACGACTGGGCTGCGGGATTGGATGGCTTTGCACATGCACACCCCCAAATGCCAGAAAATGATGCACAGGGACCGCTATCTGTTCTCTACGAAATCCAAGAATGGTTTAAGAACATAACTGGGCTTGCTGGTGTCACTACGCAGCCCGTTGCCGGTGCTCAAGGGGAATTAGTGGGCTTAAAAATGTTTCAAGCATATCATCGAGACAAAGGAGAAACATTTCGTCGTAAAATTTTGATTCCACGATCTGCCCACGGAACAAACTTCGCCACTGCCGCAATGGCCGGATATCCTGATGGTATTGTATACTTGGAGGCTAGTGACGATGGCACCATAGACATGGAAGACCTTCACAATAAGCTCGCTGAATTTGGCTCCGAGCTTTGCGGGGTAATGATTACCAACCCCAACACCTCCGGTATTTTCGAAAAAAACTTCCAACAAATTTCCAAAGCAGTACATGAAGCTGGTGGTCTGGTTTACATGGACGGAGCCAATATGAATGCGATCGCGGGCATTGTGGACCTCAAAACACTTGGGGTCGACGCAGTCCACAATAATTTACATAAGACTTGGACAATTCCCCATGGAGGGGGCGGGCCCGGAGATGCCATTGTTGCGGTTTCTGATAAATTAATAGATTTCCTTCCCGGTAAACAAATCGCCCAGAATGAAATAGGGGAATTTGAGTCCTACACTGCCCATAAGAGTATCGGCAACTTCCACAGACATTGGGGAAATTTTGGTCATAAAGTCAGGGCTTACACCTACCTTCTTCGTCTTGGGAAAGAAGGCATACCGATGATGGCTTCGGTTGCGGTACTCGCCTCTCGCTACTTACTAAGCAGACTGAAAGAACATTATTCCACTCTACCTGCTTATGGTGAAAGTGCACCAAGAATGCACGAGTTCATCCTTACACTCAGCGACAAAGAGTTTACTTTTTTAGAAGAGGCAGGTATTTCCAAGAACAAAGCTATACCCCAAATTGGCAAACTCTTTTTAGACTTCGGATTTCACGCACCTACCGTAGCTTTCCCAGAAATTTTTGGCTTAATGATTGAACCAACTGAAAGCTTTACAAAATCAGAGTTAGACCGGTTTGCCGATGCGGTGATTGCAATCAAAGAGCTTATCTTGGAAAACCCCAAGGTTTTAATCTCCGCACCACATTTTACACCCATTGATAAAGTGGATGAGGTCTCAGCGAACCGTACTTTGGTCCTTCGCGAACCAATCCAACATCTCCCGGCACTTCCTTATAATCGAATTAAGAATTCGACCCTAATGAATTTAAGCATCGAAGATATCAAGCATAAAGTCATTGATGCAAGTGAAGCCGCACAAGCAGGTTAAGTTTGACCCCAAGGATGCGATTATACATTTTGTAGATATGTCCAAAGAAGAAGAAGTTAAACCTCTCGTTTCCAAACCCGGTATCATATTTGATCTGGTTCTTGCCATCGCATTCTTTTTTTTCATGCGTAATGTGCTGGTTCCTCATGTACCATCTCAAGATCCTTTAGCGGTTAATATAGTGTCCAGCATGACCTCATTTTGCATGACCGGGGTTTTTTGGATTGCAACCAATATGTTGCGGGTAACTTGGGTGGACTACTCCAGAAGGCAAAAAAAATAATTTTTGGCTCTATTACTTTTCAGAGTATTTCTGCAGGTCATGGAGCAGTTTACCCTGAGGTGTACCTTCGACCTTCACTCCTGCTTCGCATACTTCCTCAGTTATTAAGCACCCTTCCTTTCTCATCCTTGCCACCAGAGAATACTCATCGTGGGGAATGAGATAATTCGAAAGCTTACATTCACCTTGTAGGATAGTGTCAATAGCTGAAGACAATTGTTCGATTCCGAGTTTTTCTCGTGAACTTACAAATTTTGCATCCTCATCTAGCATCCGTGCGTGAATTCTTTCGGTATCTGAATCAACAAGATCTACCTTGTTAAAGACAGTGACTATCCTTTTTTCCTTGGCACCCAATTCTCGAAGCACATCGAGAGTGGTATTCATTTGTTCTTCAAATTGAGGGTTGGCAAGATCAACCACATGCAACAATAGATCCGCAACCAGGGTTTCCTCCAAAGTAGCCCTAAAAGCATCAACCAACCGGTGAGGTAGCTTGCGAATAAAGCCTACGGTATCTGTCAAAATAACCATTCGACCACTGGGAAGTGTTAATTTCCGACTTGTTGGATCCAGGGTTGCGAATAATTTATCTGCAGATAGCACAGACGATCCGGACATTGCATTAAGCAATGTAGATTTTCCCGCATTGGTATACCCAACTAATGCGATTGTGGGTAAAGGAATACGGTGTCTTTTCTTTCTGCTTGTTTCCCGTCGGGTGGAAACCTGTAAGATTTCTTTTTTAGTAGAAGCAATCTTATCTCGTAGCATTCTTTGATCAAGTTCGATCTGGGCCTCACCTTCTCCTCGTTGAGTAACACCGCCTCCTCTTTGTCGACCAAGATGAGTCCATGCCCTCCTAAGTCTAGGAAGGGAATATTCAAGCCTAGCTAGCCTTACTTGAAGGGATGCTTCCTTAGTCTGTGCCCTCTCAGCAAAAACATCCAAAATAATTTCATGACGATCAATAACTAAAACTTTACTTTCTTTCTCCCAATTCCGCTGCTGACTTGGAGAGATTTCATTATCAAAAACAATCACATCACACTTTAGCTCACCCACTTCTTTTACAATCTCTTCCAATTTCCCTTTTCCAACAAGGTGACCGGGGAAAGTTTTCCTAGTACGCACCACATGCTTTTTCAAAATCTTAATGCCTAAGTTAGAAACTAGTTCGTCTAATTCTTCGAGTAGAGATTCTGCTTCATCACGCTCCTCTTCTCTTTGGATGATAGAAAGCAAGTAAGCATTCTCTACAAGCCTAGGTTTTTCTTGGACTTCAAACATTGGATATTTTCAATCGACTCAGCTATACAAAAAAAGAGGCTCGATCATTCATGATCGAACCTCTCTTTTTAAGAAAATTTCGGACAAGCTTTCCTTTTAGCTTACTGCTGCTTGTGCTGCCGCTAGGCGTGCTGTTGGAACACGGAATGGGGAACAACTTACATAGTGCAAGCCAATCTTATGGCAAAACTCAACGCTCTTTGGGTCTCCACCATGTTCGCCACAAATGCCGAGTTTGATATTGCGACGACCCGCTTTTCCTTTCTTAACCCCGATCTCCATAAGCTGCCCAACACCACTTTGGTCAACACTGGCAAATGGGTTTGCATCAATAATGTCCAATTCGGTGTAATTCGGTAAAAAGCTTCCAGAATCATCCCGGCTCATTCCCATGGTGGTCTGAGTTAAGTCATTGGTTCCAAAGCTGAAGAATTGGGCAGTCTTAGCAATCTCATCTGCAACCAAGGCTGCACGAGGAATCTCTATCATGGTACCGACCATGTATTTTACTTTTTCTCCCTTCGCTGCAAAAACTTTTTTCGCCGTGTCGTGAATAACCTGAACTTGAAGTTCAAGTTCGCGGGGGAAACCTACGAGAGGAACCATAATTTCTGGATTTACCTCAATACCGCTCTTTTGAACAAGAATAGCAGCTTCTATGATTGCCTGAGCTTGCATTTCAGTAATTTCAGAATAAGAAACGCCCAAACGACATCCCCGGTGACCAAGCATGGGATTGAATTCATGGAGATCTTCAACACGCTTTTTAATCGAAGCCAAAGAAACGCCAAGCTTCTTGGCTAAGTCACGCTGAGCTTGCAAATCATGTGGCAGGAACTCGTGCAAAGGTGGGTCCAGCAAACGGATTGTTGCCGGTCTACCTGCAAGAGCCTTAAATATTCCCTGAAAATCCTTACGCTGGTAAGGAAGTAGCTTTTTGAGGGCTTTCCTTCTGTCTGCTTCGTTGTCGGCGAGAATCATTTGGCGCATTGCATCAATACGGTTGCCTTCAAAGAACATGTGCTCGGTACGACAAAGCCCAATTCCCGTGGCACCAAAGGCAATGGCATTTGCCACCTGAGATGGGGAATCCGCATTAGTGCGAACCGTCATCTTGGTTGCTTTCTCACACCAATTCATAAGCTGTGAAAAGTTTTGGTACGCTTGGCTCTTTTTGGGGTCTAGTTTTTTCTCAACCAAGACCTGAATAATCTCAGATGGAGCCGTTTTTAACTCACCTGCGTAAACCTCACCGGTGGTACCATTGATTGACATGTAGTCCCCTTCCTTAAAGGTCTTACCGTTCACTTTGACAGTACGATTGTGATAATCTACATCAAGGTCAGCAGCACCACAGACACATACCTTGCCCATTTGTCGGGCAACAAGGGCAGCGTGGGAGGAAACACCGCCTCTTGCGGTTAAAATTCCTTCTGCCGCAATCATTCCACGCAAATCCTCAGGAGATGTTTCTTGGCGCACTAATAAAACAGTACTTTTCTTGGCTGCTTCCACAGCGCGTTCAGCATTTAAGCAGATCTTACCTGATGCGGCACCTGGTCCAGCGGGCAAACCCTTGCAAAGCTTGCCTGCAGCTTTTTGCGCAGCGACATCAAAAACAGGAGCTAATACTTGGTCAAGTTGCTCAGCAGGAACTCGAGTAATCGCAGTCTTCCAATCAATAAGTCTTTCCTTTACCATTTCTGCGGCAATTCTAACAGCTGCTAAACCAGTACGCTTACCGTTGCGGGTTTGCAGCATGTAGAGCTTTTCATTTTCAATAGTAAACTCAAAATCCTGCATATCCTTAAAGTGTTTTTCCAACTTTTTTTGGACAAGGACTAATTCCTTGAAAGGTTTAGGTAGGACACGTTTAAGCTTGGCGACCGGTTGCGGAGTGCGAACACCAGCAACTACATCTTCCCCTTGGGCGTCAGTAAGGAATTCACCGTAAAGGACCTTTTCGCCAGTGGCCGGATCACGAGTAAAGCCAACACCAGAACCCGACTTTTTGCCTGTGTTACCAAAAACCATGGCTTGTACATTTACCGCGGTCCCCCATTCTGCAGGTATACCATATTTTCTGCGGTAAACAGTTGCACGGTCATTCATCCAAGAACTAAAAACGGCACCAACCGAGCCTTCTAACTGCTCCCAAGGGCAGGTTGGAAAATCCTGGCCGGATCTTTTCTTTACAAGGTTTTTGAAACGAGCAACCAATTCTTTCATTTGCTCTGTTGAAATCCGGGAATCATCTACCTCGCCTTTATCTTTAGGAAATATCTCCTTTTTAAAATCTTCAATGAGAGCTTCAAATGGGTCATGATCTTCGCTTGGAAGTTTTTGCACTCCCATTACCACATCACCATACATTTGAATAAACCGACGATAACAATCCCAGGCAAAACGAGCATTACCGGAAGCTTCAGCTAAAGCACCAACTGTTTCATCGTTAAGACCAAGATTTAGGATAGTGTCCATCATTCCTGGCATAGAATCTCGAGCCCCTGAACGGACAGAAAGCAACAGTGGCTTTTTCATGTCACCCAACTTCTTGCCAAGCTGTTTCTCCATGATAGCAACAGAATTCTTAATTTGCGCATCAAGACATTTGGGATAGTTGCGTTTGTGGTCGTAGAAGTATGAACAAACTTCTGTTGTAATCGTAAACCCTGGAGGCACGGGTAAACCAATCTTAGCCATTTCAGCAAGATTCGCTCCTTTGCCGCCAAGCAACTCTCTTAGCTTAGCGTCGCCATCCGTCTTTTTTCCAAAATCGTATACATACTTTGGGTCGTTAGATTTTGCGGAACTTCGCTTTTTAGCGACTTTACCGGTGGATTTACTCTTGGCGGATTTTGCCTTCTTTTTCTGTGCCATTTTTTGAGGTTTAAGTTAGCTTCTAGTTTGAATCAATCTCTTCCTGAATTTTCAAGTAGAGTTTTGAAAACGAAAGTAAATTCATCTTATTTTTTCAGTGTTTTGTCAACGGGTGACTTAGATACCCGTAGTAAGTCTGTAAGATTTACTCGTTTAAGCATGGACGAATTTGTAATAATCGTTCATAGATTCACTTCAGATTTCAGCATGCTTGCACGCCTTCAATACATATAATTATGACCCTTAAAGATTCATCTGGACCGAAGTCTTTTGGTGAGCGTTTTCGTAACGACGGCTTACTCAGTGCTCTAAAAAAGAAGAGCAGCAAAGACCAGTCAGATCCAAACGCGATGCATTTTTTAGATCATCTTGAAGAATTAAGGTGGGTCATTTTAAAATGTGTTTGTGCTTTTATTTTAGGGTGCCTTGGTATTGCTGTCTTTATGCAGGACTCCGTAAAAATCCTGCAAGTCCCTCTGATCAAAGCGGTGGAAGACTTCGGTGAAATTGGTATCGATCTTCAAAGCATCGGACTCGAAGAGTATGAAGAACCCTTGGAAAAACAAAATGTTGACCTTAGGCTCCTTCGTAGTGCTAAAGAAATTGACCTTCTTAAATGGGGCATTGAGAACCCACACCACCAAACTCGGATTCTGGCCCATTTTGCCAATGGTCAAAACCGTAATCTGCTCCAAGTCATCAGGTCTTATTCCCCTATTTTTATTGCCATGAAAATTTGCTTTCTGGGTGGGCTTGGAATCTCCCTGCCCGCGATCCTGTATTTTGTGGGTGGTTTTGTGGTGCCTGGATTAACTCCCAAAGAAAAAAGGATTTTCTTTCCAGGTTGTGTCGCCGCCACCCTCTTGTTTATTGCCGGTGCCTCCATGACCTACCTCTTTATCCTTCCAGTCTCCCTTGCTTTTACCATCGAATTTTCTTTCAATGTATTAGGGTTAGATGTTTATCGTCCCGAGGCTGGCAACTACTACAGTACAGTTATTTGGATGACATTCGCGGTGGGGCTTGCATTTCAATTCCCGTTGGTACTTGTTTTGCTCATACGCATCGGAGTCCTTTCAGTCAGTAAATTGCGAAACAGTAGAAAAATCGTTCTGGTCATCCTTATGGTATCGGCGGCGTTGATTACGCCAGGTGGGGATCCTGTCAGCCTATGTATCTTAACGATCCCTCTTTATGTGCTTTATGAATTCGCTATTATTATTGGTTCTATTATCGAACGGCGTAAAGCGATAAGAGAATGGGAAGAGTGGGATGAAACCATTCAGGGCGAAAAGCCTGCATACCCAAAAATCAAGAAAACTCCATGGTGGGTTTATTTTCTCCTCGTTGGTTGCTTGGTCTCGATTGCTTTGCTGCTATGGAAATACAAAGATAAAATTGAACATTCTGTGGATAGCTTCTCACTCAATCCCGAAACCACCCAAAAATCCACTCCAACACAAAATCCACCGAGAGAAAAAAACTTTGAGAGTCACCCTACCCTTGTGACTGATATGGTAAACAATGATGCATTTCTTTTACAACTCACTCCTTTAGCCAGAGATGAAAACCAGACTGTAACCGAGGGGAATAACACAGCTCCCATTCTTTACAGAGCAAAAATTCTCAAAAAACCGTAAGTAATAAAAACATAGGCTTGCCTCTAAGAGCACAGCCATCAAGAATGGTTGAATGAGTAATGAAAAACAATTCGGGAAGCAAATCAAAGTACTCCGCGCCAAAGCAGGTCAGACTCAACCACAGCTAGCAAAGGCGAGCGGGGTTGCAACTTCAATTGTGAATGATGTCGAGAATGGCATTCGTTCCGCTGGTTCCAAAACCGTTAATAAAATTGCCCTCGGACTTGGGTTGAGTGATCAGGAGAGATATCTTTTAATTTTGGCTGGACTCAAATTTTCCAAGCGTGATTTTCTTATCCCTGACTTTGCTGACTATTCACCGGAACTTTTAAATTTCCTACCTTATGTCCTGAATAAAGCGGGGATTAAATCAAAGCATATAAAAAAGATTGAATTACCTGATCAACAAAGAAAAAACCTTACAATAACTTTAAAAACAAAAAAGAAAATTCAACTCGATATTAGAATCTCTGCATCCAAAGAGTAGTGTATGGAAAGCATGCGGCTTGATAAGTGGTTGTGGCACACACGGTTTTTCAAAACTCGGTCTTACGCAACTGATGCATGCAAGGGAAATCAAATTAAAGTAAATGAGGTTAAAGCAAAACCCTCAAAAGAAATAAAAAAGGGAGATTTGATAGAGCTAAGAAAAGGACCGTTGCTCTTGTCTATCCAGGTAATCGAACTTCTCACGCAAAGAGTTTCTGCGGTCAAATCGAAAGAATTCTTTAAAGACTTAACTCCCCCAGAAAAATACCTAGAAGCAGAGGCAGAATCTAAAAGATTTAGAATGCAAACCAAGGGAAAGCCGACCAAAAAACAAAGACGCGAACTCGAAGAATTTCTTTTTAACAATGAATTGTAATTAGTTATCTCTGCCTGTATTCAATTAAACACTTTTTTCTCTTCATATCAGTAATATTTTTTTCCACAGGGAACTAAAGGTAAGATTTGAACTAAATCTCGCTGACCGAAGAAATAAAAACCACTTGCCACAAACTTTCTCGAAGTTCATTACTTATTGTGATGAAAAAGATTTTATTCCCACTTCTCACTCTTTTACTTTTGGGTTGTTTTTCCTCTTGCGTAAGTACTTCCCCCACTCGCACAGCTGGTCCTGAAAATACGGTCATGCTCCACTGGCTTAGTTCTGACCAAGAAGGATTAGTCCGAAGCACAGGAAATGATGGTAATGCAAGCAGAGATGCTAAGTTATTTACCGGTAAAGCGATTGAAACCTTTGAGCAAAGCCCAACAAAATCAGTTTCCTCTTGGCAAAATGGTAAAAAGCACGGCGAAACTGTTGAGTTTTTCTACAATGGGCGAAAAAGAAGGTCGATTAATTATCGGGATGGTAGCAGGCACGGTCTGTCATCTGAATATAGAATTACAGGAGAATTACTACGCGAAGAGACCTTCGAGAATGGCAAGCTGAATGGACCCAAAACTGAATGGCATCCCAATGGACAAAAAATCCTAGAGATTGTCATGAGAAATGGATCCCCTCACGGCGAGGCTAATGAGTGGTACTTGGATGGCACCCAAAAGTCTTCAACCATCTACAGGCATGGTTTGCGCGAAGGCCCATCCTCAGAGTGGTATCAGTCAGGGCAAAGGAAGCTTGGTCTTTTTTACCAAAAAGATAAACAGCATGGGCTCCGAACCATTTGGTACGAATCTGGGCAACAGAGACTGATTGCTCAGTTTACAGATGATAAAATGGAAGGAAATTCCAAAGGGTGGTTCCCCAATGGTCAGCAACAGTTTGATTACAATTTCAAAAACAATCAGGAACATGGCATTTGCACTGAATGGGATCCAAAGGGGAAAAAGATTTCAGAACTCCGTTTTGTTGATGGGGCTCCGATTCAAAATCTCTTAACTGGACAGCGAATTCAAACTGAGGAAGATATATCTGAGAAAAATACTGATGTTATTAATTTAGTAAATGAATCCCCGGTCATTCCAGTAAATCAGACACCAGGTGCTAAAACCATCGATCCTCCAACTGAAAAGCCTCTGGAAACAAAAATTGTCAAAGAGCAGCCAAATATTCCAACAATTAAAATCCCTAAACAACCGGCCAAACCAAGTGCAATACCTTCAGATGAAATTGTTCCTAGTTTGGAGAAACTCCCTCCACCTCCACCTGTTGTTCCCCCTGAGCCAACCCCGGCCCCAGTTTTAAAACCCGCAACCCCCAAAAAGCCGACCGGGAAAAGTATACCCAAAGCCACAAAACAAGTGGAACTGAATCCATTTGGTGACAACCTGCCTCCAGTTCCCCCTCTACCTCCTAAAGCTGTAAATGAGGCACAAACTCAACAAGTAATTCCGAAAGTTGAGACGAAATCAAATTCAATTCCGCCCCCCCCTCCTCTACCTCCGATTACAGTGGATTCACCGAAGCCTACGGAAAAGAATAGTCCACGACAAGCGCCGCCTCCTCCGGTTGATGACTTCAATCCGTTTGACCAATCGCCGCTTCCATCACCGGTTAATCAAGAAGGAAACATAGCACCTCCGCCTCCTCTTCCACCAGCAGATGGTTTTAATCCTTTTGATGCTCCTCCTTCCCCGGCAACCAATGCAAATCCTTTTGATAATAAAGCAACAGACAAAAAAGAGCCAAAGGATCCCTTTGATTTTGCTCCCTTACCTCCACCTGCTCCATTCAACAAAGATTTAGATAAAAACGATACATCCGTTCCTTTGGGTAATGTCTTTAATACGCCACCCCCCACTGCAACAGAACAAGAATTCAATCCATTTGAACTGCCACCACCTTCTAACTAATTATGCTTTTTAGCAGTTTTAGAAAAGTGGCAGCCCGGCAGGGATTCGAACCCCGACTGAGAGTACCAAAAACTCCTGTGCTACCATTACACCACCAGGCTAGCTCATAAAACATTATGAAACCAGCCAGTCTAAAGTCAAGAGATATGGAAGTAAGAAATTTAATACATGGAAAAATCTAAATTCAAACGAATCATTTTAAAAATTAGTGGCGAAATTTTAGGTAGCCGAAAAGAAGGAGAACCTATCTATGCTCAATCCCTAGAAAAAATATGTGCTGAAATTAAAGCGGTTGCTGATATGGGAGTACAAATCGGGCTTGTGGTGGGAGGAGGAAATATTTTTCGCGGCTTACAGGGAAGCGATAAGGGGATCGACCGAACAACTGGAGATTCCATGGGTATGCTTGCTACCGTCATTAATGGTTTGGCGATCATGGACCGCCTTGAAAAAATGGGGGCCGTGGTGCGCGTACAAAGTGCGATCCCCATGGACAAACTCGCAGAACCTTACATCCAAAGAAGAGCGATCAGGCATCTAGAACGGGGTCGCATCGTAATTTTTGTCGCGGGTACAGGAAATCCCTATTTTTCCACAGATACAACCGCTGCCTTGCGGGCGAGCGAAATATCTGCCGAAATTATTCTCAAAGCGACAAAGGTTGATGGAATTTATGACAAAGACCCTCATAAGTTCAATGACGCCAAAAAGTATCAATCATTAACTTATATGGAATGCTTAGAAAAAAGACTGTCGGTTATGGACTCTACCGCTTTTTCTCTTTGTATGGACAACAAAATGCCAATCCTTGTTTTTGACCTAGAAAAAGAGCAATCAATCAGAACGGCCGTTTCTGGTCAAACTATCGGAACAACAGTGCGCTGATTACTTTCTGAGCATAAACCACAAACAATCTACCAGAAATATAGTCATGGAAACAGAACCTATCTTCAAAAAAATGAATCAAGACATGAACAAATCAATCGATCATGTCACTCATGAATTCTCTACCTTACACACGGGTAAAGCAAACCCTTCAATGGTCGAAAATATTACTGTTGATGTTTACGGATCTAGTATGAAACTTCGAGATGTTGCTGCGATCACCACTCCCGATGCTCGAACTATTCAAATCCAACCTTGGGATAAATCTACCGCACAACCGATTGAAAAAGCTTTAATTGATGCAAGGCTAGGAATCACCCCTATCGTTAATGGTGAACTCATCCGTATGCCAATGCCAGAATTAAGCGGTGAACGCCGGGAAGAACTTTGCAAAATGGCTCAAGGCTTTGCGGAAAACAGCCGCATCGGTATTCGTGCCTCGAGAAAGGAAGCGATGGATGCACTAAAAGTAGCACAAAAAGACGGATTACCAGAAGACGATTTTAAAAGATCCGAAAAGGAAGTTCAAAAAATTACAGATGACTCGGTTAATAAGATAAACCGTGCACTATCGTCGAAGGAAGAAGACTTGCGCACGGTTTAATTCTTCTTTTGTCTGCCCACCTGAGTTAGTAAATTTTTCGATCTTTTTTTCTTTTGATGAAAAAAATCGTTCTCAAACTAGGAACGGGAATCTTATCAGCGGGACATGGTAATATCCATCAAGCCCGGCTCCAACACCTCGCACGAGGTATCTTACAGCTTCGGCAAGAAGGAGTTGAAGTCATCATCGTTAGCTCGGGTGCAGTTGGGCTTGGCATGGGTAAGCTGGGTTACAAGTCTAGACCAAAAGAGATGGCAGAATTAAGAGCCTGTGCATCTATTGGTCAATGTTTGCTCATGAATGCATGGACGGAGGCTCTTAGTGAAGTTAAGATGATTCCCGCTCAAGTATTACTTACCCGCGAAGACTTCAACCAACAGGGAAGATCTGAAAAGGTTAAAGAAACCTTACTTGCATTACTTCATCACCAAGTTGTTCCAATTGTAAATGAAAATGACTCTGTAAGTGATGAAGAGATAAAATTTGGTGATAACGATGTACTCTCAGCGCTTCTTGCTTCCTTAAGTGAGGCTGAAATGCTTGTTATTCTTTCCACAGCTACGGGCTTAATGACCCACAAAGATGCTGGCACTCTGGTACCATTTATCGCTGAAATAACCCCTTCCATCGAACAAATGGCTCAAGGTACTAACAGCCCAACCGCAGTTGGTGGAATGATTACCAAGATAGAAGCAGCTAAAATAGCTACGAAATCAGGCTGTGCTGTCTTTATAGGAAGTGGAGAGCAACCTGCAAACCTAAATGAAATCTTCAAAGGTAAGGCTGTAGGTACTTTTTTTGCACCGGCGGGGCTAAATCTTGTAGACCGAAAGAAGTGGCTTGCTTTTTTCCCGAAGGCTTGTGGTTCTTTAGTTGTCAATAATGAAGCCTACCGTGCGGTTACGGAACAAGGAGATAGTTTACTTGCATGGGGGCTGTGTACCGTCGAAGGAAAATTTAAAAAGACTGATGTAATTTCAATTTCCACGCAAGATGGGAAGATTTTTGCCCAAGGTATTACTCGTTTCGATTCCGAAGAATTACTTGCAATCAAAGGGTTACAGAACGAAGAAATCATGGCCCTTTATCCAGGGAAAAATCAATTGGAGGTTGTGCACCGAGATCATTTAGCTCCAACTTTTACTCCAATTTCTGAATAACCTTGCTCGAATCTTAAAATTAAGTTGATACCTATTTCCTGTGTACGACTACGAAGATGAAGAAGATGATATCTTTGGGGCTCCCCCCAAGGTTTCCAGTGCAGTGCCTGCTATTGATTTTCAAAAAGAGCTCAACCAAGATCAGTTTAAAGCTGTCACCGCACCAGATGGTCCAGCTTTGGTCTTAGCCGGAGCTGGCTCGGGGAAAACCCGTACCCTCACTTACAGAGTTGCCTACCTCCTTTCTCAAGGCGTTAGCCCGGAAGCCATCCTTCTCCTTACTTTCACTAATAAGGCATCCAAGCAAATGCTAGAACGCGTGGAAGAGCTGACTGGGATTGGTGCCCACCGATTTTTAGGCGGTACATTTCATCATGTCGGCGGACAGGTCCTTCGTTTATTTGGTGACTCCATTGGTTTACCCAAAAGTTTCACCATTCTAGACGATGGGGATTCTGATTCTTTGTTGAACGAAATCATTCGAGATTTGGACCCTGATTTTTTTAAGGCAAAAGAAAACCCTAAAGCTAAACCAATTAAGGGAATCATAAGCTTTGCCAGAAATATCATGACCGATGTCGTCCAAGTAGCGAGGGGACGCTATCCGAGTAATGCCGAACTAAAAGCCAAAATTGAATCCTTTGCTCACCACTATCAGGCTATAAAATTGCAAAGAGGATTAGCCGATTACGATGACTTACTCGTTTATTGGCTAGAAGTTTTAGAAACCAACCCCGAAGCTGCTTCTTACTATCAATCTCGCTTTTCTCATGTTCTGGTCGATGAATATCAAGATGTTAACTGCCTACAAGCTCAGATTGTAGACAAAATTGCAGCCAATCACCAAATCATGGCTGTTGGTGATGATGCCCAATGCATTTACACCTGGAGAGGGGCAGACTTAGACCAAATTCTTAGTTTCCCAGAGAGGCATCCTTCCACAAAGATTTTTAAAATTGAAACCAATTACCGAAGTTCGCCAGAAATTTTAAACTTAGCTAACGATATTCTCAAAAGCAGATCAACAGAAGACAGTTTTTCCAAGGAGTTAAAACCATCAAGGCCGCACCAAGACCTCCCCGTCGTTGTTCCCACAATGGATGCTTATCAACAAGCAGACTTCATTCTCTCAAAAGTACAATCCTTGTACGACTCAGGCGTACACTATGATGATGTCGCCATCCTTTACAGGGCACATTTTCACGCCATGGAACTACAGGTTGAACTATCAAGACGAGGAATCCCATTTGTCATCACAAGTGGGATGAGGTTTTTCGAACAAGCTCATGTTAAGGACCTTGTGGCTCAACTTCGCTTCGTCGCTAACCCTAAAGACAACACTGCTTTCTTTCGCTTTGCATGCTTACTTCCAAAAGTTGGAGAAAAAACAGCTGCCAAACTTATTACCCTTGCCCAAAAACATGCCAGCGCCAATAAGTGTGCGACCGTAGACGCATTAGATTCAACAGAGGTATTATCCAAAGTTCCCAAGGATGCAAAAGAAGACTGGAAAGAACTTGTAGAAACACTCAAAAATATTGCTATACTTACGGCTACTGCGACACCAGCACAAATCGTGGAAGGTGCAATTGGTGGTTGGTATCAAGACTACCTGCGTGCCACTTATGAAAATTGGCCAAGAAGAGAAGAAGATTTAGAAAGTTTAATCGATTTTGCGACAAAATTTGAAAGTATCGCTGAGATGCTCTCGCAACTCGTTTTACTCAGTTCAGAATCTGGTGATCGAGTGGTGCAAAAAGGTGAAAGGTGCTTACGATTATCGACGATTCATCAGTCGAAAGGCTTAGAGTACCCTCATGTATTTTTGATTGGCCTAGCTGATGGCATGTTCCCTAGTAAGCGGGCAATTGACGGGGAAAGCGATATGGAGGAGGAAAAGAGACTTTTTTATGTTGCAACAACAAGGGCGGAAAAATCATTGCATTTGGTTTTCCCTATGCTCTCCAATCAAAAGGGGACACCAGTGCGGCTTATGCAAAGTCGTTTCATTAAAGAAATCGATGATTCCCGCTATGAACTAGTAAACGTACACTCTTCCTTTGGCCCAGGGCGGGGTTTCTCTCAAGGATGGAATCAATATGGATCCAAAAATCCTTATGGCCGTGGATCCCGAGGCCGCTCTTTTTAGAGACTAGCTTCCCAGTGCTTTTTTTAAAGTGCGCCACCCAAGTAGTGCACAGTCATGTCTTTCACTAAAAAGACGAATTGATTCGTATACAAACAAGTCACCCGGCAAGCTGCGCCCCTCTTCGCACTCAACATACTGGAGTACTTGCTGGATTAAAACCTTGGTCTTGGAAACTGGCAGACCTCGTACATGGCATGCCATTAACGACGCACAAGCGGTGGCCAAAGCAGAAGCTTGCAATTGACAACCAATGCCTGCAATGAATCCATCCTGCTCAAGTAATTGAATAGTACAAATATTTCCTGTCTGCTGGCTACAATGACTACAAGTATGTGAAAAGCTAACAAGCTTTTGGTAATATTGAGGATTGCCCGCATGTTCCTCAACAATCTCACGATGGAGAGGTTCTTCTTTCACTTAGAAGTTATTTTTCCACATCATTGACTCAACTGGCTTGGGACTTCTCTGGTTATACTTGGCAGAAGATTTTGCCTGATAATCAACTTCTACATCCCCTTCCACCGCAAAGTAAATTAATTGGCCTATGGGCATCCCCGCGTATAATCTAACTTGCTGTGATACTGAAATCTCCAATGTCCAATGGTTACAAAATCCGACATCTCCCTTACCTGCCGTTGCGTGGATATCGATACCCAATCGCCCCACACTTGACTTACCCTCAAGAAAGGGAACAAAACTTCGGGTTTCGGTATACTCTAGAGTAGATCCAAGATATGTCTTACCGGGTTGGAGCACGAGACCATCCTCTGGAATCTCAAAATGTTCAACTTGGTTGTGCTTTTTGGCATCAATAACCTCATCCACATAGCACGCGAGGTGTCTGGAAAGGTGAACATCATAGCTATTGGTCCCCAAACACTCACGATCGTAAGGATCAATAACAATATCTCGAGTTTCAATGGCTTGTAAAATAGATTGGTCGGAAAGAATCATATCGACAAAAGTTTCTCTTAAATTTTTGAGTCTTTTCCAATCTTATTGAATTAAAATTTCTAAACAAGATTAATGGAAAGAGAATAATAATCTGAATTTTATTTTGGTAAGAATAAGAGTAAAAAAAACCTCCCGGTTTCCCGGGAGGTTTTTATTAGCCCTGCATTACGCAAAAGGCCGATATATCCCAGGAGCCGGGACAGGATATTCCCCATCTTCTCCTGGCACTACTGGAGGTGTAGTACTGAAAGTGTAGTCATCGATACCGGGAGCATAGTCCCTACCCTTTTTCAAAAGCTCATCCGCATTAATTTCTTTACCGGAATAACATGCTTCTCTTCCTAGAATAGCAGTAAAAGTACTCATAGCACCATACTCCGCTTCATTATAATATTCTCCCTTGTGTAAGGTTTCTATCAAGTCTTTCTGTTCTTGATAGTGACCATTTCCAGAACCAGATACGCGAATAGGGTCACCTTCAAATGGCTCAATAAACCTAGCGACTGAACATGTTCCTTTCGATCCATGGGCATACTCGGCTACATGTGACCATCCACCTTTCAAATGCCGCCCTTGGCTGTACATTTTTGTACCATCTGGAAAAGTGTACTCCACGAAAGTATGATCGAAGATTTGAGATAGTTTTCTATCTCCACCCATACGCATCTCACTGCCTCCCATTCCATTTGCCTTGACTGGATACATCCCTTTGATCCAACACCCAATATCTAAATTGTGAATATGCTGCTCACATATTTGATCCCCGGACGCCCAAGTAAAGTGGTACCAGTTATTAACTTGGTACTCCATCTCAGTCATTCCTTTTTGTTTTGCACGGTGCCAGATAGAATTGCCATTCCAATAGACACGGAGAAGGTTGATATCACCAATAACACCGTCCTGAAGTTGCTGAACATTATCTTTAAAGCGATCTTCATGCCTTCTTTGCAAACCAATACCGACAGTAAGTCCCTTTTCTTTCGCTAATTTGGCTGATTCTAAAACACGCCTCACTCCGGTAACATCACTCGCAACAGGTTTCTCCATAAAAACCTTTTTCCCTTGATTTACCGCGTACTCAAACTGCTGGGGTTTAAAACCTGGGGGCGTTGCAATCACAACCATATCCACATCTTCATTGATGGCCTGCTTATAACCATCAAGACCTCCAAAAATTCTACCTTCTACATCAATTCTGTCTTCTCCGTACTTCTTTTTAAATCCTGCGATTTTACCTGCAGCTTTTTCAGGAAAAGCTTCAGCAACCGCCACGAGTTTTGTATTGCAGCGAATACCTTTTTCTTTTTCCAAATCTTTGGGAGCGTCAAGTATTTGCCCAATTGCACCCGTGCCACGTCCACCCAGGCCTATGGCTGCAACCCGGATGGTATCGCTTTGCAGATTTTCCCCTTTGGCTACATAGGGAAAACTTGCCGCTACTCCGGCAAGGGCACTGGATCCGATAAACTTTCGTCGTGATACTTGTTCAATTTCTTTCATATTTTTTGAGGTTAAGAGAGTATGGTTAAATTTTATAAGGTTGGGAAAGGCTTTCAGAGGAGCCTTGCAGGTCGCCCAAAGACCATCGTATCCCATCGAGGAAATGTTGCAAAAGAAAGGGCGTCCACCAAGAAGCTTTGTTGTGACCAAAATTGGAATAAAAAACTCGGCCTTTCCCGTAAGACTTAACCCAGGAGACTGGATAATCGTTGGTGGGGGAATTCCCTTCCTTGCCCGACTTGATTGCATCTAAACCGACCAACACCCGCAATTTCGATCGGTTGTAGTCCTTGTACTGATAAATCTCATCCGAAAAAGAAAATTCTTTGCTCGCAAAGGCTTGATTCACCGCGTGATCAGGATCTTCCACAATAAAAGGCCATTTCCCACCTGCATTCCAGGGATGACCCGCAAAGCAACCACCAATCATTTCTGTGTACTCTTTCCACTGCGGGGTTCCGCCATCAGAGGCGGCATGAAAACCTACAAAAGCTTTCCCCTGTTTGATAAAATCAAGGATGGCCTGCCTTTGCTCATTCTTCGTAAATGCTTTTTGCACACGGGTACAGTTGTTGAAAATAAGCAAATCGTAGGAAGACAAACCTTCGGGGGTAAACTTTTCCGTAGTAACGGTAAAATCCGCGGTGAATAGCTTGGTCTTTTCGCTCATTACTTTCAACGCTTTTACCCCGGTAGGGATGGACTTATGCTTAAACCCACTCGAATTGGAATAAACCAAAGCCTTGAATTTCTTAGAGGGCACCGTCTGCAATTCCCCTGGCATAGCTTGGCGAATTTTACGCTCTTCATCCACTGCCAGAAGAGATGCGGAAAACACCGACAAACAGGAAAAGCATAATATTCTCAGGGAAATCTTCATAAAGGTAACGACTCCAACAAGGAACAGGTTTCAAGGCAAGAAATATGTATTCCTCTATAAAAAATTATTTACCGAGGCCCCCCGAAGAATCATTTGCATTTCGGGCATACACCGAATGCCTCCATCACATGACTCAGTTCAACAAAACCAAAATGAGCTGCAATCTCATTTAATTCCTTTCCCATGCAAATATCAATCCGTTCAGTCTTCCCGCAACCTCTGCAGGTAAGATGATGATGGTGACCCTGGCCATGGCCCAGGCAATAAACCTTTGTCCCATTCTCTCGTACCCCTAGTTCCACAATCTTAGCTTTCTCAAATTGGTCTAGGCATCGATAGGCGGTGACCAAATCGCAAGCTTCATTCACAAGTGCTGCGTGGGCCTCTTCTGCTGACATCGGGGCTTCTGCCTCAGCCAAAGCCCTTAAAATTGATTTACGCTGGTCGGTAATTCGTAATCCTTTTTCACGAAGTCTCGCAATCGCTTCATCAATTAGTGAGGTCATCAGAATAAGTAAGGCTAACCCACCCGTTTTGATCAACCCATAAAATGATTTCTTACTGGTTGAAAGCCATCATCTTTAGTTTTTTAGATAGATGTAATACAGGAATGTACTTATTCCTTTAACGGTTGTCTTTCAGATTCAAAAGATTCCAATTTGCCACAAAGACAATTTCTGACTAACAATTTCCCACTCATGGATATTATTGAAAAGAACCAAAAAGTAATGGCGGAATTTGCCAAACAAAGTCCCAAACTTGCAACACAACTTGAAAATCTTGACTGGAGTGAATTAAAGAAAGCCCTGGATGAATGCCTTTCATCTTCTGGGGAAACCGGCATACCCCGTGAATATGGACCGGCTTCTTATCTGCCGATCTTACCGGAAAGCCCCGATCAAAAAGCCCGATACGAACAAGCCTATGAGCACGGCGAGCAGCTTATTAGGGACGGCAGAGACCGCGACTTTTACAGTTGCCGGAGGGCAAGGCACCAGGCTTGGATATAATGGCCCCAAAGGAACCCTCCCGGTAAGCCCCGTCAAAAAGAAACCTCTCTTCCAACTATTCGCCGAGCAAATACTTGGAATGTCTGAAAAGTATGAGGTAACCATCCCATGGTATATTATGTGCAGCCCTTTAAACTTGGAGGCAACGCACGCACATTTTGAAGAAAATGACTATTACCGCCTGGGCAAAGAAAACATAAAGTTCTTTGCCCAGGGTGTGATGCCTGCCACAGATTTCAATGGGAACCTTCTGCGTACATCTGAAGACAGTCTCGCCTTTTCGCCAAACGGACATGGAGGTTCCCTTAAAGCCTTGATTGATTCAGGTTCGATTGCGGACATGGCAGATAAAGGAATCGAGCATATTTCCTATTTTCAGGTCGATAATCCATTGGTTAGTGCGATCAACCCCCTATTCATTGGATTGCATGATCTACATAAATCCGACATGTCCAGCCGTTCTCTCACCAAGACAGGGCCATTCGAAAAACTGGGTAACTTTGTTGCGATAGGTGAACGGGTTACGATCATAGAATATTCCGACCTTCCCGAGAAAAAGGCACTGGAAAAAGAAACATGTGGGCGGATCAAATACAGAGCGGGAAGCCCGGCAATCCATATCTTACGACGGGATTTTATCGAGCAGTTTGCCAGTGGCAAAATTAATCTACCCTATCACCGGGCGGAGAAGAAAGTACCTTTCATAACGGAAAACGGAGATCTGGTTAATCCTGAAAAGCCCAATGCCATCAAATTTGAAACTTTTGTTTTTGATGCTCTGCCTTTTGCTAAAAAACCTTTAATTCTCGAAGCAGAAAGGCTTGAAGAGTTCTCCCCTGTCAAGAATATGACAGGGACTGATTCCCTCGAAAGCTCACAAGCTGACCAGACCCGGAGAGCTCACAAATGGCTTTCTCAGGCAGGATATAAAACGAAGGATTCCTCTATTGTTGAGATTTGCTCTTTTTCATACCCAAGCGCCCGTGATCTTTTAGAAGCAGATCTCAGCGACCATGATTTAAACGCGAATAAAATCTACATTAACAAATAACCAGTAAATTAGCGGCTAGAGAAGCTACTTCATTATGCTCACTAAGGTGACATTAAAAATTTGCCAGAAGCTCGGAGAACGCTTGAGGAAAATTTTTGAAAACAAAAGCCCACGTCAATTGAAACTGCATGGCCATACTTTAATAGTAGTGAATGCCATGTTAATTACGCGACTCGCATCGTTTAGCAAATGGCAGAACCCCAAAACCTAGGCTGAGCGGACACAAAAAGAAAGCGATTGTCTGTCAGCTTTTTTTTCGCTTTAAGCAAAATGTAAAAAGCAGGATAGCTGTAAAAATGAGCCCCAGTACAGGAGTTTCAATTCCACATACAAATTGATCTCTCCATATAATCTGTGTCTGAGTTCCAAGCTCTGGCATTCCTTCGACCAAGGGGATTTCTTTTTTTTCGCCGACACTTGTTTTCCATAAAGAAAGGCGGAGACCATCCTGAACCCAAACCCAGAAACACAGAATACTTGGTATCAATGAAAATACCACTTTTCTTGCCATATGTGAAAGATTCAAACCAAGTCGTTTTTTTCCTCACTGGAAACTTCATTTTTTCCTACCTGCACCTGTTTATTTTTTTTGGGCAGAATAGAAATTCTGAATATTCCAGCTGACAAAAGGCAGCTGCAAAGCAAAATCATGAAAGGTTCTTCCCAGTGCTTTCTTGAGGAAAGCAAACTTATTACATAATCCAAATTATCCCCGGCAACATAGCTGTAAGAATCAGATTCGGTAAGATAAAAAGCTGCCAGCAGAAAAATGGCTATGTTTATTAGAAAGATTCCTTGGATTACTCTTTTATATTTAACCTCGTCCATAGTTAGTCATCACGTAATGAAAAGTTGGACAGAATGTAAAACAAAATGCAAAGATTTATTCTTCTCTTAATTTGAATCAGGGCTTAGTCAGACCTGATTCTCTTTGATCCACAAATTCATCCAATACTTTTTGATCATGATTGATCGCCCGGTAGGTGCGGACATCGTTTTCGATCACCACCTCGATCACATGCATAGTCGGCGAGGCTTTCTCCACATACCATAAGCCCGAGGCATCAAACGACCGAGTCCTTACCCCCCAGGCACCGTCTCCGATATATAGGGTCCCGGAATCCTTGACTTTGCCTCCCTTGATCAGTTTCGACCGCTTGTATATATGGTGATCATTCTCGAAAGCGGCATCCAGGCCATATTGATCAAACAAGGGTGTCCAGTGCTGGCGGATCAACTTGCTTAGGTCGTTGCCCAGCCCCCCCTTGACAATCCCGTAGGCGGGAAAGTGGTAGAGGGCAAAGAGATGCTTTTTGCCCTGCCTCGCGGAAAGAGATTGCTTCAGAAAATCGACCTGCTCCTCCACTGGGCAAGTGTGGTTGCTGTTGAGCACAATGACAGAAAGGTCCTCATACAGGTCCACACAGTAGGTTGGGTTATTTTCCTCAGGGAAGGGAAAGAGATTAAAAAAGAGCGGCGCTTTTTCTGGGATTTGCCCATACCCGCCGATGACCTCGTGGTTGCCGATGGCGACCAAGAAGGGAATGGACAATCCGTCTGCTCGGCGGGCATGGTCAGCATAGATTTCAATCCAATCCAGCCAGCGTTTCCAGTCCTGTCCATTGGCGTAGGCCAGGTCTCCACCGAGCAAAGCGAAATCGGGTGAGAGGGAAGCCATCGCCTCAACTCCATCCTTATGCCATTCGGGCTTGTGCATCATGTCTCCACCCGTGACAAAGGAAATGCGTTCCGGACGTTTGGTCGGCAGGGTGCGCGCCTTAAATTCCTTCTTTCCCAACTTTACACAATACACCGTGTCAGGTTGTAAGCCTTTGAGTTCAACCTGGCACACCTCCACATCGGCATCCTTGAGCGAAGGCAAGGAGAACCGCCCATTCTTTACATCGAGGGCAAGCCCCCAAAAAGAAACGGTTTTTTCGTAGAAGGATTTCCTTCGAATCACCGCATTTCGATTGATCTCTCCCCCCTGCTTTCCCCACTTAAAATCAGTCGGCTCGTCCTCTTCCACCAACCAAATGACATTAAGAGTGGTGGATGGGGAATCCGTCCAGGTAAACAGGGCCTCCTCAATACCCCGGCGGGCCTGAGAAGAGTGAATAAGGAGGAGAGAAAAGAGGAAAATAATCAAGATGGGCTTCATAGACATGTTGGGTTTAATGGTTATCTCCATTTATGGCAAAAGCGGAAAACCGGCAGGCATAACCAATTGAATTTTGGTTTTTTCGATCGGTGGTTCGCAGGGTCAGGGTATGTTTTCCGACGGGCAATTTCTTCTCGAGCATATAGATCCATGGAATATGGAGATTTCGGCTCCATTTGGTAAACTGGTCGAGTGATTTCCACTCTCCCCCATCCACCTGCCACTCGATGATGCCGACATCAGGACCAGCCACCATAGGTATCCCAATTGCGGTACCGGTAAAGGTAACCGACAACTCCGCGCCCGGCTCCAAGGCCTCGAGGTAATCAAGCCCGCGGTCATGCTTGCGTACACTCCCCTTTCCAGAGCCCTGCCAGTTTTTCTTCAGTTTCCATCCACTTTTGATTTGGGCGAAGGATAGCGGATATAATCCCGCTTGGTCATAGGAATAGGTGTCGTATCGCCGACCGGTTTTGTGGGGCGACAACTGCCCGGCAACCGGACCAGCCCATGCCCGGTCGAATAAACGATCAATCATCCTAGCATAGGCTTGGTGCCCCGAAGGTTTTGGATGGCAGCCGCCAAATATTTGCCTGGAAATTTCTCCACTCTCAAACCAGGTAGTTACCTGGCGGGCCTGATCAATCGCATTAATGCTGTGCTGCAGGGCAATCCGGTCGAGGGTGGCAATTTGCCAGGGCATTCTGCCCTCAGCATACGATTCAGCATAGGGCATGTCATACAGATACTGGGCAATAATATCGACATGAGGGTTATGCCTCCGAGCCTGTAGAATGATTCCCTCCACAGCCTTGGCAATATCCTCACGGGTGCGCCCGTTGTGCAGTTCATTGACCGCCGATTCGATGAAAAGCAGATCGACCTTTCCTTTGAATAACACATCGCGGTGCAAACGGTAAGCACCATAGGTGGAATCGGTTGAACCGATCCCAGCATAAATAAATTCGAACCCGGTATCCGGAAAGCGTTTCTTAAGGGAATCAGATGCATGGAGACGCCAACCCGCAGCCTCGGTGATGGATCCTCCAAGAAACGCCACCCTCCCCTTTCTAGTTTTTTCAAATACATGCTGGGAATTTTTCAGACCGCTGCGTAAATAGATGGGAACTGAGTTCGACGGATCGTAGTGCTTACGGATGAAGTGGTACCCGACCTCCGGATTCTTCACATCGAAATGATGCCCATTAGCACGATCCCCTTTTTCGATGGAAATGACATAGAAAATAGGATGCCCCAGCTTTTCCAGACGCTCCTTGAGCACATAGGTATTTTCCTTGGGTGGAACAATGGCATCATCCTCGGTCACGATGTGCATGATAGGGATACGGGCATCGACAATCGGTTGCAGATTATCAATCGGGTTGTCTGCATAAGCCAAGGCCTCCTCTTCGTTTTCAAACCCATACTCCAGGAGCAATCGCTTCCATTCCCCCTGTGCCCCCTTGCCCTTACCTTTACCCCCTGGCCAACTCTTAAAATCGCAGACGGGAGTATCGTTGTAGATACAGGCAACAGTTTGGGGGTAGTTTTTGGCCCAACGGTAGACATAGAGTCCTCCCCGACTGACCCCTTCCAGGGCCATTTTTTGATTCAATCCGTATTGAGTAGTAAGCAGATCATAAAACTCTTTCCATATGGCCAA
This sequence comes from uncultured Opitutales bacterium, assembly GCA_943789375.1. Lineage (GTDB taxonomy): Bacteria > Verrucomicrobiota > Verrucomicrobiia > Opitutales > Seribacteraceae > Seribacter. The sequence continues at coordinate 5,859 of CALSTX010000019.1, read as the reverse complement.
AGCCTTTGAGCTACCCAGCTTAGAACCAGTATTGATGTGGGCAATGTGGTATCCATCGGCGAGGAGCAATTCATCAATCTCAGTATGATAAGTGGGGAAACGGGCCCGCCAAACCCACGGTTTACCAACGGCCTGCGTTTTTGGTTCCACGACAAAGGCAGCATGCTCACCAACTTTAAAATCTGTCTTGGTGTATCCCTTCCATTTGCATTTCTTTCCTTCAAATCCTGCATAGGAGGAGACTCCGGCAAAGAGTAGGTATAAAATATATGCCCATTTTATTTTCCTGAATGTATCAATCAACATAGATTCCTTTTTTACTTCCTGCCCAAAGATCAGACGAGGGAAAAGGAACAGTCTCCCCCTTCTTTTTTTATACAGGTAGAACAAACAAAAACGCACCTACCCTAAGGTAAGTGCGTTTAAAATTTCCAACAAAAGCCGGAGAAAAGAGAGAAAGTTACTCGATATTCGCTCCAACAACGGATGCCATTTGCATCATGTTGATGGTTTCACCTTCTTTTAAGTTGGTAAGGTCTGTGACTTTTCCGGTTTTGCTGGTTGTGTTTGTATTCTTGAACACAGTCAAAAGTTTAGCGTCTGCAACGATGAATTTGCCTGCATTTTCAGGTTTTCCGTTTTCGGTCTTGGTCTGAAGCTTGTTCGACTTGATGTATTCCCAAAGCTTTTGGGTTATTTCGGTACGTGGAAGCTCGGTCTCTCCTAAGAAAGAAGCTAAGTCACTTTTAAGTTTAACGGGTTTACTGAGTCCTTTTGGTTCTGCCATTTGTTTTCCTTAGTTTTAGATTAATGTTAAATGTTCCATGCCTTCGATAGAAGAGCATCCATCGTTTCTGTTTTTGTTACCCAGTAAAGACAAACTAATTTATCCTTATGTGAACAACTCATGTCTATTTTCGGCACTTATTAACCATCCTCGGGCATATTTCGCCAACAAATCTGCATTTACAGGAAAGACTGATACTTAGATTCTGCGAGTTCCCGGACCTCTTTGAGGGATGATCCGAATCCTTTTTCGATTTTGGGAATCAACACCATTGATGCACCATCGAGGATTCCATGCTTCACCAGAAACTGATCTGCCAGATTGATCGACCAGTAAAAAAAGCGATTGTAAGGGTTTCTCCCATTACAGAACCCATGCTTTCCTTTGTTTCCGATGTAGAGTTCGGAAGGGATACTCTTGGCCTTTAACGCCTGATGAAACTCCACCATTTCCAAAACAGGAATAGCATGATCTGCCCCCCCCTGCAAAGGTAAGGAATGGGGGCAAGCTTTCACGCAAATGTTTGGGCGGGCACATATCCGCCGATGTCTTGAACCAGGGGCAGGTAAGAATAACTGCCTGGGGAACACACGAGATAGAGAGATCAAAAGAGTCATCATTGGTCTTGGGATCGGTCAGAGTGGCAGTGGCGGCGGCTAACTGGCCGCCAGCGGAGTCTCCCTTCGCCACCACGCGACCTGGGTCGATCTTTAACTTCTTGGCCTAGGCCCGCAGGTAACGGATGGCAGATTTCGCATCCTTTACACATTCCAAAGGAACCTTCACCTGATCGCGGTGGCACAAACGATAATCCACCGATACTGCGATCATTCCCCGTTTGGCCCAGAAATTACCATCGGGCCAGTGCAAATTGGTTTCACCAACCGTCCAGCTCCCGCCATGGAAAATAACCATAACCGGATAGGAAACCTCAGCATCTTGGTAACCAGCAGGCAAAAAGACATCCATTTTCAAATCTTTGTCAGATATACTCTTATATGTCCATTGGGTGTCTGGTTCTCGACTATTGGGAGGCAAAGCCCAAACTCCCATTGATAAGGAAAAGACCGAGACAAGAAAAAAGAAAGCTCTCATTGAGAACAACCTTTATTGCAAATGCTTAATTCAATGGCTTGATTTCAAACTTTCGAAACCAAACGGGTTGACCATGGTACTGCAAACCAAGGTGCCCAACTCGTGGCATATCTTTAAGAGGAGTTTTAAACTTATTCTTAGTACCGTCCGGGTTTTTCTTACGCTCGGTCCACTGATCAATATTTACATCCACCGTTGTCTGCCCATTAACTGTTGCCTTAATGGACGGCCCTTTGCAGGTGAGTGTCATCACGTTCCACTCCCCGTCTGGCTTACCTGCAGATACCGAGGCCTCCTTCGCATCGTAAAGGGAGCCGAGCACATGCTTGCCTGAGTACAGTCCAGGAGAAGCAATCTGAATTTCAAAACCTCCCTGGACCGGGTTGCGAGGGTCAGTACGGAAAAAGAGTCCACTATTCGCTTTCTCGGAAGTTTTGTACTCAAGAGTGACCTCAAAATCCCCGAATTTTCCCTTTGTCCAAAGGATACCGCCAGGTGTCTTCGAGGTAGTAAGTACACCCTCAGCGATTTCCCAATGTTTGTTGAGCTGCAGGCTCTTGGCGTTCAGTAAATTCGTACTTTTTCCACTTTCAGCAAATAAAGCAGTAGCCCAAATAAACGATAGGTTAATTAATATGTACTTCATAATAGTTGATTTTAAATTACAGGTTATCGGCGATTAATTTCGGACGATCTGTAGTAATCGATGCCACCCCCCTATTCTTTAGCTCTGTTGCAAGGGCAGTGCTGTTAACTGTCCAGACATGCCACTCATACCCGGCATCGAGCACCGCCTGAGAATATTCCTCAGGAATAGAATAGTGAGAATCCAATCCATCAGCCCCAATGTTTTTTAAAGTCTGGAGGACTTCTTGAATACTAGGTGACAATACACCCTTCTTTTTACGAAAATGGCATAACCAATATGCCTTGTGGTTTACCCGAGCTTTTTTGAACTCACGAATAACTTCCGTGTTAAAGCATATCAGTATAACCTGCTCATCACTTAATCCACTCCGTTGAATTTCTTTAATCAAAGCAGGTACGATTTCCGGTCCACACTTGATTTCCACATAAATCTTTCCCCCCTTGGGCACAGTGGCAAATACCTGAGGTAAGGTTGGAATACTAGTCCCACTAAACTTTTCATGTTTCCAGGAACCCACATCAAGTGCCTGCAACTCTTTTAAAGTGGAATTAACAACCTCAAGGTTTTGGTCGGCCACCTTTTTCGTTTTCTTGTCGTGTACACAAACAATGTGCCCATCTTTACTGAGGAGAAAATCCCCCTCCACCGCATCGGCACCCAGTTTCCACGCGAGCTTAAATGCAGGCAATGTATTTTCTGGGGCATCAAAAGAAGCCCCACGATGGGCCACAATCAAAGGCTCAGACCGCCTCAATTGAAAAGCCAAACAAAAAAGAAGGCCAAAAGAAATTGATTTCATTATCTGCACATGGATGAAGTTAATAATTAGAGCAATTTCAAAAAAGTAGTTTGAATAAAAAGGTCTCGATTACTTGGGTTCCTCCTCACAAACCACATGCAAGGGCATACTGGGTGGTTCACCTTGCTTAAGGGTGCGAATATCAATTTTTTGAAAGGCCACCTGCATACCCTTAAAAGCATCGCCCCCATGAACCTGGATACCGATACTGCCCGACTTGCTTATTCGATGAACTTTTGGATCCAATGTCTCATCGCCAAGCATCCGCTCATTGAGCCCAAAAATAATCCGATTTCCATTGGCGTAGATCTGCCCCTCGTTCCACTCGTTCTTTTTTTCCAGGGACTCGTCTACATTTTTCCAGACAAATGTGGTTGGACATTTCGGATAGTAAAATGCACCACTTGAGGTAACGGGCATCATATCGAGAAGATCAAACTGGTAAAATTGCCGAAACCAAACCCCACTATTTCCCTTTCCTTTTCTTTTGTATCTAAATTTGAGTTCAAAATTATTGAATTCACGGGTTGTGCGAAGATCGGCTCCCTTGCCATCATTTTGAAAACCGATGAGTAATCCATCTTCCACTTTAAATTTCGAAGGATCCGTCGCTGTCCAACCACTTAAGTCTTTCCCATTGAAAAGAGGTTCCCACTCTGCCTCGGCGAAAAGAATGGGTGCAGATAAAAAAGCAGTAATTACTACGCCAACATAAATGTTTAATTTAATTTTAGCCATTTCTTGATTTAAAATGGGTATCTTTCGCTTACTTGACTGACGAGTTAAATCTAGATCAAAACTGGAAGAAAACTTTTGGGTTTATTGAGGAAGACTTACAAATTAATACGCATAAAGAAAACTTTTAGACTAAATAATAATTTCCGTTTGTAAGAATCGGAACAACCTTTACATCTATGATTTATGACTAATTTAAGCTCTTTTAATTTATTTTTAGCTCTGCTGGTTGCTCTTTTAATGCCCAAGCTATCAAGTGCATCGAATTTCGATTTTCCTGCTGATCCTGAGCTGGTCGTTAACAAATCCACCGGTCTTTCGGTGCCCAAGGGGTTTGAAACCGACTTGGTGTACAAAGTGGACCGGGCGAAGTACGGTTCCTGGATATCTATGACTTTCGATCACAAAGGCCGATTGGTTGTATCTGACCAAGACAACGCCGGCACCTTCCTGATCGAGCTCCCCGAAATCGGTAAGACTCTTTCTGAATCCGGCATCACCAAGCTGCCTCTCAACAGTGGACAGTGGGGTATGCTCTACGCGTTTGATCACCTCTACATGGTTTCACAAAAAAGGGTGGTCCGAGTACCAGTTTCTGAGAGTGGAGAGTATGGAAAAGAAGAGGAATTATTTCGCTTGAGTGGCGGGTGGGAACATGGTCCGCACTCCCTCATCGTTACCGAAGATGGCACAGGTCTCTACTTTGTAGCCGGCAATTACGCCCGCAACCCACCCTTTCAAACCTCCCGCATCCCCACCAACTGGAAAGATGATGTCCTTTTGGAAAACTACGCCTATGGTCATAATGGTAACGGAAAGGCACCCGGCGGATGGGTCATCCGTTTGGATCCAGACGGCTCCAACCGGGAAATGATCAATATGGGCTACCGTAACCCCTGTGATTTTGCCCTCAACCGAGATGGTGAAATGTTTGTATACGATGCCGACATGGAGTGGGACATGGGTGCTCCATGGTATCGTCCAACCAGAGTAAACCACGGTGTGTCCGGTGGGGAGAATGGTTGGCGTGCCACCTCTAAGAAATGGAGAAAGTACTTTCCTGATACCGTTGGTTCGGTTGTTGACATTGGACCGGGTTGCCCGGTCGGGGTGATCGCCGGCACCAACGCCAAGTTTCCCACCCATTATCGTGACGCTATCTTCCTCTGCGACTGGACTTTCGCGACCATGTATGCAATGCATCTAAAGCCGGACGGATCCTCATACAAAGGAAAAGTCGATACATTTGTGACCAACATCAATGGCTCTCTTGCCCTTACTGATGTGGACATCGGACCAGACGGACACATGTATTTCTGCGTCGGAGGAAGGAAAGGTCAGTCTTACCTCTACCGAGTACGCTACACAGGAAATCAGTCAACCGAGCTATCCCCCCTGGATACATCCAGCAAGCACTACCAAGCTAGAAAAACAAGGCATAGTCTTGAATCTTTTCATGGAGCACCCAATCCAAAAGCAATCGAATCGGTATGGTCTTACCTCAGCAGTGAAGATTATCATCTGCGTTATGCCGCACGAATTGCCATTGAGTGGCAGGACCCTAAAACCTGGGCAGATAAAGCCTACAACGAAACCAACGATATCGCTGCTATCCATTCTTTGCTCGGCCTTGCCCGTTGTGATTTTGATGGAAGTAAACAGCCAAGCATTGACCGCCTGCTGAAAGTTGACTTCAACAAACTCGATAAAACCGGCAAGCTTGCCCTTCTGCGTACTTATTCCGTGATCATGAGTCGAGCTGGTAAAGCCACCGAGAAACAAATTATTGCCTTA
>CALSTX010000018.1 GCA_943789375.1 uncultured Opitutales bacterium | reverse complement strand
AAAAATTTAAGTTGGTAGCGGAGGCTTTGATTGAGGGGCAGGAATTGGACCCGATTCATCGAGATCACAAATTGATCGGTAATTTTATTGGACGCCGGGAATGTCATCTGGAATCCGACTGGTTATTGATTTATAAACTTGAAAAAGGAAGGGTAATTTTTGAAAGAATGGGTACCCACTCCGATTTATTCTAAAAGTTTAAGCCGGTGTGCAAGATGCCTTGTTTAGAGGCAGAGATAATTTTGTTTGATCGATAATATTTACCGGTCAATTAAAACTTTTTTCAGGTGGAGTCCCATTGTTTAAAGGGTACTTGAAAGTTTTTTCACGAATTACTTGAATTCGAAAAATTGTGTGGTACTTTGTGCGTTCGCTCATTTTGGGCGTGGTGGAATATGACATAAAAAAGTTCGTTCACAGGCTTGACGTTAAGTAAGTACTTACTTACAAATTTGGGTTCGAACAGAAAAATTAGAACAAGAAAGGAAGACGAATAGTATGGAGAATGAAGATGGAAAGAAGGGTATGTTTCGGGCATATCAGGTGGCGCAGGAGATGATTAAGGATCGACTGGAGGATGTGGATGAAGAGGCAGCGAAGGAGATGGGCGAGGTGGCTGGAAATGAGGTGATTGTGGCCCGGGGGGCTTACGACTTTATTGAACGGGTTTTTAGTAAGATGGATATGCCTCATAAGGTGGTGGATCCATCGGCTTTTGAGGCGTTTGGGCCGTCGCCCGAACAGATCGTGTTTCTGAATTGTCCGGGTAAGGTGGATAAGGAGGGGGTGCGTAATTTACGAAATTTTGTGGAGAAGGGTGGCTTTCTTTTTACCACGGACTGGGCTTTGAAGCATGTGATTGAACCGGGTTTCCCAGGTACTTTGCGTTATAATGGCAGAGCTACCGGAGATGAGGTGGTCCGGGTGGAAATTGATGCGAAGGAGGATCCGTTCCTAAAATCCCTGATCGGGGAGGGGGATGATCCGCAGTGGTGGATTGAGGGTTCGAGTTATCCGATTGAAATTTTGGATCCCAATAATGTGGAGGTTTTGGTTCGTTCGAAGGAGGTGAAGGAGAAGTACGGGGAGAGCCCGGTTTTTACTTCGTTTAATTATGGGAAGGGGAAGGTGTATCATATGATTTCCCATTTTTACCTGCAGCGTACGGAGACCCGGACGGAGAGGCATAGGCGGACGGGATCGGATTATATGGAGGAGAAGTTAAGGATGAATTCGGCCAGGCGGGCGAAGTATCGGAGAATGGGGGTGGATCGTTCATCCCTGGGTGAGGTGGAGGCGGCTTATTCAAGTTCTGCCTTGATGGGAAAGGTAATGTATGAAAAATCGGTGAGCTTGAAAGAATTTAGAAACGACGAACTATAATGGGAAAACCGGATGATCAGATGCTCAATCGTGGAGCCAGGACTTACCTGGCTCATGCGGTGAAGGCGGCTACCCATCCGGTTCGCAGAGAAATCCTGAAGTCTCTCAAGAAGGGCCCGCAAAGCACGGTCGATCTTGAGGGGGAGTTGAAGGAATCCCGGTATAATCTTTACCATCACTTGGATGTTTTATCATCTGCGGGGTTGGTAAAGGAGAGTTCTTCGAAGAGCGGAGGGAAGATTCGGCATTTTGCACTGAAGGAACCAAAGCGGCCTGAGTTGGCAGTTTTGCTTTTTGATGAGGCGGAATTGACGCAGGATCCCAAGGGCAGAGAGAATTTTCTCGATGCCCTTGAGATGCTTGAAGGAAAACCCATCCCGCATCGGGATAAGGTGGTATCGGCTGAGATTCAGCTCCGGTATCCCTGGTCGAAGTAATTCTTTGCCTGGTTGACGGGGCCTTGTCCTGTCGGCGGCGATTCATCGTAAATATCCCCCAGTTCGGGAACGGATTTTCTGGCTACAGATAACAAGCAACACTTGGTTGCCTGGTAAAAAATTTAATTAATAAAAAACAAAATAGAGAAGGAAAACAAAGAAGTATGAGTATATTCACAACAAAGTTAGATTATAATAAAGTATTGGCGAACCAGGAGAATGAGGTTCACTTGGTAACCCGGATTGATGCCCCGGAGTTACAGTCGGATGAGAGAAAACCGGTGGCATTTGCAATCTGTCTGGACCGGAGTGGTTCGATGGCAATGGAGGGAAAATTTGATTATGCCCTGGAGGCGTGTGTGGGGGTGGTGAAAAATTTGAGGCCGGATGATCTGTTCTCCCTCGTTACTTTTGACAGTGAGGTGGAGGTGGTTCTTCCTTTGGTCAAAATTGAGGATAAGGAACAGGGTATGTGAAATAATAAGAAATTTATCCACCCGTGGAATGACATATTTGAGCGGTGGTTGGGAGCAGGCTAAAGAACAACTCATTAAGGCGGAGCCAGGAATGCTCAAGCGGATGTTGCTCCTGACGGATGGGATGGCAAACCGCGGAGTTACGGATCATAGGGAATTAATTACCTTGGTGGGAGATGGTTTGCGTGATCATGGGATCCGGACTTCGTGTCTGGGATTTGGGGATCATTATCAGGAGGATTTACTTTCGGATATGGCGACACATTCGACGGGGAATTTTTACGATGTTGATTCGAAGGAAAAACTACCGACCGTCTTTGCGGCTGAGCTGGAGGGTGCTTTGCGGATATCCATTGAAAATTTGCGGGTGCGGATTAAGCCGGAGGAGCAGTGTGAGTCATGGGATGATTTTGGAGGGAATGAGAAAAACTATTTGGAGGATGGCCGTTCGGAACTTCTGGTGGGAGATTTGGTGTCGGAGGAAGTCCGTTCCTTTGCCCTCGAATTGAAGGTGTGCTCCGCTGATTCTGGAATGATTAAGGATTTGATTTCCATGGAATTTGTTTACGATCTTGTATTGGAAGAAGGGACGGAATCCAAAATTGAAAAGAGGACGGTAGAAATATCCTTTGTGGATAATCCCCAGGATGTCGTATTGGAGGAGTCGGTTCTTTCTATTATTACTACCCAAAGGACATCGCGAATAATCCGGGAGGCGATTGAGAAAATTGACCGGGGTGAAGAATTGGAAGCGATTGAATTTCTCAGAGGCGAGTTAAAGAAGCTTGAGGAGATGGAAAGACCGGAGTTAATAGCGGACTCGGAGATGTTGATCCGTTCGACCATAGAGAAAATTGAAATGGGATGGAGGCGTAGTCGTGGCCGTAAGTTCGCACAGTACAGTTCCCGTTCCTATTCTAAGATGAGCTCATCGGAATACTGGTCTGCGGATGAATCATACAGCCCATCCTTTAAGGGAACTAATGACGACGAGCTCTGATGTTTAACCGGTTAAGAAGAAACTTCACAAGTTGAAGGATCCACAAATGGAGTTCCCTTTAATGGGATTGGAGTAAAGCCACAGTACGAGGTGAAAATATTTGGAACGAAAGAAAACAATTTACAGTTTTATGTGAATGAAGACGGTAGCCGGTCTCAGATGTATTCGATGACTGCCTTTGTGAAGGATGATCATTTGTTTCTGGGGCACTATGGAGATTATTATTCCTGGCATCCCGATGGGAAGTTAAAGGGGATTGTTCGTACTGCCAGGGGGAGACAACATGGCGAGCAGGTTAGTTGGTATGCTGATGGGTCTTTAAGTAAATGCTGGAACTGGCATTATGGAGAATTCCATGGGCGTTGGATGGAATGGTATGAAAATGGAGTCACTTCTTTCCAGGGGCACTATCGACATGGCAAAAAGCATGGAAAATGGTGGGAGTGGTATGAGAATGGAAGGATGAGCACAGCCGGCGAGTTTCTGGATGGGTATGCCCTGGATCTGACGGTGTGGAAGCCAAATGGCGAACTTTGCCCCGAGTCCGGGGTAAGTGCAGGGTTTGGCTACTGGCTAAGTTATGAAGATAACGGTGACCTGAAAAGCCGCTCGGAAATTTTCAACGGAGAAATTGTCTATGAATTACCGGATGATTATAAGGATTTGGAGGACGACGAGGAGGATGAAGATGACGGTACCGATGAGTACTGATGAGTACTCATCGTTGTCTAATCTGTCAGGTTTGTATTTTGGTGACTCCAAGGCTTATTCCATGGGTGGCTTGATCTTGGTCGAGTAAGCCTTGAATTGTTCGATGGCTTTTAGGGCCTCGGGGTCGTCGCGATAGCTGGCGGGTTTTTCTTTCTTATCCTCTTTGGGCAAGGGATCCTCAGGGAGGTGCTGAACGAGATCAAACCCAAGGAAAGTGGGGTAGTTGTCATTGAAGATGGAGAAGCCACCAGAGCCTCCAAATTCTAGTTCCGTGTTATCTTCAGATTCCTGATTTTCGTTTTCTTTGTCTTTCATAGTTTTCTCCTATTTGTATTTGTAATGATGAGATCTTCGTAGAGGTGAGTGTGTGCAATCTAGCGAGTGGGTAGGTATTTCTGCTTAAGTTCGTCGAGGGGCTTCCATTCATTTAGCCCCCGGTAAAAAATGTATGTGTCGTAGATGTCGAGTTCGGGCAGAAGCTGTTCAAGTTGATGCAGATCAAGTGGGCCATGAGCTCTATCCTTGCTGCCGGTGACAAAATAAATTTCGAGTTGTTCAATTTCCACGGGTTGGAACACAATCTCGGGGAATTTATTAAATGAGTGATTGCTCACTGTCATCCTCTTGTTATCCACCCGTATTATATTTCCCCGAAGTAGCTCAGAAGCTACACGGTTGGCGAGTTTGTTGTCGCCAAGATTACCTTCGATATGAAGGATTTCCTGGACTCGTGGTCGGGTCTGTTCGATTTTGCTAATGGTTTGGCAGAGGATGGATGCTTCCTTCCGGGTGAGACATTGATTGATCAGCTTCATGCCCCAAACCTAAAGGAAGTTTCAAAGAAATTCTACTTAGCTTCCTGTCATAAGTGTCATAGCAATACTGGTGTACTTTATTCTTCTTACGAATGTAATCATTCTAATACAATGATCGCATATGAATACTTTTCTTGCCGTTCGCATATCTGAGCCTCTTGCCAGGTAACCCGTCTTCAAAGACCTGAAAAAGATTGATAAGTCGGAGCTGAAAAGAATTTTTGATAAACTGGAACAGGACCTTCTTAAACACCCCCAAGATTTGCCCGAAGTGAAAGACAAATTTGCAGGGCTTCGAAAGTACAGGGCGAGGGGTATTATCGTATCATCGATACAATCCTTGAGTAGCAGGTGAAATGATGTTTACTCCAAATCGTTAAGGATAATGTATGGGCTTTTTGATTAGGTAATCCAAGGAATGTTGTAACCTAGAAACATTTTGCGAGAGATAACCCCAGGGATTTAGGGTTTTGGAGATAATGTAATATTTGTGAAATTTGTTATCAGTTTTTTTAAATTATTACCATAAGTACTTAGGCGTCAAGTATATGGGGGAAGTAAGTATTTGAATTACTTACTAAAATCAAGTCATTGCATAGTAAAACTATGTTGACAACCGAACATCATAAAGAAAATGATCATAAAAATTAATTAATGATTTCTTCTTTTATTATGATTTCCTTGCACAAATCTTAACGCCATAAAGTTTCTTCGATCTGAAAGACTTTAACCAAAACAACAAAATATACATACTGTGAAAATGAAAAACATCCTACTACTACTACTATGTTCAATGTTAGCTCCAATATTGACATTTGCTGATAACCACGCAGAAGAGGAAACTGCCGCAGTCGAAACTGCCGCAGTAAACTATGATGGTTCACTGAATCCTGATGATTTTGTGGGCGTAAGCTTTTGGCTGGCGACTGCCATGATGCTCGCTGCCACCGTCTTCTTTTTCATTGAAAGGGATCGTGTGAAAGGAAAATGGAAAACATCTCTTACGGTTGCTGGACTCGTAACAGGAATTGCATTTTGGCACTATTTATACATGAGAGAGGTTTGGGTTTCCACCGGAGCGAGCCCCACTGTATTCAGGTATGTTGACTGGTTAATTACTGTGCCTTTGCAAATTGTGGAATTTTACTTGATTCTTGCAGCTGTAACCAAGGTAAGTGCCAATCTTTTCTGGAAACTACTGATTGCCTCTCTTGTCATGTTGGTTGGTGGATATGCTGGTGAAGCTGGTTATGCAGATGTAGGACCCGCATTCTTCGTAGGAATGGCCGGCTGGGTATACATCATCTATGAAATTTTCAAAGGGGAAGCATCGCAAATCAATGAGAATAGTGGAAACGCTGCTTCTCAGCAGGCTTTCAAAACCATTCGTGCAATTGTAACTTTTGGCTGGGCAATCTATCCAATTGGTTACTACCTGGCATACATGGGCGGCGGAACTCATGACAGTGAAACTCTTAACATCGTTTACAACCTTGCAGACTTGGTGAACAAGGCAGCTTTTGGTCTTGCCATTTGGGTTGCAGCTACAAGCGATAGCGAGCGAACAGCTTAACTTTTCGAATAGATACTCAATCTATGGATTGTAGTTCAAACTTCCTGGGCCGTCTCCAATGGCGGCTCAGGAATTTCTTTTGTGAAGATCCTATTCTTAGGGACTATGTGGAAGATCCTTATTTTTGGGCAGGACAGAAAGTTCGTGCAAAAATTTGTCTATCTGCTGGAAAGTCTTTTGGTTTGGATGAAGATCTACTGTTGGACATAGCTGCATTTACGGACCTTCTTCATAATGCCAGCCTGATCCATGATGATCTGATTGACGACGATGTTGAAAGAAGGGGATGTGAAACACCATGGAAAAAATATGGTAAGAATAAGGCTCTTCTTCTGGGAGACTTATTAATTGCAAAGTCTTTAGCAGTTTCCTCAAGCATCATCACCAGTCCTTCCATTAAAGCAGCTTGGGCATTGGAAATTTCCAACTGCGTAACCTGTGCAGTAAGGGGTGCTTTTCATGAATTGGATTTTGAATCCAAAACATTTGATGACATAATTACCAATTATACAGACATGTCGCGGGACAAGACTGGAGTGATGTTTGCATTGCCTGCCCGTTGTGTTGCGATTGCGTCCAGGGAAAATCAAGATTGCTTGGACGCTATAACCGATATTTTTACAAATCTCGCTATTGCTTATCAGATCCGGGATGATCAGGCTGACTATCTTGGAATAAAAAACGGCCGCAAAAATCTGTCTGACTTAAAAAATAACCGTCCTAATCTATATTATCTTCTGGAAAACACCATGCCTGACGAAAGATCAAAAGAAGAATTTATTGAGAATTTCCAAAAAGATCTTATATCTAAGGCTCTTGACCTTGGGAAACTTCATGTTCCAGAAATGAATGACTTTTTCTCCAATGTCATCATTCCATTTATTACACTCAATCCTTTGGTTCCGTCCTCCAATAAATTACTTGGATATTCTTGATCATTTATAATTTCCCTCTCGCCTGCTTTTAAATTGACTACAGGGAATCAGTCACTGCCAGCCAGGAAAGCCATAATTGTTGGAGCAGGCTTTGGGGGATTAGCTATGGCACTGCGTCTACGTCGTCTTGGATACGATGTTTCTCTCATAGACAATAATCCGATGGCGGGAGGACGTGCTCAAGTATATAGGGCAGGAGATTTTAAGTTCGATGCCGGACCCACTGTAATCACGGCACCATTTTTGTTTGATGAGTTGTTTGGGCTCTTTGGTAAAAAAAGGTCTGATTACATAGAATTTCTGCCTGTTGAACCATGGTACCGTTTTGAATTTGAAGATGGTTCGAAGCTGGACTATGGGGGGAAGCTTGAAGATACGGTTGCAGAAATTAATCGTCTATCTCCGGGGGAAGGCTTGGGCTACCAAAAACTGGTCGGCTTTTCCAAGAAAATTTTTGCAGTGGGTTTTGAAAAACTTGCAGACCAGCCGTTCCATAGATTTCAGACTATGATTAAGCAAGTCCCAGCTTTGCTGGCTTTGAAGAGTTATCTTTCAGTTTATTCACTGGTTGGAAGTTTCCTTAAGGATGAGAGGTTGCGTCGGGCTTTCAGCATCCACCCTCTGCTCGTCGGTGGCAATCCACTCAATACCACTTCAATTTACTGTTTGATTCATTATCTCGAACGCAAATGGGGGGTTTGGTTTCCAAGGGGAGGAACCGGTGCGTTGGTTGAAGCGCTGGTGAAATTAATCAATGAAGTGGGTATTAAACTGGAACTCAACCAACAGGTGAGTAAGGTAATCGTTGAAGGAAAAAAAGCGTGCGGTATCCGCTTGAAATCCGGAGAAGAAAAACTCGCGAATTTGGTTGTTTTCGATGCGGATCCTCCAAAAGTATATCGTGATCTTATCGATTCCGAACATCGATCAAAATGGTCAAATGCCAGACTTGAACGAATTTCTTTTTCCATGGGTTTGTTTGTTTGGTACTTTGGAACCAGCCGTGCCTACCCAGATGTTCAGCATCATACCATCATTATGGGAAAAGCTTTCAAGGAATTACTGGAAGATATTTATGACCGGAAAATCCTATCTGATGATCTCAGTCTCTATCTTCATCGTCCAGCGGCAACCGACCAAAGCATGGCACCAAAAGGGGGGGATGCCTTTTATGTTTTGGCACCAGTTCCCAACAAGCTTGCCAAAATAAACTGGGAGGAATCCGGGGAGAAAATTCGCAATCAAGTGCAAGCACAGTTGGAGAAATCCTTGCTTCCCGGGCTTGGAGACTGTTTGGCATATTCTCATTTCGTTACTCCGGATGATTTTGAGGGCAAGTTCAATACTTTGTGGGGAAGTGGATTCTCAATCGCTCCTCTGTTTCGGCAATCCGCCTGGTTTCGATTCCATAATCGATCCGAAGATCTGGAAAATCTTTATTTTTGCGGAGCAGGCACGCATCCCGGAGCAGGAGTACCTGGTGTGGTTTCTTCAGCAAAAGTAGTTGAAAAACTGGTACCTCCCTCGAGAATAGAGAATGAGTCTGCCTTTAAGGATATTTTCCGCTCTAAGAGCCGGACTTTTTCTATTGCTTCTCTACTCCTTCCGAAGGATAGAGCCGAAGCCATCTCTCGACTATATTATGTATGCAGAACCCTTGATGATTGGGCGGACGAAGGGGAGGGGGCTAAGCTCAAGGATGCTATGAATTGTTGGGAAAACCATCAACCACACGAATTATTGGATCATTATCGCCTCCTTCAGGCCCGATGGGGATTGGACTCTTTTCCTCTAACCGAATTAATGGAAGCTATGATTGGTGAACTAGAGGGCGTACGAATCCAAACAGATGCAGAACTTATAAAATACTGTCATGGAGTGGCCGGAACTATTGGCTTGATGACATGCCCGATTTTTGGCGTTACCGACCCAGCTGCATTGCAGTATGCGGATGATCTTGGCATTGCGATGCAACTAACAAATATTTGTCGTGATATTCGAGAAGATGCTCAAAGAGATAGGATTTACCTTCCTGCAGAATCCTTTGATCACTGGCCCACGGCCTCGGATTTACTTTCTGCTAACCCTGCTTCTATGGCAGAGATAAATCAGGCCAAACTTCGCTTGCTCGCAATTGCAGACCAACGATATGCCAGTGGAGAGGTAGGAATTCGGTATCTTCCGCTGCGGATGAGAATTGTGGTTCGTTGGGCTGGCCGAATGTACCGAGAAATCGGAGAACTGATCAAAGAAGATCCATCTCTTCATCATTCAAAAAGAGCTGTAGTTTCCAACCGTAAGAAGACTAGAATTTTGCTGCCTTGTCTCTTCAGGGCATTTGTACCTTAGTCATTTATGACCTACCTGGAGTTCCTGATCTTTTTTATAGGCATTCCTTTGCTTGCCTTTACTCTTTGGGCTTACAGGAAGCAATGCCTTCGGCGGGAAAAAATTGTAGGAATTGGTCTTATGGGCATGATTGCTCTTGTTTACACCACGCCTTGGGATAACTATCTTATTGAGCAAAATATATGGAGTTACCCCGAAGGTGTTGTCCTGGGAACCATTGGATTTGTGCCAATTGAGGAATATGGATTTATGGTTCTGCAGACAGTGTTTGCGGGAATTCTTTGGTGTTTTATTCCCCACAATATACCTGCTTCCAAGCTATGTTTTTCAGGAAAAGGAGTAGCGGCGGCTGTCATTATCGGTCTGATTGGAGCCTGTTGCTTGCTTGATGGTTCTGGAACCTATGCTGGTCTGATCTTTGTATGGGCATTCCCTCCATTAGCGATTCAATGGGGCCTGGGGGCTCGGGCGTTACTTTCATCCTGTAAAAAATGGGGTCCGCTTTGGGTTGGCTTTACCTTATATCTATGCCTTGCAGATGCTGTTGCCATTGCAGATGGAATTTGGATGATCACCGAAGCGACCCGTTCGGGCATTGAAATTGGCAATCTTCCCATCGAGGAAATTCTTTTCTTTGGGTTGACTAATTTATTCGTGTTTCAGGGTCTCTGTCTCTGGCAGGTATGGAGAAATAAAGTATGATGAAATGGATTGAATGGAACCCGCTGACACTTGATTCAGCTTCAAGGGAACCGCTTCCAAAATCGTATTCACCAGGGTTAACCAAGTGTACCATGGCACTGCTTCTCCCTATGGCGATCCTAGGCTTTCTCAGTGTTGATTGGCCTATATCCTATCAACTCCTTCCTTTGTACCTAAGTCTTTTTCTTTTTGGTATGCCTCATGGCGGAGCTGATCATCTGTTACTTTGGGGAATGATCAAGGACAGCACCTGGGTTTTCCGGATTTCCACTCTTCTGCTGTATCCAGCTCTCTCTATCTTGTATCTCATATGCTGGCATTATCAGCCAGTGGCTTCGGCTGTGTTCTTTCTTGCTCTCACCGTTTTTCATTGGGGGCAGGGAGACCGATACTTGTCTGTGAAATTGCATGGTGCCGGCTACCTTGAGCGATCTGTGCTCTTGAAGACTTTACATATTATGGCGAGGGGAAGCTTACCTATCCTATTACCTGGCTATCTCGGAAATGAGACATACTGCCTATTTTTGCAGGAAATGATCAGGCAGGGAGGACAAATCAACTATGATCTGAGCTGGGTTTCCCAAAATAAACTTTTCTTCCTCTTAGTCCCCCTGATTCTTACAGCCCTGCAAATCGCTTTATCAACTACTCAATTATTGAAAGGGGAGCGGACTGCTTGGCTACTCGATCTTTTTGAAGCATGTTTTCTGTTTTTATGGTTTTTATTCCTTCCTCCTTTTTGGGCAATAGGAATCTACTTTGCTCTTTGGCACAGCTTAAGGCATGCCCTTCGTATTATATGGATCGACCCTGTAGCAAAGCAAAGTTTGATGGTCGGTGCTTATCTAAAACTTAAGGCACGATGGTTGCAGATCAGCGGATTGATGACCGTTCTTGCATTGGTGGGATTGTGGTTCCTGCTCGCACTCCCCTTATCTTTTCGAGGTATTCAACTTGACTGGTTGGGTAAAGCAATGCTGGGCATATCAATCCTAACTCTTCCGCATACGGTGGTGGTTTGCCTGATGGATAGTTTTCAATGTAAGAAAGCACCTGCAAAATGAGAAATGCGAACTACTTATCAAGTTTGGGGCAGTTGGTTGCATCTGAAAGCACGGTTCGGTGAAATAGACGAAAATGCAGGTAGGGATTTCTTAAGTACAGTGAGCTTAAAACTAGTAGTCCGAGTCCTGCGAGCGGCGGTGGCGGAAAAGTTTTTGGTGTTTTATGCTTTGGGTGGATGCTCGCTTGCGCCACAATCTAAAGCTGGAGGGTTTGAGAGACTTTCTCATGTGGGCAATGACTTTGCTCTCGGTAAGGCCCGTGACTTTGCGAATTTCTTCAAAAGTGATCCGGTCGGCCCAGGCTGCCCAGATGATCCAATTCGGACTGTCTTTTGATGGCTCCGGTTTTTTGACTCGGGTAACGGGACTGTCGGATTGTTTAGGTTTCATGAAAGCATATTTCTAGTGGAAATTCTAATAATGGGCAAATGATGGGTTGGTTTTGGCCGTTTTTTGGGTTTTAAATAGATTGGTATAAATTGGACAATTTGTTGAGCTTTCAATCAGACAACTGGTGGTAATTTCTATGGCAATGCGGAGAGTGGACCAGCTAATTTGCCGCATTATATCACAGATTAAGGAAATGGGAGGCTTGATTGATCTTCTTTTATTATACTGGTGGTTTCCCTGCATCCAGAAGTTGTAATCATAATCAGATAAAATCTCAGTCCGGACTTTATCCTCTAACTGTTAGGAAAAAGAATGAATTTTGATGGATTTAATATGGGTTTTTTCCCGTATCCATCCTCATCCATGATAAAGACCTGGAAGTTAAATTTCTCATATGTTTCCATTTTTTCCATCCAGGTGGTTGAATTTTTCTGCCTAGGTGTTCGGACGAGGGCTATTGAAACTTCTAGTTGGTTGTCCAGATCCATAGATTCGGTGTAACCTTTAAACTCCTGAACCTCCATGGTTCCGCAAGCAACCAAGAACAAGGCAAAAGATAAAGGGAGAAAAGAATTGAATGGATTTACACGGAGGGCACATTGTGGAGGTATTCCAAATCTTGTTAGGGATATGAGGTAATGTAATCAAAAATGATTTTTTCTCTTCCGCCTTGTAAGTAGGCAACGATTAAGGAATTGAGAATGTAGGGTGGGTTCGTCTTGGGCTTTTGTGAAATTTTCATATCCTTATGTTCTTGAACGAAAATATAAAAGACCAAATTAAACCAGTTGCTCTTTCGGTTGCGGATGTCAGGAAGTCATTCGGGAAAGTGGATGTGCTTAAGGGGATCGACCTTAAGATTGATGCAGGAGAAAGAGTGGCTTTGATGGGGCCAAGTGGCAGTGGGAAGTCTACTCTTTTAAACTGTATTTGCGGCATTGAACCTGTAGATCACGGATCCATCCATGTGGGTGGGCAAGAGTTGTCTGGTTTGAAGCGTGGAGAATTGGAAAAAGTGAGACGGGAAAATATGGGATATGTTTTTCAGTCCTTCCATTTATTACCCACTTTGAACGCGTTTGAAAATGTGGAATTTGCTGCTCAGTTGGTGGGAATGCCCAAGGAACATAGGCTTGCCCGGGTGACTGATTTATTGGAACAGGTTGGGCTGAGCCATCGGATGGATCACTTGCCGAGTGCGTTGAGTGGGGGAGAGAGGCAACGGGTTGCCATCGCAAGGGCCTTGGTGCATCACCCAAGACTTGTACTCGCAGATGAACCCACCGGTAGTTTGGATACTGAATCCGGGAGTCAGGTTTTGAAATTGCTCAAGTCTTTATCGGAAGAACTTGAGGTGGCACTCCTTTTAGTGACGCATGACCATGAGTCCACCCGTATTTGTGATCGGGTGATCACAATGAAGGATGGTGCCCTGCTTGCAGGCTGATCTGATGCACCGTAGTTTCCGTCTTCAACTGGTGTGGCTGTTGCTCACTCGCATGACCTTTCGTCACTGGCGGAGTAAAATGGGGCATTATTTTCTCCTGCTCGGGATTGTGGCGGTAGGGGTGGGGGCGTTTAATGGTATCCGCCAGGCAAGCCGCTCAGCTTCTGCAAACTTTGGACTTTTTAACCAGGCCGTTTCTGGACAAAGCGATTTTCTGATCGAATCACCGGTGCAAAGGTTACTCGAGGAGGACCTGGCGAAACTGACCAGGCTCAGCAAGGAGCCGGACTGGCACCTAGTTCCTGTGATTGAGGGGTCTGTAACCGCGGTGAAAAACGGAAGCGAAGACAAGAAACAACTCCGGCTCATTGGCTTAGACTTGCTTGCCCTTGGTAACCTGCCAACTTTGGCAAAGGAGGGTCTGAAGTTTTCCGATGAGGACGCCAATTGGTATGACTGGCTGGGAAGCAAGAACGAGGTATGGGTTGGTCAAAAAACTGCGGATCTACTTGAGGTGAAGCAGGGAGATAGCATTTCCTTTCTCGCCAGTGGTAGGTTGGTGAAAATGAAAATTCGGATGATTCTGAATGATCCGGACGGAAATTTGCCGGATGATCTTGTGCTTGCCGACCTGCCAACGGTACAGACACTGTTGAGCCGCCCTGGAGAATTAAACCGGGTGGAGGTGGTGATCGATCAAGTCAACCGAAGGGAGGACACCGCCTACCTGAATGATATCGAAAATCGTCTTGCACGAGAATTACCTCAAAACTTGAGCCTGGCCCCGACCCAAAACCGGGCCGCTGACCGGGCCGCGATGACCGCAGCTTTCCGCTTAAACCTAACCATTCTTTCTTTGATTGCTATCCTAGTGGGAGCTTATCTGATTTTGCAGGCTTTGGATGCGGCGGTTGTGCGGAGACGGTCCGAAATCGCAACCCTACGGTCTTTGGGTGTGGATGGATCAATTCTGTTTACCACTTATGTATTGGAGGCTCTTGTCTTAGGCCTATTCGGCTCGGTTGCCGGAGTTGGTGTTGGGCAGGTTCTCGCTTTTGGTGCGGTGGGCATGCTCTCAGACACCGTAAATGCTCTGTACTTCGCCACTTCGGTGGAGGCCTTAAACCTGACCTCCATCGATGTGATTGTTGGTTTGGTTCTGGGTATAGTGTTTAGCTTGCTTGCCGGTTGGCTTCCTGCCCGTGATGCCACCCAAACCCCACCCGCTCAGGTTTTGGCAAGGGGCGACTGGTCCCCGGGGTTTTCCTGGCTGCGAAGTCCTGTAATTGGGTTGGGTCTGCTTTTACTCGGTGGCATTGCTTTGCTTTTCCCTCCTTTTGTCATGGAGGCTGGTTCAAACATGCCAGTCGGAGGATTCCTGGCTGCAGGTTGTTGGATTTTGGGTGCGGCCTTACTATCGGGGCATGTGTTGGTTCTACTTGCTGGCTGGGTGCGTCCATTTTGTAGCGGACCTGTTTTTCGGTTGGCGTCCAGCCGTTTGCGGGATGGCTCTAGCCGTCACCGGTTGGCGGTGGCCGGTCTTGTGGTTGCGGTGAGTATGGTAACGGGAATGTTTCAAATGATTGACAGTTTCCGGGGTACGATTGAGGAATGGTTTGATGTTCGGTTTCAGGCGGATCTTTATATCTCCGAAAGTGGAGTAACTGGAGCCGGTACAGTAAATGGGATTGATCCCAGATTAATGGATGAACTTTTAAAGGATCCAAATATAAAATATGCAGATGTGATGCGGATTTGTTACGCCAAGCCGCCCAGGGGGGTGACTGTTCTTGCCGGGGTGGATATGAAGCACTGGAGTGATCAAGCCCGGCAAATCTGGCTGAAAGCTCCGGGCTCTTTACAGGCAGTTGATGGAGCCGAGCCGGCTCTGGTAAGTGAAACCTTTGCCCGCCGGTTTGGGGTAATGGCAGGAGGCGTTGTGGAATTGGGTACACCGGATGGTACCAAGAAAATTTCTCCTTTTGGCATTTTTTGCGATTACGGAAATGAATTTGGCATGGCCGCTATTTCTTCTGATATATGGTCGGACTGGACAGGCTCGGACAGACCCATCAATGTCAGTCTATACTTAAGAGATCGAGCCAAGTTGCTGGAGACAAGGGATCGTTTGCGCCTTGCCTATCCAGGTTTGGATGTTCGCAATGAAAGGGAGCTCAGGGATGTAGCCTTGGGTATTTTTGAGCAGACCTTTAAGGCAACTGATGCCCTTAGTTTTATTGGACTGGCTGTTGCTTTTGCCGGCTTACTCCTTGGATTGCTTTCCATCTTTGATGAATCCACTCAAACCTGGCAGACCTTGAAACACCTCGGTTTTTCCACCCACGGTTTTATCTTAGCAGCTGGGTTAGAGGGGGCAGGCATTGGAGTTGCGGCCTGGGTGGCAGGTGCGATTACAGGGTTGGCCCTGGGTTGGTTACTTGTGTTTGTGATTAATGTACAATCATTTGGATGGACCTTATTGTGGACAGTTCCTGTGGAGAGCATTCTATGGTTTGGACTTTTGTTGACCGTCGTTGGTTTTGTCTCAGGAATGATAGCGGCAATTTATTGGAATTTTCGAAGATGATGAAGTTTTTTACCTGTTTGCTTTTTCTTGCCCCTTTGCTCATGGCAGCTGAATGGATCGAGCCACCTGTTCGCTCAGGTAAAGGGTACCGGGTTCCCTCTCCAGACTATTCTCCCTTGTTCCCCCGTGATCATGGTGCTCACCGTGAGTATGGCTTGGAGTGGTGGTACTGGGTAGGTCACCTGAAAGCGGATGGAAATCTTAAAAACTTTGGGTTTCAATCAACTGTTTTTCGGGTGGCAGGAGATCCGGTGAAATCTCTTGGAAATGAAGATGGGCTTTTTGGTAACCGGCATCTTTTTTTGGCTCATTCTGCGTTGAGTGATATCAAAGAGAAAAGATACATTCACCATGAGCGGGTCATGAGAGAGGGGTGGCAGGCACGGGCTGATTCCTCGACCTTATCCCTCCTGGCCGGGGGAATTGAGGCTGAGATGTTACCCGGAAATAAGGGTCACCGCTTGATCACGCGGTATCCGAACGGTGGCCGTTTGGAGCTTGAGCTTTTTCCCCTAAAGCCTCTGGTACGGTTTGGAGAACGGGGGCTTAGCCGGAAAGGGGACGGGGCAGCTTCGGTAAGCTGGTACTGGTCCTACACCCGCTTGCAAGCAGAGGGTACTTTGTACCTTAACAACACAGAACACAAGGTTAGGGGAGAGGCTTGGATGGACCATGAGATTTCCTCCAGTCAGTTAGGTCAGGGCCTGGCAGGGTGGGATTGGACTTGCATGCAGCTGAATGAGGGAACCGAGGTGAAAGCCTACCGCTTGCGCCAGGAAGATGGTGGCAGTGATCGTTGGTCATCGGTGTATTGGATTGATTCAAAGGGGGAGGTGGCCCAAGTATATGCAGACCATTTTACCTGGGAGGAGGAAGATGCATGGACCAGTCCTGCAACAGATCTTAGCTATCCAACCTCTGTCAAAATAGCAGCAATCCATCCAATCGCTGGTCAGGTAAGTTATTATTTGCGCCCCCTACTTGCTAACCAAGAGTTTCTCGGTAACCGGGCAGACAATGCCTACTGGGAAGGTGCTTGTGAGGTATTGGATGAAGATGGGGTAGTGATTGGTCGTGCCTACCTTGAGCTGGCGGGATACGGCGGAGGCCTTGGTGCCCGCCTCAATTGATGAAGCAGTAGAGGGCTGATTTTCCTTACCTAAATGGGTAATGAAAATTTTAAAATCACGACTCACATAAGTATCTTATTCTCTATAATTAAACTTATATAAGATTGACATGCTTTGTGTTTATTCACAAAAGAAGCTGATGAAATTATTTATCACCCTGACTATTGTTGTGTTTCTTGGAAGTTGTGCAAAAAACTCTCGTGATGTTGTCGAGAAAGGCCGAACAATTGGTGTTTTTGAGCCCAAGCGTGACTATGTTGTGGATGTACCCATGGGTGAGCAAAGAGTGATGGGTAAGGCAAATGGAATGAAAATTCTTGGTCTAATTACCATAGGAGCAGGCAAAACAGCAGATGGAGTTGATATTAACAACCGTGGTGAAAGTACTATGGACGGAGGCGGTATGAGCAGTGCGGGAGCCACTTCTTTTGCGAGTATGGCACTCGCTCCCCTTGCTGCCATAGGTTCAACTTCAGACCAATTTAAAAAAGCTGCTCTTAGGGATGCTTGTGATAAAAATAAATGTGATGTCCTTGGCTACACGATGTATGATGTCACAGAGAAAAATTACTTCCTTTTCAAAACCTATGATGTGAAAGTGGAGGGATTCCCTGGCAGAGTCGGGAAGTTAGAAAATGTTCAGCGGAAATACAAGGTTAGAGATTCTTACTGGAGGAGACCACTTCCAGAAGCTAGAAGTTATTGATAAACCCACCATGCCGAATTTGCATGCGTGTTCATATAAATAAGTGATGTATTCTCGATTTATGCACGAATAGTGTGCCGAATTTCTATGGGGGTGGTTACACTTTGCGTGTCACAACTTGTATATCTGCCACTAGTTTGGGTAGTGCTGATATGTTTCTTTTAAAAAGCAGGATGAGCTGAAATCAAGATTTTTGATTAGTTTGTAATGTTTATTAAGGGTGTATGGATCGCCGTCTGGCTCAAAATGACAGAATAAATACGCAAAATGCGGTTTTAAATTTTGTTTATTTGTTCTATTTTAAGAAAAATCTGTTTAACTTTCACCTCTCTATCATTTCTTAATCTATGAACTATTTTAACTGCGATAAAATCCAATACGAAGGACCCAGTTCCAAAAATCCGCTTGCATTCAAGCACTACAACGCAAACGAGGAAGTTGGCGGTAAGCCCATGAAGGACCACTTGCGGTTTGGGGCAGCGTACTGGCATGTGATGCGCAATGAGTTGGCGGATCCCTTTGGGGCGGGTACGGCTCAAATGCCTTGGGATGATAAGAGTGACTCGGTAGAGAATGCAGTCGCCCGGGTGGATGTTTTTTTTGAATTTCTGGAAAAAATTGGGATTGATTATTACTGCTTTCATGACCGCGATATTGCCCCGGAGTTGAATGACTTGTCTGCTTCCAATCATGCTTTGGACCAAGTGGTGGCCAGGCTCAAAGAAAAACAGGAGGAGACGGGAGTACAATTGCTCTGGGGAACCGCCTGCCTGTTTGCTCATCCCCGATATGCTCACGGGGCGGCTACCTCTCCTGATGCCCGGGTGTATGCTTATGCCGCGGCTCAGGTAAAGAAGGCCATTGAGGTCACGCATGACCTGCAAGGATTGGGTTACACTTTTTGGGGTGGTCGTGAAGGGTATGGGTCTTTGCTCAACACTAATATGAAAAAGGAACTCGACCACCTGGGTGCATTTTTGCATATGGCGGTCGACCATGCGAAGAGCATTGGTTTTAACGGTCCTTTCTACATCGAGCCGAAACCAAGAGAGCCATCGACTCACCAGTATGACAGCGATTCCGCAGCCTGCCTGAACTTTTTGAGAGAGTATGACTTGCTCGACCATTTCAAACTAAATATTGAAACCAACCACGCCACGCTTGCCGGGCATACTGTACAGCATGACCTCACGGTGGCCGCCAATGCCAATGCCTTGGGAAGTATTGATGCCAACACTGGAGATACTTTAATCGGGTGGGATACCGACCAGTTCCCCACCGATATTTACATGACCACCGAAATTATGCGTGTGGTGCTGGATATGGGAGGCTTTACCACAGGTGGACTAAACTTTGACGCTAAAAGACGCCGTGAGTCTCATGAACCTATCGATTTGATGCATGCACATATTGGGGGAATGGATGCCTTTGCCCGTGGTCTGAAGGTTGCCCATGCTATCCGTGAAGATGGCCGTTTGGCAAAATTTGTAGAGGAGCGATATTCCACATTTGATCACGATATTGGAGCCAAGATTGAAGCAGGGACGACCAGCTTTGCCGAGCTCGAACAGTATGCATTGGCCAATGGTGAGCCCAGCCTGGCCAGTGGCCGCCAGGAAATGCTTGAGAATTTAATTAACGAATTCATTTAATCTTTTCAAGGGGTGGGGCCGATTTTTCCTGCCCGCCCCGGCAGAATCGAGTTCGACATCTTCCCTTCCGTAACTTTAGGGTAGGGCATGATGCACATAAAAAGCTTTTTATTTTCTCTTTTAGCTCTGTCTCCTGGACTTGGATACGGTGAAGCAAAGAATGTAGCCCGGCTTTTTCAACCCCATAACCTATGGTATGAGGTGTATCTTGGGGAAATGAAAGCTGGTTATGCCCATGATCAAATGTACCGGGAAGGAGACCTTATCAAGAGCCGTAACGAAATGCTTATTCAAATAAAGCGGGTGGGGCAGGTTGTGGAAATAACAGCCGAGCAAAAGACGGTGGAGAAATTGTCGGGTGAGTTGGTTGAGTTTTCCACGGAAACGAAAATGTCAGGTATTCCTATGATCAAAAAAGGAAGGGTGGATGGTAATGAATTGGTGGTCTATGAGCGGCAATTTATAAGGGGAAAAGAAAGTCGCTACTCTTTTGATCCCGAGGGAGGTATGAGCTGGGGTCTCCAGAAAAAAATCTTAGATCAGGGATTTAAGAAAGCGGGTGACCGTTATGAGATTAAGGTGTACTCCCCGGATCTGAGTATGCGGTCAACAGCTCCTGCCTTCGTTGAATTAAAGGGCAAAAAAAGCGTAACGCATGGAGGTGCCCTTATCGATGCCTATGAGGTGGTCGTCACAATCAAGAGCGGAATGGGCTCGGTTCGTACCAGGTCATGGCTTGATGACCAGGGGGTTGCGTTGCGGACGGAAATGAACATGGGAGGTATTCGAATGATCCTTCTGCAAGTGCCGGAAAAGAAAGCGAAGAAAATGGAAGCGGAAGTGGAAGAGTTTTTACTGGATACCGTAATCTCCCTGGGTAAGCCGTTATCAAAAGTAAAAAAGTCTACAACCTTTGTCCTCAAAAGCATCGAGGGCCCATGGGGTGGGAAACTTTTTGAAGGGCCCCACCAGCAGGTAACCCGGGTCAATGATAAGGAGGTGGAAGTGCTGGTTAAAACTGAAGGGCTGGTCCAGGGCTCGGAGTTGGTGGAAAGTAAAAGAAAGGAGTACTTGGATCCCAATCCTTACCTGGACACCGGTGACTTGCTTATCCAGAATCTCGCCAAGCAGGCCAAGGGTAATGAGACAGATGTGGGGAAAATAGCGGGCCGCTTATCTTCCTTTGTGCATAAATATATAAGTTCGAAAAATTTTGCGGTGGGCTTTGCTAGTGCCAGCGAAGTCGCCAGAAATAAGGCAGGGGATTGCACCGAACATTCCGTCTTACTGGCTGCCTTGGGCCGGGCATGTAATATACCCAGCCGGGTGGTGACTGGCTTAGTTTACACTCCGAGTTTTAAGAAGAAAAGACACATACTTGTCTATCACATGTGGACCCAGTTTTATCTGGGCGGGAAGTGGAAAAACTATGACTCTGCCCTTGGGTATGCCCAGTGTCCCGCAGATCGTATTGCCTTTTCTGTTTCCTCTCTTGCTGGGGAGGATCTGACCGAGTCAATGATTCCGGTGATGAACCTGATCCAGAATATTGAGGTGTCGATGAAGTAAGAGGGAGTGGAAGAGAAAAGGTTTTAGGGCTGATCGATGAGTTCAATTCTTTGAAGGATTTTATGGGATGCGGTTTCTGAGAGACGAACGGTTTTCTTTTCTTGGTTATCAATGAGTGTAACTGAAAAAGTGGCAATTTTCGACCACTCCAGTTTTACTTTCTTTTCTTTCTCTGCCTTAAAATCTGTTCTTTTAACCAAAATTTGTTGAGGCCCGCTTCCGGTGACCTTGGTATTGTAAAGAAAGGTACCTTGATTGTTTTCGCGACTCAGGAATCCACTACCAGTACGCAAGCGCAGAGTGTGAGCCTTTCCCTGAGGGTCGATGGTTAAGGCAAGAACTTTCTCGTTGGAGCTATCGAGTAGAGGGCTTTGGAATTTGTAGGTGCTGATGGAATCCCCATTGCGGCTTGCCCATTGTGATATCCCTTTTGAAAAATCATCGATCAGCCCAGTTTTGGGCAGGTTTTTGAATGCCTCAAGATCCACTTCTTCAGGTTCATAAATGGCTTCTTTTGAGGTAATGGAAAAAGTTTGGGTGTGCCCCTTTTGCAAGATTATTTCTTGGTCCAGTTGGTACCGGCAATGGGCAAAGACATAAAGAGGAAGCTTGGGATAAACCTTGATCTTGGTGCCCCAACTTTTTCCACTTTTTTGGGCTGAGGCCTGTTGCCAAAAACGGGTGCGGGAATTGGGATCATAGCTGTAATAAATGTCTACATCCACCAGGGACTCCGCGGACTTGGGGAGGACAGAAAAAGTGGCCCATTCTTTTTCAATGGAAAATGTGGAGGGTGGGGTATCCGGGATTTTTATGTCCTGACCGGCAAGGTATTTTTTAAACCACAGAGTGAGCACTGCCCATTGTTCCGGTCCGGGACCATGGTTATGGTGTACATTGGAGCTGACCCGCCATTGGTTGTGGGGCAATAAGTGCATGGATCGATAAATCCGTTCGAAGGTGGAGTGGAAGTCATTGGACGAGGTAATAAAAGCAACCGGGCAGTGGACATCGGGCCAGTAGGCCTGGGGGTCAATAGTGTTTATGTACATGTCCAAGTCTTTTAGGTGGGGCCTTAAACTACTGCCGGTGATGCCGCCAGGGAAATCAATATGCTTAAAACCGCTTCCTCCGACAAAGGGGGCCACTGCTTTAAGTCTTTTATCCGTAGACGAAAGGGCGGTAATCATCCCACCCATAGAAAAACCACTAAACCCGATACGGTCAGCTTGAACTTCAGGCTGTTGTTCAAGGAAGGTGATGGCCCGGCGGGCAGCCAGGGTAAGCTGAAACCAGTTGGCATTACGGGGGCTGGCAATGGGATCGATGGTGTACTCATCAGGCTGAAGATTTTGTTTCCATCCACTGCGAAGGGCTTTGGCATAAAATCTGGGTCCTTGGGTGGGGTCAATCTTGCCCCAGTCAGTATTTATATCGATGTCTTTTTCCATGGGGCGACCCAGCCAATTTACATCCACACAGGCAAAGCCTTGTTGGGCAAAGTGGATACTTCGGCTTCGTTCCGCTCGCTGGCCTCCACCGTGGGTCCAAACAAACGCGGGGTGCTTGCCCGGCTTATTGGGGAAGGAATAATAAGCGGCTACCCGTGAGTCTGTACCTTTAAATTGGCCGACTTTGTAGGTGATGTAGCGAGTGGTGACAGCATCGGTTTTCCATTCTTTTATCACTTTTACTTCCAGAGCCTCTGCCCGTGCATCATAAGCTTCCCAAAGGACTCGGGCGGATTTTGGGAGCTTGGCGGGATCACTTATCGGAGTAAAGGTATCTTGGCCCAAGAGGCAGCAACTGGATAGAAAGAGGAGGGGAATGACTTTGATCATAGATGGAATGAAATTTTAAAAAAAGGCTTTGTATGAATTACCTAACTCCTAGTCGACCTGAAATCTCAGGTTGATTGACTATTTATTTTTGATATTCCCCACCTCGGGAAGGTAATTCATTTTTGGAACAAGGAGGTAAGCCGTTCCATACCCGAAAGCTTTGCTTGCCAAGCAAAGGAAGCTGAAGGGGGCCGGCGGGGAAGGATTGACTGTCTTCTTTCATGAGTTCAAAAATTGTCTCAATCTGACCTTGGGTTGCGTCCGCTTTTATCTTGGGGGCATCAATGGAAAGTTCGAGAGTGAGAAGGAACAATTTGCGATCGTATAGCAAATTGATTTCGGGCAGGAATCTGCTGTTTTGATCATTATATATTTGGTGTTTTTTCCAAAAAATACCCCACTCTTTGGGAGACAATGCGACCAATTTATTACCGGTGGCCAAAGAAGCGGTTTCCTCTCTGGCTCCGATATCCCTCCGAATGAGTTCATTGAAAGCCTTGGCTGTCCACGGGCTGGGCTGATCACTGTAGGCACTGATTATGAAATTTTCCTGGTCTGCTGGCACACCATAGAGGTTGTAATCAAATCGCTGAGGCCCACTTCGGAAAGCCGGATAATTGACTTCGACTGTAGGGGCTGAACCAAGGATCAAATTGTTATAAAATGAGTGGTTTTGACTCCTTGTTCTTTGTGATACTTGTTTGATCTGGATCGCTCTCCCCACGCTTTCCAAATGGAGGTCACAGGCGAGCAGATTATTGGCAAAAGTTGCCCCGGATGCGTCATGTATGTAAACCGCATTTTTTCCATTTGAAAAGATAATATTTTGGGTGACAAAAAGACGATCGAATTCATAGTCACTCATTTCCAGGAAAATGCCATGGGTGCCATTATGATGAATGATGTTTTGGTGAACCTCGCTATCTGGAAATTGATTGTCCAGCCACACTCCTGGAGAGTGCGGGTTGTCGGCAATATAATTTCTTACAATGAGTCCGTTCACCATGTTGTGACACTTAATCCCCGCATGTTCCCATCGTTTAGGTCCTGAAAAGTGCAACGAGTTATTGCGGAGGATGACATTGTCCTGAATGATAAGATTACTGGATCCGTAGCTGAGAATGCCCGCGGATCCATTGTCAATGATGTAGTTCTTCTCAATCCGGTTGTGATGAGATGTGGATCGGGTCGGGGTGTGCCGGTCCACCCGACCACAATCAATGGCAAAGGTATTGGCATACCTTATTACATTGTTCCTGATGACCCAGTGGTGTCCCGCTTCCAGCCCAATTGCACCTTTTTGGGCGTACTTATCAACTTTCCAGAAATCAGTCGGGTATTGA
The DNA here is from genome assembly GCA_943789375.1 of uncultured Opitutales bacterium. Taxonomy (GTDB): domain Bacteria; phylum Verrucomicrobiota; class Verrucomicrobiia; order Opitutales; family Seribacteraceae; genus Seribacter. The sequence continues at coordinate 44,508 of CALSTX010000018.1, read as the reverse complement.
TTTCCGCAATGTTCAAAGATAAAACCATCCACAATAATATGCCCCAGCCCTCTGTTAACCGGTGCAAACAGGCGTCGGCGGGTGGTGATTTCTATGCATAATGCCTCTGGGTTTAGTTGCCCGAAATGTATATGTAACCTTTGGTCTTCCGGCTGGTACCACCAGGTTTGTGGGGTGAGTTCTGGCTCCAAGGGAACCTGCTTGAAGGGTTTCCCCTCTACGAAGACTTGGCCGCATGTGTAACTTATCTGCTTATTTACCGATTGGAAATTCCTGTCGCCTGTCTTTTTTCTTTGGTATTCTGGGAGCCCGTTCCTACCATAAGGAGTTGATGCAAGCAGGACCTTTAATGGATTGTAGTGGTCGAGGTATTCCGGGCTATGGTCGGTAAAAAGGCTTGGGTGTGGCCGAGCTGAAAAAATGCCTTTTTTTTCCTTTCTCCAGCCTGGCTTCCAAATCTCCGAACCTTTGACAATCACTCTTTTTCCAGGTTCGGCCAGATAGGTGACAGGTTTCCCTTTCTCTCCTCCACGGGCCGGGGTGATACGCTCCCGGTAAGTACCCTCAAGTACAAAAACAGTGTCTCCCGGTCGAGCTCTTCTGGCACCGGATGAAATTGTACGCAGTGGTTTCTCCAAACTCCCTCTGTTGGCATCATTTCCCCCGGGAGATATGTAAAAGGTACGGGCATTGAGCGTGGGGGAAATCGCGAGGCAAAGGCATAGTAGGTACCACTTTTTGTACACCATGAAACGAGCACAGGGGAGATATCTTACAATTTTCAGCATCTAATGTTAATTAGTTATTTCTAGGTGCACAGGGATACCCATCCAAGTATTTTTGCAATTGATTCTTCATCTTTATAACTTTTGTAGGGTATGCCGATGCGAGGTTTTTTCTTTGCCCAGGGTCTTCCTTTAAGTTGAATAAAAGGCACTTGGTTTCATGCCCAAAAGGTTTGATCTTTAAGTGCTTGAGGTAGTAGGGAACCTCTTTTTGCGCAGCTCCGCTAGGGGTATTAATCATCACCCAGTCTCCCTGCCTAAGAGCAAATTTTTTGGGCGATGTGTTTTGGACAGTCGCATGGCGAAGAGGGCTTTTGTATTTTTCTCCCTGGAGAACAGGGAGCAGGTTATAACTGTCTATGGCTTCATCTTTACCCAGGGAGTAGCCAATGGCTTTGGCAAAAGTTGCGGCCAGGTCCACTTGGTTGACGACTTCATGAGAGATCGATCCCGGTTTGATGATGCCGGGCCAACTTATGATCATGGGCACACGGTGTCCGCCTTCAAAAAGGTCGCGTTTGACTCCGCGATATTTCCCTGAACTCCATTGATCAAATTTCCGTAACCTTTCAAAGGCATGGTTTTCCGCTCCGTTGTCAGCCGAGAAAATAACCAGAGTATTCTTGGCGAAACCATGAGTTTTGAGTGCTTGTAGTACCTGGCCCACCATGGTGTCGGTTTCGATAACAAAGTCACCGTAATAGCCGGCCTTTGATTTTCCATGAAATTTTTTATTTGGGACGATCGGGTAGTGAGGCGAATTAAAGGCGAGATAGGCAAAAAAGGGCTGGTCCTTCTTTTGTTTGGAAATCCACTCGACAGTCTTTTGTGTGACAGTCGGAAGAACATCATAAGGGTTCCAACCTTCTGCCATCGGACCTGGGCGGAAAGTTCCTCCCCCTGCAAGAGGTTTTGATTTTATAACTGGTTGAGTGGGAATAGTGACAAACCGGTCACCCTCGATCCAGCAATAGGGAGGGAAGTTAATGGTGCCGTCCCCAAAGTAATAATCAAAGCCATGATCGAGTGGACCGTCAGGAAATCTTTTGGACCAATCGTATGACTCGGCCCTGGGGTCTCCCTTTCTTGTTCCAGGTTTACGGATGGCATCAAAGTCCCAGCCAAGGTGCCACTTGCCAAAGCAACCGGTGCGGTACCCCTTTTGCTTTAGCATCTTGGGGATGGTGAAATCCTCGGGCTTAAAAACCGATTGGCCGAATGCATTGACAATCCCATGGAACCGCCTCCAGTGGTGTTGCCCAGTTAACAAAGCAAAGCGGCTGGGGGTGCAGATACCCGAGGAACTGTGCCCGTCCGTAAAGTTCATCCCCTGAGCAGCCAATCGATCGAGGTGTGGCGTCTGGATTTTTGCCTTTGGATTCCCATAAGATACATCCGCAACCCCCATGTCATCGGCGTAGAGAATGACAATGTTGGGTAGCTTGGAGGCGGAGAGACTTAGGTAAGTCAGTAAAATGAGAATAAGTAGGTTTGCCTGCATAAAGGGTAATCCTTACTGGGGTGGGGGCTTACATTTTTGGTTCCATTTTTCCCGCACCCTTGTAAGTGTGACTATTTTCTGGGGCATTCGAGCAGCAAGGTTGATTACTTTGACGGGGTTGGCATTTAAGTCGTAAAATTCCCGGACTTTAGCAGACTGAATCATTTTGAGTTCCCCTTTTCGTTGACCATGATTGAGGTGGAACTGGGCCTGTGGGTTTTCGATTAAGGCAAAAGACTGGAATACACTAAGGCACAGGATTGGCAAAAGTGAGGAAAATGTTTTCATGCAATGGAAAGGTTGTAACAGATCAAACATCCGAGCCTAGATTTTTTTATGGGACAAGCTTAATCTCGGCTACTACGATCCTTTTCATCAAGGGGAGGAAATGAGAATGCAGGGTAAGTAGAAATATTTTTTATCTATTGTCCGTGTATTTTAGCAAAGATTTGAGAAATATTCCGAAACTCACTCGCCCTGAGCTAAAATACTGGAATCACAAAGACCGAGACCAAGGGTGCACCAGCTTTTGAATCAGTACCCTTTCTTTTCTGCCGTTGTCGCATATGAGCATAAGAAAAACGCAAAATGCCGTGTTTATTTTTGAGTATTTTTGGTAGTGTGTGTTTGTGAGTAATATGAACTCCCAGGCATCCTGAATAAGACCAATAGATATGAAATTTTTACCTGTTTTAAGACTTTCTGTTTTACTAAGCTTAGTGGTCCATTCACTGGTTTTAGCATCTCCTCCGCAGGGCTTGAAGGAAGTTGACCGGGTGATCACAATCAGCACCCTCGCTTCGCAAATGAAATATGATGTGGATAGTTTTAGTGTAAAACCTAACTCAAGAATTAAATTGGTTTTTAAAAACCCAGATTCCTTACCGCATAATTTGATTCTTTGCACTCCCGGTAAAAAGAAGGGGGGAGATAAAGGCGAGGAAGTAATCGATGCTGTTTACAAACTCGGGGACAAAGGAGTAAAAATGGATTGGGAACCAAAGGGTCACCCAAGAATATTGGCGAGTTCGGGAATGGTGCCACCAGGTGATGAGAAAACCTTTTATTTTAAAGTGCCAGGAGTTGAAGGTGATTATCCATACATCTGCACTTTCCCAGGTCACTACGCACTAATGAACGGCGTGATGAGTGTTACCAAAAAAGTGATCCCGATTATGAACCTGAAATACAGAATTTATCACGGCAAATGGAAAAAACTACCCGATTTTTCTGAGCTTAAGCCGAAGAAAGAAGGTTTTTTAACAAATGGACTCATTGATATTACAAGGGTGGAGTTGACCGATCGTTTTGGTTTTTTATTTACTGGCCAAATTCAATGTAAAAAAGACGGCAATTATACCTTTAACATTTCTTCGGATGATGGATCCCAGTTGCTGATAGATGAACAGATGGTTGTGGACAACGATGGTCTGCACGGCAGCGGGTTTAAATCTGGCTCAGTTTTCTTGGAAAAGGGAGAGCACGAAATTGAAGTCCGTTACTTCGAGGCGGGCGGGCAGGAAGAACTTCAGCTAACCTGGTCCGGGCCCGGTTTCAAAAACAAACCGTTATCGAAGGACTTGCCGAAGCGTGGTCGAGCAGTAAAGAGTATACCTATTGCTCCAAAGAAAGGAGAAGCTATCATCTATCGAAATTTTATTGATGGGGCTGGCCCCCGTGCCATTGGAGTCGGTTATGACGAAAGAGTCAATCTTGCCTTTGATGCCAATAATATGAGGCTGGCGATGATCTGGCATGGTGACTTTATGGATGGAGGCCGGCATTGGAATAATCGAGGTCTAGGATTTCAACCGCCATCGGGAAAGGATGTCATTCACCTGCCTAAAGGCCTGGCCTTTACCACATTGGCTGCGGGAGATTCTCCGTGGCCCGTTCCTGAATACCGTACGGAAGAGATAAGTTTTGAAGGATATGTCTTGGATAAGTTTCAAAGACCCACCTTTAACTATAATCGCGATGGGGTTTCGATTACAGACAGGTTTATTCCTGTTGCCCCTCTCTCAGAAGGACAAGTAGGCAAAATTAGGCGGGTGCTTAAATTTTTCGGTAATGATCCTCCTCTCAATTTGTATCTCCGGCTGGGCCATGGAGGCTTTGCCCAACAGAATGGGACTTTTTCTAAAGATCAACTTGTCATTTCAGCCAAGGGTGGGGGAGTACTCACCAGCAGTCCTGACCTTCGTGTGCCCATTAATTTTAAGGGTAAAAAATCCGAATTAGAAATCGTTTACTCCTGGGCGGAATAATGGAGTTTTCATTCATAACCCTTTAATCTTTTGTCATGAGAAACTTTCGCTTTTTAATCAGTTTTATACTCAGTAGCTTTTCCATTCTAGTGGCCGATGATCACGCAGGTGAATTACCGGTTGAGTCAGATTATTACCCCATCACCACCCTCACACTTCCTGAAGGTGAAGTCATTGAAGTGAGTGGAATCGATATTCTTCCTGGAAACAAAGTGGCAATTTCTTCGAGGCGCGGTGATATTTTTGTAGGGGAAGAGGTATTTGGTGATGAACCAAAGCCTAAGTGGACAATCTTTGCCCGCGGGCTTCATGAAGTGTTGGGGATTGCCTGGAAGGATGGGTGGCTTTATGTGACCCAGCGACCTGAAGTTACGCGGATCAAGGATCAGGATGGGGATGGACGGGCAGATATATTTGAAACCGTTGCGGATGACTGGGGCATTAATGGGGATTATCATGAATATGCCTTTGGTACCCGCCATGATAAAAATGGAGATATTTGGGTTATTCTCTGCCTCACAGGATCAGCGGGAGCAGATGATAAAAGCCCTTTTCGAGGTTGGTGCATGCGGGTCACTCCGGAAGGGGAATGTATTCCTACCGGTTATGGGATTCGCTCCCCCGGAGGGATTGGCTTCAATCATGAAGGGGAAGTTTTTTACTGTGACAACCAAGGTTTATGGAACGGATCAAGCGCACTGAAGCATTTACGACCAGGAGGGTTTCAGGGAAACCCAACCGGAAATAAATATTTTGACCTTACCGATGTTTTGGGTCCTAAGCCACCTGAGCCGGTATCTGGCAGTCGAATCGAAATCGAGAGAAAAAGGATTCCAAATTTGGTTCCTCCTCCAGTTGTCCTTCCCCATGGAAAAGTTGGCAATTCGCCCGCCGGTATAGAGTGCGATGAGACTGGAGGAAAATTTGGGCCATTCCAAAATCAACTATTTGTCTCGGAACAGACCCATTCCAAGGTGAGTCGAGTTTTCCTTGAGAAAGTGAACGGCTATTATCAAGGCGCAGTCTTTCCTTTCCTTGAAGGATTTGATTCGGGAAATATTGTGGCACGCTTTGCCAAAGACGGAAGCATGCTGACCGGTGGGACCAATCGTGGGTGGGGGTCATGGGGAAAGAAACGCTTTGCTTTACAGCGGGTGAATTGGACTGGCAAGGTACCCTTTGAAGTTCATGAGATGAGAGTAAAGCCAGATGGCTTCGTGCTCACTTTTACTGAAGCGGCCGATCCGGCAAGCCTGGCGGATATAGAATCTTACATTATAGAATCTTATACTTACGTCTTATCAGAAGGGTTACGGGAGCCCTGAAGTAGACGGAACGGTTCCAGTTATCACCCAAGCCACTCCTGGGGAGGGTGGGAAAAGTGTACGCCTGACCATTGATGGCATGGTCAAGGGACATGTTCATGAATTGAAAATGCCTGGCATTTATCGAAGCACTACCAAGCAACCGCTTTTGCACCCCGTTGCTTATTACACTCTGAATGAAATTCCTTCTTTGTAAGCGATGTCAGCAGTTCTAATTCTTAGCCTTTTCTTAAGTGACTTTTGTAAAGTAATCCCCCGTCTACAGGAAAACCAATGTTATTGATTAGTCAGGGTTTTAGGGTCTAAACTTTTTACTAATATAGCAGGTTTTCGTTTCGATACTGTCATAATTTATGTCTCTTTGGATATTATTCTTTTTGCCTTTTACAATATCTCACCATTTTTATGTTCATAAAACAATCCTCCCGTCTCCCTCGATTTTCACGCCTTTTTTTTATCGTAACTGGATTTGTGTTATGGGTAAGTTTTTCTGCGGCAAATCCGCTTATTTATAAAGCTGGAACACCAGTTCAAAATAAGAAGTTGGTGTTTGTTGCCAGTGATCATGAATACCGTGCCGAGGAAACGCTGCCTGCATTGGCCCGCATTTTGTCGGTGCACCATGGCTTTGATTGTACTGTGTTATTTGGGCAGAATACCAAGGGTGAGATTGAGGCGGGTGCTTCAAATATCCCAGGGTTAGAGGCCTTAAGAAAGGCCGACGGGTTGATCATGTTTACTCGTTTTCTGGCCCTGCCTCCTGCTCAGATGAAGCACATTGATGACTACCTGAACCGGGCTGGTCCAGTGGTTGGGTTACGAACTTCTACTCATGGCTTTAAATATGACAAGGGTCGTCAAAATGACCCGTATGCAAAATTTGACTTTCGGTTTGCAGGAAAGAACTACAAGGGAGGATTTGGGGAGCAAATCCTCGGCCAGTCTTGGGTGGGGCATTACGGGCAAAATCACCGCCAAAGCACCCGCATTGACTTGGTTCCTGAAAAAAAGAATCACCCAATTTTAACAGGCGTAAGCAAGGTGCATGTCAAGGCTGGGGGTTATAACGCTGAAGCACAACCAGACTGGAATATTTTAACCATGGCTCAACCTCTCATGTCGATGGAACCGAATGGGAAAAATGATCCACAGAAGCCACCCATGGCAAGTGAGTGGACCCGTACCTATACCGCGAAGAACGGAAAAAAGGGCAGGGTGTTTACATCCCTTTACGGAGCGTCGATGGATTTAGTAAATCCGGGCTACAGAAGATTGCTTCTAAATGGTATCTATTGGTCGGTGGGCTTGGAGGGCAAGATTAAGTCTGATTCAAAGATCGAATTTGTCGGGTCATTTAATCCCAGTAAATTTCAGGTTAGGGGAGAGGTAAAAGGGGTAAAGCCTGCGATGTATGCTGATTTAAGTGGGCCAGTTCCCGCAGACCCTAGTGCCGTGGTTAAAAAAGTGCAGTCAGTCACGGCAAAGAATCAAAACATTCGTAAGGGAGCCCGGTTTCTAAGAATTGAAATCCCCAAGGATAATAAAGTTCTTACTTTGAACGAAGTGGAAATTATAAGTGGTGGGAAAAATATTGCTCCTCAGGGAAAGACTAAACAGTCGAGTACGGGTGCAGGTGGGATTGCCTCAAGGGCCATTGATGGAAATAAAAGCCCAGACTTTAACAGAGGGGGGCAAACTCACACCGACGGATTTGGTTCCGTTAATCCTTGGTGGGAAATTGATCTAGGTAAGGAGTATAAAATCGATGAGGTCGAAGTTTGGAATAGGAAGGGCTTTGAATCGAGATTGGATGGATTTACCATCCAATTATTGGATGCCAATCGTAAACAAATTTATAAAAGTGGGAAAACCAAGGGTGCCCAGCGAATCAAATTTACTCTGAGGTTTAGGACATTAATCGAATTTTTCCTCTATGACGGAAAACCAGAGCCTGTTGCTTACAAGCCGGTACCATACAAAGTCAATGTACCTGCTGATTACAAAGATATTCTTCCGTTTGCTTTTAAAAAAGGAGACAAGATTGCCATACTTGGAAATGGGTTGGCTGACAGGATGCAACATGATGGGTGGACTGAAACCCTTCTGCAAAGCGAGCTTTCCGGTAATGAGATAAGCTTTCGTAATATGAGCCTATCTGGTGATCGTCCTAATAGCTATCTCCGTAGTAAGGGGTTTCTGGAAATGAATGATTACCTTCGCCATGTAAAAGCGGATGCGATCTTTGCCATGTTTGGTTATAATGAATCTTTTGAGGGCGAAAAAGGTGCGAGCCGATACAAACAGGAACTAATTAAATTTGTTAAAAACATTCGCGGATCCAAAGCAAATGGGAAGAGCTTCCCACGGATCATTTTGTTTAGCCCGATCGCCTTTCAGGATTTAAAGGACCGAAACCTTCCTCGTGGAAAACTTCAAAACAGGAATCTCGCACTTTATACAAAAATCACCGAGGATGCCGCTAAAGTTACTGGAGTTGAATTTGTTGACCTTTACAATCCAACCCTGTCGCTTTTCCAAAAGACTACTCAACCACTAACAATTAATGGGGCTCACTTAAATGAGGAGGGTAACCGATTGCTTGCAGAGATCATCGCTAAGGCACTTCTTAAAGAAGAGGTGGAGGCAAAAGCTTCCCTGGAAACTCTCCGCCAAGCAGTGATTGATAAAAACTGGCATTGGTTTAATCGCTATCGTGCGACGGATGGCAACGACATTTGGGGGAGTCGCTCTAAATTACGTTTTGTGGATGATCAGGCCAACTCGGTGGTGTTACAGCATGAACTAAAAATGTTTGATGTAATGACTGCCAATCGTGATCAGCACATTTGGAGGATTACTAAAGGTATAAAGAGCAAGGTTGATGACAGCAATGTGCCAGCACCAGTTAAGGTGGTTTCAAATGTAGGTGGCGGTAGCATTAGCTCGAGCGCTATTAAAGAGGGATCCACTAAGTATTTGAGTCCTGTCGAAAGTCTGAGCCGCTTGGCGGTACGCGACGATTTTGAGGTAAATTTATTTGCCGATGAAAAGCAGTTCCCAGAGTTGATTAATCCTGTACAAATGCAAGTGGACACTAAGGGTCGGCTTTGGGCTGCGGTCTGGCCAACTTACCCAATGTGGGAACCTATGAAACCGATGAATGACGCTTTGGTCATCTTGCCAGATGATAATAATGATGGTAAAGCCGACCGGGTTATTGAATTTGCTAAGGTTCACAATCCTGTAGGATTTGAGTTCTGGAATGGAGGAGTATTGGTAACTTCTGGTCCTGACCTTCTTTTTCTTAGAGACAATGATGGAGATGATAAGGCAGATGAGCGATATGTTATTTTGCAGGGTCTAGGGACATCGGATACCCACCACTCCGCTAATAACCTTATTTTCGGCCCTGATGGCGGAATTTATTGGCAAAGCGGTGTCTTTCTTCAGCACAACCATGAACATCCTTGGGGGCCAAGTCTTAAGACAACAGCCTCCGCGATGTATCGTTTTGACCCACGCAGGCACACCATCGCCTTTCATGGTAGTAACAGCCCAAATCCTCATGGGATTGCGTTTGACTACTGGGGCTACCATTACGCAACTGATGGAACGGGAGGGCGTGCCTATCAGGTTTACCCTCATGGGAATTCATGGAAAATGCGTTCACTGCTTGCCAAGGAAGTACGCCCAGTACCCGCATGTGAGATTGTCTCGAGTGATAACTTCCCTGATTCTATGCAGGGCGATTTCCTAATTTGCAACACCATCGGATTTCTTGGGGTTAAACAATACAAGCTTCATCGGGATGGCGACTTTTTGATAAGCAAAAAATCAGGCAGATGGGAGAATGGAAAAGAGATTACTTCCAAATCAAAATTTGGTGAAGTTTGGGGTACTCCCCATGGACAAAAACTAAGTGTGATCAAGGATTTGGCCAGCGGTTCCCAGGTACAAGAGGAGTCAGTTGGCTTTATGCTTAGCGGGGATAAGAACTTCCGCCCGACCGATGCGATTTTTGGAGAAGATGGAGCCCTCTATGTGTCTGATTGGCAGAATGTAATCATCGGGCATATGCAGCACAATGTAAGGGACCCCAATCGCGATGAAAAGCATGGACGAATTTACCGTTTCACCTACAAAAAGAAGCCACTCCAAAAAGCGGTTAAAATCGATGGAGAACCTATCGAGAAGCTTCTTGCCAATTTGATGCATCCGGTGGACAGCGTGCGCCATCGCACCCGGGTGGAGTTGAGCGAGCGTGATTCTTCCAGCGTGATCAAAGCGACCCAGGAATGGATGAAGCAATTTGATGCCAAGAACAAGAAGCATGCCCACCATTTGCTCGAAGCTCTTTGGGTGCACCAGCAGCATAACCACCGGAATGGACGCCTACTAAACCAGCTCCTTAAATCTCCCCATCCGCACGCCCGGGTTGCGGCACTTACTGTTCAACACCACTGGTATAATGCAAACCCCACCAAGGGAGTGGAGGAAATTGAGGAAGAGCATGTCGAGGTGATGGAGAAATCCGGAGTTCTCTCGGATACACCTAAATTAACTACCGTTCGTATCGGAACCATTCCGGAGAAAATGAAATACGACCTCGCCGAATTTACAGTCCAGGCTGGCAAGGCGGTCAAGTTAATCTTCGCTAATCCTGACTTCATGCCCCACAACTTGGTGATGGTCAATCCGGGCAAGGCGGATGAGGTCGGCCAGGCCGCGATTAATTTGGGAGCCGGTGGGTTCGATGTCGCCTTTGTGCCGCAGAGCAAGGAAATCCTCTGGGCGAGCAAATTGATTGACCACAAGGGCGAAGAAGTTATCCAGTTCAAAGCACCAGCCAAGGCTGGTGACTATCAATATGTATGCACTTTCCCAGGTCACCACTTTATAATGCGTGGGGTTATGAAGGTACGCTAAAGTAAAGACCCGTAAATTATTATACTATTTGCCGAAAACTTAAGTTTACCAGAGGGAAATATTGGAGTACTTAGTTTCTTCTAAAAGATTTTAACGGCCAGCTACATTAAAAATGAAAATCATCCTTCTCTTAGCCTTAACAACTGTTTCATGCTCCCTTGGTGCAAAACATCACCCCAAGCCCAATGTAATTTTTGTTCTGGCCGATGATTTAGGCATTGGAGATATCTCAGCCACCAACCCAGATTGTAAAATAAAGACCCCGCATCTCCAAAAAATGGCGGATGAAGGAATTACTTTTATGGATGCTCATTCTTCGAGTGCAGTTTGCACGCCCACTCGATATGGAGTACTCACCGGCCGTTATAATTGGAGGTCAAGATTAGCCCGGGGGGTTCTGAGCGGGACGAGTAACCATTTGATTCCAGCTGGGCGCTCCACTGTTGCTCATGTGCTTCAAGAAGCTGGGTATCACACCCAAATGATCGGCAAATGGCACCTAGGCTGGGATTGGGCAAAAGCAGATAAGAGTGAAAAGAAATGGAACAACATTGATTTTTCTAAGCCAGTGAAGAATGGTCCGGATATTAATGGGTTTAGCCATTACTATGGGCATTGTGGGTCCTTGGATATGCCTCCTTATGTCTGGGTCGATACGGGTAAGGTCACCGCTCAACCCGATCGCAAGGAAGGCGTTGCCAAAGCTGAAGACCGCTACGGTTGGTACCGAAATGGACCCATCGGTCCAGATTTTCATATTGATGATGTTCTTCCTCACTTATTTAAAAAAAGTGTGGCCTATGTGAAAGCCCAGGCGGAAAAGAAAAAACCATTTTTTCTCTATCTTCCTTTACCGGCACCTCATACTCCAATTGTTCCTGTGCCCCCATATAAGGGTGCTAGTAGGATGAATGCCTATGCTGACTTCGTGATGCAGGTTGATGGACATATGGGTGAATTATTTGCAGCACTCAAAGAAGCAGGAGTGGACGAAAACACCCTCGTTTTTTTACCAGTGATAATGGCTGTTCTCCCGAAGGGAATTTCGACAAAATTAAGCGAGTTTGCGCATGACCCAAGTGGCGGGTTCCGTGGACATAAGGCGGATATTTATGAAGGTGGTCACCGGGTTCCGTTGATCGCCCGCTGGCCTAAGGAAGTCAAGGCCGGGCAAAAGACCAAGGCTCTCGCATGCCTAACCGATCTGTATGACACCATGAGAGAGATCACCGGGCAGACCCAAAATAGATCAGGGGGGAGAGGATTCATTCAGTCTGGTCCAGCTTTTAAGGGTGAAATGCGCAAGAAACAACACGCTCGACCCTATCAGTCATTCGATAAGCGGTCACTTCTCTATCAGGCAGGGAGACTGGAAACTTTGCCTCTCTGCAGGTAGTGGTGGTTGGAGTGCTCCAAAGGAAAGTGAGGCAAAGCAAGCAAGGGCTTCCTCCGATGCAATTATTTAACCTCAAGCAGGACAAAGGTGAGAGAAAAAACCTGCAAGGCAAAGAACAAGGCAAAGTGAAGAACTCTGGACCTACTCGACAAAGGAAGTCAAAAACGGGAGGAGCACTACGGTAAAAAAGTGTCCAATGACCGGGAGGTATCTTTCCTTACCGGCAGGGTTTAACTTCCTCAAGATCTAAATTAATTAAAGCACTAATCATGAAAACCTATATCGCTACCCTTACAGCCGTATTATTTGCATCTCCCTTTTCGCTGAGACTTGGAAAATTAGATAGTCAGGAGGGCTGGAAAAAGAATATTCAGTCGAGCAAAGGAATTATAATTGAAGGTGGTTTGGTCTCTCCCAAAGAAAAAACAGGTCACTTCAAAACCAAGCTCAAGAAATTCAAAAAGAAAAAAGCCATTGCAATCAATATTCTGATCAATCTCCTGACTTGGCAAAATTGGAAAGAAATTCCAGGAGTGGGGCCATCCAATTGGGAGATGCTCCAGTCTTTCTAGTCAAGGGACCGAAGGACTACTGGATGTTCGGCAGGTATAAACCCGTAAGAGCAAAAAGAGGGCAAAAAGCTCAGGAAAGTTCAGGCCGACAAGATGCAAAGCTTCAAGGATATGATATCCCTCTCAAAACAACCCCAGACGAAAATCAGTTCAATGCCCCGGGAGGGGTTCAGAGAAGGGATTGGGAGGCTATCATGCGTGGCAAAGTCAGGGATATGAAGACATGGGTACATCATGGCCCGGTTACCCCGGAGTTTGCCCGGTGGACCACCACGGCTGAACAGGTCGGGGGCAAAACCTACATCTATTACGACTTTCCCTAACGATCAGGACCCGCATCTTTTTATCGACGATGACCTGACCGATGGAAAGCCGGGTAAAAATATGGGGCTGGCTTTCGCAGATCCCTCCGATGGGTCCGACTGTGCTGTCATCCGGGATTTGGATGGAAAGTTTCATATTATCTATGAAGATTGGAGCCCAATCAATGCGGGTAAGCATTCTTGGGACTCTCCCTTGGCGGGGCACTCGGTAAGCCCGAATGGCATGTACACCCCTTTGAAGATTAAACAACCTGCTGTTGATCACCGGACCAAGCCAACCGGAAAGATAGGCACCAGTACAAGCATCCCCACTGGACAAAAGAGGACCCCAAGAGGTTTCCCACGAATGTGGCCGAGTATGAAATTCACGAACCAGAACAGGATGCCTATGGGGATTGGGCGGCGATTAGCATAGGGGGCCAATACTATTTGTTTGGAGATTATCATCCCGCCCATCAGAAAATACGCACGGCGTGGTTTACTTCTCCCAATATCAATAAGCCTTTTGAGTTTTGTGGAGAAATAGGCCAAGGACACCCGGACCCTGATATTGGCTTTGCGGAGGGGAAATTCTACCTGATCACTCAGACTGCAAACGATTATGTAAGCCCTGGGCCTTGGGTTGAGAAAGTGGAAGTCAGGGTAGCGGTGTGGATACCACCAATAACGGGAAGATCGACAAATGGAGTAAATCGTGGCAGAGAGTGAAAGAGAGTTATGATTACATCCAAGGGTTTTCCAAAGCAAATCAAGATGACCCCGGCCAAGTTCAGATCTTTCCAGACCTTGCCCGCTGGTTTTGGCTTTCAGGTGGAGGTGAAGCTTACCGATGATACCGATAATGCACTCGAAGCCATTTACTCGAAAGCTCTGGAGCTTATCATTTCAGGAGTAGTCTCCAGGTGGAGTCTTGGCAGGTTAGGTACTTTATGCAGGTTTCACTACCTGACGACCTCTGTCCTTTTCCTGTCTTTGGGTCATGGATTACTTCAAGGGAAAGAGGTATTCTTTAACGTGGACAAGACCTCGCCGGGTGGAAGGCAGAGGATATGATCATATTGGACGGTTAAAAACGGGGCTAATTGTTGGAACCAAATGGAGCGCAAGAAAGTTCCTGGAAATCAATTTCTGTGGTACGAAAAGAATGTACAGGACTTTAAGCTCACACTTTGGGTCAAGCAGGTTCCCTTTGCGGCTAACGCTGGGTATCCAATTCCGTTCGAAACGGGAACCCAGCGGTCATGCAATTGGGCTATCAGGCGGATATTGGCAAAGGGTGGTGGGGTGCCCTTTACCACGAGCATGGCAGGCGGATCCTGGCCAAGAGCAAGGACACCCACGGCAAAAATGTAACACCTGAAGGGAGAATGGAACAAGTATGAAATTCTGGCGGTTGGATGCCGAATATGGCTCGCGATCAATGGACAGATTACGGTGGCACTCCGTGATCCAATTGGGGAACTAGATGGTCAGATTGCCCTGCAAATTGCATGGAGGGATGCCACAGGAAGTCATGTACAGAGACCTTTGCACTTGAAAGGAAACCTCGAAGTGAAAGGACTGCGGGATGAATGAATCCGAGCTAAACAAAAAGCTGACGATTGCACCCCAAGGCTTTGTGCAGCCCAGTAAAAAATAATCTCAATTTTTGTTAAAATAAGATTACGGTTGGAGTCCAATCTACATGAGAATTATTCTATTACTACTTCCTGTTCTAGGTTTGGGTTTACTTGCAAAGCCTGAGCAAATCAGCAAAGCCGAACAGGTAAATTTTGCTTCAGTTGGTTCTGCTAAAATTATATTTGGCGAAATTCAAGGAAAAGAGGAAGTAGTGCAAATAGCGGGGAACCGAAAGATTGCCGGTATCTACCCTCACCTCACCACCTATTCGCAAAGCCGCAAAGATGGGCGGTTCTTTAAGGATGGGCATGAGGAATGTGGAATTGGAGGAATCATTCCATGGGCCAATAAATTATGGATGATCACTTATGCACCCCACAAGCCAGAGGGGTCGGACCATAAGCTTTATTCGATCGATAAGAATATGACCATGACCATTCATGCGGAAAGTGTGGGAGGAACCCCGGCAGCCCGTATGATCCATGAGGAATCCAAGCAATTGTTTATTGGCCACTATGCGATCAGCGAAAAAGGTAAGGTTCGGGGTATCAGTCCTGCCAAAATGCCGGCCCGGGTCACAGCATTTATGCGCCATCTCAAAGATCCAGAAAACTTTGTATACCTGTACGATATGGAAAACATGTTCTATGAAGTAAATGTTCATACCCTTGCATTTAAAAAGCTCTTTCATGACCCAATTCCCGGATACCACGGCAAGGGTGGGTTTACATCCCAGGGAAAAGTTGTGGTTAGTAATAACGGTGAAGCTATGAGTGGGCATTTGGATAAACCAGATCTATGGCAGGTATCGAAAGACTACACCCAAAGAAACTCCGAAGATCGGGGCTGTCTTGCCACTTATGATGGAGATAAGTGGGAAGTGATTGAACGCAGACAGTATACCGAAGTAACGGGACCAGAAGGGGTACATCCGACTGCAAAAGGAAAGAATGATCCAGTCTGGGCCATTGGTTGGGATAAACGATCTTTACGTTTGCAGGTTTTGGAAAACGGAAAATTTTCCACCTTCCTTCTGCCCAAAGGATGCCTGAATAATGATGCTTCCCACGGGTGGTTTACAGAATGGCCAAGGATTCGGGATATTGGACAGAAGGATTTACTAATGGATATGCATGGGATGTTTTTTAAATTCCCCAAAGATTTTACCGCCCAAAATTGTTCAGGTATTGAACCGATCGCTTCCCACATTCGATACATTCCTGACTTTTGCTTTTGGAATGGACAATTGGTACTAGCCACAGATGAAGCAAGCATTCAGGGGAATCCTTTGGTCGGTCAGCCTCAATCCAACCTCTGGTTTGGAGATTTTGAGGAACTAAAAAAGTGGGGCCCTCGCAACGCCGCAGGTTCGATTTATATGAATGATCAAGTCGAAAGTGGGAGGCCGTCCGATCCATTCCTCATCAACGGTTTTCCTCAAAAAATCGTGCACTTGGTTTCGGACAGACCTGTAACTTTTTCTCTCGAGGCAGACTTTCGGGGAAACGGGAAATTTGAAGAATATAAAAAAATCAAGTCGGATGGGTATACATCTCATATATTCCCCAGAGATTTTGCCGGTCAATGGATTCGTGTAATAAGCAATAAAAGTTGCCAGGCATCTATTTCCTTTCAGTTCTCGGATGATAGCTATGGTAATTCTGTTAAAGAAGATAAACTATTTCAATCGATTGCAGATTCTAGCGAACCCAACCCTTCCGCAGCCTTTCTCTTTCCCAATGCTCATAACCGTCACCTTTCGGTCCTCAGTTCGGATGGTAAGGCTTATGAATTTGATCATGTCACATTTAAATACAATCGCTTGAAAAACGAGCCTATTGCCAGTGAGTGTATGAGTCCTGCAGCCTTTAAAGGCTGGGATGTTAAGGCGTGCGAACAAACCCTACGGAAATTCCTCACTCCAAAAATGGAGTTTTCTGTAGATAAGGCATCGGTCATTTTAATTAGTAAAGAAAACCGCTCGATTGTGGGTCAGAAAGGAAACCGTACGGTGCTAAGATTACCCAAAGGCCCTAATACCTACCGTGAAAGTTTTTCCTTTGGGCATCCCAGAATGCACCGGGAAGTTGAATCAGAAAGAATGCTCGCCAATATTCACGGCACATTTTACGAAGTTCCTTTCTGGATTGTGGGACAAGCCCCCCTGTATACCAAAATGCGTCCGATCAGCACTCATAATAGGCAAATCTCAGACTTTACCACATGGAATGGATTGCTGGTACTGGCAGGACTACAACCAAATGCTTCCACTTCTAACCGCATATTTAATTCACCAGACGGGCAAACATCTCTTTGGTTCGGCGGAATTGATGAGCTTTGGAGTTTCGGTAAACCGGTTGGGGTAGGTGGTCCGTGGAAAAACACCGATGTGCAGGCAAATGAACCCTCCGATCCCTACCTTATGACTGGTTACGATCAAAAAAGCCTGGTGCTTGAAGCAGACAAGGATTGTAAAATAACCGCGGAGATAGATATCGATCACTGGACAGGATTTCATCCATACAAAAAATTTGATCTGAAAGCAGGAAAGAAGACGACTTTTAAATTCCCTGAAGGCTTTGCCGCTCATTGGGTCCGTTTTGCTTCTGATAAAAAAGCCCAAGTCACAGCCCAACTCCTTTACCGGTAATTTCCTCAAAGGTGTACCTTTTCCCAGGAGAGAAAAGATGAGTTGTTTTGATTTCACCTTCATTTCCCTCTACATAAATTTTGTTTTCTTACCCGAATAGGCTTGAAGGAGATCTTGGATGTCTTCCAGAGTGAAGGCCGATGATCTACACTTTTCCTTTTTTCGCATTTTTGATTTTTTCTATCTCAGTGGATGCCAAGCTCAATGTAGTCTTTATCCTTGCTGACGATATGGGCCGTGACACCTGGGGAGCGTATGGAGGAAAAGATTGTAAAACCCCAAACATTGACCGCCTCGCTAAAGATGGGGCTCGTTTTGATCGGTCTTATTGCACGGTTGCGATGTGTGCACCTTTCCGCCAGGAACTCTACAGTGGCCGTTCTCCCTGGCGAACCGGTACTCTGCCCAATCACTCCAAATCAGTTCCAGGTACCAAAAGTATTATTCATTATCTAAAGCCTTTGGGGTACAGGGTTGCTTTATTAGGGAAGTCCCATGTGGGGCCAAAGGAATCCTATCCTTTTGAAAGGCTTGGAGATGTGAGCAAGCAGGAAGATGCGAACCCGCAGCTTCTTTCCAAATCTCAAAAGTTTTTCGACGACTGCCTTACAGCTAAGGAACCCTTCTGCCTTTTTATCGGATCTCACGATTCTCATGCCCCATTTACCACTGGAAACCCCTCGCTTTACGATCCTCTAAAAATTCAGGTACCTCCATACTGGGTAGATACACCAGAATTGCGGGAAGTTATGGTCAAATACTATGCTGAGATTTCTAATTTTGATAGCCTGGTGGGGATGATGCGATCGGAACTAGAAAAGCGAAATCTTTGGGATGACACTATTTTTATGGTCTGTAGCGAACAAGGAACACAGCTACCTTTTGCTAAGTGGACCTGTTACGATAACGGCCTCCATACTGGATTTGTTGCCCACTGGCCCGGATGCTCCAAACCTGGGTCTGTTGTGAGTGAATTGGTAACGACTGCAGACATTACCCCAACCTTAGTCGATGGGTTAGGTGGTAAACTTAAAAAAGGTGACTGTGATGGAAAGAGCTTCCTTCACTTGTTTCAGGGAAATGGTGAACCAATTCATGACAATGTGCTGGGTGCCTTTACAAATTGCCGCATTAGTAATAATCGGGATCGGGTGTATCCCATCCGCTCTATCCGGGATAAGAGATATGCTTTAATCTATAACCCAAATTATTCATCGATCACATCGAATGTAACCCTGACGCAAGCCTTGGAGCTAAAGCAGAGTGGGGCGGTCAAAAAAGATCTTACACCGGCTGCCTCTTGGGTATTGAAAGGAAGGAATGATCATTCCGCGAAGTCCTTTATTCATAAATTAAACCATCGACCAGAGTATGAATTGTACGATCTACAAGAAGATCCCTATGAATTGAAAAATCTATCTGATAACCCAAAGTATAAAAAAGTATTGGTGAGACTGAAAAAAAGTTTACACCAACAGCTTCAAGTTATGGGGGACTCTGATCCAATGGTAACAGAACAAGCTTTTCTGAGTTTGGTTCAAAAGCGTAAAAGAAAGTAATGACCGCTGTTCTTAAGGGAGTGATCTTTGATATGGATGGGGTGATCATCGAAAGTGAATATACCCACTACCGAGCAATTTGTCATGCCATGGGTTCTCAGCTTGCGGTAAGCTATGACACTTTTGTTGAAAAATGCACTGGGGCCGATGAACGGTTTGCGATGGGAAGAATGGCTGAATTATCTGGGATTGATTATGACGAAGTATTATTACAGCAGTGGTCTAGAAAAAAAGCAGATGCGTACAGGCAATTGGTGAGCACTGAAGCAAAGGCAATGCCGGGTGCGATGGACTTAGTGGAATCCACCGCCAGCCGTTTTCCTATTGCCCTTGCGACTGGTTCGAGAAGGTCGGATGTGGATGCCGCGTTTGAAGCACTCGCTGAGGGACGGCTTCCCAAACTATTCCATACGATTGTCACCTCAAGTGATGTCGAACGGCCCAAGCCAGATCCCTCGACCTATCAAAATGCAGTGGATGGGTTGGGCTTGTCTTCCGAAAATTGTCTGGCGATTGAGGATTCCCCCAATGGTGTCAGGTCTGCCAAGGGTGCTGGTTTACGAGTGCTTGGCGTATCTGCCATGCATGGTGCGGAGTCTTTAAGTGCGGCTGATTGGTGTGTTTCTTCCCTGGAAAAAATTTCAATTACTGACCTCATTTACTTGTTTCAGTCTTACCCTCCCGGTAACCCTATAATTTTATGAAAATCATTACCCTTTTTACTCTATCACTTGTTATCTTTGGACCTTGCCTATTACACTCAGAATCAATGCCTGTTCGGCCGAATATCCTTTGGCTGGTAGTTGAGGACCAATCCAAACATTATGGTTTCAATGGAGAAAAGTTAGTACGCACCCCGGTAATAGATGCGTTGGCAAACCAGGGGGTTGTTTTTACCAACGCTTCGGTTACCGCTCCGGTATGTTCGACTGCGCGATCTGCTTTAATCACAGGTATGTTTCAGACTAGTATAGGTGCTCACCATCACCGAAGTGGCAGGGGAGTGGAAAAAATTCAAAAACCGGATCATGTAAAACTTATACCCGAATTTTTTAAAAAAGCTGGGTATTATACAGCACTAGGGGGTAAGTCGGATTATAATTTTGTTTGGGATTCATCGATATTTGATGCACGAGATTGGTCGGGCCGTAAGAAAGGCCAGCCGTTTTTTGCTAAAATCTGTCTCAGTGGAGGCAAAGCCCGAAAGCAGGCAAGGAAATCCAAAACAATCCCCCATGTCACCGCTTCTGATGTGAAACTGCCCCCTTACTATCCTCGTCACCCTGTAGTTCTAGAGGATTGGGCAGCTTACTTGGATACTTTTACCCTCATGGATCAGCAAGTTGGGCAGATTATTGATCGCTTAAAGAAAGAAGGAGAGTATGAAAATACAGTCATTTTCTTTATTACTGACCATGGAGTCAGTCATGCCCGTGGAAAACAATTTTGTTATGATGAGGGTATGATGATCCCATTTTTTGTTCACGGGCCTGGACGCGTGAAGGGAGGGGCTGTGAGGCAGGATCCGGTTCTTCATATTGATCTAGCCGCGACCTCTCTTTATTTCGCAGGAATTGAAGTTCCAAAGTATATGGAAAGCCAATCTCTTTTCGGGCCAAATTTTAAAGCCCGTACCTATGCCATTAGTGCTCGTGACCGATGCGATGAAACTTATGACCAGATTCGGGCCGTTCGTACTAGGGGGTATAAATATATTCGAAACGGTTATCCAGATCGTCCACACTTACAACCTTGTGCCTACAAGGATAATAAGGGAACTTACATTGCAATTCGCGAGTGGGGAAAACAGGGTAAGCTTTCTGAATTACAGGAGAAGTTACTTTTAGCACTGACCCGTTCGGAGGAAGAACTTTACGATTTAAAAAAGGATCCTTGGGAACTGAACAATTTGGTTGATAATCCAAAGTATCAAAAGACCTTGGGTGAGATGAGGCAGTCTCTTGACAAATGGATTCAGCAAAGTGGAGACCAGGGCCAAACCGTCGAGTCGGAAGAAATGTACGATAGCGACATGAAAGTTTATTTGCAGGGGATGATAAAATCAGGCAGATCCGAGCGTTTTGATGAGATCAAAAAAAATATCTCTCTTATGAAAAAATGGTGGAAGGAAGGGAAGTAGGCCCTCTATTAGGGGAATATTTCATGAATCACCCGGCATTCAGGTAGGAGATTCTGCAGTCTCGAAGCCCCCTTGTCGGTAATTCTGGTTGCATAGATATGGAGTTTTGTGAGGGACTGAATCCTTGCAAGGTAGGGGATTGAATGGTCGGTTATTTCAAGGTCATGTAACCATAATGTCTGGAGGTTGGGAAGGGTGGATATTTTTTGAACGGTTAGGTCTGATACTTCAGTTTCACCGAGGTACAGACTTTCCAGCTTTTTAAGCGTAGCTAAATATTTGGCTGATTTATCGGTAATTGGGTTTGCCCGCAGTCCAAGATAAGCCAACTGTTTCATTTTAGAAAAATGGGCGAGGCTATGATCGGTTATTTTGGTTTGCCCCACTGGAAGAAAGCAAATGCTCTCTGACGAAGAGAGTATTCGGGCACCCTCGTCATTAATATTGCTTCGATACAGGTTGAGCCACTTCAGGTTAGGCAAGGCAGTGATGGTCTCCAAATCTTTGTCATTCAGCTTTGTATTTTCTAACGACAGGTCGGTTAAGGCCGGGAAGTGGTGCAGAATGGAAAGCTGTCCTTTAGCTCGCTTTGTATCGTGTAAGTGAATTTCTGAGACATGCCCATTTTTATAAAAAATAGAGCCGCCCCAAAGTTTGATTTTGGAGGAAACATTTCGTTCTTTTTCTTTCGAAATTCCTATTTCCCCCAAACTCTGGAGGAAAAAAAAGGAAAAGAAAATGGATTGAAAGAGAAGAGGTGCTGATCTCATCTTTATTTGCGTACGCTACTGGTGTACAAACGTATTTCAACGAGATTAGTAACCATCTGAGATGTCAGGCTAATCGGGCGGCAAGTTTCACAGCGTGCTTCAGGCTACTTGGGTTGGCGACCCCCTTCCATGCAATATCAAGGGCCGTACCATGATCGACAGATGTCCGTACGAGGGGAAGCCCAAGGGTGATGTTTACCGCTGAATCAAAAGCCAGTGCTTTTACCGGGATCAAGGCTTGATCATGGTACATACAGATGTAAGCATCAGTCTTTGTCCGGTTGGCTGGAGTAAACGCAGTGTCCGGTGGTAATGGACCTGAAATATTTCCACCATCCGCTCTCGCTCTATCGATCGCAGGTTGAATAATCTTGGATTCTTCTCCATTTCCAAAAAGCCCATTTTCACCAGCGTGGGGATTGAGTCCGCAGACCGCGATTCGAGGTTCTCTGCCAAGGAGGTTTTGATGAGTGTTCCGTGTCAGGGATATGACTTCATAAATTTTATTCTCACTCAAATATTCAGGTACCTCGGAATATCCAATGTGTACATTTACAAGGCTACAACTGATCTCATCCGAAATGAAGGCCATACAATATTTTTCAGTATTGGTATATTCGGCAAATATCTCGGTGTGACCGGGGTGGGGTACACCTGCTTGTTTGAGTGCCTCCTTGTTTGCCGGGCAGGTGGTGACAGCATGGACCTGTTTTGCAAGAGAGGCATCCATAGCTTCTTGGATGTAACCAAAAGTTGCTTTCCCTGTCATTCCATTTGCAGTGCCAGGTTGTAAGATTCCTGGATCCATGAACCCGAAGTCAAGAACAGCCGGGGTATCACATGACCCTAGGTTTTCTTTATTGATTGTTTTGAAATCAGAAGTTTTACCGGTTTTCTGGGCACAAAGTTTCAGCACTTCTGTGTCTCCAAAAATGATGGGCGTGTAGATTTCGTTCTTAGAAGCATAGGCAAGGAGATCAAGGCAAATTTCTGGCCCGATTCCAGCGGGATCACCCATAGTTACAGCAATACGTGGTTTATTCATCTACAGTTTGCCCGCTTCTGTCCAATTTCTTCGTTACTTGCATCCTGGAAGACATTAGCAGGTAAACTTACCCTTCCACCTCGCTTGCGTTCTCTTATAGATAGGGTGGTGGTGAACAGTCATATCGGTATTACCCGAGGGTTGAACGGGGTATATTTTTTTTGGGTGATTTGGATGTTCATACTAAAACATAATTGAATGGTATGCTGATCAGGGCAAGCTTAGGGTCACAGATGGGTGACTAAAATTTGTGGATCGAGAAATTGTTTAACCAAATTTGATCTTGAGGGTTTAGTTTATCTTTTTCCTTGGCTAAGCTTCGATAGATCCCCCATTTCGGGCGAACAAATTCAAAACCATCCCGCCAAGTTTCAAGATTTCTCAATTCTTTTTGCTGATTGATTTTACCATCCACGGAACGAACAGAGAAAGTAATGAATCCATTCTTGGAATAATGAACTATACAAGCACACTGTAACCATTGGTCTTTAGAACTCTCCCAATCTGTTAAAAAGACTTTTCCCGAATCTTGTACAGACCACCACTGTAATTGAAGTTGTGGGTCTCCTTTGTTGTTTACTCCTGACAGAGTGAGAATTGGTTTATCTATGTTTTTGGAGCCAACGGCCTTTAATTGAAAGAAGTGACAAAATTGCTTGGTAACTTGGAATGATTTATCAATCTTTAGATTCCATTTGATATGCTGAGTTTCCATCCGTTTTCCTCTCATCGGACCTGGAGATCCATGGTAGCCTTTTATTTCGTTTCTCTGCCTTTCTTTTCCTGAAGACCACTTCTTATCTCGATCACCATCAAGATCTCTATGGATGATAAAGGAAAAGGCGGTTCCTGTCTCTTTATCTTCCACCATCCTTATATGTTCATGCCCAAGGTGGTTTTGGGGGTAGAGGTCAGGTGATTCAACAGATTTTTCACCAAACACATGTTGTATCTGGAGAACGGCTGAGTCTGCATTATCCTGATCAGCCTGTAAAAATATTACCTGATGTGGTTTCTGTAAGTTCTTAGCTGACAAAGGATACATGACAATAAAAAGCCAAATAATTAATAAGTTTCTCATTATTTTAAAATTGAATTCTTTTTTATAAAACGGGGAGATTGTTTTAAATCCAATTAAATAAAAAAAAACACCGCATTACTGCGGTGTTTTTTGGCTTTTAAAAACAAACTAACTGAAACAAACTGACTTTCGCCAATACTTATAAGACGCACCTAAAGTGAAAAACGTTCGAAAAAAATCCATTTTTTTCTGATCACCTCTGAAATGTTCTTTTGTTCAGGTGTCGAGAGGACTTCAGGTTTTCCCGAAAATTGTAAAAAGCACTTCAGCATAGAGGCGGTGACCAAAATCATTGGGGTGATTGACATTATTTCCGCTGAGATCGGCAAAGTTTTTGCGGGTTAATAATTTTTCCCATGGCGTGGTTATATCGGCAAGGATTACATTGGGGCGGGTGATGCTTTTTAAAGCTTCACGGAACCCTGGAATTTTTGTGGGATCTCTCCAGTCAGGATTATTGTTCATCCCCGAAACAAAGATCATATCCGCTTGAGGGATTTCTTTTTGCAAATGGGTGAGGATTTCGAGGTTTGTTTTTTGAAATTGTTCCGATGAAACAGAGTCGTTCATCCCAAAAGCAATAATTACCAGGTCAGGCTTTTCTGCGATCACCCGGTCCAGTTGTTTTAACCCCCAACCGGCGGTACGACCCGCCACTCCAAAGTTACTCAAGGTGACCTGTGTAGGGAAGGTTTCGTCGAGCAAGCGGGCAAATCCTTCGGCATAGGCTGGTTGATTTCTAGGAGCCTGAGTCTTGGTAAACCCGGAAGCGTTGTACCCCTCGGTGATGCTGTCTCCCAGTGTCACCACTTGAAAAGGTTCATTCGAACGGAGCTTCTTTAGCGAACGGGGAAGTGTGCCTTGAGCATTGACCAAATCTGGCCACGATTGGTTGTGGGAATAACTGACTAGGGTTTGCAGGTCATGAAAAAACCTGCCTTCACTGTGCAAGACACCGCCGAGGCTTCTTGGCTTGCCTGGCCCAGGTCTCATCTCCAGCGGTGTCTTGGATGGAATTCTGGAATGAGCCGTCAGCCTGATTGTACGGCTGTCTTTTTCCCATGTGTAATCTTTCCCTGCTTCGTACACAATAGAGCCATCTGCCCGGGTTAGGACAGGCATGGAGTCTGGGGTGAAGATGAGGCGGCCACTTCGGTTGCCTTCCTCTCCAGTAAAGAGAATGGGCTCATTTACCATGTTCTTTGCCAACCACAAGGGAGTGCGGTTAGTACCGGTATCCGCAACTGCCACAATGTTCAGAAAAATGGCGATGCAGAAAAAAGCCTTCATTAATTAGGAGTCTCCCAACGAATGAATGGTATTTTGTATCTCACCGGCAATTTTTTTACCGCTCTCTCCAAGAAATTCATAGCGGATGGACATTTGCCAACAGGGTGAGATATCCGGAATTTCAATCCTCAGTGTCTTGCCATCTTCTGATATTGAGGTGTCCGAGACAGTAAGCTCTTTTCCATCAAATTTGGGTGAGCCATAGTTTTTTGTTCTTTTGAGAGCCCAGGTGCTTACTTTTGCTTGAGGATTGCTGTTACTGGATATTGGGTCTGAAAAAGTAATTTCCACTGCTTTTTTCAAGGCCCGCATCGATACAGGCATGTGTATGGGCTTACCCGTTGCCCGCAATCGGTAGAAACCTCCGGGAAGGGGTTGTGAGGACGCCCAGGCTGACATTCCGCACAGGTAGAGATGTTTGTTTTGGGGGTGAAAACGGCCACGCATGATTCCGGTGGGGAAATCGGCGATAGGTAGACGGACCATCCCTCCCTGTAATTGTCCGTTGAGATTCTCATGAGGAACCACCTCCACCCGGCCTTGTCCGTAGGAAAGGTGGATTAGTTTACCCTGAAGGGCCCCCCATTTTGGGCTATCCACCCAAAGGAGTTCGGCCGGGGAACGGTCAAATTTTTTGTGAGCCCAGCAGAGGGGCTGTTCCATGGCTGAGTCCGAGGAGTCATTCGGAGCTCCATACCCGTACATATTTCCATAAAACTTTCCTTTCCCGGGAATCACATGGTTGATCCGGTTTTGTGGATTCCAGTGGCCTTCCTGATCGGTTACGAAAAAGGTGCCGTCCGGGTTGCGGCATACTCCGTTAGCAGCCCGAAAGCCATGGGCGAGTACTTCACTGCTTTTGCCATCAGCCGTTATCTTTATCAGGGTGCCATGATGAGGAATAAGTTGTGGGCGGGCATGGCGGGCACTCTTGGCATAATAAAAATTACCCGCTTCGTCCGTTTGCAAGCCCATGGCAAATTCATGAAAATGCTCCGTCACCTGATGGTCGGAATTAAAGGCTTCATAGAAATCGGTCTCCTCATCGCCGTTGATATCAACCAGGCGAACCAGTTGATCCCGGCAGGTGACAAAGATTTCTCCATCCCTCAGTTTAATTCCCATGGGTTGGAAAAGCCCAGCGGCGATCCTTTTCCAGCGGGCGTTTTGGGTGAACTCGTCGGAGATGCCCTCGACTTTCCACACATCGCCGTCCCAAAAACAAAGGTATGCACTTTTACCATCGGGAGAGAAGTCCAGTCCGCTAGCCCGAAGTCGTGCGTTCCATGGATTGTCAACCGGTAGGGTGAACTCGTCAGACTGGAAAGCCCCATCCTGTTTTCCCCTTACAATGGGGGTCTTCAAAATGTCGGGCCATTGCGTAACTATACCACCATGGGCAGGGCTGTGACTTAGTTTATCTTTGAGAATATTATAAAATTTAAGCTTCTCGGGGATGGGTTCGCTCTCAGTTCCATCAGCAAGCAGAACTAATTGGAGAGGAGTTTGTTCCGGCAATAAGCGAATCACTTGTTCCCCAGGTCTTCCTTGCTCAGTGAGAATTTTTACATTTGCACGGATGGATTTACCCGGGGTGCGAAACACAAGTGCCTTATCGCTTTTCCCAATATTCAAGTGGCGAATAAAGGTTCCGGCATCCGATAAAGCATGCATCTCACTAACTCTCACCTCCCCGACTTGATAATAAAGCACCGCCTGATTGTTAAACTTAAATAGCCCATGGTATTGGCACCAACTTTTGGGCAGGGGACCGTAATGATTTCCGTCGGATGCCTGAAAGCGAAGGTCTTCAAATTTACCGGTTTCCGGATTGGCCCAACCTGGGCCGTCGGCACATTCGAGGAAGGGTTCGCCAATGGTACGCGGACGGATCGCATGTTGCCCGTCAAAGTTGATTCCCCGCCAGTCAATAAATCCATTTCCTCTCCAAACTCCGGCTACCCGCAAGGTGTCGTGTTCGAAGGCTGACCAGGTATGGCCCTTGGCAATGCCACCTGGGCCGGGGTCGAGGCGCTGGGCAATTCCCTTGTAGGCGAGGTTGTTTGTCACTCCAACCCCGTAGTTTCTTACTTTTTGTTCCTGGTTGTCAGCAATCTCAAAGGTACCCATTAAAAAATTTCCGTAGTCCATTTCCTCCCAGAGTTTTCTTTTCTCCGGAGCGGGTCCGAGATCTCGTCCTTTGGGAAGTTGGCTTAAGTATTCCTGGTTCACCTTAAAGTATTCCGCAGGGTTTTGTTTTTTTAAGTATGTCTCCTGAATGTAGTGGATCACTGCGTATTTTTCCCGGGGCTTGAGCATGGCTTGCGGGGCCATCATCCGCCATCCACGAGTCAGGGTGAGGTACATGGTATATGGATCTTTTCCGTGCTGAAATTTCCCTTCCCAAAAACCCAAGGCATTGGGCACAGAACCCGGGGTGTTCGGGGTGCCGTGGCAACTCGCACAGTTTTGTTGGTAGACGGACTTACCCAGTTTTAATACGCTTTTGGATGTATCTCGAATCAGTCTGGCGTGATCGATTTTGGCTTCGTATTCAGGCAAGGCCTCTTCCGGTAAGAGCATTTGGCCCGGCGGGAGGTCCTGAGCGTAAATAAATAGAGGTACAAGTAAAAGAGCGAGTATGATCTGCATGAAGGATTAGATCAGACCTAAAGAGAAATCTTCAGGCAATCGAAAAGACTGACTTGCCGATAGATTATCTATGGAAGCACGAGTTTATTTTGCCGGAATGCGGATTAAATTTTTTGAAAGATTTTTTATCTGTCCAAATTTTTCAGACGGATGTCTTTGTACTCCACATGCATATCCTGCCCACCGTGGAGTTGCAGGCCAAAAAAACCCTTGGTCCGACCAGTGTCTTTTTTTAATTCTGTGCTCAGAATACCATTTATAAGAACGGATACATTTTTGCCGCCTGCATGAATTTCCAGATCTGACCATTCTCCTGGTAGATATTTTCGTTCCTTAATTACTTGCTGATCAGGTCTGGCAACCCATGCCCGTCCCCCTGTTTCATACAAACCACCAGTATTCTGAGTGCGGTCGATTTCCGCCTGAAATCCATAGGCTCTGATTGGGGTATTACGGTTCTCGGCACGGAAGTAAAACCCACTGTTTCCCTGTAATATTCGGAACTTTGCCCGAAGAATGAAATCGGAATATTCTTTCTCGGAAAACAGGATGCCATGCCGTTTGTCCACTTTCTGGCAGGTTCCTAATAATACTCCATCTCTTACTTCCCACTTTCCGCCAGGAGATGCCCTCCAGCCTTTCAGGGTTTTGCCGTCAAATAAGGAGATGAACTCGCACTTGGTTTCCCCGAAGCAAAACCAGGCAGTCACAAAGAATAAACAGAGGTGATATTTCACGGAGCCGCTTTCACCGTAAGAATCCCCTGCATCATTCGCCAGTGCCCGGGGAAGGTGCAGAGGTAGGGATAGTCACCTGGCTGATCCGGTGCCTGAAATTCGATTTCTTGAGATTCATTGGGAGATAACAGCTTGGAAGATAAAAGAATTTTGTCACTTTCGGGAATGTAGCCCTTTTGAAAGCCATCCGCGGTGGAGGCCATTTTATCCGCAAGTTCTCCAATTTCCTGGGCACTACCTGGTGTGCCCAAAAGCCAGTTGTGGAGCATGACATCCGGATTAGAAAAAATAAGTTTTACTTTGGTGCCTGCCTGAACTTGCAATCTTTTGGGAGCAAACTGAAGTTCGGGAGCCGCCTGAACCCGGAGGATGTTACCTGCCTTGGCCATTTCCTGTTGGTGTTCTTTATCGGCTTTTCTTAATTGATCTAGGTTTGTTAAATATTGTGCATCAGGCAAAGGGTTGCCCAAGGGGTCATAGACATAAACAGCAGGCATGAACCTGGCTGCCCTCCTACCTTTGAGGAAAACGAACTCAAAGACATTTAAACCGCTGCGTAATTCCACATTGATTTGCTGATCTCCACTCCAAAGTGAGTTCTGGCTAAATTTTAATATACCATTCAGGTATACTTCCAAGTTCTTGTGGTTGACCCCGATGGTAGCGGATTGGGCCTTATCTGAATAAATAAAGGAACGAAAGAATCCAGTACCGGGTAACTTTGATTTACCAATCTGATATTCAACTGGATTGGTTTTGTTTTTATCCTCGTATCCAATCCATTGAGTTAGTTGTGAGCTTTTAGAAACCTCCAGTACTGGCACACTACTGCCCTTCAACGGTTCCGTACCTAAATCCAGATAGGCAAGCGAGTTTTTCACATCTGGATTTTTTGTATTGATGCCCGTTATAGAACCCTCAACTTCAGGCATGTGCGGGCGCAAGTGAGCCACCGCATTAATTACTTCCATGAGCACGCGTGGGTGTGCATCTTTGGCAAAGGTAGTGAGCATCTCTTTTGTGTTACTAATTCGGTCTGCCTGTAAGCGTAGGGTGCGAACTGCTGCTCCGCGAAAAAGGTAGGACTTAGATTTAGCTAATTGTTCAATCAAGTCGGGACGTGCCTGCCCCAGTCCTTCGCATACAAAAATGCTTTCGAGCATAGCCTGTTCGAAATTATCCGCTTTGGGATCAAATGCTTTGATCCATTGATCAATAGCCGAAATGGCCTTCTTGCCATGTTTCCTCAGTTCAATCCGGGTATGGTGGCGGATAAGATTTTGCGGGTGTAGCAAGAGTTTGCATAAATCGTTTAGAGTCGCACCTTCTATTTTTGGCCACTCTTTAACGATGGGCTTACCGGTATGTACGACCCGCCAGATACGTCCATAATCATGATCCCAGTGAGGATCTCTCATCGGGTGCTGGGCATGTCCAATGATTGGACTGGAAAAGTCAGAAATATAGAGTGCCCCATCCATTCCAAACTCGAGATCAGCTGGTCGGAAGGCAGCATTGGGTGAGCTTAAAATTGTTTGGTAACTCTTTTGCTTAAACATGCCACGGTCGGTGTTAAGAATAGTAAGATTAACCGCATATCGACCAAGCAGTGAGGCAGAGGCGATGCCATTTTGGTATTCGTCTGGGAAGTTTGTGCTAGAAATAGATGAGGTTCCGCAACCTTTGCCATAGCTAGTGATTCGAGCATAGGCATAGGGCATGTATCCTCCCAGCGGAGTCCAGATCAAGGAAGTGCCATCATAGACATCGCCATCTCCATACATTTGAAAAGTATTTCCCCATCGATCAAAGGTTATATTCCAGGGGTTGGGTGTTGTATGCTGCCACTCTGTATTGATTCTTCCTGTAGCGGGATCTAGGCGGTAGGTAGTTGAGTCTATGCCACGGTGGACTCCAAAGGGGGTTTCCAGTTGGGAGCGGTGAAAGACTCCGTCACAAAACAAAATATCTCCATGAGGATCAGTTGCGATCATCCCGCCATGGTGGGAGTCAGTTACATCAATTCCCCGAAGGAGCTCGTGCTGCCAGTCCGCACGGTCGTCCCCATCTTCATCCCGCATTAACAGCAGGCGTGGTTGTTCCGATACAATCACTCCCTGATGATGAAAAGCGATCCCGTCCAGTGCATCGAGGTTTTCCGCAAAAGTTGTGCACTTATCGGCTTTGCCGTCCCTATCCGTGTCTTCGAGGATGATCAGCTTGTCCTCCGGGCTCAGACCGGGGACCGTGTGAGGGAAGGAAGGCATGGTAACCACCCACAACCTACCCCTTGCATCAAAGGCCATCTGTACGGGATTGCGCAGTTCGGGGAAGTCATCCTCGGAGGCGAATAAATTCACCTCATAACCATCGGCTACGGTAAACTCTGCCATGGCATCTGCTGGTGCTTTGATAATTCCGGTCCGATCACCATCATCGTGACCTTTTCCAGGTGGCATCGGATCGAGGGAAGGTTTTTTCAAATCAGCGAATTTTAGTTTCGGGTCAGCCGCCATCCGGTGGACAATTTTCTCGGTGATTTCGATCATCTTATGATAGCGGGGCATTTCCCCGGCATATTCATAGGGCCGTGCTCGAACTCCAAAATAGACTACCGCGTTCTTCGGGCGTACCACTTCGGCAACCCGGCTATGTTTCGCGGAGGCAGCATGGCGAACCTTTTGGATGTGATCTTCGGAAGCGGGTTCTGTGTTTTTGGCACCTAGATAAGCAAGCAGTTCCTGGGCAATGATGGCGCCAACCTGCTTGTTTCCCAGGTCGTTTAAATGGATGCCATTCTCAGTTAACCGACTGCTTGAATTGAGGGTGGGGGTGAAGAGATCGATAAAGAAAGCTTTATTCTTACTGGCCAGTTCGGAGATGGCACTGCGGTAGAGTTTGAGGTTTTCATTGAGCTCGGAAATGGGGTGCTGGGCAGCGGTGGGGGACAGGAGCACAAACTTTGCCCCGGGGTGAGCTATTGCGAGTTGTTGAATATGGCTTTGGTAATCTCGTTTAAATGGAGGCAGTCCCTGGGGCCCATGGAAGGCCTCGTTCATGCCATATCCCAGAATGAGCACATTGGAGGGCCATTGCTGGATCAGGTTTTTCATGTGTTTGGGGTAGCCTTCAAGGCGTAAGCGATTGCCCACTTCATCTCCGGTCCAGGCCAGGCTCCTGATTTTGAGGCCCTTTCCGAATGTTGCAATTTGCAGGCGAGCTTCCATCCCCCCGTGTTCGAGAAGACGCTCTACCATGGAGTTTCCATAAAAGAGTAGGGTGGGGCGGCTTTCTTCTGAAGGGAGTGCCGCTTCTGGTAGAAACGTTTGTGTGGTAGAAAGATTTTCAGCCAATAAAAGTATGGGGAAAAAGAAAAGAATGGTTAAGATATACATAGAGGAGTTTATCAAAATGAAACTCAAATCTCAGGCAATCGCAAATGTTGCCTTTTCTATTTAATGTTTATGGATTTGGATATCTTTTTGTTCCATATACCAGTCTTGTGAAACATGAACTTAAAGCCCTGGGAATTCCCTTGTTTTAGCTCGGTCATTTTCAATTGCGAGCACAGGAATCCATGGATACGGACAGATATATATTTTACCCTCTGCATTGGTTTCAAGATCCCGCCATTTATTGGGTTGGTATTTCATATCTTATAAATTGTTTCTTTACTGGGCTTCAGTGCCAATGCCCGTCCACCATTCTCTTAGAGCCCCTGGTCCTTATCTCTTTGTTTACTACTTTTCCCAAGGTGCTATTTTAAATTTTCTATTGACCGTCAAGTGTACTTTTATACCCCTTGAGTCTTTTGTCGTCAAATAGCGATAGTTCCCAACAAAAAAGCCGCATTACTGCGGCTTTTTTGGGCTTTAAAAAACAAACTAAACTGAAACAAACTAATTGTTTATAAAAGATAAGACATCGGTTCTTCTCAAGATGTTCAAAATAATTTATTTATGAACATTCTATTTTGATTGGAGATGTTTTAAAAGATGGTGTGAGCCTATTATGGAGTAGCAGGTGAAGCCCGGATCCAATCCACCAAAATTTCAATCTCCTCGGGCTTGAGCTTGTCATCCCGACCGTAGCAAGGCATGCGGTCATTTTTCTTTCCATAAAATCGTGAATCCTCTGGGTTTTCAATGAAAGCGATTAACCATTCCCTGGAACCGTACCCCGTAAGGTCGGGTGCGGAGCCTTCGTCTTCCGAATCAATGTCGTGGCAATCAATACAGGCTCGTCCATCTTCGAAATCAAGATCGTCATTGTAAAACAAGGCAAGAAGTTCATCCCTTTTTTCTTCCTCCAGTTTTTCTTCGTAAGGGAGATTGGCCTCATCCGCTAAAAGCCTGGCGATTTCAGGAAGAAGTTTGTTCTCCTCCTCGGTGTATTTAGCCAGAACTTTACGGGCCATGGTCCCATCCTTGAACTTTGTACCCCCAAAATATTTATCAGAGACATAATGGTCATAGTTGAGTAGTTCCGTGACCCATGCGGTACTGGCAAACCCAGCAAGATCGGCTGCAGATTGGGGATCATCCACAGGATAACCACGGCCATCATGACCATTGTATCGGTGGCAGCTTGCACAATGAGCCGCGAACAAGCGACGGCCTTGGTTTTTAGGATCTGCCCGAAGCAGGGAAACGGCTCCCAGAGGAGGAATTCCTTCCGCGTTGGCAATTTCAATCACCCGGTCAGCCTGCCACTTGGCTTCCTCAATGGCCGCCCCATGCTTTATATTTGCCTGGTCCTCAGAAACGGCAAGGAAGGTCAGGAATACGGAGCCCGCAATCAATGCCCACCAAAATCCCACATTGATCCGGTGTCCGACTTTACTTTTGCCTATGAAGGGCTGTAAAAACATCCAAACTACCAAAAAGACGGGTATTATGACCGCTCCCCAAAAAGCCGGGACATACTTGAGCAACTGAAAGAGAAAGAGGAAGTACCATTCTGGTCGGGCAGGGAATTCGTTGGATGGGTCGGCAGGTGGGCCCAAGGGAGCTCCATGGAAATAAATGGTCAGGGTAACCACCGCCAATAAGACAGCCAGGCAGGCCACCGCATCTTTAAGGATTTGATCGGGCCAGAAATAAGAATCTTTCTTGGGCCTTGGCTCTTTTACATGAATACCATGTTTTCGAAAGAGATAGATGTGGACTACAACCAAACCAATCAAGCTGGCTGGTAAAATACCTGCATGGAGGGCGAAAAACCGGGTTAAGGTATGATGCCCGTATTCGACTCCACCCACCACGACTTTTTGAATGATCGGTCCGATCAATGGAACTTCCGCCATTAGGTTTGTGGCGACAGCGGTTGCCCAGTACCCTTTCTGGTCCCAGGGTAATAGGTATCCGGTTAGGGAAAGTGCGAGGGTTACTCCCAGCATAAGAATACCAAACCAAAAATTCAACTCCCGGGGAGCTTTATAGGCACCGTCGATCACCACCTGCATCAGATGCAAGACAAGAAGGACAATCATGGCCTGGGCCATGTAGTGGTGAACGCCTCTTAAAAACCAGCCACCGGCAACCTGGTATTCTAAAAAATAAACACTTTCCCACGCGGTTTGGGTGCTTGGGCTGTAAAACATCCAAAGCAGCGTGCCTGTTACCACTTGGGTGAAAAACACAAAGGTTAGGCAACTCCCCCAGACATAACGCCAACGGGCACCACCGGGTACTTTTTCGTAAAGGGCTTCCTTGACCAATCCGCGTATGCCGGAGCGGTCATCAATCCAGTCCATTATTCCTTTCATCATACCGGCACTTTCTCCTTAATGTTGGGGACGAATTGCTGGAAGCGAATCCAGACCTCACCGTTTTCCACTTTGGTGTCCATGGTGTCCATTCCCCGGGGACTGGGGCTGTTTTCAGTGGTTACAGCCCCGTCCAATGCAAAGGTGCTGTTGTGGCAGGGGCAAAAGTAATCGTTGGAATTTTTACGATAGTCAATGGCACAGCCCAGGTGGGGGCACTTTAAGTTGAAGGCGACCACTTCTTCTCCTTTACGGGCCAGATAAACCGCCCCTGCAGGAATATCGGTATAGGTCGTCCAGGCATCACGGACTTTGGCAAGGATGACTTCAAATTTTGTGGGGGTACCATCCTCAGGCAGGCTTGAAAGCTTGGCGATTTTGGTCCAAGGGACCTCCGAGTTCCCCTTATCTCTGGTTGCCGGGTCAAGTACACTTGGAATCCCTGAAGCGAAAGGGAAGAGAGCACAGGCGGCGGACGCTCCAATAGTTGAGGTTACAATAAACTTACGACGATCTTCTTGTTTTTCTTGTTTTTTTGAACTGTCGGTCATAGCAAGATAAGGGTTAAAACTATACTAACCATGGATAATCCCGAGAGAGGAAGCGAGGCATAAATGATAAATTATGCTATATTGTACCTTGTAACGAAAGAGCGCATGGATGGAGACAGGCTGGCTGCTAAACTTTGATGCTGGAGTTATGAAAGTATTCTTCTTAAGAAGATTTTAACATTGTCCTCATTAAATAAAAGAGACCTTTCTCCTTAAGCCAAGAGCCTATAGATTTCCCTCATGATTTGTGTTTGTTGATGCTCAAGGATCCGGACGGTAACTTTGTCGAAATCGTTGGTCCAAATACCCAGACACTTAAGAAAAAGAAATCGAAAAAATAAGACTTAAGCCAGCATTTTGGGCAACTGGGGAGAGTTTTTGAATTTATCAATCCATGGCTGCCGGCTGATTCCCTTGAGTGGGTCATTCCCCGTGGTTCCGTGCTTATGCGGGTAGAGACCAGTGAGCATAGTGGTAAGGGAGGAACTGCACAGGGCAGTGGTTACATATCCTCGGTCATATCGTAAGCTCTGAGATGCGAGGCGGTCAAAGCTCGGAGTTTCGATCATTTCGTGCCCCATAAATCCATAATCCCCAAACCCTTGGTCATCGCTAAGAATCATTACCACGTTGGGCAGTGGTTCAGCTTTCGCCCACGAATATATAAATCCGCAAAGTGAAAGGAAAATGAAGGCTACTAATTTAAGTCTCATAAATTGGATTGTAGTGGGTCCTGATTTTTAGATCTAAACCAATAATTTTTTTTCTACATGTCCATGTACATCGGTGAGGCGGTATCTTCTACCCTGGAAGAAATATACCAGGCGTTCATGATTAATTCCGAGCTGATGGAGAAGGGTAGCGTGAAGATCATGTACCGATACCTCACCCTTGGTGACGCGGTAGGAAAAATCATCGGTCTCCCCAAACTGTAGACCTGGCTTAAAACCACCTCCTGCCAAAAGTTTGGTAAAACAACCGGGATGATGATCGCGCCCATAGGCTTCCATCACTTTACCGTTTTGACTGTAGGTGCTTCGGCCAAATTCGCCCCCCCATACCACAATTGTGTCATCCAGCAGTCCGCGTTGTTTAAGGTCGGTGATCAGACCAGCAGTAGCCTGGTCCACTTCCCGGCATCGTTTGGGCAGGTGGGCGGGCAGGTTGAAATGGTGATCCCATCCGGAGTGGTATAGCTGAATGAAGCGGACATCTCGTTCAGCAAGGCGACGGGCCATCAAGCAATTGAATGCAAATGTTCCAGGTTTGCGGGCATCTTCTCCATAAAGTTTGTAAGTTGATTCAGGCTCATTGGCAAAATCGGCAAGTTCCGGGATGGAGGTTTGCATGCGGAAGGCCATTTCATACTGGGCGATTCTGGTATCGACCGACGGATCACCTGAGCGGTTGGCCTCCTCCCTGTTCAGGGCATTGATGGCATCAAGGATGGATCGCTTCTCCTTAAGGGTTTTGCCAGATGGATCGTTCAAGTAGAGCACTGGTTCTGTTCCTGAACGCAAGCGCACTCCCTGATGTTTACCCGGAAGGAATCCATTTCCCCAGAGACGGGAGTTGAGTGGTTGCATATTGGGCAGATCCCCACTCGATACCAGTGCGACGAATTCTGGCAGGTTCTGGTTCATGGTGCCCAGTCCATAACTTAACCATGAGCCCATACTTGGCCGGCCGGGTAAGTTGTGTCCTGTTTGCATGAAGGTCATGGCAGGGTCATGGTTAATCGGGATCGTGGTCATCGAGCGGATGGTGCAGAGATCATCTGCAATTCCTGCCATGTGGGGTAAGAGTTCGCTGGTCCATGAACCTGTCTCACCATGCTGGGTAAATGAGTATTTACTATTAATGACAGGTAAAATCTTTCGATTGTTATTAAAGCCGGTGAGCCGGCCCTGTTGTTCAACATGTTTGAAAATATCACTGCCGTGGTGCTGTGCGAGTGCTGGTTTATGATCAAAAAGATCGACCTGAGATGGACCACCGGACTGAAAGAGATAAATGATCCGCTTGGCCCGGGCAGGGTGATGGGAGAAGTTTCCAGCAGTTGTAGATCCATCGGCAAGCAAACTGCCCAGAGCCATGTACCCAAGCCCTGCACCCACGGTGCGTAGGGCCTGACGACGGTTCATCTTCAACCAGAGGTTTTCAATTTCTTGATTCATAAGATAATCTATTTGCGGGTTATGGTCTCGCTGAGATTGAAAAGTGTGTGGCAGACATCAGTAAGCCCAGCCAGTTGAGCAGGTTCCATCTTCGTGCTGGATGGCGGACTTTCTCCCACGGACAGAGTGCGATTGGCAGATTTTGAATCTTTTCGGTAATGTGATATCCGCTGATTTTGCAAATCTGAAAGAAGTTGAAACTCCTTCTTGGAGGGCTTTCTTGAAAGCACCCTTTCAAAAGCCGATTTAATGGGATCTGTTTCTCGGTGAACGAGAACGGCGAGTGTGCGGGCAGCTTCCCAATAGGTTGGGTCATGCAGAGTAACCAGAGCTTGCAGGGGTGTATTGGTGGATGCCCGTTCGACGGTGCATACATCCCGGCTTGGAGCATCAAAAGTAGACATCGATGGATGAAGAACGGCACGGCGCCAGTAGGTGTAGAGGCTTTTGCGGTACAGATTATCCCCTTTGCTTTGGACATAAAATTCGCGGTGGGAAGGCGGGGCGTTCAGATCACCCCAGACTCCATCTGGTTGGTAGGGCATCACGCTGGGACCTCCCACTTTCTTGCAGAGTAACCCGCTGGCAGCTAAGGCCTGGTCCCTGATCATTTCTGCCGGCAAGCGGAAGGAGGATGCACGCGAAAGCGAACGATTATCAGGATCTTCCAGCTCAGGGCGATAGGTTGAGGATTGTCCATAGGTTGCCGATAGAACGATCTTCTTGATGGTTTGATGAAGGTCCCACTTATGGTTGATAAAATCTTTGGCCAACCAATCGAGAAGTTCCGGATGGCTTGGAAGTTCGCCCTGCAAACCGAAATTATCTGGGGTTTTTACCAATCCATACCCAAAGAACTGTTGCCACAATCTGTTAACCGATACACGGGCAAAAAGAGGATTTTCCTTGGATACCAGCCAGTCGACCAGTCCTAACCGGTCCAGCCTGTATTCGTCAAAGGATGGAAGTACGGCAGGGGTTCTTGGAGTCACCCGCTTGCCGGGTTGGTCATAGAGTCCTTCCATGAGAATGCGGGTTTCTCTCTCTTCCTCTTTCATGATCATGGTCAGGGCATTGGGTGGAGTGATACCCCAGATGGACGATGCAAAGCGGAAGCGTCCTAATACATGTTTATCATGGGATGAAAATTCCATTTTTACTTCCAATCTTGATCCCTTGGGAACATTTAGTTCGGTCTCAAAATCGAAGCGGGCAACTTGGGTTTTATTGAGGCCTCCCTGCACGGCCCATCCAGTTTTGGAGTCCCCGTCAATGCTTTGCTTTACATGAAAACCAAACTGATCAAAGGTGGCGGTAGCTTCCGTGATCTTCACAGGCGACCTGGAATTTTTTGAGACTAGGAAGATTTCAAGTTTATTGAGCACGAAATTCCCATTGGGTGCCCGGCCGACTGGTCCGTGCTTGGAGCCGTTAATGGGAAGAACTTCAAGCCTTAGGCTTTGAATCTTTTGTGGCGAAACTGCAAAGTTAACCACATAAAAATCCGATAAGGGCACCTCTCCTGTCGCTTTTATGGAGTGATCCTTTTGGATCTCGAGGGTTTGTTTTTCAGCAGCTGCCTTGGTTGGTTTTAAAAGTTTCCAGTTTGCGTGGATGGGGTTTTTCCTGCCCGGATAAACTTCAAGATAAGGAGCTGCCGCTTTTGTTGCCCGGGATTGTTGGCCAGGGTTTCCTCTCTCTGCACTGGTGTTAAAGAAAGCAAACATGGAATAATAATCTTCCATGCTAAGCGGATCATACTTGTGATCATGGCAACGGGTGCATTCCAGGGTTAACCCGAGAAACAAGGTTCCAAAGGTGGTGGTTTTATCATTTGCATAGATAACCCGGTACTCCTCGTCTATGGTTCCTCCCTCGTAGGTGTATCCATGGTTTCGGTTAAAGCCAGTGGCAATTAATTGATTCTGGGTAGGGTTGGGCAATAAATCCCCTGCCACCTGTTCACGAACAAACTTGTCGTAGGGCATATTTTGAGAATAAGCCTGAATCACCCAGTCCCGCCAGGGCCACATGGTGCGGGCGGTATCAAACTGGAAGCCATTGCTGTCTGCATAACGGGCACCATCCAACCATAATAGGGTCATTCGTTCGGCATAATCTATGGTGGATAAGAGGTAATCAACCTCCGCTTCCCTGGCTTTTTGGGATGGGTCCTGAAGAAATTTTTCGAGGCGATCTATTGAAGGGGGCAGTCCGGTGAGATCAAACGACACCCGGCGTAACCAGGATTCTGGTTCTGCTGGCTTGGAAGGTGAAATCGATTGCTGGATCAGGGAAGAAAGAACGAACTCGTCGATCTCATTTTGGGGCCAGGTGGAATCATTGGTGGGAACCTTGGTTTCCTTCAATGGGTTCAAAGGACCAGTGATTTTCCCATTTTGCACCTTGTTCGATCCATTGCTTAATGATGGATTTCTCTTGTTTGCTCAGGGAGAGGTGAGAGTCGGGTGGGGGCATGATTTCGTCCTCCTCCTTCGATTCGATCCGCCAAAAGATTTCACTCTCCTCAGGATCACCTGGTGTGATCGCACGGTATCCACCGAGGTCGGCAAAAGCACCCTCCTCAGTATCCAACCTGAGATCGGCTGCCCGGTCTTCTGGATCTGGGCCATGGCAGGCATAACATTTATCCGCCAAAATAGGTCGGACATGATCATTAAAGCTAATCGAAAGAGCTTCAGTGTCCTTGCCCGTTGCCCCGAAGATTGGAAGTCCTCCAAGCAGGGGCAAAAGCCACCGCAGCATCATGCAATCAATTTTTTGACGGCGTGGTGTTGTTCCACACCGGTGAGCCGGAAATCAAGCCCCTGGAAGCGGAAGGACAATTGGGTATGATCAATTCCCAAGAGTTGGAGAATGGTGGCCTGCAGATCGTGAACATGTACTGGGTCCTCAGTCACATGGAAGCCAAGTTCATCGGTCTGCCCCAGGGTGATCCCCGGTTTGATCCCTCCACCTGCCATCCACATAGTAAAGGCTTGTGGGTGATGATCGCGCCCGCCACTACGGTTCAATGCGGCACTGGCCTCGACCATGGGGGTGCGTCCGAATTCTCCACCCCAGACGACCAGGGTGTCATCGAGCATGCCTTTGCGTTTCAAATCCTGAACGAGGGCTGCACTTGCCTGATCAACAGATTTCGCCTGGTTTTTTACATTTCCTTCCACATTATTGTGTGCATCCCAACCAGCGTGGTAGAGCTGTATAAACCGGGTTCCGCGCTCCGCAAGGCGGCGGGCAAGAAGGCAGTTGCTGGCAAAGTCCGACTTGCCTTTTTTCACGCCATAAAGATCTAGAGTTTCCTGGCTCTCCTGAGCAAAATCCATCAATTCGGGTGCTCGTGCCTGCATCCGATAGGCCATTTCGTAGGCCTCGATCCGGGCATTGATCTCTGGGTCGCCCATACGGTTCAAGGAATTCCGGTTCAACTTATTGAGCAGATCAAGGGTTTGCCGCTGAGCAGTCCGGTCAATCCCCTTGGGGTTGGAGACATGGAGGATAGGATCAGCCCCCTGGCGGAAGGGAATACCCTGATGTTCGGAGGGTAGAAATCCGGAACCCCAGAGAGCAGAACCACCGCTCAAAACACCATTGCTTTGTAAGACCACGAATCCAGGGAGGTCGTCCGCCTCACTGCCGATTCCGTAACTTAACCACGATCCCATACTGGCTCGGCCGGGGATGCCGCTGCCCGTGCTCATGAAGAGTTGGGCGGGGGCATGGTTGAAGTGATCGGTCTTCATTGATTTTATGAAGGTCAAATCATCGGCAATTTTGGAAAGGTAGGGCAGGCGGTCGGATAGCTCAGCACCGGACTGGCCATGTTTGGCGAATGGGAAGCGAGGCCCAAGCACCGCAGCATCGGGCTGGATGAAGGCATAGCGCTGTCCCTTAATTACGGAAGGGGGGATGGGCTTGCCCTCGATCTCTGCAAGTTTTGGCTTATTGTCAAAGAGTTCCAACTGGCTGGGTGCACCGGCCATAAACAAAAAGATGACCCGCTTGGCTTTTGTTGGGAAACGCATGAAACCGGGGTTGCCCATTACTCCAAAACTTTCTTTGGCGAGCATGGAGGCGAGGGCAATCTTGCCCAGTCCAATTCCACAGTCTTTAAAAAAGTGTCTTCGGGTGCGGTGTAGGAGTGGGTTTGTGATCATG
The DNA here is from genome assembly GCA_943789375.1 of uncultured Opitutales bacterium. Classification (GTDB taxonomy): domain Bacteria; phylum Verrucomicrobiota; class Verrucomicrobiia; order Opitutales; family Seribacteraceae; genus Seribacter. The sequence continues at coordinate 3,195 of CALSTX010000018.1, read as the reverse complement.
GCTTGGTGATGGATTCGTCTAAATTCATAATAGCCCGGGCGAGCAAAACTTTGCCTGCCCAAATAGCATCAGCTTTTGTATCATTGGTGACATCGACCGGTTTGAGCTGTCCTTTTTTGAGTCGGTCAATTTGTTGCTCGAGGTAGTCTTGCAGGACCTTGCTTTCTTCCTCAGATGGTGGGCGGGTAAGGAACCTGCGGAACAATTCATTTACTGGGTCTTTGCTCGTTTGATGGACAAGTTTGCCAGCCTCACGGGCGAGTTCGACATACATTTCATCGTTGAGCAGAGTGAGGGCTTGCAGAGGGGTATTGCTACGGTCGCGTTTGGCGAGGCAATTTTCTCCTGAGGTTCCATCAAAGGTCATAAATCCCGCAAAGGGTGCGGTCCGCTTGATGAAAGTGTAGACGGAGCGGCGGAAGCGATCTTCCCCTTTGGATACATTCCATGTCTGGTTGCCAAAGGCATGGGAGAGAACAGTTTTGGGTTGGGGCGGGTAAACCCCAGGCCCGTACATTTTGGAGGAGAGTTTCCCACTGGCATGGAGCATATGATCGCGGATTAATTCTCCACTTAATCTTAAGCGGGGGCCGCGTGCCAGCAAACGGTTCTGTGGATCTTTCTCCAGAAGCTCGGGAGAGGCAGTGGAGCTTTGCTTGTAGGTGGCACTGGTCACAATTTGTCGGTGGAGCTTCTTCAATGACATGCCCTGTTTTCTAAATCCCACCGCCAACCAATCGAGTAGTTCGGGGTGGTCTGGCGCTGGTGCCTGGGTACCAAAATCTCCACTGGTTCGAATCAGGCCAAAGCCGAAGAGGGAACGCCAAGCTCGGTTAACGGTTACCCGGTCTCCAATGGGATTGTCCTGACTCACTAACCAGCGGGCAAATTCCAATCGGTTGGTGGGCATCTTGGTATTTTTGCTGAGAAGAATCTCGGGGATTTTGGGATGCACCTCATGTTTGGGACTGGTGTATTCTCCACGGTGGCGCAGGTAAGTGGGGCGGGGGTTGTCCGCCGGGCGCTCCTGCATGACCAGTGACCTGCGGTTATTGGGAAGTTGTTTGCGCAGGGCATGAAGCTCAGAAAGTTCGTTCGATTTTAGGGGGATGTTTTTCCAGGGAGCATCACCTGCTTTTCCGGCAATGGTAGATTCCTGGCCATCGCTTAGACCCTTGGTCTTCCAATCATTACCTTCTGGTTCCTGTTCAGAAAGTTTCCATGATTGATCCGTTACATGGGATTGTCTTTTACCCTCCGCAGAAATGATTTCCAATTGGGCAATTAAGGCTCCCGGTCCCCCATTATTGGTAGCTTTCACCGAAAGGGTGTTGATTCCCTTCCTGGAAGTGGTTGGAGACATTTACGGAGACGGGTTCGTACCATAGGGAATTTGAGGCCACTTTTTTACCATTGATGAAAAACTCGGATTCATCATCACAAGTATAGACCAAACGGGCAGATCGTGGTTTCTTTTTTAAGTCGATAGTCTTGGTGAAATAGAGGGTTTGTTTAACTTTGTTATTTTTGTCATCCCAGATCCATTTGGCATGACCATCAAATGCCTGAACATTCTTTTTACTGTAAAATACTTTTTCGAGGTATGTACTTTTAAGAAGTTGAAGTTCATCAGGAGTTTAGATCTTTTTTGGTGGCTAATAGATCCTCAATCTTGGCACCCAGTTTTTGTACCTTTGGGCGATTAGATGCAGAGGTGGCAGATATGCGGAACCTGCCAAGACTGGCGACAAAGTGCCTCTCGAAAAGGAGGGAAAGAGAAAAAGACTGGTTGGCAGGTATGGGTTCAGCAAGGGGAAGGATGATATGTTGTTCCTCGCCAACACCGGCACTCCACCCAGATGAGCCCTCATTGTCTATGGTTTTGTCTGCACCGTGCCCATTGCTTGCAACCGGATTTTGTATCTTAATTTCATGACCATCCTTTAGCAAAACATCTATTTCACTCAGAAAGAAGAGTCCTTTTCTGCCCTCATAGTAAGCCCGCCCAGGGCCAAGATCAGGTAGACGCTCGTCGGTCATCGTTTCGATCCTAAGGGCAGTGATCGGTTCCTTTGTGGTGAAGTTTAGATCGTAGACATCACGCTTGGTGAAATCACCGGATGCAAAAAGCGAACCGTCCTCCATACTTTCCAGATTGGGTAGGTTGGTTTTCCATGCAGTGGGTTGAAGGATATTCCATGCAGTCGCCTCCTTTTGCAGATTCTTTTTCCAGGCTTGGAAGGTTTGATCAAAATCATGATGGCGCCCCATCAATTCTTGGATCTTTTCTTCAATCTGTTTTTCCACTTCGGCTTTCCGTTTTAATTGTCCATCGGTGTAGAGAAGAAGGTCGGGTTCCTCCACATTGTCGAGGAGGGCCATGATGCCAAAATATTCATCATGGGTAATGGGGTCGTATTTATGGGTGTGGCACTGGGCACATCCGGTGGTTAACCCCATCCACACTGTTCCGGTTGTGGCCACTCGATCAACTGCAGCATAGAAACGATACTCCAGAGGGTCGATTCCCCCTTCCTCATTTAATTGTGTATTACGGTGAAATCCGGTGGCGATTTTTTGGTCTTGGGTGGCACCGGGAAGCATGTCACCTGCAAGCTGTTCGATGGTAAACTGGTCATAAGGCATATCCTCGTTGAGGGCACGGATCACCCAGTCTCGGTATTGCCAAATTTCTCTGGGTCGGTCTTTCTCATAGCCATTGGTATCGGCATAGCGGGCGAGGTCGAGCCATTCACGGGCCCACTTTTCTCCGTAGTGGGGAGAGGCCAGCAGTTGATCAACCAATCTTTCGTAGGCATCCACGCGGTCGATCGTTTACAAAGCGATCTGCCTTTGCTCGGGAGTGGGAGGTAGACCGATGAGGTCGAGATAAAGCCGCCGCACCAGGGCGTAAGGGTCGGCGAGGTGCAGAAGGATCGAGTCCGTTTTTCTCCAGGTTTTTCAGAATAAAGGCATCGATGGGGTTGTTCCCCCACTTGGCTGCATTGACGAGGGTGAGTGGATGCCTGAGGAGGGTCAAAAGCCCAGTGCTTGGCATATTCCGCCCCTTCGGCAATCCATTGGTCGAGCAGGTCTTTTTCCGCCTCGGTCAAGGGAGCATGGGATTCGGGAGGAGGCATGATCTCGTCCGGATCATCCGAGCGGATGCGGTAGTGGAATTCACTGTCTTCTACT
>CALSTX010000017.1 GCA_943789375.1 uncultured Opitutales bacterium | reverse complement strand
AGACGAAACCGTCCCCGTCTTCTTAATCTCTCTCAAAGCAGGGGGAACCGGATTAAATTTAACTGCCGCTGATGTGGTTGTCCATTTCGATCCTTGGTGGAACCCCGCTGCGGAAGCTCAGGCGAGCGACCGGGCACACCGGATCGGACAGGACAAACAGGTCACCGTTTATAAATTGATCACCTCCGGCACCGTCGAGGAAAATGTCCTCCAGCTCCAAAAAGGGAAACAGAAACTCCTCGAACAGGTATTTGAGGAATCCGAAGCGGCCAATCTCATCCCTCGGCGTCAACGACCTACGGGAACTGATTTAAGACAAAATCAGTTCCTGTGGTTCCGAGAAACAGAGTGAACGAATAATCCACTGCTTTTTAATAAACCCCTACAGAAAACATGGTTCGCTTTGCTCTGATGACAAGGCTATCACCACGCCCAGATTGAGTTGAATGATAACAGGTTGTAAATTTGTAAGTAAACCAATCTTAAAATAGTTGAAAATATTTGTCATTGCGAGGAGGGAACAAAGTGACCGACGCGGCAATCCATCGTGTCTCGAGGGACGCGGACGACTTGTCTCTTCGCTTACTGGTTCACAGTGGATCGCCACGGGCTTTCAGCCCTCGCGATGACAAGGTGTGGAAGGAATGGTAGATACAGCACACACTTGTCATTGCGAGGAGGACAGCAGGACGACGCGGCAATCCATCGTGTCTCGAGCGACGCGGACGGAGTACTCTGTTCGCTTACTGGCTCACAGTGGATCGCCACGGGCTTTCAGCCCACGCGATGACAAGGTTGTAAACGTTTTTAGGATGCGAAATTACGCCGGGGCTCCGCGTGCCTGGCATGGCCCTTTTGGGCTACCGCCCCTTTGGTCCAGGCCCGTCCCGCTCCGCCTTCCCCTTCCGCCATGTCCGTCATCCTTCCGTACATAGCTCCCTTCCCTACTGCTGTTGGAAACCAACACGGAAGCCGAAGCGTTGAAGCGGGTGCTCGGGGGTGCTGCGTGGCGCGCTAGCAGAACGCAGGCCCGACCCGTCGCTGCTCCAGGAACCACCCCGAGTGACCCGAAACGAGCCCGAAGCCGGTCCGGTGGGATCCACCACCGGGTTGCCAGTGGGATAAGCCGCCTGGTACCAGTCCGCGGTCCACTCCCAGACATTTCCATGCATATCGAAAAAGCCCAACGGGTTGGCCGCGTATTGACCCACATCACGGGTCTGGCTCAGACCACTGATCCGAGTAATTAGCCCGTGTTGCATTAATGTCATTCCCCCACGAATACATCGTCGTCGTACCGGCACGGCAGGCATATTCCCATTGTGATTCGGTGGGTAAAACATAGGCCCAACCGGCGGGTATGTTTGCCGATTGCTGAGCATTCAAACGGGTCAGGAAAATTTGAGCATCAGCCCACGAAACTTTTTCCACCGGACGGTTCGGATTATTTGGCCATTGGCTCGGCGTGGCACTCAGGCTGTCCGTATTACCGGTCATCACCGCTTCGTACTGGGCCTGTGTAACCTCGTATTTACCGAGGTAAAAACCTTTGGTCAGGGTGACATTGTGCTCGTCTCGCGATCGGATTGCCTACCCGCTTCGGTGGTCGGGCTCCCCATGGTAAAGGTGCCCGGTTCCACCCAGAGCATTTGCAACTGAACGGAAGCATTCAGATCGGCGTTGTGGGTGCTCGCCTGTCCGACATTGACTACGTTCGGGTGGCATTCGCCTCATTACTGGCTCCGTCGGATACGGAATAAGTTAAAGTGTACACCCCGGTGGTGTTGACATCCACCGTGCCGGTGATGGTGATGGAACTGGTCAGGTTGCCGTCGAGGCTGTCGCTGGCGGTGGCTCCGGGATCCACCCAGGCGGAATCCTTCGCCTGGGACATATTGGCATCGCCCAGCAGGGTGAGCACCGGATGAGTGGTGTCCACCACGGTGACGGTGCGGGAGGCATTGGCCTCATTCCCCGCGGCATCCGCCACGGAGTAGGTTAACACATAAGTGCCCGTCGTGTTCATGTCCACCGTGCCGCTGACGGTGATGGAAGCGGTCAAATTTCCGTCCCGCGCATCGTGCCCCGCTGCGCCTGGCTCCGCCCAGGCTTGCCCGGCCTCACGCGTGACCCCGGCTCCCCCGAACAATTCCAGTTCGGGATTCGCCCCGTCTGGCTTGACTGCTTGGAAACCAACACGGAAGCCGAAGGGTGGTAGACGGTGGCTCGGGGGGATGTCTGAGCGCTTAGCAGAACGCAGGTCCGTCCCGCCGTGAGTCCAGGAACCACCCCGTAGGACCCGATAGCGAGCCCGAAGCCGGACCCTCAGGATCGGTCTGGGCACCGGTAAGATAATTTGCCTTCCAGTCGCTGGACCCATTCCCACACATTTCCGTGCATGTCATAAAAGCCCCACGGGTTGGCGGAAAACTGGCCGATGTTCACGGTTTGCTTGGAATCATTGCCGTCATTTGCACCGCCGTCCCAGTTGTAATTGGCACGGGAGGAATTAATATCATTCCCCCACGAGTACGCCGTGGTCGTGCCTGCCCGGCAGGCATACTCCCACTCCGCCTCGGTGGGCAATACGTATTTCCAACCGTTGGGCAATCGGCCCGCGGACTGTTCAATCGAATTTAAACGGGTCAGAAAGATTTGGGCATCCTCCCACGAGGCTTTTTCCACCGGGCGGTTGCTTCCTTTAAACTGGCTTGGGTCGGCATTCAATCCTGCGGAGTTTCCATTCATCACCGTTTGGTACTGTGCCTGGGTCACCTCGTACTTACCGAGGTAAAATCCGTTGGTCAGGGTGACCTGATGCTGAGTCTCATCCCCTCCCCGACCGGTTTCTGAGGTCGGACTGCCCATCGTAAAGGTGCCCGGCGGGCAGAAAATCATTTCCATACTGATCGAAGCCACGGTGTGGGCACTCGGGGTGCCGTCCACCTGTAGTGGGGTGAGGGCGGAGGTGACCGAGCCAAAGTCATTACTCACCACCACACTGTAGTTTCCGTCGTGCAAAGAACCGTTCACATCCGCGATACTGAAACTTGGACCTCGTTGCTCCCGCAATCGGTTGGCCATTGCGTTGCCACTGGTAAGTCAGGTACTTCCCCTGTGCCTGCGAGGTCAGGTTCATGCTCTGCCCGCTGAAGATCAGCCCGGGTGCCTGAGGGGATACCGTAATTTCCGGTTTAAATACTTTAATATCTGCTCGTTCAACTGGGCGGTGGTGATTGAGGAGGACTGAATCATTTGCGGAGTGACCGTGCGGTTGAGGTCAGTCAGAACGGAGGCGGGTAACATATCCCGCGTGATTGTTTTAATGGATTGGTTAAGGTCCGCTAGCACATCGCTCCCGAGCATAGACTTGGAGATTGTGCGGTTGAGGTCAGTCAGGACTGAGGCCGGTAACATATCCCGGGTGATCGTTTTAATGGATTGGTTAAGGTCCGCGAGCACATCCGAGGCAAGCATCGATTTGGTCACCGTACGGTTTAAATCGGCAAGGACCGAGATCGGTAACAGTTCACGGGTGATTACTTTGATCGATTGATTGAGGTCCGAAAGAACATCAGTAGATAGCATCGATTTGGTCACCGTGCGGTTTAAATCGGCCAGGACCGAGATCGGTAGCAGTTCACGGGTGATTACTTTGATCGATTGATTGAGGTCCGAAAGAACATCAGTAGATAGCATCGATTTGGTCACCGTGCGGTTGAGGTCCGAAAGAACTTCGGGGGAAAGCATCGATTTGACAATCGAACCAGATGGGGGGATGGAAGTTGTATTTGTATCTGCAACGGACACCGTCTTATTCAAGTCGGCGAGGACTTCGGCGCTCAGCATATCTCGGGTAACTGCTCCGGGTTCGACCTGACGGGCCATGTAGGCTAAATTCGCCAATTCAGCAGTGAGGGCATAGGGCGTGGCAGTGATTCGTTGGTCAGGTGCGAGGTGGCGTAGCCCCTCGCTGTCGTTATTATCAAAGTGGACTTTTAAATAAAGTTCATCCTGTTCGAGGAACAGTTGTGCGGGGAGTGGATTCATCCCCTGCCCACCCAGTAAAACTGTGTAGCGGCCATTCAGGACAAAGACTTTGATCCGTTCATTGGCATTTATACCGTTTCTCCAATGTACTGTTCCATTGGCATCGCCCAGAGAAAAAGTAAACTCTGCATTGCCATGGTAATTGACTCCGTTGATTGCGACCTTGCCTGAATACGGAACGGGCACTAAGGCATGGGTCACTAAGGTGAAAAGAAAAAAGAACGGAGCTAATACGGTGAATACTTTCATCATGGATATAATTGTGGAATATATAATTTAATTACTTATTTAGTTATTTTGTCAAACAACATGTCATCTAATAAGTTTCTATTGTGCTATAAATTATGGACTTATCTCCTCCCGTATTGGTGTACATTGGATCGCCACGCCCTTCAGGCTCGCGATGACAAGGATATCGTTTTTGTGATTGTAAGCTAATGCCATGTACTCCCCAGGTTGGTGACATTGCTCAAATGAATTCTTTTTCCTTTACTCTCCGTTTTTACGGGTACAACTTCTATTAATGAATCTACCCAGCCTGCCCCGTCGATCCTTTCTATCCACTGTTCCCTTTTTTACTATTCCAGGATTAATGGCAGAAACCCTTACTCTTACACCCAAGCAAACTGAGGGGCCATTCTATCCCGACAAGATGCCCCTGGATACGGATAATGATTTGATTGTCATTAATGATGCCCTCACCCCTGCAGTGGGCACTATCGCCTACCTGAGTGGAACAGTAACTGACAGTAAAGGAAATCCGCTCCGTAATACGCTCGTTGAAATCTGGCAGGTGGATAATAATGGCATTTACCTACATACTCGCGGAGGAAATCGTCAAAAATGGGATTCCAACTTTCAGGGCTATGGACGATTTTTGACTGACTCAAAGGGACGATACTTCTTTCGCACTCTCAAACCGAGCCCCTATTCTGGGAGAACCCCCCATATTCATATGGCTGTCTCGGCAAAAGGACAAAGGAAGCTGACTACTCAATGTTATATTAAAGGAGAACCCAGGAACGAGAATGATTTCATCCTGAAGCGGATCAAAGATAGCCGGGCACGGAATTCCTTGGTTATTCCATTTAATAAGATTGCCGGTTCAAAAGTTGGCGAAGTCGGGGCTCAATTTGATATCGTGCTCGGTTGGACTCCAGAAAGTTAAAAAGCTTACTTCTCAAAATCGTATACTAAAACACGATCGACCAAGGGAATGAGAACTTCGTTTTTTCCTTTTTGATGAATCGGATGTTCCAGGTATTCTTGGAGACTCTTTCTGTCTTGGGTTACAATTAATATTCCAATATCGAAACTATCATCCACAATATCCCGATCGCTTGCTACAACCTGGCCGGCACTTGCCTCAAGTACACCAGGAATTGAACGAAAGGACTTGGTAATCTCGATAATTTTTTGCCGATGTACTTTATTTCCTTTATCTTTGAGCCAACAGAAAACTACATGATACAAGCGAGGACTTTCTTGATGAACCTCGCTCATGTCATTTTCCACTTTTCCCAAAAATTTTGAATGGGTTAGACAACCCGATAAGAAAAAGGTTCCAAAAAGTGCAGTTAAGATCAAAAAAAATCGTAAATTCATACCACCATCCAAATTGACATTTTAAACTTTCGTCAAGGTTCAAGGTAGTACAACCAAGCCCTGTCACTTTGTCCTTGAATTTAATAAATTATCTACAGAAAGTGTACCAAGTCTTTCTACCTTGAAAAAAAGGGCTTTCCTTGGCATTGTATAAAGAATTAATTAATTCATACCATGAACACAGAATCCATTATCCAACCCGATCCGAATGTTAAAGGCGAGCGTGGGCCCGCTATGAAAGGAGCAGATGTACTCGTCACTGCTCTTGAGCGTGAAGGTGTGGATTCGATCTTTGCCTATCCCGGCGGTGCTTCTATGGAACTGCACCAGGCACTCACCCGTTCGAAAAAGATTCGAACTATCCTGCCCCGTCAGGAACAGGGTGGTGGATTTATGGCACACGGATATGCCCGGGCAACCGGTCGGGCAGGAGTATGTATGGCCACCTCCGGTCCGGGCGCAACCAATCTGGTTACTTGTATTGCCGATGCCTACATGGACAGTATCCCTTTAGTTGCCATTACCGGTCAAGTCTACCAGGAATTTATTGGAAAAGCGGCTTTTCAAGAGACCGACTTTTTCGGTATGACGCTCCCCATTGTAAAGCACAGCTACCTCGTTCTCACCCCTGAGGACTTGCCGAGAGTGGTAAAAGAAGCATTTTATTTAGCCGTAAGTGGTCGTCCAGGACCGGTGGTGATTGATATCCCCAAGGATGTCCAACAGGCAGTATTTGAACCCTTTTTCCCTGATGAAGTGCCAAAACTCGAAGGCTATAAACTGGATCAGCCCAAGGCCACAGACGAGGAATTAATCGAAGTTCTCAATTTAATTTCAAAAGCCAAAAAACCAGTTCTTTACACGGGTGGTGGAATCATTTCCGCGGATGCTCACAAGGAATTGAAAGAATTTGCCGAGCTTACCGGATTACCGGTGACACACACTCTTATGGGGTTAGGCGTTTTTGACCCCGACCATCCACAATCATGCTACTGGTACGGTATGCATGGAACCGTAGCAGGAAACTGGGCGGTCTGCGAAAGTGACCTCCTCATTTGCGCGGGTGCCCGGTTTGATGATCGAATTACCGGGAAGGTCGACAAATATGCCCAAGAAGCTTATGTGATCCATTTTGATTTGGACAAGTCGGAACATAATAAAAATGTCCATGCCAATTTCCCCATACGAACAGATATCAAATATGCACTGAACCGGATGTCTGAACTGATTAAGGAAAAAAAATGGGAAAAGCCTGACCTTAAATCATGGATGGGCACCATTACTGGCTGGAAAAATGACCACCCCTTCAAATACGAAAAAGGAAAACACATCACTTCCCAGGAAGCCGTTGAGGCCCTGTACGAAGTTTCCAAAGGCGAGGCAATTATCACCACAGGTGTTGGACAACACCAAATGTGGGCGGCTCAATATTATCGCTACAAAGAACCTCGGACGTATATTTCATCTCTTGGATTAGGAACAATGGGCTTTGGATATCCAGCTGCAGTTGGTGCTAAGGTAGCACGGCCTGACAAGGAAGTCATTGATATTGATGGTGATGGTTCCTTTCTGATGAATGTCCAGGAATTAGCCACCGCCAAAATTGAAAAAATCAATGCTAAATGCCTGCTGTTGAACAATCAACACTTGGGAATGGTAGTTCAATGGGAAGACCGCTTTTACGAAAGTGTCCGTGGGCATACCGTTTTATGTGATCCTGAAAATATTGGCGGTCCCGAAAACGAAGAAGGCATTTATCCCGATTACATAAAAATGTGCGAAGGTTTTGGGGTGAAGGCTCGACGAATCATCAAGCGCGAAGATTTACACGATGGTATTCGTGAGATGTTGGAAACGGACGAGCCCTTCTTACTTGAAGTAATTGTTCCCTACACTGAACATGTACTACCCATGATCCCCCAAGGAAAATCTGCAAAGGAAATACTGATCGATTAGTACCTGTACGAGGTAAAAATTGTTAGTTCTTGACTCTCAAATTAAAAGTGTAAGGCGGTTTGATATAACCTCAGCTAATTTATTACAACATTGTTAGTCTTCACTTTTTTAACTTACTAATCGCACTCCCACTCTAATGATTTGGATGCTGCCGTTTATCTCGATTCTTTAAATATTTAGTAATCCTACTATTTGAAAACATCTTGCCGTTCGGTCAGAATTGTTGAAAAAGATAAAGAGTGAGCACTCACCTTTTGGGCAATATCAAAACGAGCATACCGTATCCCGTAAAAGAGGCGTAGTGAAATGGAAGCCTTAAAATGCTGAGATAACAGAGAAAAAACTATTTCTCAAATGCTTTTGTAGTCTGATTGTAATAGACTGAGCCAGTAGCAGATTTCAGCACAAAATACAGCCAAGTGGAATCCTTATTTCTAAACAAATGAGGGTAAACACCAGGTCCTGTCCAAAGCCATTCTTCCTTAGGACTCCAAAGCCAAATAGAGTTTGCATCCATACTCGAAGTGAAAAACCAGCCATGATCAACATGATGAATCCATTGATTTTCTGCATCGTAATAATTCCCAAGCCATTGTGAATTCTTCCAGCCTGTTTGTGCGAGATCAGTTGACAGGGAAAGAGCATTAGAAGTATTTGTATTGGAAACTGAGTCAACTACTGGAATACCGGCTTTCAAGCGGATATAAAGAACAGCATTAAAACCCTCCGCATTCGCACTAATCGATATTCGTGTATTTCGGGAAATTTCCTTTGCAGTTACAAAATCATCCGCAATTGAAATATTCGAGGATGTACTACTCCAAGTAACATCTGTTGTAGGTAATCGAGTTAATGTACCATCATCCAATTGAAGGCTAGCAGAAAGCTTAGATTTCTCTCCGGGTAACAAAGTGGAAAATTCAGGTTGTACAATTAATCCAGAAGACACCGCGAATTCAGCAAAAGGACCCGCTTGGTTTTGAATACTTCCTGTAACATCATAATTAGTGCTATAGAATGGAGCACCTATAATTCCTTCGTTTTGAACTTCAGAAAAAAGAGGATTCCATAATAATACTATTAACGAAACAAATTTGGTACATAATCTATTCGAAATCTTCATAACTATAATGTATATCTTGGAAATTATTAGTACGCGGTCAAGTGAAAACATTCTTTAATCTAACGATAATTTTCGACTATATTATGATGCTAAAATAAGAAAAGTTTCTAAAATGAATAAGAATAATTTAATTTTGAACTGGGTCCTCGTGAACCTATGCTTTGTTGTCAATTTTTGTTTGGGGGCAAATTCATACAATCTGCAGCCCATGGGAAAGTTAAATAAAATCGAAGTCGGTTTGGAAAAGGGCGAACTTATGGGCTTTGGTCGTGTACGGGGAACATTCAATAAGGTAGTAGGCCAAATCATTTTTCCGACTGAGAATCCGTCAACCACCTCTGGCACCGTTCTTCTAGATGCCCGCACTCTGAGATTTGGGTATAAAAAAGTTAATGGAGATGCACAAAAAACAGATTGGCTTAACTCCGAACAATTCCCTAAGATTTTATTTCAGTTAAGAGGAATTCGTAAGCAATATTGGAACAGGAATACATTGAATGCTGAGGCGTTTGGCTCATTACTTCTCAAAGGTAATACTGCACAGATTTCTTTTCCTGTAAGCTTAAAATATTTGCGAGCAGAACGAAGAAAGTATGACGGAAAACGCGGTGATATACTTTTAATCAAAGGGCAAGTGCCTCTAAGCAGAGGAAAATTCGGGATTCAACCCGGAGGTATGCTGGATGTGATTAAAGATAATTTGAGCATTCAGGTAACTTTGGTTGGGTGTAGCGATAAAAACCGGCCTCTCCTACCCTCTCGCCTGTTCTTTTAATTTCTTTACCCTGGATGCCAAGTTAAGGCATGACAAAGAGCAAGACCAAGTGCATCTGCCTGGTCGTATGGCAGAGCTTTGGGTAAATGTAACATTTGGGCCAATGTCTGGGACATTTGCTCCTTACTTGCCCGCCCAAATCCGACTACTGCCTGTTTCACTCTTAGTGGTGCATATTCAAAAACAGGAACTTCGCGGATAGCGGAGGCAGATAATGCAGCTCCTCGTGCAGCTCCCATAATTTGTGCAGTTTTAAAATTCTGCACATAAATTGTTGCCTCGCAAGATAGGTGGCGGGGCTTCCATAAATCAAGAAGTTGGGCAACTGATTGATGAATCATTCCCAGACAGGCTATAGAATCAATCTTTGGTTTCAAAGTAAGCGTTTCAGAATGCAAAAGTTTATAAGAATTACCGTCGCATTCAAGTATCGCCAATCCAGTTCCACGTAAACTTGGATCAACTCCTAAAATTTTTCCTTTATAGGGTGTTTTCCGAAGCAAAATTTGGGAATCCACTTTAGGTTTTGATGTGGACTGGCCAGCCAAGTGCTGAGCCCAGAGTTTTCGTGTACTTTTACTCATTTTATAAAATAATTTTTAAAACAGCATACGAACCCCCGCGAGAACGATGAAAAACCACACTAAACGCTCAAATAATGTCTGGTTAATATATTTTACAATCATCGGAGCAATTCCAGCACCAATCACTGCTGGAATAAACATCCACCAACTAACTGACATCGAATCCAAGGTAATAATGTCAAGATGCACCATAAATGGGATCTTGATTATATTAACGATCAGGAACAGCCAGGCAGAGGTCCCAATAAAAGCATATTTGGGCAGGGCCATGGCCAAAAGGTAAAGTTGGGCAACTGGCCCGGCTGCATTAGCAAGCATAGTCGCAACACCGCCAAGCAAACCAAAAACAAGACCTAAGACGACCGAACCTTTGGGCATATCCTCTTCTTTCTGCCTACTTTTTGATTTCACCCTACTTCTTATTTTCACGAGAAAATGCAATGCGGTCATGCTTAACAAGATACCACCAATTACATATTTCAACTGACGAACTCGATCATCACCGCCCTGAAAATAATCAAAAACCCACCAACCAAGTACCGTACCTACAATAAAACATGGTAATAAACGAATAATAAATTTCCAATCCGTATACTTGCGATAAACAAGTGTAGCTGTCATATCTGCAGAAATTAAAACGGGCAAAAGTAATCCAACAGAGAGAGGCACTCCGATAGGTCCAAGTGCATCCTCCAGCACTAAGGCATAAATAGCAACAGTCAGGTTTCCCGCACCAGGCAATCCACCCTTGCTCATCCCCATAATAAGAGCACCTAAAGCCAAAAGAGACCAATGGGTAGGAGTTAAGGCTTCCATCAATACACCAAATTAAATTCAGAATTAAACACAACTAAGGAAATGACGAAAAAAGGGGTCAATGGAAAGCCTAGGTTTTAGAGAAAGTTCCAGCTTCAACATGAAAAGTCTCCCAATGGTCCTGTTCATCTTGCGAAGGAAAAGAAGTACCGGAAGCAAAAACTTGAGCTTCAAGGGGAAGAAGTTTCTTAAAGTTTGCTTTTCTGACTTCGTCCAACTCCCCCAATACATCATCTGCTAATATAAGAGGCACTCGTTTGGTTGCTTGTAATAAATAATCAAACTCAGCAAGTCGCAAACCGAGAACCATCCCGCGTTGCTGTCCTTCTGAGGCAAAGGTTCGAGCATCTTTGCTATTGATTAAAAACTCAAAGTCATCGCGATGCGGTCCCCGGCGTGTACTGCCGAATTGTCGATCCCTCATGCGTTCGTTAGATAGTTTTTTTGCATAGTCCCCTGCGTCTGCCATTTCTAAATTTGGCTTGTATGACAGACTAGCTTCTTCTTTACCTCCTGAAAGGGATTGGTAATAATTAGCTAAAGATTTAGATAATTGAGGGAGGGCAACTTGCCTTAACTGAAAAAGTTGATGAGCATTAGGAATTAAGCTTTGTTCAAAGGCATCCAACTCACGGTCTCCTCCGCCATTCTTAAGCAAAGAATTACGTTCCCGCAAAGATCGATGAAACATTTTTAAAGTTTCAAAGTACTCTAATGAGGATGAAGAAAGTAAGGTATCGAGCCATTTCCGTCTCTCTGAAGGGCCATCTCTAATCAGACGGAAATCCCTCGAAGATAAACAAACCAATGGGAAATTTCCTAAATAATCTGCAAAGCGTCTAATTTTTTCGCCATCAACTTCAAGGTTTTTTTCTCCTTTTTCTCGGAATTCAAGTAGCGTTTCTTTTATCTCACCGCTGTCATCCTGAAAACGAAAAAAAAGTCTAGATTGTTTTTTTCCCTCCATCACTAATCCCTCAAGCCCGGACTTTCGGAAGGAACGTAATGTGGAAGACAGCCCGATTGCCTCTAACAAATTAGTTTTACCTTGTCCATTTGGGCCGAGGAAGAATACCCGCTTTGTGGAAAAGGATAAATTCACAAGCTCTACGTTACGAAAACTCTCTAGATTAATCGACAGAAGCTGCACTTTAAAAATTCATAGAGAAATAATTGATGAGCGAGATGCTTCCTCCTTTAGTTCTTGGAATACATGACTGAAAGCTAAATCCAAGCTTTGCCAATCGCTCTCTTTCTCTTCGGAATATGAACTTATTCGGACAAGACGGCCCGCTTCTTTTAAAGATAATCCCATGGAAGAAACAAGTGAGGAATTTAAAACATCTCCAACGGAACACGCAGAACCAGTCGAAACAGAAATGCCACGCTTATCAAGCTTTCCTATCCAAGATAAATTATCAAACTCCGGAAGAAGGATCATCGAAGTATTCCATAGCCTTGGGTTTTTTTTTCCTAACACTATTGTTCCTGGAATTGTGTTGATTATGTTCTGTTCAAATTGGTCTCTCCATTCCACTCGTTTAGAAAATTCGGCCAACTCCATATTTGCATCCTTCAGCGCCACTAGCATCGATGCAATTGCAGGATAATTCTCCGTTCCACCTCGACTCCCCTTTTCCTGTTGTCCACCCAATTGTAATTGAATTGGCTCTTTAGAGACAAGCCAACCAAGTCCTTTTGGACCTGAAAACTTATGTGCACTAGCCGAGAAGGAGGTACAAGTTGAAAAGACTGACGAATCTAACTTGCCAATCCACTGAGTCGCATCGCAATGAAAAAAAATACCTTTCTCCGAACATAATTCCGCAAGCTCATTCCAAGGCTGAATTACACCTGTTTCATTATTTGCGGCCATGAGCGAAACTAGTGAAATATTTTCTGTATTTAGTAATTGTTCAGTCTCATCAAGGTCAACTCGACCAGATGCATCTGCGGGCATATAAGCCAAACGATCTTGAAACCAATGTCTTGCAGGTTCGATAATACTTGGGTGCTCAAATGGAGAAAGGATGCATCGCCCTCCTTTTTTGCCATTACTTGCCACATGTGCAAAAATCGAATTATTAGCTTCAGTAGCACCCGAAGTGAAAATCAATTCTTCTTTATTGACACCCAAGTCGAGAGCCAACTCTTCTCTTGCACATTCAAGTTTTGCTCTGACCCGAGAGGCTGAACGATATGGCGAAGATGGATTTGACCAATCATTTGCTAATGCAGATTTATAAACCTGAAGAGCATTTTGACCAATTGGAGTAGTCGCATTATTATCGAAGTATGCCATGTAAGCAAACTCCGCTTAAGGATTGCGATGCAGGGCAGGGATTATCAAAGTCTGCCCAAGTTTTAGACTATCCTTACTGGATAAAGATTGGCGATTTGCTTGAAAGATACGCTCAATGTGGGAAGAATCACCATAGAGTTTTCTGCTTATTGCATAGAGGCTATCTCCCTTCTTAACTACATAAGTTCGGGGTAAAGTGGATTGTGGAGGAATAGGCTTTTGAACAGAAGTAAGAGGAGAGATAAATTGTGGTTTTCTCATTCGGGGAACCGGTAAGTTTTTGATTTCCAATGGTAACCCAATCCTTGCCTGTAAGTCCGCGACTTTCCTCTTCAGATTATCGTTCTCTTCTTTCAGTGTAAGGGAGTCTAAAAGATCAGAATAAGGTTCCCCTGGTAAGTTACGAATAATCTCACGTTCAGCAGTCACGATTAGTTGCTCGACCTTGGGTGCTTCTCGGGACTCGTTCTCTAATAGTAAGAATCTTCTAAAATGATAAATTGCAGCAACCGGGTCTTTTCTAGTTTCTAAAGTTAGATAAAGTCGCCCCACCTCCAAATGAGATTTTGGACATTTAATTGTCCTACGTGTTACTGAAAGAAACTGATCTAGAGCCTCTTCTTCTTTCCCCACTTTTAAAAAGGATCGCCCTTGTATAAAGGCATCATCCTGATCTTCCTCCATAACTCTATTGTCTTGGGTGCAAGAAAAACTAAAGTTAGACAGAAGACAAATGAAAACTAGTAATCTACTATTCATTCTTGGCACAAATAACTAAATATTAATTTTCGCGTATGGGGTTCAATTCGATGCTCCCACAAAAAAATCCCCTGCCATGTCCCCAATTGCAAGCAACCATTTTCAAATGGAATATTTTCACTCGTTCGAGTAAGAGCCATTTTTAAATGCGAAGGCATATCATCTGGTCCTTCTAAAGTATGGCTAAAATGAGGATAACTTTCAGGTACGAGATCGTCCATGAATCTTTCTAGATCATCACGAGCAGAAGGATCTGCATTTTCCATGAGAACAAGGCTACAACTAGTGTGGCATAGAAACACAGATACCAAACCGCTGGAACAGTTTGATTCTTTAAGCCCTTCAATAACTGCATCAGTAATTTCATAAGTACCCTTACCTGTTGTCTTAAAACTCCAATTTTTCTTATAAACAGACATTCCTAAATTAATGTATTCGTTTAGTATTGGAAAAAATCATTTTTTGCAAGTGCTCAACTTAAATAGTATCAAAACCAAAATAGAATTTTGAAAATTCGATAATTAGGATTTGGAAAACCTAAGCTAAACCTCTTTCACTTGATTCGGTGAATTGTATAATTTCCTTGGTAATCTCTTCTTCGGCTAGATTAGGCTTAGTTTGCAAATAATCAATCGCTTGGCGACGGTTCAAATCGCCGCGGTATAATACTTTAAATACGCCTTTGGTATTTTCTATAAAGTCCTTTGAGAAACCTGCTCTTAACATCCCCACTTTATTAATTGAACGAACCTCTGCAGGAGATCCATCAGCCAACATGAAAGGGGGTACATCTTGTACCAGTTTAGAACAAGCAGAAACCATACAATGTCTTCCCAATCGACAAAATTGGTG
>CALSTX010000016.1 GCA_943789375.1 uncultured Opitutales bacterium | reverse complement strand
GATGGATACATGAAACAACTCAGGATCTCGAAAATCACGACCTTCTTTTTCGAATAGAATTTGTTCTAGAAGTATGACATCGGTTGCTTCGATTAGCCCTCGGTGACTTAGAGCAGACCCAAGTAAGCCATGGGCAAGAATTTTTTGGATTGGGGACATTTCTTTGAGAGACAAACCCCGTCTTCCGTTTGGTTGGATAAAGTTGCCTGGAAAGAAATGCCAGTTTTCGCGTTCATGGTCTTTAAACCTGTAATGTACTTTCTCTTTTTCTTTCGCGTTAAGAGATCGAAGGAATCTCTTGGCGGCAACACTGATGTCGCTAGCGGGGTCATGTGCGTTCACTTTAGTGAGTAAGCAAAAAGACAAGGCGAGGTGGGCAAAGATTAATTTCATAGGCATAAGAAACTAAAATTTGTATGCTTATCTGATGACGTCCAATCAAAACCAGCGAATTTTTACTGAAAAGTATCGGAGCAAATAGTAAAAAGGTAATGCAAGCATTGGTATACATGATGAACGGTTCTCTTTTTAATCCATATGAAATGATATGAAGAGAAAAAGGCTTGCAGGTTCCCTATTTTCTGGTGGAGGAATAGGTGATGTGGGAATAGATTGGGGGACCTCTATTCCTGTACTAGCTGCCTGTGAACTTGTTCCATCCCGTGCGGCTTTGATTAGAAAGAATTTCCCTATGACTAAAGTCTTTGAGGGTGACGTGAGGGATATAAAAGCCGATTACATAAAGTACATTAAGGCTAAACTTGGTTCAGATCCATTATGGCTGCTTACTTTATCTCCACCTTGTCAGGGTATGTCATCTAATGGTGCGGGTAGAATTTCAGCTGAAATACGGGCGGGTAAACGTCCGCAAGAGGATGAGAGGAACCGATTGATTCTACCTGGTATCGATATTTTGGAAAATTTAAAACCTGAATGGTTTATTCTAGAAAATGTCAGAAGGATGGAAAATACCATCATTCGAAACGAGCACGATCGACCTGAGAATATTTTGGATTGCTTGCACCGAAGGCTAAAACCCTTGGGGTATTTAATTTATGCAAATATTATTGATTTCCGGGATTATGGTGTGCCTCACCATCGAGAAAGGCTTATTACGATTGGCTGTCGAATTCCCCAAGTCATTTCTCGTCTCCCTCCTTCTCCGCCAGGTTTTACCAACCATCTAAGCCCCTACCATAAACCTCCCACTCATGGTAAAAAAGGAACAATGCCTTGGGTTACATTACAAGAGAGTATTGCTCACCTTCCTGCCTTGGACGCCCTTAGCAAAACCCATGATGATATCGACCCTTTTCATTGCGTACCTAAATGGAGTGAAAAGCAATATTTTTGGATGAAATTCACTTCCGAAGGGCAGACAGCTTTTGACAATATGATATGCGTTAAGTGCAAAAAGGAAATGCAAAACAAAACTGCTTTGCATTGTGATTGTGGTGAAAGCTTGCCCAGACCTCAAATATTCAAGAAGGGGAAACTACGCTTGATCAAAGGATTTAAGTCCTCATATCGAAGGATGTGGTGGAATAAACCGGGGGGAACGATAACCATGAACAGTGGGGTCATCTCCAGCGACCTCAAAGGGCACCCCGATCAAAATCGGGTATTATCACTTCGAGAAATCCTGATCTTGTCGACCTTGGATCATCCCACTTGGAAAAGGGAATACTCCTTTGAGGGGATTAATTATGGTCGAATGAAAAATGACCAATCATTTTCTGCTAAGTTAGTGCGAGAAGTAATTGGTGAATCTATTCCACCTTTAGCAATGAAGAAAATGGTTGAGCACTTGTTATACCTTGAAAGATAGGTAGCTTACTATTGATACACTCTTACTTAATCGATGAGCATTTTTGCAGGGAAATGAGTTTGTTCATTTGGGCTTCCCGGCCAGCGTCCACCTACAGCCAGATTGATTAAAAGATGAAAGCGCTGGTCAAAAGGTGCAGGGAAAGTGGCCTTTTCGGTATCCCATTTCTGCTCGGTTTGCCAGAGTTCTTCATCTATTGACCATGTTATCTTTCCTTCTTCCCACTGAATGGGAAAAATATGGAAATTGTCAGCAAAGGTGCCGTTAGTTAGCCTATACTTATCTCCTTGGTGTTTATTTCTTGGCCAGCTTCCCCCAAAATGGAGAGTTCCATGATATGTTGACGGTTCATGACCGACAAGTTCTATGATGTCGATCTCCCCACTGGAGGCCCAGCCACCATATTTTTCATCGGTTGGAAGCATCCAAATAGCAGGCAAAATCCCTTTTCCAACAGGAAGCTTAGCACTCACCTTGACTTGGCAATACTTCCAATCCCCTCGATGCTTTGTACGGATGCGGGCGGATGAATAAGGGCGAATGGTTCCCATTACATTTGGACTGTCCTTATGGGCTTCAATTACAAGGTTCCCGTCTTCTACCCTTAGGTTTTTAGGGTCCCAGCGATAAATTTGCTGTTCATTGTTTCCTCCTCCATATGCATTCTCCTCCACATCCCATTTTGAGTAGTCAAGAGAGTTTCCGTTAAATTCGTCAGACCAAACTAAAGTGTTTTTTTTCAGCATGACACCAAGCCCATGTTGAAAGTAAGAGTAAAAATTGAGTTTTTGAGAATATCATTCCATCCATTTGATGATAGCAACTTCTAAGGTAAACTATAAAAAAAAGCGGCCCGCTCTCGGTAACCGAGAACGGGCCTAAAGCCAAGAAAGCCTACCCCAAAACTTCCTTGGATAGACTGATTTAGAAATAAGCACACCCTCTGGTCAACCGAGTTTGTGGAATGAGCATCCCAAGGCAAGGGGGAAGGAGCTGTAATTGCTTACCTTGCATGAAGATATGTAAATGAATGAGCCTTGAAAAAGTTATTCACTGTAAGACGGGAATGCTGTTAGTAAACCGCGTTTAGGTACTTAATAAATTCAATATTCCCTTCTGTTTTTTCCGGGAGCAGGTATGGGGTAGGAGCCATCTGAATTGGCTAATAAAGGAGATTCAGAATCAAGGGTTAGATTTTCTACACCTTTACCAAATTCATGATCGCAATTAAACATATCGTCGTAAGTGATCTCAGTTCCCACATGGGCTGCCATGCGACCCATAGAGGTAACCACGCTCGCTTTTACTCCCCGCTCAACTTCATTAAATGGCTTGTCATTTTTGATCGCATCCATGAGGTGTTCCCACTCATCTTGGTATGGGTTTGTTTCACGGGTTGGTCTTCCACCTGAGCTTTGCCCAAACATCCAAGAAAGATCACTATCAGGTCCCTGCCCCTTATGAATACGAGCCTGAGATCGATGGCCACCTGGTCCTGAAATCAGAGCATACCCTTTTGTACCATTTGCATGACTGGCAAATTCTTCGTAACAACGATTCATGCTTCTGCCTTGGAAATAAAGCTTTGTTTCATCCGGGAATGTATATTCTACCGAATAACTATCGAGGTTTTGATCAATCTCATCTCCACGATAGTGTCTTCCCCCCATAGCTTGTGCTTTAACGGGCCACATTCCTTTCATCCAGCAACATTCATCAATGTTATGAATATTGAAATCACTGTAGACCCCTCCGCTTAGCCACAGGAAGCCATGGAAGTTTTTAATCTGGTACATTAAATCGGAGAGATGTTTGCTTTCAGTTTCCTGTTTTCTTTTGTCCCAGCCAATCAAACGACCTTGCATCCGTACAGCTTTGAGATAAAGAAGCTCTCCGAGTTCGCCGTCTTCTATTCTTGATTTTAATTCTCTTCTGGCTTGGCTATGCCTGCACATGAGACCAACTCCAACTTTCAAATTTAGTTCTTTGGCTTGTTCATTAATCTCTAAAATCTTTCGGGAAGAAGGGCCATCGGGAGTGACGGGTTTTTCCATAAATACATTGAGACCTTTATTTACTGCATATTGGTAATGTACCCACCGAAAAGCACAGGGAGAAGTGAAAATAACCACATCCCCCGGGTCAAGTATATCCATAGCTTTCTTATACCCATCAAATCCAACAAACTTTCTGTCAGGGGTAACATCGACAAGGTCTTTATGTTTTTTAGAAAGCCCGTTGTAACTTTGATCTATTCTATATTGAAAAACATCGGCCATGGCTACAAGTTTGCGGGGGCCGAATGCTTGCGAGACAGAGAGGGCATTACTTGCAGCCCCAGTTCCTCGTCCACCACATCCTACAAGAGCAAGCTTGGTTTCCTCTTTGCTCTGACCATGGACCATGGGCAAGGCGAGGCCTGATAACGCTCCAGCTGATGCAAATTTACCAGATTTATTAAGAAAAGAGCGACGTGTCACAGGGATGTCCAGAATAGAGGGCTTATTATTCATTTTTATATTTTTTAGTATGTTAGTTCTTTTTTTATTGATTAAATATGCTCAGTTAACTCCTTAAAAAAAATTGCGGGCGTGGGAGATGTTAAGTTAATGACTTTTTAGTAGTCCAAATTATTTGGCAAACTTTAATTATTTCACAAATCTATGCATTCTAATACAACCGCAGAGTAATCACAGTAGTTTTGAAAGATCGGGCGGATAAATTATTCGCAATGCAGGGTGTATCGCCTAGCAAATTAGAGATCATGTTAGATTACACGTCAGGTAAGATTTTTTAAGAAGCTGGTGATGATATCTTTTGCTTTTTCTACTTGTTTGATTTCAACAAATTCATTGGCGGAGTGTGCCTGAGCAATATCACCTGGCCCAAAAACCACAGAGGGTGTTCCCCCCATAGCAATTGGTGATGCATCAGTAAAATAAGGGACACCCCTTGGCTTTCGCTTTCCGCAAGATCGAATCAGTGCTTTGACTAATGGTAAAGATGGGTCGGTGTCGAGCGGGGGACAAGGTACAGACCGAGTAAGTTGAAATTCAGGGGCACTTAGCTTGTTTGACTTAAACAAGGAACGAATTTCCGCTTTTACAGAAGCTGTACTTTCTCCAGGTAAGGTTCTTCGGTCCAGTTCGATTAGGCAGTAATCAGCCACAATGTTTGGCTGGGACCCACCAATTATTTTGCCAATATTTAGAGTAGGGTGCCCGAGCAGAGGATGTTTGTTTTCTTTTAATTTTTTTGGATAGTCCTGGACTAGTGTTTTTAAAATAGGAGTCATCAAGTTAATTGCATTTTCCCCATTTTCAGGAGTGGCTCCATGGGCTGCTTTTCCTTTGGTTTTCAAGCGAAGCCAAATATTTCCCTTGTGTGCGGTTACTACTTGTAAATTTGTTGGTTCACCAGTGATCGCGAGGTCTGCTTTGGGACCTTTTTCGGCAAGTTTTCTTGAACCTGCCTGGCTGAATTCTTCATCTACTAATCCAGCAAAAATAATTTCGGTTTCTTTTTTGGCACCAGTTCCTTGTGCAAAGTCACAAAATGCCTGGAAAAAAGCCGCAATTGATCCCTTTGTGTCGCAAGCACCTCTTCCATAAATCTTTCCGTTTTTTATTTGGGGCCGAAAGGATTTCCTATTCGCTGGAACTACATCCAAGTGGGGAGCCAGCAGGATTCGTTGTTTAATTCGACCGGATGGCTTTAATCGGAATATAACATTTTTACGACCAGGAAGAACCGCTTGCCGTTGAGCTGAAATACCCAAAGCTTCTGCCTTTTTTATAAGAAAAGTGGCTATCGATTCTTCCCCGCACAAGTCAGAAGATTCAGAAACCAAGGACGGATTCACGCTTGGTATCGCTATTAATTCACAAAGTAAACGAGTAACTTTAGAGGATTTTAGCATCGATTCAGACTTGTCTACTTTTTTTAAAGGGCAAGCTTGAACCGTATCATTTTTTTTTACGGTTTTTTGACTGTAATCAGTGAACTATGTGAAAATTGATGCTTGGGGGAAAAGCCTTGATGTACCCTGGGTTTTAGTGAAAGGTCAAAATTCTCCTTAGTTAAAGCTCTTTGATCGTGAAGGACTTAAAATCAATCGCCATATCTCTGTTTGAATGAAGTTGAATTCCTATGGGCCCTTTTTCTTTGGCTGTTAATGATTTGTATTGCATGACTTCTTCTCCCTGCAACCAGACGGCGTATTTTGGGCCAATTGCCCGAATTTGCATGTGGTTCCAATATTTTAGCTTGAGAAGTGACTTAATTCTTTTGGCCTCAACAGGATAGCCTTTCCCAGGGATAAATGGAGAACAAGTCATATCACGTTTTAAGGAACCGGATGCTCCAATTTGGATTTGATCTAAATTTCTCAGGTGAATTCCTGAATCGATGGTTCCCTTAATAAAGCGAAATTCAAAATTTACTTCAAAATTCCGATACTCCTTTTCAGTCCACAAGATCGAGCCTTTTTTCTTAGGCCCACTTCTAATTTTTAGAATGCCGTCATTTACTTGATACCATTTTGAAACATCATTCCCCTTCGGTATTTTCCAACCATTTAAATTTTTTCCTTTAAAGGCATTATTTTTTGTGAAGGATGAATCCTTTTTAGCCGAAAGTGGGAAAAATAAAAGGGGAAGTAATACGAGGCTAATTGCGTACACTTGGGTATTTTTTAAAATGTTAGAATTACTTTGAGACATGATTAAACCGATGAACTCTCCCAGTTATATTCCATTCAGCGACAAAAATATCGCCCTTGTCATTGCAGGTAATTCCATGTGGAGCGGTGACAATACCTTCACGCCATTTGCTTGGGGGTGTTCGATTTGTTCCGATTTCATCTTTCTTATCATTTCCTCCAATCTGTGCAAAAATATCTCCTTTCATATCAAGGATAGTTACCCGACCTCGTAGTTCACCAATGATCGCCCAATTCTTATGAATATGGACGCAGGCTGGAAGTAAAAGACCTTCTTTAATACGCCTATAAACTTGCCATCTAGCCCCATGTGAACCACGCGGTTATTGGCCCGATCCATGCCAATAATCCGGGCTGGGTTAAAACGTGAATCTATGACGAGTTTGTGGAGAGTACGAAATCCATAGGGTGCATTCTTTCCACCAAATGAGTTTAAATACTTTCCTTTTTTATCAAATTGGTGAATGTGGTCGGACGAATAGCCATCCGTTATGAAAATATCTCCATTTTGAGATACATCTGCACCAGTCAACCGGACGAAAGGTTTTCCGTCTTTGCCTTTTCTTTTGAATTTATCCGGAATGGAAGATCCAGGGATTTGCAAAACAGTTTTACCGTCGAGTGTGAATTTAATGAGTTCACCTCCACCCACCCGAACAGCATATATAAATTCCTGCTCTCCTTCTTTTTTAATGACGAATCCATGCAGATCACTCGGAGCATTTGGGACATTGCGTTTCCACTTTCCGTTATCTCCATAAACCTGCAAGCCGGCCTTGGGGTCGCCCACACTTACATAGACATCACCATTAGAACTTACAGCAATATCACCATGCATATTTCCGACTTTATCACGACTGTCGGAAAACTCTAACCAATTGGGCTGAGATTTCCATGTGTCCTTGGAAAATAAGGACAAAGCGTTAAGAAACATTACGGATAGGAGGATCTTTGATTTCATTAATTAAAATTTATTTATAATCGGATAGATCAAACCGATATAAGTTTTTCTTGGTTCTAACAAGCAGGGAATTACCCACAACAGCAGGAGATGCCATACAACCCTCATCCAATTTATTACGACTTACCACTTTCAGACCCGATGGGTCGGGTTTAAAAACAACACAATCTCCATCACTCGAAAAAGAATAAATCTTTCCATTGGCATGGATGGGGGAAGATGCACATTGACCTGTAACGCCAAGTCGTTCAGCCCAATATATCTCCCCAGTTTTCGGATTATTACAGGATGCAACTCCTTCGTCAGAAACCATGAATAAATATTCTCCAAGAAAAAGGGGGGATGACTTTTTGGGCACCACCTTGCGGCGATTCCAAACTAAGTGCGTTTTGTCCACATCTCCTTCTCCACCAGGTCTAATGGCAGACATCGACCCCATTCCACAAAACACATATACCATACCATGTCGATAGATGGGCCGTGAAGAGGAATTCATTCCTCCCGTTCTTAGCGTCCACAATAATTCACCTGTGATAGGATTCCTTGATTCAGTGGCTACAGCACCAGGACTTATCAGTTCTTTTCGACCATTGTGATTGATAACACTAGGGGTACAGTAGGCTTTTTTCTTATCCCCGTTTGTAGTCTGAAAATCATATTCACGATTTTTCTTCCACAAAGTCTTCCCCGTTTGTTGATCAAGGCAGACAATATACTGAAAATCATGACCATCAAAATGAACAATGATGGTATTGAGATAGGAAATCGGAGATGCCGCAGCTCCTCTATAATGATCACATTTAAAATCCTGCGTTCCCAAGTTTTTCCTGTCTTGAAATCTAAGGCTGCTGTGCCGTGTGCTCCAAAATGAACAAACAGAAGCTTTCCATCTATCACAGGAGTCGGTGTGGCGTAACTATTCATCGGATGGCAGTATTGAGGTTCGGTAACATTAAAAATGAGGACTTCCTTGGTTTTCTTTCCTGTGATCCAGTCAAATTGAATGGCCCGCAGTTTTTTTCCATCCTCATCGGCTGTGGTTACCCAAACAATATTTTCTTTAACTACAGGCGAAGACCATGCCTTTCCCGGGACAGGACTTTTCCAAGTTACATTTTTTGTTTCTGAAAATTCAATTACAAGGTTTGCCTGTTTTGCATCTCCATCTCCGGAAGGCCCTCGGAAACTATCCCAAAAGAGTGGTTTGTCAGCTGCAAATAGCCCAAACGATTTAAATAACATCGAGATAAATAGGACTAATAAAGTTCCTGTCATGATTTGATTAATTAGAAATAAGAATAACCTAGCAAGAATTGTTATTACTTTATGGGAAATTAGAAACTATGAGTAAGAAAAAATATTTGACTTAGCTAACTTCATATTTAGCTTAGCTATATGTTCTCCGTTCATTTTGCAAAAACAAACTTATCAAAATTATTGCAGCAGGTTGAAGATGGGAAAAATATTGTTATTGCGAGGGGGAAAAAACCAGTTGCCCGATTGGTCTCATGTGGTGATGTAATTGTACTTAGTCGACCAAAAGTCGGAGAAACTACTTCCAAAGCCTTAAAAATGAAAGAGCAACGCGAAGTTGCAGGGCGGATTGGAGATACTGTGGTTTATTTTTAAATGAGACTACTTCTGGACACCTTTACCTTTGTATCTCTCGTTTCTGATCCATATAAACTTGGCGGAACAGCCCGCACGGTCTTGGACGATCCATCCAATCGCTTTTTCCTAAGTGACGCATCGGTCCTGGAAATTTGCTTAAAATATAATGATGGAACTTTGGAGATGCCAGAAGCTCCCCGTTCATGGATCAAAAAACAGTGCGATATTTGGCAAGTACGTTCCTTAGCGATTACCAGAGAGCACAGTTTTCGCCTGTCTGAGCTACCTTATCATCATGATGATGCAATCGATCGCATCCTCGTTGCTACTGCACTAGCGGATGAGATTCCAATTGTAACCGAAGACGAGAATATTAAAAAATATCCTGTAAGTGTAATTTGGTAATCATCTTTTTTTCAATGGCTTATGAAAATTAATGGCGGAGATTATGAAGTCTGTCTTAAAAACAGTTTCCTTAAGTAAAAACATTAAGTTAGAAATACTTATTAAGTTTTAATTTACTGATTCTATGTCCTAAGGGGTAAATTTCAGTCAAAGTGTTTTTCGACGGAAGCTTTCATTGTTTGTATACTTTGATGTCTTTTATCAAAAGTTTTGATCCCGTATTGCTTGAAGTGCTCAATGATGGCGTCGCTATCGCTTTGAAGCCCTTGATCTTTGCTGTTTGCAAGCCAGTCCTCTAATTGCCTCCTAAGCTGGTGATGAACTTTTTCAAAACTAGTTTTCCCTATTAGATTAACGGTTTCATAGGGGTCGTTCTCAATGTCATACAATTCTTCACTCTCCAAGGGCGTAAGTAATTTTGCCTGAACTGGAGTCAGTAAATTCTTTTCTCTCATTATATTTAACAAGTGGTAAATCGGGTGTGTTGATCTTCGGTATGCGGTGGTATATTCGTTGATTGAACCAGCGGTCTTGTAATTGCGTATATACTTGTACTTGCTTGATCGGACAGACCGACTGCAGATATCCACATCACCGAATCGATCAGCAGCGCTATGTACGAACTCTCGGGGCTTGGAATTCTCCTGGAGGAAGCTTCTGCCCTGCATCCAGTCAGGAATGGTACCTCCGGTCATGAGTATTGTCTCCGCAACAAGATCAATCGCACTTATGAGGGATGAGTTTTTGGTGCCTGAATTGTATCCAAATGGATGTTTTACTCCTTCTGGATAGAAGATGATTAGAGGGATATGAGTCCCACTATCGTAGAGCCAGTTTTTTCCACGAATCATGGGTTTTCCATGATCTGAAAGAATGCAAATGATGGTGTTCTTTTCGAGTTTGTCAGCTTGAAGTTGCTTAATAATCGCTCCGACTTGTTTGTCGAAACGGTTGATGCTTTCAAAATATCCGGCCCAATCATTTCGGGTTACCGGGTGATCTGGATAGTAAGGAGGGATTACGATCTTCTCCTTGGGAATATTTTTCGAAGGATAGAAACCTCTGTGGGACTCTCTTGAGTTGATTTGAGCAAAGAATGGCTGGTTTTTGACTAGCTGTTTCCATAAGTGAGTATCCCATATTTTCTTCGATGTCTTAAACTGCCAGTCATCCTTTCCGGTTCCACCAAAACCTTTAATATTTCCTGTGTAATATCCTTTTTCACCCATCACTTGAGGTAATGTTTTCACTGGTTGGGGAAGGGTAGGCATGAGTTCCTTGCTGTAACGCATGTGATGGGCACCAAGAGTTGTTTGGAATACACCAGTGGCAAGGGCTGTCCTGCTTGGTGAACAGGCAGGGCTGGTGGTGAAAACATTGGTAAATTGCATCCCTTTCTCTGCCAGAACATCAATGTTGGGGGTCGTGACTACTTGATTTCCGTAGCAACCGATATCGGGCGACATATCTTCTGCAATAATCCAGATGATATTTGGCCTTCTCAAATCTTCGGCATGTAAGATTGATGAAGAAAATAACAGGGCAATACCTTTTACAAAAAATATGGACTTACTCGTTATAATTTTTTCCCTTTGAAGTAACCTAAACATTACAATTCATATGTCTCAATACACCTTAAATTATTTTTCAATCTTAAATTTAGAGTTACTGTTAAATCCCGCAATCAAATGCAATTGCGGTGCCAAATGATGTTATCTGTACATAAAACAGATACATACATAAAGCTATGCCAATATTGGCATTCCTAACTTTTGATTTTTTTGCACCTCTTTTCTTTAACAAAAATTTGTAAACGGTTGTTATTATTAAAAGTACAGCGTGTAAGATGAAAAAGATCATAAACCATTCCATACTCGCGTAGTTGAATAATAGTATAAATTGCCAAAGCCAGATTACTGCTAAGAAAATGATAAACCATTTGATCCAAGTCCCAGAGATGAGAGTTCGACCGATTCTTTTTTTTGCCATTTTCAGGGAAATGGTGAACCAAAATATGAATCCTAAAGCTTGGAAAATAGCATTAGCAAGTTGCCCACAATTCATAAGCGAAATGACACCACCTGATGCACAGATTTGAATTGAGGTTATGAGCAGGTTTTTCTTGGTTAACAATCCACTTTCTAAATTATAGTGGTCTTTGGCCGTGAGGATTCCGGCAAGGATTCCTAGCCAAGAGAGTTGAAGAAAAAAAAGGATTGGGAAGAAGTGGTAAATTTCGGACATCAGGCTTAAATGCCTTCACTTTCCTCCTTTAATTCCTGAATATATTTTTCAGGATTTTTCTTAAATTTTGGAATGCAGGGTTTGCAGCAGAATTTGAATTCTTGACCCTCGTGGACATAGGAAACGGGTTCTCCCATATCGCCAAGGTCACTACCTCCAACCAAGCAATAATCCAAGGGATATGGCTTGGCATCTCCCTGTTGTCCGCAGCTTACAAAGAAGGTAAGTGGGCTTAAACTGAGAATTATTAATAAATGGACTTTTTGTTTCATAACTCCAACTCTACTCGTACGATTTTCAAAAGGTCAAATGGAGAATCTCAAAATATTTTTAAAAAAACTAGCAGTTAAACCGTTGATTTTTATACCTATCGGTAGCGTTATAGGTAGCAATGGTTTCTAATGGACATAATACCTCAAATAATGAGGCTTTTTTAAAGCTCTTTCTAAAGCATGAGAGTGGTTTAAGGTCTTACATTCGTTCCTGTGTCATCAGACCGGAGGAAGTGGACGAAATCATGCAGGAAGTAAGCTTGGTTGCCTGGAGGAAATTCGAGACGCTTGAGCAACCGGAAAAGTTTGGAGCATGGGCATGTTTGATCGCACGGTTTGAGGTTTTGAAGTTCAGAAGAAAGAGGGCCCGGGATCGATTGGTCTTGGACGAGGATATTATTGCAAAAATTGGTATCGATGCCGAAGAGCAGGTGACCCGTAGGCAGTTGCAATTGTCGGCCTTGGATAAATGCCTGGAAAAGTTAAGGCCACCGGAGAAACAATTGGTTAGGCAAGCGTACACTCCCAAAGTCTCAAAGAAGGAATTGGCAGAAGAGTTTGGTCAGACTGAAGCGGCTTTTTATCAAAAGCTAGCTCGTATTCGTATCAAACTTCGTGATTGTATGAACCATAAAATGATCGCTCTGAATACAGGGCTCTCAGAATGACTGAAGAAGAAAAAGACTTAATACTAGGATATCTGGACGATCGTCTTTCAGCCTCTCAATTTGATTCCTTACAAACCTTGTTGAGAGAGAATAAGGATGCCCGTTCTTTTCTTTTAGATTTGGGCACGATTGATACGAAACTTGATGATTTCAGTTTATCTCTTGATCAAGATACAAGTGCGCCACAGATCATTCCTTTTTCCTGGCGTGAAAATGCCTGGCCTTTTGTGGCTTGTTTGCTTGTCCTTTTTTTGTGCACATCAGGGTACTTCCTTTTTTCGGAACCTAAAATCGCTACGATTCAATCTTGCGAAGATGCTGCCTGGGAGAGTGATTTACCCACTACCCCTGGGTCTGAGCTTACTTCTGGTTCCCTAAAACTTCGCACAGGTTTAGCATCGATTGCTCTCCGATCAGGAGCCAACCTTATTTTGGAAGGCCCGGCCGAAGTAAATCTCATTTCTCCAATGAAAACCCGTTTGATTTCAGGCATTGCTATTGTGGAGGTTCCGAAAAGTGCTATTGGCTTTATCCTGGAAACACCAGATGGCTACGCGATTGATTATGGTACTCGTTTTGCTGTTTCCGTAGATCCGATAAAAAATGTTTCCTCGTTTGAGGTTATTGATGGTGAAATTGGGGTTCATCATCCAGGAAGCGGGCCAGAAGTCCGATTGGTTGATAACCAAACCATATGGATTGAAAAAGGCATTGTATCTTCCTTGAGAGAAGGGGGAGGAGAAAAAAAGATATCTGCAAGTGGTGTGGAAAAAAGAGTTTTTGCGGTTAATAATTCAACCAGTATTATTCGTAACGATCAGCGTGACCTTTACCTGTCCAATGATGTTTTGTTGGTTAAAAGTTCAGATATTCTACCTTCTTTTGACCGTCGGGCATTACTTGAATTCGACATTAGTGATGTCGATCCTACCCAATATAAAAAGATTCGCCTTAGCCTCAATTTAGTCCCAGCCAATGGATTACGTTCCCACCTTCCCGAAGAAAATATTTTCGCGGTGTATGGGATCAAGGAATCCTGGGAAGCAGGCCTGACTTGGTCGAAAGCACCTCAAATTGAACAGGCTGAAAAATTAGGAGCTTTTTCCATCCCTCGAAGTAAACAGTTCGGTAATTATGGAATTGAGACTGATGCATTAAAAAAGTTCTTACAATCCGGACATAGTAAATTACTGATTGTTCGTGAAACTTTTGAAACTCGTCCATCAGGAATGATTCACGCCTTTGCTAATCACAATCATCCATACTACGCGCCACCAGTATTGGAGTTTTATTAAAAGTCCAAAGTTATGAGAAGATTTTTTCAATGGGTTCTTGTTATCTGCTTTGTTTCATTTCCCTGTTTGTTCGGGGAGGAGCAGAAATTAAAGTTTAATCGGGACATTCGTCCCATTCTCTCTGATGCTTGTTTTCATTGCCACGGTCCAGATGAAGCGGACCGGCAGGGTGGTTTACGATTGGACCTTGAGGAGTTTTCTCAAAAACCAGGCAAGTCTGGTCTATCGGCTATCGTGCCCGGAGATTTGGAAGAAAGTGAAATGATCTTTCGTATCCATTTGCCTGAGGACGATGAGGAACACATGCCCCCATTGGATAGCGGGAAATCGATTACCCCTGAACAAAAGAAAATTTTGGAAAAATGGATCGAGGAGGGTGCTAATTATGAAAAACATTGGTCTTTTGAAAAACCAATAAGACCGGACGTTCCAACTGGTGTAGCTGAGCATCCGGTGGACTCATTTATTTTGAGAAAGTTACAGAGCGAGGGAATGACCCTGAATCAACCAGCAGACAAGGAGAATTTGTTGCGTCGTGCCAGCCTTGATCTAATTGGTTTACCGCCAACGGTTAAGGAAATCGATTCATTTTTAACGGATGATTCTGAGTCTGCATACGAGCAACAACTTGACCGTCTATTGGAATCGAAGCATTTTGGCGAGCGGATGGCTCTGGAATGGTTGGACTTAGCCCGATACGCAGACAGCAATGGATTCCAGAGTGATGGAAGCCGGGATATCTGGATGTGGCGGGAGTGGTTGATTGGTGCATTTAACCGTAACCTTCCTTTTGATCAATTTACCATTGAGCAATTAGCCGGGGATCTCTTGCCCAACCCATCGGAAGACCAAGTTATCGCCACTGGCTTTAACCGTAATCATCGGCTTAATGGGGAAGGGGGAAGAATTGAGGAAGAGTGGTTTGTGGAGACTGTGATAGACAGAGTGGAAACAACTGGGTCAACCTGGATGGCACTTACCTTAACTTGTGCCCGTTGTCATGATCATAAGTACGATCCTATTTCTCAGCAGGAATTCTATGAACTCTTTGCGTTTTTTAATTCAGTGGAAGAATCGGGTGTACTTCACCCAAAAGGCAAATTTGGAGTCAACACCCCACCAATTTTGAAAGTACTCAATGAGGAGCAAAAGCATAGGAAAGTGAATTTACAAAAATCAATTCAACAAGCGGAAGTTGCCGTCAAAGAAGCTGAGAAAAAAATAGATTCTGCTTTTGCGGAATGGAAAAAAACAGAGCGAAGGAAAGTCCTGGAGGGAAAACAGGAAAACTTATGGTCCCCATTTGAGGACAAAACTGCTATTTCCAAGCTTGGGAGTAAGATAGGTAAACAAGCAGATGGTTCCTTGCTCGTAGGAGGCAAAAACCCGCAAGGGGATGTTTACCATCTGAACGGAGATCTCAACCTTTCTCATGTTGGCGCTTTGCGTTTGGAAGTACTACGGGATGAGACTCTTCCCTCTGGGGGACCGGGCCGGGCAGGTAATGGAAATTTTGTACTCACTGGAATTGAGACAAAATTTATATTCGAGGATCAGGAAAAAAAGCCCGTTTTTATCGAATGGGATCGTGCCAAAGCAGATTATTCACAACCCAAATGGCCGGTTGAAAATATTCTTAAAAATGCCAAACACTTAAACAGGGCTAATGCATCCGGGTGGGCGATTGGTACGTTTGAAGAAAAAAACCGTGTGCCTAGAGAAGCAATCTTTTTAGCTAAAAAGCCGGTGGCTGTGCCGAAGGGAGCTAGCTTACAAGTTTCCCTCTATCATAAGTCCAAATATTCGGATCATAACATTGGTAAATTCAGGATCTCATTGGCCTCTCAAAATTACGCGGATTTAAATCAGAAATTTATGCTTCCATCCCATTTGGTTTCTTTACTTGATTCATCGGCCGAGAATTCATCCGTAGATCAAAAAGTTCTCAAAAAGCATTTTCGGGAAAATACCCAGACTCCATTAAAAGTTGCTGAGATAGAGGTTAAAAGGGCTAGAGAGAAGTTTAATAAATTTATGGATAAGGTTCCTTCTACCTTGGTCATGCAGGAAAGAAAAACTCGGCGGGACGCTCATATTTTGCACCGGGGAGAATACGATCAAAAGAGAGAAAAAGTGGGTAGGGCATTACCAGCGGCATTGCCTCCATTACCCAATGATGCCCCCATGAACCGCTTGGGCTTTGCTCAGTGGTTGGTGACTGGTGAACATCCACTCACGGCTCGGGTCTGGGTCAATCGTTTATGGGAGAGACTTTTTGGTGTGGGGATCGTAAAGACTTCCGAAGACTTTGGTTCGCAGGTTGAATGGCCGTCCCATCCAGATCTTCTCGATTGGTTGGCCGTTGAATTTGTTCAACCCACTGCATTACCAAATCTAAACGGGATTTCTGCTCAGTCATGGGATATGAAAGCGATGATCAAATTCATTATGCTCAGTAAGACCTATCAGCAGAGTTCATCTGCCAGTGAAAGTCTTTACCAGAAGGATCCTGATAACCGTCTACTCGCCCGCGGCCCAAGACTTAGGTTGCCCGCAGAAATTATCCGGGACCAGGCACTCGCTTCCAGTGGTCTCCTTGTGCCAAAGATTGGTGGTCCCAGTGCCCGGCCCTACATGCCCGAGAAAGTATGGGATGAAACCAGTACCTTTGGGAATCTGCTCAATTATAAAGCAGATCAGGGGGACGGGTTGTATCGGCGCAGTATTTATACAATTTGGAAACGCACCGCAGCCCCGCCCTCCATGCTTCTTTTCGATGCTCCTAATCGTGAAATTTGTATGCCTAAGCGTTCACGAACCAATACCCCTCTTCAAGCTTTGGCTTTGCTGAATGAAGTTACCTATGTGGAAGCAGCCCGTACACTCGCAGAGAAAATGTTGAGTATTGAATCAGCCAAAAATTCCGAGGACAGATTGATTTTAGGTTATAGGTTGGCTACTGGTAGTTCGCCAAATGCGGAGACTTTATCCATTTTACAAGATGGGCTCAATAAAAGACGAAAGAGGTTCTTGGAAAACCCAGAAGCAGCAAAGAGTTTAATCAACCAAGGATCTTCGACCCCTCCGTCGGATATGGATGAAGTCGAATTAGCAGCCTATACCTGCACAGCTAATATTTTGCTGAACTTGGACCGTGTAATCATGAAAAACTAAGAACAATAATGAATGCATTTTCACAATTACTTGAACAAAAGCCAGCTAGCTTAGCGGCTCAGGACTTTTTAAACCGTAGAATTTTTTTACGCAATGGAGCGGCTGCTCTAAGTGCGGCAGCCCTTGCCGGTTTACTACCTAAGGGGGGCCAGGCTTCTTCACCATCAATAGCCTCGTTTCCCAATTTTGCCCCCAAGGCGAAGCGGGTGATCTATCTATTTCAGTCGGGTGCACCCTCCCAGATGGATTTATTTGATCCTAAGCCGATGATGGAAAAGGAACGAGGCAATGATCTCCCAGAATCTATACGCAAAGGTCAAAGATTGACAACGATGACCTCGGGTCAAAAAAGCTTTCCAATTGCACCAAGTATTTTCAAATTTGCCCAGCATGGCCAATCAGGTCAGTGGATAAGCGAGCTCTTGCCCCATCTTTCTAAACAGGCGGACGAATTGTGCTTCATTAAGTCGATGCACACCGAAGCGATCAACCATGACCCGGCGATGACTTTCTTTCAAACTGGGCACCAGCTTGCGGGGCGTCCAAGTTTTGGTTCCTGGCTGAGTTACGGATTGGGGGCATCCAATCAGGACTTACCGGCCTATGTGGTCTTGTCCTCCTTTGGGTCAGGCCGTCCCAGTTGCCAGCCCCTATATGACCGTCTTTGGGGTGCCGGATTTTTACCCACCCGTTACCAAGGGGTGAAGTTTCGCAACAGTGGAGATGCGGTGTTGTACCTGTCTGATCCTCCGGGGATAGACCGTGCAATGAGGCGGGGCATGCTTAATGACTTGGCCAAACTTAACCGTATGGATCATAAAACCGTTGGGGATCCCGATATTGACGCCCGTATTTCCCAATACGAGATGGCCTTTCGAATGCAGGCAAGTGTGCCTGACTTACTGGACTTTTCAACAGAGCCTGAAAGTGCAATTAAACAATATGGGCCGGATGTCCGTAAGCCCGGTTCCTATGCCGCAAATTGTCTGCTTGCCCGACGCATGGCCGAGCGGGATGTCCGCTGCATTCAATTGTTCCATATGGGCTGGGATCAACACGGCAACCTACCCAAGCAGATTCGTGGTCAATGCCGCGATGTGGACCAGCCTACGGCTGCTTTGATTTCCGACCTTAAGCAACGAGGCTTACTGGATGATACTTTAATTGTATGGGGCGGCGAGTTTGGCCGTACGATATATTCTCAGGGTGCATTGACAGAAAACAATTATGGTCGTGATCATCATCCTAGGTGTTTCACCATGATGTTGGCAGGAGCTGGAGTGAAGAAAGGATTTGCCCACGGAGAAACCGATGATTTTTCTTACAATATTTCCAAAGATCCTGTCCATGTGCATGATCTTAACGCTACGATCCTTCATTTAATGGGAGTGGATCACAAAAAGCTTACCTATAAGTTTCAGGGCAGGGATTACCGATTAACCGATGTTCATGGACATGTAGTCAAAAACATACTTTCTTAAATCCTTAAAAATAAAAGTCGTGAATTAGCATTCAAAACGACATGAATTTCTTCGAGTAATCGGCGGGGTAGGGGTTACCTCCCTACTTGCTCTCAGTTATTTAATCGGTGCTCGTCCTCGTTCGGCCTTAAGCCGGACGGGCGTATTGGTGGAAGCTTCTGGCTTTGCTAAATTGGGAGGCTGGAAGTAGCTACCCAGCACTACCTACAAATGGAAGGGAATTACCTTCTCGCTCATGGCATGGGTCAACCGGTACAGGATGCCACTACCACGGTAAGCCTTCCTTCAGCTGGTACCTTGCATTTGTGGGTACGCAATCGTAACTGGTGTAAGGGAGATTGGGAATCGCCAGGCCGTTTTCAAGTATGAGTGGATGGCAAACCGGTAAAGGAAAATTTTGGTCAGACGGATGCGTCCTGGCATTGGCAAAAGGGTGGATCCATCGACATTAAAAAGGCAGGGGATATCAAAGTGGCTCTGATGAAAGACTGACTGGTTTTGACGGTCGCTGTGACGCTCTTTATTTCACTCAGGAAACCAATCCTGTGTTACCCAGTAAAGACCTTAAGGAGTTATCTGACTGGAAGGATGAGGTCTCGGGGCGAGCTAAGGAGAAAATCGAGGAATTTTCTTTTGATGTCGTGATCATTGGAGCAAGCATGTCCGGTTGTGGTGCCGCTTTGGCTGCTCGGTCGCAGAGGCTCAAAGTAGCCCTAATCCAGGATCGTCCCTTATTTGGCGGGAATGCGAGTGAAGAGGTACGAGTACATTCTTTGGTTATCCATGGATACGGTACCAAAATCTTAAAAAAGATAGATACCGCCCATCATCCCAATGGCCATGCTAAGGCAAAAAATGATCATGAAATGCGGAAACAGGCCATGGCTCAATCTGGTCTTGATCTTTTTGCTTATCACCTTGCCTGTGGTCTGGAAAAGGAAGGTAATCAAATTGTAAGTGTTGAAGCTAGGGAAGTTAATTCGGGCCGGATTAAACGATTTAGTGCCCCTTCTTTTATTGATGCCACTGGGGATGGCTGGCTAGGCTATTGGGCAGGTGCGGATTATCGCTACGGCCGGGAGGCTGCCTCTGAGCACAATGAGGGGTGGGATAAGTATGGGGACCTTTGGAGTCCTGAAAAAACCAGACAATCGGGTAATGGGGACAAGCGTACTTTGGAACAGTGTGCGTTCCAAGACCAAACAGGATTTTCCCAAGGTTCCTTGGGCTTTACCCGTGGCAGGAAAAGTTTGCCGACATATCATCAACGACAAACCAAAGTATGTTTGGTCGTTTTTTCCCAAAGGGTGCCAACCCAATACGGGATATTGAAATAAGGGATAAAATCGTAATTCTTTTCATGGATAATTTACTTCTGAATAATGATTACTTTAACGGGTAATCAGCAATAAATCATAGGAACCGTGGGAGGACTGGAGTACCTCGTTTTTTACTGATAGGGAATTTTGGCTGCCAAGTCGGATGTTTTTGAGAAAGCCAGGCCTGAATTTTCTTTGATAGGCTGGTAGAGACATCTGGCATATCTTTGGCAAGATTCGTTTTCTCCCCTATGTCGTCAGTGAGGTTGTAGAGCTCCCATGCATCAGCTTCATAGAAGTAGAGTAATTTATACCTTTTACCATCGATTTCATCGATTGTGACAACGCAGGGCTGTGCACGGATATCCATGTAACCGGGGAACAGGTAAAAGATGGGTGAACGTTTTTCTTGGCTTTGAGGATTGAGCAAGAACTTGGCAAACGACTCTCCATCCAACGGGTGTTTTTTGACGGGAGGAAGCCAAGAATTTCCTGCGAGTTCTAGCAGGCTAGGATAGAAGTCTATCCCGTGCACCATTCTGTCGCTTACCGTATTTGCTGGAATAACACCGGGCCAGTAAGCGATCAGGGGTACGCGTATTCCTCCTTCCGTAAACATTCCCTTAATCCCACGCAAGGGCAGGTTTTCAAAGTGAGTCCCACCATTGTCAGATGTGAAAATGATCAGGGTATTCTCAGCGATACTATCACTTTTATCTTTATCTCCATTAGGGTCTTGCAAGGAATCCAATAATCTTCCCAGCACCGCATCCATGCCTGAGATGAAACCAGCAAGATGTGTTTTTTTGGAACTTTTTGAATTGAGATTTTTTTGTGCGGCTTTTTCCAGGTCCGGTCTGGATTGAACGGGGCCATGTACCGCATATGCATGCAGTTGTAAGTAGAAAGGCTCGGGTTTGGTTGCCAGGGTTTCCACGGTTTCCTCCATGGCATCGGCTATGGCATCGCAAACATGTTTGGGTTTTCCAACCTGACTCCTGGAAAAATGGAACTTTTCCACATAGGATTCCGTGTAGGGGTCGCCAAAGCGGTCGAAGTCTCCCCTTCCAAGTTTTGTGAACTGCCAACCACCCTTTCCTTTCTTGGCAAAGCATGTAGGTTGATGTCCCTGCGTATATCCTCCAATGTTGATATCAAAACCTTGATTTTCAGGCATGGTTGATTCCCCAGAATGACCGCCCACATGATATTTCCCAATGTGAGCAGTGTTATAGCCATTTTTTTTCAATGCTTCTGCAATTGTTACTGCTTCACTGGCCACATCCTGCCTTTGTTTTGGACCAATGAATTGAGCCTGTTCTTTGGTGATACCCGGTTTCTTGTTTCGATTCAGGTTCCCCACGATATAGACTCCATTATTGACGCGGGCGG
This sequence comes from uncultured Opitutales bacterium, assembly GCA_943789375.1. GTDB lineage: Bacteria > Verrucomicrobiota > Verrucomicrobiia > Opitutales > Seribacteraceae > Seribacter. The sequence continues at coordinate 83,662 of CALSTX010000016.1, read as the reverse complement.
GGTATTGACCCGACAGCATGGCGGCTCTGGATGGTGCACAACTTGGCTGAGTGTAGGCATGCGTGAAGCTCAAGCCCTTGTTGGCAATCTTTTCAATGTTGGGGGTCAAGAAAGAACCGGTGTGCGTGCCCATTGTGGCTTGTTTTGCACTGATTTGATTCCATCCTAGATCGTCGATCATATAAACAATCAGGTTGGGTTGCTTTTTTCCGTGACTCAGACAAGAAAAGAAAAAAGAAAGTATTAAAAAGAGAGATGTATGATAGAAATATTTCATATGAGACCCCAATCTCTGCCCAACCAAAAGATATCGTCAACTAAAAGATCTGCAAATCAGCCAAGTAGTGATCCGTAATAATGTAAAGTATGGCAGACCAATAGTTATTCCTTCATATAGTAAATTATTGCAATTTGCAGATTAGCCTAATACTTGATGGTCTCTGCAATCCAAGATTAATTTGAAATTGGGAGCAAGAGCCTGTTGTGGTCAGTTTTTAAAAAATCGGGATTGGGTGTCTCCTCCGCTTAAGATATAAGCTAGAAGATCCATAATTTCCTCTTTTTCCATCATATTAAGTAGGCCGGGAGGCATGGGCGATACAGTTGAAGGTCCCATGCTTCGGACATCTTTTCTTTGAATGTTGGTTCTTTGGTTGGGGTTGTAAAGGTCAGTGTTCAGGGTGACGCTGTCACCATTTAGGTTGACCACAACTCCGGACAAAGTATCGCCACTTTTCAAAGTCACGAAAGTGGGGACGAATTGTTCATTAATCTCTTTACTTGGATACATAATTTGTTCGAGAAGGTCATGGGGGGAATAGCGTCCTCCAGAGCCAGTCAAGTCTGGTCCGTTCATACCCCCTTGGTTTCCAAAACGGTGGCAGGCATAGCAACCAGCAGCGGCAAACATCTTGCGTCCGACCTTGAAGTTTCTGCCCTTTAGCCCACTGGGAAGTGACTGGCTTAACTCCTCCAATTCCCAATTTTTCACGAAGGTCCTGCCAATCATCGCTTCTGCCATAACTTCCGCTGGAGATTGGACAATAGTTTTTTTGTTTAAAAGGGGGGCGAGATCCTTTTTTTCTTGTTCGTTTAAACTCGCAAGTGCGTCATTTTTGATAAATTCAATAAATTTATTAAAACTGGCACCCCCTCGGTAATTAGCTGCTTTATGAAACCAATTGAAATAATCTGTTCTTAGTTTTTGGTTCCAACCGACCTTTAATGTTCTGAGTGAGCGGGCGTATTCCATTTGCTCTTCTTGGGTCGGAGCTTTGAGCAGTAAGGCTATGCCTTTTCTTGCAGTGGATGGGGCTTCTAAAAACGAGAGCGTTTCACAAAGCAACCAGTTTAATTCAAATTTCTGAGAGGGAAACTGGGGGTCTAATTGATTAATCATTCGTTGGGCTAGTTCCTTGCCTGTTTTTCCAAAGCGAACCAGTACGACTTGATAAGCCCGTATTAATGCTAGTTGTTCATTAAATGTCAGATCACTCCATTTTATTTGTAAAAGTGACTGAACAATTGCCTTCCCCATTTTAGTGTCCACAGGTGGATCATTGGGAGTTCGGTGAAAAGGATCAATGCCGGCAGCTTTGGATAAGGACAAAAGAAGGTATGCACGTTTGCCATGATTTTCTTCTTCGAGAGCACGATCAGCCCATTGTTTAACCGGAAGACGTTGAATTGCCATGAGAGCCGCCCACCTTACAAACTTATCTGAATGGTTTGCATGGGGCCAGGCCATGTCTGCTGCTTTGGGGTCTGCGCTTATATGCAATTCCTCAAGTTGATGTCGAAGCATTGCAAGTTCACTTGGGTTGGCTTTGTGAATGAGTGAGTCTGTTGACTCTTTTCCCTTGTAAGTAACCCGATAAAGCCCTGACTGGACTTTTCGTCCCCCAATTACAAAATACATGGCTCCATCTTTTGGGTGTATGATGGCATCTGCGACGGGTAATGGAATGCCGCTCATAAATGTTTCTTTTTTCCCTGTATAGGTTGCCCCGTCAGTTTTCATGTGGACCGCATAAATTTTACCCCAACTCCAATCTAAAATATACATGGCATCTTGGTATTTTTTTGGAAATTTTGCTCCATACCCAAATGTTACCCCAGTGGGAGACCCGGGACCGATATTCACCACAGGAGGCAAGTTATCGGGGTAAAACTCTGGTCGTTTGCCGGTACCATTCCTCCAACCGTACATGGAGCCACTTGTAACATGGCAGACTCGGGTTGGGCGATACCATGGGGTATTAAAATCATATTCCATATCTGCATCATAGGTAAAGAGTTCACCCTCCCGATTGAATCCACCATCAAATATATTTCTGTATCCTGAAGACACGATTTCCCAATCTTTTCCATCAGGCGACATTTTGTAGATTATACCGGCTGGAGCTAACCTGCCACGGTTATGTCCGCGACCATCTGGCATTCGGGGTAGGAGGTGATCTTCTCCCCAGTCCATTGGAACTCTTGATCGGTTAGCTTCAGTCGGGGTAGTGTTGTTACCAGTGATTAAAAAAATTGATCCTTTATCTGGACTCAGAAGAAGAGCATGTACCCCATGATCTCCACGAGCTTCAATACTTCTGAGTTTTTCAACCTTATCCAGTTTGTCGTCTCCAGTGGAGTCGGTTAGTTTATACACTCCACTATCAATCTTTTTTTGGTAATCGTTGACCGCAACATAAAGTCCCCCAAATGCCCACAGCAATCCGTTTGCTGCTCGGATGTCAGCAGGTATTTTTTCAATCGAGTTCTTATCAAGTATTTCACCTGGTTCAGGAGCAGTAAATCGATAGAGCCCACCATACTGATCACTTACGATAATACGATTTTTATTGTCTACACAAAGATTGACCCAGGAACCGAGTAATTCTTTGGGTACAGTGAAGAGCAGTTCAATTTCAAATCCGTCCGTGACTGATATATTTTCGATTGGAGTGGCCTTATTTTCAATTTGTGAAAATAGGAAACCCGCAGGCAAAAGTGTGATTATTAAAAAAGAAAAAAGAGGCTGAATTTTTTTCATTATGCAACAAGTATGTAATTCTGGATGTTTTCTTACAGTTCGAAATTATTTAATTAAAACTAACCTTAGTCCTGTAGTTTAAGGTATGCTAATGCGATTCCAAAATTGGAAAAAATGAATATTAGAATGCAGGAGAGGTGTGATTAACTAATTTATATCCTATTGAACTTTCAGGTTTGCAACGATTTGTGGAGGGGGTTTCATAACCCTATGTATTTCTTTAATACTTTTTCAGTACTGGTGACTTCTTTTCTGGGTTTATGTCATACCGTATCAGGAGAAATACAGCATCAAGAGGTGTTGTTTGAAAATTTCAAAAGATCTATGGATGGTGTTCGTTTTACTGGTTTTTTCACGATGGACGGAACAGACACTCCTCCTTCTCAAGAAACTTATGAAGTACAAAATGTACAAAAGTTCGGTGATGGAGACTTATGGATTTTTACAGCCAGAATTAAATATGGAAAAAAAGATATTACCTTACCTATGCCTCTTCCTGTGAAATGGCTGGGTGATATTCCTGTTATTAGTATGAAAAACCTAAGCATTCCTGGATTGGGTAGCTTTAGTGCCCATGTGGTAATAGACGGAAACAAATATGCCGGCACATGGGCACATGGTAAAGTGAGTGGTCATCTGTATGGTAATATTTCCAAGTTCACCAGGTAACAAATTCTTATGAATACAAATTCAAAACGGATTCCTTTGGTTTGGCTTATGACTCTGGGGATGGTCTTGTTCACCGGTGGTTATTATCTTGGGCTTATGGAATCGAGGAAGGAACTGGTCACATTGGCTGAGTGTATTTCTAGTTATAAAAACAAGAAACCAAAATCAGTTTTGGGCAAAATATCTGTAAGGGATAAACGTAATAAAAACCAATCGATGTTCAGGTCAACTCCTCTTGATCCCAATGATATTAAGGCTCAAAATAAGGTGCGAGGAATAAGAGAGATTCTTTTGGAATTTCAAAACGAAACCAATCCTGTTTATAAATTTTCCAAGCTTGGGGAAGCAATGAAAGTGCTTACTAGGGATAATTTGGCAGAGACATTAGGAGTGTTTGAATCCATTCCGTTTGGTTTTGATAGTGCCCAGGAGTATGGAATGCTTCTTTATGCATGGAGTCAGTTCGACCCCTATGGAGCTATCGATTATTGCAAAAGTAGATCTTCAGGAATCGGTTCAGGCTTTGCGGTTTCCGGTGTCCTGGAGGGATGGACTGCCAGGGATCCTGTCAGGGCAAAGGCATGGGTGGAAAATCCAGAGAATGCAGGAATGGCTAAACTATATAATTTTGGTCTCATAAAAGGGTGGGCCAGTCAGGATCTTAAGGGAGCCTCAGAATACGTAATGAATTTGGAGGGGGGGGGACGAGGTTGGTAAACTGATAGGTATTCTTGCTATTGAGTACAATAAGCGGGGTTTTTGGGAAGCCTCTTTTTGGGCGGAACAACTTGGAGATAAGAAAATCAAAGAGGCTGCGTTTACTAGCCTCAGCCGAAAGCTTGCTCGGGATCAGCCTGAGAGCGTTTCTAGTTGGCTTGAAGCACATGTTAATCAAAAATACGCTGGTAAAGCTTTTGAGAATCTCGGAAAGCGGTGGAGTGAAACTGATCCTGAGACTGCCATCCGTTTTTTTTCAGATCTTCCTGTCGGAAAAACCCAAGAAATTGGAATCAAGAGTGTTATAGGTAATTGGGCAAAACAAGATCCACTCACCGCCGGTGAATGGTTGAACCATCGTCCAGCAGGCCCTGAATTGGACTCGGCTTTATCTGTTTATGCATCCACGGTTTCGAATGAAGATGCGGGAGCGGCCATGGAATGGGCAATATCTATATCTCAGGAGAAACTGCAGCAGCAAACCATACGCAAGGTTGGTCAAGAATGGTACCGGCAGGATAAGGATGCGGTAGAGGTATGGTTGCCTGAAAGTGGATTGTCGGAGGAAATGATGAAGAGCATCAGGAAGCCACCTAAAAAAAATTGGTGGCAGCAATTGTCAGAAAAATAAGTTTTAGCCGTCTGCGTGCTTTTCTTTTTTCAGTGCATCTATCTCTTCTTCGAGAATAACTAGAAATTTCTGCGGGTCTTTTTGGAATTTGGGCAGGCATGGTTTACAGCAAAATTTGAGGGAGATTCCGTCGTGTACATACATGAAGGGAATCATTCCAGAGCCTTCCTCATCAAAGTCATTTCCACTGACTATGCAAAAATCAATGGGGTAAAAAGCATCGGATTCTGCTTGGTTTTTGGATTCATTCATATCTCCACACCCATTTAGCAATAAAAGGATGGCAGGTATACAAGTGAAAAGAAAGGTGAAGGATTTGGAAGAGATCATAATATTTATTTTCTTTTAAAAGGGTGTACAGGTCAAGACGAGCCTGCCTGATAAAAGTGAAAATTTATCAGGCTCATTAAATCAGGCCAAACCCTAACCTAAGTTGAGAGGTCCACCCAGGCAAAGATTTGGGTTGCCGAATGTTTCCAATGGATGTCCTACAGCATGAGCCAAACTAAGCAGCAATCGGTTGTGTGCATTGTTTTCATCTCCACACCAATAAGACCTTCCCATCCGGAATCCGAACCCGTTGCCGGCGAGAACGAAAGGGATGTGGTTCAGAGTATGGCTGTTTCCTTTCCCCAACTCATTGGTCCAAATGACCAGAGTGTGGTCAAGCATTGACCCTTTCTGTCCGGGTTCCGGGGTATTTTCCAATTTTTTCAGCAGGTAAGCCAGTTCTTCGGCAAACCAGGTGTTGATTCGAACCAGCTTTTCGTAAGCATCTTTATTCTTATCTGGTTCATGAGAGAGGGTGTGGTGGGCATCGTTGATATCCAACCAGTTCATTTTGGCTTGCCCGACAGACTTGGAGTACTGCAGGGTGGCCACTCTTGCAAAATCATTCACAAATGAATTGACCAATATATCAATTTGTAAACGCCCGAGTTGAGGGATGTTATCATTTTGATTCAGCAGACCTTTAGGCAATTCAGGAGGTTCCGTAGCTATGTTGGTCAAGGAACTTCCCTTTGCATATTCTTTATCCATTCGGTTGACCAATTCAGTGTGCTCGATCAAAAGCTTACGATCTGATTGGGGTAATTGATTGGCCACTTTTTTGAGATCGCCGCGCAGATCATCAAGAATGGAGCGAACCTGTTGTTTTTCCCGGACATTTCCATACAGCTTTCGGTACGCATCATAAGGGTCGGAGAGGGGGGTAACTGGTTGATTCGGCCCGTCGTAGGACATCCGCGTCCACGGATCAGCCCTGTCCTGCACGCCAACCCCAAAGTGAAGGGCACCAAATCTTGTTCGCGTTTCTTCTTTGGCTTGTAAATAGTTGTAGATTTCACGATCAATAGAAATTCCTTTGGGCCAGCCCGCAGGTGTGTTTCCTCCCCCCATGACATTGCCAGGGAAAAGTTCAATGCCTGTAAGTAGGCAGCTCATGCCTCTCATATGGTTGTCGCCATCCCCTTTCACCTTGTTGTGAAGGTTACGGAGAATTAGCATTTTATCGTGAAAAGGCTCAAGGGGTTTGAGGATGGTTTTGTGCTCATAGTCGTCACCAATTTTTTCCGGCCAAAATTGACCGGGAATGGTTCCATTTGGACTGAACATTATGATCAATCGTTGTTTCAGTGCAGAAGTCGGTTTATCTTTAGCAAATAGATTGGTCGACTGGGAAAGAATGGGAAGGGAAAGGGAGGAAAGCCCAAGTTGTTTAAGAGCGGATCTCCGGTTGATACAGGTAAGGTTCATATGCGTTCGTTTTATTTGAGAAAAGAAAAGCCATCAGATGCTCCAAGGAAACCAAGTTGGAAATATAGATCACGCAGGCTCAATTGTCCGTTTTTTACCATTTCAGAAAGCCTTCCAAAATCTATCTTTGCATAGCTTCGCACCGGCTGTTTGGTAAGATGCCTAAAGAGTTCTTCCACGAAAGATTTTGCAGAATTCGCTGACTCTACTGCATGGGAAATGAGGTCTTGCGAGCCAAGAAATCTTCTTTCTATTCCCTTATCATCCAGATAATTTACCTGTAAATCAATGGGCACACCTCCAATTTCTGAACGCTGTCGACCGGTTGCATCAAAATTTTCGAGGACAAAGCCTGTTGCATTAATTTGGTCATGACAACTCATACAGTTGGTTGCCTTAGTTAACTCAGTTACCTTTTTTCTCATGGTCCAGGTTGGATCATAATCCGCATAGTTAAATACTACAGCTTCCTTGGGCGGGCGAAGGGTACGGCCCAATATTTTACGGGCTGTGAAAACGCCTCTATGTATAGGCGAGCTTTCTTCTGGATAGGAATGACTGGCTAAAATGTAGGGGTGAGTGTGAAGGCCTTGTCTTTTAAGGTCGGAGGCATTCATTTGGATGAATCCAGTTGCATTTGCATCAGGGTGATAAGAGAGGCCATAGAAAGAAGCCATTCTTTTGCTGACCTCCATTTTTTCCATTTCCAGAAATTGTGACCAGGTAATCATCTGCTTCCAAATTGAGTTTTCTATCCACCGTAAAAGCGATCTTCTTAAATCCAGAGCGAGAGCGGATGAAAACTCGGGAAATACTTTTCTACTCAGGGAAGGAAGTTCTTTGTTCTTCATATCCAGCCAATGTAAAAAGAAGTCGTTGAGTTTTGCCTGGCTTCTTGGATCATTAAGCAATCTTTTGGCCTCTCCTTCGATGTGATTTTGTTTGGAAAATTGATTGCGTTCGATCAGGTCATGCAATTTTCGGTCCGGTATGGAGTCCCAAAAGTACAAGGCAAGCCTGGTGGCCACCACATAGGAATCTTTTTCTTTCTTGGTAAGTGCTTTCCATTCCGGATAAAGGAAACGGGGGGACTTTAGAGCAGTAAGAACAATTTTTTCTACAGATATATGAAGAGGAATGTCGTCTGAAAATTTAGAGTGAACATAACGATTAAGTTCTTCTTCTGATAATTTTTCACGAAATGCATAGTGAATAAACTTTTCGGAGAAAGTTTTAATTTTTTGTTTTCGGTTTTGGTCTTTGTCGTTGGTTCCTGCAAGTTGGTCCATTCGCTTACCTGCATAAACTGATGCTTCAAGCGCGGCAAAGGTTGTAGCTTCATCCCATGTCGAGTCGATTCGAATACCGCGTTCATATCCATAAGATGCATCATCCGGTGGGAGTTTTTGCTGACTGACAAATGAAGGAGGAACGACTTGTGTAAAAAAGTAATCTGCGGGAATGATTTCCTTCTTCCCGGACGGAGTTTTCCAACTTAATTCAATCGAAGCATTGGGGTCATCAAATTTAAAATAATTGAGCCTGATGGGGTAGGGTCGACCGCCGAGCAGAAATAGCTTTGCCCGTTCTTCGCGCAGTTTTCCAGCGGTTACTTTTTCATCAATGGTAGGCCCTCCCACACTTTTATTGACGCTGAGTTCAAATCCGTTTGGTGATTTAACAAAGAATTCATACCAGCCAGATTCTCGGGGTAGAATAGAGCCTTCCCAATACACCGAAAATTTTTTCGGATTCATACCGTCCAAAGCTGCCTTATTCCGATAATTAAAATGAATCATGGCATCAACCCGTTCTGCATGTATTTTCTTTCGCTTATTCATGCCCTCGGCGTTGTAGTATTTTCCTTTCAGTCCTTGAATCGGATTATCAAGGACTGGTTGACCTTTAAATTGGCCAAACAAATCAGTGACTGATTGTCGATATTGCCGGTTAGTTAGACGGGCGAGTTGAACTTTTGAACGCTTTTCGAAAAGTTCCGGTTTTGTATAAAAGTTTGTAAAGATAAACCGAGATATCGCATCCGCCTCCTTTCCTTGAACCAGGTTGGGATCGTAATCGGGCATGGTTTTGTCCACATAATGAATTAACTTTGTGACTGGCCAGTCTCCAATAAGTGGTTTCGAATATTCATTTTCCACCCCCTGACCTTTGTCACCATGACACTCGGCACAGTGTTGTATGTAGAGCTTTTCCCCATCCAATTGGTTTGCTATTCCTTTGGAGTTTATACCTAGGGTAAGGGCAAAGAAAAGATATCGGTAATACTGCTTTAGAAGCATACTTTCTTAGTATTAAAATTCGTAGTAAATCCCAATATTTAAGTGACAGTTTGATTCACTTTTCACTAAGAAGGTTTGTAGTAATAATTAGGTTTTTCTTTTCCAGTGGAACATCCATTCCTCGTCCCGTCGTCCTTCAAAATGCCTTGGCTTCCAATCATCAATTAATTCAAATCCCGGTTTAAACCGCTCGATAATTTCGTCTTTGCTAGCCCCAAATGGAGGGCCTTCTTCGCTGAGTGGGAAAATAAAATGAATGGCCAAGAAGTGACCGCCCGGCTTGAGCCAATGATCCAAAGCGTTGGCATATTCATCTCGGCGAGATGGATCAATCGCACAATAGAGGGTGTGTTCAAAAATGAGATCATACGGATCCTGTGGTTTTTCCTCGAGGAAGTTACCAGGAAAAAAAGCGAGATTAGGCAAGCATTCGTATTTTTGCCGGGCATCTGACAAAGCAAGGTCGGATATGTCTAAACCAGTTGCTTCAAAGCCGGCTTTTGCCCAAGCAGAAGCATCATGCCCGCGTCCGCATCCCGGCACCAACACCCGGGTTTCCGAATTCAACTCTTGCTTTTTCAGCCAGTCCGTCAGTCCAAGTGCTGGTTCACCCTTGTCCCAAGGAGTGTCTTCTTGCTGATATCTTTCTTCCCAATCTGTTTCTTTTGTCATGATTGGGTAGTTATATATCTGATCACTTGTTAGAGCAATGGCATGATTTGTCGGTCATGCCATTTCTTAAGGGTAATAACGCAAGCAATCGCACCAAATAGAGCCCAAGCCATATCGGATTGAGTATCCCATACATAACCTTGGGTACCAAGGAAAGCATCCGCATCTTCTCCAATTATAAAGGCCGCCCACCATTCAATCAATTCGTAGAAAGCACTGAACGCCAAGCATATGGAAATAATAATGAAATTTCGCCAGCCATTTGAATTTATTACTTCTTGGCGGAGAAGTATTTCACGGGCCAGAAGAGCGGGGACGAAACCCTGCATAAAATGACCTACTTTATCGTAATTATTGCGTTCCCAGCCAAACAGCTTGCCGATCGAATCAAATAAGGGAACCTCTGCATATGTATATTTCGCTCCGACCATCAGTACGATACAATGGAGTAAAATCCAAAAGTATAGGAGGGGAGTCAGGGGAAAGGATTGCCGGGTCTTGGCTATTAAAATAAGGCCAATCATTGCGGGTCCCGCTTCCAAAACCCAGGTCAGCCGGTCCTTTGGTTCAATACCGGACCAGATGAGAACCGCAAAAAAGAGAGAGAGCCACAAGTAGGATTTTCGTGAAAGTAATTCAGGCTGCGTCATTGGGATTTATAAGATTTTCCGTTTAGTAAGGATCCGATTTCGGTATATCGAATGATGTACCTATAGGAAAGAAGCAATAAAACGGTTGTGATGATGCAGACGAAGAGGAGTTTGATGAAACTTGGTAATGGCCAGTCCGAAACCCAAAGTTGAATGATTTGAATAAGTGGAAGGTGAGCTATGTATAGCCAGTAAGCCGAATCGGAAACAAAGCGAACCTTCGGATTTTCCCGTGAGAATAATTTCCGGGACCATCCAATTAGGCCGAAAATCATAAGCCACACGAAAAGAGCAGAGTAAAGCGAGATCAATATATAGTTCGATCCTTTGTCTTTGTCTTCTATGATGAGTACAGCAGCAGTGAAACAAATCGTGGCTGAGGCAATATATACGGGCCAAAATCGACCAACTTTTTCATGGAAACCTTTAAAAGGGAAGCAAACCGCACCGTAGCCGAAAAAGATGGCATAGTAGCCCAGCTTGATCCAGTCGGGTTTCAAGAAAACTGAGGTTGAAGGTCCAAAAACCCCTTCTTCACCACTACCCATATTAAGCTGGGCCCAGTAGGTAAGGGGAACAAGCCAAAGAAGTCGAAGGGGGGACTCGGCCAGCCACCTCCCAAATCCAAATGCAGGAATAAATTTGAGAATACCCGTGAGAAAAAGGAAGCCCAATGTCAGGTAGACCAAGTCATACAGAAACCAAAGATGGTGGGTGCAGAATTGGCCAAATAAAAAATAGTTACGAACGAACCAAGTTGTCTTCTGATCATGTAAAGAATGATCATTGATCAGTAATTTCCTAACCCGCTTTCTTCCATCTCTAACTTTAGACCAGTCCATTGGGATTTGTAAAATATCTCTTGCGACCCATTCGGTGATTTTCCGATTCGCCATCATTGCTTGTTCAGGAAGGGAACCATCCTTATTTTTCAGTTTTGAGTCAGCTCCCCTTTGGAGAAGGATTTCTACAGATTTGAACTGCCCAAAAAAAGCGGCCAATAATAGGGGGGTCGATTGGTGCCCGTCCCTTGAGTTTAGATTTGCCCCCTCATCTGTAAGGAGTTTGATGGCATTGACTTGGTCCATGGTTGCCGCCCAATGAAGAGGAGTAAAGTCTTTGTCATATTTCCCATTGATATCGGCTCCTTTTTGGAGCCATTCCCTGATCTTTTCCAAATTACCTGTACAGGCGGCACCGCCAAGGTTGTTTGGAACCTGATATTCTAGATTAACAGTATTTTTACTTTTCTTTTGTTGGTCCTGATTCCCTAATTGTTTGTCTTCCGCTTTCCTTACAAAATCGCCCATATTGTTGAGAATGGGAAAGAGCAGAGCTCCGAATATTAAAAAAGGTATAACAATCCGTTTTGCCCTGTGATGTAATAGGCTGAGAGTGCCTCTTTTCTGCCACAGCATCATGGTGAAAAATCCACTTATAAAAAAAAAGAGAGACATTCTGAAACCATGAATGAACATCACGGGAATCCCGTACAACTCAGACTGGTTTATATCCTGAATTGGCCATATGGGAATGGGCATGAATGAAAGCAGCCCATGGAGAGCAATGCCAAGAAGCATGGCGAAAGCCCGAAGCGCATCCAAATAATGGTATCGAATTTTGTCCACCTTAGGTATTTGTTACTGGCCAAAATTTTCCATCCATGTCTAGAACACTGATAGATTTGAGATCGCCCTCATCCAATTCAGCGGAATTTATGTATACTTTTTTTGGACTTCCTGGATCAATCTTTTCGGATATGAAATGCTTCCTCAGTTCTTTTCCTCTCTTTTCAGGTACTTCCCCCTTTGCCTCAAAATCATCAGCGTAAGGTGTGGGGAATGTTTTCTTTCCATTTACCCCTATCGCTTCAGTGACAGCGAGCTTGGCTTTCCCTTTGCCGTTGTTGGTAATAGTCAGTTCATTAACTTGACCGTTTTGTTTTGCGATAATATCAGTAGGGCCGGCTGAAGATTGAAATCCGAAAAAACGGAATATCGGAGTAAGTGATTTGTCTAATGCGTCTTCCGTAAATGTTACAAAAGCACCAACAAGTAAACCGCTGCCGATGCCGATGATAGATATGGGATCCATAGGGTGAAAGTTAGTTTTGAGTAAAGGGGCGGACGGTGAGGGATTCAATTTTCCAGCTTCCAGAAGATTCAACACCTAAATGTGGGCTTGCGTTGAGTATGAGTCTTTTTCCTTTTTTGATAATCCCTAAATCACTCATGATTCCATTTTGATTATGCGGGTTATTATCTGCATCGATACAATATATGGCAAGCGGGGCATTCCCCGCTTTGATAAAACTTCCACCGCATGAACCATTTCCTGCCCGTAATGCAATCGATTCAAGCAGAACATCCTGTTCAAAACGAAGGGCAATTCCTTCTCCTGAATCAATTCGAGTAGATAAGTTGCCCTGTATGCCAAGACCGTCTTTGTTTTGTTGGGGAAGTCCTCCTTTTCCAGAAATGCTCAAAGTTAGTGGGGGTGGGGCAGGCATCGGTTTGGTCCAGTCAAATGTTATTCTTTTTTTCGGAGCAAAATCAGCCAAGCGATGACCCCCGCAATTCCGATGTAAGAAAGCAATGGATATTAATTTCTTAACCAACGGGACCAAGCTTTCATCATTGATAGAATTTTTCGATTCCATGGGATCAGATGAAAGCTCAAACAGCTCCACCGGGAGAGCATTCCCAAATCGTATGAGGGATTCGTCAAAAAAAAGTTTCCATTTCCCCGGCATGGTCTTGCCTTCCACTGTTGGGTTGTCAAATCGCATGGCACATTCAGCTGGGTTTTTACCTTCTTTGTGATCATTGTAAAACATCGGGCGATTAATTGTTTTATTACCCTGCCAGATGGGCAACTGATTGAGGCTGTCTTCTGCCCCGATCTTTCCACTTCTTAAATCTGGCAAGTCAACGCCAAGAATAGCAGAAAAAGTAGCATAGAGGTCATGCAGTCCGATTAGCTGATCGCTTTTTCCATACGAATTATCAAGGTTTTTATGCCCTATCTCGCCCATAGGCCAAGACACGATATAGGGAACACGGTGCCCCCCTTCATAGCAACTGCCCTTATTGCTTCGGAGTGGACCGGTAGCGGTTTTGGATGGGTTGGCTGCCCCATTGTCTGATGTGAAGATTACAACGGTATTATCAATCAGTTTCTTACTCGGGCGGCGAGGGTCTTTCGTTGTTTTCAGATAATCAAGCAATCGTCCAAGTGCGACATCGTATTCGTAGGCATGATTGAGGTGATTCGATACGGGCTGACCGGAAATAGTTTTACCCGTGCCCCTTGCTTTTACCTTATCAATGGTCTTGGAGGATATGGAAGGTTTCTGATGTGAATGACTTGCGTAATAAAGAAAGAAAGGGTCAAATGAACTTTCCGGGTCTCTGATGTGCTTGTTTAAAAATTCAATGGCGTGATCTGAATAAGGAGTCCCTGAGGGGTAAAGGTCATTCGCAAAGATAATTTTGCGGTTGTGAATATGGCCAGGGCCGAGGGATTGAACGGGGAAATAAAGTGTAGAATCCTTATTTTCTTTTTCAGTATCGTTTATCTTTTTCCTTTTACCCAATGAATAAAGGGACGGTGAAGAAAACCTGGCAAAGTCAAAGCCGTGATCACAAGGACCATCGAAAAGATCTTTGGTTAGATCTGCGTTTTCCCAGCCCGCTGCCGGTCTTTCATTTGACTGCGAATATCTAAGTCCAAGGTGCCAAATACCAACAAAAGCCGTAGCATAACTTTGGGAACGGAAGAGAGTGGCAAGCGTTGGTCTGCTCTCTTCGATGAGAGGATCCCCCTGTGAACTTTGTGGAAGCCAGTGCTTCATTCGCGACCGCCAGGGATACCTTCCGGTAAGTACACTATAATGAGTCAAGGCACCGAGAGAAGAAGGCGTGTGGGCATCGGTAAAAAGCATCCCCATGTTGGCCAAGCTTTCCATGGCCGGTGTATGGATCTGCTGGTCATCAGTATTTTTTGTAAAAAATTGATAGGCAGAACAATCTCCCACACCCATATCATCGGCCATAAAAATAATGACATTTGGTCGATCAATAAATTGGGCAAAAGATAAGACGGGAAAAGTAAAAAAGTAAAAAATACGCGTCACACCTGAACCCTAGCTGTGCCACAAGACTACTTGCAAGTAGATTTACGGAAAGAAGGAATTAGAGGGAAATCCTGAGAACCAGGGGATCATGTAACCGATGAGATTTCAGAAATAAAGTTCCAGGGAGGGCCCGGATGCCTCAGGGTGGGAGTCACTGGCAAATGCATGAACCAATCCGCCCCCCCGGTCTTCAGGAGTTTCCCGGATAATCAGGAAGGTATATTCATCCGCATTGTTTTTTTTGAGAAAATTGAGGAGTTTTGGGTTTTCAATTGTGATCGATCCTCTTTCCTGGCTACGGGGGATTTTAAAATCTCCAACAGGGTGGAAAGAAGTAAGGGGTGGTATACTGTTCCACGATAATTGGCCTTGCCATTCAATGCCTGAAAAACCAGCAAGAGCATAAACTTTAAAGTTGTTTATTTTAGGAAGGTATACCCGGTTACCTAAACCGCAGGGGACAAGATTTAGCCGAAGTTTTACTTTTTTCACTTGGGGCCAATTTATTTCGCTGTTTCTGATATTGAAAAGAGATCGCCTGCTGTAAGCTTTGGTATCAGCGTCTAGTTTCACCATGAGAAAATTACGGTCAAGGTATTCAAAATTGTCGCTACGAATAATGGATTGAGATTTACCCTTGGATTGGATACGAATGATGTTCTTTTGATTATACTCTTGAGGGACAACTTTTTCTGCCTCGGTAATACTTTTTTTACTAATACCGGTTTGCCGAAGAGATACCGATTCATTCTCATGAAGAAAGAGAGAATCCCCGTTTTGAGAATGCACTGAAATTTCGCCGTCTAGAACAGTGAAATCAGTAATTGATTGATCCTCACTAATGGATACGCCAAAGGAGGTTCCATGGTCGACTGCGTATCCGGACGGGGTTACCAAAACAAACCCCTGAGCAGATTCTGGGACTTGAATAATCGCATTTCCCCCTTTGAGTTCACCTTCCATTTCGTTGTTGAGCTCGATCTCGGCTGGAGCCTCAAGAGTGACTTTCGCCCCTGATAAAAAGCGAATAGTTGCGACTCCTGCTTTCAGGCTCATGAGCCCTGGGTGTAATTCGCTTCCAACCGTGGTCGGCAAAGCACTTTCCCACGCCGCATTTTCATTGGAAACAAGGGTAGCTATTGGTCTTGGGCTTTTTGTTGCAGAGTAGATCAAAAGACCAACCCCAACAAAAAAACTTGCCGCAAAAGCGAGAAGCTTAATCTTTGATTGAGGTGGCTGGATTGTGATTACTTTTTCGTCAACTAGGTTAGGGAAAAATTCCTCTTCAAGAGATGTGACTACATTAACTTGATCATAAAATTGACCTCGAAGTTCCTGGCTACCATTCAGTTTTTCATCCAATTCCTTAACTTCTTTTTCGGTGAGGTTCTTGGATAAGTAACCGGAAATAAGATCTTCTTCTCTCTTCATTATTTTTTTACTTTAAGCATTACATTGCGTTGGCTAATGACTTGGCACATGTAGAAAGATTTTTCCTGATTCGGTAAATCCATTGGTAGAAGCCAGTCGTGCTTTTACCAAACTTTTGAGCAAGGGCAGGGGTATCGCATTGATCAGAATACATTTCCTTTAAAGCTGAGCGTTGATCTTTTTTTAACTTGCTCAGGCAGTGCTGCAGAATAGCTTCTCTCTCAAGGTCGAATTGCTCAGCGTTACGATCCAATTCCTCGGCCATGAGTTCAATCGTTTCGGTTGAAAGAACCAGTCTTTCTCTTTCCCTGGCTAAATCTCGTCGCCAGGCCAGTACTTCGAATCGGGCAACCCCAAATGACCATTTTCGGAAATCATCATCTGATTGTAACTGATCGAATTTTTTCCATAGAACAATGGCAATCTTTTGCATCACATCAGACGCATCTTCTCTGCGATATACCAGCCTTCTTACATACGCATGTATCGATGATTCATTTGCGGTGAATAAGCTGAGAAAGCGGAGATTCTTTTCTTCTTCTGATTCGAGAGTAGTCAATGTGTAGGCTAATTTTCTTAATTCTCCGCAAACCAAAGAACTTTAACGAATATATACTATTATTCTTTTTAGTTTGTTCCTGAAAGAAACTTTTTAAGTCGTGCCTCTACCTTCTTGGGCTTTCTCATCAGTTTTTTATGATTTGCCTGAATATAATTTAGAGCATTAGGCCAGTACCCTTCAAAGCATTTCTTGCTAAGCCTACTTTGTTGTGCATGCCCAGTGCCTATTTTTAACAGTAAGGCTTCGTCCTGAAATTCGATCCTCGCACCATCTGGAAGATCCTTCAGTGTGGATTTGGAAATTCTTTCCTGATCTGGAGGTGTCATAATCAGAGTGATTGTAATCAAGTTGCCCTGAATCTTAATGTAGGGAAAACTGTCCCTAACTTTGGTTTCGATCAAATTAATTGTCTCTGTGGTGAAGCTGTTTGGTACTTTTTCCTCTCTCTCTTCACGCATTTCTTGAATATGGGCTTTCACCAGTCGACCGATCACTTGGTTGGCCAAAGGAATAATTGCAGAAACATTCGAAATTCTTACGGTTTGGCTTCCACACAGCTGGTCGGCATTATTTTTGTAGAAACCGATATTTTGGACTTCGATATTATCAAGCAGTAATTTGATTAGTTTCCTTTCCGGTTCCCCAAACTTTCCTTGCCCATTTCCTTTTATTATCTTTTCAAGCATCTTGGTACTTGAAGATGCACTATATTCAAATATCCAATTACTAAAAAAGAAAGCTCTTTTCTCATTAAGAACTGATTTCAATTGATCAATCTGCAATTGATTCAAACTGTTGTGGGTCGCGACATCGTTACGATTTTTTTGTGAATACTCCCCCTTATCGAGATTTCCAAAGATACCTTCGTAAGTCAGGGTTACTCTTAATTCATCTTTTTCATTATCATGGTGATAGACCAGATCCTGACTTTCAAATTCAATGCACGAACTCAGAGCAGTACAAATGAAAAGGATGACAAGGGTGGTAGGATGTATGGCTTTCATCTCATTACCCTAGAGTGCTGGTTTTTCCTTTGGCAAGGGATTAAAGCGAAGAGGGGGGGCTTACTAATTTAAAGTGGCAACCATTTCCACTTTCAGTTTTTCGCCATTCCGTCTTTGCATGGATAAGGAAAATTTATCACCCGACTCGACCTCTTTGACAAAAAGCATTCCTCCATCTTTGAAAGATTTGACCATATCTAATTGACCAATTGAGCTCCCCAGTCGGAGTCCTACCCAAGCCTGTTTTTCACCTTTTTGAATAAGAGCGGATGGTTGCGACTTGGATAAGTCTAATTCGATAAGTTTATAGCCTGATGAGAATTTCCCTTCCTCCACCCAAAAGTTTCCATTGGAAGTCGATAGCGACGCGTATCCTTTCCCTCGAATTCTAAATGTGCCACTCAACTGGATCTCTTCCGCCCACTTATCTGCGTCATCTATTTCTGGTTCAATCAGATTGTCTTTAAATAAGCCTAAAAACTCAACATCGCGATCAAGTTTCTCCGGGTTATGGATTCCCACAAAGGCATATCCTTTAATCAAAAGACCGTTCGAAGTTTCCAGAACTTTGAGATTTAAGCGAATCCCATCCTGAAGTTTTTCCTTTTCATCAATTGGTACATTTTTCCTTTCTTCTTCTTCGTTGAGAATTGCACTTATCAATTGAGTGACTGGGGACGTAATACTAATCTGTGCGGATTGTCCAAGAAGAGTAGTAATCGAAGGTGCTGAAAGAACCTCTCCGCCTTTTTTACTCCCCGCAATAAACTTCGATCTAATTGTAACCTGCTTTGGAGAAGGCTCCGTAAATGCAATGGTTTGAACTCCAAACACTAGAAATACTACGATTATAAGGTTTTTAATGTTTATCATTAGGATTATTTTAAATACTCAACCTCGGTGAAATATGCACCACCGATTTGTTCGTTATCTGTGTAGAGAAAAGTCTCTAGGGTTGTTTCCCCGGTCCTTAACGAAAGTTCAAATTGAACACCGTTAACACTAGGGGGAATTGGTCTGGACATTTCCTTCCCTGCAATTCGAATTTTTGCCCGAACGGCTCGGAGAGGTTTTTTTGCCACTTCGGGGAATTGACGCAGCGTAAAACGATATTTCCCGGTCTGTTTAACCTTCACATGCCACGGTCCGGTAATTTTTTTGTACTGATTGATTTCGCTAAAATTCCAAGGCGGGTTCCCGATTTCCAATCTCCAGTCTTGGGAGCACAAGAGCGTGGGGTTTTCGTTAGGATTGCCAAGATCCAGGCAAACTGGGGTCATTCGAAAAGAGACTGATTTCCAAAATTTTTCATACAATCCACGAAGCCTTGCCACCACTTGAGGATGCTTATTCGCAATATCTTGGCGCTGCATTAGATCATTTGAAATATCATAAAGTTTTTCACCTTCGAGTAATCTCCAATCGCCCTCTAGTACGCAGGACATAAACCAGGGGCTTTCTTTTTTCACAAATCGTGCACCGCCATGCATTTGAATGACTAGGTGTTTGCGGTGCGGTTTTTCTTTAGGATTGCGAAGATAGTTTGTAAACGATTTCCCGTCCAGTTTCCGTTTAGCTGAAAGTTTAAGTCCACAAAGTTCTGCCAATGTGGGCAATACATCGAGGTGAGCGGTCAGGTTATTCCGGTCTTGCCCACCAGTTAAACCACCGTCTGGCCAGTGAATAAAGAAGGGAACTCTATGACCACCTTCAAAAATCGTTGATTTTTGCCCGCGCATGCCAGCGTTGAATCCGCGATATCCATCTACGTCTCCGCCGTGGCCTCCGTTTCCTTTGGCAGTTCCATTGTCGGTGGTGAAGATAAAAATTGTGTTTTCTGCTATACCAAGTTCGTTCAGCTTTTTTCTTAGTAACCCAATATTGTGGTCAAGGTTGGCAATCATGCCATAAAATTCAGCACCGTGTTTCCAGCTTACTTTTTTACGGTAGGGATCGGCCCATTTTTCGGGTACTATGTAAGGAGAGTGCGGAGCATTTGTAGCTAGGTAGAGAAAAAATGGATTCTTTTGATTTTTCTCAATGAAAGCCATGGATTCGTTGAACCAAACATCGGTTGCATACCCTGTGAACTTCTCATATTTTCCATTACGCTCATAGGTGTCATTGAATTGGCTGTTACCCCAAAAATCTGGTGCTTGCCCGACACCTCCCCCTTTATGCCATACAACATCCTGAAAACCACGGTCTTGTGGGCGGCAGGGAGCATTGTCACCGAGGTGCCATTTTGCGATCAGTCCAGTCTTGTATCCGGAATCGGCAAAATAGTTTGCCATCGTCAATTCATCGTGGTGCAGATTGCTCCGACCACTGCTCGTTCGATAGGCACCCGTACGGGCGGGGTAGCGACCGGTCATTAATGCGGCTCTTGTAGGTGTACAAAAAGGGCTCACATGGTAATTGGTTAGCCGGATAGATTCAGAATGTAGGAGATCGAGGTTTGGCGTTTTGAGAACCGGGTTTCCATGGCAGCTCAAATCTCCGTAACCCTGGTCATCTGTTATGACTAAAATAACATTAGGCGTTCCTGCAAAAGAGATACTTTTAAAAAATACCGTTAGGAACAAAATGGGGAGGATATACAATTTCATTTTCTGTGGGTATTCTCATGGCAGTAAAACCAGGAAACAATCTTTAAATAGGATATAAATGAAGAAGAGATTTTTGGATCAACCAAAAGATTGTAAATCGAATTCAGGGACTGTTAGCCGAATAAAGTCTTTGATAAGCTGAACTGTAACTAATTTTGATTTGTCCGTTCAGCTTGGAACAAAAGCGGACGACCATATCAAGTTCCTCGGCTTTTTTCCTGCCTTCCTTTGGTCTCAAAATCATAAGAGCGGTGGCCCAGGCATCCGCGTCGCGAGCTGTGGGAGCAAACACATTGACAGCAATGAGCCCATGATTAACTGGTTGTCCGCTCAATGGATTTATAAGATGAGAAGCTTTACCACTCGAAGTTGGGTCAGGTTTATTCAGGCGATAGTTTCCGGATGTAGCGACCGCGTAGTTGCGAAGCGAAACAGATTCAAGGGTATCGTTTTGCATATTTCCATTCTCCAGTCCAATAACCCAACCTTTTCCATTTCTACCTTTCCCTAAGGCTCTGACTTCTCCCCCAATTTCCACGAGGTAATTCTGGAAGTTCCAACGATCCAGAACCTTGCATACCTGGTCAATGATTTCTCCTTTTGCTGACCCTGATAAGTCGAGTTGGAGGAATGGATTTTTTTTTCGGATCCGTCCATCGGCTAAGATTTCTAGATGGTGTAATCCGGTTAAATTTTTGGCTTTGGCAATTTGAGCTTTAGTGGGAATCGTAGAGCGGGTTTTTCCTGTGGGGCCAAACCCCCAAAGATTAACCAAAGTGCCAACTGTCGGGTCGAACGCACCTCCGCTTTCTTGGTATATCCATTCCGCATGTTGTAAGAGTTTATACAAATCCGGGTGAACGGGTAGGGGGAGTGTGTTTTTCGTGGCATTAAACTTGTAAAGTTCTGAATTAGGGTGCCAATGTGAAAAGATCTTTTCAGTCTCTTCCAACTTTTTAGAAATGTTATCTTTTAATTCCTGCTGATTATATTTTTTCTTGGTCAAAACTTTGACACACCAAGTTGAACCCAAAGCATTTCCACTGAGGTCGGTAAGGGTATGCTCCTGAGATTTGCTATCAATTTCGCACCCGAAAAGCCATAGGGTGAGAAGCAGAAATCCTGAAAGGTTAAAACTCAAAGAGTAATGATCTTGTGTCTACCGAGTGCGTCCATCGTCCAAGAGTTTTTGTAGTTTTATTTTCATCTTTTCCAGTCTTTTGGGATGCACTGCAGAGAGGTCATTTTTTTCAGCCGGGTCCTTCGATAGATCGAAAAGGGCAAACTGGGGAACTTTTTGTCCGCGCTGGCTGCTCAGCAATTTATTGACTTGAAAGTTCTGAGTTTTTTGAGAGTCGTGCTTTTGAAGTTTCCACTTTCCTTCACGGTATCCATAGTTATTACCGCGTCCATTATCCTGTTGAATGAGGTGGGGTCGTCCTTTTGCTTTCTTTTTACCAAGCATGGAATCCATCACATCGAGGCTGTCGAGACAGGCATCCTTGGGTAATATGACACCGAGGTGGTTGGCCAAGCTTCCGGCGAAATCAATGGTGCAGACCACTTTATCTGAAACTCCCGGTTTAATCGTTCCCGGCCAGTAAGTGATAAAAGGGGTACGGGTTCCTCCTTCATAAATACTGTATTTGCCCCCTGAGTATGGGCCGGCTGCTTTATGATCCCCCATTTTTTCTAGAGCTTCATCTGCGTAGCCGTCATCACCAACAGGTCCATTATCCGAACAGAATACGATCATGGTATCTTTTTCCAGTCCCTCTTTTTTCAAATATTTCACGATTTCTCCCACACACCAATCAAGTTGTACGATCACATCCCCACGATAACTCATCGCGGAGGTATTTCGGAATCTCTCATGCGGAATTCTTGGCACATGTAAGTCATGGGACGCAAAGAAGAGAAAGAATGGGTTTTTCTTATTTTTTCCTATCCACTCCTTTGATTTTTCCACCCATTTGTCAGCCAGATCTTCATCCCGGAAACGCGCAGCATGGCCACCGGTATAATACCCGATACGGCTTATGCCATTGTGAATGGTGTGGTTGTGTCCATGAGTCCAATCCATTTTCAAAGTGTCCCGATGGGTTACTCCGGTGGGGTGATTGGGGCTTGGTTTTTTTATTCCTACCCAGAGAGGATCTTTGGGGTCAAGATTGAGGACCCGATCGTTTTCCACATAAACCTGAGGCACTCGGTCATTGGTTGTGGGCAGTAGGAAATTATAATCAAATCCAATTTCACGAGGACCTGGTTTAAGTTGCTCGTTCCATTGAGGGCCTTCACCAGGACTTCCCAGCCCAAGGTGCCACTTGCCTACAACTGCTGTTTTATAACCCGCCTGCTTGAGCATGTCGGGCAGGGTGTAGGTATCTTCCGGGATGATGAGTGGAGAACTGGGTGGAGCAATCCCGGTATTCTTTCCACGAAAGGCATAGGTTCCGGTAAGAAAGGAATAACGAGTGGGCGTGCAGGTCGAAGCGGAACAGTATCCACTGGTGAATTTGAGTCCATCCTTGGCCAATTTATCAATATTCGGGGTTTTCAGATTCTTGGGTTTTGCCCCGTAGCAGCCAAGGTCTCCATAACCAAGATCGTCTGCCATGATTACAATGACATTTGGCTTTTTAGCTCCTGCCATAAGGGCCAGAGAAAATAGGGCGAGTGAGTAGGTGAATATTTTCATGATTTTTAAAATGGATGGGTTAACGATTCATTATCTGTTCGATCTCTTCCGGTTCGATGGGGATTTTAGACATTAGATTAATTGGTTCATTTTTTGTAATTTGAATGTTATCCTCGAGGCGAACCCCAAAGCCTTCATCCGGTAAATAAATTCCAGGTTCCACGGTAAAGACCGAGTTTTCACGAAAGACGGACTGGCCATTTGATACATCATGTACATCAAGACCAAGAGAATGCCCTAATCCATGCATGTAGAATTTTCTACAGGCCGGCTGATCCAGACTCTGCTTTTTGACTTCTGCTTTGGTTATGAGTTTTAGTTTAAGCATTTCCTCGGTCATCATGTCATGCGAGTCATTTTGCCATTCTTTGAGGCTTTTTCCAATCGTAGCATTATCTATACACTGACGTAAGACCCGTAACACTGAATTGTATACCTGCTTTTGCCGTCGTGAGAATTTACCGCTTACTGGAATGGTACGGGTAAGGTCGGCATTGTAGTTTGCATAGCAGGCACCGACATCCATGAGTAGAAGTTGTCCCTTTCTACAGGTTTGGTCGTTCTGTAAATAGTGCAAAACACAGGCATTGTGTCCGGATGCAACAATTGGGGTGTAAGCAAACTTACTTCTGCGTTTAATAAATTCTTTGGCCCATTCCGCTTCCACCTCATATTCTTTGATGCCTGGTTTTACCATGTGGAGCACTTTGTGGAATCCCCGGGCTGTGACAGCAATTGCTTCTTTGATCAACTTGATCTCCTCTGCACTTTTACAAAAGCGCAATGCGTGCAGATGAGGAGCTAAGCGTTTAATTTGGTGAACCGGATAATCCTCGCGAATTTTTTTATTACACCGCTCATCCCGGGTTTCCACTTCATTATTCGCTCGATTGTGTTCATTGTTATTGAGATAGAAAATATCAGCTTCTGTGGCAAGGAGTTGGAAGATTTTGTCAAAATCTTTTGTCCAGTAAACGGTTCCCACGCCAGAAATTTTTTGTGCATCTTCCTGGCAATGCTTATATCCTTCCCAAACTGTTAAGTGTTCATTGGGTTGTTTGACGAATAAAATTTCTCGGTGCCTCGGTTCGGATGCGCTCGGAAAAAGGACTAAAATACTTTCTTCCTGTTCAATGCCAGAAAGATAAAATAAGTCAGAATTCGGGTGAAGGGGAAGGGTGCCGTCAGCGTTGGTGGGAAGGATGTCATTTGCATGGACGATAGCCAGCGCTTGATTAGGTAGTCTTTTACATAGATTCACTCGATTTCTAGAAAATAACTTTGAATGAATCGGTAAATGTCGCATTTGAAATAGAATTTTCACTAAAGCACCATAATTTTCCATCGCAAGCATCAAGAAACTTGAAAGAACTTATTTTGAATAGTGCTAAGGTACTATCTTGTCTTTTTTATATTATTTTAAGGATGATGAAGGATGAGTTACAGGTAAGCTCCCCCCTACCTTTTTTCTAGAAAACTTAAGTAGAATCAAATTCTGAGGGTAATGTAAAGGAAGCTGAAATTCTTTTATATTTCTAGAAAATGTATTTCTTGGTATTACTCATTAAGATTTGCTTATAAATCTTTGAAATGGAAGGCATGTGGAAAAGGTAATTTTGTTTGGAATTAAAAGTCTGCCTTTTTCGAGTCCCTGTTTCACTCTTGACCAAGTTTACGCTTTTTTCTCACAACTAATAAAGCAAAAATTGTAATTTATTTAGTTGTTGATTTTACGAAAAATTAACTTTTAAAGATTATTATTTATGATTTTCAATTATCTTTTATGTTTCACTGCCCTTGGTGGAATAAACTTATTAGGACTAACTTCAGAGCAAATAGCAGAAAAGGCTTTTCCAGCATCGGTGATGCTGGTCTTATTTGACGAAACCGGGCAGGCTGTAAAGTCAGGGAGTGGTTTTTTCGTATCTCCTAATGTCGTGGCGACAAATTATCATGTTGTTGAAAATACAAGTGGTGGAGTTGTTAAGTTTTTGGGGAGATCAAGTGTATCTAAAATTGAAAATGTTGTAGCAGTTAACCCAACTTTCGATATTGCTCTACTCCAGATCGATAAAACCTCACCTGTTAAGTTGGATCTCGGCGATTCAAAAAACCTAAAAATTGGTCAATCTGTTTATGTGGTTGGGAACCCACAAGGGTTGGAGGGTACATTTTCCAATGGACTTGTAAGTAGTATTCGGAAATTTGGTGAGGACTATCTCGTACAAATGACAGCGCCGATTTCTAGCGGAAGTAGTGGGGGACCTGTACTGGATAATTCGGGCAAAGTGATTGGCGTTTCAGTGGGAATGGTGCAAGGAGGACAAAATCTAAATTTTGCTATTCCAAGTGAATATGTTGTTTCTTTACTTAAGTTGGTCGAAGATAAAAAGTTTTCTCGTTCTTACACCTCTAGTAGAACGAAAGATTTTTTTTCACCAACTTTGAGTTTGAGCTCTGAACTTATTCAGGAAAACCATAACAAAGAAAAAAAATATGTATCCACCATACATAAGTTAGAGTTTCTTGACCATTCGCGGGGGAGTACAAACAAAAAAGGTAAAGAAAATACTACCGATAATATATTTATCATGTCCCGTTAGATAAAGTACAGAATCTATCTATGTATATTTTAGAAAAAGAAGTTGAATTCTAATAAGTAATTTTTCATATGTTTATAACTCTAAATTTAATTTTATATCCCAATCATGCTAATTAAACATTCCAAAAACCCCTTTACATTCCTTTGTACCCTGGTTCTTTCCTGTGCCACCCTTCAGTCTTCTGCATCAGACATGCAATCAGTGGCACTCTTCGTGGATGATCAAATCAAAAAATCCCAAGATTCGAATTCAGCAATATACGCAAGAGAAAATCTCAGTGCTTCATTGTCTGGAAATGGGTTTCTTGTCATTACACACGAAACTGTAGGCAAATCTTTGAAGAATTTTTCGATCGATGGGAAAAGTACAAACCCCTATGCATCCCTTAGTGACAATAGTATTCAAACTTTATCGCAACAATTGGGTGCAGATTATTTTTTGCTTTTAACACTAAATTCCTTTAGCTCCGAAATAAAGGACTTACCCAATTTTGACAGGAAAATTTATACTCACCGCTTAGATGCCAACTTCAGGCTAGCCAGTTCTTTAAATTCTGGGACAATCTTGGGAAAAAATATTTCTGCTACCAAGCGTATTCCGGTAACAAGTAAAATCTCAATCCAGTCAGGCAAGCAGAGTATCATTAACGAACTTATTGACGAGATTGCGGGGGAGATTGTTGAGCATATCGATAAAACTGAGTATTTTAAGGAAATATTGCCTCGTTGCTGCATTTGACCAAGCCGCCAGTCAGGGCTGCTCAGCAAAACAGGAGTCAGACGCAGACAGGGGCGACCATCTCCAAGATCAAATAAGGGGTGGGGGTTATTATATCGGCCAAGTTACAAAACTTGAGATGGCCGGAGATATCCAAGGACGACAAATCAGAACCTTACCCTTAACCGGTACAACCTACCAACTGGAAGCCTAGCTGATGCAGAAATTGAGATAGATGGGGTGTTTGTAGGCAATTGCTTCACCGACCGAACCTATTTTGATCCAAGCCCGGTCTCAGAAGGTTAAAAGTCATTCAGATCTGGATTTGCTGGTGGAGGAAAAGAGTGATCAACGCTTATGAGGGGCTGACAACTGAAACCTTGCAGCTTACACCGACGGACGAGGAATATAAGCAGATGGCAATCACAGATAGCCTTTCACCCAGAAGCATCAAAATAGGGGAGAAAGCTGACCGACGCTGAAGTGAGGAAAGCAGAGGGCATGTACGAGTTTCTAAAGAATTCCAAGTACGAGTTGCCTGCAGAACGTAACCATTAAAAGCTTATATTAATATGAAAAGTCATATTTTCAATTTGCCATCTTTTCTTATCCTCGTCTCTTTCATTGCTAGGGGAGAAAAGAAACGATCATATTAGGTAGAAATCAAAGCGACGGAAAGTGTGCAGAAAAATAAATCGCCCTCCCTGCCAGCTTTCCTGGAGGCGATGCCGACTCATTTCATGCACTATCTTAATAATACAGGTAAATATGCAGTGGTTAATATTGATGAAATCGTTTCTCAATCAAATCTAAATTTAGAATTAGAATATTCTGAGATATTTGAAAAAGCTGAACAAAAGAAAGAATCAATACCTAAGTATTTGCTCAATTGTAATGTCGTTGAATTTTTGGAAAAAGTAACTCGTACAACCAACCCGTTAGATAATTCGACCAGGTTGAATCGTGATATCTATGTTTCTATAACCATGATTTTAATTGAAAGAGGGAATGCCAGTGAACAGAAGACTTTTGAGGTGCCTGTTTTCAATGCATCCTGGGATGAAGATATATTTGGATCAACCAACAGTGAAAACTTTGAAAGCAGAAAAAAGATCGATCAATTTGCCAAAGATGCGGCTGCGGAAATGTCTTCCCACTTCATGAAAGAAATTGAACAGGTGATTTATCTTCATGGAAAGAACGGCTCTCAATGTTTTATTCTAGCAGGCTACAAGAACGGGGTAAAAGTGGGGCAACATTATGAAGTGTTCATCTCCAAACCAATATTTCATCCGATTACGAAAAAGAAATTGGCGGGAGGAGCTATAACTCAAATCGGGAGTGTTAAGGTAACCCACACTCAGGAAGATGTATCGACCTGTGAAATTTTGGAAGACAACGGCATCAATACTGAAGTGGCATCTCCGGAGGATTTACCCATCGCTAAATTAGCTAAACAATAAATTATCAAACCCTATGAAAATAACTCTTCACCTGTCTGTTTTGGGTATTATATGCCTTCTTTCGTCTTGTGCTTCTTATCAGCAAAGTACTGCAGATTTTAGAAATAGCTGGGATCAAGGGGATGCCGTGGGTGCATTGGCCAACTTGGAAAAAGCAGGGAAGTCAATTACACCTGGTCACGATGAGGAGCTTCTTTGGAATCTAGAAATGTCTACAGTGGCAAGAGCAAACCAATTACCTCAAATGGCTGAAATGCACATGAATGTGGCAAAAGAACTGGTTGATGAAAATTTCGGGGGTGGGTTAATTGATCCTCAAAAGAAAGGACTCGGAGAATATGTGGGAAAATTCCATGACAGAAATATGTTGGAAATCTATCGTGCCCTTCGGGCATTGGAGAGAAATGACTCTGCAAAAGTACAGTCGTCCTTCAATGAATTACGATTCAAGAGAGAAGAAGCCCGCGAATTAAATCGTAAGAAAATTATTGATGCTGAAGACAAAGCAAGTAACACAGAAAATTTAAAGTATCAACAAGTGATGGAATCGGGAGAGATTTCGATGAAGGATTATGTTGATACTGAGTTAAGCAAGAAATACTCTGAATTTTATAATCCTTTTGGAGATTACCTCCGAATAGTTCTTCAAAATAGGATGTACAATGTCCGTGGGGCTAAAAATATTAAATTCGATTTTGGGGCAGACAAAAGTAACTTAATTTCGGTGCTTGGGAAAAAGAATTTTTTAATGAGGGAATCCCCGCGGCGAGGGGATTCTGCAACATATGTTTTCATGGAAACAGGTAGTGCACCTTACAGATTAGAGAAAAAAATTCGTTTACCTCTTGCCTTGTTTTACGGCGGCAACCCACCTGGTGGCGTGCTTTATGCACCAATTGCATTTCCCCAATTACATTACCGTGATGACTATGATAGTGCTTTTCAGATTAAGTCAGGTAATGCTGGCAAACCAGTTCGAATGGAAGAGTTGGTTGATTTGGACGCGGTTATTTCCTCTGAATTTGAAGCTGATTTTCCTGCAGAAATGGCAAAAGCTATGGTTCAAACCGTCTTGGCAGTTGCTTCACAAGCAGCGATTGAAGCAGCTACCAAAAATCAGCAGGATGATAGTATCGCGGTAGCCTTATTTGCGGCTGTGGCAAAAGTTGCGGTTGCAGAATCTATTACCCAGGCAGACGAAAGGGGCTGGTATTCAGTTCCCAAAAAAGTACTTGTGCAAAGAATCCCCACTCCTGCAGACGGTCTTGTTTCGGTTACCTCGCAAAGCGGTCAAAGTATAAAGGCCAAGGTAAACCCCAACAGTCACACCAACTTTGTTTACCTCAAGTCAATTCGACAGGGTTTCCCCATTAGGCAAATAGCAAATTTTTCAATTGACTCTGCTCTTGCTTCCAATGGGATTACAGAGGAAAGATTTTTCGCCTTATCCCAATAATCTTATTTTGTATGAATCGTTTTTTTTTACTGTTGTCTTTGATTTTGATATCTTCCTGTGCCACTTACAACAAAAGCCCAGTCACTACTCTTGCGGAAGATGGGGATGGAAACATTAAAGTAGTTGCAGGTAATCAGCAGAAACTGAAATCTATTAATGTAATTCGAACCTTTAGTGAGATATTAAACGGTAGATTGCTTGCCAAAGCCGAAGTGCAGAACCGCTCAACTCGCCCCAAAGTTTTTATGTACAAGTTTGACTGGCTAGATGGTAATGGAAACATTGATTCAAGTACCTCTACATGGAAAACTGCCACTATCAATGGTCAGGAAGTTAAAACCTTAGAGGGTGTTGATATTCGTGGTGGTGCAGTAGACTTTCATATTTTATTAAAAAGTAAGTAGCATCCCCCAAGTAAAATCGTTAAATTTAATTTATTATGATCAAAGCACTATCCATTCTTTCTCTTTCAGTCTTCTTGTTTTCCGGCTGCCAGAGCGGTAAAACTACTCGAATTGATTCGTCTCAAGTTGCTGAATATCGGGATTTGACAATTCGGGATTTAGATGAATTTTCCAGTAAGATGTTTCCTCGGCTCATGCGTTCACCTGTGACTCAAAAAATAGGTAATAGGCTACCAGTTATTGCCATTGGTCCTATGAGTTCTCAAACCACGGTTGAGTTTCCAGATTCTATACGAATCAACGGCTTAAGAAACATTATTACACAATCCGGCTTAGCCCGAATTTCAGGTACTTCTTCAGGAGCTTCTATGAACGAATTTATTACCTTCGCAAAGTCGCAAAGAGGGCGTTCAGGATCTAACCTTCCAGACTTTGTGTTGACGCAACAAATATTCGAATCTCGGGAATACCAAAAGAAGGTAATTAATAAAACATATCGTTATATCCTAGAACTTGTTGATCTTAATCCCAACTCCCCAAGTCTTGGGCAGGTTGTGGTATCGGAGAGTGAAGATATCATCAAAATGGTTCGCAAGTAGGATTGCTGTAGATACCAGCCCAAGTTGAGTTGGCAATGTGCTTGTCCGGATTGTGTCTTAATCGGACCACGGATACTTTCCTAGGCAAGGCCTTCGAGCAGGATAACCCGAAGTGATGGATTGGTCTGTGCTGCGGTAATGGCGGCAAAATATCCAGCAGCTCCCCCGCCTATTACTACCACCGTTTTTTTCCCTTCACTCATGCACCCAAGTACATAGCTTTGGATTAGGGATTCCTAAAGATTTGAATTATATTCAGATATGTTTCTTGGTTTGAATAACCTAAGTTCCTTTGCGATGTATCATTACATGAAAATATCAGCCCTTTTCTTTTCTGTCTTTTTCCTGCTTGGTGGATCATTTGTTCATGCGGCGAAGGTGGAGGTCATTCAGGTGCCCAGTACCAAAATGGAACAGAATATTCCGGCCACCCTTATCCTGCCCGATGCATATTCCCAACGGGAATCCGATAAATTCCCCGTGCTCTATCTTTTGCATGGAGCGGGAGGCAATCATTCATCCTGGAATCAGTCCACCCAGTGTGCCCATTTGGCGGACAAGTACGAATTTATCATTCTATGCCCGGATGGAGGATCGACCAGTTGGTACTATGACAGCCCCATCGATCCGACCTATCAGTACGAGACCCATGTGGCCGAGGAGTGCGTGCAATACATGGACAAAAATTACCGTACCCGGGCAAACCGTGGTTCCCGGGCAATCTCAGGAATGAGTATGGGCGGGCATGGTGCGATTTACCTGGCGATCCGTCACCCAGAAACTTTCGGCACCTCGGTATGTCTGATGGGCGGAGTGGATATCCGACCCTTTCCCAATAACTGGGAGATCAAGAAACGCCTGGGCGATATGAGTAAGCACTGGGAAAACTGGGAGGAACATACCGTGATCAACCAGGCCAGGAAATTAAAGGACAATCAGATCAAGATCGTTTTGGACTGTGGGCGAGGAGACTTCTTTCTTCCGGTTAACCGGGCTTTGCACAAGCAACTCTTGGAAGATGGGATTAGTCACATCTATGAGGAACATGAGGGCGTACACAATTGGCAGTTCTGCAAAGATGCGATCCATCGGCAGTTTCCTTACATAGCTAGTCAATTTGCCAATTCAAAGTAATTAAGTGAATTCCCAATTATGAAAGGATTAGTTATAATTTTTCATTTAGTTGCACTCGGAACCTTGGCTTCATCTGAGAAACTTAATGTTCTTTTTATCTGTGCGGATGATATGAATGTCGACCTGGGGGTTTACGGACATCCACAGGTTAAGACTCCACATCTCGACCGGTTGGCCCAGCGTGGTGTGGTTTTTGAGCGGGCTTATTGCCAACAGTCTCTTTGTGGTCCGAGCCGTACGAGCGTAATGACCGGTCTTAGACCCGATGAAACTGAAATTCTGACCAACAGTAATAAAATGCGAGAAATTAATCCGGATGTGATCACCCTCGGTCAGGCATTTCGCCTAAACGGATACTTTTCCGCCCGCGCAGGAAAGATCTATCATTACGGCAACCCATCGATGATTGGTACCGATGGGCATGACGATCCACAGACCTGGGATAAAAAGTACAACCCCATTGGTATGGACCGCACCCAGCAGGAATATATCACCCGCTACGGTCGTGGCCGGCAAAAGGATAATAACCTGGGAATCAGTATGGCCTGGTGGGACCCGGTAAGTAAGGATACCGATCATACCGATGGCAAGGTGGCATCGAAAATTATCGAGCTGATCGGACAAAAAAAAGATGAACCCTTCTTTTTGGCTGCGGGATTTTTCAATCCGCACTGTCCCTATGTCGCCCCCAAGAAATATTTTGATCTCTATCCGCTCGATCAAATCACCATGCAGGATGTGGGAGAAGCGAAGCGTGACTTGGAGGATGTGCCTCCCATTGCTCTGGGTAGGGACTTGGCCAATTGGCCTTATTATTTTGCCGACATAACCATGTATCAGGCACGCAAATGCAAGCAGGCATACTTTGCCACCCAGTCATTTGTCGATGCCCAGGTTGGCCGCTTGATGGATGCACTGGAGAAAAACAATATTTTCGATAAAACCATTATCGTATTTTGGTCGGATCACGGATATTTTCTAGGCGAAAAGGGTTTGTGGTACAAACGCAAGGCCTTTGAACGGTCTACACGCGTACCTCTCATTATCTCCGCTCCCGGCATGGCCAAGGGGGAACGATCGAATAAACCGGTTGAATTGCTCGATCTTTATCCCACCCTCATGGACCTGTGTGGAATTTCCGTTTCTTCTCGTTTGCAGGGAAAATCCTTGCGCCCCTTGCTCAGTGATCCAAATGCCGAGAAGTTGGACGAAGCCAGCTGTCACCCTGGTATGGTATGGCAGAGATGCCTGGGGGTATTCCCTGCGTACTGAGCGTTACCGTTACATCGAATGGCTGGAAGGCAAGGCAGGTAAAGAGCTCTATGATCATGCCAACGATTCTGAGGAGGTGACCAATCTCGCTGGCCATACAAAGCATGAGGAACTGGTCGCTTCGCTCTCCAAGAAACTAAAGCCTTTTGTCACTCTTAAACCAAACTATCGATCTAAATAATCTTTCTTAATTATGAAATTCACATGTAACTCTTTTCTTGCTTTTACCCGCGCTGCTTATTGGCAAGCAGGACCGTCCCAACTTTGTCATCTTTTTGACCGATGACATGGGCTGGGGAGATCTGGCCTGCTATGGCCACCCCGAAATCAAAACTCCCAACCTCGACAAGTTTGCCAAGCAGGGGACGAAGTTCACTCAGGCCTATTCGGCATGTGGCGTTTGTTCACCCTCCCGTTCTGCCATCCTCACAGGTCGTACTCCATACCGTAATGGTGTATGGAGATGGCTTCCCAAGAATAGTCCTGTACATCTCCGCAATTCCGAAATTACTGTGGCCGCTTTGCTCAAAGAAAAGGGGTATTCCACCTGTCATGTCGGCAAATGGCATTTGAACGGCCATTTTAACAGCCCCAATCAGCCCCAGCCCAATGATCATGGGTTTGATCATTGGATGGCTACTCAAAATAACGCTTCCCCAAACCACAAGAATCCCGAAAACTTTGTTCTCAACGGGCAAGCTTTGGGTAAACTGGAGGGATACTCAGCTCCCTTGGTTGTGGACGAGGGCATTCGTTGGCTTAAGGAGGTCCGGAACCCCGACCAGCCATTCTTTCTAAATGTCTGGACGCATGAGCCTCATCTTCCCATCGAATCTTCTCCGCAATTTATGAAAGCGTATGCCCATATCAAGGATGAGGGCATCCGCCAGCATCATGGCAATATCACCCAGATTGATTATGCATTCGGAAAGTTAATGCGGGCCTTGGATGAAATCGGGGTTGCGGATAATACTTTTGTTTTCTTTACCTCAGATAATGGCCCGGAGGGTGCGGGAAATAGCGGAAGAACTCGTGGGTCGACCGCGGGTTTGCGCGAACGCAAACGGTCCTCACATGAGGGCGGTATTCGGGTGCCTGGAATTGCCCGTTGGACGGGCAGGATTCCGGTGAGTGAAAATAGCACCCCGATTATTGGCTCGGATCTTTTCTCCACCATTCTTGGAATTGTTGATATTCCATTGCCCAAGGATCGTACTATTGACGGGACTGACTTTATGCCCCTCTTTTCCGGCAAACCATTAAAGCGCAAGGTTCCCTTATATTGGCGCAATCATTTGGCATCTCTTGAAATTCATTTCGCCTTGCGTCACGGTGACTGGAAAATTTTGGCTAGTGCTGATCTTAAGGAGTTCCAACTTTACCATATTGAAAAGGACTGGCAGGAAAAGAACGACCTTGCCCAGAAGAAGCCAAAGAAATTACAGCAAATGAAAGAACTTTTGTTTGCGGTAAATCAAACGGTTGAAAAGGAAGGACCCAGTGATTGGTGGAAGGATCAACCCATTGGTCCACCAAGACCAAGGCAATCAAAGAAGAAGTGATGCAACCCAAATGGGAATTGGTCCATTTTGGCATGTTGCTTTTTTTCTTTTCGATAGGCTTTTTATTCCTTGGAGGGGGGAGTGTTGCCTTGGCTGAGGATGCCAATTGGTCACGCCATCAGATCTATAGCGGTGCACGGGTAAATTCTGCAGTCGCTCATGACTATAATGGGGATGGTAAGCAGGAAATTATTTTTTCTGCTGGCGGAGAAATTCTGATCTTATCCGGCATTGGTTATGAAACAAAAAGGCACCTAGCCAAAATTCCTTCCAAGTATGCATTGTTTAAGCCCCAGTGTATTCATTGTGTCTTACATGATGTCGATCAGGATGGAGATTTAGACTTCGTTGGATCTTTTGTGCGGGGAGTTTTCTGGCTTGAATGTCCAGACGGAGATATGCTGTCCAAAAGTTGGGAATTTCATGAAATCACTAACCAGATATTTGGGGTTCATTGTATCCGTTCCTTTGATATTAATAGGGACGGAATTTCGGAAATAATTGTAAATGATTTCACCAAAGACCAAGGGCCATATTCCAGTTCGGTTTGTTGGTTAAAGCCCATATTTTCAAAAAAGGATAAAGTGAGTTGGCAGATCGTACCTTTAGCAGATGGGACTGCTTATGGGGGGAGCCATTACTTTGATTTCGGAGATATAAATAACGATGGTCTGATAGATTTTGCAATGGGTGCAAAGGGTAAACCATTTACCGATGGTGATTACTTTGCCATCTATTATTCTTCAAAAAATCCTGAGACAACTTGGCGTAGAGAACTTCTACCTCGTGCCGGTTCTCAAATGGGGGCTACTCATGGGGCACCATTTGATGTAAATCGAGATGGAAAGATGGATGTACTCGCAACCCGTGGTCACGGAGTGGGAATTCTTTGGTTTGAGGGTCCAGATTGGAAAGAGCATATAATTGATGATGAAATTTCTGCTCCGCATTCCGCAGATTTTGGGGATATTGACGGGGATGGAGATATTGATCTCGTATGTGTTGGAAACAAATCAACACTTGCTGCCTGGTATGAAAATGATGGCAATGGGAATTTCTCCCGCCATGTGTTGAGTCGAGACCAAATGTCCTATGATGCAATGATCACTGATTTGGATGGTGATGGTGATAAAGACATTCTCGTGGCAGGTCAGCGAAGTGAGAATGTCGTTTGGTTTGAGAATCCCCAGAATTAATTTTTTACCAGTTCGTTGAGCGTGTAGAAAGCGATTGAATTTCGTAAAGTTCCCCCTGCTACATCTTGTATTTGAGGGAGATTAAATTGGTAAACTTTTCTTTTTTGTAAGTTTGGAACAATCATACGGATAGCATTTCCATTTGCAGTGTGCTCAATATTTGCAGGGATAATTCTTCGTATGTCCGTTTTGGGGGATCCGTAATTCGGTCCGTAAGGGTAATGGTAGCTTTGGACACCGAACTTTTCAGGGTCGAGTTTGATGGATTGATTAATCGGTTGGGTGAAATGAAAAAGAAACCCACCGCTTTGCAATTCGATCCGATGGATTTCAAAGGGAGGTGTTCCCGAATAGGCGATTTTTTGCAGGCCCGATCCGGGGAGGCCACGGCCCCAGTTTCCTTCGCCCGCCCGGCCGATGATCAATTCGCCGGCTGAGGAAAAGGCAAGCCGGCAGATACCTGCTTTCAATCCTTCGGCATGATAAAAGGAAAAGCAGGCTCCCTGATACTGCCCGTTCACTTTTTCCAAAGCCACACGCATGATTCTGGGGTGTACGATATCCCCAATAAACATCTGACCTGCAAACGGGCCGAACTTTCCATCCGTGGTATCCCAGACTGGAGAGCCTGGTGAATTGGCCAGTTCTCCATGAGGAAAATGAACCGCGGGGGGTTTTCTCATTTTTTCCAGTAGACCGATGGGAGCGGATTCAGGATCCTTGGGATATGGAAAATCCTGATCCCATCTTAGGGCAGCGGGATGACCGTGAAAATCTCCCTCCTCCAAGTGGTGAAGCATGGAGGTGGCCACCCAGTCCCCTTGGTTGTCCGCTGCAAAGAGTTCACCCTGTGGACTTTTTCCAATCCCATTGGCGGTGCGCAACCCGCTCGACCATGGCCTAAACTCTCCGCTTGGGGTAATTTGGTAGGACCACATACGGTAGGGGATGGGAGAAAATCCATTGGCACTTGCGGGTGAGCCATCGGGTTTACTCAATCCCGAGCAGGAGAGAATGCCATAGAGGTTGCCCGCAATCTTTCCTTTCACCAATCCATAGTTGTATTGATGAAAATTTGCTTCCATCGCAATCTGATCGCAGATCGTTTCGTAACGGTCCGCCGTGCCATCTTCATCTTCATCCACCAATCGAGTTAGTTCCGGGCGTTGACTGACTATGGCGAAACTAGGTCCGGCAAGCAGACCCATAGGCTCATGTAACCCATAGGCAAATCTCTTCCAGTCTCCGTTCTTTTGGGCCCATACATCCCCCCGTCGGGTACAGATGTAAAGAGTGCCATCCTCCGAATAATCCACCCCCGTAACTTCACACACTATGCCGGGAGGAGTAGGGTAGGGTTGAACCGAGTAAGAGGAATCCGCGAACACACCCAATTGTGAGCAGGCGATTGTGAGGATGAAAAGTAGGGTTATTTTTTTCATCATTTTACCTGTGCAAGGAAGGAAAAACTTTTCCGTTTTTCAGGGTGTACTTTCCAAACACCTTCCTGTTCTACTGCATCATCTGATGACCAAATGGACAAACTTTTTCCGGGGTCGAAATAGATAGGTTTTTCTGCATCGGAAATCTTAAAGGACAGCACGATCGTTCGGTTATCTGCATCAAATCCAATTGTTTCTTCCACGCTTATGCCATTGATTTGGTAAAGAAAGCTAGGGAGTTCTCCCTCCGTACGATATCCAAGAAATTTTACCTCAGGGTTTTGCTTACTCCCCATTCGAAGGGGGAAGCTCGCAGGTGCCTCAAAGATTTTTGTCCCCATCAATTTTGAATACCAACCACCATGCCCAGTCCAAGACTTTTCAAAATCAAGAAATCCACCTTCCCAAAAATAGAGAAGTTTACAAAGTTTTGCGTCAAAGGCGTAAGAAATACCCCCGGGTAAACCCACCGCAATTGCCCGTGAAGATGCTCCGGGCAGATAGGTGCGATAGACGATCGGTTGATCTAAGGTTTGCACCACCGTGCCCCTCCGATCCTCCGGCAGGGAATACTTTGCATTCAAAGGCTGATCCGCAGATAAAATCGTATTTGATTCCTGAGTTACCAGTTCCTCTTTCTGCCAACTTTTCAGATTGGGAGAATCCTTAATGGCAAGTGCCCAATTCGTTAGTAATTGCAGGTTCTGGTCACTTAAATGACTTTGTGGCGGCATCACATTGTTTCCCCACTTTCCTTTAGCCCCATTCTTTAAGCTATCCAGAACCGTTAATACACCGTTTGGGTCATTGGCGTATTTTTGAGAAACGGCCAGCATGGAAGGACCAATATGATCCTGGGTAATACGATGGCAGGCAACACAACCATTCGCTTTGTACAAGACTATCTCGGTAGGCTCATTTCCATTTGATTTAGATGCAAAAAGCGGGCATGTGAACGAACCAACCATCCCAAATAAAAAAAGGAAACGAAGCATTGCTATTTCGAAAAGAAGTGGATCATAGATAGGCTTATTCAATTCAAAACGATACGATGAGCAACTTTGTAAGTTACCCATGCTGTTTGGTGTTAAAGCTCGTACTGTGGGATTTTCATCCACTCCCCATCTTTGAGAGCAGATTGGTGAGCAATCACACCAGCCATGGTCATATTGAGAGAATCCCCAATATTTACGGTTGGTTCTCGGTCGAGCAGGATGGATTCGATGAAGTCATTGGTTAATTGTCCATGCGATCCTCCGTGTCCACCGGCTCCAACTCCGGGAGGGAGGGCAGGGCGTACACCATTGATTTTTGGATTGTGTGGCTTTTGGCCGTAGACCCGGCCCTTTTCACCGTGGGCATTTTTCATGTCCCAACTCACCGCCATGCGTGAGATACCGCCCTCGCTTGTTTTGAACATACCGACCTCAGTGCCAAATGGATTCTTCCATTGGTTTTCCTTGTGCTCTTTGTACAAGCCCGGCGTGCCGAGGCATGATACTTCAGTAAACCGTCCACCGGTGATGGATACATAATACGCATTGGAGTGGGTCGGATACCACATGGGGGGAAGCCCACGACGCCAACCATTCACATCAATCTTACCATTTTTAGGGTTGTAACCAGGGAGTCCGTTTGGTCCAAAATCATGATAATATTCTCCTTCGGAATAAATAATTTTTCCGAGTGCACCTGCTTGGTACTGAGTTCGCTTATCCCAGAGGTCGGCATGGAAAGTGGAGGTCTCATTCATGGCATATTTCAAACCACTCTTCTTGACCGCCTCAAAGAGTTCCTCGGCTTCTTCTTCTGCCTTGAATCCAAAAACGGCTGGTACCGCAGAGCATACATGTTTTCCATGGTTTAATCCCATGACCGCGAGCTTTGCATGGGTGGGGGCATCCGTGGCGATATAAACCGCTTCGATCTCTTTATCCTGCTGAATCATTTCCTCACAGGATGGATAAGTCTTCCTGGCTCCAACTGCCCGGGCGAGACCGGCACACCTGCCTGGATCAAGATCGGTCGCGGCCACCACTTCCACATTGGGATGATTTTGATAAAAGAATGCACCACCGAACCGGCAAAGCCCAAACCCTGCAATGCCCACCTTTACCTTTCGATCCGATACCGGTTGCCATCCCTTGGAGGAATTAGGGTCTTCCTTTATTTTTTCAAAGCCAGGGATAATATTTCCGTCCGCATCGCGCGGTGCTTCCGCACCCATTGACTTGCCAGCTAATCCAAGCAAGGCACCTGCACCACCAATCCCTTGAATGAACCCGCGCCTGGATAGACCAGTCATTTTCTTTGAGCCTTCCACTTCTAGTGTGCCATCTTTTTCGTTTTTCATGTTAATTTTCTTACAGTGTTTAGAGTTAAAACTTGTTGAAGATTATTGTTTTTTAGTGACGATAAATTGATCAATCCCGAGAAGAGAATGTTCAGGTGTGTAATCCTCAGAAGTGAGCGAAACTTTAAAATGATCAGCTTCTGTTTCAAAAGTACCCAAAGTGATCCGCTGTACAGTGTACGAACCAGCGATATTATTTTCGATCCCGTTATTCTCTCTGTCCTTGTAAACTTTTTGTGCATCAAAAATCATGCTCGTTTTGGGTTTGGATAGATAGTCTCTCTCTTCAGTAAGAGTGATCTCAGGATAAGATATATCCCCCTCTTTTTGATCTACAGTTGTACTAAAACTACCGTATCCAGGGGCAATTGTGACCAGTGCATCAATCCTGTAGTTTCCAGGTTCATTGACCGGAATGGTGAAGGTCATCTCCTGTCCATTAGCTTTGGGTTGAATCAAAACCTGCCCAGTACCTGTCC
Organism: uncultured Opitutales bacterium; assembly: GCA_943789375.1. GTDB lineage: Bacteria > Verrucomicrobiota > Verrucomicrobiia > Opitutales > Seribacteraceae > Seribacter. The sequence goes on along the minus strand of CALSTX010000016.1, from coordinate 44,103 downwards.
AAAGATTGAATTTTTCCTCGGGTGCAATTTCTTTACGCGTTTGAATCTTGATTTCACAGTCCGGAGTAGCAGAAAATTCTAAATCTTCGGCTTCGTACCATGTGGATGCATTGCTTTTCGAGTTCATCCAAAGATAAAGTCCAGCAATGGTCGCCACCATTAGGAACCACCACAGTTTAATGCTTTTCCATCCACCATATTGTCCAGTTGCATCTTCGCCCACACTCAGAGCACTCTTAGTCCAGATTACTCCTTCAAGTTCTTCTTCAGACTTGGGCTTAGTGAAAAAAGAAACGACAACAAGGGTGATACAGGACATCACAAAAATTAAAAAGGTATGATGTGTAAAGGTGTCGTACGGTTGCAAAATTGGCAGATTGGGAAACAGACCAAATTTGGTCAGCGGTAAAAACACCACATATCCCATAAGTAAGGTAATGGTTGCCGCCATAGGGGTTATTTTCTTCCACATAATTCCAAGTAGGAAACAGGCGGCAATGGGGGGAGCGACATAGAAGAAAACAGTTTGTATGAGTACAAATATGGTAACCCCTGGAAAAGCAGAAATAATCAGGGCAATGGTGATACCAATAACAATGATAACCAGGGCACTTATCCGACCGACTTTGTGCAACTCCTCATCAGTTGCTTTTGGGCGGATTAATTCTCTGTACAAATCCAGGGTAAAGATGGTGGAGGATGAATTGGTAATCGCACTCAGGGTAGACATCACCGCACTGGCCAATCCGGCAAGTACCAGCCCGATCAATCCTGTTGGCAGAAATTGTTGCACCATGTAAGGCCATGCCTGGTCGCCATCACTTATCCGGGACTGGAACAAATAAAAGGCAACGATCCCTGGGATGACTACTATGAATGGAAGAATCGCCTTACTGAATCCAGCCATTATGACTCCCATCCTTGCATCCCATTCGGAGCGGGCTCCTAAGCATCTTTGCACCATAAATTGGTTGGCACAATTATACCACAGTCCTACAGCCACCAGTCCCGACAATACACCGCTCCATGGTATAGTTTCATGCTCTGATGAATAGAACATGATGAATTTCTCAGGCATACTCTCCATCAAATTATCCAGTCCTCCGGCATAATGAATACCAAAGACACTGACGACGATTCCCCCAATCATTAGTAAGAAAAATTGAAGGACATCGGCCCAGACAGCTGCAAGTAAACCACCATAAATCGTGTAGGTGCCAGCGGCTATGGCTAGAATAAGAATGCCCATCCAAATATCAATCTGGGGGAAGAATACATTCATTGCCTTGGCACCCGCAAAGAGCACACCACCGAGCATGGCAATGACTAGTCCGATGATCATCACAATCGCGTATGCATACCTGCATGTCTTGTTGAACCTTTTTTCGAGGAATTCCGGCATGGTGGATACATTTCCACGCATATAAAAAGGCAAAAAGATCCAGATAAGGGCGGTAAAGGTGAATGCATTTCCCCATTCCCAATTTGCCACCGCCATCCCATAGAGAAAACCAATTCCAATTGTACCAATGAAATGTTCGGTGGAGATATTGGATGCGATAAATGATGCACCGATCGCATACCAGGGCAATTTTTTGGACGCCAGAAAGTAGTCGGATGAAGATTTAGTCTTACTTCGTGCGGAAATTATTATCGCAAAGAGGACTACCCCAATGAAATAGCTAAAGAAGATAACTGCGTCCCAGATGCTCATACTTTTATGAATTTAATTTTTTTCCCACCGCTCCGGCCGGATGGATTTTAGCAAATTGTTCATTTCGGAAATCCGTCTTTTCAATTAGGGCTGCTTGTAAGGCATCAAAAATTGCAGACAGTACCACGAAACTTGAGGTTCCCTGGCTGTCGAATTTGTCAGCCTCTCGATCGACTCGCATTTTTAAAACCACCTGAGAACCTCTGGCCAAGGAGGATTCCATATTTTCGGTAATGGCGATGATATGGACTTTCTTAGCTTTGCATATTTCCATGATGGGAAGCAGTTCACTGGTTTGCCCCCCCCGGGAGGCAAGCACTATGACATCTCCCTCCTTGAGGAAGCCACTTGCTCCATGAACTGCTTCGGCTGGAGAAATAAATCTGCCTGAAAGTTCGATGCAGCACATCAAATGTGCGAAGTGCATACAGGCAATGCCAGAATGCCCACATCCGCTTGCACCAATGCGTTCCGCACCGGCAAGAAGTTTTACTGCCTTTTCGAATGATTTTTGCTCAATTGAACTCAATGCATTGGCCAGAGCGGAGGATTCGATTTCGAACGAATCCCGGGCGGCTTCCCAGGGCGATTTTGTCACTTGTTTATTCTCCCAATACTTGAACCTGACAGACCCGTTTGCGTGCTCGTACCTGATCCCAGTCGATGAAGTAAATATATCCGAACTCCCCAAGTTGGAGCTCGCCATCCACCAGTAAAATCGTTTCCGAACGACCAAAGAAGGTCGAACGAAGATGTGCCTCGGTGTTAAGGCTGGTCCATTCTCCCTCTTCCGTGCCCAAACTCATGGCAAAATCAATGTGTTCCTTACCCGGATGCATATACTGTCCCTCATGCCTGCAAGTGGGTATGAGTTTTTCCATGACATTGCACAGATCCTGTTGGAGGAATTCCAATCCGAAGTAGGTTTTATCGTGCGAGCACTCCTGCGTCATTACCGAGCAGGTAGTATGGTGCGAGTATACGACGATATTGCCGTGTTGTACGCCTGTGTTCTTGACGATCTCTTTTACCTGTTCGGTAACATCGTGAAAGGTCGGGTTTAATCCTTTTGATTGAAGGGCGATTTTTTCGGTGACAATTTTCATAGTTTGTATGTTAAATATTTTTCTAAAGGTTTATTCTCCGGATACCTGTATGATGACCTGACGGTTGCGCGAACGGGTGTGATCAAAGTCCACAAAGTAGACATGCCCAAACTCTCCAAGTTCCAGATTTCCCTCGAAAATGGGTATGGTTTCACTTCTGCCCATGATGGATGATCGTAAATGGGCATCGGTATTTAATGTTCCCGGTTTGTCCTCCCCGTGCTTGGCTGCAAATACGGTAAGTTCCGGACCTGGGTGCATATACTGACCTTCTTTTCTGCAGGTAGGAATGATGTTCTCAAAAATATCTGCAAGGTCCTGCTGCAAGTAAGTCAGTCCGGTGTATGCCTTGTCAAAGGAGTCTTCGTCTATCATTACAGCACAGGTGGTGTGTCGTGAATAAACCAGACACGATCCCAGTTGGATACCTGATTGATGAACAATTTTCTTCACCTCATCGGTGATCGTGTGAAAGGTAGGCCGCTGGCCAGTGGATTTGAGGTCGAGAGTTTCTCGGACAATTTTCATGGTTAACGTTTTAGTTGGTTTTGGATTGAAGATTTCTTTTGGCCCGGCTGACATTGTAGACCATTTCATCGAGCAGTTTCATTGGGTCCTTGGACTTAAGAATACCCGAGGCCGAGCCAGCGGCATCATTTCCCGCCATGATGAAGTCGTAAATTTGCTCACCCGTGGTTATACCTGCTGCCTGTTCGACCAAAATGTTCGGATTAATTTGCTTAACCACCTTCAAAGTCTCGATCACATAGGACATGTCACTTGCCTGATCTGTACCGATCAGTTCACTGGGTTCCGGGTTGATAATGTCCGGCTCGAACTGTGCAATCCCCTTGGTTTCGGCAATAGAGTCGGCACAGGCAAAAGTGATCAAACCGATTTCATTTGCCCGGTCGATTGTTTCTTTGATCTGGGGCAGAGTCATGGGGCGTTCACAATGGTTAAGTAATACTCCCTTTGCACCAGCATCGAGTATGGCTTCGGGCAATACATCTGCCATTCCCCGACCGGGTCGCAAAGTATCCATGTAAGGGGCAAAGACAAGAACACGACTTGTATTCTCGGCAATTCTGCGAATCTCAGTGTAGGGGGCGATGAAGATCGCATCCACATCATGGCGGATGGCGGCCTCATCAACTGCTTTTGCATAGTCCAATACTGCGTCTCCAAAGATGTAATTCTTTACACTGGTTTCAAAGAATGGAGATTTTGGAAGGGTTTTTATAGGTTTGTTGGTTGTCATCTAAGGTTTTGGATATTTGTTTTGAAATTATTGGGATACCATTGCGGTTTCCTTATGAAAATGTCGCTGGATTTCTATGTATGAATCGCTGCAGGCGAGATCGGGTTGGGTAGTTGTGAATGGGTGTTTTAACTGATTGAAACCGTCCCGTTCATCTGAATAGATTCCACAACCCATTCCTCCAAGAATCACTGCTCCCATAGCTCCGGCATATTCTCCATCTTTAGGTATGCTTACTGGTCGGTTAAGCACATCTGCGAGGATCGAAGTCCAGATTGCACTCTTTGTCGGTCCGCCCGTAAAAATCAATTTCCCAGAAGATCTTCCGGTAAGTAGATTGACCTGCTCCACGCGTTGGGCGATCTGGAAAACAATCCCTTCCATCAATGCACGGCATAAGTTTTGAGGAGTACAGGATTGGGCGACCTTCCAGTTTTCCTCCTCGGTATGATCGAGCAAATTGACAATGGTACCACCTGCTCCCGGTTCTGCTTCCATGGCCAGACTATTGAAGTGTTCGTACATTGCTTCGTTGCTTTTCGAGGGAAATACTTTGGCCAATAATTTATGCAATTTCTCACCCACTGCGGTAAGAGCAAAAATGGCACCCCAGCATCCATTGGTTGAAAGAAAAGGGTCGATAAGCATATTTTCTTTCAGGGCAATTTCTCTGTTTTCTACAGGTGTGAATACGACCCAGGAAGTACCGGCTGAAATAAGCAGATCACCTTCTTCCCAAACTCCGGTTCCCCGGGCGGCGGAGGGGTGGTCAAAACTGCCGGTTACAGGCATTGTTGTAGTAGACAAACCGGTGAGTTCACAAATTTCGGGAGTGAGTGATCCACATGCCTTACCAGTTTCGCACAATTGTGGGAGTTGTGTTTCCTGAATTCCCAAAGTGCTCAAAAGCTCTAGGTTCCACTTTCTTTGCACCTGATCCTGCAAATAAAAGGTGGTTGCTTTGGAATGATCAATGATCCACAGGCCACAGAGTTTTTCAAAGATGAAGTCATGCAGCATCGCAAATCGCCTGGCTTGTTTCCAAAGTTCTGGTTTGTTCTTTTTTAACCATCCCAAATGGGCCAGAGGAAAGGTACCGAAGTAGGGCCATCCGTTTTTTTGATAGAATTGTTCCTTGTCCAAGTCGGTCCAAGGATCCTCGCCCTCAATCAGTGTTCTTGTGTCCAGCCAACTGATTGCACGGGCCAATGGTTTAGATGCATGATCGAGCAAAATGGTATTTCCGGTGGCACCGCTTAAACAGATGGCTTTGATTTCTTCAGGGTCATCTATATGCGAAACCAAGGATTTTACCAATCCGGTGAATTCTAAAAAGTACTGCTCGGGATCAATCTCTGCTTCACAGGTAGATGGTTTAATTATGGTTGTTTCGGCACTTTCCTGAGCGATTATTTTTCCATCACTTTTACAGAGCACGGCCTTGATCGAACTTGTTCCCAAGTCCATCCCAATCAGATATTTTTTTGGCACTGCCACTGAGTTTTAACTTAGGCCCAACATGCGGTGTGCATTATTAAAGAAGAGATCTTCGATTTCTCCTTTGTTTAATCGGGTATTAATCGCCGCTTCCCTGATCGATTTGATTTCTTCGTAAATAAAGAAGGACAGGCGGTCCGCTTCTTCTCCTTCTATCTCGCGCATGCTTGGATCATCGGATACATCTCCATACAATCCTTTGGGTACAAGGTTTAGGTACTTTCCATTCTTGGTGATTCGTCGCATTCTCATCCGGGTGATTGGTAGATCACTGCCAAAAATCATACGTTGCGGTCCAACCGCATTGATTGCCCATTCAAATACCTTGGCATTGGTATTGGCCGAGAAGTCGAAAGTCAGTCGCTCAGTCTTTTTTAAAATCTCAAATGCATCGCCTACATCTTCTTCGCAATAAGCTCGGCCAACATGAGCAAGTATGAGTTTTAGGTTTGGATAGTTCTGTTCAATTTCCAGGATTTGGCCAAGGTTTACCGGGTCTTTTAATCTTCCGGATCTTGGAATGTGCAACATCACAGCAAGCCCAAGCCTGTCCAATACCTCCAGTTGTGAAGGTGGTAGGAAATCATAAATCCTTACTTCGTCCCGTGGTAGGTAGGAAGGAGCAAAGCTCAGGTATACCTTGATTCCGTTGAACTTCCGTTCAATCAGTCTGGCTTCGAGTTCTTCGGCAGACCAATGGGGTAGGGCAAGGAGTAATGCGGGTATATTGTGTTTTTCCGCACAGTCCAAAACATATCGGTTTAGTTCCACAATTTTGTTTTCCGGTTCAATCCAGGGGAAGATACAAGGAGTTACTTTCTTTCCCGGAAACATCATGCGGTAAGTTTCCATAAGGTCCTCTATGGGGTTTTCATCCGCAACCAAGAGCGGCCAGGCAGCCAGTCTGCTATCTTGTTCCTTTTCTGAATGTACTGTTTCTTTTTCATAACAATGTGTATGCACATCGATAATATTTTCAGGGAGGAAATCCTGAAGGTACTCCTGATAAAATTCTTTGTCCGTCTGCTTTATTTCAAAATTCATATAATTGATATGGAGAAGTTCATCATTTTACCAAAGGCGATGAGGGTGCGTAAGCTATCACCATAGACCAGGACTTGGTGGTGGGTACCGCCAACTTCACTATATTTTTCAAGAAACCGATCGACTGGAATTTTGGGACGGATCCATCCACGGATGGCTTCCTCTAAGTTTTCCACATTCCTCCCTTCCAGTACTTCCATTTCGCTTAAGGTCAGGGTAAATTTCCCTTCCTCGGTCTGGGCAAGGTTGGCCAGTACTGCAATTCCTGGTCTGAAACTGCCGTATGCCATCATTGGCGAATCAATATCAGAGAAGATATAATCCTTCGCCGTCATCAACATCTTACCATCCGAAATCGCGGGGTTCATTTCACCCATATGACTGAGAAATAGTCTGTTTCCTTTCCAGTCCGGACAAAAGATTTCAGTAAAACTACTCGCAGGAAAGATTTGCAATAAAGCTCCGCAAAAAGCCGCGGTCAATACATCTCCTTCTCCGGCATATCCGGTACCGCTTGCCATGGCCTTGCTTGCCTCCATGAAGGGCACACATTCAAATCCCTTTGACCGATCAAAATCAGCAAAGTTCATCGAAAACCCAAGCAGGTCGTTTTGTTCCACCCATTTCCGGACGACCAGGCTCATTCGTACCGTTCTCCGGTGTGCATCCTCATCATATTTTCCAAGGTCAAATGCAGAGAGGTCCAGGTCCATCTCTTTCTTGATTTCTTCCTCGGTCAAGGAATTGAGTAGCTCAAGGATTTGCCCGGTTTTAAATGGTTCAACCTTTGTACCGATCCACCTTTCCAAATCTTCCGGGGTTATGGCAAAATCCCCCATTCCGTGAAAAGACTTTCCAATCAATCCTACTTTTCCACCCTTCATGGAATTGGCTGCGTTTGTTGCCTTGCATAGGTTCGCCACCCGCTCGATAACATCGGATTCCTGCCAGTGACCGGTTTCCACAAAATACTGTACCCCCTTTCTTTTCAGCAGACTGCACAAATCCTGAACTCCGTGTATTCCATGATTGTTCATCAAATCATCCACGGTTGCATCTTTGCCAAAAGATGAGTTCATGGTCGTATCCAGCATAATCAATGGCTTGTTTAGGGAAACCAGTGTATCTATGCTTTCCAAGGAGGGTGAGTATGCCAGATGCAGGCACACAACCGCCGAGCAATCAGTAAATATTTTTCCTGCTTCTTTAAATTCCTCTTCAGTCCGGCAAATTGGTGCGGGAATAACTTCTATACCTTTACTCAGTAGTTCGGTTTGTATATCAGAGGAGAACTTCTCCATGGTCTCCCGCATTTCTGGAAACAGTTCATCGTACAACTTTAAATAGAGGGGAAGGAATCCAATTTTGGTCGGTTGCATAGTTAGAGGAATTTCTTTTTTTTCGTACTTTTTAAATCAGTAAATCGTGCACCACACGTGCTGGTTCAACCCCGGTAAGTTTTTGATCAATTCCCTGAAAGGGGTAAGTCAATTCCTGGTGATTGATGCCCAACTGATCGAGCATGGTTGCATGGAGATCTCTTACATGGACAGGGTCTTTGGTAATATTATAACAGTTACTCATCCGTCTCTCCATATCTTAAGCCCTATGGAACCCCTGCTCCGCCATCCATGTGGTGAAGCATCGGGGGTGATGGTCCCCGTCGTAACTAATCTCTTTGGCTCCGTTAAGAGCTGTGGCAATTGATGTCGTAAAAACTAAAAGGAATAAACCCATACTTTTGTCCAACTGCTCAGTTTAGAGGGTTCCATTTTTCCAGGTATTCCATCTTTGCCTTGCCCGAGATGGAGTCGTAGCGAAGAGGAAGAAAGAGATAGCGTGACTTGTCAATATCCGCTCGGTCCGGTATCCACCACTGGTCACACAAAGCCAATACCTGATCGGATTCCTCTATGTAGATTAAATCTGTAACTTGTGATCCCCATGTTCGTTTTTCAGTGATGTGTCCTTGGGGTGTCCATTTACCAAGCGGCGAATCTGCAGTGGCACACACAGTTTCGGAACCGGCCCATCCATGTACACCTGAGGCAAGTGCAATGTATTTACCTTTGTACTTGGTCATCGCAGGTGCCTCATTACCACCACCAAAAACCATCGCTCCCTCACGATTACTATTGAGGTAATCATCAGTCAGGCTGTCTATGCGGATGGCGTATCTCCAGTTTCCTCCGGTTTCCGGCTTGTTGTGGTCGCAGTAAACTAAATATGCCTTTCCATCATCGTCCTGAAATATATTCATGTCTGAACCAAAACCCGTCGATGTACCCACTTCCCTTGCACCCAGGGGAGTGAATGGACCTTCTGGATGATCCGCGGTGGCGACCATTAAAAAAGATGCAGGCATCGCCACGAACCATCGATACCACATCACATACTTTTTGGTCTTTTTATTATAGAGTATATGTGACCTTCCTGTGGCTCCCAGTTTACCAAATCCTTTTTCGGGGCGGGGTAGACATATTCCGCGATATTCCCAGTTTACCAAGTCCTTCGAGCGGTATACCTGCACACCATTCCATACCGGGCCCGCAGTCATACGAAACTTGCCTTGTGGATTATTTTTGTAACTGCTGCCATACCAGTAAAAATAATCGCCGAAGCGTGCCAGTTCTCCCTCGTGGGCGGATATTTTACGGCCCTCTGTATCGAACCAGTCGGATCCGTTTATGATCAATTCAGACTTTTCTTCGGCAAAGATGCACGACGCTGTAACCAGTAAACCGATGAACCTTAAAAAAGCATTTTTCATCACTTGTTTTTAATTCCTCTGAGGTTGCTGAGCACTGGGTGGTTACTATGAAAGTGATGGGAAAGTAGCTTCTTTGCAAAGGACCAGTTTTGGGCAAGCAAGGCATCAATAATTTCATGATGCTGGGTAACTGCTTCAGCGGCTGCTTTCTCGTTCTCTCCTTCCCAATTAAATAGAATGGTAAAATATCGACCGTGCCGGTTGAAAAAATCGTTAATGTATGGATTGGCTGCCAGATCGATAAGATAAGCGTGCAAGGAATTATCAATTTTTGCCTGATCTTTCTTCCCTTTAGCCAACTGGTTATTTTCTCTTATCTGCCGAAGTTTCCTTTGGGACTCCTGGGAACATAACTTGGCCTTGGCCAAATCCACGGCCTTTAACTCCATTACTTCGCGGACTTCAATAAATGCATCCATGTCTTCCTGACGGAATGGTTTTACCCGCCATCCTCGTCTTGGCACATGTTCGAGGAGGCCCTCCCCAGCGAGGCGTTGCAAGATTTGACGCAAGGTCGATCGGGTCAGGCCATGCTTGCTGGCAGTGGTTTCTTCCCGAACAAAACACTCTTCCCCGCCAAGACTGATTTCCACCAGTTCTTTGGTAATATTGTCCACCGGTTTCTTTTCAGATTCCTTTTTGGTCAGGAAGATTGATTTCTTTGTTCGTTTATTGGGGGGAGTCGCTTCGAGTCGGCCGTTGCTTTTTTTGCGGATTAATCCGACCCCGATCAACTCCCCAATTGCTTCCCTTACAGGGGTATAACTTACTCCATAATGTTCACTCAACCCCTGAACAGTAAGTGGGATTTGCAGATCCTCACTTCTTTCCAGGCGCGAGCCTATTTCGTTTTTGATACGGGTGACTAAACTCATCTGCCCCTCATCTTTATACCAAAAAAGGAGAGTGCAAATTTATTTTGTCAACAATAGCAAAATAATTTGATTTAGTTTCAAGGAGAAATGTTAATTATCTCTTTTAGAATCTAAGATAAAGAGCCCGATAATACTTGTTCATTTTGTCTTTCCTTGGTTTGATTTCTTTTCTTTTCTTTTATCAAAACCTAACCGAATCCATGCGTACTTTCACACTTTACCTATTCTGTCTCACTATCTGCTTTCTGACTCCAGGTTTTGTATCAGCTTATCAATGGACGACTGATCATATGCAAGTGGGTGTGCGGTGGCAGCCTTCCTCTTCCCGGCCGCACAATAACGAGTATGAACTGACCCGGCCCATGCTGGCTGAGGAAAGCAGTTATGTTATGTTTTGGGTCGCTTGGCAGCAAGTTGAGCCTACCTCTGCTCATACCAACTATCAAAAAAATCCTTCTCCCGGTTTAAGGATGTTTGACCAGGTGGTCACCGCCAGTAATCAGGCAGGTTTGAAAGTGGAATTTGTTTTCTTTGGATGCCCGGGATGGGCATCTGAGATTGCACCCAACGGGGGCAAGCGCCCGAAACTTGATCACTTTAATGCCTTTATGACCCGTTTAGCTACCCACTTTAAAGGCCGGGTACATTCTTATCAGCTTGGACATGAAACCAATTTGAAAAGCATTATGCCCGGAGCGGATGTTGAGTTTCTTCATAATGAAATTTTTATCAAGGGAGCGGAAGCTGTTCGGGAAGTGTATGATGCCAAGCCAAGCTCCCCGGTTTTAGTCTCCACTTCGGGATGCTCCCCCTGCCAGGGTTGTCCGATACTGCAGGGTCTAAAAGGGATTGGGGGAGAAGCGGTGGATGACTTTTATGAGCGCTTGATTACCAATGAAAAACTGCTCGGTTTGGTGGATTCATTAAACATTAATGTATCGGACCACCATGATGGCTATGGGATGATGGATGGTAGCTTTATTACTTCGACCTGGGGCAATTATGATTTGGTTCGCTCGAAATTGGACCGTGAGGGTTACTCCTTGAAACCAATTGTATCCGCGGAAGCATGGGTGAACTGGGATGATGGGAAATTGGGAACCATGGAATTAAGTGCGGATGTCAATGGTGACGGGAAAAAAGACGAAGTCGATGGCTTCCATAAAACTCTTACATTAATGGGTAATTGCATGGAGCGTGGAATGAATGTGATGAATTTTTTGTGGACGGATAACGAAAGTCCCTGGTCGATGGGTTTGACTAAAAGAAGGGATTACAACGGAAGGGTCAGGAAGTTGCGACCTGAACTTGTGATCGATGCCATGGATGGTGGGGCTGGTGTGATCACGCGAAAAGTTTCCCTTCGTGGCCGAGATAATGACTTTAAGGTAGCGGATGGTCAGGGAGAGATTTTCACAATTACTGATTATATTAACCCACCTGACCCCAATCATTTAATGTACTATGTATGGAAGTGGTTTGCTCAGGCGGGCGGTGGCCGTGACGAAGTCATAAGGCATGCCTTGGCCGGAGAAAGAGGGAATGATATTGCCGTGGCCGGCCCAGGCTACACCGGGAATGAGAGATACCGGGTATCCACCTGGAATCGGACGCAACAAAAGTTTACCACCCTTGTTTATTCCAGCGGTGGCACCGGCGATAAACCAGCGAATGTCGCAATTCCTGCGACCGTGCAAACGGGGAAGCGTTTTAATCATAAAAATTCAAAGCGTGACTTCCGTGGGGAAGGCTTTACCGAGGGACAGTCCTACTGGGTAAAGGTGACGACTAAAAATATCAGTCTTAAAACCGGGCAGAATGAAGGCACCCAAAAGTATAATCTCGGTCCTTACAAAGTGAAGGGGGATGTTTTAAATGTTTCTGTGCCAGGTATAAATAAATTCACCCGTATTGATTTTGTGAAGGCACTCACCCGGTAAACACTTAATTAAATATTTTTAATCACTGTGAAAACCAAGCTTCTAACTATCACTCCCGATTTCGTCTTAGGATACAAAATTGCCTCGGCACTTCTCAGGCACGATTGATTACTCAAAGTTTATTAAAAGCTCTGTGCGAACAGGTGAATAAGATCGAATTACTTTCCTATGAGACGCCAATGGAAAAGGAAACATTCTACACCCGCCACATCGGATATGAGAAGGCAATTGTTCGTTTTAGGTAAGATACTACACTAAGTCGTTTCCCTATTCGAATAGGACATGCCTATACTTTAATCACTTAGGGACAGGAATATTTAATGTTGGAATTGATGGAACCCCACCTTCAGGAACTTCGGTTCCACATGTCCAAATAATTGCATTTAAAATCAAAGTGCGCCAGTCATCTCTTGCCCAGGTCTTGTGATAGTGTCCACCGGTGGTTCCGAACCCACGTCCTTTGCCGTTGGGGCGTTCATAGGCCCATCCAATGTGTTGGATTTCTCCGGCTGCCATAGATTTACGAACATGGGGGTTATTGGAGTGGGGTCCGTCCGGGCGGTTCATGGTGGACTGAGGAGGATGTGCAGAGAGAATGGGGGTAACGCCCTTCATGTTTGGCTGGAAGCGCATATGGTAGTACCACTCATCATCCTGCACAAAAGGTTTAACACCACGGGTAATTGGGTGCTTGGGTAAGGATTTAAAATCTGCTTTCCAGTGAGGGTTTACCGACCAGTGTTCTTCAAAGTATCCACCCATTGCCCGGAGCATCAAATCTCCAGCTCTTCCCTTGGGTACTTCCACACCATAGTGCATGAATACAAACCCCACTCCATCGTTGATCATCTTTTCAAATTGGTCGAGGTGCTTCATCACCAAGTGATGTTTCTTTCCTCCGTTACAGAACATAACAACAGAGTCCACTCCATCAAAGGCTTTGGGGTCAGCTGGCCAGCCTTTGTATTGGGCAGTTTTAAAACCCAGTTTACTCTCCTCGAGGGCAGCAGCCAAAATGTCATTCCCATCGACATGGTTATGCTTTTCGTTGTTTTTCCCGCCGTCAGCCAAGAAAACGACTTTCTTAGCCCCAAATGCAAAGGAGGAAAATACAGCAAGCGTGAGTGTTAGGATGAGGGTACGGGTGGATGATAATTTCATGAATTTATAGTTTTTAACAATTTTGAGTAATTATATATTAAATCTCTATTTGTGGAGCATAAAAGAATAAATCTTGGTAGAAAAATTTTTGAGAGCTCCAATACATGGGCAACAATTTGCTAGTCTATAAAAAGTTTCTTAGAAGAGCTTTTGGGGGATTGAAATCTTGCAAGCTCACTTCACAATCAGATTAAGAGTTCGCTCCATCTCCTTGCGAATTTTGATATAATCGATCGTCCTCTCTGGGCGGTTTTCTGGTTCTCCCGGTTGGTTTACTTTAATGAGGTCTCCTTTATTGGTATAGGTCCATTCCTTGTTTCGGATCTGCCGGTTCTTTACATATTCGATATGAACCCATTCTTTGGGTGAGCCTTCTTTTCCAAGTAACTGGGGTAAAAAACTTGTTCCATCGATCGATTGCTTAGGCTCGGGGGCTGACGCAAGTTGAAGCAAGGTGGGCAGGAAATCAGCCAATTCAACCAGATCATTACACTGCGAGCCGGGCTCGATCTTCCCTGGCCAGCTAACGAGCAAGGGCACCCGCGAACCACGATCGGTCATGGTCATTTTACCTCCTTTGATCTTAGTTCGGTTATCTCCCCATACCGATGTAACCGGGCCATGCGTGCCATTGTCCGCACAAAAAATAAAGACCGTATTTTTGGCTATGCCAAGTTCCTCAACTGTGCTCATTAACCTGCCCACATTCTTGTCCAAATATTTAACCATTTCCGGGAAGCATTCGGTGCCGTTTTTTTGCTGATCATCAGGCAGTGAATTTACTTTTGGACTACCTGGAACACGAATGTATGGGGTATGAACTAATAGGGCAGGGTAGTAGATGAGGAAAGGTTCGTCCTTCTTTCTTGTCATGAAATCGATGACGAAGTCCGCGAGTACATCCGGGCCAAACCGGTCGGCAATGGATTCCTCTTCAATCGATCCATTGATATTAAAATAGGGCTGGTAAAAACGGGAGCGCTTTACTCCTTTCCGGTCATACATTTGCCAGAGGCAATATTCGTCGAACCCGAAGGCGTTGACTGTATTATTTCGTGCCAGCCAGGATAGGTTCCATTTACCGGCAACAGCAGTCGCGTACCCCGCCTTTTTTAACTGATTGGCAAAGCTGTTAAAGTTTTCGGGATCCAGATAGTTTCTGTCCTCCCACTTTCCCAGAACATGTTGAATCCCATTATGAATGGGGTAGGTGCCAGTAAGTAGCTCCGCCCGGGATGGAGAACAGGCGGGGTTGGCAAAGCAATGGGTGAACAACATTCCATCTTTCGCGAGCCTGTCAAGATGAGGAGTCTTGATACCATGTCCACCGTAGGCGTTGAGAGCTTCGATGCCTAAATCATCGGCAAAGACGAGTACAATGTTGGGTTTGTGCTGGGAAGGCTCAGCCTTATTGCTCAGTTTTTTTTTAGGACTTCCTTCCAATTCTCATTTTTCGATTTGAATTTCTGGAAGTTGATATATTCCTCCGAAGAGATTTTTCCGTTGGAATCTTTATCGATATGGGGAAAGAGCCACTCATATCCCTTCTTTTGCGCATTCCATTGCTTGCGTGAGTTCCATACCCTGGGTTGGTCGTTGTGTTTTCCATCCGCGCCACGAACTAGCTTCTGGCCAAGTTCATCCAGCTTGGGTCGTAGTGTTTCGTAGGGAACATCCTGCACAGGAATACCACCATCAATTGCTAATGCTGCCGCCACGCCAGCGGATTCCCCAAGGATCATCCACACGGGTTCCATCCGTAAAGAGGTGAAGGCAATATGGCTCGCCGATACACATACAGGAACGATCAGGTTATCACACTCTCCCCTAGTGGGCACAATCGATTCGTAGGGAATTTTATAACTGCCGTTGTATTTTCCTCCGTCCAGATAGATGATGGAGAACTCACCTCCCTGTACCGCAACTTTTGCCATCCTCCACCACTACTGCATAGGGCCAATCATCCACTCCATAGGCTGCCAGACCAACTGGATGAGCCGGGTTCGTTTCTCCCGCAATATCCTTCTGCGAAACCACATAGGAGGACACCATTCTTCTCGCCTCGCGAACATAGAGTTGGCTTGGCCAGCCTCCGGTTTCATCAAAGGGGCCACGCTTAAAGGTCAGTCTCTTTGCATAGTTTTGTAAGCTTTCGGGGCTGGAGGGATCCGATTTTAGCGAAGTGGACAATTTTGCTGAGAAACTCCTGGTGGAACTTCCATATCCGTGAGCGTGTTGCCCAGTCTCCATTCGGGTAATCCACATTACATCCGTATGCAGTCGAGGCCATGAGATTACGGTTGAGGTTGGCACCGCCGACAAACGGGTGCTTCTTGGCTTCCTTTAGGTTGAGGGAGTAGCGCATTTTGCGGCTTGAGAATATATCTAGATTCCCGTTTAAGGCCCGGCGGTAGAGTTCAAATTCAGCCGGATCGTAATCCACGGGTTCTGGAATCGGGAATGCCTTTCCCGCTCTTATCGAACTCATAGCGGAAGCAATACCCCATGGTTAAATCATCCGCACTGCCCAAGGGGCCGGTCTGCCTGTCCTGAATGAATGGGATCAATCCACTCTTTGGGTTTCCCGGTTTAAGGTAAGGATCAATATCATGAACCCACAGACTTGGCCGCACCCCTGCTAGGGATTCATTGTAATGTTCCCGTGATTCACGACCCCATGTGTAGCTCACCCCGCTCAGTGCAAGTAAGTCTCCCTCATAGGAACAATCGATAAATACCTTTGCGGAAACCTTGATCACATTGCTTTTGGTGGGCTGTGCGGGAGGGCAGCCGGTTTCATCGACTGGTGCATAGTCGAGCATGATTGAGCGGATAGAATTTTCTTTTTTCTTTGAGGAAAATTTCTCTCCCAAAGCAATCGGTTTCTTCCGCGTTGGATGTTCGATTGTCTTTCCTCCAACTTGGACATTTCCCAGGCGATGTTCGTAGATTACTTTGATTCCCGCTGTATCTATCGCCTTTCTGAAACGCTCCCGATACTCTTTGTTCCCTACACCTAGCACGCTGGTAGGGTTTCGTTTACCTTGATTTTTCAGGCCATTAGTTAGGAGCCTGAAGGTCGATCCGCCCACTGTATTGCCTTTACCCCAGTCGAGGTGGTGAATCCCTCCACCGGTCATACCTCCGAGGTATCGGGTTGGCTCAATTAAAATAACTTTTGCCCCCTCTTTCTTTGCAGCCAATGCCGCCATTACTCCACTGGCCGTACCTCCATAGACACAGACATCTGCCTGATAAGTCTTAACTTCTTCAGCCAGGCAACTTTGCCAAACCAACAGGACGCTAATGATAATTTTTATTCCCTTAGTAAATTTCATTTTTCGAAAGTATTGCTTTTTCTTTTATCTATTGTGTGTAATGAAAAACTTCAGGGAAGCCTCATTGTTTTGGGTATTTTGATCTGCAGAATTCATCGTTAATTATAACGCTACCGAAAAGTTCAAAAATCAACGGTTTAACTGCTATTTTCTTAAAATTTTTATATTCCATTATCCAAAATTACGGGAAAACCTGACAAATTAATCAAAGATTTATTGAAATTCTATTCCAAGACCTACCTTGCATACTTTTAGCTAGTAAAAGCCCAAGGGAACTTTATTAAATAAGTTCTCTATTAAAATGATCTCATTTAAAGATATTGATTTATGATCACATATGACTACCACTGCGATGCCAATGGTGAGACAATCACTGTTAGCCATAGTGTTAAAGAAACTCTTACGAACTGGGGGCAATTATGCTCATTAGCGAATCATCACATGGGCCAAACGCCCCCCTTTACTCCAGTGCGTCGCCTTATTTCCTGCCAGGAAACAAAGCCTGATGAGTCCAACCTTTCAATGTTCTCTAAATCGAAGCCAAGTGGAGGTGGGTGCAGTTGCTGCTAAATAAGTAAGTTTTTTCTCAGTTTCTTCTGAACTGGTCCGATGACCTTATCTAGTTAACTCCGCTTCCTTCGATTTAAGAAAGGCTTTTAAATATTTAACCTTTTTCGGGTACTTGGCCGAGAGGTTGTTATTCTCCCCAATGTCCTCTTTCAAATTGTAGAGTTCCCAATCCCCGGTTCCGCCATCCTCAAGAAATAATCCTACTTTCAGGGGCGAGATTAGTTGTAACAGTAATAAATTTTTTAACCATCAAGGTTGAGAATATATCTAGGTTTCTTCCTTTCACTTTTTCAGATCCCACGGGTTTTTTGCCCGTGGGGTGTAGAGGGGGCGGGCATCCTTGTCCGGAAGGGAGTAGAGTATTTTACTAAACTTTCCCCTCGCTATACTATGCTCCTCTTTTTTGCTCTCAATAAGGTTGATTTTTTCCCATGGGTCTTCCGTTAGGTCGTGTAAGCGTACCATCTTTTTATCTTTGGATACCCATACCTTGAATCGTCTTGTCCCGGATCACCCGGTTGACATAAAATGGGTCCCGTGGTTCCCCGTCCATCCTTTTTTGATCCAGCTTGGCCGGGCCAAAACCCAGGGCCATGATCCATTTGCGTGTGGAATCGTTTTCCTTTCCTAAAATCAGTGGGGCAATGGATTGTCCATCCACCACCAAATTATCCGGGACTTTTCCTCCGCCCAATTCAACAAAGGTGGGGAGCAGATCACTGAAGTCCGTCAGTGCATTGGTTTCTTTGCCTGCAGCAACCAATCCTGGGCAATTGACGATAAAAGGTGCACAGATTCCTGATTCTTTCTCCTTCGACTTTCCACCCTGTACCTTGGTTCCGTTCAAGGTTCCAGTGATGCTACCGGTAGAACCATTGTCCGTGGTGAAAATAAGAATCGTGTTGTCGCGGATGGCCAGCTCCTCGAGTGCGTGAACCAACTTCCCGATCAATTTATCAATATACCTCACCATGGCTTTGTGCCTATCGAGTTTACTGGATGCATTGGGCTCATCCGGTGTTCTGACAAATGGGGTATGGGGCAGGGCCATTGGTAAATAAAGGCACATCGGATCTTCCTTATGCTTTTTCATAAACTGGATGATATGATCGGTGTAGATATCGGGCCCAAATTTTCCTTTGCATGTTTTACTTCCCGACCGTGTGTGGATGTATGGATTCTGGTACCTCTCTCCGCTTGGTGGATTGCCCGTTTCCCAACCCGTCCACATCGCCCAGTCATCAAACCCATGCTTTTTCATTGCCAGTGGTTCGATCCGGAAATCGTTGATTTGCCACTTTCCGGCAGCACAGGTTTTGTAGCCCAGGTCTTTCATTAACCGGGCAAAGGTGGTGTTTTCTTTGTGCTTCCAGTCAAAGTATCCAATCCCCCAGCGTGGTACATCCCAGTGATTCACATAGCCATTTCGCCAGGGATACTTTCCGGTCAGTAATGTCGCCCGGGAAGGGGTGCACTGGGGCATTGAGTAGGCATTGTTAAATTTCATACCTCCGGCAGCGAGGGCATCGATATTTGGGGTTTCGATATCCTCCGCTCCGTAGCAACTGATCCATTCTTTGCCCAAGTCATCGAGCATGATGAAAAGAATATTGGGCTTTTGCTTGCTTGGTTGAACGGCAATAACCACATGGGTGAAAAGTGAAAATGCACTAAGAAAGAGGAATGACTTTATCATAATTGAGTAAAAACTGGTCTGTGTTTTGATTTAGAGTATTGAAGTGTTACCCAACAATCATAAACACGCGAATGCATACATTAAATTTGCCAAGCACTTCGATCTTATGAAGTCTCATCGAATTAATCCTATGAAGCAATCAGCCCAAATTCTTTTCTTCTTAGTCATGCCCGCACTGCTCTTTGCCGCAAAGTGGTACAAGGGAAACACCCATGTGCATACCGTCCTTTGCGGGCATGCAGACTCCACACCCGAGGTAGTTGCCCAGTGGTACCATGACCGGGGATACAACTTCCTGGTTCTCAGTGAGCATAACAAGTTCATTGATCCAGCTACAGTAAAATTAACGGGTGAGGTAAGGGAGGACTTCCTGCTGGTTCCCGGTGAGGAAATTACCGGCAAAGTTCATTTCACTGCGATGAATGTTTCTCGTCTGGTTCCATGGGATTTTAGGGATAAGAATCGCTCCGTGGTCATGCAAAACTATGTCGATGAGACCGAGAAGGCAGGTGGTACCAATATTCTTAATCACCCTCTTTGGTCCAGAATGGTTCAGGCGCATGAAATAACCCCGGTTAAGAGACTTTATATGTTCGAACTCTATAATGGACATCCTGGGGTCAAAAACTTTCGCGGTGCTCATCACCCCTCCACCGAGCAACTTTGGGATGCCCTCCTTGAAAAAGGCATGACCATGTGGGGAGTATCTTCCGATGATGCCCACAAATTGAAGAAGTGGGGAGAGAAGGAAAATAACCCTGGGCGCGGTTGGGTCATGGTGAATTCCGAAGAACTCAGTTCTGATGCAATCACTAAGGCTATGCTTCGTGGGGATTTTTACTCCTCCTCCGGGGTGATGCTTGAGGAACTTGTGCGTGGTACCAATTCCATCGAACTCTCAGTCAATGAAGATGAGACCGCTTGCGAACTGGCTTCCGAATTCCTATTCGGCCGGCCCGTCAAAAAGGGAGAGCCCGGCACTACGATCGAATTTATCGGACCGGAGGGAGAAGTCGTCAAAACAGTCCAGGGCACTACCGCAAAATGTGAAGCAAAGGGACCTTACCTTCGGGCCAAGGTTACCCACCGGGTAAAAAATGAGGACGGTTCCCTTCGTGAGTACTATGCCTGGACTCAGCCCGTCTTTACTGATGGTCGCTAGCTCTTAACTTCTCTTTCAATCAAGTCCATTTCACATTTCTTACAAGCTATGAAAGTCCAAACATTTATATATCTTTTTTTACCAACCCTTGCCCTTGCTGGAAAGTGGTACAAGGGGAACACGCATGTACATACCGTTCTTTGTGGTCATGCCGATTCCACGCCCGAGGTAGTCGCCCAGTGGTACCATGACCGTGGCTACAACTTCCTCGTTCTTAGTGAGCATAACAAGTTCATTGATCCAGCTACAGTAAAATTAACGGGTGAGGTAAGGGAGGACTTCCTGCTGGTTCCCGGTGAGGAAATTACCGGCAAAGTTCATTTCACTGCGATGAATATTTCCCGTCTGGTTCCCTGGCAGTTTAAGGACAAAAACCGTACCAAGATTATGCAAAACTATGTCACTGAAACTGAAAAGGCAGGTGGTACCAACATTCTCAATCATCCGCTTTCTGGTAGGTTTATCCAGGCACATGAGGTTTCCCCTGTAAAAAGGCTCTATATGTTTGAACTCTACAATGCTCACCCGACAGCGAAAAATTTCAAAGGTGCGCACCATCCATCCACTGAACAGCTTTGGGATGCACTTTTGGATAAAGGTATGACGATGTGGGGGGTATCCTGCGATGATGCCCACAAATTAAAGAAGTGGGGAGAGAAGGAAAATAACCCTGGACGTGGGTGGGTCATGGTGAACTCCGAAGAACTCAGTTCTGATGCCATAACCAAGGCGATGTTGCGTGGTGATTTTTATTCCACTTCTGGGGTGATGCTTGATCAACTCCTGCGTTCCACTAATTCCATCGAACTCTCAGTCAATGAAGATGAGACCGCTTGTGAACTGGCTTCCGAATTCATCTTCGGCCGACCCGTAAAAAAGGGAGAGCCCGGCACTACGATCGAATTTATCGGGCCGGAGGGAGAAGTCGTCAAAACAGTTCAGGGACTTTCAGCGAAATGTGTAGCCAAGGGTGATTACCTTCGGGCCAAGGTTACCCACCGGGTAAAAAATCAGGATGGTTCTTTGCGCGAGTACTATGCATGGACCCAACCCGTCTTTACTGATGGCCGCTAGCCTTTAGAGTCATTCTCTTTTTCAGTCTCCTTGACAAATACCTTGATCAACCTCGGGAAAGGGCTCCGCTCGTAACAGGATTCATAATTGTGGAGGACTTGCAGGAAGTGGCGGGATATATCGGTTCCTTTGGGGGCTACGAGCATTTCTGTCTCCAGTTTTAAATCCTGGGCTAGCCGCATGCCCACCTCCAGATCGTTCATGGAAAGTTCTTGGACCAGGTATCGGGTCTTGGATTTGTGAAGAAGTTGAGACATGGCCTCCACCGCTTCAGGCTGAAAAGCCTTTTTTCCGCCTTTGAGGGTGGCCAATGCAATTTCAGAATCATGCCCTTCGGTCTCGATGTAATCATACTCCAGGGCTGCCCTTAAAATTTCGTAGGCTTGGAACACTAGAGTTTTATCATCGGCTTGGTAAGGCCCTTCATTGACCATGAGGCAATCCAAAATCTCTCTCACTTCCTCCAACCTTGGGATATTACTCAGGAGGTGATCAATGACCTCGGGGAATTTGCGAACTAGTTTTTCTACTTTGGGAACCAGCCGTTTTCGTTGAAATACATTCTCGGCTTCCTCTTCCGGTAGGGTAATGGATGCAAGCTGGGAAAAGGCTGCGGCGGTTTCCACCTGCCAGACATGAGGGAAATTTAAATACCTGGCCATTTCTCCTGCCAGGCGTTTTACCCGTTGAGCCCGGCCAAAGAAGAGGGGTTTGACCGTCGCCAAAGTTTCGGTGAGAGCATTAACGGCCCCGACCAATGTTTCCTGTAAAAGAATTTTTTCCGATTCCAACAATTGACGCTGCCTTACACCTGCCTGGATTGCATCCCGCAATGCCTTGGGTGAATAGGGCTTATCAAGGAGGCGAAATACATGCCCGTCATTTACGGCCTGCATGGCATCCGAATAAGCTCCATGCCCCGTAAGCAGCATTGTTGAGCAGTAAGGATCGCGTCGGTTGACCATAGCCAGGAAGTCTGCCCCATTCATACCAGGCAGAGCCTGGTCGGAGACAACAATCGTAAAGGGTCCGTGCTCCTTAAATATTTCCAGTCCTTTCTCGGCAGTTTGGGCCACCATAGGTTCACAAATCTCCGAGACATGAATCTGCAGGTTCTCAAGCACTTCAGCTTGATCGTCGACAAATAAAACGCGGGGAAGACTGGGTGTTTCAGGGTTCATTAAAAATAATTTACGGATGGATTATAAAGCCATCTTTTACTTTATAAAAAGTGGTTCTACTTTTTATTATCAGCAAGTGAATTGAAGACAAATTTCACCTCTAGGGTAATCTCAAGTTTGAGAAAGCCCTCAGCGGGATGCCACCTACTTCACACGCAAAATTCCCTGCATCGCCATCCAGTGTCCTGGGAAGGTACAAATAAATGGGTAGTCTCCCGGCTTTTTTGGGGCCCGAAAGTGCAGGGCATGCGATTGTCCCGGTTCAATAACTGGTAGCACATAGAGCACCTCGGGTAAGTCCGGTGCATAATTCTTTTCACCCGCCTTGGGGTCACTCAGCATCTTAAATGATGCATCTCCTACTTTCTGGGTCGCCCCCGGTTCCACCACCACAAGGTTGTGAGGCATGGCATCGATATTGTTGAGTTTTACAACCAGGGCTTCTTCGGGCTTAGCTACAATAAGAGCTTTGGAGTATTTCAGACCACTTAAGGTATCGATTACAATTTCCCGCTCACCCTCAATAATGGTGCCCGACCAGTCCCTTTTCTTTTTCTGCTTTTCTCCCTCAATCCGCAGGGAAACCTCTCTGGCTTTTCCCGGCTGTATGGATGCAAGGGTCGGTGCGGTGTAAGGACCGTCCGGATACATTGGAGAACAAAAAAGGTCGGTTTTAAAGGGAGTCCCACTTTCATCCTTGAGATGCATCCGAAGGTGCAGTTGCATGACCGGCACAAGATCAGGCATTTCCACAAAGATGGAAGTTCCACCATCCAATAAGGTAACAGATCTTACCGCTAAGCGATCATGTCCAAGGCTGCCGGGTTGTTGAGTGGAAAATTCGGGAGAGCCGTAGCGTTTGGCGTATTCATAGTTCCAGACCTGGGCAAAATATTGCTTCACATCCTGAGTGGCTTGCGGGTCAAGAGCGGTGGAGAAATCTATCCGAATACCATTGGTATGAACCTTGAACCCCATGGGTTTCCTCACCTTATTCCCGGTAAATCTTACACGTTGGAAGCAACCATCCCGAACAGAGTAATCACCCCAGCCATCAAGCCCGGCCACATAAAGTTGTCCATCCTGCGGGTGGAAATCACCTCTCATTACCCCGGCAAGGAAGTCACCCGGCATGGGCACGACCGCTCCTTGTGGACGAGTTCCAGTTGCATCTCTTAAAATCAGATAATGAGTCCCGGAGCCGTAGCTTAGCCCGACATGTGAACCTTGAAATGGCCCCCATTGCTTGCTTGTTATTTCCACCATCCCACCTGTGGAGTTGTCAATACCACGCGGAATGTAGCAAAGGGGCGGGGCAATGTCTTTTTTGTTCACGCCGCTGCCGTAATGCTCTCCCTGATTGACTTCAATAATCGCGGATGCGGGAGTCCAGGTTCCTTCCTGGGGGGCAGCCCAAAAATAATCCTCGTTTCCACCAATCCCCATGCAGTTGCGTACCCCGTAGGCAATTTTTTCCGTCTTTCGGTCAGTTCCTGTACGGAAGAGGTCTGTGAGTTGGGTGAAGTAAAAAGAACCATCTCCTGTGCGGTGAAGCCCAAAGGTATGAGTATGGCTTCGGTTAAAACCACCAAAGTCATTGGCATACTTTTCGTAGTAGTCCACTTCATCATCCCCATTCTGGTCGTGAAGGACTGAAATCTGGCAGCGGTCGAGCACAAAGATGCCTTCCTTATCCACATGAATTCCGATCGGTTGATTAAAGCCAGTGGCGTATCTTTGCCATGTAACCTTGTTTAAATCTTGGCCAATTCCCTTGACCAGCCAGATATCGCCAGGGAGGGAAGCCACCAACGCATCACCATTAGGTAAAAAGGCGAGGCTGGTTAATTGCATCACTGTTTTGTAAGGGTTGTCGTAAGGGACAGAGAGTGTGTCTATGGTGTAAGCTCCGTTCTTGTTTGCCTGACCGAGAAGCCCCGGAGAGGCAATGACTTCACTCCACCTCTTTTGAATTTTTTTGTCCGCTTCTAAATGAGCGATTGCCTGGCTTTCCAACGCCGGTTTTTTCTCTTTGGAAATACGAAGAATGACTTGGGCCTTTTCCTTGATTCCAGATATTTTTATATGGTCAGATTCCCACTTGGTTTGCCCACCAGAGCTTTGTAAAATTTGAACGGTGTAAGGCGCTTGGGTTGGGCAGGGTAGTGAAAGTTCCGGACTGGTTCCATCAATATCAATCCGTCGATAAAATGCATCGGTCGTACCCCAGGGCTCGTCCGAGATGGTGCAATCATTTATCCTGTACGAAAATACCACCCGCTTACCGAACCTCCTCAGTCCAATATACTCTCCACCGTCGGGTATCTTGGGTTGCTCGGTCTGAAACCATACTTTTCCGTCTATCGTTGCTCCGCGGGATGAACCCCAACGGAAAGGGCCAAACTTTATCCATCCATCCTGCCAGATAGCTCGGTAGGTAAGGCTTTGTGGATCAAAGCAGGTTGAGAGCAGGTGGCCCTTGCCTAATTTTACGCAGGTTCCTTTCTCTACATTAAATTTTTTTGAACCTTTGACCACATGAGAAAAGTGTTCTCCCGTGTCCCCGTCATTCCATCTTCCATCATTGTGTCCGTTTTGGTTATACTTCCCCCAATGTCCATGAAGGCCTCCATCCAACCCTGGGTAGGCGGGGATAATCTCAGGAACTTTATCAGGGTTAGCCATGTAGTAATCGGCTTGCCTTTGGTAGAAGTCGTAAACACGAGCATCGTTGGCTGCTTCACCGGCCAGAGAGTATGCGGATCTGCCTTCCTTTGGGAGGACATAGGGGTGCTTGCTTGGAGTCGCTATATTAAGCACACTACCGAATGCATGAAGAGCAGAGAAAAAAAGAAGAAAGGAAAAATATTTCACCCCGTGCATGATGGAAAAACCCATTGTTTTCGCAACTTCATTTACTTTTTCATTGTATCAATTTTCGGAAACCAGACTCATTCCAAAAGGTATACGCATAAACCAAATTTATTTACTTAAAACTCCACGATTTGAATGGATTAGTTGGTTGTTTAGTCTATTACTCAGCCATTCTTTCCTCACAATTTTTATTTCCAAAGGTTTTTTCTTATGCATCTGATCAAATTAAGTACTGTTCTATCCCTGCTGTTTTTTCACTCTTTGCTCGCCGGGGCTGATTTTCATGCACCAGCACCCTTTGCTGAAATCATGAGTAGGGGGTTTACCAAGGCTTGGACCCCTCAAGCCATTCCGGCTATTTCTAACCGGGAGCATGTGCTTTTTTTAGACGCGGAGACCCAGCAATACTGTTTATCCGTTACTTCTGGCAATATGTTGGGGCTTGAAACCGTGAGGGTGAGTGCCTTGAACGATAGTTCAGGTACTTATGGTCAAGTGTTAAGAGCGATGTTTCAACTCCAGGACCTGCATATAGAATCGCAGGCTACCCAGTCACTCACAAATACCTACACCATTCGCCCAGAACTTAAAATATATTATGGGCTGGATGCAAATGCCACCCCCGCTAGTGCAACAGCATCGTCCGTTTTGATCAGCCGAATAAAGGCGGTGGACCTTTCCACTTTTTCAAGTCCGGGATGCGTAGTCTTTTCTTTTTCTGGTACCCCGTCATCCGCGAAGGCTCAAGTCACTGATCGGTACATTTATGATGCAAGTCGTGCCTCTCTGGTTTCTGATCCTGGCTGGTCTTCCAGTCATTGGTTGAAAATGGATGCCAATGGAGTTGATTTGGTCAGAACGGAAGCGGAAGCCACCAGCCTCTTTCTTGCCTCCTCGCTTGATTTGATAGATTTCGCCAATAATCCTGGCGAGTCCTTTAATCCTGACGATATTTCCTGGCAGACTAATTCCTTTGCCGCTTGGCCAGAAAATCCAGGAACGGGAGAAATTGATGTTAATTCAATTTCCGATAGCCACCTTACAGGTCCGGATGGTCTTGCTTACAAGGATATAGATGAAAACTATCGCCTGCAGTTTGGGTCCACTTCCGAAGCTACTGCGGTTGCATCTGCGTACTTGGATCAGATTGAAGCAGCCCTCTCAGACGCTGGTGAGTCGCTTCGGTATTCCAAAGATCTTTATCTTACCGTTCGGGAAAATATGCTTTCCCATACCTTTGCTGCGATTGATGAGGTTAATGCCGAGCTCGGCGAGTCCACGGTTCCCTATGTTTATTTCACCAACGCTCAGGATGATAGCGGAGCTTACCATCCGTTTATGACCGTGGGCACACGTAACGGTACCGGTGGGCCCAACTTTCTTCTTGATGTAGCCAGACCCCCGGGAGATGGAGCTTCAGGAAGCTATGAAGAGCAAACCATTACTAGAAATGCGGTGCTTTCCAGTGCTCTTTTCCGTATTCCTCTGAAAGATTATGGGTTGGTCAGCAGCCTGACCGATAACGATTTATCTTCCCATAACTCTCTCGCTGCAGACGCCGGAGTGTCATCCGCTAATTATGATGTCTACAACTATTCATCCTATTCCGTGAGCGGTCTTGCGGTCGATGGAGTTAAGATTTATCCATCATACAATAATACCCTGGTTTTTGCCCCTGTAAATGCGGAGATTACCACCACCGGTGTACATGTTGGTCGTGGAATGGGACTGCATTATCATGCCGATGGTCATGGCTTTACAGGAAATGGAATTAACCTCTACAATATCGAAGATTATGAAGGCCATACCCACCCTCCAGTTATTGGGTTTGCGATGGATGGGCTTGCCATATTTGGAAAATATGAGTCCGACTATTCCACGATGGATGGAGCAATGGTCGACCTCGATGAATATGGAAGTCATGACCATGACGATTATGGTCACCACTATCATGCTTTTGAGAATGAGGTAAGCAGTGATGTGAAGGGAGAAGCAGTCAACTTTACGCAACACTTTTTAATGGTCGGTGCTTATCGTGGAAAAATAAATGATATCCCCGGTTTTCAGGATGGAGGAACCAATCAATTAAAAGACGCCGAGCTCGGGAGATATGTAGGGGTTAAAGATTCTTATGTTACCACAAGTTTTGATGTCACAGATAGCCCCCCAACTACCTACTCAGTCAGTGTGTCTGCTTCCGCTGGTGGATTGGTTGCTGGAGGGGGTGTCGTGGAGGCGGGGTCCAGTGTCAGCCTGAGTGCCACCGCTGATTCATGGTATGAGTTCACTGGCTGGAGTAACGGGGCAAGTGGAAGCAGCAACCCACTGGTTATAACGGTAAATCAAGACCTTTCTCCTCTTGCTTCCTTTACCCATTTGGCAGTTTGGGGTGATGAAATCAGCCTCGGGCAAGACTGGTATTCCACCGAGTGGTTTGGGACCTACTATAAGTCTTCTTTCCCCTGGGTGTATCATCAAGGTATCGGTTGGTTATACCCTCATTTGAATGAGGCGGATACATCATGGGTTTATATGCCCGGCCGAAACTGGCTATGGGTAAGCAGCTTATATCCATCCTATCTGTATGAGGCGGATACTGGGTATTGGCTCTACTTTGAAGTGAGAAGTGGGCAGCCTGGTTTCTATGAGTTTTCGACCACTACCTGGGTCGCGATTGAGTAGTTTTCAGAAACAATCCTTGGTACTTATTGCTCAGGTCTGGGTACTTTGAACTGGCTTCGCCCCTTTTTTGCCAAAGGAGAGAAGGAAAAACAGGCGGATAGTTGGTTGAGGGAGCCCAATCTTTCAACACCAGGCAACCTGAGAAATGGGCTCGAAAAAAAATTCAATTAGTTGGCTAATTTTCGAATAGGCATAAGTTGGTTGTTGTATCTACTTTTACTCTTCATGAACACTTCACAAGAAATAATTGCTCAACCTAAAATATATTCGGATTTTCTTATTTTATAGCCGGGTTCCCCCATCTTTTTATGTTTGAAAATATTATCCAGCGATTAGGTACAAACCTTGGACTCAGCAAAGAAGAGTCGATGGATGCAAGATTTGTAAATTCTAAGTTGGTTAAACTAGTTTGTAGTCAATTGGCTTATGGCCAAATCATTGTGGTAAACTCTAAGCATCGTAGCATTGTTGCAGCCAAGGCCATGGGTACAGAAAAAAATAACCAGGCCCTATGCCCAAGCCACCGCTTTGGGGAATGTAGCTAGGCTATATCTGGTACTCTCCTGTACGCGTACGGGGCGTTCATGAGATGGTTATATTTTGGGTGGCAAGTAAGTTCCCAGATTAGGGGAAAGTTGGAAAGGTTACCCAGTATATCATACCCAAAATAACCAAGTTACCTACGATTTGCTTGTAATCACCAATCCATAGATGTGTGACAACTGCCCCAACCATGGTCGCCATGAGCAGGCACCCAGAGTAGAAAACGAATGAAAAAGAGAAGTCAGTTAGAACGAGCGGAATAATAATACCGATTCCACAAATCACTTCAATGAAGGCGATCCCTCGTACCACTCGGGGGTTGAAGTACTTTACCCACAACATCCTTTTGGCCAATACATGAATCGGTTGAAAAAACCGTATGGCTCCCCCCACCGCAAAAACCAAAAAAAGTAGAATTTGGATGGTTAGGCTGAGAATGGGCATCTGAGGGAAGTTGTTTTCAGTCAGTCAACAACAACTGGGTGCACATGTATGAGATCGCAAGGCAGGCACAGAGTAAGGAAAACGAAGGCAACATTTTGGGTGGTGCACTTTTAAGTCGTATGTGCGTAAACAGGGCAGCAATCATGAGGATGGCAATGCCCAGGCCACCAAGGCGTACAATTTCGTAGTCACCGTTGAAGAGCATGATAGCGAAAGAAAATTTGAGAATACCCACCAGGTCGCGCAACCATTTCGGTAAATTAAAATGCTTGAATTCATCCTTGATATTGTTGTAGCGGACTCCCCATACAAAAATGATGGAGCCAAATACCAGAATGGATAAGACCTCAAGAATTGTGGGCATAGAAGAGAATAAGTTAGCTACATCAGGGATACCCAGGACTTGGTGAAAGTGGATGGAATCAATTTCACTGGAAGTGGAAAATAGAGAGAAAGGAAGATCTATAATTTTGAGCATCCATGTACCCTCTATCAAAATGTGATTTCCGTAAATCGCAAAACGCATGAGAAAAATCGATAGTGCGGGTAATATCTTAAAAATATCCGGATGGGATCGATTAATTCTTTGTTTGATCCACTCTTCTACGGCACAGAGTAGTGCGGATAAGAGAGGAATTAAGCCTACTTACGCAAATTCTGCTTGAAAGAATTATGCTTCAATCTAGGTTTTTCTTTTTACCTATGAATACCTACCCAGAATACCTTCAAGAGATCGAGGAACGCAAAGCTCAGGGGCTCAGCCCCAAGCCCATTGACGGTGCTTCTTTGCTTGCCGAAATCATCAGTCAAATTAAAGACTCGAACCATGAGCACAGAAGGGACTCCCTCGACTTTTTTATCTACAACACCCTCCCCGGCACAACCAGTGCGGCAGGCGAGAAAGCTGTGTTCTTGAAAGAAATTATTCTGGGCGATTCCGTCGTGGAGGAAATTTCTCCGGCTTTTGCTTTTGAGCTGCTTTCTCACATGAAGGGTGGCCCTTCCATTAAGGTGCTCCTCGACCTTGCTTTGGGCGATAATGAATCCACTGCCCGGGAAGCAGCAGAGGTATTAAAGACCCAGGTGTTTCTGTACGAAGCCGACACCGACCGTCTCGAAGATGCCTACAAGGCGGGTAATTTAATTGCCAAGGATATTATTGAGAGCTACGCCCAGGCGGAATTCTTCACCAACCTTCCTGAAGTCGACGAAAAAATTAAGGTGGTCACTTACATCGCAGGGGAAGGGGATATATCCACTGATTTACTTTCCCCGGGTAACCAGGCCCATTCCCGTTCCGATCGCGAACTCCATGGCAAATGTCTGATCTCAGAGAAAGCCCAGGCCGAGATCACCGCACTCAAGGAAAAACACCCCGACGCCCGGGTTATGCTCATCGCAGAGAAAGGCACCATGGGGGTTGGTTCTTCCAGAATGTCCGGAGTCAATAATGTGGCCCTATGGACAGGTACGCAGGCAAGCCCTTATGTTCCCTTTGTGAATTTTGCCCCGATTGTCGCGGGTACTAATGGGGTGTCTCCTATTTTTCTCACCACTGTCAGTGTTACGGGTGGTATTGGTATCGACCTTAATAATTGGGTCCGAAAAATGGATGCCGATGGCAACCCGGTATTGGATGATAATGGAGACCCTGTTCTTGAACAGACTTATTCGGTCGAGACCGGAAAGGTGCTTACGATTAACACCAAAGAAAAGAAGCTTTATGAAGGAGCTCAGGTATTGGCTGATATTTCTCCTGCTCTTACTCCACAGAAGGTAGAATTTATCAAAGCAGGGGGGTCCTATGCCATCGTTTTTGGAAAAAAACTTCAAAGCTTTGCGGCTGCCGCCCTTGGCATTGATATCCCCTTGGTCTACGCACCCGCCCGTGAAATTTCGCATGCCGGTCAGGGACTGACTGCAGTGGAGAAAATCTTTAATAAAAATATGGTTGGGGTTAAAGAAGGCACTGTTCTTCATGCCGGTTCTGATGTGCGGGTGAGAGTAAATATTGTGGGGTCCCAGGATACCACCGGTCTCATGACCTCCCAGGAATTGGAAGCTATGGCAGCCACGATTATCTCGCCCACCGTGGACGGAGCTTACCAGTCTGGTTGTCACACCGCTTCAGTCTGGGATAAAAAAGCCCAGGCAAATATCCCCAAGTTGATGAGCTTTATGCACAACTTTGGCCTGATTACCGCACGGGACCCCAAAGGGAAATACCATGCGATGACCGATGTCATTCATAAGGTACTTAATGATTTAACTGTGGATGAGTGGGCGATTATTATCGGTGGAGATTCGCATACCCGAATGTCCAAAGGGGTAGCATTTGGGGCCGATTCAGGAACCGTGGGCCTCGCTCTTGCTACAGGAGAGGCGACCATGCCAATCCCGGAATCTGTAAAGGTAACCTTTAAAGGAGACCTCAAGAACCATATGGATTTTCGGGATGTGGTACATGCCACCCAGTCACAAATGTTGAAAGAATTTGGGGACAATGTATTTCAGGGAAGAATCATTGAAGTACACATTGGCACTCTACCCGCCGACCAAGCTTTTACCTTCACCGATTGGACCGCGGAAATGAAAGCCAAGGCATCCATTTGTATTTCTCAGGACGATACCCTTATCGAGTCTCTCGAAATTGCCAAAAGCCGAATACAGGTAATGATCGACAAAGGGATGGATAATGAGAAACAAGTGCTCCAGGGTTTGTATGATATTGCCGACAACCGGATTGCTGAAATCAGGTCTGGGGAGAAACCAGCCCTTACCCCCGATGCCAATGCCAAGTACTTTGAAGAGTTTGTGGTCGACCTCGACAAGATTAATGAGCCCATGATCGCGGATCCTGATGTTAACAATGGTGATGTATCCAAGCGATACACCCATGACACCATCCGTCCAGTATCTTATTATGAAGGTGCCAAGCATGTAGACCTTGGTTTTGTTGGATCCTGCATGGTTCACAAGGGAGACCTTAAAATAGTTTCCCAAATGCTTAAGAACCTGGAAAAAGAAGAGGGTAAAGTGGAATTTCAGGCACCCCTTGTGGTGGCCGCTCCCACTTACAACATTATTGATGAACTCAAGGCTGAGGGTGACTGGGATATGTTACAGAAATATTCTGGCTTTGTCTTCAATGATGATGCCCCCAAAAATACCGCCCGTGACGAGTATGAAAATATGATGTATTTGGAACGCCCCGGTTGTAATCTCTGCATGGGGAATCAGGAAAAAGCGGCCCGGGGAGATACCGTGATGGCCACATCTACCCGATTGTTTCAAGGTCGGGTAGTGGAGGACTCTGAGCGCAAGAAAGGGGAATCCCTTCTAGCTTCCACTCCGGTTGTGGTTCTCTCTGCCATCCTTGGGCGTATCCCCACCATGGCCGAGTATCAAGCCGCTGTGGAAGGAATAAATCTTACCAAGTTTGCCCCGCCGCTCAAGGCCATGAGTAACTAGTGGCAGCCGGCTGCTTTCAGCAGCTCCATGATGGATTATGCTTCAGCCGGCAAGGATGACATCGAGCAGGGTTTGGCCAAACTTTTTTAGTTTTGATTCCCCAACCCCATTAATCTCCAGCATCTCCTCCAGGCTCTTTGGCCGTATCCTTGCCAGTTCGATCAGTGTCTTATCATGAAAGATGACATAAGCTGGTACTCTTCGGGCTTTTGCCATTTTTTGCCTCGCCTCTCTTAGGTTTTCATACAGAACCTGGTCACCCTTACCATCCAGTGCAACCTTGGTGCGTCTTGCTGCCTTCTCTTTCTTTCCTGCCTTCCTTTCCCGAACCTTTCGGAAGTGGATGGACTCTTTCTTTTTAAGAAAAGCAAACCCCTTTTCTGTGATCTTGATCCCGTTGTGCTCATTTACATCCACCCGTAAAAGATTGCGGGATACCAATTGCCGGAAGACATTTTGCCACTCCGCTTTACTTAACTGCTTTCCGATCCCAAAGGTGCTTTGCTGGTCATGCCCGAAACGGGCAATCCGGTCGTCCTCCTTCCCCATTAACACAGCTACCACATAGACGACACCAAACCTTTGCCCCGTTCTGTAGACAGCGGATAAAGCCATTTGGGCGGGAATGGTTCCGTCAAAAGTTTCAGGTTTCGTATCACAGGTATCACAATTTCCGCACGGCTCCCCAGTGTCATCAAAATATTCAAGCAATACCTGCCGTCGGCAAATCGCTGCCTCGCACAAGCCCAGTAAGGCATTGAGCTTTTGGTGCTCGATTCGCTTTTGTATCTCCGGAGCCTCTGAGTCTTCAATCCAATTGCGTTGCATGGCGGCATCATCCATGCCGTAGATCATGAAGGCATTGGAAGGCAGACCATCCCGTCCTGCCCGACCGGTTTCCTGGTAGTAAGCTTCAATGGACTTGGGTATATTCATGTGAGCGACATACCGGACATCGGGCTTATCAATCCCCATACCAAACGCAATAGTAGCCACAATAATGACTTTATCCTCCTGCAAAAATCGGGTCTGATTCTTACTCCTTACCTCAGCGGGTAAACCGGCATGATAGGGGAGGGCATGCAAGCCTTTCCCTTGTAACCATTCTGCCATATCGTCCACTCTCTTGCGGGATATGCAATAAATGATGCCACTATCCTCCGGGTGATGATTTTGGATAAAGTCAAAAACCTGTTTTTTGGGATTATCTCTTTCCAGGATGGAATAGTGAATATTGGGCCGGTCAAAGCCTCCGATGAAAGTCTTTCCCTTCTCCAGTTTTAGACGTTCAATAATATCTTTCCGTGTGGCCTGGTCTGCGGTGGCAGTCAGGGCCACACGAGGAATTCCCTTAAATCGGTCAGCCAGAAAAGACAGTGCGGTATAGTCCGGTCGAAAATCATGACCCCACTGGGATACACAATGAGCCTCATCAATGGCAAATAACCCAATCCTTACCCCTTCAAGAGAATTTAGGAAGTCGGGCATGACCAATCTTTCTGGAGCTACATAGAGCAAGTCCAACTGATTGTTTTCCAGTTTTTGTTTTACCTTAAAAACATCGATGTCAGACATCCCGGAATTAATTGCCCCGGCAGCTATCCCAACCTGCTCCAGAGCCGTTATTTGGTCCTGCATCAAGGCAATCAGCGGAGACACCACCACACCCACCCCATCCCGGCAAAGAGCGGGTATTTGGTAGCACAAAGACTTTCCACTCCCTGTGGGCATCAAGACAAATGCGTCTCCTCCTCCTACAATATAGTCGATAATTTCCGCCTGCTGGCCACGAAATTGGTCATACCCATAAGTATGATTTAAAATAGAGAGGGGCGAATTTGCTGGTGAGTGCATGGATGAAGGTAGTAATGAGAGACTTGAAATGATATGTCCATCTTTTCGGTATGTTTCGAAAGGAAACTAATATAAGACCTGTGTTTTATTTTATCACAGTCATGGCGAAATGGACTACATCGCGGTGTCCATAAATAAATTTTTTTAAAAGTACTTTACACGGCTGATAGCAAACTTTTTTAGCAAGAGAGAACTTTTTATATGTTAATAGACTATATTAATTACCGAAAATTCATAAAGTTGCTTAATTAGGTTGATAAAATATTTAATGTGAGTGAGAAAAATGACATGCGTCTTTGCTGGTTGATCATCTCTATAGTCCCAATCTTCTTGCTTTCAATGGAGTCTGATTATGTTGAGCATGAAGTCTTTATTCGTTTTCACCAATCTTGTTTTCCTGGGGAAAAAGAGACATTAATTGAAAGGTTTGGCCTGCGGGAAAAGAGAAGGTTTCTTCTGACCAAAGCGATCCTCTACACATTGCCAGAAGGCTCTGATGCCGCGGAGGTTATTCCACTTCTAAATGAAAGGCCCTGCGTGAAATATGCCGACTTTAACAACCGAAGAGCGAGTTTAGAATCTTCTTCAGAGCCTGCTTTTTCTTCACAATGGGCTTTGCAAAACATCGGGCAGGAAGTGAATGGCAAGATTGGAAATGCAAATGCAGATATTAACTGGATCAAAGCCATGCAGATATATAATCCTCAAAAACAAATAGGTGTTTCAGTTATTGATTCTGGAGTCGCGATGGACCACCCCGAGATCAATCTTAGGTTGGGTGGAAAGGTACTTGAACAAAACGGCATTTCGGGAGTGGACGATGACAATAATGGTCTTGTGGATGATACCATTGGCTGGGATTTTGTGGATTGGGATAATCGGCCGGAGGACTTGAATGGACATGGGACATTAGTTGCAGGTATCATTTCCGCAAACCCAACAAATGGAGAGGGAATCACCGGGATAGCTCCTGATTCTTTCATCATTCCACTTCGTGTTTTTGATGAGACCGGAGGGGCAACTGATGAACAGATCATTCTTGCCGCAGCCTATGGAGTCATGAATGGTGCCCGTATTCTAAACCTAAGCCTGGGAAAGGGTAAACCGTTCAATTATCCCATGCAGGAAGCAATCTATGACCTAGAGAAAGAGTACGACACCATTCTCATATGTGCTGCGGGCAATGGCGGTTATGATAAAATAGGGGACAATATAGATTCTATTCCCGTTTATCCAGCGGCGTATGATGGAAATGCAATTATTTCAGTGGCCGCATCTAATTCTAAAAATGAACTTGCACCCTTTTCCAACTATGGCGTTACCCATGTTGACCTGGCCGCTCCTGGGACAAATATGTTTGGACCTACGGTATCAAGAAAACTTTGGTATTTGGAAGATTTTTCATATGGGAGCCAGTGGACCACGGGCCGAACTATAAACGACTACAGTGGGATGGGGTGGAGTTTTCATACCGATTTCCTGGGTAATCGTTGGGCAACTGATAGCAATGACCTATACGGGAATCCCATCTATTATTAT
Organism: uncultured Opitutales bacterium; assembly: GCA_943789375.1. Lineage (GTDB taxonomy): Bacteria > Verrucomicrobiota > Verrucomicrobiia > Opitutales > Seribacteraceae > Seribacter. The sequence continues at coordinate 8,307 of CALSTX010000016.1, read as the reverse complement.
TCCAACAGCGATACTTACACCATGAGCCCTCTTATCACAATGAACGGTGTTAGTAGTCCAAAATTATCAGTTCGTATCTACCATCAGCTTGCTTACAACTATTGGTCTTCTTCTTATGATTTCCTTTTTATTGAATATTCTACAAATTTCGGTTTTACATGGAATTTAATTGATGGAATTTATGGCTACAGTGGAGTTTTAGGTTCTGTTTACAATTTTGACTTAGCTGCACTTGAAGGCGAAGAAAATGTTATTTTCCGTTTTCGTTTGAATAGTGACAGCCTATGGCAGGACGATGGTGTCTATGTCGATAACTTTTGGATCGATGGTGTCACCTCTTTCAATTTTACGGGTAATGAGTATGAATTCAATGACGGTACTTCTTTTTCGGCTCCAGTCGTTAGCGGAGTCGCGGCCTTGGTCCTATCTCACCGCCCTGACCTTACTGTTCGTGATCTTCGCGAGATTTTGCTTACCTCAGTAACCACAGTCGATGAATTGGACGGTAAAGTGGCATCTGGTGGTGTGGTTAATGCTTATGAAGCTCTAAGGCTTGCTGATGCTTGGACGCCACCCGATTCTAATACAGTTTTTAATTTCCTACTCAACGCTTCAACAAGTCCATCCACCGGAAGTCCAGGAGTGGTTTATGGTGCCGGTAGTTACCTAGGTGGTACCGAAGTTACGCTTCGGGCGGAGCCAAGCTTTGGCTACACTTTTAGTCACTGGAGTGGGCAGGCCTTCGGAAGCGACCCGACCTTAACCCATACTTTGATTGCCGATACTTCGGTAGCGGCAAACTTTATTAAATCAAAAGGGTGGGGGGATGCTGAAAGCTTGGGCTCGGGTTGGAAGACTTTATCGTGGTTTGGATATTATTGGGAAAATCAAAGTCCCTGGGTATTTCACTCTTCTCTTGGTTGGGTGTATCGATCCAATCTGACTGAAGCTGCTAGTTGGCTTTACAGCCCGAACTATGGATGGTTGTTTACCTCGGGGCGTAGAATGCCATTTCTGTTTAGTGCTTCCCGTTCATCTTGGATCTATGCGGGAGAAGAAGTTATCTACGGATTCAATGAAGAAACATGGTCCGCACTGTAGACAGACCGTAAACCTTTTCATTCACTGATTAAAGAAGCAGCTTTCCGGATTTAATCCACCCCGATAAAGTTGTGCTTGAGACCTGGTGACTTCAAGGATGTTATAGGGTATGATGTTGCAGGTATCTTCCAGAGTATCCATTCCCTTGACAGGAGATTCAGTTGCAGGCGGTTCGTTCCCAGGGGGCCGGGGGGCAGAATGTAAACAAGGTATCCACCGCGGTACATTTATTCTTCGATATCCGGGCATCTTCTTTACCTGAAATTTATAAGGAGCGTTTATTGAATAAGAAAGACCGACGGATCAGTCCTGGGGGCATCGTGATTATCAAGTCTCAGGAAGCACGCACTCAGGAGACCAACCGGGAAAAAGCACTGGCCCGATTGAAAGGAGTTGATCAAGGAAGTGATGCAGGTTCGCAAGTCCCGCCGGGCAACTGCTCCAACACGGGGATCCAAAGAACGCCGTCTGCAGGCCAAAGATACCCGTTCGAAAACCAAAAAATTTAGACGTCGTCCCGGTATGGATGATTAGAGACAAATCTCTGAATAGAGAGTCACGCCTTGTGTCGATGCTATCGACAGGTGAGTTCGTATATGTCGATAAAAGAAGATTTTATCGACATATAATGGTCTCAAAATGTTAGTGAAGTTGGATACATGTGCGTGTTGACAAAAGGCACACATTGCGGTAGTTTTCTTTTGTGTTCGATTGGTCCGATGAAAAAGATAAAAAGCTTAAACAAGAGAGAGGTATAGGTTTTGAAGATATTGTTTTTCATGTTGCTTCGGGTGACCTGCTCAGTGTTTCGGATCACCCGAATTCTCAGAAATATCCTAATCAGAAAATTATGTATGTAATGGTGGATGACTATGTTTATCTTGTTCCCTATGTGGAGGAAGAGAATCGAAAGTTTTTAAAAACCATTATCCCCAGCCGTCGGGCTACCAAAGAATTTAAACAGAAAGAAAAATAATGAAATTAGATGCATACGAAAAAGAACTTTTACAATTGGATGATGATGGGCAAATTTCCGTCCAGTCTCCAGATCCTAAAGAAAAAGAGGCCCTGATCGCGGCTGCCCGTGAAACCTTACAAAAAGATAAACGAATCAATATCCGTATGTCCGGTCGTGATCTTCTCTCCCTTAAGAGAAAAGCCAATCGCTTTGGCATGCCTTACCAAACCCTGATCTCCAGTATTCTTCATCAATATGTTTCCGGAGATCTCAAACCTTCGCAGGTTGAGGAAACCCAGTCAAAATATCGCCGCCTCAAGAAATAATTCTACTTCACCCTTCTCAATTTCGATGATTGTAAATAATAAACCGTCGTGCTACGGTTATTTACTTGAAAAATTTTAGTAGAGATCAGGTTTTGAGAGCCTTGCAAAGACTTGGCGAGTTGGCGGATCAACAGTCCGCCCAATTAAATATCTGTATCTATGGAGGATGTGCAATGATGCTCGCTTATGACCGCAAAAGGATTACGCGCGACATTGATGCCGTTTTTTATCCTTCAGAAAAAGTGCAGCCCTTGATTAAGCAGGTAGCCGAGGAACAAGGATTGTCTGTTGATTGGTTGAATGACGATGTCCGTCAATTTCTTTCTACTCAGGAATCAAAGCGGACATTACCCATCGAGCTCCCTGGTCTGCAAGTGACCATACCTACCGCCGGCTATCTCTTGGCGATGAAAGCCTTAGCCTGTCGACGGGCTCTCCCCGGATACAAAGGGGACGAGACCGACTTACGCTTTCTTATACGCAAACTCGGGATTTCCACTTTTGATGAAATTCAGGATTGGATAGATAAGTTTTATCCGGACGATGTTCCGCCAGCGGGTGACCGTGCCTTTCTCGAACAATTAATTCGGGAGGAGGTAACATGAAGGAATCCAAGAACCGTCCGACCACCTTGTTTGATGTCGCGGAGCAGGCACAAAGTCTGGAAGAGTTTGGCTTGCTTCTCAGGGATTGGATTCATCACATAACGAGGCGGGATGTAAGTAATCGTCCTGCCTTATTAAACGCCTTGCAGAAATTACCACCTAGCTTGGAAAAAAAATTTGGGCAGGGTGAAGTTGCGGATGCGTACTTGGCCGCCTATGCCGAATGGATTTCGGATCGTGCAGGAATACCCCGTCCATCTTGGGTAAGACAAAAGCACAGAATCCTTGATGAACCATGGTTTTCAGATAATGCCCGGGCAGTATTGATGGTGGATACGCCTGGTTCTTTCAGGCAAAGAGGGATATTTACAATTCCAGAAAATGTGGTTCGCTTGCGCCGAGGGCGCCCACGGGTCAGTGCAGAGCAAAAAAAGGCCAAGGCCCGTGCCCGCGATCAGCGATATCGAGAAAAAATTCGCCAAAAGTTAAATAAGCTTAAGCAACTGGAAGAAGCCGGGTTAGTGTAGATCAAGTTCCTGTTTGTGAATTTTATTTTCCGGAGATCTCAAACCTTCGCAGGTTGAGGAAACCCAGTCAAAATATCGCAAGAAAAACCTTGGCAAAGAGTAAGAAGTTCAGACACCGTCCCGGAATGGACGATTGAATGAAATCGCTTAATTCAATTTCAAAAGTATTCTTTAGCTCGTCAATAAGCAGACTAGTCCGATTAGGAAAGTAAATACGGCAAAACCGTTATGCACTCCAAATGTAACTTCGTATATAAAAGGGGAAATTATGATCAATGAACTGGTTATCATAATCATTATGTAGCCAATCCTTATAAGTATTTTCATGAAAGGCATTTATTTGAGCCCTCCTCCTTTGTCTTTTTGAAATTTTTAAAACAAATAGGCATACGGTAACAAAATTGGTATTCTTCACTTACCCAATCATTCTGTAAATAGAAAATTGAGTTCATCATTTTTTAAGGTGTGCATATTCACGATCGCCGTCATTGAAGTACTCTGTGGCACGGGTATGCTCCTCGCTCTCCTCCTTTCCGACTCAACTAACCCCTTCCTCCTATACTCCGGGTGCCTGCTCATGCTCACCATGCTCGGTGCCGCAATTACCCATGTTATCATTGGGGATTATAAGCAAATCGTTGGGAATATGTTTATTCTGTTAATTATTTATCAAGCAACTTTTCCTGTTTTTTAGGAGTTACTATTCGATGTTTGAATTTTGTAGCTTTTTTTAAAACTTGAATTATTTTTAACCGAATGAATTACTTCTATTGGTTTGCACTCATTTTTCATGCATTATTATGTTCATTACAAGCAGACGAATGGATCACGAAGATAACCACGGAGGAAGGTAATTTTACGTTCGGAGGTCCTTTACTGGAGGAAGAAGAAAACCTTCTCGGTAAATGGAAAGGGGAAAATGAAGAAGGAGATAAATGGGAAATTTTTCGCCGACCGAACCATGTGTTTTCAATCCAAGTAACTTGGGTCGAAGAAGGAGAAAAGGGTTCCTTTTTTGGGCATGGTCTGTGGGCCGTCCAAAATTCTGTTTTTCTTTATGCGGACATTTTAGAGTCTGACATCGAAACAGATTCGGATTGGCCAATTGAAGTGAAAAACCGGATCCCCACCGAAGATATCTGGGTGGCCGAGGAAAAAATGAAATTATCAAGCAAAGAAAAAATAATTACTAATTCGGAGGATATTGGGGATAGCAACGAGACAAAAGTGACTTCCTTTGAAATGCCACAAATGCGTCAATTTAATAAAGCGGACCCACTAAAAGAAGCCCAATTATTTGACCAAATACAATTAGCCAGCATTCTGAATGTTGAGGACATTATAAAATTCCTTACGGACCCATCTTATTCAATGGATAAAAAAATAGTCGGAAAATGGAGAACTACTGATAACGATCCTGAATGCGACTCAAATAAGATTTCAGAATTTATTCGTCGTGCGGACGGGTCTACGACCGCCGTTTACAATTCTGAAGAAGATACTGAACCGCCAATGACTCATGGACTTTGTACAATTCGCAATGGTAAGTATTATGGAGTTGATTTGATTGATGAGCAGGAAATTTTTTCTTTTGATGAAATTTTTTTATGGGGTGAAGAAATTGTGAAATCCAGTCCAGATGAATTTGCAACTCAATGGATAGACCCAGAAAGAAAAGTGCTCAAATTTTTACCTATGGTTATCACAGTGACTGATAAAAGAATTGCTCAGTTTGAATCCAAAAAACTTGAGAAAGAATACAAGGAGAATGCTTACGAACTCGAATTCATACTCAAAAGTGTCAAGTAAGTCTATTCAAGGTTAAAAAAAATATACTTTCCCTTTTATCCGATTTAAAGAATTCGAACGAATTAGCCTAACGTTGTGCTTGTGACCGACGGGGTTGGTGGATGTTATAGGTACGATGTTGCCAATATCTTCCAGAGTATCCATTCCCTTGCAGGAGATTCAATTGCAGGCCGTTCGTTCACAGGGAGCCGGTGGGCAGAATGTAAACAAGGTTTCGACTGCGGTTCATTTATTCTTTGATATCCGGGCATCTTCTTTACCTGAGGTTTATAAGGAGCGTTTATTGAATAAGAAAGACCGTCGGATCAGCCCGGGGGGCATCGTGATTATCAAGTCTCAGGAAGCACGCACTCAGGAGACCAACCGGGAAAAAGCCCTGAATCGATTGAAGGAATTGATCAAGGAAGTGATGCAGGTTCGGAAATCCCGCCGGGCGACTTCTCCAACACGGGGATCCAAAGAACGCCGTCTACAGGCCAAAGATACTCGTTCGAAAACCAAAAAATTTAGACGTCGTCCCGGTATGGATGATTAGAGAGAAAGAAAAATAATGAAATTAGATGCATACGAAAAAGAACTTTTGAAATTAGATGAGTCGGAAAAAATCTCACTAGGTCAGAACGACTCCATTGAAAAAGAGACCCTCATCGCGGTCGCCCGTGAAACCTTACAAAAAGATAAACGAATCAAAATTCGTATGTCTGGTCGTGATCTTCTCTCCCTTAAGCCCATGCAAATCGAGGATGCACCGTCAAAGTATTCCCGTGAGGAAAAATAGTCACACCTCTCTTTTGCAACTTCAATCTACCCCGTCAAATTAGCCTTTTATCCTTTACTATAAATTCTTACTAAATCTTCCCTCTTCTGAATGTATTAAGTTTTTGGATAAATGTGTTTCTGACAGTTGGAAATTAGTTGGCTGAAGTTATTGCTTTTAATTTCATTATGAACTCTCTCCAAGAAGTAGTGTACGATAATTTTCATGAATAAACAGTATGGTACGGCCCACTTTTTCTTCAATTAGAACCCCTTCTTCTACTAGTTTTTTCAAATACAAAGATGCGGACTGCCGCTTGGCAATTCCCGCATTCACCAGATCCGCTATCTGACAATACGGTTGCTCGAAAAGCACATCGAGTAATTCACTTGAGTAAATTTTCGGTATGTTCCTCTTTAATTTATCTTTGACTTGCTCCCGGTATGCACGGATCTCACGAATCTTTTGATTGGTCCACTGTGCAGATTCCTCCACCACTTCGAGCATGAACAAAATCCACGACTCCCAATTTTGCTCAAATGTGACTGCACGCAAGCGTTCGTAGTAGTCCGCTTTCCTACGGATAATTCCGCGACTGTGATAAAGAATAGGGGAGGAGAGCAAACCTGCCTGTACCAAGTAAAGGAGATTGAGTATCCGACCAGTTCGCCCATTCCCATCTGCGAACGGATGAATGGCTTCAAATTGGTAATGAGCCACCGCCATCACCACCAAGGGATCCAAATCCGTTGGTTCATTGAGGAAACGCTCCCAGTTTGCCAGTTTTGCCCGAATCAAGGATTCTCCTTGTGGTGGAGTATAAACTACATCTCCCGTGGTTGCATTACCCAAGGCCGTACCAGGCTCTTTTCTAACTGCCATTGTACGCGACTTGATCATCGAGCATACCAGCTCCGCCGTAACGGTGGATAATGGACGATCGTCTAAACTTTGGTAACCCTTGTACAGGGCAGCCCGATAATCTAAAGCCTCCCGGGTCGCTGCATCGGGAGACTGTTCCAACAGTGAACTTCGGAAAAGCTTGTCGGTAGTGGTAACAATATTTTCGATTTCCGAACTCGCCTGTGCTTCAAGTAAGGGTAGCACATTGATCAACAATGTCTTGTTAGGTAGAAAATCTCCTGCTTGTTCTAGTTCTGTCAATTGTGTCCTTGACCGTATGCATTGTTTAAGCACCGGCACAGTTTCTAATTCCCGCTTCGGTGGTAGAGGCGGAAGATTGTTAAAGGGAATCTTGGGGTTGCAGGACATGTCGATAAATATCAATTTTATAAACCTATCTCCAATTTATGTCGACGCCATCGACAGGTCAAGCCGTATATGTCGATAGAATCTAATTTTATCGACATATTGAAGTTAGGGCATCCTTTTCTAATTCCCTTCGATTTGTAATATTATTAATTTGAAAACCATTAAGTGATACTTTATGGTTTATGAATGAAAGTGGAACGACTTACGGAAATAAAGAAGTTGTTTGATCGGGCAGGGGAAATGCCAGAAGAACTTGCCCAAAACCTCCACCAATGGTTCCGGGTTGAACTTACTTACACCAGTAACGCCCTCGAAGGAAACACCCTTACCCGCAGGGAGACTGCAATGGTGGTGGAAAAAGGAATCACCGTGGGCGGGAAAAGCCTGGTCGAGCACTTGGAGGCTATCAACCATGCACAAGCTTTTGATTGGATCGCGGAAAAGGCCCGCAAGCCACTCAAGCATTTTAAAGAAAACGATCTTCTTTCCCTGCATAAAATGATCCTCGCTGGCATAGATAATCACAATGCAGGCTTTTATCGGAATGTTCCTGTTCGCCTTTCTGGTTCGCGGACAGTTCTCCCGAATCCCCGAAAAGTGCCGGATTTAATGTCCGCTTTTCATAAGTGGCTCCAATCCAAAAAGAAGATTCACCCAGTGGATCTTGCCGCAGAAGCTCATTACCGCCTGGTTACTATTCACCCCTTTATTGACGGCAATGGCCGAACCGCACGCCTGCTCATGAATCTCATTCTTATGTGCCATGGTTATCCGCCTGCGATCATTCGTAAAAATGAACGGGGTAAATATTTGGATGCTTTGGAAAAAGCACAGACCGGTGGTTCACAGGATGATTATTTGCAACTGATTTATCGTGCAGTCGATCGCTCCCTTGATATTTATGTCGAAGCCACCTCAGGAGAAGGCGATTTCGTGTCCGAGCCTGATGACT
>CALSTX010000015.1 GCA_943789375.1 uncultured Opitutales bacterium | reverse complement strand
TGTATGTTCCTAACGGATTATTCTGATCTCTTGAAAATAAAACTGTTAATCTATCGGAGGTATAGTTATCGTACCTATCCCAATGTGTTGTTTCATTGAATGTAAGAGTTGAATTGACAGCCTGTTTTTTTTCGAGGAAATCATTTACTCCATTAGCGTTGCTATCAACAGAAGGTAAGGATGTAGAAAATGAACCGTAACTGTAAACGCCAGAGTAATCTGTGCTAATGTAGTCGACTACATAATTAGTAGATCCAACACTCAATGGCTTGACCTCTCCACTAACATGGCCACTAGAGGTAGTATAGGGCATCCTAGAAAGGCCATCATATGTAGTTAAGAAACCTGAATCACCATTACCTAAATCAATAGGAGACATATAGAAAGAATAACAATGTGCCTCCAGTATAGCTGTTTTAGCGTAAGTGACACTTGAAATTAAGGTAGAATAAATTAAGAACGAAAAGGCTAGTATTTTCATACTATAAATCAGATAAAAATATAGCCCTTTAATGTCAACAACTACAATATTTCATTGCTCTTTCAACAACTTATAATCGCTTGCTCCTGCATCTCTCACTTCCTATGAGTTATCACTAATGTATGCTCATAAGCAAAAACACCAGTAAGAATATTTGTTATCTTATACTTTCATCCCAAACGGCAGCTTTAGCACCTCTATCTTATTCGACCGAAATGGATAGAAATGCTTCAACAAGTATCCTTTTTAACTTGATCTGTAACTATTTTTGGCCGTAAATGAAGAGATCAAAACATATTTACTATGAAAAAATTTACTAAACTTAGCTTATTATTTACTACTCTTTTCTTTTTAGGGTGTGCTAATCAAGGAAGTACTGTTCTAAAAAAACTTAACGAAGCTGATGTAAATAAAAATATCACCGTCGGAAAAACTACGCGTAATGAGATACGGGCAATGTTTGGAAGTCCATTGGAGACTAAATATACAGATTCAGGTCTTGAGATATGGAGGTATCATTTTGAAGACACAACAGGTCTTAATCCCGCAAATATTGCTTCCCAAACTCTAACGCTTGGATTAGCTGGATCTAGGCGCACTGGAACAGAGAAAGAGTTAGTGATCCTGTATAATGATGACTACACTGTTAAAAGATTCAATATGTCAGAGGCACCTGTGCAAACAGGGACTGGTTTACTGTAAAACTATCTTTTCTCAGCACAAGACTGACAGACATTATAATTGCAGTCACTGGAACAGGTGTAAGTTTTGGCTGTTGTTGTTTTTCGAGTGCCCCAAAATTTGTTCACCTTAGTTTCAGTCACGCCTAACTGCTTTCTGCACTCAAAGCAACTACCACTAAATAAGGCATAAGACTTTTCTCCTTCTACAAGAGTATGCTCACATTTCGGGGTTTGCTCTACTAACTCGTCAAAAGCCCTTTGCCACTCTTTTTCGGATGCAGTCATTTGTTTATTCAGTTGAGATTTACTCGAAATACATCCTGTAAACATGATGAGTTGTGCTACAATTGAAAGGGAAATGAAAATACAGCTGTTGTGAATCATTTAATTAAATAAGCTAATTGTAGACATAGCGTCAATCTCGTACCTCAAACGGGATTTCCAAAACATCTCATTCCATCAGATAAGATATTCATCTGCTTGAGTGTTCATCACGGTTTCCTCTGCACTGCTCCTAATACCGACAGGCACTTCAGATAGATACCCGCTTCACTTGCAGTCAGTTCTCCGTGGTCTTTCCGTTGCTTGAAGTGATCCACCAATCCGATCACATGGTCTAGTACTTCGATGAATTCCTTGCTTAACTGCTCAACGCTTCTGCTCCTTTTAAGAGGGTTTTGAGAAGACGATTGGCTGGACGAAGAGGTTGTCGGATTTGAACCAGAGGAGGGTTAGGGTTAATTACCAAACCATAAATCCGTATTTGGTAGTCATTCAGTAATCAAAGTCTTTTGTTCGGATGATAATGGGTTTCCGTCAAGGTCTAGATAGTTAAGATTGGTTAAACTTGATAATGCAGTGGGTCTCGGAACAAGTAGAGGAGTATATTACCTCTATAATCAACTTGCCACTTTCATGTTTTTAGCTTTGATAAGAACCTTTGTTCATTATCATTCAATTTTGTTTTAAAACGGTAAGTTGCTTTAAAACCTGGCAAGTATTTGTCCAAAATCAAACACAAGCCTGAATGCTTTAATGAAAGCTAAGTAGTTATTAATAAATAATTACACAACGACTGGAAGGATGGCAGAGTGGTCTAATGCGGCGGTCTTGAAAACCGCTGAACCGGAAACGGTTCCGGGGGTTCGAATCCCTCTCCTTCCGCCATTTTTTAATATAATTACTCTTCCGGATTTCTTTGATGCTCGTCAGTGCCCTCTTCAGGTAAATCTTGTTCACTTGGTAGCGAGTCATGAATTTTATCTATTTCCTCTGGGCTTGATGCAAAACGATTAAAGGATTGTCTCTCGCTTGACTGCGTCAACTTTAGAAGGAGTTCTTCATTTTCTCGATCTAAGTAAAAGATTTGTAAAAGCTTGGCATGAGATTGACCGACAAGTTGCTTGGAATCATCAAAGGGAGAGAAATATTCCGGTTTTAATTTCCGTAGATTTAATAAGGAAATTTCAAGCTGGGGAAGAACTTCTTGCTTTTTAGTTAGGAAATCATGCGTGGGCGGGGATTTTTTCGTCTTCAGCCATGTATTCTCCTCGAGTAAAAGCTCATGTACGCGGGCACATAATTCTAAATGACTAGCGATTACTTCTCTAGGTTCCATAGGAAAATGGTAAAAGTAGTTGGGTAACTTGTCCTAGTTTGATTGGTTGCTAGGCAATGTATAAATGCCGTAACGGTTTACCGCCTGCCTGATAGCACGGGTATCCTCCAGTTGCTCTCTCCTCCACTTAGCCATACCGAAGACGAACTCCAGATATTTACTATTGGCTAATCCTTCACGAGCATCATCTGGAATTAACAAATTCTTCAATGGCTGAATAAGTTTCCATGGCTTGCACATAGTTGCCGAGCTTTTCCTGACATAGGGCAATTTGGTAGAGAACGGGGATCTGCCAGGATGGGGACGGGTCAATATCCCGCAAAGCAGAGTAGATACGGTAGGCGTTGAAGAACTCTGATTCTTCAAAGAATTTGTTGGCAAGGTAATTACCAGTTTTCTTTTTCCAGAAAGCCCAAATTGCTTTCATCTTACTGATAGCAACTAGATCACGGTCACGCACTGCATTTCCCTGCTCCAAGTCGGAGATAAGCTCGGGATTAAAATCTGCTTCCTTTAAGAGAAGAAGTAATTCAGAAATGGAGTCCTCGTCCTGATTCAATTGCTCATAAGTTAAAGCAAGTAAGTAATGGGACTCGGGAACATAAGGGCTCTGTGGGAAAAGAGTACCGTAGCCTCGTAATACTTCCTTCACTCTGGCAAAATCAGCACGGGGAGTCTGGTCAAAATTTAGTTCTTGCTGGGAACGTTGCTCAGGAGGGAGGCGATTGACATTTTCCTGCTTGCGTAAGTTTTCGCTGGCTCTGCGGTAGTGAGCAAGTCCCTGCTTAAATCGAACCACGGCACGATCGGTATCCTCAAGGTCTTCAAGTCTTCGTAAGCGATCGAAAAACTTGATCGCATTATCATAGTCCTCAGAGTCCATAAAAGTTTCTGCAATCTCATACATTGCACGGTTAGATTCGGCATCTCTTCTTCTCTCCAGGGTCCTACCCTTTCTTCTCTCAGCCAGTTCGAAAGCATTACTTTTTGGTAGGGTCAAGGTTGCATTTATTGCATCATAAAATTTGTTGAGTGCCATGCGGTAAGCACCCAGGGTACGGTAAACTTTACCTAACCTGATATGAGACTCAGGGATAGAAGGTGCCCCTCTTTTCTTGCTTTCTATCCACTTTATCACAGATCCACCTACACGGGCATAAAGATCTGGTATTCCGGGTGCGTCCTCATGCTCTTCGAAAGGATAATTGTCATCTGCAGCAAATTCTTCAAGGAATCGTTCATATGATTTGGCAACATCAACCCATTGTTGGTTTTTTTCGTGCATCGAGCAAATTGCCAATAGAATATCCCGACGGTATCTTTTGTGATGGGGAGCGTTAAGCCTGCCAAGTACCCGATTGCAATAAGCGGTAGCCTTGTGGACTGAACGCGTGACAAATGGATTCCCTGATCCACCAGAGGCCATCCTCGTTTCCATGATTGCCTCACGAATTTTCTCTTTTAATTCTTCATCGATCTGATCGCCCAGAACAATGTAAGGGTCGATATCCTCAAGAGCTTCCACGATTGGTGCAGGCGTGGAAAGAATAGGCGTATTGACAATATCACCTCGGTCAATGACTTCGGCAGGTCTAACTGATGAAGGTGATGTTAAAGGCGATACTGAGGCTTCGACCGGAGTTTGCATCGGAACCTGAAACTCTGGCAGTTCCAAAAGGTCAACCTCGCGAAGCAAATCCTCCAGGGTTGCTGTTCCGTAGTCAAGGGAAGGAAGTGTGGTTACTTTCCGCATTGAATTCCTAGATGCAGGCTCCGTGGGAACCGGTAACATCGGAGCCTGTACTTGATCGGTTCCAAGAATTTCGCCTAAGTCGTCTTCATTCACCGATTGAGTATTCGCAGGAAAGTTTGTTACTTCCTCGTTAAGTAAGTTCCCTGGCATAAGCTCATTACCGACTCGGAAAGAGCGATCAATTGGAGCGTCCTTATTATCTGCTTCAGAACCAAAGAGAGAATCCCTGGAAGAAGACTGATTATCGGTCCCCTGATCTAGATCCTCGAGCAGGGAGTCAATCCCTTGAATAACCTCATCAATCGACTTTAATTGTGGTGGTCCATCAACTTGCCCAAAACATAGCGATCCTGAAAGAAATAAAGAAATATAAAACGAATGTAGCTTTCTCATCTGGGAACCCTCCTGTAAGTGGCTTTTGTTCCAATCTTTAAATTATCAGGAGCGACGGTGTAAGGAGGAATGAACGGAATCGCATTCACACGGACTGTCCGCGAGTCTATTTTCATATCCTCAAACACATTTAATAGCTCGTCAGTTGAACCAACATTTGTTCTAGACACTCCTTCAAAGGGATCTGCAAGAGGTAGGGATGAACCCGCGGATTGTGGGATAAAAGAGGGAGATTTTGCCTGAGGTTCCGTGGTGTAGGTAACAATAGGAAAGTCTGGTTTAGAGGAGGCATTGCTATCCTTCGGGGGGGCCGACTTGGTCGGTTTTTTATCTGTACTGATAAGATTGCTGCGGTCTGCCGCTAGTGGAACCGGGATGTAACGCAAAGATGGGGGTGCATTGAAAGATAAATATTTATCACGCTCAGGGACAGGTGCATCAAACTTCTTAAGGTCAATGCCCCAAATGTGAGAGGGCCATGCGAAAGACGCCAACAATATGAAGGTTTTAAAATGCAGAAAGAATATTTTCAAGCTCATGATCATGGATGTACAAGCATATAATCGTACGATAATTTAAAAACTTTACTCAAATTTCGAAATTAATTTCACCAAGGCTGTTTTTCTTGGTATTTTTGGTGAGTAAGAAGCAGATCGTCAATATCATGGATATCGATATTTTGAACTTTCGGTGCATTAAATGTAACCGCGGTAATTAGTAGGGGGTCACCGTAAGAAGCGAGACATTCACGAGATTGAGCCCAAACAGCAAAAGGATTGGAAAGAGATTCCCCATGTTTCTTGCATATTTTAATCGCTTCATCAAATACAGCATTCGGACACTCGGGGAAATTGCAGTTATAATTCACATGAATGTCGCAAGGAAAATACTCCATTATATGCTGAAATACAGGAATCGATGGTGTAGAATCCTCTGCTAATGATCGGGGACGATGAAGGATAGAAACATTTTCCGCCATACAGGTTCTTGCTATCAACTCGCTATCTGTGGATAAAACGACTTGATCAAATCGACCTGACTCAATCAATTGCCGAACGGCTCTAAGAACGAGCGGTACACCTTGATATGGCAGCAGGTTTTTATAAGGAAGACGCTTACTTCCAATTCTGGCAATGACTGACCCAACAATTTTCAAGGATTATTTCTTAGAACAAAGAACCCGTGAGGGCAAGTTATTCGATTGCCCAAGGTTAAAGATATTGGGATGATCTACAATTTCAGTTATTGTGAGCATAATACCCTACTCCAGGCAGTCCATTTCGGATGATGACATGCAGGCGGTCGAGCATGTATTGAAATCGGATTTTTTGACTCAAGGTCCCAAGGTGCCGGAATTCGAAACGGCTCTTGCTCGGTATTTTGGTACAAAACACGCAGTTTGCTGCTCAAGTGGCACTGCTGCTCTCCATATAGCTTACGCATCGCTCGGAGCCACCCAATCTAGCATAGCCATTGTTCCTGCAATAACCTTTGCGGCGACTGCAAATGCGTTTAGGTATTTGGGCTCTAGGGTAATATTTTGCGATGTGATTGCAGAAACAGGCCACATCTGTGTAATCCATCTGGAAAAAATTTTATCTGCATTACCTAAACTTAAAAAAGACCAAAAGGGTTTTATTGCCCCGGTTTCTTTTGCTGGGGTAACTGCGCCGCTTGAAAGATGTAACCAATTAGCATCTCGTTACAACTTTCAAGTCATTGAAGATGCCTCCCATGCCGTGGGTGCCTGGACCCATGCTGAAAATGGAAAAGAAAAGATTTACTCTGGAAGTTGCACCCATAGCCAAGCCTCTTGCCTCAGCTTTCATCCTGTAAAACATTTATGCTGCGGAGAAGGTGGAGCGGTGCTAACAAATTCTTCCAAAGTTGCGAATACGGCACGAAAGTTGAGGTCTCACGGGATAGAACGCCCTTTTGATGATGATCACCATACCCCATGGTATTATCAACAAGTTGACCTGGGATGGAATTATCGAATGACCGACTTGCAGGCAGCGCTCGGCATTAGCCAACTTTCCCGCATTGAGGATTCTCTGGAATCTCGAAAAAAGATAGCCCAAAAATATACCCAGCTTTTATCTTCCGAAAAATTTTCGGGTTCCATTTCGCTTCCAGCTTACAGCGATGGGCATGCTTGGCATTTATTTATCATTCGATTTCTCCACCAAGGAATGAGGAATCGTGCATATAAGTATTTAAAATCAAAGCATATTCACACACAGGTTCATTATATCCCCGTGTATAAACACCCATATTATCAAAGCATTCATGGAGACTTATGTCTTTCGGGCAGTGAAGATTATTTTGAAGGTTGCTTGAGTATTCCCATTTATCCTGGACTTACGCTGAAACAGCAAAATCAGGTAGTTGAAGAAGTGGGTAATTTTGTAGCTTTAGAAAAATAAGAATTTAGGTGCAACCTCCCACAGGATATAAAATTTTAGCCGGAAAACACTTTTCCAAGGAGCCCTACTCTATTGAATCAATTCGTATCGAGGATGCCCTGCCAGTCATGGAGTGGAGGAATGCACAACTAGATGCTTTAAGGCAAAAAGATCTCCTCACTAGTGCAAGTCAGCAATTATATTTCCAAAAGGTAGTAAGTCCACAGTTCCGACTTCTCAGACCAGAGCAGGTTCTCCTCCGGCTCACCTTCGAAAGAAAACTTATTGGCTATGGCGGTCTGGTGCATATTGACTGGAGCGACCGGAGAGCAGAAGTTTCATTTCTTTTGGAAACAGAAAGAGCTAAAAATATCGATCAATATGAGGCTGATTTCGTAAACTTTTTAACCCTGCTTAAACAGCTTTCATTCGATCATTTAGATTTCCATAAGATCACAACAGAATCTTACTCTCATCGAAAAAAACATGTGGAAATTATCGAAAAATGTGGGTTCACAAGAGACGGAGTGTTGCGTGAGCAAGTACGAGTATCCGGAAATTGGGTAGATGCAATAATGTGCTCCTGCTTACAATCAGAATACCAAAGTGAGGAGATTTTTTAGCCTATGAAGCCTCCCGTGCTTCTTTTCACAAGCCTTTCAAACAAGCATGCGCTCTATTGTGCGGTCAATAGACAGGCGAAGCAATTTAACCCGGCCTCAATAGTTATGGGTGCAGACTCCAACCTTGAATGCCCTGCTTCATCCAAGGTTGATTTTTTTGTACAAACTCCTGAAACAGAAATATGGAAAGAGGCAGATCTAGTATCTTTTTGTGAAAAGTATAAGATAACCCATATCATCCCCACTCGAGATGGTGAATTAAAATTTTGGTCAGACCATGCAGCCAAGTTATCTTCACTTGGTGTAAGCACCATGATTTCAAATCAACAAGGACTCTCATATTGCCTGGATAAGTATTCTTGCCATCAATTATTGTCCACAAGCTCTCCTCTTCAACCCATAGCTACCGCCCTCAACCCAGAAGACTTAAAGAGCAACCGATTTGTGGTTAAAGAAAGGTATGGTTCCGGTGCTACCTCAATTGGCATCAACCTTGGGCTTGCTGAAGCTAAAAACTGGGCTCAAAAGATAGAAAATCCTGTATTCCAGCCTTATATAGAAGGCAGGGAATTAAGTGCGGAAACATGGGTTGATCGGCTGGGCAAATGCCATGGAATGCTGCTTCGCTGGCGAACTAAGGTTGTGAAGGGTGAGGCCTTTCAATCTGAAGTCTTTCAAGATCCCGTACTGGAAAGAGACTTAATTCAATGTGTAGAAAATATACCTGGCATTCGCGGTCACTGCCTTACCCAAGTAAAAATCAATACGGAAGGAGTCCCGCAGATCATAGAAATGAATCCTCGTCTTGGTGGAGCCTCTCCGCTGGCTCTTCACGCTGGATTAAATTCTATTCTTTGGTTTCTGGAAGAATCCCATGGCTTGGCTGAAAAAATCCCCAACTCCCCCGCTACAAGATACGGTTCCAAACTTCTCAACGAGAACGGTATGGTTCAAATAATCGATCCTTTTCCATCTCGACAGACGAAAAGCGAAGAGTAAAGTTAGCAATATATGCCAGCTAAAACCATCGCCATTGCAAACCAAAAGGGAGGTGTCGGAAAAACAACGACCACTGTAAATCTTGGCGATGCCTTGGCTCGAATGGGTGTTCCTACATTGCTTGTGGATATGGACCCCCAAGGAAATGCAACAAGCTCACTCGGGTTTGATAAAAAGCCTGGCGCTGGAGTCTATGAGCCATTACTTTCCGGCCAAGACCTCTCGGGCAGAGTAGTGGGAGCTCGTTCAAACCTTTGGCTGATTCCATCCGAGCTCGACCTTGCAGCAGCCGAGTTAGAGCTAAGTGGCCAGGAGAATTATTTAGTAAAGCTAAAGCAGTCCCTATTATCGCTTAAGGCAAACGAGAACCTCCAAGTGATTTTGATTGATTGCCCTCCTACCCTTGGCTTGCTTTCCATGAATTCGCTCTGTGCGGCTGACTACCTGGTAGTGACATTGCAGTCGGAGTATCTTGCACTAGAAGGATTGGGCCAGATTGTAGGGGTTGTTGAACAGCTCAAAAGTTCTGGAGTCAATCGTGACCTTGCCATTGGAGGTATTGTCATGACCATGTACGATAATCGTACCAGGTTATCGTACGAGGTCTGGCAGGAAGTTACTCAGCATTACGACGAGCAAGTTTTCCGAACCGTTATCCCTCGGACGATAAGACTCAGTGAGTGCCCAAGCTTTGGCAAAACTATCTTTGAGTACGACTTCAATGGCCCGGGCTCAATTGCATACAGTTCATTTGCCCGTGAAATCAAAAGTAAATTACTTGACCAAAATAAGTTATCATGAGCTTGATTTCGAGGTTGAAGGGCCGATTTCGATCTAAACGGAATCGTTCCAAATATGCTAAGAAATCGCTTGCGGATTTCAGGTTTATTGAAAAGAAAACTGGATATTCATTCAGTGATCCCTCTCTTCTGGACCTTGCCTTAACCCATCCATCCTTCAACCTGAATGGTAAAAACCAACCCAGCAACCAAAGGCTTGAGTTCCTTGGCGATTCCATTCTGGGTGCAGTGTTGTCTGATAAGTTATACCAAATATACCCCGGCGAAGACGAAGGATCTCTCAGTCGTAAAAAGGCATTCTTTGCCCAAGGATCTTACCTTGCTGAATTGGGGTTATCCCTAGGACTAGATAAAATAATTAAAATGAGTCCCACAGAGATCAAAAATGCAGGAAATTTAAGGCCTTCCACCTTGGAGGATGCAGTCGAATCTTTGGTCGGAGCAATTTACCTGGATGGTGGCTTTAAAAACGCACAGCGTTGCGTAATCCAATGGATTGGGGACCTGCAAATAAAACTGGAAGAGCAAAGCCAGATTATGAACCCAAAAGGAAAACTTCAGGAAATAGTGCAAGCCAATGATACGAAGAAAAAGATACGGTATAAACTTATCGAAGATACAGGCCCTGATCATCAAAAATCCTTTCTGGTTTCTCTCATTATTGGAGAAGAGCCAGTATCTGAAGGTAGAGGAAAGTCTAAGAAAGAAGCAGAATCTGAAGCTGCAGAAAAAGCGATTTCAATTCTGATTAAGGGCTGAAACCCTTTTCGCCGTGAAAAGAATTGAGCTCCCTTCTGGCCACAAAGGCTATACATTCCCTTCCCTACCATCCGCTGCTCATTCAACGGTTCTATGCAGTCAATGGGAAAAAGCAGGAACCAAAATTCTTTTCGTGGTTGGGTCTTCCCTTACCGAAACTGAAAACTTGGCTGAAGACATTGCTATTCTCTCAGAGATACAGACCCAAAACGAAAAGAATAGCATCGAACTTCACCTTCTTGAGGAAAATCCCAGTGACTCCCACCCTGATTTTTTTGAAAAAAACTGCAATAAGCTCAGCTTACTTTCTTCCTTAATGGACTTAGACTCATCAGGAAATAAGAAAATTATCATCGCAGCCACTCCTGAAACCTTATTGTCACCCTGCACAAGACGGGAAAACAAAGAAAAACAAGAACTTAGAATTACCAGTGGTTCGGAAATCAATTTTGAGGCATTCCAGCAAAAATTATCCAATGACCTCGATTATTCTTCAGAAATCCTTTGTGAAGAGCCCGGGCAATACTCTCTGCGGGGAGGACTGGTTGATGTTTATCCAGTAAACGCCACTATTCCATACAGAATCGATTTCTTTGGGAATGAAATCGAAGAAATTAAATCTTTTGATCCAACTACTCAAAGAACAATAGCACCGGTCAAAGCAGTCACCCTTTCTTCTGCCAAAATAAAGGATGAAAACACCTTGGAAGGCGGGTTCTTTTCCTACATTCCTGGCAATACAACCTGGGCATTCATTGAACCTGAGAAATTAATCGCAGACTATCCACTTGCTTTCCACCAAAGCGAAAACAGAAAGCTCAATAAGGCATGCCTAGACTTAGCCTGGCAGGACTCCAGTCAATCCGATACCTTTTTAGGGCTCAGTGAAATCGATGAAGGTGCAGGAGCCTTGGGAAGCCTTTCAAAAATAAAAATCTCTGCTTTCGCCTCCAGTCAATCTCTCGGGATCAATTCCAATGACTTGTTAATCAGGCAAGAAGGCAGATACCGGATAAGTTATCTCTTTGAATTGCTTGGCAGTCAAGACGATGGGCACGAGGTCATTATTGCTGTGGGTGCAAATACAGAAAAGAAGAGAATCCTGGAGCTTATCAGTGGAGAGTCCTCCCTCCAACGATTCAAACCTCACTTCATAGAAATAGGGCTGCGTGATGGCTTCAGTATAAAGAACAAAGATGCGGGTAAGCATGCTTCTTTTCTTCTAAAGTCAAAATCAAGCGGACTAACAATTGCCACCTCCCGGGAAATTCTGGGAAGAGAAAGAAGTAGACGCCCGGTACGTGCTCAAAAAGCCCGGGTACTCAGAAAAAATGTAGATCAAGCCCTGGACTTTAGCGAACTCGTCAGCGGCGATCACTTGGTTCACCACCAGCATGGGATTTGCAGGTTTGTTTCTTTGGGGAAAATTGAAAATGAAGGAAGTCAGGAAGAAGCGATCACCCTGGAGTTTGCCGATGGACTCACTCTTCATGTCCCGCTTCAGGAGTCTCATTTACTTTCCCGCTATGTCGGGCTCCAAAAAGCCAAGCCTAAACTCGCCAAGTTAGGTGGAAAACTTTGGGCGAAAACTAAACAGGCTGCAGAAAGTGCTGCCATTGACCTCGCTGCAGACCTTCTTCGATTGCAAGCAACTCGGGAGAGTAAATTGGGTCATGCTTTCTCTCCTGATGACAAGTGGCAAAAAGAATTTGAAGACTCATTTCCATACACCGAGACCATTGATCAACAGAAAGCTATTGATCAAGTAAAAGAGGATATGGAGAAAGATGAACCCATGGACCGGCTGATATGCGGAGATGTAGGATTCGGTAAGACAGAAGTTGCGCTACGGGCAGCGTTCAAGGCGGTAATGGATGGAAAGCAAGTAGCCATACTCGCCCCAACTACGATTCTCTGCCAGCAACACTATAATCATTTCAAGGACCGAATGACTGATTACCCTATTGCCGTAGAAATGTTGAGTCGCTTCAGGACAGCCGCCGAGCAAAAGAAAATAATTGAGGGGCTGATGGATGGAAAGATTGACCTAATTATTGGTACCCACCGTATCCTCAGTTCAGATTTAAAGTATAAAGACTTGGGCCTCCTCGTAATCGATGAGGAGCAAAGATTTGGGGTTCAGCACAAGGAAGCACTTAAAAAGATAAGGGAAAATGTAGATGTTCTAACTCTAAGCGCGACTCCCATACCACGAACCCTTTATTTCGCTATGGTAGGTGCCCGTGACTTAAGTTCCATCGAAACCGCACCGGTTACTCGCCGCCCCATCCGCACCGAGGTGATGAAATATTCCCCCCAGGTCTTAGAGCGGGCGGTGCAGACAGAAGTTAAAAGAGGCGGACAAATTTTCTACCTCCACAACCGGGTTAAGACAATCCACTCCGTAGCCCGAAAAATTGGTGAGCAATTTCCAAAGTTAAAGATTGCGGTCGGACATGGGCAAATGAGTGAAGAAGAGCTTGAGCAAGTGATGACAGAGTTTGTTGCTGGTGAGTATGACATGCTAGTTTGCACAACCATTATTGAAAGCGGACTGGATATACCCAATTGCAACACAATCATCATTGAAGGTGCCGACAAATTTGGATTATCTCAGCTCTATCAATTGCGGGGCCGAGTGGGTCGCTTCGATAAGCAAGCTTATGCATTCCTCTTACTTAACCGGCACCTTACGGTATCTGACCAAGCCAGGAAACGACTGTCCGCCATCAAGCAAGTCAATCACTTTGGTGCTGGATTACAGATTGCATTGCGTGACTTGGAATTGCGCGGGGCAGGCAATCTTCTTGGCAGCGAGCAAAGTGGACATGTTGCAGGCATTGGGTTTGAGCTCTACTGCAGATTACTTAGGGAAAGTGTGAATCGGCTGAAAGGAGATGAGATCAGTCTCCGCCCCTGTGCAACCGTTCGCCTTGATTTTCTATCATCAGGTCCCAGCCAAGAAGAGGAAGCTGGTGGCATGGAAATCCTTCCCTCCTATCTCCCTGAAAGCTTTACAAGTGAACCAAGATTAAGAATCGAATGTTACAGAAAGTTGGCCAAACTTAGAACGGTGGATGAAATAAATGATTTTGAGGATGAGTTGGTTGATCGGTTTGGATCATTACCCGTGGAAGGTATGGCATTACTGAGTGAGGCAAGAATTCGATCCCTTGCTGAAGAAGCAGGATTTGATCAAATTGAAACTAAGGAAAAAGAAATTTGGTGCCGGTATTTGGGAAAAAATCCGGACGGAAGTAAGAAATACCATCGCATGGTTGGTAAAATACCACGAATTTCTTCAAAAGAACCTCTTTTGAAGTTGAAGGAAATCATTCGATTTCTCAAGATCATCATTCATGGGAACAAAAATGATTAGAATTCTTTTAAATTTGGGGTCGGCTTTACTAACGATGGCGGTCGCTAGTTTTTCTGCCCAAGCTGAACTGATTGAAATCAATCGGGTGACTGCCAAGGTCAACGATCGAATTGTCACCTGGGGGGAAATTGAGCGTGCGATGGATCGATTAAACTTCACAGAAGAAGAAAAGAAAAAACGGGCGAATGAATTTGTTGACGGTAAAATCGACCGGTTACTTTCAATTTATGCTTTTGAGAATAAAGGTATGGGGATTCCGGAATCAATCATCGAGCAAGAATACAACAAAAGACTGATCAAGGAATTCAACGGTGACCGGAAGCTTTTCCGAGATGTTTTACGCAGTAACGGACAATCCCAGTTAGAATTTCGAGACGAACTTCGAGAAGATATAATTTATGGACACATGCTTTCGACCCGGAAGCGTTTAAAAGAAGAAATCAGCCCTGAGAAAGTAGAGCGGTTTTACCGAGAAAATAGTGCCATGTTTAAGACTGAAGCTAAAGTAAAGTTACGAGAAATTGTTTTCTCCCAGATTGCTGGCGAACCTGAAGCCATTTTAATGCAGCAAGCAAAACAAATACAAGACATGTTAGCCAAAGGTTCTCCTTTTGAAGTACTCGCTACCCAGCATGGTCAAAGTCCATTTCGTGATAAAGGAGGAGACTGGGGTGTTTTAGTTTCTTCGAGAGAAATCAGGAGTTCACAGATCCGCCAGCAAGCTTTTGCTCTCCGAGAAGGAGAAGTATCCAAACCCTTTACCATTGATTTATTGGAACGTAAAGCCAATGGCGATATTGGGAAATCTGGTAAAATTGCAGTTTATCTCCTCAAAGCTGACAAGGTGAAAGCGGCTGGTAGAAAAAGCTTGGATGATGTCCGGTTGGAGATTGAAAAAATTCTGGCTTCAAAAATTGAAGCTCAAAGCCAAAGACAATGGCTAAACCGACTCAAACGAGATGCATTTATTGAAGTTAATCTTCCGGCTCACAAAGCCTTGAAGAAATAAATTGATTCTCCAATTAAGTGATGCCTGGTGTATTACTGAAAAACCTACCACCTGAAGAGCGGCCTCAAGAAAGATTGGAACGACTGGGTGCGCACGCTCTTGCCGATCGAGAGCTTTTAGCCATGATCATTCGGTCGGGTACTCCCCAAATGGATGTACTCGCATTGGCTGATGAATTACTTAGGTCTGCAGGTTCCCTCTCTGGCCTTCTACGTTGGGACACTTCAGATTTCCAGCAAATTAAGGGTATCGGGAAAGTCAAAGCGTTACAGTTATCGACTCAAACTGAAATAGCGAAAAGAATGATTCGAGGGGAGAGAAACCAAGCTATCATTCTAGATGAACCGCAAAAAGTTTGGGATTATTTATTCCCTGAAGTTCGTGCCCACACCGTAGAAAAGGTATGGGTGTTGTGCTTAGACCGAAAAAATAAATTAATTCATGCTGAACCGGTAACTTCAGGTACGGCAACCAGTAGCCTTGTTCACCCTAGGGAGATTTTTAGGCCTGCCATTCGGTGTGCAGCCTCAGCTATTATTTTGGCTCACAATCACCCAACGGGTGACCCAACTCCGAGCAAAGCAGATCTGCGTGTAACCCAAAAAATCATGGAAGCGTCTAAAGCTGTAGATATAGACATGCTTGACCATGTGATCTTAGGTGAACCTGAAAATTGTCCAAATAGTTTAGGCTATTACAGCTTTTCGGACTCAGGACTTATTCCTTAAGAGTCGTGAGTTTATCTGCCTAGTCCCAGGATCCGGACACTCCACCTACTAACAGAAAAAGACAGGCCAAATGGTTGGCCATTACGGGACTCATTAAAGGATACGAAGTTCGATGCACCCGAATCCCCATTACCACCATAGTCCGGAGAATCTGTATCTAAAATGACCTGCCAATTACCCGGGTGGGGACAACCCCAATCACGATGGCAAATTTGATCTGAAAAATTACAGGCAATCAGTAAGGTATCTTCTGGTTGTTCACCATACTTGAGAAATGAAAGTGTTTGACCGGCATTGTCATGGCAATCAACCCATTGAAATTTATCAGCCTTGTGATCAGAGCATGCCCATGTCGGATGCTGACAATATAATTTATTGAGATCACTCACCAATTGCTGAAGGCCGACATGCAAAGGAAAATCAAGAAGTGTCCAATCAAGTGGTGCCTCAAAATCCCATTCTTTCCACTGTCCAAATTCACAACCCATAAATAAAGTTTTCTTTCCCGGCCAAGTCCATTGCAGGGCAAATAATGATCTGAGGTTTGCCACCCGATCGGCCTGTTCAATAAGGTTCATTTTATTAACAAGTGATCCTTTTCCATGAACCACTTCGTCATGAGAAAATGCCTGGACAAAATTTTCCGAGAACTGATACATGGCACCGAAAGTCAATTTATCATGACAATGAGAACGATCCCACGGGGGTGAT
Organism: uncultured Opitutales bacterium; assembly: GCA_943789375.1. Taxonomy (GTDB): domain Bacteria; phylum Verrucomicrobiota; class Verrucomicrobiia; order Opitutales; family Seribacteraceae; genus Seribacter. The sequence continues at coordinate 89,861 of CALSTX010000015.1, read as the reverse complement.
GAGAAATAATCCAGGGTGTCGTGCATCCACCCCATATTCCACTTAAAATCAAACCCAAGGCCCCCAACACTAGGGGGTTGAGTAATTTTCGGGAAAGCAGTTGACTCCTCAGCAATGCTCAAAACTGAGGGAAATTCTTCGTGAACGGACTGATTAAATTGCTTAATAAATTCGATGGCCTCAAGGTTATGATTCCCGCCATTTTTGTTGGGTATCCAATCCCCATCATTCCTGCCGTAATCCAAGTACAGCATGGAAGCAACCGCATCCACTCGATAACCGTTTACACCAAACCTTTCGAGCCAGGATATTGCACTCCCGATAAGAAAGCTTCTAACCTCAGCTCTTCCATAATTGTAGCACAAGGTACCCCACTCCGCATGCTTTCCCTGCCTCGGGTCTTGGTGCTCGTAAAGGCATGTGCCGTCAAACTGGGAAAGAGCAAATTCATCCGAGGGAAAATGGGCAGGCACCCAATCGATTAAAACTCCCACGCCAACATCCTGAATGGACTGCACCAGGATCGAAAATTCTTCGGGAGTCCCATAGCGGTGAGTTGGGGCATAGTAACCTGTAACCTGATATCCCCAGGATGCACCATATGGATATTCACTGGGAGGAATGAATTCTACATGAGTAAAATTCATTTTTTTTAGGTAGACTGGCAGTGTGCGAGAAAGTTCAAGATAGGAAAGTGGTCGATTTTCTTTCTTTTCGTATTTCCACGACCCCAAGTGCATTTCATAAATTGAAACTGGTTGATTAACCGCAATGAGTGTTTTTTCTGGCGTAAAAGTATTCCAAGAAGATCGATCTTCAATGATGGACGCATTTCCAGACGGAGGCTCAAATCTGAAAGCATATGGGTCAGTTTTTTCCCGCAAAACATTATCTGCTCCTAAAACTCGATACTTGTACTTATCGCCCACCTTGGCAAAAGGAACAAATAATTCACGACAGCCACTCGAACCAAGAGAGCGCATGGGAAGGTTCAATGGATTCCATAAATTGAAGTCTCCAGCGAGGTGAACACTTTTAGCAGACGGTGCCCATACCACAAATGAAACCCCCGGCACCCCTTGGTGGGTGGTTGGAATTGCTCCCAGTTTCTCATGAGGTCTGCGATCCACTCCTTGATTAAATAAGTAGAGATCTTGATTTTGGATGTAAGGTGTAAAGGAATAAGGATCAATCCACTCATGCTCAGCGTCTTTATACTGCGATAAAAAGGTGTACTGGGAAAAAGGTTCAAGCGCATCAATCTCAGCTTCAAAAAACCCAGCATTATCGAACCTGGTAAGAGGGGTCTTGATTTGCTTGTCTTTACTAAGCACAAAAACCTCACAGGCATGGGTATCAATTGCACGAACGACCCCCCCCTTTTTTGAACCAAGAGAATGAACACCCAACCATGCATGAGGGCTTCCTACTATACCGGACAGGCAAGACTTCATTTCGGTTTCTGAAATTATCATCTGGTTTTTTTATAGTCGCCTAGAAGTTATAGAGAAAGCGAAAACATAATAATATATATTATTTCTTTCTTGTTCTAACCCAGTTGCCGTACATTTTGACATAAGTGTACCTACATCTTTTCATCTCACTATCCATTCTCACATCAATGGGTCTGCCCTGCTTACTTCTTGCGGATAATCCGGCAGCACCTTCTCTCTCGGCTGATGAACCTTTAATCTATGATGACTCAACGCAAATTGTTCGTGCCCAAAAAAATGCTGTTCTTAGGTCAGATGACTTCCTGCTACATGCAGATGAGATTCTATGGGACCGAAACAAATCTCTAGTTAAAGCGACCGGAAAAACGATTATTTCCGTTCGAGGCGTTCGGATCTTATGTGATAGCTTACAGCTTAACCTTCAAAATGGTGACTATGAGGCCCAGGGGGTAAAGGCTGGGTTTTCCTCACTTACTGTAGAGGCAGATTTTATTCATCGCAAGGGAAGCGATATTAAAGCTAGTAATTCTTTACTCAGTAACCCTAATTACTTTGAAGGAGAATATCATCCGGCGATGACCTTCAAGGAATTTACATTCGACGAAAACAAAAGCCTTTCAAAAACAAGCACAGGCTGGTTGAAATTCGGGAAATTACCCATCAGTCCGATTCCATCCCTTACATTTAAATCCGGAGGAAAAAACAAGTCTATACGCTTGGGTCTTAAAGGAGGAAAACGATCTAACTTGGGTTGGTATTTAGGCAATGAAATTCAATGGCAAGCGGGTGAAATCAAAGCTGGCACCGAAATGACAGGTTATACAAAAAGAGGCGTACTGCTTTCATCCAACTTTTCATATGATTTAACCGATGATGATGGAAATTCGCCGTGGATCCAGTCATTTATTGATTTTGGATGGATTAAAGATCAGGGTAGAGAACTAGGTCTGGACCGCCGTGATCTTCCTTTTTCAGAACAACGTAATTCTGTAAACGCAGAATTTGTAATACACAATCGCCGCACCCTGAGGCTTGCTGGTCAACTGAACTATGAAAGCGACTCAGAAATAACTCGTGATTTCCATATCGAGAAATTCAATCAATCCCAATGGAATGATCATTTTATAGAATTTGCTTATGAGGAAGACTGGGGCGGGGTATCGAGCCTGCAGAGATGGCAAATTAACGAGCATGAAGGAATTTTGGAAAGACGGCCAAATCTCAGGCTAGAAGTTTCACCCCGCCCTTTAATTTTAGATTCGTTATACCACACATTAAGCGTGGAATATGTGGACCTACAAGAAAGAGATCCATTGGGGCAGGTACTTAATAAATCAACAAAACTGGATATGTCTCTACAAAGCTTTCACCCCTTCAAAATTGGTAAAGGGTTCACATATACACCAGCTTTAACAATAAGAAACCAACTTTATCAATTAAGGGCGCATAGCCCAAATCATACATGGATTGAAAAATCACATGAATTAAGATTTCATACTTTTGCTGATTATTCGATTACGAGCGACCTCTGGGAAATCAATGATTTGCGTCATTCAATGAACTTCATTTTAACGTATTCTGATCTGGACCTTTCAAGTTCTAACGGGGCTCGCCGTATTACTCCAACAGATGCTTCTGTTTTTTCATTAAACCTTGAACCGCTTAATCTAATGGATGTGATCGAAGCAGATCAATTAGATGATATGGAGGTCATTCGATTAGACTGGCACCATCAAGTTGTCACAAATTTCGATAGTAATCTTCGTGAATTGTTGTCGCTAAAAATCTCGCAGGATTTGTGGAAAGAAACACCCAGTCTCGCCTCGCAAGATAAGTCTTTTTTCGCCCAAGTCGACCTTCACCCAGCGAGGTGGTTGCAAATAAGAGGTCAAGCAAAACACAATAAAGATGACAGTAAAAAACTCAGTGTTTTTTCAGCAATTATAAAAGATGGTTTTCAAAATTATTACCAAATATCTCGAGTCGAGTATCCGATTGCTAGTAATCAGTGGGCGGTGACTGCCTCAAAACTAATTGACTCAAGTAAAATGCTTATGCTCTCGGTCCGATACGATTCTGAAGATCATGAGTTTCTTTATTGGGAGACCGCTTTTGAATTTAAAACCAAGCACAGCATTGTCTATCGAATTTTCTTATCAGAAAGATTTGGAACTGCAAAAGAGGATGAATTTGCAGTCAACTTTGGCGTACGTCTGCTTTCTTTTTGATTCCAGCAAACTCGTTATGCAGGGTTGACTAATTGGTGTTTACGTAAATAAATTATGTTTATGTCAAATCGTTTACAGAATCACGGCTTACCTGTTAAAGATCCAAAAGTGATGGCTCATCTTTTTGGCCTTGGTCTCGATTGTACAGATGGTCACAAGCGTATTACCCAAGCAGATAAATTTTCAATCATGGGGGGCTCCGAAAACACACATGACAAAATGACCGAGACACTATGCAAAACTTTTGAAGACCTCAAAATCAAAGGGAAGAGTTTAGAGGAAGCATCTATGGACGAAATTTCAGAATTAATACGAAAAAACAGCCCCTCGTAACATCAACTGAATTAAATTCCCCATGCCTTCCTTACCGCCACCGTCGCCGCCACCTCCACCACCCGTGGGGGCTTCACAAGGATTAAGACTCTCTCCAAAAGGTACTACCCCTGCTCAACCTCCTCCCCCTCAGTCTTCCCCTAAGTTTAAAGTTACAAAGTCACCGTTTTCTCAACCAGGGTTACCGCAACCCACAGTAACGCAACCCGGAGGACCCACACCATCCCCTGTACCTCCTTCAGCAACCCCACCCACCGTTGCACCCCTCGGATCAACCCCACCACTAAGTCAACCGCCTACTCTGGCTCAATCGCCTACTCCGGCGCCTCCACCGGGTCCGCCTGCAGGCGGACTCACTCCCTCGGTCCTACCATCTTCGACACCTTCAGTCCCCTCTCTTTCTCCATCATCCATAAAACCAGTTATTGCTCCTGCAGTGCCCTCTCCTGCCCCAGGTGCACTACCTGCACCATCGATTCCGGCACCAGGGCCCAGCCTGGCCCCTTCCTTGCCTGGTTCACAAATCACTCCGGGGCAACCCCCGAAGCCAAGCAACCCTCCACCCGGAGTTCCTCCGATGGGAACACAAGCCGTCAAAAGTCCAGAAGCAATTTCACAAGGACCTGCCAAGGCAGCGCGGCCGAGTATTATTTTTATGCTTTTAGACTTTCTTGTGCTTGGAGGTGCCATTGCTCTCACAATCCTTCTCTTTCTTCAGCCTTAACTAACCTTCAAACCCGATATAATCTGATTTATAATGAGCGAACTCATTAACTTAAACAAAGAAAGTTTCGATAAAGCAGTCAGCGAAGACAAAACTGTACTTATTGATTTCTGGGCACCTTGGTGTGGTCCATGTAAAGCTATAGCTCCAGTCCTTAGCGAAATAGCATCTGAATTAGGTGACTCGGTTGGTATCTACAAAGTAAATGTAGATGACAACACGGAGCTCGCACAAGAACATGGCGTAAATTCTATACCAACTATTTTGGTATACAAGGGTGGCAGTTTATCTGAAACTTTGGTTGGATTAAAATCGAAAGAAGAGTTAATTTCCATCATCCAGTCTTAATTATCACCTGCTCCTAAGCTTGCGACCACCGCATATCCGGCAATCACTTCCCTTTGGCTTGGTTGAAAGTGTCCCTCTCCCCCTTTCATAGAAACTACATTCAGGGCGGTGAATTTTCCCAAATGAAGTGACCCAAAAGCTTATACTTGGTATAAAATTCTGCCTTTGATTAAATAAGGTTGGCAATTGTGGCTTTGGTTTCTGCGGCAGACTAGAGATGTTATAATCAAACTCTGTCCCCCATATTCCTGTCTTCATCCTCTTGGCTTTTAGTTGTGCCATTAGGAAAGGTCCATACCTATTTGTTTCTACTTCGTTGTGCCATCCTACGCCAAAAGTTATTGCATCCTTACTGAAGCTTGTACTTCCTCCTGCCAATTCAACATCAACAACTTTAAAATTTAAGTCATCAAACTCCCGTTTGACCGTAATACCAGGAATTATAGAAATTAACTTCTTTTCAGTAAACGCTAGGGCTGCCTCGTAACCAGGTTGTCCACGCGTAGGGAAAGATACCCCCCAAGCTCTCATCCTTACTAAATAATCGGATGATTGAAGATCAAAAACTCCTGGCTGTATAACTCGAATGATCTCAATTTTTTTTTGGGATGAATTGGTGTCAAGTGCACGACTACTGTGACCGATGAAAACACCGAGCAGACAGAAAAAGCAAAGAAACCGGGGAAGTGAAAATTTCAAAATCAAAGAATAAATAAGAAAGGCTTACTAGTTGGATACCATTTCTTCCCGAATTATTCTTCCGGACTCATCCCACAACCGTCTTCCAAAAAATTTACCTTCACTCCAATATTCTTCCTCGCGAACACCACCACTTTCCCACCATCTGGTTTTGATACCAGAAAGAACGCCGAAATCAAAAATTGCTTCGAGGGCTGGTTTTCCATTTTCAAAACGGCGGAGTTGTTGCCCGTGCGGTAAGCCATCCAGATAGGATGCTTCAAGGGAAATTGAGCCATTATGATACTTTTCAACAAGTCTGCCAGTAAATGGACGATCAATGTTTTTACGGTATAGAACTCCACCTTCATGAGTTTCAGTATCATCTCGCCCAATGGTTGGATAGCTGGGAACAGGTTTAGGGAAATCCTCTACAATTTCTTTTTCCGTTCGGTCTTTTGAATAAAATAAGGGTTTAGGGAGAGCGGGAACTACAAGCTTTTTCACTTCCCTCGAAGTAATTGATTTCTCTTTTTCAGGACTTTCGTCTGTGGAGCAACCACAGGAGAAAAGAAAAGACAGAAGTAATACCCTAATAAAGTTAACCATTAGTATATAAATTGCATCCTTGAAGTGATTTGGTAAATAAAAAACAACACATCTTACAAAGTTAGCTTTTATGCAATAAGGGGTAATTTACGACCGAGCAAAAAAAACTTTCGTAAAGAAAATCAAGCAATTCTCTACAATTCAGAAAGGATTTTTTCTGCAATACACTCAAAGGGATCTACTGACTTGTCATGCAGATTAAAGTCTTGAGGGTGTACCTCATCGTCCGGCATTTCCATCAATTTATCAACAAGGGTCGCAATTTGAACTCTGGATATATCAGGTGATGGATTTGAAACACGAAACGGAATAATATTTCCATCATCACCTCCTTTTGGATCGGTTGATGATTGAACAGGGGATTTGGAAGCTTTGCCTTGTAGGTAATCTTTGAAATGTATCACAACTTGAAATAATTGGCTCGTAACGAGCGATAATAAGGTTGTGATTCGTATCTACCTCCTGTGGATCGAACCAATTTACTGAGAGCCACTTCCATGCGGCTAATCTCATAATCGACCGATACTTTCTCGACTTTAATAAAAAATCAAATTTTGTTCCTTTCCCCTTTTCTTTTTGGCTAGGTAGCGCGATGTTTATCGCATGGACAAAGATATTTGTAAGGCATACGAAAACTTAGATTTCCTTCACAGTCATGAAGCTCGCCCAATCCGAGTGCTTTGCGAACTCATGGAACCTGGGCATAAGCTCAAAGAGTTAAAGGTAGAAAATACGATTGTTTTTTTTGGCTCAGCCAGATCAAAACCTTATGATCTTGCTAAAGAAGAACTCTCCACACTGAAAAGTAAGCACCCAGAAGAAGAAGAACGTACAGATGAGCAAAAAGTTCTCCTCCAAAAAGCTGAAAATATTGTACTTTTGTCGAAATATTTTGATGAAGCCCAAGAACTCTCGAGGAGATTATCCCTTTGGTCCAAAAATAATTTCCATGAGGATGAAAGGTATTATGTTTGCTCAGGTGGAGGCCCAGGCATGATGGAAGCTGCAAACAAAGGCGCCAATAAAGCCGATGCTAAGTCTGTGGCACTCGGGATCAGCCTACCTTTTGAGCAAGGTGTAAATGAATTTGCAACCCGAGAACTTTCTTTTGAATTCCATTATTTTTTTATTCGAAAGTTCTATTTTCTGTACCATGCGAAAGTAGTAATAGCCTTTCCAGGAGGGTTTGGGACAATGGATGAATTATTTGAAGTCCTTACACTCATCCAAACCAAAAAAGTTTCAAAAGATATAAAAATCTACTTATACGGTAAAGATTTTTGGGAGGGACTGATTAATTTCAATCAATTTGTAAAATGGGGAGTTGTATCTCCGGAGGATCTTGAATTATTTCAAATTATTGATGATATTGACACTGCCTATGACCTGATCACTACAGATCTTAAGCCAGAAGCTTAAACACTAGGGCTAAGCCAATTTGATGAAATCCACATCATACTTTAAAGTCAATTGTTTGATTACAGCCTGAAAATCATTGGGGAGAGGAGCCTTCCAAACCATTTCTTTTTGAGTTACGGGATGCTTCAATCCAAGTTCTCTTGCATGGAGCATCAGACGGGGGAAAAGTTCTTTTTTCTCCATTTTCTTGCTTCCATATGTGGCATCGCCAACCAATGGATAACGAGCATCCGAAAAGTGAACACGGATCTGGTGAGTTCTTCCGGTTAAAATTTTACATTTCACTAGTGTGAAATCTTGCCCATAATTACACAGAGTCTGCCACTTTGTTATCGCTGGCTTACCTGATGCTGAAACAGTCATTTTGACTCTAACTTTAGGGTGCCTGGTAATTGGACCATTAAATTCTCCTTCAGGTCCCTGCATATCCCCACAAACCAAGGCAATGTAATGCTTATCGACTTTGCGTTCAGCAAATTGAGAGACAAGTTCATGATAAGCTTGCTCCGTCTTGGCAATTACCATTACCCCACTGGTATCTTTGTCGAGGCGATGGACAATTCCTGGGCGATCAGGAGCACCAACGGGGCAAATATCAGAAGTGTAATGAATGATGGCATGAATTAATGTATCCTCCCCTGTACCGTCTCCAGGATGGGTAACCATACCTGTAGGTTTGTTGATAACTAGAATAGATTCATCTTCAAACAGCACCTCAAGTGGATAATCATATGGTTTTAACGGTTCAACCTTGGGTCTACTTAAATCAACAAGCAGCTCATCACCTTGATGAATTTTTGATTTAGGCTCAAGTAAACCTCCATCAATTCTTGTTACACGCCCGGCTTCAAGTGCTTTTCTAATCAGATTTCGACTTACCTCCGGAAAGAGTTCAGACAACACTTTATCAACCCGACCTTGAGAGCCATCTGGGCATATGAACAGGTCTCTTGACATCTTTACACTGAGAAATCCAAAAGATGATCATGAATTTCACTAAGCCAAAAATCTTTTGAATTTACATCTATATCCGCATTTTTGAAGCCATTGCTAGCAAGTCTGGCCAACTCCGGTAAACCAAGCCCTAATTTTTCATAACCCACCTGGTATTCTTCAGTTAAGGAATTATTAAAAGAAAATGGATCATCCGTACTCAGAGTGCAGCAAATTTTTTCCTCTAAAAATTGAGGTAATGGATGGTCTTGCCAATTTTCGATAACCCGAAGCTTAAAATTACTTATAGGGCACATATCAAAAGTAATATTATGGTCTTTTACAACAGCCATTACTTCTTCGCATTCGATAGATTTTGTTCCATGCTGAATTCGCTGAACACCTAATTGCTCAATCGCCTGTAAAACGTTTTTTGCAGGACCAAATTCTCCAGCGTGGGCTTTTACAGTTTTTCCATAGTCTCTGGCTTTCTGCCAAAAGGGGGCAGTCCATGACTCCATTGGTAAGCTTTCAAGACCGTGTAAATCAATGCCTGACAACTCAGACCAGGAGGAAATCGCAGCTTCCAGTTTTGGACCAAGGTATTTTGTGTAAAGATTTCGACTAATGCCAAGAAAAACTCTCACCTCTAAGCCGGATGGAACTGCAGCTAAAATTGCTTTAATAATTTCATCCCCCGGGACCTTGAGGTACTCAATCATTCCTGCATGAAAACTTGTCTCCACATATTTTACATTTTGCTTTAAATGATTTTCGAAAATCACTTTTGAAGCCTCAAAATATGACTCTGGAGAATCAAAGAAAGCCAGGGCATGATCAATTAATATAGTTTCAAATTGCTCAAAGCTATCATATCTAAAATCTGGCTCACGAAAAAAGGGGACGGTGGAGAACTTTTCGGGATTTATTTGTTCTAATAAATGCCAAGGTAATGCACCTTCTATATGAAGGTGGGTTTCAGTCTTCGGCAATTGATTAATAAATTGAGTAACCGAAAAACTCATCACCTTCTTATTCAGCCAAGAGATAGCTAGGGTTTAACTCTTGCAGGTCCTGAGTGACAAAAAGTCCGTCTTTTCTAATTAACTCTCCATCAAACCAAATCTCACCCCCACCCCACTCAGGGCGTTGGATGGAGACCATATCCCAATGAACTTGTGACTTATTTCCATTATTTGCCTCTTCATAAGCTTGGCCCGGAGTAAAATGGAACGAGCCATCAATTTTCTCATCGAAAAGAATATCAAGCATAGGTTCCCGAATCATAGGATTAAAAGCTATCGCGAACTCACCTATAAACCGCGAACCTTCATCCGAATCTAATATCTCATTGAGTTTATCTTGATTGGATGAGGAAGTCGCTTCGACAATACGACCGTTTTGAAAGGTTAGTGATATACCAGAAAAAGCACTTCCTTGATAAATCGTGTCTGCGTTGAAGAAAACAGTTCCGTTGACGCTATCCCGAACGGGACATGAAAAAACTTCGCCGTCTGGTATGTTATGAGTACCACCACATGAAACAGCACTAATACCTTTAATAGAAAATTGTAAATCAGTTTTGGGACCGGTTATCTTAACCTGATCGGCTTCCTTCATTCTTTTTTCTAAAGCAACCATACCCGGGATCATTTTAGAATAATCCATACAGCATGCGTTGAAAAAGAAATTCTCAAAAGATTCTGTACTCATTTTTGCCTGCTGGGCCATGGAGGGGGTTGGCCAACGTAAAATACACCATTTTGTTTTCTTCACTCTCCAATCAAGTACCGGCTTTAAAGCTTTAATCGCCCTGTTCATATCCTCTGATGGTAAGTCTGAATTCTCAAATACATTACCGCTCCCACGCACTGCAATGTAGGCATCCATAAATTTCATCCGGTCGAGTTCCCATGATAAACTTGCAGACAACTGCTCTTCAGTGGCACCCAAGATACATTCTCGATCAACTCGGGCAGATTGAATCTGAGAATAGGGATTCCCTCCACGTTCCCTGACCGCACGAATGAGTGCAATTGACATTTGCTCAGGAATGTCGAACGAATGTATGAGTACTTTATCACCCTTCTCAATTTTCGTTGAGTGAGAAACAAGATTGTGAGCTAACTTTAAATAGCGTGTATCCATTGCTTGATAGATTAAATGTAAAAAATCAGATGCCCCGCCTAATCTTGGAACCATCAAAATTGATACGAACGCGATAAACTTTCTTTACCCGATTTATAATCTCGTAGGTTTTAGGGTCAACTCGGGAGGGAACCTCCATCCTTCTGATATCAACAACAGCGGTGAAACCTCTTTCGGTAAAAACATCAATTAGCATAGCAATGGCTAGAGGATCATCAAAAACTGGGTGCTCTGAATTAATATAGGCAAGGCCGGATATAGAATGTTTTTCTACAACAGGTATAAATTTTGACTTAATGAGCCCAACCACTTTCTCAAACAATTCGGAATGAAACTTCTCATAAGAATCTAAACGGTGAACTAAAACCTGTCTTGCGTGTAATGAAAGTTTTTCCGCGAGGGGAATCGATGAGATGCGGTCATAAGTCGGTTGATCTAACTCCAAAGAGCTTTGATATTTTAACTCTGATATAATCCTTTGCTGGACTTCAATAACACTTCCGTGGGCGTTAATAAAATGATAGTGAAAAACTTCTCTCAGTGTCGTGAGGGAATCATAAGTTGATTCTTTAAATGTTTTATAACGCCTATGAGCAGCTTCATCATTTAGGTCGGTCCTTCGTAGCTCCCATTTCCCTCCCACTCCTGAGGCTTCGACCTCTGCATTATGGGCAATGGCTCGTTGCCCACGAAGCAACTGACGGCGGACGCTTTCCTCTTCGTCAATAAAAAGCATGATAATGTGAAATCGTGGCTTTGGAAACTGAGATTCCTGAAAAGTACCCAAATACTTGCTGCGAAGCTCAGAGAGTCTACCATGAAAAAGTTTCAGGCACTCCACTTGAGTTTTAGTCCTAGGAAAGCCATCCACAATCGCACCACTTTCATAATTTGGATCTAGCAAAGTACTCAAAACAAGCTTGGTAACCTCACGATCTCCTGCAAGCAAGCCTGCATCAATTTTCTTACGAGCTTCTGGGGACTTTAATAGCTCGCTGACAATAATAGGCTTTTCTGTGAGATCACGAAACTCCATAATAAATTCTGTCTGCGTCCCCTTCCCTGCTCCAGGTGCACCATTAAGCCAAAATATCTCAGCAGGAAACCGCAGGTTTTCAGTGCCCACATCTTGCTCAAGCTCATGCCAGACAGTTTGGAAAATCATTTGGGCATCTTTTACCTCAAGATCTTCTACCTTTTTCCCTTTTTTCTTTTCGAAAGAAACTGAAGAACTTTCAGCCTTTTCTGACTTCTCACTTACAACAGGCGCTTCAGGGCTGTCATCGTCTATCAACTCAGTTTGCATAGTATTAGATAAATAAGATTAAGTAGATTTCGTCAACGTAAGGAGGCAAAAACTAGATCCCACCTCCATTTTCATAATTACCAGGAGGTGTAATCGAATGATTCATTCCAAGATATGGCAAGTCGCCGGGTTCCACCTTACCCACAATTTTTGCCGGAACACCTGCAACTGAAACTCGGGGAGGGACATCGTTTAAGACAACACTGCTTGCACCCACACGGGCCCCCTCACCTATTTCAACATTACCGAGGATTTTGGCTCCTGCACCGATCAATACACCTGATCTTATTTTTGGATGTCGATCTCCCCGTTCTTTTCCTGTACCCCCAAGAGTAACCTCATGCAAAATGGATACATCATCATCGATTATGCATGTCTCACCCGCAACAAAGCCAGTGGCATGATCCAATAAAATACCTTTCCCAATTTTAGCAGCAGGATGAATATCTACGGAGTAAATGACAGTAACGAGGCTTTGCAAGTAGAGGGCTAATTGGTTTCTCTCATTTTGCCAAAGTTGATGACACACTCGGTATGCACAAAGAGCCTGAAATCCTTTAAAATATAAAAAGGGGCTTAAGAAGTCATTGCAGGCTGGATCTCTTTCTTTCACCGCTTCAAGGTCACAAGCAATCGAAACAAGAGTTTCAGGATTACTTGAAAAACAGTCTTGAAATAAAGATCTTAGCTCCGACTCGGATATGGTGCCTTTAGCGAGGCGTGATGCCACACGCCAACTGAGTGCATCAAGAAATGATGTACGGTCTAGTACAAATTCACCCAAGACATTTGATAAAATAGGCTCCTTAGTCGCAGTCAACTCAGCTTCACGCTGAAGGCTTTCCCAGGTTTCTGTGTAAGCATTGATCATGACCTTCCTTTACTTTTTACACGGTGATGAGACCGGTTGATAAAAATTCACTCCCGTTTCAATTTTTTTCCTTCCTTGAGCCAGCCTCCATTTGTTTGTGTCCCGTAAAGAAAAGACACAGCCACAATATTCCTGCTGGTAAAAACCTTCACGTTTGGAAATATCTATCATTCTTTGGGACCCCCCAGATTTCCGCCAATTATAAGTCCAGTAACTAAGGTCTTGATAGCGGGTTGCAGCACGCTCCCCACAATCATTAATCTGAGACATATTCTTCCATCTGGAAATCCCTAGACTACTTGTAAACACTGAAAAATTATTTTCTGAAGCATAAAGAGCTGTTCTCTCAAACCTCATATCAAAACAGGCAGTGCACCGGATACCACGCTCGGGCTCCCACTCCAATCCCTTCACCCGCTCGAACCAGTTTCTCACATCATAGTCCACATCAATATGGGCAACTCCTAGTTTATCGCAGAATTTTTTATCTTCTGATTTCCGTATTTCGTATTCTTTTTTTGGGTGAATATTAGGATTGTAGAAAAAAACCGTGGGTTGGATGCCTGAATCTAACATTGTCTCGATGACCTCCCCCTCACATGGTGCACAACAGGAATGTAAAAGGACATTGGTTTGCCCATTAGGTAGTTCCAGTTGTGGTCTTTCAGATGTGTTCACAATTTTTTCATATCGAAAAATGAGAAAAATGAAAATCCTATTCGATTAAAGAAATCATTCTGCTTTCAAATCTCTAGTCATTAATTCACCCAAAGCCAGTTGAGCGGGTTTAGACTTATACAAAATTGAATACACTTGATTCAGTATTGGCATTTCAATCCCAAGCTCTTTACACTTTTGATGGAAGCAGGAAGTTGCCCAATATCCTTCAACCACAGTTTTCTGAGATGAAAGTATTTGGGCAGGGTTGTTTTCTTTCGCTAAAGCTAAGCCAAAATTTCGGTTCCGACTCCATTTACCCATACAGGTCCCAACCAAGTCTCCAAAACCACTGAGACCAAAAAAAGATTCACTAGATGCCCCCATTTTCAATCCTAGGGTAATCATTTCATTCATACTACGAGTAAGCAATGCTGCCCTTGCGTTATCCCCAAGCCCCAAGCCATCGGAAAGCCCTGTGGCGATGGCATAAACATTTTTTAGGCAACTACCTAAAGCGACCCCAACTCGGTCGTCGGAACGATAAATACGCAAAAAGGATGAACTTAACTGAACTTGAAGTTCTTGCCTTTCAGCATCGCTTCCATCCATAGCAAGAACCATAGCAGCCGGCTTTGCCTCAGCGATATCCTCTGCATGACTTGGCCCCGTTACATAACCACATCGAAAATTAGATCCTAGTTCTCGCTCCATAACCTGGTGGGCAAAGAGGTTAGTCTCAGGCTCTAAACCCTTACAAAGTGCCAAAGCACCTTTCAACCGTAGCGAACTTCCCCTTGACCTTGCAACAACTTGCTTACAGGTCTCGCTTAATGCGTGGGATGGGCAGGCAAAAAAGAGATAATCACATTCCATCAAGGCAGGCTTTATAGCAGAACCGACTTGAAGGTCGGGGCTAAACTTAACTCCTTTCAAGTACTCAGTATTTTCTCTTTCACTCGCCATAACAAGTGCATGCTCAACCCTTCTGGGAACAAGGGTCACTACATGACCAATTTTACTCAAATAAACAGCCATGGCTGTTCCCCATGCACCCGCCCCCAAAATACAAAAATTCATACCTTGCCTATTTCCTTGCATTTTTTAAATCCGAAACAAAGCCAGACAAAACCGAAGAAATTTGCTTATTTAAATCTAGCCTGGGCTTAACAAAAGAAGGAATGGGACCGTTCGATAAGCCAAGTAAATCAGTAGTAACCAAAATTTGCCCGTCACAACCAGACCCACAACCAATACCGATGAGTGGTGGAAGAATTTGCTTAGTCAGTTCAGATGCCACCTTTTCATCAATCATTTCTCCGATAACAGCAAAGCAACCCGCTTCCTCAAGAGAGATCGCATCGGTGTATAAACTTTCTGCTTCTTCTCGATCGGCTCCGAATTTTCTGTAACCTCCGATCGCCTTAACGGTTTGCGGAAGAAGCCCAATATGACCAAGCACAGGTATTCCCGTGGCAACTAATTTTTCTATGTCATCTGCAATATCTTTCCCCCCCTCAATTTTCACTGCATCAGCACCACCGACCTGCATAAGGGAACGGGCTGAATCAAGGAGGCGATCAAAAGATAAGCTAGCCTCCCCAAAGGGTAAGTCTGCAACGAGCAAGCACTGAGGGTGAGCACGGCGTACAGCGGCAGTATGATGAATCATATCCTTTATGGTAACTGGAATAGTTGTAGAATAGCCAAGCATGGTGGTACCAACCGAATCACCTACTAAAATAAAGTCTACTCCCGCCTCTGACACTAACCTGCCAAGCAAAGCATCATAGGCGGTAAGCCCAACGATATTTTGCTTCCCTTTTAATTTGGCAAGATCAAGAACCGTTCTAGTCCTTTGCCTTTGATCTGCAGGAGGCTGCGGCGATGCTGGTTTTTTAAGACCCGATGAATTTCTGGGCTTCCGAGGGCGACTGGCTTTAGGCGGTGCATCATTTTCCCTCTTTGCTCGAGAGGAATTTACTGCGCTATTCTCGGACTGACTTGGTTTTCTTTCCTCTTCCTTCGAGGAATTTTTATGACTAGTTTTTTTGGATTCTGGCATGAATGGTTCTCATCAAATTCTAATTTACCCCTTTTATAAAGATAAAACCGCAATTCTTCCTCTTGCCCTTACCAGGCGACTCAATAAAAGGGATGAATGGGAAATGTACTTATTACTGGAGCAAATCGAGGAATCGGACTTGAATTGGTTAAACAATGTTTATCTCGGGGAGACAGTGTATGGGCTAGCTGTAGAGATATTAGAAAAGCTGAAGAATTATACTCCGTAGGAGATAGCTTTGGAAATCTTTCCATCTTTCCATTGGATGTATGCGATCAGCAATCAGTTGAGAACGCATTTTCTCAAATGAAGTCTAATGGGATCAAGATTGACCTTCTATTTAATAATGCGGGAGTCATTGACTGGAATGATTTCAACTCAGTAACAGCCGAATCCTTTGGCTCTGTTTACCAAGTCAATGTCACAGGAGCCTTTTTGGTAATAAAGTACGCAAAGGAGATCTTACGCACATGTGAAGCCACAAAATCAAGAATTATTAACCTTTCATCTAGGTTAGGCTCTATAAAACTTAGAGGGAACACGCAATTAGGTGGGGCTATTGCGTATCAATGCTCAAAAGCTGCCCTCAATATGTTGACTAGACAAACTGCAATTGATTTATCAGACCAATCTATTTCTGTAATTTCTATGAGCCCCGGATGGGTCAAAACCGATATGGGTGGACCAGATGCAAAGTATGAACCGAATGAATCAGTTCGCTTAATACTTCATACCTTGGATAACCTTAAAGGGGATGAAACTGGAGTTTTCATTGGAGAAGACGGGATTGAAATCCCATGGTAAGAAGGCTAAAGGGTTGAGTATAAATCAAGGATGTAATATTTGTTTATCTGCCCACGAATGCGGACCATTCGTAATTTAAAATAAAAATTGAATCCAATGAAACTATCAGGGAAAGAACGAGGTGCTCTTAAGTCTATATTTAAAATCAGACCGATTGATTTAAAAATGGGTCGAAAAGGCATAACCGCAAACTTCATTAAGGAAGCAAAGCTAATTATCTCCAAGGACAAGATGATTAAGATTGCACTTGGAAAAGATAAAAAAGAGAGATTTTTGGAGTCTAAAGAACTGGAACGAGTGCTTGAAGTTGAACTAATTTCCTGTGTAGGAAAAAACGCATCGTTCTATTCCTTAAGTGAGAATTGTTGAAGATAAACTCAATCCATTCCGAATTGTTTGGTAAGGATAACCAAAAGATACTTCTTAATGTGGCTTACACGCCAGAAATAAAAATTAGCTGCTTAAACCAACAAGATTTCAACTTATACCAAACTTGAATAAACTAAATATTGCTCGGTATTAGTATTAACATTTAGGCACACGCTCTTCCAGCGGCATCAACGATACCACAAAAAGCACGGGATGTGAGGGAAGCCCCACCAATCAACCCACCATCAACATCAGGCTGAGAAAGAAGCCCATCAGCGTTCTCTGGCTTCATAGATCCTCCATAAAGAATACGGACTGAATCTCCGGCGGAATCACCAAACATCTCCTTCAACACTTTTCGAATATCAGCATGAACCTCTTGTGCCATTTCGTCGGTTGCAGTTTTACCTGTTCCAATTGCCCATACTGGTTCGTAAGCTAACACTAAATTCTCAATCGCAGAGGAAGGGTAGCCTGCAAGTCCCTCTCTTACTTGAGTGCGCACAACCTCAAGGGTACTACCTGATTCTCGCTCATCAAGAGTCTCTCCGATACAAAAGATCGGTTTTAAATTATTTTGAATGGCAGCAAGAATCTTACGATTAATAACCTCATTGGTTTCATTAAAATATTGCCTTCGTTCACTGTGACCCAGGATTACAAAAGTAACATATAAATCTCGAAGCATTTCCGCAGAAACTTCTCCAGTAAATGCACCGGATGGTTCTGGGCTCATATCTTGTGCCCCGAGAAAAACTTCACTCTCCTCAACAAGCTCTGAACTTTTAGAAAGGGCAGTAAAAGATGGACAGATACAAACCTGGACAGAGGTTTGGCTTCCAGCTAAGGAATTGATTTCCTGTACAAGGTCAGCAGCCTCAGTGGCTGTCTTATTCATTTTCCAATTTCCGGCGATCAGGTACTTACGTGACATAATAATGATATGACTTACTGTAGTTAATCTTGCTGTAAAACTTTTACCCCTGGCAACACTTTGCCCTCAAGAAACTCGAGCGAGGCACCTCCACCAGTGCTCATAAAAGAAACACGATCAGAAACACCACTGCTATTAATTGCTTTTACGCTATCCCCTCCACCGATAATAGAAACGGATTCACTATCTGCGACAGCCGAAGCAACAGCAAATGTTCCATTGCTTGAATCAGGGATTTCAAAAACCCCCATGGGACCATTCCATAAAACGGTTTTGGCACCAGCCACTGCCTCCTTGTATAAATCAATGGTTTTGGGTCCAATATCTACACCTTCCCAGCCATCCGGTATATCCCCTTCAATTACTTGAGTTTCGCCTAATGTTTTGGCATCAAAATCAAGAGCATTCGTAATCAGTGTATCCACAGGAAGTAAAAAACTAACACCTTTTTCTTTTGCTTTGCTTAGAGCGTTGGTAGCAAGATCTACTTTGTCTGGTTCGCAAAGGCTATCACCCACTTTCTTACCATTGGCCATAGCAAAAGTATAAGCCATGGCACCACCAATAATGATTGTATCAGCTTTATCCAATAACTTATCGATCACTTTTATTTTGTCACTTACCTTTGCTCCTCCAAGGATCACGGTAAAAGGACGATCTGGTTTATTTGTTTTGTCGCCAAGATACTCAAGTTCTTTCTCGATAAGAAAGCCAGAGTAGCGGGAAGACATACGCTCAGGAACCCCAAAAGTCGAGGCATGAGCACGGTGAGCAGTCCCGAAGGCATCATTTACATAGGCATCAGCCAATTTGGAAAGCTCGGTTACAAAAACAGGGTCATTTTCTGTTTCACCTTTGTGAAAACGAAGATTTTCAAGGAGTACTACCTGTCCATCATTCAAATTGTTAACGGCCGTTTCCACATTCTCTCCAACACAATCATCAAGAAACAGGACAGGAACGCCCAATCTTTTAGCGAGGGCTGGAGCAACAGGGGACAAGCTCATCGAATCGACGCGTTGTCCTTTCGGTCTGCCCAAGTGGCTTGCAAGAACCACTTTAGCACCATCAGTGACTAGTTTATTAATCGTGGGCAGTGCTGCATCAATTCTAGTAAAATCCGTAATTTCACCGTTTGAATCAAGAGGTACGTTAAAATCGACACGCAAAAAAACTCTTTTGCCCGTAAATGTAGAATCATTTATCGTAGGAATCATGAGAAATGGATAATACCTCCTAGGCAGGGGTAAAAGTTTCTAGAGAAAACGGTTTTAGTTGGCTATACAAACTTGGAAACCTTCTTAAGAAGGTCTACACAACGATTACTGTAGCCCCATTCATTATCGTACCATGATACAAGCTTAAAGAATGTGTCACTCAATCCGATTCCAGAGCCAGCGTCGAAAATAGAAGATGCCGGGCAATGAATAAAATCAGCCGAAACTACCTCATCCTCTGTGTATTCTAAAATTCCAGAAAGAGACCCATCTGAGGCTTCTTTCATCTTTTGGCAAATTTCTTCGTAACTTGTGGATTTTTCGGTTTTCACGGTTAAATCAACCACGGAAACAGTGGGGGTTGGCACGCGAAATGCCATGCCTGTTAATTTACCCTGAACTTCAGGCAAAACCAAACCAACCGCTTTCGCGGCTCCTGTGGTAGAAGGGATGATATTAATAGCCGCACCACGGCCACCCTTCCAGTCTTTAGCCGATGGTCCGTCAACAGGTTTTTGGGTAGCAGTGTAACTATGAACTGTGGTCATCAAGCCTTCTGCAATACCAAAGTTCTCGAGGACAACTTTAACGATAGGTGCAAGGCAATTGGTTGTGCATGAGGCGTTTGAAACGATGTGATCATCTGCAGAAAGCTCTTCCTCATTAACACCTAAGACAATGGTGCGTACATCACCTTTAGCGGGAGCAGAAATAATGACTTTCTTGGCACCCGCGGAGAGGTGACCAGAGGCTTTTTCTTGGTCTACGAACAATCCTGTCGACTCAATCACTACATCAACTCCAAGTTCTCCCCAGGGAAGTGCAGCTGGACCTTCCCGTACAGCAAGACATTTAATTTCGTGGCCATTTACAACGAGTGAATCGTTGGTGGGAGCCTCAACTGTACCATTGAAACGACCCTGAGTAGAGTCATACTTTAAAAGATAAGCTAAGTTGTCAGAGGAAACCAAGTCATTGATTGCAACAACTTCGAATTCGTTACCTAAAAGGCCTTGATCAACAAGAGCACGGAACACTAATCGACCGATGCGGCCGAAACCATTAATACCAATTTTTGTAGCCATTTACTTTATTTTTTTAGTTATTTGTAAAATTGTTTAAACTTCTGAAATGAAGAAAGCCTGCAAAATGGCAAGGCAATAAGAATGAATTAAACCACTGATCTCTCAACAAGCTTCAAGAAATTCTTGAACTCCTTGAAAGACTCGCGCGTTTCTTCCTTGAAAAAATCAACCTGATCATCGTCCAGAGCCAATCTTTCTTTCAATTTAGGCGAGAGATGCTTAGCTGCACGATGTCCACTGAATCCATAATTCATTGAATGAGCTAGCCAATTCCCAGCCATGACAACATCTATTAAGGAATTCATCTCATCCCCATATGCAGAATCCCTTTTTGAAATATCATCTTCATGGTGCCAACGAATAACTGACTCAACGTCACGATTTAGTCCCCACTCCTGGCACACAATACAGCCGAGAAGGTCATGGGCAGGAGAGTTTTTCTTTCTCTCAATCTCTATCATACTTACTTCATCATAAAGTGCATCCCCCACATCGCGACAAAAGTCTTCAGGGTGAAGTTGTAAGCGAGCGACTTTTCCAATGTCATGCACAAGACCACAACTGTAAGCTCTTTGATGAGGAACAATGTTGGTTAGTTCCGCAATCGTTGATGAGGCAACCGCAACACCCAAACTGTGTTTCCAAAGTTCAGCAGGGTCATAATTAAGTTTTTTTGCGTTATCCACTTTGAAAGCTTTGAACACGGAAGAGGTGAGAATAACCATGTGGATTTTATCAAAGCCTAGAGTGCTGATAGCATCACATACATCGGTGACTCTTTGCCTTTCGCCCCGATATTGAACACTGTTAGCGACTCTCAATACTTTCATGGACAAAGTCTGATCAGACCGCATCATTTCCTGAATGGAATGAGTCGGGGAATTGGGATCTTTCAGCATAAGGGAAAGATCGTCAAAAATGGCAGGTAGCGTAGGCAAATTGTCCTTAAGCTGATCCTTAAGAAATAAATAATCTACACTAGCACTTAATCCATCCACCAAACATATTTTCTAATCAAATTTTTCATCAAATCAATAAGAAAGCTTGTAGAAGGTGATTATTCGGTAGAAACAAAATAAATTACTACAAATCACTGTAAGATTTTTCTTTTGAATGAGATAGCTAGAGTAAGGAATATTGAGCAGATCAGGCAGGCAACTGGAAAGAAATCTCCTCTCAAGGAATAATATGTTACTGCCCTTTTTTGGCTTTGTAATTCGATCACTCCGGCGCCTTCAAAGTAGATACTGCCATTTTCATCTTTCAACACATCTCTCTTGCGCCCCAAATGATCAATCCATCCAGACCACCCTGCATTACCGCATCTCAAAACCGGTAAACCCGTTTCAATAGCTCGAAGCACTGAATGGGCAGCATGCTGTTCCGCACACCCTTCTTCCCCAAACCATGCATCATTTGTAGTTACAAAAAGTAAATCAGTTTCCCAAATAGCCGCATCACGTGCCAAACTTGGAAAAATATCCTCGTAACAGATCAAAGGTCCAACTGTCAGTTTTTTGCCATCAGGTAATGATAGAGAAATCGGAGAAAAAGTATCACCAGAGGTAAAATTACCGACGGGACCAACAAACCTCGTTAATGTCGAAAGAAAATTAAAAGGAAAAGGAATATACTCACCAAAAGGAACCAATTTTCTCTTTGCGTACCACAAGGGATCAATACCTTGCCTCGGAGAAACTTTTGCCACGGTGTTATAAGAGTAGAAATCTTCCTTCATAACTGCCCCAAGTAATAAGGTGGTATTGGTTTCATCAACCAACTCCTCTACCCACTTGGAGTCGATATTTAAGGCATAGGGAGTGGAAGCTTCCGGCCAAACAATAAAATCAGGCGACATGGATGATAAAAGCTTCGTTTGACCACATAATTTATCTTTGTGAAGGGATGCATTTCCACTGACCCATTTATCCTGAAGGTAGGGTTGGCAGATTCCAACTCTTACTTTTAATATTTCCTCCTTTTGATTCCCGCCGTAAATGTTAAGTAAAAAGGGCGAGACCATCAGGCAAAAAAGACCGATTCCCAAATAAAAATCAGGGCAAATAGTAAAGAAAAAATGGGTTTGCGCTTCTCTTCGCCTGACTAAAAGGTGATGGATATACGAACCGATACAAAGGTTAAAAAAAACGAGAAAAAAAGAAACTCCCCATGCACCCACCCAAGCGGATGACTGTAAAATCATAGGTCTTTCCCATTGGGTAATTGAAAGGGGACACCAAGGAAAACCCAATGTAAACTGGGAACGAAACCATTCAATCGTCACCCAAAGACAGGGTAATAGTAGTAAGTATAAACATCTCTTCCCAAATGACCGACTTAATCCCAGTGACATGAAGTATCTTGCAGCTAGAAACCAGGGGATTGTGTAAAGAGACAGTAGAAGGCTTGCCATGAGCATTCCACCGAAAGTAATGTGACGAATCCAGCCAATAAGGAAAACATGATAAACAAACCCCGCTATTAGATAGCAGTAGAATACTCTGCTCATCTTTGGCTTACAGAAGAACCAAATTAAACTTGGAATGAGATAAACATATGCAGCCTCTGGGGTGTCATTTGGCGGTTGAGCTGCTAACAGAAGTGCGTAGGAAGAGAAGGCCGCAGCCAGCCCCCACCCCCACTCCTTCAGCCAATATTTGATTGAAAGAAGAAGGCTGTAAAAGTTCATTCGCTACTTTTGTAAATCAAGAAGAACAGGTCTCTTGGCTGGGACGAGCAACCAGATGATCAAATGGCTCAAGAGAAACAAAGGTCTCGCTTAAACCATCATCTAGCATGAAACGCTTACATACCGCAAATAGATCCTTAGATGTTTGGGCTCGCCTCATAAAGTGTAAAAACTCTCCGTCAGAACTTACGGATAACCCCACAAAATTTAAAAATTTCTTAATTCGTGCAACTAAACGAACATCGTTCATGTCAGGTTTCTTTAGGGCTTCGAGTAAAAGGCTTACATATTCGTAAAGGTCAATCATTCTGGGGCGAAAGATATCCTGCCCTTCTTGGAGATCGCGAATTTGACGGAATATCCATGGGTTTCGAATCGCGGAACGCCCAATCATTATACCTGCAGCACCGGTTTCCTTCTGGAGTTTCAACGCAACTTGAGCAGAAGTTACATTCCCGTTTAAAAGAACCGGACAACTTAAAAAATTCACCGCCTGGGTAACATAGGAATGATCAGGAATAGAACGATACCCGCCAAGAACCGTTCTCGTATGTAAACTTAGCAAGTCTACTTCAACTTCCTTCAAAATCTCTAAAATTTCAAAAAAGTTAGAATCATCTTCAAATCCAACACGCATTTTAACAGTCAACCTACCTTGAATTACAGATTTCATGGCGAGCAAGATTTGCTTAATCTTCGCTGGATCTTTCAATAAACCACCTCCAACATTTTTTTTAAAAACACGCGGAGCCGGACAGCCCATATTCAGATCAACACCTTCAATCGAATGGACTTGGAGTAACTTACAAACTCTAATAATCTCTGCAACCGACTCCCCCAATATTTGAGCAAAAATAGGACGACTAGATGGATTGCAGGTTATAGAAGACAATATTTCAGGGTTTAGCCTTGAGCCTTCGTAGACCCTAAAATACTCGGTAAAGTATAAGTCCGGATCCCCGTAACCAGAAATGATTTTCATAAAGGGCAGACCGGTTACATCTTGCATCGGAGCAAGTGCGGTCGAAAAAACTGGATTAGATAACAACATCCCCCCAGTAAACTTACTCCGAGATTCCTTCAATCTTGCTTTTTTAAAATGCGTTCCAAAATCTCGGACATATCCTCAACATTTTCAATAACGCGAGAGGCTACATGAATAGGTTTTTTCATTTGCAGGGCTAACACAATCGAATCACTTGGTCGGGCATCAAGCTCAATAATTTTCTTCCCCAGTTCATTTTCCATCCTCAAAATGATTCGGGCAAAGAAAGTTCCCTCGTCGACATCATTTATAAGGACTCGCTCAATCGATGTCTCAAGTCCTTTTAAAATTAACCCAATCAGATCATGAGTCAGTGGACGTTCTTTCTTTACTTGATTGATCGTCATATTAATCGCGTTCCCAATTGCAGGGTCGACATAAATGACAAAAGTCTTTTGGTCATTACCTAAGAAAATCGCACACCCATTGGATGTGGGCATAACCCCTTTTACCGTGACTTCAAAAGAATCGTTACTCATCTCTCCATTATCTATTTCCTCCCCCTTTTCGGCAAGCACTTAACTCTTCACTCAAAAAGCTTCTACAGATGCAGAAATCGAAACAAAGTAAAAATAAAATCTTCCTTGTCGGCATGATGGGGACAGGGAAATCCACAGTTGGTTGCCTGCTCGCAAGTGAATTAAAAATTGGCTTCATCGACAGCGACGAATGGATTGAGAGAAGCTCTTCCCTATCAATACCTGAGATTTTTCGAACTAAAGGTGAATCTCATTTCAGGATGCTTGAAAAGGAATTCATTACTCAAAGCTTACCTGAAGAGAGGTATGTAATATCATGCGGGGGTGGGTTGTGTATAGAGCAGGGCATGATGGAAGTACTCAAACAGAGAGGCAAAGTTCTGTGCCTTTGGGCATCTCCAGAGAAAATTGCTTCCCGTACACATTCTGCCAATAACCGCCCTTTGCTGGACTCGGAGAATCCACATCAAAAAATAACTGAAATCCTAAATAAAAGAAGAGAAATCTACCAATCATCAGATTATGTGATTGAAACTGATGAGCTATCTGCCTCGGGAGTCGTAAGTGAAATTGTAAATATTCTCTAAAAAAGCTTACTTAACGAGCTTGGTAAAAAGATCTGGTGGTCTAATAACTTTTCCCTGATTACATACAAATGCATGGGTAGTTGACCCCTCTGCTAGCTTTTCCCTGCCACGAAAAACATGATACTCAATGTACAATCTTAGAGGCGACTGAAAGCCTACATTTGAAATAATTGATACCCTGTCATCAAATCGAGCCGGCATTTTAAAGGAAGCGGTGCATTCCAGCACCGGCAGAAAATAGCCGTCTTCCTCCAAGCCTTTATAAGGCATTCCAATTTCATCTAAGAATTGAATCCTTGCAACTTCGAACCATTGAAAATAGTTAGCATGGTAAACAATCCCCATTTTGTCAGTTTCTTCATATCGAACCCTAATTTTTGCTTCAGAACCGTGCATGAAATTTGCTTATTTAAACTTTTAACAAGAGCCAAGCCTTAACCAAATCTATGTCATTATCAAAAAACGAGCGCAGACTCACTATTTGGATAGGAATCGCTATCGGTGTGGCATGTTCATCCATGCTTGTTCGGTATGCTTTAAAAAAGAAGAATATTCGTGCAGAGCAAAGATTGGGTAATTATTCATCTGGGCTAACCGCATCCGATCAGGTTCAATTCCCCACCCTACCCGAAAAAGTCCAAAAAGATATCGCTCACGGAATTGTTGTATTTCACGATTATAATCAATCGGTCTCTGAGTCTGAAATGCCTTGCAGCAGTTGGGTGATTGAGACTTCAGGGAAATTTAGGTCAGAACGCCTGTTTTTACTTGTCGAGCAAATGCGAAATAAAGATAAAGAAATATTTTATTACCGAGCGTCCGAAATCTACACCCGCTTACAAACCGAGAAAACCAGAGCTCAACTTGAATACTTCATTGACGAAGAAACAAACAAGATCATAGGTAAAAACAGTAAAACGCAGGAATATATTGTCCAAATTAAAAATCTTGAGCCAGCTGAAATTTGCAAAGCAGTCCGAGCATTTCGAAAAAACAATCAACTTATTGCAAGTGCCCGGTTACCTTATTGGCGTCCCTAGTCCTCTTGCCTGAAACAAGGTAATCTCATTGACCCTAGCTGCGCTTTTTTTATTATAAGTCCTTTGAGAATCACATTCTACACAAAGATCGAACCACATTTAATTACCATATCGTGAACTTAGAAATAAAGGAGGCGGGCACAGCTCGCAAAATTGCAACTGTAAGCTTTGATGCAAAAGAAGTTTCAGAAAAAGAGAATCAAGCTTGCCGCGAAATCAGTCGTGTTGCAAACATACCCGGTTTCCGCAAGGGCAAAGCACCAACATCTGTAATTCGAAAAAAGTTTTCCAAAGAACTAAAAGATGAACTAAATCGAAAGATTTCAACCGAGGCATATGAAGCCGTCCTTGCCGAAAAAGACCTTCGAGTATTTTCTATTCTTAATATTGATGCCGGGGAGCTAACTGCAGGCAATCCTGCCAATGTCGAGGTAACCATCGATATTGAACCGGAGTTCGAACTTCCGGAATTTGAAAAATTTGAGCTAACCACTCACCCCACTGATGTAAGCGAAGAAGATGTAGATAATGAACTCAAGTCTCTTTGTGATCAGCGAGCATCCTTTGATGTAGTTGATAGAAAAGCAAAAGAGAGCGATTATGTTAAATGCTCTTACGAAGGCAAAATAGATGATAATCCTGTTGCCGATTTAGTTCCAGATAAGCCCATGTACGGCAAGCAGAGTAATACATGGGAAGAAGCAGGACAGGTAAAAGGTCTTGGCGTAGATGCCATAGCCCAAGGTATTATTGGGATGGGAAAAGACGACAAGACTGTGGTGGAGGCAAAATTTGAGGATGATTTTGAAGTAACTCCTCTAGCCGGCAAATCAGTTTCATACAGCCTGGAAGTCCATGAAGTGCGTGAAAAGAAAGCACCCGAACCAGACTCCAAAGAGTTTCTTGAAGCACTAAAGGTTGAAAAATTGGATGATTTAAAAGACAAAATCAAAAAAGATCTGGAAACAAGAAAAGGGCATGAAAATGAAAATGCTAAACGTCAACAAGTGACCCAGAAGATTTTGGAAATGCCTGATTTCCCTCTTCCCCAGCAAGCAGTCGAGGACGAATCAAAAAATATTTTTCAAAATAATGTCCAGCGTGCCCTGCAAGGTGGAACCAAGCAGGAGCAGATTGAAGAAAAAAGGGATGAACTTTGGAAGCAATCTCAAACGCAAGCAGAAGCAAGAGTCAAACTGACACTCACTCTTGGTAAAGTTGCAGAACAAGAAAAAGTTGAGGTCAGCAATGAAGACCTTGCACAAGCCGCGACCAGGGAAGCTATGATGATGAGGAAGGACCCAACCGAATACGTCAAGGCATTGTCACAGGACAGAGCAAGGCTGAATCGCTTCAGGCAAGATATCTTGCACGACAAGGCACTTCAACTAGTTGTATCCAAAGGAATTGAGAAAGTTTGTGAAATTGACGAAGAGCATACAAACTAAGTACTAATTATTATGGGAGCTTATTTGCCACTACCGCATGTTTATGAACGAGAAGGCCGACAAGAACGGTCTTGGGATATATACAGTCGATTATTACGAGACCGCATTGTTTTTATTGGTACTCCAATTGACGACTTTGTTGCGAATTCAATTATCGCACAACTACTTTTCCTGCAAATGGAAGACCCAAAGAAAGATATCCATGTCTACATTAATTCCCCTGGAGGTAGTGTATCTGACGGAATGGCCATCTATGACACTCTCAATTTCATGCAGTGTGATATCGTGACCTATTGCATTGGTATGACTGCAAGCATGAGTACCGTGCTTCTTGCTGCAGGAACGCCAGGTAAAAGATACGCTCTCCCCAACAGTCGCGTGATGATTCACCAACCGAGTGGAGGAGCTGGTGGCCAAACCTCAGATATCTCAATCGCAGCTAAAGAAATTCTTAGATGGAGAAAAACGATAAATGAGATTCTGTCAAAGCACAGCGGTAAGGAAGTAAAGCAAATAGAACAAGATTCTGATCGAGATTACTACATGACGGCAGATGAAGCTCAAGCTTATGGTCTTGTAGACGAGGTAATTTCCCAAAAACCCAATAAGTAATTGGCTAAGCCCTCTAAAATTAATTTTTGTTCTTTTTGTGGGAAACCCCAGCAGGAAGTCAAAAAAATGATCGCTGGCCCGGCTAGTGTTTTCATTTGCGATTCATGTGTCCGTGTATGCAAAACGATTGTTGATCGAGAACTTGGGGACCAGGAGAAGAAAAAGAAAAAGGATTCATCAAAGCCCTTTTTCAATCTACAAAAGCCACAGGAAATAAAAGCACACCTAGACCACCATATTATTGGTCAGGAACATGCGAAAAAAGTTTTGTCAGTTGCTGTGCACAACCACTACAAACGACTTTCTTCGGAACTTGGTATGAGTTCTGACAACGACTCTAAACCATTTATGGCTCCAGAGTTGGAAGATGTGGAAATTGAAAAAAGTAATGTCCTTCTCCTTGGACCAACTGGCAGCGGTAAAACATTTCTTGCTCGTACGCTGGCGAAGATGCTTGATGTCCCCTTTGCCATTGCAGATGCCACTACCCTTACTGAAGCTGGATATGTTGGAGATGATGTAGAAAACATTGTACTAAGACTCCTGCAGTCTGCAGATCAAGATGTAGAAAAAGCACAGTGTGGGATTATTTATGTGGATGAGATTGATAAAATAGGTCGCAAAACCGATAATGTTTCCATTACCCGAGATGTTTCAGGAGAAGGCGTACAGCAAGCATTACTCAAGATTCTAGAAGGTACGATTTGCAATGTCCCACCCCAGGGTGGCAGAAAGCACCCAAATCAGGAATACATTCAACTAGACACTTCAAATATCTTATTTATATGTGGCGGAGCTTTTATTGATTTGGATCAAATTGTCGAACAACGTACAGGTTCTAAAACCGTTGGGTATTCTGCAACCGCACCGAAGGATTCCGCTGAACTACTTTCTGAAGTTAGGCCAGAAGATTTAGTAAAGTACGGACTTATCCCTGAATTCATCGGACGACTACCTGTGCTTTCCCTCCTTGAAGAATTGAGTCGCGATGAACTTGTTAAGGTTTTACGAGACACCCAAAACTCCCTTCTTAAGCAATATCAAAAGCTGTTTCTTATGGAGGGTGCTGAATTGAGATTTACCCGAGAGGCAGTACTAGCTATTGCTGACAAAGCAATCTTGATGAAAACAGGTGCTCGTGCACTCAGATCAATCATGGAAGATATCATGTTAGATATTATGTATGAACTTCCAAATATAGATCATCCTGTAGAGGTAGTGATTTCAGCCGGGGTTGTAAAAGGAAAATCCAAAGCAAAAGTTATCTCTATTCCTATCGGAAAAAAAGACGCAGCATAAAAAATTTTATTGGGGTATGGTTACTATACTTTTCCTGTAATTATTCTCAGGATTCTGGTCTTCTTTTCCAATAAGCTTCAATTTACTTGTAATTTGGATCCCTTTTACGGCACTCAGGCTATCCAAATACAGCTTCTCACTTCTTGCTTGCCCAGGTTTCATATTGGAAAATAAAAACACTCTATTGAGCCCCTTGTAACTAACATCTAATTTCATCTGATTAATCCAAGATGAGCCTTGATTTTGGACTGTGACTAAAAAAGGCACCGTGCCAGCTCCTGCTACTTGGGATAATGTTTCAGGTTCAAAATAATAGCCGACGAGGGCAGCATCATGATAATTACGATCATTCCTGTTAATAATTCTCTCCAGGTTTAATACGCCATGGCCGCTGAATTTATCAAAGCCAGGTTTCTCCGCTTCATTTGCATAAGTGAAAAGAAGCTCTTTGACCTGCTCGGGCGATAGACCAGGATTTCTGGCCAGCTCAGACAAGATAGCCCCTGAAACAAATGCAGATGCAGAAGATGTACCATTTAAAACAGCGTATTCATTCCCCGCATATGCACTAATCACATTAACTCCAGGAGCAGCAATATCCACCCCTTCACCGAAGTTGGAAAAAGTAGCAACACTGCCAGTTGAGTTTAAAGCTGAAACACCTATGACATCATCATATTTAGCCGGATATGAAACTTGCGAAGTTCCATCATTCCCAGACGCAGCGACAAGTAAAACTCCTTTATCTTTAGCATAATTTATTGCATTTTCTAATGTTCCACTGGGTCTGTCTCCACCCAAACTCAGATTAATTAAATTCACTCCCATATCAACTGCCGTGACGATGGCCTCAGATAAAGTGAACACATCGCCCTCCCCTTTTTCACTGAGCACCTCAATGGATATTATTTTTGCACCAGGTGCAATACCCTGGAAATCATCTGTAGAAGCAGCAATAATCGAGGCAATAGATGTACCATGACCAGAGTTCTCCACCTTATAAGGCTCATCCAGGAATGAAATAACTTCTCTTTCGATGTGAGCTAGAGATGGGTGAGAAAAATCTATAAAAGAATCTATAATTGCAAGAGTCGTCCCGCGTCCCCATTCACTTCGATCTTCATACAAACTTAACCATTGATCTACCGTCTTGGCTTTCTGTGCCGAGAGGTCAGTTTCCTCTACCTTTGGCTTCTGGGGTCTATAGACAGATTGGTTGACCTCCAGGTCATTGAGTCCTTTTCCCGTTTCCAATGCATCGGATGCACGGGCCGGATCCGTAACCCGAAAACGGGCAGTTAAAATCTGAGGAATAGAAGATCGAAGCTCAAGTCCTTTGGAGTCTAAATCTTGAAGAAAGCTAGACATTGACTGAAGCGAGGTGAAGCTGAGTGCAAAGTCATTAAACTTTTTATTTTCCAATAATTCTTTCAAGGATGGAGCCGTAACGAAAGCAGGAGCTGAAACCTTGCTTTCTTTAAAATATGGATCCTGTAATCGTCTAGATGTAGAAGAAATCGGAGGATTAACCTCAAGTAAATCCTCCATGGTAAGATCCCATTTAGATTGATAAATGAAACTTGCTAAAAATAAAAACAAGGAAGCTGAAAGCAAAAAAACGATAAAGCGTCTTCTCATAGCATTAGACTCTCGCTTATCCGCAGAAACCGAGCAAGATGAAATATTCTCTGCTATTTTATTTTGAAAAATAGGATTCTTATTGTTGGTCATGGCTTATCAGGTGCACTGCTCGCCCAAGCTTTTTTGAACAAAAATCAAATCGTTGATGTATGCGAGGCAAACCTTCCATATCATGCAAGTAAGGTAGCTGCAGGGTTAGTAAACCCTTTGATTGGCCCAAAACTTAATCCTCCAACCGATCTTCATGCATGCCTAACTGCAATCAACCACCTTACCGATTATTTCCAGAAAAAATGTGGAGTGAAGTTTTATCAATCCATCCCGCTGTTGAGGGTTTTTAAAAATCATGAACAAGCAGGATTGTGGAATAAAAGATCAATTACCCACCCTGACTTGTGCATTACCAAAGAGATTTTGAGTCAAAAAGAGGCTACCCATCATGGTGTAGAGGCTCCACATGGATTGGGTGTGACGAATTGCATGAGGCTTCATATCGCTGCTTTCCTCCAGTACTCGAAGCATCAACTCAAGGAGACTGATCATTGGATATCGGGGCTCGACATGTATGAGACCAAAGACTACGACAAAATAATTTTTTGTGAAGGGTTTAGAGTAATGCACAACCCATGGTTTTCCCACATCCCAATCGCACCAGTTAGAGGAGAAATTCTTGGGATCGATTCTTCTTTAAATACGAGTGTAAGTAACGGCACATGGGCGATACCCATTACTGAAAACCACTTCATCGCCGGTTCCACCTGGGACCACAAAATTATTGAAACCGGACCGAGCCCCGAGGGGAAAGAGCAAATCCTAAAGTCGCTTCATTTTATTAAGATTGATACCAGGAAAATCTCAAAACACCTGAGTGGAGTAAGAACTGGGACTATTGATCGAAACCCAACCCTCGGCTGCCATCATAAAAACAAGAAATTATTTCTTTTTAACGGATTTGGTTCCAGAGGATCCACGACCATACCCTTGCATGCAAAACAAATGGTGGAATATGTCCTCGGTCGTGCACCGCTTCCTGCAAAAATAGATATTACTCGATTCAATAAGTTGAATCATCTAACTAAATGAAACTAACCGAAAAAGTGCACTCCGTATTATCACAGCATCTCTCATTGGGAGATTGTGCTGTAGATATGACCGCCGGTAATGGTTGGGATACCCTATTCCTATCAAAATCGGTTGGCGAAAGCGGACATATATTCAGCTTCGACATTCAAAAAGCTGCAATCGCTCAAACTAAAAAATTAATGTCTGGAGCCGAGCAAACTAGCAATCTTACATTATTTCATTCCTGCCACACCAAGATTGAACAGAAAATCCCTCCTTCCTTTTATCAAAAAGTTAAAGCGATTACCTTTAACCTTGGATACCTGCCAACTTCTAACAAAACAATTATCACCACCCCTCAATCGACTCTTTGCGCTCTAGAAAAATCTTATGAATGGATGGCACAAGATGGAGTGATGACTATCCTCGCATACCGCGGCCATTCAGGCGGTTTAGAAGAAACACAAACCATAACTGAATGGACAAATAGAGTACCTGTACATCATGAAGTGATTATGGGAAATGAATCACCTGAATCACCTGTTTTATACGTTATAAAAAAATCAGAACGGATTTTGTAAGTCGATATCCTCTAGATAATTTACTCTCGGGTGAGCAAAGCCAAATAATTTAAGGAATTCCGTCTGGTATTCCTCAAAAGCTGTCAAATTATTTAAATTAGAAGAGTCAACTTGAGGCCATAACTTAATAATTTCCTGCTGGATGTCGTCCTTCATTTCCAAGTCGTCTAGACGAATACGCCCTGATGCATCCACCTTAATCTGATCAGTGTCAGAGAAAAGAAAATCACTAAACAATCGAGCCGTCTGCTCAATACATCCTTCATGGGACCCAGCTTGCCTCATGATTTTAAAAAGAATGGAAACATACAGGGGAACAACAGGAATTGCTGAACTTGCCTGGGTAACGACTGCTTTATTTACTGATACAAACGACCGACCCGACACTTTACTCTCGAGAAGCACGTTTAGGTCATGAGCACAATTCTCTAGATGCTCTTTGGCCCGCCCGATGGTACCATTGCGGTAAATCGGTTGGGTTACCTGAGGCCCAATGTAAGAATAGGCAATATTTATGCAGCCTTGGGCAAGCAGGTCCTCTTCGAGAAGCCTCTTTGTCCAAAGGGTCCAGTCATCACCTCCCATCACTTTTTCTGTACTTTCTATCTCTGCTTCAGATGCGGGATTTATTACGACTTCTTTGACTTCTTTTTTGTCAGTATCAAGCGTCTTATTTTTGTAGACCGAGCCGATAGGTTTCAAGCATGCCCGGTAGGTTTGACCATCGGTTGGGTCAGTCCGCCGGGGAGATGCTAGACTGTAGATAACGAGATCAAACTGCCCCATTTCCTTTGCTTTTTTTATCACTTCATCCTTACATTCCTGAGAAAAGGCATCCCCGTTGACATCAACAGCACAAATACCAGCTTCACGGGAAAACTTTTGAAAAGCCATGGAATTATAAAATCCAGCACTTGCTGGCTTATCTTCTTTGGGGGGGCGTTCAAAGTAAACGCCCAAGGTTTCAGCACCAGCAGAAAATGCTGCAGAGACCCGACTGGAAAGCCCATAGCCAGTCGAAGCACCAATTACCAATACACGTTTTGGTTTTTTTGGCTCTGAAATGAGATTCTCTTTGGCATGATTGATTTGATCACGAATATTCTCCAAACAACCGGTTGGGTGTGAAGTTATGCAAACGAATCCTTTAATTCTTGGCTTAATAATCATGATTATTCTTTATCACTATTGACTAAATTAAAGAAGTATAATTTTGCTAAGATAAACATTCATGGCCTATCCCAAAAAAAAGAAATATATCGAAACTGATTTAGTTGCTAATTTCATGGGACTTCCGAATGCAGATAAAACGATGTTTCTGTCCCAACCAAAATCAATCAATGCAGTCATTGAAAAGGCTTGGAGTGATTGGTCCATTGGAAGCAAAATTTCTCCAGAGGAAGTCATTTCTCGGAATTGGAATAAGGTTGTCGGAAATTTATTATCAACGAAATGTGCCCCCGATAGAATCGATAAGAGTGGGAAATTATATATCCGCTCGGCAAATGGACCAATCAAACAGGAATTATCTTTTATAAAAAGACAGATTCAATCTAGAATTTCTAAATTAAAAGGGTGCGAGATGATCAAGGAAATTAAGATTTGTTAACTCAGTGGAAATGGTCGACCGTTTTATATCGTGATGCCACCAACTTAAAAAGAAAAGCAGATATGCACACGAGAATCGTCCAAAACCAAAATTCAGATGCTCCCGGAAGTAAAGAATTTCCATTTTTGTCTACAAGAAAAAACTTTACTCCTGAAGCTACATAATTCCCCAGTGAAACAGTTAAAAGAAATAGTGCCATTACCACTGACTTCAAGGATTTTGGTGCTTGCGTGTATGCAAACTCCAAGCAGGTGATTGAAACTAAAATCTCCGAGATCGTCAGTACAAGGCAGGCTAAAACTTGCCACATCACACTGGGGTGTAATCCATCGTCTACCTGCATTTGGATCCATGAAACCATAGCAAAGGATACGCCCATAACCCATAAACCAAATCGCATCTTTCCAAGCGGGCTAATCGTAAAATACTTTCCAATAGAAGGATAAATAAAAAGAGAAAAACAAGGAATAAGCATTAAAATAAATAGCGGATTCCAAACCGCAGAGACTTGCGATGCCAGCATTTCCATACCCCCAAACCAAGGAATCCAATCTGGAATTATTCGATCAAGACTCCTAGCCTGCACTTGCCACAATGTACCAATCTGATCAAAAAGTGCCCAAAATAAAATAACAAATGAAAATACAAGCGAAAGCCTAAGCAAAATTTTAATATTATCTGTGGAAAAAGTTTCACGAAATAAAGATACGCCTTTAGGCGGAATATGAGTAAAATCATTTCTACCTAGCCAAAAAATTAAAGTGGCCATTCCCATTAACAAGCCAGGTAAACCGAATGCATAATGATGTCCAAATATAATTCCACCCATATCTATCGGCCCAACTAACCATGATACATACGGGTAAAGTGCTTCACCAAGAGATCCTTTCACTCTTCTGGCTTCGAGCAGAAAAGGGGTAAGTAATCCTGAAGCAAAAGCACCAAGATTAATGGAAAAATAAAACCATCCAAAAACTTTTGTAATGAGATGCTTATTCTGATCACAGAACTGATCACCCACATGAGATGAAACACATGGTTTTATTCCCCCTGAACCAATCGCTATCAATAAAAGTCCTACCAGTAGCCAAACTTTAGTATCGCCCCAAACGCCCATAAAGGCGAGACAACCATGTCCCAGGCAGTAGCAAAGTGACAAAAGTATAATTGTTTTATATTTGCCCCAAAATGCGTCGGCAACGAGCCCTCCAATTACAGGGAAAAAATAGGCTGACCCCACAAATAAGTGAACCCAAGCCTCAGCTGATTTTTCACCAAAAACTGCTAATTCTCCGCCTGGTTGGGTAAGATACAAGGTCATGTAAGCCAACAAGACACTTCGCATTCCATAAAAAGAGAACCGCTCGGCAACTTCATTACCAATAATAAATGGAATTCCAGGGGGTAAACGACTGGAGATAAGTGGTGAAGTTCTAAACATCTTAGTTGCGCAGAAAATCGTCTTCTTTTTTACGCCTTTTCAGTTCTTTATCTAAATCTTTCAAAATTGCATTTTTTTCATTCATGGAAGAATTTTGAGTTTTTCCGTCAGATAAAGAATTCGATTTGTTAATATAGTTCAAATAGACATTAAGCATCATACCGACTGAGCAAAATACTAGTGATAATATAAAATATCTATCTTGAAAAAAAGATAGGATGAATAGAAAAATAAACAAAATTAAATTTATAAGTTCAAATTTTTGGTGAAACATAAATATTTTCTTTCTCCGTCTCATTTAATTTTCAAGATTTACTAAAAGATTTTTTTGCGTTACCGGTTGAGGCAAGTTGTATCGCTAATATGAAAATTTATAAAATACTTTCTATTCTTATACTTTGCGGATTTACTGGTTGTGAAATTCAAGATGTATCAAATTCTTTTGTAGATGATAATTCAACAAGCAAGCTTTTATCTGCTGGTGAGACTAATCCTGTGCACATAGAACCTGTAAATACTGATGAAATTTCACCGATCATTGATAAGCAGTTTCATCAAATCCGCAAAGAAACTGACATAAAATTAGATGAAAAAAAACCTCCACCTCTCCGACTGAAAGAAGTTGTTACCCCTAGCATTCAGCCAAAATTTTCGAAAGAATTACTTCAAGCTGTTGGTAATTGGCAGAAAATACCAAAATCTGTCTTTCCTCTTAAAAATGTGAGTATTCGAGAACCCGTTACTTTTAAACTTCTTGGAAAGAATGGACAAATCATGGCATCAATCCCTTTCCTTGCTGGTAAAGAAGTCGTGGCCAAATCGATTGTGGGCACAAATCTTCTTATTTCTCCAACAGTTGCCTCAAAGCTTGAAGCCAAGATAAGTTTTGAAAACACTGATTTTCAAGAGTGCGTTGCATTTCGCTTTGAAATGGGGAAAAAAATCATTAAAATGAGGAATGCGACAAAAAACAAATCACAAAATGCTTCGAACACAAGTGATAGTAAAAATGAAAAAAGAGGAACTGCCGATAAGGGTGAATTATTAATTCCTGGTGATTTTGGTCATGGGAAGTTCTGTATATGCTCTGATTGCAGGCAAAAAAGATTGGCATTAACCGGATCAATGAAATAAGATAAATTCATGAGTATTTCATCTACAAAGAAGAAAAGAAAAAAAGATATCGAAATCGGAGATTTCGTAAAAGAAACTGTAACTTCAAAAGGAAAAAAAAGGTGTGGTGAAGTATTAATGATATTGGCTGACAATCCTGGAGACCCTACCATGGAGTGCGTTGAAGTACATCCAGATGAGCTTACTCCTTTAGAAAAAGGTTCAGACGGCATGAGGACATTTAGAACCAAAAGATCCAAGCTAAAACCTTACACACCCAGAAAAGCTTTATTTTCCAAGAAAACTTTTGAGAAAGGTGATGTAGTTCGTCACAAAAGAGGGAGCACCATAAGATATGGCAGAATTGTCTGCTTTGTTCATCCTGATGGTTTGTATTCCACTTCACACGAAGAAGGATACAACGGAAAAGACCTTCTTGAATGCGTAGAAATTGAAAAGAAACCCGGTCTCCTTCAGAAGATTGGACCAGATGGAGAACCCAAGCGATTTCAAGGGCAAGGGAAAGATTGTAAAATCATCAAAGTCATTACAACAAATGCAAAAGGAGAAGACACAACAATGCACAGGCTTGATATTTCTGATGATGAGGATGAAATGTGATTAAGAAGTAATCTACTTCAATCCCAGGAATAAAACATCCAATTCATTTTTATTCACTCTTACTGTCCGTGAGTTTTTAAGCTTATAAGAATTCACACGATATGATCGAAGATTTCCGGTTTTATCCTGACAATTTATTCTAATAAGGCCAGTCGACCATTTAGTGTTACACCATCTGAGTGAATAAGCGGCAATCAAGTAATCAATGACCTCGGCACGGTTAAGGTAGTAATCATCATTTACTTTTCGCACTACCTTAGAAAAGAGACAGGATATTAATTCCTACACATCATAGTCACCGCTTTTAATTTTTTGGCAACTTGCAATAGAAACACCCGATAACTCAGCCGATTCTTTTAAAGTCTTACCTTCCAAAAGAAAGTCTTTTACCTGGGATACGACTTCTTGCGTAATTTTTTTGCGAGTGGATGAAATACCATACCTTTGATTGAAAGTAGCTTTTGCTATAGGAGGTAAACCATTAACATAACACTCCAAGTAATCGACAACGCTGCGAAATAACTTTCTACCGTCTGCACGAACATGGTTCTTATGGTCGTTTTTAATGAGACCATAGTGATTTTCTTTCTCAGATTTCGTAGATTTTTTCGCCTTAATTTGTTTCTCAATCTTTTTCTTTAAACGCTCAAGATCTTTTATACTGGTATCACTAGAAATATTCATAATAGGTAGGGATTAATAATTTTTAATCATCATTATAAAACTAGTTTTAAATGTAAAGTTTTAATATAAAGAGCGATCTAGACTTCTATATTGTATAGCTTCTAATAAGTGCTCTTTTTCAATGTTATCTGCCCCTCCCATATCGGCAATTGTCCGGGATACTTTTAGTATTCTGTTGTAGGCACGGGCAGAGAGGGACATTCGATCCATAGCTAAAGATAAAAGCTCCATATTGGCAGCAGAAATATTACAGAATTTATCGACTAAATTTTCTGACATATTTGCATTGGTTTTCGTGCGAGTATTTATTTGCTTAAATCTCTGAACTTGTAACTCACGACATTGCGAAACTCTATATCTAATATCACAAGAATTCTCTCCCTTTCTTTGTGCCTTTAAATCAGAAATACTAACTGCTGGTGCCTCAACGTGCAAATCGATACGATCTAGTAAAGGGCCGCTAATTTTATTACGATATCTTTGTATCTGAGGAATTGAGCACCGACAATTATTTTTCTCATCACCCAAATATCCGCATGGGCAGGGATTCATTGCAGCAACGAGCATAAACTGACATGGAAGAGTGATTTTACCAGCACTTCTTGAAATCGTAACAATTCCATCTTCAATCGGTTGACGAAGGACCTCTAACGCAGACCTCTTAAATTCCGGAAGTTCATCCATAAACAATACGCCATTATGTGCCAAGGAAACTTCTCCAGGTCCAGGTTTAGTTCCACCACCGAGTAATCCTACATCGCTGATGGTATGGTGTGGAGTTCGAATGGGTCGGACCATTCCCTCCCCTTGAAGAGAGGATGAAAGGCCTCCAATTGAGAAAATATTAAGTATTTCTAAGTATTCGTCGAGTGATGGGATTGGCAGAATTGTTGGGATTCTTTTCGCGACCATAGACTTCCCCGACCCTGGAGGACCAATAATCAGCATATTATGACCTCCGCATACAGAAATCTCAACAGCTCTTTTCAGATTAAGCTGACCTTTTATTTCATTGAAATCGACATCAAAGGAGTCAGCGTTTGATGAAAAGTAAGGACAATTTTCTTTGATTAATGCAGAGATTTTGTGCTTACCTGAAAGAAAATCAACGGTTTCAGCTAATGACTTAACGGGATACACAGACAAACCTTCTACCAGAGAAGCTTCCCATGCTGAATCATGAGGAAGAATGATCCCTTTTTTTCCTAATTTCCGAGCTAAAACAGCCATGGCGAGCCCTCCCCTTATTCCACGAACTTCACCAGAAAGGCCTAGCTCCCCAGCAATTAAAAAATCGTCAACCCCAGAACCTTGAAAGTTGCCACAAGCAGCAAGTAAAGCCAAAGCAATTGGCAAATCAAATGATGCACCTTCTTTTTTTAGATCTCCTGGAGCCATGTTAATAGTCACCTTCGTCCTGGGTAAAGCAAAGCCCGAATTAGAGATACTAGAATTAACCCGGTCTAAAGCTTCCTTTACAGCAGCATCAGGTAATCCTACCAACACACACCGAGGTTCTCCTTTTTCTCCCCCGTTGGCTTCAACTGTAACTGGTAGTGCATCAATTCCCTGAAGAGCTGCAGATGTAGTTGAAGCAAGCATACGAAGACAATATTTTACTTCTTGCCCCTAGACTTAACCATATTTGACACTGTCTTAAATTCAGGGTGGTTTGACGATCCCAATAAAGAATATAAGACTGTCTCAAGACTTAAGATGGAAGCTCCTGCTTTTGATAGTTCTTTAAGAGCAAATCTGCTGTCGTTCTCATTTCGTGATAAAATACAATCTGAAAGTACGGTTACGCCTATACCACGCCTTAATGCATCGATAGCTGTCAAATAAACGCAAATTGATGTTTCAATACCAGATAATAAAAGATGGTTACAATCATTATTCTCCAGCCAATCACAAAATACATTGTTACCAAAAGCAGAAAAAGTATTCTTTTGAATCACCTTGGAATTGGGCAACCTGCTAGATAATGAACTCAAAGTCACACCAAGTTTTTCAGGAACTTGCTCGGTAAA
Source organism: uncultured Opitutales bacterium (assembly GCA_943789375.1). Classification (GTDB taxonomy): domain Bacteria; phylum Verrucomicrobiota; class Verrucomicrobiia; order Opitutales; family Seribacteraceae; genus Seribacter. The sequence continues at coordinate 49,698 of CALSTX010000015.1, read as the reverse complement.
TGCAATGGGAATAGAGAAACACCCCATGGTATCGATTAAAAGCTCGAGTGAATCTAATAATGATTTTAAATTATCGTCATGTAAGCTAAGTGTTATCTTGGGCTGAATATCCATCACAATGGCAGACAGACCCTTTGCCCCTTTTAACAACGATAATTCCTCGCACTTGTTCATGGTTTATACTAAAAAATATATTGTAACTTCTAGAAATTCCTTTGGATGTAAAAAATACTTTAAAAAAAGATGAATAAAACTTTAGTAATTTGCTGCATCGTTATCACAACATGCTTGATGTGTCAGTCTTGTCAAAAGAGAAAGATTGATCAATCAAAGATTACAATGAGGCCAAAAATTTTTCTAGAAGGTGCTTCTCCTGTGCCACTATTTAACGAATATGACATCAGAGGTGCTCAGATTGGTACCGTTGAAAATATTTTCTCTGAAGACGAAAATGACCGGGTATATGCAGTTTGGCTCACTCTTGATCGAAGAAGTTCATTTTTCTTGCAAAAAGAAACGACAACAAGGCTAGGTAGTCGCTTACAATTAGTTTCCAACGGCCAGATCCTTGGTATACATCCTATTGAAAAAACAATAAGTAACGGCATCGTACCCTTTATACTTTCAACAAGTATGACTGAACAAGCAGCTAGAACACTCTACGAACAGCTAGGGCAATCTCTACTATATATCCAAGCTGAACTTGCAAACGAGCGAAGATGAGGTGCACCCTACTATTTTCGTTTATATTCCTATTCTTTTTCCAGGCTTTCACCTCTGCTCAGGGTTATCGCTTATCTTGGCCTACACCTAATCCATCTTTTGCAAAAGGATTGGGTTATTCAACTTTTCTACAAAAAACTGGTCCCGACAAAGAATATGCATCTGGAGCTTTTGGATGCGTTCGGAACAATGGCTATAAATTTCATGAAGGGGTTGATTTATTTCCTGTAAGGAGGGATAAAGTTGGAAAAGCAGAAGACAATATATTTGCTTCGATGGACGGAATCGTTGCCCACATAAATAAGACTTCCTCTTACAGTTCATACGGAAAGTATATCGTACTTGAGCATCCCAATTGTAAACCAGCCCTATATTCATTATACGCTCACCTATCAAAAATATCTCCCAAACTAAATATTGGCACCAAGGTTACAGTTGCAGAGGAAATTGGAGTCATGGGAAATACATCGTCTTTTCGAATTCCTATCAGTCGTTCACATTTACATTTCGAAATTGGTCTTAGGCTCTCCAACAGTTTTCAACAATGGTTTGACTCGAAGAAATTCAAAACTCAAAATAGGCATGGAAATTATAGTGGATTTAATTTAGTGGGGATTGACCCCCTTCATTTCTTCGCTGAATACCAAAAAAAGTCTTTCAAGCAACCTCTTGATTTGATCAAAAACTTGCCTGTAATTCTGAAGGTTAGAGTCAGAAGTTCTAAGACAGTTGACTTTGCAACGAGGTACCCTGAACTTTGTCCAAATTATGATCCTCAGGCAAAAATCTGGGACTGCTCTATGGGTCCTTATGGGATACCGCTCAAAATTGAACCCGCTAGAAGCATAACTTCGCTAGACAAAAAAATTCAAATTTTAAGCTATGACCTTCATGGAAATAAGAAACCCTGTCGAAGCTTAGTGATTCGCCAGGGAGGCCAATATACACCATCCGAGCAGCTTAAAACATATATAGAACTTTTATTTGGCCAATAAATTTCTGCCTTCAGTTTTGCAAACCATTGCCTACTTTGTATCTTCTCATGGCCTTGGCCACGCGACAAGGTCAGTAGCTGTCATCAATGATATACACGCATGCAGAAAAGATATTCATTTCCTTATCGTAAGTGATCTACCTTATTTATTTTGGAAAAAGAATTTAGACCCAGCGATTCTCTTCGATACTTACCAACTCAAAACAGACATTGGCTTGCTTCAAACGGATCCCTTAAACTTCAATCTCCCCAAAAGTGTTGGAATGATCAGCCAGTACCTTAGCAGACCGGTCGATTACTATAGTAAGTTATTGATAAGCATGGAAAAATATAATCTGTGTCATATTGTTTGTGACATTTCTCCTCTTGGGATAAACATCGCAAACTATCTTGGGATAAAAAAATCTTTGGTAGAAAATTTCACATGGGATTGGATTTATAAACCGTTTATCCAAAAGCATTCTGCTTTTAAAGAAATTTGCCTCAAGTTAGGCGAAATTTTTTCCACTGTTAACTTGCGAATACAGGTGACTCCTTTTTGTGAAAAAGTTAAAGGAACAGTTGCTGTTAAACCAATACATCGTAGGTTTCAACTCGAACCCAACTGCATTCGTAAAAAACTGAATCTCAAGAATTCAAAAAGGATTATTACTGTAACTGCCACCGGGATTGATCTCTACACTAATCTTAAAGAATTTGTTAAGCATTCCCCTTATCACTTTATTTTTTGCGGAGAACATAAAAGTGCAGAAGCAGATAAAAACATTACTTTAGTTTCCACAAATGATTCAATTCACTTCCCTGATTTGATTCGTGCATCCTCTGCGGTCATAGGTAAAGTCGGGTACGGGATGACTGTTGAATGTTGGGCAGCAAAAACAAAGTTTTTTGGTATAATGCGTGAGAATTTTCGCGAAAGTGAGATCTTAAAAGATTTCATTACAAAGAATCAAATAGGAGAAGCTGTTACTCTCGATCAATTTACAAGCTCGGGGTGGAAAAACCACTTTCATGAACAACTTAAAGACTCTAAAAAAGTGATAGCATCCAGAGAGAATGGGAATCGAAATGCCGCTCAAAACATAATACAAATTGCAAGTGGGTAAAATTTCACTTTAAACCATATATAGTTTTGCAATCAAAGTTACATCCAAGCCCGTCTGCTGGTGGAATATTTCCAAATTTTTTAGGAATAATCTGTTCCGTCACCCTAGTATGTTTATTTTTTAAATATGCATCTGAAATATGGGGTTTGGAGGCAAGTATAGTGAGTGCTGAACCCAAAATAACTGAGATCAGCTGGGAAATTGCCCCGGAAGTTCTTCCCGTTGTCGATAAAAGCTATGTTGAGGCAAACCCGAATATCCCAAACAACAAACCTGATGAAACTAAATTCTTTTCATTTCGTGATCAACAAGCGGCAAATCCGCTTAAACCCAGTGACTTTCAAAAATCAAGCATACCATTTGCTCAAGGTGACAGCGAAAACCTTAAACTTATTAAGAATCAAAATCTAAGATCAAAAGAAATTAAAGATTCCTCACATAGAAGTTTAAGTGAGATGCAAACAAACAGATCATCGCAAACCAAAACAGGCAGTAATTCAGCTGAAAACAAGTTAATAACCTCAAAGCCAGAAATTACTAAGGGAAAACAACTAGAAAGTTTTCATGCGGTTAAGGATCAAACTGAAAATCAGCAAAAAATCATTAAGCTTGGAGCAAAGGTTTTAACGAATGCTAAAAAAAAGAAAAGCAGTCAACAGAAGCGCAAGCCTGATCAAAAAAAAATAGGTAAAAGACCGAAGGTTTCTTCGCATTTATTAAACGGGCCAATCCTAAAATCTAAAAACAAAGCTGCTCGAATTGGAGAGCTTGCAATTGATTGCAAGCTGCATCCTTATGGTGTGTATGTCCAGCAAATGCTGCAGGCAATTGAAGCCCAGTGGCAACAACTAGTAATCGGCTCAATTTCATATATTAGGAAAGACAAAATACCCGCTAAGATTGAGTATAAGTTTGTCCTTACCTCAAAGGGTAAAGTAGTAGATCTCAAAAAAATAGATTCTCAAGAGGATAGTTTAGCTTCTGATTTATGCCGACAGTCAATCTCTTCAAGGGCACCATTCGGAGCATGGTCTGAGGAAATGATAAATGAGCTGGGTACATCAGATGTAATCACAATCAAGTTTTCCTATCATTGATCGAAAATATTTACAGTCTCCCTTGGGGAAAAGGTTGCAAAGTAATCCATAACGAACCGAATGGTCTCCTTATTGTAGAAAAAGCAGAAGGTGTGTTATCCCATCCAAATAAGAAGGCTCATCAAAAAAATCTTAAACAGCATCCCTGCCTGTTGGATTTTGATTATCACCAAGCAGATGAGTGCTATGTAACTTCAAGTGGATGCGAATTGTTTTTATTACACAGGCTTGATTCTCCTACCTCAGGGCTAATTATGGTCGCATCAAACAAAACACTTGCGATTAAAATGAAAAATCTTTTTCGAAAAAATATGATTCATAAAACTTACCATGCTATCATTGCCCAAAAACAAAGGCTCCAACTTGGTAGTTGGGTTGATTCTTTAAGTGAGAAAAAAAATATGGGAAATATTCGAGTTTCTCGTGGCGAAGGCGTAATTGCTAAAACTCGGTGTAAATTAGAGAGGCACTTAGGGGGGCAATATAAATTAGCATTATTGAAATTACATCCCGAAACGGGTAGAACGCACCAGTTGCGCGTTCAAGCATCCACAAGAAAGATGCCGATTGTTGGGGATAAAATATACGGTGACTATGCGATCAACCGCCAAATTAGAAAAGAAACAAAAATAAGCAGAATGCTTTTGCATGCCTCAAGCATAGAGTTTCAGCTTGGACCTAAAATGTACAAATTTAAAAGTTCGTTACCAGAAACTTTCAATAAATTAACTTGTAAAAGTTAGAGCATAAAATTTGCAGACAACAAAAGGCAATGAGCAGAGATACGATCATACTCGTCGTTAGCAGCTGAAAGGTAGTATTTATAATCAAAGTTTACTGCCAAACTATCAGAAAAATTATAACCAATTCCTAAAAGAAAATCATAAGCAAAGCCAACATCGCTGGGCTCGCCCAATCCACCACCTTCAATACTTATAAAGCCCAATCCCATACCGAGCCCGGCTCGAAGATCAATGGCATCGCCAACCTCTTTTTCAAGAATAACACGAGCCAATAAATTATTTACCCCTATTGAAATTCCACCTGATCCATCAGCGCCAAAATATGAATATTCACCCTCAACGCTTATTGAGCCAAAATCTTTACCCAAGTTGAAACCAAGGAGATAACCGTTTTCAGCTTCATAAGGTGTGATACCTCCAATTCGAACGGCGCCATCATCTGGTAAAACAATACCAATAAGTGGTCCAAAATAATAACCTGTACCTCTTTGACTTAAATCTTCGGGATAAAGCTCATCGTAAGAATCTTCGATAATTGTCTCGTTAATTTCTGATTGAAAAGATTGAGATTCTTCGGACACAGAAGGGGTAGGAAAATCATCAAAATCTTCAACTGCATACTCGGGTTCATAAACTTCGATCTCATCATTGTATTCAGGAACAGGTATATAAGGGACATCAACCTGAGAAGGATCTGCAGTCAATAGTGGGGGTGATGGCTGTACCTTAGGTGGCAAGGTCAAGTTTCCCTTCTTTACTGGAGCCTTGGAAAGTAGAGAAGCTACCAGAGAATTATGAGATGCAGATCGTGCCATAACTTCTTGAAATCTTGACTCCAGCCCGGAAGAGGAGGCGTCCAAAACCGAAGCTGACAAGAATGAAAGAGATATTATAAGAATTGGGCAATTCATAGTGAAAGATCTGACTCTCGTAAATTTCCCAAAAAAAGGGAAGATAAAACCAAAAAAAAAGCGCCGGGCGGTAGATTGGCGGGAACCGCCCGGCGCGGGTGTGGTGGATGGGAAATAAGTTATTAACATTGAAGCAATTTCTATTCGATGCAATACAAAATTTTATTGGTACGAATGAATAATTCCTTTCCCGCTAATGCAACTGAAGAGCGGTATTGTCATCATAGTTCACTCCCATTTCAGCGAGATGAAGAATTCTTCCAGTTTCGAAGAAACGACTAAGTACATCTGCATTGTGGTTCATTGAAAAATCTTACCATCCCCTGCCACGTTGGAGATGACCGCCACTTGTATTTCCCAGGCAATTCAATGCTCCACTCAACTCACCTGATTCGGATTAACCCTGAGATAAGGACTTTTCTTAGATCACTAAGATAAAAAATTTATTCTCATAAAATAAAGGTGTTGGCACATCCGAAGTTAAGATGCATCTCTTGTGTCTATGCCAAGCAAGTCCAGTTGTACCTCATGAGTTCCCGCAAGCCTGACTTTATTGCAAAAACAGGGGCTTTTTTGGGAGCACAAACTAATAATACACCCATTTCCATACAACAGGAGAAGGTACTAATCGCCACCACTCTTGCTTTGTGTCCGGGTTCCATGTACCCCACCGCCAAATTCCTTACCGTTTGAGGATCATGACCAGTAAGAACATCACCCCCGGCGATTACAAGTTGGTTGTTAACAGGAATAATCGTCCCAAAAGCTTCCAAAGACTCTTTCTTTGCACTAGAGGGGCGAATTACTTTCCATATGGTTTTACCATTTTCAGGATCAAGGCACAAAATGTAAGACTCTGCACCCTCGATTCCCCTTCCATGAACGGGTTCGTTTCGTTGCAAAACGGCAAGATACAGCTTGTCCTGATAAAAAGTGGGGGATGCTGAAAAAGTCCATTGAAAACAAAAATTTCCATACTCTTTCTGTATATTTCGGCTCCATACTCTAGTCCCATCAATTTTAAAGCACGACAAATCTCCATTTCCATAAAAAAATACGACAAACTTACCATTACTTACCGGAGAAGGACTTGCGTAGTTAGATTTTGAATCAAGCTTATAATCAAAACCATCCCCACTTGGACGATATCCGCTTCCGGCATTATGACTCCATACCAAAGCTCCATCATCTCGATTGAAGCACAGTGCCATCAAATCTCCCTTTGCAGGAGAAGAGGCGCTGGAATCGATGGCAATTGACGAAACGAAAACATTTTCACCCACAACTATAGGGGTAGCCGCAGAAGGTCCCGGGAGTTGAGCTTTCCATTTAACACCCTTTGATTTATCAAAATAGTGCGGTAAGGGGTGAGATGCATTGGTTGAACCATTGAAAATAGGACCTCTCCAATTAGGCCAATCGTCAATACCAAGGCTTTCGGCAGTAAGACTCGCCGCACAAATACTGAAAAATAAAAGTAAGGGTTTCATTTCAAAATATATTTAATTATTGTTTTAAATTAGTATTAAAAAAGAGAAAGGTAAGTTTTGCATATTTATTCCTCTAACCATTCGACTAAATTTTCCATCATACGATCTTTATTCTCACCAAATAAATCATCTTCAAAGTCAGTATTTATTTCATCTGCAAGCTTGGCGTGATCTGCACTAGATGCTTTCGCCCGCACATAGCAGGCAAAAATCACGCAGAGGACTAGTAAAACTAAGCAGACTAATAAACTTGATAACACTACTAATCGCCCCCACTGAAATACTAAAAGTTAAGTGCAATTTCTTCCGACATTTTGAAAAGTAACTCGCTTAACGCACGAACTTCATTTTGGACTTCATTACCATCCAATAAATAATTTTCTTCAAATATATTTCTTTGGGTCTGCCCATCCTGCCCATTTACCTCCCAAAATGCTTTCACTTTTACATTTTCGCCAGATACCATTTCAAAGCGCTCAATCGTCAGTTCTATTTCCGAAAAGTATTCAAACTTTCTGCGTTGCGGATATACTCCATACTCAAGGGTGTTAAGTAAGAAACTTAAATTCTGGCCCAAAACTCTGCTTATTCCCATTTCAAGGGGTTCCCCCCACCGATCATTCTCTCTAAAGACTACTGTATCGTCCGAAGGTCGAGAAACGAGTCTCTTATCTTGCAAGTATTGTGGTAAGCGAACTTCTTTTACATAGAAGCTAGTTTCTTTGACACGGATAGTCTTGTTCAAGTCATTCACTCGACTGGTCAGTAGAAAGTAATTCGGGACAGAATGATTCGCTTCTGGAATCAGGCAAGAGGTGAGACATCCGATCGACAGCAAAAAAGTAATGGTTGTTAAAAACTTCATTCTTCAGATTTTGGTTTACCAATAATAAAAGCCTGGGGATTTTGTTCCAATAAATCAGCCAAGTTTTTAAGAGAGCGGGCCATATTGGAAATATCTCTAAGGGTATCATCTAACTCAAATCGAAACTCCGAATTAGGTTGAAACACGCCTTTAAGGTTTTCAGCAAGCTCATGAATAACAAGAAGAGTTTCTTGAGACTTATCAGATGTTTTAGTCAAACTGGGACCCAGTGGAGAAAAAGCAGTTGAAAGATTCCCGAGGGCAGACCGAAGCGTTTCACTTGTAACCAAGAAGTCGTTTGACAGCTTCTCAATATTTAGTTCAGCCAGTCTTTGAGTGGCCACAACAATCAAATCATTAATCTGCTTGCTCAATTTTTCCAAGTTAATGCTTTCACTCAACTCTGCAAAGATCGAGCCTTTCGTATGAATGGCAGGGAAACCATGAAGGATATCGATCTCACTTTCATTTGCATCAAAATCCTGAACAGTAAGGTTAATGTATAAAATACCTGTAACAAAACTCTCCTGATTCAATTGACCTAATAATTGTGAAACTATTGCTTTTTTAAAACTTCCATCCGTTTCAAAAATTTCATTATCACTGGCGACCATATGCCGCAAAACTAACCTTCGGTTAATTTCAATTTGGACTGGAACTGGACCTTCTTGTTTGGCATCACCAATGAAGAAACGCTCCACTCTTCCGATACGGACACCATTTAAGGTCACCTTGCTACCTTCATGCAGTCCATATACATTCTCGTGGAAGACTAAAACAAACCTCTGGTTATCTTGCCTGAGAAAAGAGAAGCTTCCGGTAAAAAAACCGAAAGCCAAAATCAAAGAAATTCCGCCAAAGCAAAAGATACCAACTATCAATCTGTTTATTTGTTTATTCAATAAACTAACTTATTTACTAAATGGGAGATCCTCGCAATAAAAGTTTTCATCCTTTTCTTTGAAGAAATGATTGCACCTCGTTGATTTCACAATTTTTCAGTAGATCTTTAGGAGATCCTTTAGCAATTAATGATTTACTACTAGAATCCAGAAATATGGAATGGTCTCCAATTTCAAAAATACTTGCTAATTCATGAGTAACCACAACAAATGTCACCCCCAGGCTTTGCTTCAGTTCGTTAATTAAGTCATCTAGCCTTCTTGAATTTACAGGATCAAGTCCAGCAGATGGCTCATCCAGAAATATTATACTTGGATCTAATATCATTGCCCTTGCGATTCCGGCCCTTTTTCTCATCCCACCACTAATTTCGGATGGATAAAACTCCTCAAATCCTGTTAGTCCCACTAAGCTAAGTTTATAGCATGCTAATTCTTTAATTTCTTTCTCAGAAAGAGAGGTGTGAGTCTGAAGAGGCAAGGATAAGTTTTCTAAAATGTTTAAGGAACTCCACAAAGCTCCACCTTGAAAAAGTACACCGCATTTTCTTAATAACTTTTGCCTTGCTGAGTTTGAAGCATGCCAAAGATCAGATTCCTCTATCAAAACATGTCCAGCCTTTGGTTTAAGCAGCCCTATCAAAGATTTGAGCAAGGTACTTTTCCCGCACCCACTCCCTCCCATAATGATTGTACAAGCCCCCTTAATGACATCAAAGCTTACTTGATCTAAAACTTTAAAATTTCCGTAAGTTAAGCATAGATCAGAAACAGAGATTGCCTTTTCAAATAATTTTTCCATCTGAATTAACGGAGTTCTAATGCATTAAAAATGACCTCAAATAAAGCATCTGCGATCACAATGAAAGTAACGGACATCACGACCGCTGAAGTTACAGATTTTCCAAGTGCCGTTGAATTATTTCCAGAATGGAGTCCTTTATAGCAACCCACGAGCCCTATAATCAGACCAAAAACCACACTTTTGAGTAAGCCAGAAAAGACCTCCCACATTCCCACAATCGCTGATTGTGTTTGCTCAATATAATGACTCACTGAAAAATCCATTACTTGAACGCCGACAGTTAAACCACCCAATATTCCAACGATGTCAGCATAAACTACTAAGATTGGAACCATTACAATGAGAGATAGTGTACGCGGAAGAACTAAGAATTCCATCGGACGGATTCCAAACGTCCGCAAAGCATCTAACTCTTCATTTAGTTTCATGTTCCCCAATTCTGCCGCAAATGAAGCACCAGTTCTACCTGCCATAATGATCCCAACCATTAAGGCACCCATCTCTCTGACCATGGCCAAACAAACTAAATCGGCTGTGTAAATCTTAGCATTGAACTTTTCGAGCTGTACGCTTCCGACAAAAGCCATCGTCAGCCCAGTCAAAAAGCTAATCAGAGTAACGATTGGCAAAGCAGATGCACCAGAAAGTCTGCATGCTTGAATAAAATCACCAATTCGCATTTGAGTTTTCAATGTGGGAATGGATAAAAGCGATATAATCCAAGCACCCAAAAAATTAAGGGGACTCGACACATTCAAAAATATATCGGTAAAAAAAGCAGATAATGAATGCCCCTGTTCTTCTGTAAATTTTGATGAAACCGCTTTGGCAGAATGGAGAGAAAAAAGCTGAGTCAACTTTACAGGAAAGTGGTCGACAATTTCAAAGCCTTGGGTATCGAGTTCTGTTCTTTTTAAAATTAAAAAGCTTACCAAGCGTGAATCCCAAAAAAGATCTGAATCGACCTTTAAAATAATCCGATCAGCTCCAGGATTTTGTTTGAAAAATGTTTCCCAATCATTGACAACCGTTTTTAGAGAACCACCAGCCACAATTCTCCAATCGCCAATAAAGTGACAGGTAATCACTGAAGAATTGAGCTCAAAACGCAAACCAGGCAAGCCAACTTGGTCTTGCCTGTGACAGATTTTTTCGTTTGCATTACCACTCATAAATACAACTTATTTACTAAATTCATAGGAATCACAATGCCAATTAGAGCAATCATGTTCGATCTTGACGGGACTTTGATAGATCAGTTCGAGGCAATACACCGAGCTTTTAGTCGTGTTCTCGTTTCCATGAACTTCCCAAAACCATCTTATGAAAAAGTTAAGCGTGCTGTGGGTGGAGCATCTGATACCACAATGGCGAAGCTTGTGGGACGAGAAAACTCAGAGGAGGCTGTTAAACGATTGCGTCCAATTTTTGAAGAAGAAATGCTCACTGGACTCTGTACCCTTCCTGGTGCTGAATCAATATTAAGACTATGCTCTAAACATGACATACCAGCAGCCGTGCTTACCAATAAACATGGCCCACATGCTCGAACAGTCTGCGATCACCTTAATCTTAGCCAATTTCTATCCTTTGTTATGGGGGCAAACGATACAGAATGGAAAAAACCTGATCCTATGCTTACAAACTTTGCCCTATCCAAGTTTGGCTTTCATGCATCAGAAACCCTTTATATCGGTGATTCTCCGTACGATTTCAAAACTGCAGAACTTGGGGGAATGGATTGCGCATTAATCGCAACTGGCACTCACTTAAAAGGAGAATTACAGGACCTTGGGTGCCCATTAGTATTCGATAACATTGATGAATTTATTGAAACGCAGTTCTCCTCTATATTTCATACCTGAGAGGTATTTAATCCAACTCCGTTCAAAAACATAGAGAATTATTTATACGATTGACTTAAAAGAGAAACTATAAAGCCTGAACATACCCTCTTATGATTACATGTTCGCCCCTTACTCAAGATATAAAAAAATTTAGTGCGATTGATGAAGATGTGTTGGAAGACATCACCAAATCAGTTATCAATCAACCTCGAATTATTAATTCCGCTACGATAATAAGCCCAAGCAGTTCATTTTTCGACCGTTGGATTAAGAATACGAAATCTTTTGGTCTTACCTACTTTCGTTCAGCGTCCTGTCACGATTTCCTAAGATCATCCCACCTACTCAACAACCATTTATTTGTTACTTGCGGAGATTTGCCCGAGTGTAGTACAGAGTCATTACAGCAACTCATTACCAACCGTATTTCGGCTCCTTTTCACTTATCAAAAACAAAGCCTGCTTTTGGCGATTCAGACATCGAGCAATTTAACTCCGCGAGGATTGATTTAGACCTTGCGATGAGAATTAACAAAATTACAAATGCATTCTTTAATGATGAAATTTCTGATTTAAAATATGGTTTGATACCCTCCAACCGGTTGCATGCATTTGGACATCATGCTCGCAAGCTTGAAGTAAGAAAAGATTTGATAGATTATTTAAAAGAACGGCTATCCGAGTCACCTGAAGATTTCCTCGAATCCGCCATCCAAGAAATAAAAACACCAAAACGAGGTTCTTAACACCTAATTCGAGGGAACTTAGCCGTCATTCAGTCGTTCCTAGCGAAACATAGTAAACCTTGGTCATTTAGGTCCAAGTTTTTGCTATCAACCCTACTAATATCGCTCTTTATTCCAACAACAGGCGGTTTTCTTGTTTTCAAAGGGGAGTTAGATTTCTCGAAGGAACTCGTAAACCAAAACTTGGTTATGCAGGTAAATGCATACCGAGACACTCTTGCCCCCACCCTCCTCTTTGATGATTCCATTACCGCCAACGAAATCATCACCTCGCTTTCCTATAACCCGTTAATCTCGAAAGCCTCCGTATGGAAGCTTTCAAAAGAGAAGCCCATTCTTTTTGCTTCACTTAATAACAACTCCTCCTCCCCTCCTCTTGAAGCAGGCAAAACATGGGAAGAAAAAAGTCTAACCATAGACGCAGTCATCGCATCGAACAGTAATATTCTGGGGTACTTATCAATCACTCGTTCATTAGAAGATCTGATTACAAAAAAAGATCAATTTATTGGTTTCGGGCTTCTTTCCTGGACACTGATTATTATGGTTATCGTTCTCATCACCCTCTGGTATCAAAGTTCTTTGACCCGCCCTATTCAGGAACTGATGAAAGTTTCAGAAAGAATTTCACTCGAAAAAAATTACAACATTAGAGCCAAGGAGGTTTCCCAAGATGAATTCGGAAGGCTCACAAAAATTTTCAACCAGATGATGGATTCATTAAATTATTCAGATCAAAAGCTCCGCAACTATAATAGTGAAATGGAAACTCAGGTGAAACTTCGCACCGAAGAGCTATCCACCACAAACTGTAAACTGCTAGAGGAAATGAGACTGAAAGAAAAAACTCATACTGAGTTACTCCAAACCAGGGAGAGATTAAATAGACAGGAAAAACTCGCGAGTGTCGGCCAAGTTTCCTCCAATATTGCACATGAGCTTCGAAATCCCATGGCTGCCATGAGAAATTCAGTATACTTCCTTCGAAAAAGATCCTCAAAAGATGAAAAAATCCAGCAACACTTGGACCTAATCGATAATGAGCTAAGTCAAAGTGACGAAGTGATAGTTCGGTTGCTTGAACTTACAAAGGGAAGAAAACTAAAGCTAGCTAAAACAAATCTTAAAAAATTGATTTCTGACACATTTTATATATCGAAAATTTCTGGGAACACTTTCCTTGAAATGAATATTCAAAAAGAAGCTAGTTTTGTTACCATTGATTCTCTTTTATTTCGCCAGATTTTTACAAATTTAATGACTAATGCAATACAGGCTATGACCCAGGGAGGAGTGATCCAAGTTAAAGCTGCTTTAAATCAATCAAATAAAGGTGAAATCCACATTCGCTTTATTGACTCCGGTGCTGGGATTGCAAAAGACAAATGGAATAAAATATTTGACCCCCTGTATACCGGCAAAGATGATGGCATTGGACTTGGCCTTGCTCTATGTAAAGATCTGATCGAGAGGCATGGTGGGACAATCATTGTTGAATTTAGCTCCAGCAATGGAACTGCATTTTTAATAACATTACCGTCCCCGACCATATCTACCTAAAATATAATTACTTGTGAAAAATACCAACAAACCAAACCATATTCTTATTGTTGACGATCACCCCGCTATCCGCGAAACGATGAACGATATTCTCATAGATGAAGGATTTCAGACAGAAGTTGCAGAAAATGGTAAAGAGGCTCTAGATCTTTGCCTAACAGAAGACTTCAATTTTGTACTCATGGATATCCAAATGCCTGAAATGAATGGAGTCGATGCTTTTAAGAAACTTAAGGAAAAAAAAACAAGATTACCTAAGTTTATCTTTTTTAGTGCGTATTCTACACCCGAGCTCCAAGAACTTGCAGTCTCCCTCGGAGCATATGCTTTTTTGACAAAGCCGATCAAAGTTGAAAAAGTATTGGAGTTGCTACGGCAAAAAAGAGCTATTTCTATCCTTGTTCACATAGCGGATGATCACATGCGTACTTGTATTGCCAATTTACTCACTGAGAATGGTTACTCAGTCAATCAAACGGTACAACACGATGATGCCCTCATTCAGCTCCGACAAATAAACTACAATTCAATAATTTTTGACTCAGATTCACCGAGTATCGAACAAGAGTCTATCAAAACAACGATTCGTTCTGCCAACACAAAAACCATTTGCGTGGAAACCAACGATGATGAAAGCCCAAAGGAAGTAGTAAAAAGGGTTTCTTATTTCCTTGATACAGAATCTCAGGTTTTTAATTAAACCCTGCCTGACAGAGTCATTGAAGTTCATAAAAGTATAAGAAGGTGAGTGCCTTCAGGCACATTTTCAGAAATTTCGAGGGCTTCCATATTTGAAACCTGCAAGCAACCTGAACTTGCAGGCGTGCCTAAATTTTCCTCATGATTTGTACCGTGGATGTAAACATACCGGTTGTAGGTATCAACACCACCTCCCTTATTTACTCCATTTTCAAGGCCATCTAAACGAAGAATTCTTGAAGTGATAAGGTTTTTCTTTTGCTTCTCACTTGAGCACTCCCAATACCTCAATCCAATAGGTTTTCTACCTTCGAAAACCATCCCCAAGGGTTCATTTGTACCAATTTTCTCACACACTTTGTGCAGTCCCCAGGGGGTGCCCAAAGAATTCTCAACACATGATGGAGGTTTCTTCGAACTTGACATTTTGTAGACCTTGTCGCTTTTCCCATTATTAAACACCGCAATGATTTGCCATTTTATGGAGGCTACCATTACAGTGCTCGACTCATTCAAACCTAAAGCATTTACTGCTTTTACATACTCTATATATAAACCTTCTATATTCATTGAAAAAATACCGTATCGGAATCGTAGGTGCAACAGGTGCTGTTGGCCAAGAAATTATTCATCTACTTGAAAAAAGAAATTTTCCTGTAACTGAAGCAAGGTTACTTGCGTCCAGCCGGTCTGCTGGAAGAGAAATTCTTGCTTGTGGAAATAGAGAAAGAGTCACGGAAACCTCCGCTGAATCTTTTAAAGGTCTTGATCTGGCTATTTTCAGCTCTGGCTCCAAAGTTTCCCTTGAATTCGCTGACATCGCCCGAAACCAAGGTTGCGTAGTCATTGACAACAGCTCGGCCTTCCGAATGGACCCCCAAGTTCCTTTGGTCATTCCTGAAATTAATCCTCAGGAGCTTGATAATCATCGGGGTATCATAGCCAACCCAAATTGCTCAACGGCTGTGACATTAATGGGACTTTACCCACTTCACAAAAGGTTTGGCCTAAAACGCCTGATCACATCAACATACCAGGCTGTTTCAGGAGCTGGAGCGGCTGGAGCCAATGCCTTACTGAACGAGCTCAATACGGACTCATCTACTAGCCAAAATAACGAGGATTCGCCCTTTCCCTACCCCATTGCCTTCAACCTGATCCCTCACATTGATGACTTTCGGGAAGATGGCTATACCAAGGAAGAAATGAAGATGAGAAATGAAAGCAGGAAAATTCTTAATCTGCCTAAAGTTCATGTTTCCTGTACCTGTGTTCGTGTGCCTGTGATGAGAGCTCATTCTATTTCAGTCAATGCAGAGTTTGATTCCCCCGTAAATGTCCCTGATGCCCGAGATGCCATTGAAAGCTTTGAAGGAGCCGAGCTCTATGACCTGCCAAGCTCGGGAAGATATCCAATGCCCCTGGACTTTGCAGAAAAAGAAGTTTGCGGAGTCGGCCGCCTCCGCATCGACCATGCGCTCCCCAATGGTCTTGCCTTTTGGGTAGTAGGAGACCAGCTTTGGAAAGGCGCAGCCTTAAATGCAATTCAGATTGCAGAATCTTTGGTAGAACGAAAGTGTATGGAATTCATTAGCTAAAAGTTGGCAGACATCCTGCTTAATCAACGGCATGAATACAGTTCTTGCTAGTGGTTTGCTCAATGTAGGTAAAAATTTAATCGACAATTTTTCGGCTCCTACTCCTGTTCAATTTCAAAAAAGTAACCGGGCTTTCTCGGCCGAACTTCAAGACGCCACATCTTTTTCTGATACCAGCAAACCGGTTGCCTCTCTTCGTCAAGAATTGTTACAAGACCCATCCATTCAATCTTTTATGTCAGCGAATGCCGGAAATGAGATTTACCTTCAAAAAAGAGCAGATGGAAGCTCACAAATTCTTTCTTCTTCAGGTGATAGCATGGTCATTGGTCAAAATACAAACACCAATCTTCTCTTGCAGAACTATTACGACAAGTGTGTTCAAGAAGGTGTATTCATCTCTCCACACAGACCGAGCAGCGTTTTACTCCAAGAATAAAGCTAATATTCACTTAATCTCAGGTTTGTGATCAATATATTGAAGAAGATCGTAAACTAAATGAAGAAACCTACTGATTTCCTCCTTATCGAAAGGATTAATCAGTGCCCAAAATTAGCATCACTCAAAAGTATCAATGATACTTTGCGGGACCTTTTGGACTCGGACGACAGTTTTGTTGGCCAAATCGCAGAAGTAATTCGGCTTGACCCTTCATTAACCACCCGGGTTCTTGATTTGGTCAATTCGATCTTTTTTGGAAGTAAAGAAAATGAGCGTATTTCTGGAGTAGAGGAAGCATCTATTTTTTTAGGGCTCAACCGTATCAAGGACTTGATCGCCGCAACGCCTGTTATTGAGGAAATATTTAAGCTCGGAAAAAAAAGCTCTTCCTTTCCTTGGGTAGATTTTTGGAAGCATAGTATCGGGACAGCTATGCTTACCCGGGAGATCTTATCCTTTGCAGAAGAGGAATTTGAGCAGGAAGCAGATTATGTTGCTGGACTACTCCACAATCTTGGCATTCTCATTCTTGCTATTACTTTCCCTGAACATTTTTCTGAGGTTTACAAAAAAGGATATGATTCCTACCAAGAACTGTTAGAGAATGAAAAAAAACTGGTCGGATGGGATCATGGAAAAATTGGTGCTTATTATCTATGGAACCATCACATTTCCGAAGAAGTTGTAGACTCCATTCATTGGCATAATCAGCCAAGTATGGCACAAACTAATCCCAAATTAGCCTCAGCGATTCAAGTGGCCGATCATATTGTGAGGCAATTGGGAACTTGCGGCATGGAAAACTACTCGAAAGCTGAGGATAGTGCTTATTTAGAACTGGAAGGCTGGAGAATTTTGTTTGGGGAGCACCCAGAAGAAGAGAGTATCAAGGAAAAGTTGATTTCTAGCCTTGAGAGGCTTAATCAAACTTTGAACGGAGTTTTGTAAAAAAGGTATATCCCTTAGGGTCTAATCCACTGATCTTCACGGGCAGCCTTCGCCACTTTCAGAGCGCCAATGGCAACAAAAGGCTTTAGCTCTCGGGAAGAAAGCCTAACCTCAGGGTCTTCATAATCGTCATCGACCAGCATCCTCTGTAGCTCTTGGTCAATATTCCGAATACGACTTCCACCGCCGGTCAAAATTATATTTTGTAACATGGCAAAGACGGACTGGGGTGAAGCAACGGCAATAATTTCTTTGATCGAGGTAAAAATTTCTTGAAGTAATTGGTTACAGGATTCACCAACCTGCTTACCTATCTCAATCTTTCGAGGTTTTCCTTCAACTGGAACCTTGACTCTGGCACCCGATTCAATTTCTCCGACATAAGAGTAAGTCTCCTTAAACTTCCTAACCATCGACAAAGGAATATCCACCTCTGGGTAAGCTTCACGGATGGCTTTATCTAAAGAAACATCAACTTCATTTCCAGCGTATGGAATGCTGAGTAAATCTTCCGGCTTGGGGAAATATCCCTGAACAATACAAAAATCTGTAGTACCTGCCCCGACATCTACAAATAAGGAATTACTAACCGGATCTTTGTAATCTGGGTCTTCCAGCTTACTTTCGTCTCTCATGCCCAACGCCGCTAAAAAGGGCTCAGGAATAAACAGAATGCCTTCGAAAGCTCCCTTTGCCGCCTTTTGCAAATTTTCCTTAGCCTCTGCATCCGCTGCGGCGGGCAACCCAATTACACAATGAACCGAATGCTTTCGCTCCGGATCGATTTTATCCCGAAGGTAACAAAGAAAAGAATTGGTTGCTTCTACATCTTGAATAACACCGTCGTTTAAAGGGTTCACCAAACGCAAATGTAACTCATTGGCCAAGGCTTCATCACCGTGAAGCATCCTCGAACTACCAGGGAGAATGCCCGCCAAAATGCCCTCTTCCGGATAGCCAACAACCGTGGGCACGAGAAGGCCCTCGCTTTCATTAGAGCTTACTTTGCTAAGTTTTGTAAGTATGTATGAGTTTAGGGTTCCAAGATCTAGACCAATGTACATTTTTCTTTTTTTGGGCGTGCTTTCCGCTGCTTCTTCTGTGGACTCATCTATCATGTTAGGTCAAAAAGTTTATTGGTTTTAATAAGAAATTAAATTTTGTTAGGAAGGTAAATCTTGAAGCGGCAAAGAAAAGTTAAGATTCAAAAGCCAGAACTTCATCAATCATTTTCTCTATTTCATCAAATTTCAACCCCATTCCTCTTGGAGGATCAAGATTTTCATTGTTTTCTGGTTCCGATTCAACAGCCGTTTGGTTTTCTGGTGCAAGCTCAGGGATAGTTTCAGCCGGTTGGTCCACAGCATTTTTTGTTTCATCCGTGGAAGGAACTTGAGGATTTAATGAAAGCTCTTGGAGCCATGACTTCATTTGAGAAACAGCGAGGCCAAGTTCTTCTCTCATCACCCCAGCAAGCCGAGCCTCAAAACGCCCTGCAAATAAGTCAAAGGCTGTGGCTAACTCGTCCGCTCTGCCTGACTCATCATCGAACATCTCCTTCAACTTAGCTTTTTTCTCCGCGGGCTCTAAGTTACTCACTTTTGCCCAACTTACAACGAGCCCGGGGATTTCGTCTTTGAGTACCTGTATGGCACCTGGTTCATCTCCCACTAATCGACGCACACAGGCCCTGCGAAACCCAGCCTTTAAGGCCTCAAGAGGGGAAAGGGTATTGGAGGAACTATTCATGTCAAAGATTTCGAATAATCATTCCGTCCCAAGCAGACAACCAAATAGTCTCACCAAACAATCTAAACTCGAGCTCAATCTTCATTTTAGTAAAAGCTCCAACTCATTTCCATCAACTTCAAGCACATTTTGAAGAAACGAAACCATATCACCTGCCATTTTTGCCGTAAAAGATTCGCCCTCCTCCTCCTCAAATCCAAGCCATTCGCCATGTAATGCCTGTCGCCTCATACCTAGAGATTCCATCCATTCATTTTTCCACCCTTCCTGACAAAATTTTAGATAAATATTTTCATCTTCACCATAAAGTTTCTCCCCAACTAAAGGATACCCCATCCACTGTGCATGAACCCGAATTTGGTGTTTTCTTCCCGTAAGAGTAAGGACTCGGCAAAAAGTATGTCCGTTTCGAGCAAGCACTGGAATATAAAGAGTTTCTGCCTTCTTTGCCTTATTTGTTTTGTGCTCTAACACCCGTTGCTTCACAAATACATCACTATGTGGATCATTTCCTAAAAAATTGGAAACGGTCACCTCTTCTGTGAGCTCTCCTCTTACTATGGCCAAGTAACGACGTTTAACTCGCTTTTCTTCAATCGCTTTTTGCCAATGGCTTGCCGCTTTTCTATGCTTCGCTAATAAAACAACCCCGCTAGTTTCCCGATCTAAGCGACTAGCCAAATGAATTGACTCTAGCCCAAGGTATTCCTTCGCAGCACCCACTAAGCTTGACCACGGTCCATTCTTGGAAGGGTGACAAACTAACCAGCCTGGTTTATCCAGCACTAAAACATGATCATCTTCATAAAGAATCCAATCCTTGAAATCTTCAAGGAGTACCATGGGTGCGAAGTCGGGTTCATTGATCATAATTAACCCTCACTTACCCACACTTTTTAACTTGTAGAAAAAAATACTAACTTTTTTTGGC
Source organism: uncultured Opitutales bacterium (assembly GCA_943789375.1). GTDB lineage: Bacteria > Verrucomicrobiota > Verrucomicrobiia > Opitutales > Seribacteraceae > Seribacter. Next base: position 29,542 of record CALSTX010000015.1, on the reverse strand, counting down.
GTTCCCAACATTTTTGTGTAAAGTTGAATTCGTTTGCCACAAGCAAGCAATCAAAATCATTAACCATAATAATAAATAACGCATATGAAGAATAATCTAATTCTCTCCGGTGTTCACTTCGAACTCAAAGAAGGTCACAAAAATTTCGTTTCTGAAAAAATGGAAAAGATTTTTAAACACGAGGAGAAAATTATTCGTGCACGAATTGAATTGGAACATGACTCCAAATCATCCTCCCATGAAAAGGAATATGTTGCCAAAGGTCATGTAGAATTAAAGGGAACCACCATCACAATTTCGTCCGCCAGTCATACCATCAACAAAGCCATCGACGAGCTTGTTGAAAAATTAGACCGTGGTCTTCGCCGTCGTTCCCGCCTGCGTCGTGTTAAAAGGAAACAATCCTCTCTTCACGACCTTAAGAACGCTGCCTAATTTCACCCCAACTCTCACCTCAGTAAACGCTTGGTTTCCGAACCAAGCGTTTTTTTTACATCAACTTTTAGTGGCTAACTTTGAAGTTAAACTTCCCAGTTTAACAGGTTTTGTACCCCCACTCCACTCATTCACAATTGTTCCCCACAAGCTGAAGCAATAAAGTATTATTTTCCCTCCAGTAAAAGATTCAAATGTCACCTTGTATGAATTGTATAAGTGGTAGACGCTAAAAAGGGTCAAACCCAAGAATATTACTTAATCTCTAGGCGAAGGTCGTGCTCATTTAATAAAGCGTACACAATTATGCAGGCTTTAGCATACGGGTTAGCTGAAAAATGAAAACACCCGCTCTGTGATAACAGCAAGTGGAGCAAGTTTCCCCATGCCCTTGTACCCGCACGCCAGTTCTCCAACCACAGGATCAATAATCTCCACTCCCCTGCCCTTCAAGATATCAAGGTTCTTTCGCACAGCTTCGTGCTCATACATTTTCCCGTTCATTGCCGGAGCCAGCATTATTGGGGCTTGAGTCGCCAAATAAATCGCTCCCAAGAGATCAGGAGCTAAGCCGTTGGCATAGTTGCCAATTTGTTGGGCGGTGGCGGGGGCAACGAGAAAAAGGTCAATCTTGTCAGCCAGTTCAATGTGCCCGGGTTGCCACCCTTCCTCGTTCCAAAAGGAGGACATAACCGGATTTCGCGAAAGTGTACCCAAGGTCAAGGCAGAGATAAACTTAGTTGCAGATTCCGTCATCACCACCTGAACATCCGCACCAGACTTCCTCAATTCACTTATTACATCCGCCGCTTTATAGGCCGCAATAGAACCAGATACCCCAAGAGCAATAGTCTTACCCAAAAGTGGAGCGGATGAAGATGGAGCGGATTGAGACATAACCAAAAGACATAGACGCTATCCTTAAAAACATCAACCCAATGCGTACGGTGGGTTTCCGCTTTTCATCCTCTAATGAAAAGAGTAAAGTATGACTTCCGAATGCAAAAAAGTAAGATTACTAAGTACAAACCTTGGGGAACCATCGACTTACCCGATCGCGAATGGCCGAATAAAACCATCGATCGTGTTCCTTATTGGTGCAGTGTTGACTTGAGGGACGGGAATCAATCCCTGCCCATTCCAATGGGGGTAAAAGGAAAACTAGAATTATTTACTCTTCTTTGCTCAATTGGTTTCAGGCAGATTGAGATTGGCTTTCCGTCTGCAGCCCAGACAGAATTTGATTTTGCCAGAAAGTTAATTGAAGAAAAGCTCGTACCTGATGGTGTCGCCCTGCAGGTTCTTACCCAAGCTCGGGAACATCTTATTCAGCGTAGTTTTGAAAGTTTAAAGGGTGCCCAAAAAGCAATTCTTCACCTTTACAATTCAACCTCACCTCTTCAACGCCGGGTAACATTTGGAAAATCTAAAGAGGAGATTAAAAACATCGCAGTGGATGGAGTAAAACTAGTCAAAAAATTTCTGACTGAACTCCCTGACACCGAGGTCCAGCTTGAATATTCTCCAGAAAGTTTCTCTGATACCGAAGTGGAATATTCTCTCGAAGTCTGCGAAGCGGTAATGGATGCCTGGGAACCAAGCGAGCAGAACCCGATTATACTAAACCTTCCCGCCACCGTTGAACTCTTCACTCCCAATGTACACGCCGATCAAATTGAGTGGTTCTGTCGGAACATGAAAGAGAGAAATAAGGCAATTATTAGCTTACACACCCACAACGACCGAGGAACCGGTACGGCGGCCACGGAACTTGGCCTGCTTGCCGGAGCTGACCGGGTGGAAGGCACTCTGTTTGGAAATGGTGAACGGACTGGAAACCTAGACCTTGTGACTGTGGCCTTAAATATGTACGCTCAAGGATTACACCCAAATTTGAATTTTGAAAACCTTGATGAGATTCGAGAAGTGTATGAGCGGACCACAGGGATGACTGTACACGATCGTCACCCTTATGGGGGAGACCTCGTATTTACTGCCTTTTCCGGCTCCCATCAGGATGCGATCAAAAAGGGAATGGATTTGCGTGAAAAAGAAGGAGACAGCGATGACACAACCTGGCAAGTCCCCTACCTTTCCATCGACCCACGTGATATTGGCAGAACCTATGAAGAAATTATTCGAATCAATAGCCAAAGCGGAAAAGGCGGAGTTGCCTATGTATTGTCCCGAGAATTTGGATTGGATCTACCAAAAGCAATGCACCCAGAGGTAGGAATTTTGGTTAATCATAAAGCAGACTCAGAATCCCGCGAACTTGCGGCCGATGAAATCTACGCTACTTTCAAGGAGGAATACTTAGAGAAGAAGAGTCCACTTGAACTACTTTCGTATGATACAAGTAAGGATCCCGGGCAGGACGAAATTTCTTGCACCGCATGCATTCGGCTGAATGGAGAAGAGAAAAAAGTAAAGGGCGCAGGAAATGGCCCCATCAATGCATTTGTAAATGCTTTGGAGCAAGAAGACTTAAAAGATTTCAAACTTATCGACTACCGGCAGCACTCTATTGGGGGAGGCTCGGCCACGGAATCTGCGGCTTTTGTACAGCTTCAGTCAAAGGTTGGCCGAGTTGCTTATGGATGCGGGATAGACTCGAGTATTGAAAAGAGTGGTTTACTTGCTCTCGTCAGTGCCTACAACCGAACCAGATAGCCTTGTCCACCAGCAAAGCGAATTCTTCAAATAGCCACCTCGAAGGGGTTCTCGAACGCATCACTTTTTACAACGAGGAAAATGGATTTCTCATTGGTAAATTAAAAGGAAATGATAAAACCGCAGAAATTGCAGTCGTGGGGAAAGCCCCCAAAGTGCAATGCGGAGAAACCCTTGAATTACGAGGGAAATGGGTAAATCACCCGAAGCATGGGCGCCAGTTTTCATTTGATTCTTTTGAAAGTAAATTACCAGCCTCTGCCTACGGTATCAGGAAATATCTAGCCAGTGGATTGATTCACGGAATTGGCAAAACCTATGCCAATAAAATCGTGGATAAATTTGGTGCCGACACCCTAAAGATCATCTCTGAAGAATCTGCCCGCCTACAGGAAATTGAAGGGATTGGAAAGAAGCGGATTAAAAGTATCCGGGAAGCATGGGAAGAACAAAAAGCGGTCAGAGAAGTTATGATGTTTCTGCAAACATACGGTGTCACCGATGCCCTCTGTCTCCGCTTGGTTCGAAAATATGGAAATTCAGCAAAAACTATCCTTGAAACTGATCCCTACCGGATTATTCGAGAAGTTAAAGGCATTGGTTTTAAAACCGCTGACAAGATAGCTCTAAACCTTGGCTTGTCCAATAACGGACCAGAAAGAATAGAGGCCGGGGTATTACATACCGTCCAGGAAGCGGAAGACCAAGGGCACAACCATGTGGAAAGGCGCGAATTGGTGATTCAGGCAGCAAATTTACTCGAAGCCGATTCTAATGAAGTCGATAAACGGATTGATTCCCTTCTTCAAAGCACCGAACTTGTACCCTCCACCGAAGAATGGCTCCAGTTACCCTCTTCTGCTCGGGCAGAACAAACCTTAGCCCGGTGTATCACTACCCTTTCGGAAACAAGGTCTTCCCTACCTCCCATCCAAGAAGAAAAAGCAATTGTTTGGGCACAGGATAAGGCAGGCTTTGGCTTTGCTGATGCACAGATGGAAGGCATTAGACAAGCCCTTCTGTCTAAAGTCTCCATCCTTACCGGAGGGCCAGGTACGGGAAAAACGACTATTCTCCAAGCCCTGGTGTCGATTTTAAGAGCTAAAAAAGCAAAAGTGTTACTTGCTGCACCGACAGGGCGAGCAGCCCGTCGCATGGCTGAAAGCTGTTCCTATTTCGCCCAGACTGTTCATCGATTGCTGAAGTTCGATCCAAGCCAAGGTGGTTTTACCATGAACGAAAAAAGTCCGTTGATTTGTGATTTCATTATCATGGATGAAGCGAGTATGCTGGACCTGCGACTGGCCGCGGCTCTTGTCCGTGCTATCCCCCCGCAATCTCACCTGCTCCTTGTTGGGGATGCGGATCAACTGCCATCGGTGGGATCAGGGAATGTCTTAAAAGATTTAATTGACTCAAAACTGCTCACAGTAACCCGCTTAGCTGTTACCTTCCGCCAAGCAGAAGACAGTGGTATTGTTGGTCTGGCGCATGGCATCCTTAGTGGAAAAGCTAAGCCACCCTCTCCAGTTGATCATCCTAGTACTCTAAACCCAGAGCATGATGTTCACTTTGTAAAAGCAGAAACGCCAGAGGATTGTGTCTCCCATGTTTCCCTTCTTTGCCGAGAAGTTATTCCCCGAAAATTTTCCGTGAATGTAAAAACTGATGTTCAAATTCTTGCTCCATTACACCGGGGAATTGGAGGGATTGGAAATTTGAATGATCAAATAAGGGACGCGATTAACCCCACTGGTGCCACTCAGGTCATGGGGCCCTTCTTATTCCGGGAAGGCGATAAAGTCATACAAACCCGAAATAACTATGACAAAGATGTATTCAACGGAGATATGGGTATTATTGATTCTGTTGATACGCTAAATGGAAAAGTGGAAATCCTTTTTGAAGAGCGGCGGATTATTTACGAACGCATGGAGGTAACCGATCTACAACCAGCCTATGCCATCTCTGTGCATAAGAGCCAGGGAAGCGAATACCCCATCGTTATTTTCCCCCTTTTAAAGCAGCATTTTATGATGCTCCAGCGCAACCTAGTATACACGGGTCTGACCCGGGCCAAGAGGAAAGTGATTTTTGTGGGAGATCCGGCTGCTTATGCCATGGCTATAAGAAATGATAAAACTTTGGTCAGGCAAACTGATCTGATCCGAAAACTAAAACTTTGTAAAGAATCCTGCAGTTAAACGATTGCAGGAAACACCATTATCCTAATCGAGGATAAGAAAAATATTGAATGAAAGAAGCAAGTAAGCCGGTAAGGCTTTGATTAATGGGTCTCGGTGAAGCTTTAAGTGCATCATGACCGCTACGAACATAATGATTGTTAAGGCAATCGCTATTGGTTTAACCACCAATGGTAAAAAATAACCAAAGAGTAAACCTACGGCTAGACTGATTTTGACTATCCGTATGACTGCCACCAACCATTCAGGAAGACCATAAGCCGCAAATTCTTCTTTCATGTTCCGGGCATTCCCCCCACGAAACTTCGATGGTCTGTTGTAACCAATGGTCCAAGCGTAAAGAATCCCAAAAGAGATAGCTCCTTTAAATACGAAAGAAGCAATCGCATCCATCGGATCGGGTTCAGTAAACATCTTACTTAGTTATCCAATCCACAACGTCCACAATTACTGGGCAAACCAGAACAAGGAGGCATGCTGGGAACAGGAAGGGAAGAATCTGCTGTTGAGGCGGAAAAAACAGAAAGGTTTTTCTCTAGATTGAAAGACCCACAGTCAGGACAGTTAGCGTGACCCTGCCAATTTGTGAACCTGACTAAGATCTCAGAGTCTTTACTACAATCACCACAGGTGAATTCGTAAATTGGCATGTGTGCTTAATAGTTACCGAGTAACTCAACGAAACGCAAAATCATGTAGTAGCATGAATAAATCATGCCAAAGCCAAACAAGCTAATGATAGCCCAATCAAATAATTTTTGGGCCCCTCCACCTTCCAGAAACTTTGGCTGCTTTTCCATCGACCCAAGCATGACAACTGCGTAGACAGCGATTGCAAATATTGGCATTGTTACCATGAACCAGTCAAATTCAGAACTCATGTTTACTATGATGGTAACGATCCCTTCCAAGTCAAGAAAGCGTTACTCCATTTCGGAGGATTCATACAAGAATTTCGATATTTTAAAGAAATTTAGATTGTGTCCGCCTGAGGAAATGTAAAATTACAATAGTTTATCCAATTTATGGAAATAAAGTTTCATTCTTTATTTCTGCTACTCTTACCGCTAACGGATTATGAAAACATCAGTAGAAGCTAAAATCAAAAACGAAATCGTACGACATATCGTATGCTTTAAATTTAAAGAAACGGCGAACCTGAATCAAATTAATCAAATAGAAAAAGAATTTTCTGCTCTCCCGCACAAAATCCCCGGCATTATTTCTATGGAGTGGGGCAAAAACAATAGCCAGGAAGGATTGCATAAAGATTTCACCCATTGTTTTATTGTAAGTTTTGAAAGTGAGGAAGCTCGTGAGGTATACCTTCCCCACCCGGACCATCAATTGTTTGTATCACTTTTAGAACCAGTCCTGGATGATGTATTTGTGATCGATTTCACACCCTAATAATAATGTAAAAAAATGTGTAACCTAAGACCTACCTGTTTCCTCCTTATTTACGCTTTTCTCGTTTCTTGGCTAGCGGGAGAGATTCGTACTCCTGCGATCATTGGCAACCACATGGTTCTCCAACAAAATCATCCAAATCCAATTTGGGGATGGGATCTGCCTGAGCAATCCATTGAAGTAACCATTTCCGGACAAAATCACAAAACAGTGGCTAACAGCCAGGGCTATTGGCGTGTAGCTCTCCGCCCGATGAAAGCATCAAATTCCCCTCAAGAAATGATCATTCAGGGTAGTTCTCAAATAAAGTATCAAAATATTCTTATTGGCGAAGTGTGGCTATGCTCAGGGCAGTCAAATATGGGCTGGAGCTTAGGACAGGCAGACGACAAAGACCTTGAATCTATGAGTGCCAAGTTCCCCAATCTTCGGCTCATCAGTGTTCCACAGGTTGGCACGCAGGAGCCCCAGAATGATTTTAACGGAAAGTGGGAGGAAACCACCCCTGAGTCCGCAATCAATTTTTCTGCCGTTGGCTACCTCTTTGGCAGAAGACTCCACCAGATTTTAGATGTACCCATTGGCTTGATTGATAATGCATGGGGAGGCTCTGCCTGCGAGGCATGGATACCACGCGATCGGCTTAATCAATTAGCCGCAGCCAAGCCCTACATGGATAAGTGGGAAAAAATCGAAGCGGAATTCGATTTTGAAAAACTTCAAAAAGCTTACGAGGACAAACTAAACATATGGCAAGCCAAAGAAATAGCTGCCCGCCAAGCAGGTAAAAAATCCGCTGAAAGAAGGCCAAGAGCTCCTCGTAATCAACTAACCGGCCAGCATCGTCCATCTAACTTATACAACGGTGTACTAAAACCAATCATGGGCTATGGAATGAAGGGAGCAATTTGGTACCAGGGCGAAAGTAACGCAGATCGTGGGCATGCTTACCGCGAAATCTTCCCCCTTATGATTCAATCATGGAGGGAGGGATGGAAACAAGGTGATTTTTCTTTTTACTGGGTGCAGTTGGCGGATTTCAAAGATGAACTGGCGGCACCTTCTACTGAGCAGACTTGGCCTGAATTACGAGAAGCTCAGACCTTCACTCTCAGTAAACTTAAAAATGTGGGAGAGGCTGTAATTATCGATGTTGGCGAAGGACGCGATATTCATCCTCGTAACAAGCAAATCGTTGCCAATCGCCTGGTGCGAAACGCCTTGGCTAAAGATTACGGCGTAAGCATCCCCTACCAAAGCCCTCGTTACCAATCCATGGAGGTAAAGGAAAATAAAATAATTCTCACCTTTGATCATGTTGGTCAGGGCTTATATTGCTTTGACATTCGCGAGCCCACAGGTTTCACCATTTGCGGGGAAGACCAAAATTTCGCATGGGCCCAAGCTAAACTTGTGGGCAAAGATAAAGTCGAAGTCTGGGCTGAAAGCATCGAAAAACCCACAGCAGTCAGATATGCGTGGGCGGATAATCCGGTGTGTAATTTATATCGCCGAGACGGTCCTGTAACCCTGCCCATGACACCCTTCCGTACAGATAATTTCCCCCTCACCACCATGGGCAAGTAGATGAAAATTAATTCATTACCCCAAATAATTTCTCTTTGTTTATTTCTCACTTTACCCCTCATAGGTTCCCCGGAATTAAGAAAGGAAATTCTTAAGTTAGGAGAATTAACCAACGCTCCATCCTACCATCCCTTTTTAAAATCTTCCAAAAAGGAAAACCCACAGGCAATCTATATGGAATCCCTGGTCTGGGAAGGAAAAGAAACCCGGGCATACGCTTGGCTGGGCCTGCCCAAAGTTAGTAAAAATGAAAAAGTCCCTGGCGTTGTATTGGTGCATGGTGGAGGGGGCTCTGCATTTAAACAATGGGTAGAGGAGTGGAACGAGCGTGGGTTTGCTGCCATCAGTATCGCAGTCGAAGGACAAATCGACAAAAAGGTAAAAAATGATCAGGGCAAGAAGGTTTGGGAAAGACATCCCTGGGCAGGTCCTTACCGGACGGGAATATTTGCCGACACCAATAAGCCTCTACATGACCAATGGATGTATCATGCAGTATCCCAAACGATCCTTGCCAATTCTTTACTTCGTTCCCTTCCTCAAGTGGATGCATCCAAGGTCGGATTGATGGGCACCTCCTGGGGAGGAATCATCAGTTCCATCGTAATGGGTATTGATCAACGGTTTGCATTTGTAATTCCCGCATACGGATGTGGTTTTTTGAATGAAGCGGGCAATCATTACAAACCAGCACTCGCTAATAATTCGGGCTACCTCTATGCTTGGGAAGCGGGTCACCGCTTCAACCGTGCCAAGATGCCGGTCCTATGGTTTTCATGGCCTGGTGATAAACATTTCCCCATGGAGATACTAAGGAAATCTTATCAGGCAACCGCGGGTCCAAACATGGTCAGCCTCATCCCTCAAATGGGTCATGGGCACATACCTGCATGGAACCGGCCGGAAAGTTATGCCTTTGCCCAAAGAGTTATCGAGACAGGAAAAATATGGTGTCAGCGTTTAGATTCTAAAGTATTAGACGGTCAGGCTTACGCCCGTTTTCAATCAGATGAAATTCTGGAAAAAGCGGAACTCGTTCACACTACAGAGCTTGGGTTCACCGGAAAGAGAAATTGGATAAGCACTCCCATCAGGTTACAAAAGAAAGCAGATGCATGGCTTGCAGATTGGCCCCTGCCTAATGGAACAACCGCATGGTTCATTAATGTTGAGTCCGGTGGCTTGGTTGTTTCCTCAGACTACCACGACGGGTAAAGATTGACCGATTGCCTGTTTTTAAGCGGGCATCTCACAGGGCATAAGGACTCCGTCGCGCATACCATGGATAATCTTTTTATCGGCCGGACAAAAGGTGGCCAGTGCACCCTGCACATTTACTTTACCATTTTCTAAAAAATAATAAGGAGAGAGACGTAACCTGCCTGACATCATTGATAAATTCCCATTTTCATCAAAGACTGGGTGCTTCATTACCAGTGGCTTTTTAAATTCCTGAAGAATTGAAATCGGAGCTGGGTATTTCTTCAAGGCCTCGACAACTGCAGTTGTCCAATCCTCAGCAGATTCATCATCCCCGACCACTACACTCCTTGCCCCCCATGCTGTTTCATGAAAACCACTGGCTTTAAGAACGAGTGCTCTTTCTTTTTTCGAAGCTTTTCCAAGATCTTGCCAGTCTGACAAAGCTTGCCCACCAATGGATGGTCCATCCAAATATGCCCCGGGAGGAACCGGAGAAGGATCTAAGATCCAGGTGGGGGGAACTGTTCTAAGAAGAAGGGTTCTCGCAGACTTACTCAAACTTTCCTCCCAATAGGACTGAAGTCTGGGGTGATGAAGTAGGGCAAGTGAAAGTTTTTCCTCCAAAAACGGACGCATGGGTGGAGTCACCACAAGGTTTCCTGTTTCCACGGACTTAGCAAACCGATGCATTTGCGAGACTTCCGTATCAAACAGTTCCCAGAAACGATAAACCACATCGATTTTATTGTCTTTTAACCAGACCTCATCTCCAACAAAGGAAACCTCGTCTGGTCGAGCGACCTCCACCTGTAAACCAGATTTCCTTAACTCCTCTCCCAGCCATTCCATTTCTGGACGGTAAGTTGCGGACTCCTCGCTTACGAGAACGGCAAAACGGGCAAGCTTCCCCTTTTCTCCAGCCTGGGAAACAAGAGACCCTGCGAAAGCTTTTGCCATGCCCGGCAAACGATCCTTCAAATACATTTTCCCTAGATACTCCGTCAGCCCAATCCCACCAGGTACGGAATCCCATTCGGTTAACGCCAATCCGTCACGCGAAGGTAATAAATCTGGCCTAAGCACAAGGGGTAAAGATCCGCGAACAGCAGAGGAGCACGAATGCTTGATCAACCAATCAGGCTTGCCTGCATCCAAATACTCCGCAACCCATGGAGCACGGAGATCTTGGTTGCGAAGAATTTTTTCGTTCGCTGAAGATTTTAAGTACAACCTTTCAAGAGCCTGAAAAAAGGAAACTCCGGCTTCACCAAGCTCTTTAATAAATGCAGATACATCACTGGGTAATATCCACGCATCACTGGACCACTTCCAGCATTTTCCAGCAAAGAGAGAACCTTCGGAGAAATTTTGAATTTCCTCCCAAGTAAGTTTGGCTGGGGAGGTTTCCGGATTAGTCGTCAACTTGGATATCTTTATTACGTTGCCGTGGACAACCCGCACGCAACCAGCCATTCACAAAGGGATCCAATTCACCATCCATGACCGCTTGAACCCCAGATGTTTCCACCCCAGTCCTTAAATCTTTTACCATTTGATAGGGCTGAAATACATAGCTTCGGATTTGATTGCCCCACCCCATCTCTCCTTTATCACCATAAAATTTTTCCATCTCCGCTCTCTTTTCATCTTGTTGCTTTTCATAGATTCGGGACTTTAACACTTTCATAGCCGTTTGCTTATTCTTCAACTGCGATCGTTGGTTCTGACATTGAACGACAATATTTGTTGGGATGTGAGTTAAGCGAACAGCGGAGTCGGTTTTATTTACATGTTGCCCACCCTTTCCACTCGACCGGTAGGTATCAATCCGTAAATCATCATCTGGAATATCCATATTAATGTCATCGTCTTCCACCTCGGCAATAACATCAACAGAGCAAAAAGAGGTATGCCTTCTTTTGTTGGAATCAAATGGACTGATACGGACAAGCCGATGAACCCCGCGTTCAGCTTTGGCATAGCCGTAAGCATTCAAGCCATCGATACGGATGGAGCAACGACTGATGCCAGCTTCTTCACCTGGTTGTAAGTCTTGCATCTCTACCTCATACCCTCTTCGCTCGGCCCAGCGAATATACATTCGCATGAGCATATCTGCCCAGTCACAGGATTCTGTTCCGCCTGCCCCAGCATGAATACTCAATAAGGCTGGGCGTGCATCGAAGGGCTCGTTTAAAAAGCTGGCCACTTCTAAGTCCTCAATTTTGGATAACAAAGCTTCCAGGGTTTCCACAAACTCGTTGGACATTTCATCCTCATCTTCATCTTCTTCGCAAAGCTCACAAAGGGCTTCGAGGTCTTCTACTTTGGTCCGAAAATTCTCCACTTTGGAAACAGTCTGTTTTAGCCTATTATTTTCGGATCCAACTTTACGAGCTTGGGTCTGATCATCCCAAAAAGCAGGGGCTGTCATCTGTTGCTCAAGTTCTGCAATTTTTGCCTTCTTTTCATCGCACTCCAAAAATTTCCAAAGGTGATTGGTTCGTTTAATCAATTCTTGGAGGCGGGTTTTATCTTCGGGCAATATCATAAAGCTTGGGTCATACATTAAAGTCCAATCCTTCTGGCAAATCAACATGAAGCCCGCATTCTCGGCCATGGCCACCATGCCTGGCATCATCAACAGAATCGACTTCAGAAATCTTTTTCGTACTGTGCCAGTCTCCGAGAGAGTCGTAACCCACTCCCTCCAAGGGATGATAAGGTAAAGTGTTTTGGGGTAGGTATTGGTAGGTTTTCCGATCATCCCAATCAAGAATGGGGTAAATTTTTGTGATCCCTTTCTGGTTCTCAATAAAGGGTAGACTTTTTCTCGTGGACGATTGTCCCCTCCTCAAACCTGCAAGCCATGAGGTTGCCCCCCATTCTTTAAGCGCCCGATCCATCGGTTCTTTTTTATTTATTAGGTTATACTTAGCCATTTCTGCCGGACCCTGTTCCCATAATTTCCCAAACTGAGTCTCCTGAAAAGCTGGAGACTTAGCGGCCGAATAGATACTGGCTGTAAAGCCTAACTCTTGCTGTAGGGTAAATGCATACTGATACGTCCCGGGAAACAGGTATCCAGTATCAACAAAAATAATCGGGATTTCATGGCTAACCTGGCGAACCAAGTGAATCATGACCGCACTCTGCAAACCAAAGCTGGTTGAGGTGACAAGCCCCGTTCCAAATTTTTCCCAAGCCCATCTGATCCTGCCCAAAGCGTCCAAAACTTCGAGATCTTCATTCCACTGTTTAATATCGTTCAAATTTGCTTTCATTCGATGAGCTGGAGTTATCATGTCAAAAATTATCTCAAGAGTAAAGAGTATGCACAACTATGACAGAATCTTAGCTATAAATTACATTGTCGAAGCTTCCCACATCTATTAATTTTCAATCTATGGATGAAATTAATGAACTCCTTACCCGAAAGCCTGAACTTACACCCTGCGAGTCGGTTATGCGGGAAGCCGCTCAAAGACTGGTAGAATGCTTTCGTAATGGAAACAAGCTGCTTCTATGCGGAAACGGAGGGAGTTGTGCAGACTGTGAACATATTGCAGGAGAATTAGTAAAGCAATTTTCCCGACCTCGCCCCCTGCCTTCAGCGCTACAAAAGAAACTGGGCTCCGAACTTTCCAGGGAACTCCACGGAGGCCTTCCCGCTCTCTCTCTCCCATCAATGATTGGTTTCCATACCGCTTTTAATAACGATGATAAGCCAGAATATGCCTTTGCCCAACAAGTGGTTGCTTTTGGTAAACCAGGCGACCTGTTGCTCGGCATTAGTACATCAGGCAATTCTTCCAACATCATTCATGCTGCCCGGGCAGCCAAAGCATTGGATCTTGCTGTCATCAGCTTGACTGGAGAAGGAGGTGGCACCTTGGCTACGATTTCAGATTATCCAATTTGTGCACCAGCAAAAGAGACTCCCCGCATCCAGGAGTTGCACCTTCCTATCTATCATGCCCTCTGCCAGATCGTAGAAGACACCCTGTTCTCGTAAATCCTATGTCGGCTGCTTCCGGCTTACTTGCCCATCTCGCCCCCCACCTTTTACAATTGGGTAAAGAGTTGTCTGCTCTCGTCCATCAGGCAGGTGGAAGATTAATCATGGTGGGAGGCTCGGTTCGGGACTTACTTCATAAAACCAGTCCACAGGAGTTGGACCTTGAAGTGCAAGGGTTAACCCTTCCAACCATCAAGTCGCTACTCGAAAAAAAATATCGGCTCGATGAAGTGGGGAAAGCGTTTGGCGTCATTCGCCTCAAAGGCTTACCGGTTGAAATCGCCCTTCCCCGCACCGAACTGAAAACAGGACAAGGTCATAAAGGGTTTAGCATAACCATAGACCCTTACCTCCCCTTTGAAAAAGCTGTTATGCGGAGAGATTTCACCATTAACGCTATGGGAATCGACTTGATTCAAGAAAAATTACTAGATCCTTGCCATGGAAGAAAAGATTGGGAAAATCGTTTATTAAAACATGTCGGACCCGCTTTTATTGAAGATCCGCTCCGGGTTTTGCGTGCCATGCAATTTATTGCCCGCTTTGATCTCTCGGTCCATGTAGATACTGTTAAGATTTGCCAAACCATGGGCATGGAGGAATTACCTCCGGAAAGAATCTATGAGGAATGGAAGAAATTATTACTCAAGGGAGAAAATATCACCGCAGGATTGAAATTCTTAAAAAATACCGGTTGGCTCCGATATTTCCCTGAAATTCAGGCTCTAGATGGCTGCCCACAAGAACCTGAATGGCACCCGGAGGGAGATGTGTGGATTCATACCTTGCATTGCTTAGATGCTTTTGCCCAAGCTAGAATTGGCGATGACTGGGAGGATTTGGTCGTAGGGTTTGCGGTTTTGTGCCATGACTTTGGTAAACCACTTACCACAAAAATCGCAGAAGACGGTCGAATACGATCCCCCATGCATGAACCAGAAGGCGAAGCCCCGACCCGGTCATTTCTCTCTCGCCTAACCAACCAAGTCGATTTGCATGACGAAGTTGCTCCTTTGGTCAGAAGGCATCTGACACCCCGTATATTCTACAAAGATCAGGCTAGCGATGGTGCCATTCGCCGTCTCGCTCGTAAGGTAAAAAGAATCGACCGCCTAGTCAGAGTTGCCGCTGCGGATATTGCCGGTCGTCCGCCCCGAAAAGATGAGTTTCCTGAAGGCCCATGGTTGCTACAAAGAGCTCAAGAATTAAGAGTGAAAGACTCCGAGCCCAAGCCGATCATCCTAGGTCGTCACCTTATCGAGCTAGGAATGAAACCAGGTGCTGAGTTTGGTCCTATTTTAGAAAAGTGTTTCGAGGCTCAGTTGGATGGAACATTTGATGACTTAATTTTCGGTCTTGTGTTTTTGGAAAAATTCTTACCCGGTAAATAGATGCGTTTATGCATAATTGCTTTCCTCTGCACATTCAAGCTATCATTCCCTTCCCTTGCTGGAGATAATCAAACATCCGAGCAACTGCTGGAAACACTTGATTCCCTGAGATTCAATTACACCCAGGCGAGTAATTACCTTCATGAAAATGAAAAATTGAGGGAGACTGCAACCAAGAAAGACGCCGACCTCCCCCGTAATGAAAGGCACAAAAATCAACAAAAAAGAGTCAACGAATCGGGCTGGTTAGAGCTTTTTCAAAATAAGAAAAAAACTTACGACAAATATCTATCTGTCTTGGTTCATACTTTCGTGACTCTTCCACCTAGCCATCAAAGATTTGAGGAAATCAAAAATGAGCTTACCCAACAGCATCCAGATAATTGTAAACACTCCTTGACTGAATCATGGCACACTCAACTTGGACTGCTCGCCCAAAAAATCCACTCGCACCTCGTCAACCGAGACATTGATAAAAAGAAAGCAACATTCTTTGCCAAAGTTACTAAACCAGGAAGTGGCGTAAAACTTGAGGATTTCCTGACTTTCGTCGGCATCGGATGGGAACTACAAAACTGGGATGTTCAGAATGTATATTCCTTGGCGGCCTTACGTGTGGGAAAAATCTCTACCGCAAGAGCGGAAAACAGGAAGCTTATACGAAAAGCAGCCAAGTATGCCGATTTAGACGAACCCGAGAATACATTTAATCTAAGAAAGAGGGAAAAATTAAGAGAATATAAATTGCATCGTGCATTGATCGAAGCAGTCGATGGCAAGAAGAACGAAGCTAAGAAATATTTGTCTGCAGCCATGGATATCAGCCCAGATCATCCC
The DNA here is from genome assembly GCA_943789375.1 of uncultured Opitutales bacterium. Classification (GTDB taxonomy): domain Bacteria; phylum Verrucomicrobiota; class Verrucomicrobiia; order Opitutales; family Seribacteraceae; genus Seribacter. Next base: position 13,784 of record CALSTX010000015.1, on the reverse strand, counting down.
CTTAAAGTTGAACTTAAAAATATTATCAAAGAAACAAAGTATATACTAAACCAAGCTCCGTAATGAAAATTATGAAACTCAAACTTGCTTCCCTTTTTATTTTGTTTCTCCCCATACCCTTACTGGCAGAAAATTTTTTATCTCTCAAAATGTCCGATTTAAGATTTGAAGATAATAATACCCCTCCTGAAATCCTGCTGTTAGCTCACCAGCCTTGGCCTCACTCATCTGACCAGCAGGCACACATCCCTTCTTTCTTGCCCTACATGAGGACAGCAGACGCAAATGAATCATTCCTGACGATCGATAAAGATGCGTTCCAAAACCGGAAACGAAACGAGCTTCACAAACACAATATAAACATTTGCCTCCAAACATATAAAACAAACATTTCCGGTCAGCTTTTTCTATTGAATAAGGACAAGGAATTTAAACCTTATTCTTTCTCTTTTGATCTGCAAGAGAACAAGCCCAAACTCTCACCCGAGCAAACACGGGAAGAGGAATATCTCACTCATCGAATCTCCCATTATCAACTTTTACAGGAATATAAAATTCCCGGTGGTGCATGGTTTAGGCATCAGGGTAACACTGCCAAGACGAGACTGGCCAAACTTCAGGGAGTAAAATCTCCTACCCCGAATGCTCAAGGGAATGCCCAAACCCGCCCCACTCAAAAGCAGGGCCTGGAGGAAAGTATGGATTTATTCTCTGGAGGACGGGCTATCAGTGAAAACCTGCAACTCGACCGCAAACTTCGCCTCTCCACCGTCGAACAAAATCGGAGTATTGCTATTTCTTCAATGGCTGGAATCACCATCGACGAGATTCCGTGGCAAGAATGGATCAAAGGTAAAAAGCCTAAACTCGACCCGCTTGCCAACATCTTGCCACATGATCAGCATGCGGTTATTTTCCCTGCATACTCAAGCATGCTGGAAGTGATGGACGAAGCCACCAAGCGAGGAACCCCGATAGTGAGGTTGGGTGAGAAACGGGCTGAAAGTGCCAGATCGAAGGAGAAATATTCACAGCAACTCTGTCTACCTGTCGATCAACTTTCACGACTCTTGGGGCCCGAACTGATAGCCTCCGTTGCAATAACCGGAAGCGATCCCTTTCTTCGAACCGGAACTTCTCTAACACTGATTTTTGAAGCGAAGCAAAAAGAAGCATTGCTCACCGCCCTTGCCTTTAGAAGGTTGGAGATGCAGAAAAAATTTCCTTTTGCTGAATCCGTAAAAGGAAAAATTCCAAAAAGTAAAAACCTTACCTACGAAGGACTGACCTCGGTGAATCGTTCGATCCGAAGCTTCGTCTCATCCATAGACAACTTCGTCATCGTATCCAATTCCCTTCACCAACTTTCCCGCATCGCTCAGGTATCCAGAGGAAAAGCTAAAAAACTCGCATCCCTTGAAGAATATCATTTTTTCCGTAAACGTTACCCAATTTACTCGGGAAATAACGAAGATGCCTTTCTAATGATTACCGATGCGACCATTCGCCGGTGGTGTGGGCCAGAGTGGCGAATTGGTGCATCACGAAGGACAAGGGCCGCCTCTGCTTTAGCTGAATTGCAAGCTCGCCAAGAGAACGGGTTAAAACTTAACTCATATGACTTCCCCGAACTCGGTAAAGTATCACTCATTCAAGGGAAAGTACACAGTTCAAAATTCGGAAATCTTTCATTTCTGAAACCGGTGGAGGCATTACAAATAAAAAAAGTCACCCCCGCAGAGAAAAAAGCATATCAATTCTTTCGGAGCCGCTACCAAAGCCACTGGTCAAGATACTTTGATCCCATTGCCGGGAAGCTCAGCATCGGGAATGAAAAAATACAGGGTGATTTATCAATTCTCCCCTTAATTGGCGGGACAGACTATCAGGAGATGGTTGAAACTGTGGGGCAGGTAAAATTAAAGCCTGAATCTGGAGACCCCCACCCCGAAGCCATCATGCACTGGGCAAGTGCAATCGATATGAATTCTCCGAAGTTCAAACAGGTGAGTAATTTCACTTCCATTATCTCCCCTTCTTTGGGTACTGGTGCCTTAGGCTGGGTGGGGGAATCATTTTCAGTTTACTTAGATGACTCTCCACTTTTCCCGAAAACAAAAAAGATATTTCTGCAAGACGGTCACAAATCAGCGGAGAATTTCATTGAAAAAAACTTCGGGAAAATCCCTCTTGGTTTCAATGCTGAGGTATCCAATCCCTTTAAACTTACTGCTTTTCTCGCAGGGCTCCGTGCATGGATTGAGCTGGCAAGCCCAGGTATGACTGAGTGGAGCAATAAATCTCACAAGAAACAGGGCTATGTTAAAATTATCCCAGGATCAGGAATTGAGGGTGACCTGATCAAAGAAGGGGCTGCCCCCATTGCCCTCTATTATGTACCACTACCTAATCTATTCACCATCAGCTTGAGCGAAGACATTATCAAACGGGCAATCGACCGTCATCTTGCGAGGCGAGAAAAAAAAGCTGAAGGGAAAAGTCTCAATTCAGGCACACCAATCAAAGCGGAAGCACGCGAAAATATTTCCACCTCACCCGAAAAATACTGGGCAGGTATGAGCTCGGCTTTTCAAGGGTCCTCTACCTTTTTATCTGTGTTCGACTTATTCGCAGGCCAACATCTAAGATATAAGCTCCAGAGACAGTCGTGGAACAATTTGTATGCTCTTAATGAATGGAGAATTCTTCTCAAGCAGAAAGACCCCCTTGTTTACCACCACAATACTTGGCAGACCGATTTAGTTTGCCCGGGTGGTGGTTCCTATGTCTGGAGTGAAGAATTCCAAACCTATGAATCAACTGTTTTTGGTCATCCGGGCCAACCAAAATCTCCAAAAAAATCCAGCATCCTTGGCAATTGGGATGGTGTCGATTTTGGAATTAATTTTGAAAATAACGGTCTTCGCGTACAGGCTTCTATCCAAAGAAAAAAATAAGAGGTATTACTCTTTTTTTCGTTCCCTGAATCGCCTGAGCTTTTCTTCTACCATTTCTTCTTCCTTCAAAGTTAGGGTCTGATACCCACGACCCAGGGGCCAACCATATCCCCAGCGGTACCAGGTAGGAAAATAAGGTTCTCCACCGGCCCGAACCGCCTGGTACATTAACTCTGCAAGATGAGGGTTTCCGGTTTTCTTTTCTACACACTGCTTAAAAGCAAGGTCAGCAAGTTCCCTTTCTTTTTTTGTCCCTCCTCGCCAATAAGCTATATCATGGAGGTGACAGCACTCCTTCCACAGCTCAGGGTTGTCAAAGGTACCATCTAAAAAAAGACTGCATCCGTCGCTCTCAAAATCTTTAATCCCCATTCGTTCATCCATGCAGGATGAAACTAAGAGAAGGGTAAAAAAAAGATAGAGTTTTCGAAACACTACTGCATTCTCTCCCCAAGATGGGAAAAGCTGGAGTCGCTTGGAAGCTGAAATGCCCGAAGGTCAAAAACAGGTAGAGAAGCAAGCAGGTGATCAAATATATCAGACTGAATTCCCTCATACTCCACCCAACGGACATCATTGACAAAAACATAGATTTCAATCGGTAACCCTTTTTCAGTCGGTGCGAGCTGGCGGATAAGGAAAGTCATCCCTTCCTTATGAATAGCAGGGTGAGCCCGTAAATATTCAATGCAATAGGCACGAAAGGTTCCGGAATTGGTAAGATTCCTACCATTCAGAAGAGGTGCCGCCAGCCCATGCTTCTCCAGGTCTAAACCACGGTCTCCAATGTCTGTTCTTTTCTTGTGTAAATAATCCTTTAACAGTTCAATTTCTTCGTAGCTTTTGACTTCTCTTTCGTTGAGAAAACGGACACTGGACAGGTCCAGATTTATGCTCCTTTTAATACGACGCCCCCCTGACTCACTCATGGAACGCCAGTTTTTAAAGGCATCACTTACAAAAGCATGGGCAGGGATGGTGGTGATGGTTTTATCCCAGTTTTGAATTTTTATGGTGGTCAGGGCGACATCAATCACATCCCCGTCTGCCCCGTACTTGGGCATCTCCACCCAGTCCCCTTTCCGCACCATATTGTTAGCTGTAAGTTGAATCCCCGCGACCAGTCCAAGGATGACATCCTTAAACACCAAAAGTAAAACCGCAGTCAGGGCACCTAAACCAGAAAAGAAATACAAAGGAGATTTATCCAATAAAATAGAAAGGATAAAAATAATCCCTGTAACATTCGCCACAATCTTCACCGCCTGACAGATTCCCTTTAAAGGAAGCTTAGAAGATATTTTGCTCTCCTCATAAAGCTTATACAGGGTGTCTATGGCCGCATCGATTACCCAGAGAGCAATGATGACAAGGTATAAATTAACCAACACCACAATTACCCCGCCAAAGAGCTCGTATCCCGCAAATACCAGTTCGGACAATGAACTAATTACAAAAGCTGGAGCAAGGTGGGACAGGCGGAGAAAAAAGCTTTCCTGAAGAAGGTATTCAGCCAGCTTGGTTTTGGTCTTTTTGGCAAGAGAGCGTAAGACCTCGACCAAAAACCTTTTAACCAAAAGATTGGCCACCCACGCCAAGACAAGGATCGAGAGAAATGCAATTCCTACATACGCATAGATTCCGTAATTTTCTGCCACTCCCGCAAGTTTTAAACTTTCTATGACCCGTTGTTCGATATCCGAGATTAATTCCATCCTTCAAAAAAAGCTTTTTCCAAGAGATCTGACAACCAATTACTTGAATAGCAAAATCGTGTATCCCATATGAAACTTTAGATGAAACTCGGTTTTTCGTTGTTTCCGAAATCCAAATAAGTAAAAAGAGTCACATGCGTAGTTTATCTATTCTCTCACTTATTTTATACCTCACCACTCTTGGAGGTTTTACCAGCTTTGCTGCAACTCCCACCAAGGTTGTTTTAGTTGCCGGTAAGGACAGTCATGGCAAGGGAGCCCATGATTGGGGCCCCGGGGTGGACCTTTTATCGCGTGCCCTCACCCAGGAATCAGGCTTGCCTATCGTCACTGCGGTTCACAAAGGAGGATGGCCCACGGACCCTTCGATTTTCAAAGACGCAGCCACCGTAGTCATCCTCTCCGATGGGGGAGGAAGACACCCCATAAACAAAAGCCTTAAACAATTTGATGCCCTGGCGGAAAAAGGAGTGGGCCTGGTCTGTGTGCACTACGCCGTGGAAGTACCCAAGGGAGCCCCGGGGGACATGATGAAGAAGTGGCTCGGTGGATACTTTGAAGTTTTTTGGTCGGTCAACCCGCATTGGACCGCCGACTTTAAATCTTTCCCCAAGCACCCGATCACCCGGGGAGTAAAACCTTTCTCTCTCAAGGACGAGTGGTACTATCACATGAAATTTCGGGACAACATGAAAGGGGTCACCCCCATCCTCAGTGCCCTGCCCCCCGAGAGTACCTTGAAGCGCGGGGATGGCCCGCACAGCAACAACCCCCATGTCCGGAAATCAGTCCTGGAAAGAAAAGAAAAGCAACATGTTGGCTGGGCTTCGGAGAGACCCAACGGACAACGGGCCTTTGGTGTAACCGGTGCCCACCATCACACCTCCTGGAATCAGGATGATTTCCGCACCTGCGTCCTCAACGCCATCGTGTGGACTGCCAAGATGGAAGTGCCCGAGGGCGGGGTCAAATCCCTGCCCAACCCCGCCTCCCGGTAAAGTTCAAAAATTTATTTCCCGGCTCCCCTCGGCTGTAAAACTTTATCCAGCAATTCTTGCAGGTTGCCAGGAACATTTCCCCGGATAGCTTATCCAAAGAATAACATGTCGAGATTCAAAATATGTTTGGACCCCACCTACACGACCCTGCCCGCGTCGCTTTTTTCCAAGCTCTCCCCCACCCCGGTCAGCGAGCCTAAACTCATCATCTACAACCAAAACCTTGCTGATGAGCTCGGACTCGACTTGGGAAATATCTCCGAAAAGGAAAGAACCCACTTTCTTTCCGGCAACCGAGTACCGGAGGGAACCACTCCCTTCGCCCAGGCCTATGCCGGTCATCAATTTGGGAACTTCACCGTCCTGGGTGACGGGCGGGCAATAGTCCTGGGAGAATTTCTTTCACCTGCCGGCCAACGTTTCGATCTCCAACTCAAAGGCTCGGGCAGAACACCCTACTCCCGGGGTGGAGATGGACGGGCCGCCGTAGGCCCGATGCTTCGCGAGTACATTATCAGTGAAGCTATGCACGCCCTGGGCGTGCCCACCACCCGAAGCCTGGCTGTTGTATCCACGGGGGAAACCGTGTACCGGGAAACCCCATTACCCGGAGCGATACTCAGCCGCACCGCCTCCTCTCACATCCGGGTGGGAACCTTTGAGTTCACCTCCCTTCTCGAAGATAAAACCATCACTGAAAAACTTCTCCACTACCTCATCGAGAGGCATTTTCCTGAAATCAAGGAAAAGGAAAACCAACCGCTCGCTCTGCTTGAGGCGGTCATTTACCAGCAGGCTGAGCTGATCACCCACTGGATGAGAGTGGGTTTTATCCATGGGGTAATGAACACCGACAACATGGCACTCTCCGGTGAAACCATCGATTATGGGCCCTGTGCATTCATGGACAGCTTTGCTCCGGATACCGTATTCAGCTCAATCGACCACAAAGGCCGCTATGCCTATGCCAACCAGCCCTACATCGCCCAGTGGAATATCGCCCGACTTGCGGAAAGTTTATTGCCTCTCATGCCGGGTAAAAAAGAAGAGGTCATCGAGGAGGCAGAGGCATTACTGAATTCATTTGAACCGGTTTATAAAACCATGTGGCTTTCCATGATGGGGTCCAAGCTTGGGCTGGCAGATCCCCAAAAAGAGGATGAAAAACTGATCACCGACCTGCTCGACTGGATGCACAAAGTGAAAGCCGATTTTACAAATACTTTTCACCAATTAGGAAAAGCGGAACTTTCCGAAAACGAGCTATTTAAAACTGATAGGTTTGAAAGTTGGCATACCCGCTGGCGGAAACGACTTAAAAAAGAACCCCAAGGCCTTGACTCCTCCTTATCTTTGATGGGCACCGTCAACCCCGCAGTTATTCCCCGCAACCATAAAGTGGAGGAAGCCCTGACTGCTGCAGAGCAGGGTGACATCGAACCTTTCAAGCGCCTCCTTCAGGCCATTGAACAACCTTATGAAGACGGAGATCATCTGCTCCCCTACCAGGCTCAACCGAAACAAACAGAGAAAGTCTACCAGACATTTTGCGGAACATAAGGAATCCCCGCGATTATCATACCGCCCCTGGCGGTATCCCCATCACTTAAGGGTTATTACTTAAAATATTGCCCCACTCTCTGTGGCTTCAATTACCATAGAATTTCTTAATCTCTTGACGGTAATCACAGCATACACCTTGATTGATTCATGAAGTTAATCAGCACTTTCATCCTCTTTTCAAGTTTTGTCTTATGGGCCAAAAAAAAGCCAAATATTCTTTTCATATTTACGGATGACCACGCGTATCAGGCCGTTGGTTCCTACAACTCCTGGCTCAAGGATTATTGCCCAACCCCCCATATCGATTCCCTTGCACGGGATGGGATGCTTTTCGAGCAGTGTTATGTAACCAATTCAATTTGCGGTCCGATGAGAGCGGCAATCCAGACCGGAAAATACTCCCATGCCAACGGCTTCCTGGTAAATGGAAATCAGTTCGATGGCACCCAGCAAACCTTCCCCAAACTGCTCCGAAAGGCAGGATACGCCACCGCAGTGGTTGGGAAGTGGCATCTGGGGACTCATATGGCCCCACAAGGATATGACTACTCTGAAGTTCTGATCGGCCAGGGACCCTATTACAACCCACGGATGCGATTGGATAAAGATGGGGACGGTAAGCATGATGAAATCATCAAGCATGTGGGTTACACCACGGATATCATCACTGACCGTGCCCTCAATTGGATGAAAAACAAACGGGACAAAGAAAAGCCATTCATGCTTATGTACCAGCACAAGGCACCCCACCGAAACTGGCAGCCCGGACCCAAGTATCTCAATAAATATGACGATGTCACCCTGCCCGAGCCTGCGACTCTTTTTGATGATTACAAAGGTAGAACCCTGGCCGCTTACCAACAGGACATGACCATTGCTGAAACCATGAACCATGGGGATTTAAAATTGCATACCCCTAACAACCTCACGCCCCCGCAAAGAAAGATTTGGGAAGCCGCCTACAACCCAAAAAACCAAGACTTCAGAAAAGCCAACCTGCAAGGGAAAGACCTGGTCCGCTGGAAATACCAGCGTTATGTAAAAGATTACCTCCGTTGCATTGCCTCCGTGGACGACGGAGTCGGGCAAATGCTTGCCTACCTCAAGGATGCTGGACTGGAAAAAGACACCCTTGTAATCTACTGCTCAGACCAGGGCTTTTACCTCGGCGAACACGGCTGGTTTGATAAGCGATGGATGTATGAGGAATCCCTGCGTACTCCCTTGCTGGTGCGTTGGCCCGGGGTGGTCAAACCCGGGAGCCGGAATGCAGACATTGTATCTCCGATTGATTTTGCCGGCACCTTCTGCGAAGTGGCAGGTATTGATTCACCCACCGATCTGCACGGTCGCTCCATAGTCTCCCTGCTCCAGGGAAAGACTCCCAAAGACTGGCGGCAAAGTTTTTATTATCATTATTACGAATACCCAGGCTCTCACTATGTGAGAAGACACTATGGAGTCGCAGATGGTCGCTATAAATTAATTCATTTCTATGAAAAGGATGTCGCACAGTGGGAACTGTTCGACCTCAAAAGTGATCCCTCTGAAATGAAGAGTGTTTATGGTACGGCCGAATATACGGAAATACAGAATCGGCTCGTTCGGCAGCTGGCAATTCATCGGCAGGAATTGGGTGTACCCCAAACGGACCCACCTCACTCCATCATTAAGAGACCACCACACCGGGCGAGAACCCCCACCGCCCCACCCCTGTAGTTGATCGAGCCAGGTCACTCAACGAGAAGGCCAAAAAAGCCTCAACCTATTTTTTCCCATACACACTCACCAGGAGCACAAAAAAGCAAAGAGTCAGGTTAAACAGCGGGATTTGTAAAGCGGATGGGAGGGAATAAATGATCGCCGTTGCCGGTGTCCAGACCATCCAGGTGGTGATAGTAAATATAATCACCTTATCCAAAAAATCACGGGCACTTTGTTCCTGTTTCCACCTGCGAAAGCAATAGCCTGCCTCCTTCCAACCATAGAACAAGGCAGTGACCGGGGTCGCCCAGATTACGCAGTAAACAAACTGGTCCACCAAGACCTTGGTGATGATTGTTTTCCAGTCAACCCCATGACCAAAAAGAAAAGCCTGCAGGCGGTAGAAGGCATCCACATCCATTCCGCGCAGTGCCCAGTAGCCCACGAAAATCGTGCCCATCCCCCAGGCGTTCCCTACCGTATCCCGTCTGCTTACCCGCATAAAAAGATAAGGTATCAACCCGCCAAACAAAGCGGTTGAAAAAGCCGAGTAAGCGTAACCGTAGGCCATCTTCAACTTAATAATTCCCTCAAACCACGGGCGGGAAGCGTTCACATAATAAAAACAAAGAACAAGAGACAGGCCAAAGCCCCACAAAAACAACCCAGGTATAAAATTTTGCCGAAGAGCCCACAAAACTCGCTGTTTCATTCTCTCCTCCTGCCCCCATTTACACCGTTCAACCACATACCTCCAACCATAAATTGATTCCCCCTGAGATTCGATGAAAATCATACCTCTGATCTTTTACCTTATCGTAAAACATGAAAACATTAGTCCTTGATCGGTGAATTTAAATCCTTTTAACTTTTATAAAACCACCCAGCCCACTCCTCTATGAATATCTATGTCCACAAAGATGGTACCCAATACGGTCCCTACACCCTTGAGCAACTTCAGCAATATATCCAAAAGGGATCCTTCACCGTCCAGGACCAAGCCTGTTACGATGGTCAAAACTGGGTAACAGTTGCCCAGGTCCCCGGCATCAGCCAGGCTGCCACTCCCCAAGCCCAACCTGCTGGCCCGCAAGCCCAACCTGCGGCCCGACAAGCCAAGGCTACACAGGCAGCTCCCCAAGGCGCCAAGGCATCCACCGCTCAAGCCGCCTCTCCTGCTCGCTCCAAAAAGAAAGTAATCATTTGGAGTTCTATTGCGGTGTTCGCTCTGGCTGCCATCATCACCACCCTGCTGATTATTTTTTCCGGAGAGGAAACCGAAGGACAGGATGAGGGAATAAGCGAACTCGAGGGTAAGCAAACAGAGTCAGGCACTAAGGAGAGTAATCCCGATGAACTGGCTGGCACCCTCATGCCCGAAGAGAAATCTCTCCCAAGTATTCCCCTGCTCTCCCGGATCCCAGCCGATGCCGGTATGGTCTTTCTCACCCGGCTCGATGACCTCCTGAGTAAAGGAGGAGACGATATCTTTTCCCTCCTACCCCCAAACATTCAGGTTTCTGTAATGGTCAAAAATATCATCCAAGATCCTTCTACTATCGGGCTTGACCTGTCTGAACCCTTCCAGGCACATTTATCACCCGCTGAGGGAAAAGCAGAGCAATTCACCCTTGGGGTTGCCGGAAAATTGTCGGACCGGGAAAAGTTCAAAAATACTTTTGAGCTTGTGGACAACCAGTCTAAACCCATCCAAAAAGATGGATACGAACTCTATCAAATTGAGGGAAATGAAAGCCTGGCCATCGGTCCCGATTTTTTCTACCTCTGCCTTACGGAAAGCCCGGTCTCAGCCAAATCTGAGCTGGTAAAGTTTATGAAAGCGGATGGATCGGATGGGTTACTAAGCAGCCAGGAAAGTTTCTCTTCTCTAAGCCAGGAAAAACACGACTTCAGTATTTGGTTTGGTGGAGACTCGATTTGGGACTACGCAAATTTTGACCAGATCGATCAATTAAGTATGGACAGCCTCAAGGGGAGTGAAGGAAAATTTACCCTTAATTTTGAAGCCGGGGAAATGCGGATGAATATGAGGGTTAAAACTCCCAACGATGAACTCGTTTACGGGAAAGGAGAATTTTCTGACGAGATCCTAAAATTAACCCCATCTGATGCAATCTTTTCACTTGGCTTCGCGACCGACCTTTCCAAGTTTTTAAAATACCTCGAAAAAGATATTATCTCCGAGTTTGAGGATGATTTCAATGCGGATGAACCCATTGCTGAACTTGGCAACTTAAGCATTCGAGATGTCATCAACACCTTCACCGGAGAATTCATGCTCTCGCTTACCGATATCAAAATGCCCGACCCCACTTCCCTGGCCGATGCTGCCGAGGATGACCCATTTGGAGATATTGTAATGGAGGAGAAATGGAGGACATGGACGCACTCCCCGATGCCGCAGGCTTCGAGGATGCAGCTTTGCCTATGATGGACCCAACCGCCATGCTTATGGCGGCCATGCCCAAGCCCGAATTTATCATTGGGGCATCCATCGACAGTGAGAAATGGGCCACCCTTAAAGCCTCCCCTCCACTTGCCATGGGGCTGGGACTGGCCATGATGCAAGGCTATGCGGTTACCGAAAAAGATGGCTTCCTGATCATCACCAGCAAGGACCATATTGAAGCTTCCCAATCGGGCAAAGTAGCCAACCCGGTATCGGGAAACTCCGTGCCTTTGTATAAAGAAAATGATTTTGTAATGATCTTCAAAGTTGAGCCTCTTCTCGACATGGGACTGCCCATCCCACCAGGTGAGGCCATGGACATGCTCAAGAAAATATCCCATTTGGAAGCCTACTCCAACTCAGGACAAAACGAAGGCACCGGAACTTTTAGGATAGTTTTTACGGACTCTGCTAAGAATTCTTTCAGTACGGTTGTTGAAATGATAACGAAAACCATCTTTTCCTTAAAACCAGAGTCAGAAAAATAGATCGTCTTCCCCGTTCACTCCGGTTCCTGATTCCGTGATTGGAGAAATCTTTTTTTCCACCATGATTGAATTTTCATATGAAGGAAGATGATCAGGAGATAGAAATAATCGAGACAGCAGCCCAAGAGGAAGAACCCTGGTGTCTGCACTGTCATAATTTTTCTGACTACCGGAAAAAATGGGACACCATCAGACGCTCCGACCTTGAAGGTGGGGCTTACTCCGAAAATGTTGTGGTTCCCCAATGCATCGCCTGCGAAAAGCCCATGCTTTTTCTTTCCACCGCCAAAAAACTTACCTGGTCAGTCTATGCCCTTAGCACCCTTACCTGGCTTCTTGGGCTCTGTTCTGTGCTTTTTCTTTTCGGTTTGTCCCCCGGGTCCATCTTCGGGCTCATTGTACTCGGCGGGTTCTGTTACCTGGTTTCCCGCCTACCCCAAAAATCGAGGCAGGCCCTGCAAAGCCACCAGCAAGCCAGGAGGGAAGAAAGCCTCAAAAACCTGCTCCAAAAGCTCTAACTGCCCGATAACTTATGAAAATCGATGGCCATGTTCACTTCGTGGGTGACGGCTCCAATGGAAGCGGATGCTGGCTCCGGTCGCATACCCTGCTCGACCGCATAATGGAACCGGTGGTGAAAGCCCAGGCGGGTATTTTACAAGCCAGCCAAAAACTTGGGCTCGACCGGGCCTATGAGGAGAGATTGACCCGCCTGATCACTCAGTCATCCCTGGATGCCGTCCTCCTGCTCGCTATGGACTATCCCTACAGCGAAGACGGAAATTGCCTCCAGGCAAAAGCCAAGTTCTATGTCCCCAACGATCATATTCTTTCCCTCGCCCAAGCAGACCCTCAGCTTATCCCCGCCTGCTCCATCCACCCCGCCCGCACCGATGCCATCGAGGAACTTGAGCGCTGTGCCAATGCCGGTGCCAAAGTCCTCAAACTTCTCCCCAACTGCCACCTTGTCAACTGCTCCAACCCCAGGTACCGCCCTTTCTGGGAGAAACTCGCCCACCTCGGCCTGCCATTCCTTGCTCACACCGGTGGTGAATTTTCGGTGCCGGTGCTCGATGCAAGCTTTGCCGACCCCCGTATTCTTCGGCTTCCCCTGGAGTGCGGAGTTACGGTGATTGCCGCCCACGGCGCTGGTAAATCCGGGCTTAGGGATCCCGATTACACCACAGACCTTATCCAGATGATGGATCACTTCCCACGGCTTTTCACCGACAACAGTGCCCTCGCCAGCCCCAACCGATGGCGTACCATCAAGCCTCTGCTCGACCCCAAAGTTCAAGCACGCGTAATCCACGGGAGTGACTTCCCCATCCCATCCGGTGGGTTGGGTCCCTGGATGGGGGGTCTTCTAAAAGCCGGTGATTACATGAAATCCCGCAAGATCAACAACCCCCTGGAACGGGATGTTTTCATTAAGCAAGCAGTGGGGTTTGAGGAAAACACTTTCAGCCTATTGGCGAAGTTAATTCAATAAGATTGTGATTGCGAGGAGGGAGCGGAGCGAGGGACTCAGCAATTCATCGGTTCTTGGGGGCAAGAACGGGGTTGCCTCTTCGCTTAGTGGTTCACGGTGGATCGCCACGGGCTTTCAGCCCTCGCGATAACCAGGGTCTGAACTAACAATCCTGAGATGCGGATTTACGCCGGGGCTTCGCGTGCCTGGCATGGCCCTTTTGGGCTCCCGCCCTTTTGGTCCAAGCCCGCCCCGCTCCGCCTTCCCAATCTGCCAGGTACTTCATCCTTCCGTACCTGGCTCTCTGGCTACTGGCTTTTTTGGAAACCAACACGGAAGCCGATAACGCTGCGGCGGTCGCTCGGGGCGGTGCCATAGCGCTTAGCCGAACGCAGGGTCGCCCCGTCGTGGTTCCAGG
>CALSTX010000014.1 GCA_943789375.1 uncultured Opitutales bacterium | reverse complement strand
CCACGGTGCCGGTTCGGGTAATGGTATCGCTCAGGTTCCCGTCCAAAGTATCGGTGGCGGTGGCCCCCGGGTCCACCCAGGGGAGTCCCTTAAAGTGGGTAATGTTAGCATCCCCCACAAGGCTGATGGCAGGGGCGGTGCTATCGGCCACGGTGACCGTGCGGGTGGCGGTACCGGTATTACCCGCGGCGTCCACCACGGTGTAGGTTAAGAGATAGGTCCCGGTGGTGTTTGCATCCACGGTACCGGTGATGGTGATGGCATCGGTCAAATTTCCGTCACGCACATCGTGCCCAGCGGCGCCTGGCTCCGCCCAGGCTTGCCCGGCCTCATGCGTGAACCCCGCTCCCCCGAAAAGTTCCACTTCCGGGTCCGCCGTATCTGGCTGGACTGCCTGGAAACCAACACGGAAGCCGATAGCGTGTCGCGGCCGCTCGGGGGGTGCTGTAGCGCTTAGCCGAACGCAGGTACGCCCCGCCGTTGCCCAGGAACCACCCCGCCGGACCCGATGCGAGCCCGATGCCGGACCGACAGGATCGGTGAGGGCACCACCCGGGTAGTTTGCTTTCCAGTCATGGACCCATTCCCACACATTGCCGTGCATATCAAAAAAGCCCCAGGGGTTGGCAGAAAACTGACCAATCTCCACGGTTTGCTTAGAATCATTTCCAGTCATGCGCACCACCGTCCCAATTGTAATTGGCACGGGAGGAGTTGATATCATTACCCCAGGAGTAGATCGTGGAAGTACCGGCCCGGCAGGCATATTCCCACTGGGCTTCCGTGGGCAGGGCATATTCCCAGCCGGCAGGCAGGCGACCGGCGGTCTGCTCGATGGCATTGAGCTGGGCAAGAAAGACCTGGGCATCTTCCCAGGATACTTTCTCCACCGGTCGGTTGCTTCCCTTATACTGGCTGGGGTCCGCACCCAAGCCCTCGCTGTTCCCATTCATCACCGTCTGGTACTGGGCCTGGGTGACCTCATACTTACCCAGGTAAAACCCATGGGTCAGGGTGACCGTATGCGGGGTCTCATCCCCTCCACGGCCGGGCTCATTGGCAGGGCTGCCCATGGTGAAGGTGCCCGGGGGGCAGAAAATCATTTCCAGCCCAATCGAGGAAACGGTGTGATAAGGCGGGGTCGCGTCCACTTTTAATTCGGTTGCCGGTGTCGTCACCGTGCCAAAATCATTGCTCACCACCAGGGTGTAATTCCCATCGTGCAAACTGCCGTTTACATCCGGTATCACATAACGCTTCTGGGTGGCTCCGGGGATCGCCTCCCCGTCCCTGTACCACTGGTAAGATAAATACTTCCCCTCCGCACGGGATTGTAAGATGACCCGCTGCCCGTGAAACACAAGGCCCGGGGCCTCCGGGGACTGGAGAACCTCAGGGCGGAGATATTTTAAAACCTGCTCATTTAACTGGGCGGTGGTGATGGTGTTTGGGGCCAAGTTGGAAGCGGTGATGGTGCGGTTGAGGTCCGCTTTAATCTGAGGGGATAGATCCGTGTGAGTGACCGTGCGGTTGAGGTCGTTCCGGACATCAGCGGGTAACATTTCACGGGTGATAGTTTTAGTAAGATCGGACAGTACATCCTGCCCAAGCATCTGCTTGGTCACGGTACGGTTGAGATCGGCACGTAGATCGGCGGATAGCATATCACGGGTTATACTTGAGGATGGGGGTGCTGATACTGAATCAGTCCCTGTGCCATGTGCGGTCTTGTTCAAGTCCGCAAGCAATTCGTCACTCAGCATGGAACGGGTGATGGCACCGGGGCTTACCCGTTCCGATACCTTTGCCATCTTGGCCCACTCCGCAACCAGGGCACGGGGGGTGGCAGTGATCACCTGGTCGGGGGCAAGGTGCTGAAGCTCATCCCCTTCCTCGAATTTAAACTCCACCCGCAAATAAAGCTCCTCATGCTCCAAAAATAACTCAGGCGGGAGAGGAGTCATCCCCTGCCCTCCCAGTAACACATGATAGCGACCATTGCGGATCGGCACCTGGATGGTGTCACCCGATCCTTCCCCGTTTTGCCAGTAAGTGGTGCCCTGCCCGTCGTGCAGAGAAAAACGAAACTGGGCTTCCCCAAAATAGTTCACCCCGCGTACCGAAATCTTACCGGTGTAAGGGACGGGGGCGACCGCCTTCAATAAGACCGAAAACAGGAACGAGAAAAGGAAAAAGAAAAAGGCAGGTTTCATAGGTTATGAGTGAAAGAACTTTCCCCGATGAGTCAACTCCTAGTATTAGCAAGACAGAGACGGAATCGGGCCTGATAAAAAGTACTCACAGCTATTTTAAAAAAAGATAGGATGCCCCCTTTATAAAATTGAACATTTCCTGGTGCTTTTCTCTCCCCAAAATACTTTCCTCTTTCCCCACCCTGAGCTTGCTCTCGGTTAGGGAAAGAAATATGAAAATTACCATGAAAAGATTGCTTCTTTTGCTATGCTCCTTGCTCGGCTTGGTCACATCCCATGCCGCCAGGCCGGCCCTTAAGCCCAATATCATTCTCGTGCTTGTCGACGACATGGGATGGATGGACCTGAGCTGTCAGGGTTCCGACTTTTACCGTACCCCTCATATTGACAGGCTGGCCAAGGAGGGCATTCAATTTACCCAGGGATATGCCGCTTCCGCGGTGTGCTCCCCCACCCGGGCCGCCGTACAGACAGGGAGCTATCCGCACAGGTTGGGAGTGACGGACTGGATAAGGTCCCGCTTCCAACGGGGAAATATCGGCACCCCGAAAAAAAACCCGACTGAGTATGTGGGTGGTAAAAACCAGAAATTACTCTGTCCGCCCAATCCCTACTGGATGGAAAGCTCGGAAATCACCATCGCGGAAGCCCTCCGTGAAAATGGTTACAGGACTGCCTACATCGGAAAATGGCATTTGGGGGATGAAGCGTGGTATCCGGAAAACCAGGGATATGACCTGAACTTTGGCGGTTGTGACTATGGCCAGCCCCCTTCCTTTTTTGACCCCTACAATAGCCCAAATCATAGACACCCAAGTATCCGAAAGGGTATTTACAAACTCCCGGGCAGGAAAAAGGGGGAATACCTAACCCACCGGGAGGCAGATGAAGCCGTAGGGCTTATCCGCCAATGGAAAGAGGAACCTTTTTTCATACAGGTTTCCCACTACGCGGTGCACACCCCGATCCAGGCCATTCAGGCTGTGGCTGACAAATATAAGTTTGAAAAAAGCAAGTCGGAGACCAACCGGAAGTATGCCGCCATGGTGGAATCCATCGATGACTGCATGCGGGATATACTGGCCGAGCTGAAAAAACATCAACTGGATGAAAACACTCTGATCATTTTCACCAGCGACAACGGTGGACTTGACCGCAACGGGAACCCCACCGACAACGCCCCCTTGCGGAGCGGAAAAGGATACTGCTATGAGGGGGGCATCCGGGTGCCCCTGCTCATGCGCTGGCCGGCCAGGATCCCCGGCGGGAAAAAATCGGACTTCCCGGTATCATCGATTGATTTTTTCCCCACCGTCATGGAAGCCACCGGTACCGGGTTGCCGAAGAAAAACAAAATCGATGGGTTATCCCTTTACCAACTCTGCAAAACCGGAGGCAGGGAGACGCCGGACCGCAACACCCTGCTCTGGCATTTCCCCCACTACCGGCATGCCCCCGGGCCTTACTCTATCATCCGCCAGGACAACTGGAAGCTGATCAAATTCTGGGAGGGGATGCACGAGCTTTATGACCTGGAAAAGGACTTGGGTGAAAAAGAAAACCTCGCAAAATCCATGCCTGCAATGGTCAAAAAGTTGGACCTCCAACTGCTGACTCTTTTACAGGAAGATGGAGCCCGGTTACCAAAGAAAAACCCCACTTTTCCCTAACAACCCTCTTCGTTCCCGTTTTTTACTTTTGGTCCGAGTTGGTTGTCCTAATTAGTAAGATATGTTCAATTCTTAACATTAACTCTTAAAACCAAACCTTGAAATTATCCATTACCATCGTACCGCTATCGGGGTATTTATTTTTCTTCCCTTTCTTTCTTTGGGCGAAGGTTGACTTCAATCATGACATTCGGCCAATCCTCTCAGACAAATGCTACAAATGTCACGGCCCGGATGCCAAAAATCAAAAATCTGACTTTCGGCTGGATTCATTTGAGGAAGCCACCAGAGATCATGACGGCTTTGTTGGGCTGACTCCGGGAGACCTCGAAGAGTCCGAAATCCACTGGCGTATCCACAGCGATGACACCATCGATGTCATGCCCCCTCCTGAAAGCAAGCTTCCCCTGACGGCTGAGGAAAAAAAGCTGCTGGACCAATGGATCCTGGAGGGAGGGAAGTACGAAAGTCACTGGTCATTCCAGCCCTTGCCGCCATCCGTCGATGTGCCCACAAGCGACCATCCGGCGCCCCGGAATGAGGTCGACCACTTCATTGCCCGTAAGCTTAAGGCTTCCCCGCTCCAGCCCAGCCCCGAAACTGACAAAGTGACCTGGCTCCGTCGGGTAAGCTTTGACCTGACGGGGTTGCCTCCCACACTGGCAGAACGCAGCTCTTTTTTGGCAGACATCTCCACAGATGCCTATGAGAAAGTAGTGGACCGCCTCCTTGCCACCGATGCCTATGCTGAACGCATGACCTCGGAGTGGATGGATGTGGCCCGCTACTCTGACACCTATGGCTACCAGCAGGACCGTAACCGGGAAGTGTGGCCTTGGCGGGACTGGGTGATCAACTCCTTTCGTAAAAACCAGCCCTATGACCATTTTGTGACCGAACAGGTTGCCGGTGATCTATTGCCGGAGGCGACACGCGACCAGATCCTCGCCACCTGTTTTAACCGTTTGCACTCCCAGAAAGTGGAAGGCGGGAGTGTGCCCGAGGAATTCAGAATCGAATATGTGGCCGACCGGGTGCATACATTTGGCACCGCCTTTCTTGGCCTGAGCTTTGAGTGCACCCGTTGCCATGATCACAAGTACGACCCCATCACCCAGAAGGATTATTTCTCCCTTTCCGCTTTTTTTAACAATATTGATGAGGCCGGGCTGTACTCCTTTATGACCCCATCGGTTCCCACGCCCACCCTGGAACTGGGTGACTTGCCCAGTGATCAAGGCATAAAAAAAGCAGAAGCAGCATTAGAAAAAGCATTGCAGACGGAAGCATCGAGAAAGCAGGCAGAAAACTGGCTTTCTTCGGTGAAGAGAAAGCCCCTGGGAGATGCGGTCTATTTTTCCAAAAACTTGCCCGGGGCCACAGCCGAGCCGGTTGATCTTTTATCCTACGGCCCCGCTCTCTGGCTGGATGCCAATGAGCCCAATGCCACCTCCCCTCTCTGGCGGGACCTAAGCGGGAATAAGAATCATGCCACCAAACAGGCTGCCCCTTCCGTCCAGCTCCATAAACCCAGTGGGTTGAAAGTGATGCGGTATCAGACCAGCAAAATGGATTTCCATGAGTTTAAGGAAATCACAAATATCCGCACCGTGTTTTGGGTCATGAGTAAAACCGCAGGCAACTCGGGCTCCCCCCTGTCCCACTCCACACTCTACCATTTCTATTCCCATGGAAATAAATTCTGGCACCCCAAGCATACCCATGATTATGTAAGAAAGGGAAAGCTCCGCATCAATGGTATCGCCGGCAATGAAAACTCGGCCTACCCGAATAATTTGGCCGTGGTCTCACTTGTAACCGCGGGAGATGTAACCGCGAACCGCCTGGGGAAGGACCGAAACCATGGGGGCCATTACAACTGGGATGGTGAGGTGGGAGAATTGCTTATTTTCCCCAAGCCACTTCAGCAGAATGATGTAAAAAAGATTGAACAGCACCTTCTCCACAAGTGGAAAATCAACCAAAAGACAGAAGAGCTCTACGGGGCACCGCTGGCTTACCTTTCTTTTGATAACCGCAAGGGGAACCAGTACCCCAACTTGGTCAACCCGGCCAAAAACGCATCCACCAACCAGAATAACAAAGAAGTTGCGGGAAAGTCCGGCAAAGGGATTCAGTTTTCCGGAGATGACACGATGTCATTCCCCAAAGAATTTGGTAACTTTAACCGCCACCAAACCTTCAGCATGGCGTTCTGGATCAAGCCCGCCGAGTTCCTGGAGCGGGCGGTGGTGGTCAAGCGTTCCCAGGCATGGACCGATGCGGGGAGCCGGGGCTATGAAATCCTCATCGAGGATGGCAGGCTGTCCCCTGCCCTGATCCACTTTTGGCCGGGCAATGCCATTCGGGTACAATCCAAAAAGCAACTTCCCCTCGATGCATGGACCCATGTGGCACTCACCTATGACGGCTCCAGCCGGGCTCATGGCTTGCAGCTTTACGAGAATGGTAGGCTCGCCCAGGTGGAAACAATCCGTGACAACCTCACGCGGGAAATCACCGGGGGTGGTTCCCCCTTTCTCGCCTTTGCTGAGCGAATGCGGGACCGGGGATTTAAAAACGGAATGATGGATGAATTTTTTCTCTACGACCGCGTCCTGAGCTCTTCAGAAATTACCAAGCTTGCCGGGATCGCGGATAAAGTAAACCCGGCGGATGAAATCTCAATTTTTCTGCAAACCGCTCACCAGCCCACCCGAAACCAATTTTTTGCTTTGGAAAAAGCCAGGAGAGATTATGGGAATCAACGGAAAAAGATTCGGGAAATTATGGTAATGAAGGAAATGCCCGGTCTCCGGGAAACCCATATTTTGGAACGCGGGCATTACGCAAACCGGGGCCAGGTGGTCCACCGGGCATCGCCCGAGGTCCTGCCCCCTTTCCCCAAGGGTGAGCCGGTCAACCGCCTCGGTCTGGCCAGGTGGCTAACCTCAGCGGATCACCCCCTGATGGCCCGGGTCACGGTGAACAGGTACTGGCAGATGATTTTTGGGCAGGGGCTTGTAGCGACCTCGGAAGATTTCGGCCTGCAGGGGAAACCACCGAGCCACCCGGATTTATTGGACTGGCTGGCCCGGGACTTTGTTTCAACGGGCTGGAACATGCATCACTTACTCAAGAAAATGGTCCTCTCATCCACCTACCGGCAGGAAAGTAAAATCCTCCCAGCTGCAGCCGAGAGCGATCCGGAAAATATCCTGCTCAGCCGGGCACCCGCCTACCGCCTGCCTGCGGAAATGATCCGGGATGGCCTGCTCGCTTACAGTGGCCTGCTCCACAAAAAAACCGGTGGCCCCAGCACCAAGCCCTATGATTTGAAGGCCTCCTTTAAGCCGATGAACCCCGACGGGGCTCCCAATGTGTACCGGCGCAGTGTCTACACCTTTTGGAAAAGAACCGCCCCCACTCCGGTAATGATGGCGATGGATGCATCCAAGCGGGATGTGTGTGCCGTCCGCAGGGAACGCACCGACTCCCCCACCCAGTCCCTGATCATGCTCAACGGCACCCAGTTTGTGGAAGCCGCCCGGGCCACCGCTGACGCCCTGATACTGGCTCACGGCACCGACAAGCCTGACCTTCTTATTGAAGAGGCCTTCCTGCGGCTGACCAGCCGAAAGCCTGACCCAAAAGAAGCCGATATCCTGGGCCGCTTACTGGAAGAGCAAAAATCATACTTTGTGGATGGCAACCAAACCCAAAAGTTTCTGGAAGTTGGTTACCACAAAGCAAAATCCAAAGACCTCCCTTACCTGGCCGCGGTTACAAACCTGGTTTCCACCCTGATGAATTTTGACGGGACTCTTTTCAAACGATAATTATCATGGAACACAAAAAATGCACGGGTTTTGAGCCATCCATCGGGATGACGAGGCGTAATTTCCTGAACCGTTTTGGGGGTGGCCTGGGCGGGCTGGCCCTGGCCAATATGCTCCATGCCGAATCCGGCGGCGGGTTGCACCACCCCGCCAAAGCCAAACGGGTGATTTATTTATTTCAATCAGGAGGCCCCTCTCAAATTGACCTTTTTGACCACAAGCCCAGGCTGATCGAGGAAACCGGAAAAGAGCTTCCGGACTCGGTGCGAAAAGGCCAGAGACTTACCGGTATGTCCGGAAATCAGGCAAGCCTGCCCCTGGTGGGTTCCCCTTTCAAATTTGACCGGCACGGGAAAAGCGGACAATGGATCAGCGAGCTCCTGCCCAACACCGCCAAGATTGCCGATGATATGTGCATTGTGAACTCGATGTACACCGAGGCCATTAATCACGGCCCGGGGGTTACCTTTATGCAAACAGGCTCCCAACTGCCTGGTCGTCCCAGCATGGGAGCATGGCTGTCTCACGGCCTTGGTTCTCTTAACGAGAACCTTCCCAACTTTGTGACTTTGGTGACCAAAAACAAAGGCGGTCAGCCTTTGGTTTCCAGGCTCTGGGGGAGTGGCTTCTTGCCTGGCAAACATGCCGGTACCCGCTTCCGTTCAAACAAGGATGCCATTCTTTACCTGAACCGTCCCAACGGGGTATCGAAAGGCAGCCGGAGAAGTGTGCTCAACAGCCTCAGGGAACTGCATGAAATGCAGCTTGAACGCACCGGGGACCGCGCTCTCGAAACCCGCATTGCCCAGTACGAAATGGGATTCCGGATGCAAAGCTCCATCCCGGATGTAACCGATATCAGCAAAGAACCCCAGTCCACCTTTGATCTTTACGGCGAGGATGCGAAAAACCCTGGTACTTTTGCCGCCAATTGCCTGCTTGCCCGGAGGTTAGCCGAGAAGGATGTCCGTTTTATCCAACTCTATCACAAAGGCTGGGACCAACATGGTTCCCTGCCCGGGGGAATCAAAAAACAATGCGCCGAAACCGACCGGGCATCTTACGCCCTGGTGGCTGACCTTAAGCAAAGGGGTTTGCTCGAGGACACCCTGGTAATCTGGGGAGGAGAATTTGGTCGCACCAATTACTGTCAGGGGAAGTTCAACAAGGACAACTTCGGACGGGACCATCACCCCAGAAATTTTTCCACCTGGTTTGCAGGAGGCGGTGTAAAGCCTGGGATAACCTACGGATCCTCGGATGATTATTCCTACAATGTGGCCGAAAATGGCGTCCATGTGCACGATTTCCATGCCACCATTCTTCACCTCCTTGGCATCGACCACGAACGCCTCACTTTCAAGTATCAGGGCCGGCATTTTCGCCTTACGGATGTGCATGGACACGCAGTAAAATCAATTCTTAGCTAATATCTCACCGCTTATTCAATTATACCCGATCAGCCAAAATCTTAAATTAAAAACATTTTAACGCAAAAATCTATTAATTTATCACCAATATGCTGATTATCCTAAAAATTTATTTGTGAAGCACTCAAAAACAATCAGAATGGATCATTTGATTTAAAAATTATCTATCATCAGGAATATGCACCGTCACATTTATCCAACAATTTTATTTATTGTTAGTTTGATTTTTTTAGGAAATTTTCCGGTTTCTGGAAAATTAAATCCCAAACAAAACGATACTATTTCTCTCATAGGCTCCGGAATGGGCTCCCGAATGATTCATTACGGGCACTTTGAAACTGAGCTCTACTTAAGGTTTCCTACGCTTGATTTAACTGTCCGCAATCTTTGTGATGAAGGAAATACCCCAGCTTTCCGTCCGCACCCCAGCCGTGACCAAAAAGAACAATACGCATTCCCAGGAGCCGACCAACTTCTACCCAAGGAAATCCTTGCTTCCACCAGCCCGAAAGGATTCTTTGATTCACCAGATGAATGGCTATCCCGGTTACAAAGCAATACCATACTGTGCTTCTTTGGTTTCAATTCATCTTTTGACGGCGTTCAGCAACTAGGTAGGTTCAAGAAAGAACTGAATGCTTTTGTAAAGCACACCAAATCAATGCCATATGCGGGCAAAACTCCTCACATTGTATTAATCTCCCCCACTGCGATCGAACCATTACCCGGAATCACAGACGGAAAATGGCAAAACCAAAACCTAAAAGCCTACACCGTGGGTATGAAAGAGGTTGCTTCCAAAAATGAGATTCAGTTTGTGGATGCCTTTTCACCATCCCTCGAGTGGTACAAAGAAGGAACACCTCATTCCATTGATGGTGCCTTGTTCAACGATCACGGATACCGCAAACTCGCCTCTTTCTTGGTCGATTCCATCTTTACAAAATCCAAGGCAAACGAAAGCCTCCGTTCTAGGATTCACCCATTGGTTATGGATAAAAACTTCTTCTGGCTCAATGATTTTAAAGTTCCCAACGGTGTGCATGTTTATGGCCGCAGGTACAACCCTTTTGGCCCCCAAAATTATCCCTTCGAAATTGAAAAGACCAGGGAATACACCGTTAACCGAGACCGGAAAATATGGGCATCTCTCAAAAATAAGAACCTGGACCTGAGCAAAGAGGACAGGAAGACATCCAAACTTCCAGCCGTCCCAACCAATTACCTGCCTCCCAAAAAGAACAGTAAAAATGGCAACATCGAATACACCCCTGGTCCAAAGGCACAAACCAAAATCAAAGTGGCAGCGGGCTACAAAATTGAGCTTTTTGCCGATGAGAAAACCTTTCCAGATCTTGCCAACCCGGTACAGGTAGCTTTTGACAACAAAGGCCGCCTATGGGTAGCAACCATGGCCAGTTATCCTCATTACCGCATTGGGGATCCTCTCCCCCAGGATAAGCTCATCATCCTTGAAGACACCAATAACGATGGGAAAGCAGACAAGCAGACTAATTTCGCGGATGACCTCCACATTCCCATCGGTTTTGAAATCGCCCATGATGGTGTCTATGTATCACAAAGTGGCAGCCTAATCTTTCTTCAGGACACAAATGGGGACGACCGGTACGACAAAAGAGAAGTCATGCTTTCTGGCTTTGATGACCACGATACCCATCATGCTATCTCCTCTTTTTGTGCTGACCCTTCCGGTGCAATTATTATGTGTGAGGGAATCTTTCTGCACAGCCATGTGGAAACTTTCGAAGGTCCCCAAAGAGGATCAAACGGTGGCTTTTTTAGATACGACCCCCGCACCCGTAAACTCATCCGCCATGCACAATTTGCTATCCCCAATCCCTGGGGAGTTGCTGTTGACCAGTACGGACAGGAAATCTTCCTTCATACCTCAGGAACTAAAACATCATGGATGTTGCCCGGCATGATTAAGGCACGGTACGGAGCAAACCTAAAGGCTCCTGACTTGATTACTTCCAACAAAGTACGTCCGACCTCCGGGATTGAAATTGTTTCGAGTCGACATTTCCCTGATGAAGTACAGGGAGATATTTTGATCAATAATAACATCGGTTACCTCGGGGCAAAACAGCACAAGCTCATTGACCAGGACCCGGGCTATACCACGGAATACAGGCATGATTTATTTGTTTCAGAAGACTTAAACTTTCGCCCCACTGATTTGGAGTTTGCTCCAGATGGTTCCCTTTATGTCGTGGATTGGCAAAATGCACTCATTGGTCACATGCAGCACAACGCCCGCGATCCTAACAGAGATCACAAACACGGTCGGATCTATCGAATCACTTACCCATCCCGGCCTCTTGTAAAACCCGCAAAGATAGCCGGTGCCTCTATTGAAGAACTGGTCAAAAACCTAGAACTCCCCGAACTTCGTACCCGCTATCGGACACGGCGTGAACTTCGCGGCCGCGATCCTGATAAAGTTACCAATGCGGTTATTTCATGGAGCCAAGGTAAAGATGAAAGAATGCAATTGGAAGCCCTCTGGGTAAGTTGGGGGGCTGGACGCTTACACCAACCCCTGCTCTTACAACTACTTGATTCCAAAGACCACCGGATCCGTGCGGCGGCGGCCAATGTTTTTCGCTTTCATGTATACTCGGTGCCACAACATAAGAAAATTTTAACCAAACTCGCCAATGATCCCCACGGAAGAGTTCGATTAACCGCTGTAGTTGCATCTTCCTACCTCAACCGCAGGCTTGGATTACAGACTCTTACCGCCGCGGAAAAACATCCTGTATCTCCCTTGTACTCCGATTCCTATGCTTATGCCCGGGAGGTTATAAATAACAAACCTGCAGAAGACGAAGAGGATGAAATCCCTTCAAACATCCCCAAGTATTTATCGAAAGCTGATCAGGAAAAATTTGTGACAGGCAGCGAAATCTATCACCGCGAGGGCTACTGCGTTACTTGCCACCAAGAAAACGGACAAGGTCTGCCTGATTCTGGCTTCCCTCCGCTTGCTGGAACCAAGTGGGTTACAGGAAATACTGACCGGTTGATCAAGCTTACTCTAAAGGGCTTAATGGGGCCCATTGAAGTCATGGGAAAAAAGTACCCTGGGCAGGTGCCGATGACCCCTTTCGAACATATGCTTACTGATAAAGAAATTGCTGCTGTACTTACTTTTGTCCGAAACTCTTATGGGAACAAATCTTCTTCTATTAGCACTGAACAAGTAGCTAAAATCCGTGAACAGAAAAAAAGTTTTATCGGTCTTTACTCTCCTGAAGATCTGCTTAAGGAGCATCCGATGGATTTAAAAAGTCGAAAATAAGCTAAATCGTTTTGTTCATTTCCTTTCTCCACTGACCGGGAGAAATCCCTTTAATTTCAGTAAACACACGATTGTAATGGCTTAAACTGCCAAATCCGCTTTCTAGAGAGATCGTGAGTATAGTTTGTTTGCTTTCTAACATCAGGCTCGTTGATTTAGAAATCCTGATCTCATTTACAAACCTTGAAAAGGTCTGACCTGTGCGTTTTTTAAAAAAACGGCTAAAAGCAGAGGGGCTCATAGCAACCAGTTGGGAAGCCTCAACAAATAACCCTGAGTCAAAAGGCTCATCTAATCTGTCCAAAATAAAATTAATCACTTTCGCCAATCGATCGTCTTTAAGCTTTTTCATGGTGACAGGCTTGGAAGAAATGATCTCGCGGGGAAAAGTACTGACCAATCCAAGCAAGTCCATCCATGCGACATAAGCCTTCCATGATCCAGGCGAGGCTTGATTAAGGCACGAAAAGCGTTCCACCAGTGCCTCCCTTTGGTGCTTTTCATCTAAGGGGAAATATAAACCTGTATCCGCAGAGTTGATCATGCTGTGAAGAGAAACTAATTCTGGTTTTTGCTCCAACGATTCCTGCCGGAACTGAACAACGGACGCGGTGGAAGAATCAAGGCAGCTCGTATCCGTTCGCCAGCAATGAGGAAGGTTGGTACCAAGTAAAACTAAGTCTGATGGTCCAAAGGGCTGGATTTTATCGCCAACAATCCTTCTCCCCGTCCCACTGGTTACCCATTTTAGTTCCACTTCAGGGTGATAGTGCCAATGCCCGTCAAACCCTTCATTTTGATCAATTTCAATAAAACGAAAGGAACTGAAACTCCGAAGTGGAAGGGGTTCAAAACTGGCTCTCATTTCCCTATTTTTGATATTCTAATTCAATAATGAAAGCATAAACTGCAATAAATGATATATTTTTAACAATAGAGCGGATGAAGTTTTGGGAAATTGTGATATGATGGAAGTTTATATTAATCAGCAAACCCGCCCAAAATGATACATACAAACCTAGCCCGTAGAACTTTTGTTAAATCAAGCAGCTTACTTACCGTTGGTGCCATAACTGTACCGCACATATCCAAAGCATTTAGTGATACAAAGCCTATCAAAATCGGTCTTGTAGGATGCGGGGGACGAGGATGCGGAGCGGTTAAAAATGCCCTGGATGCAGACCCGAATGTTGAACTTGTAGCTATTGGTGATTTGCTAGGAGACCGGATAAATCAACGGGCTCAGTACCTGCGAAAAGCTTGTAAGGAGCGGTACAAGGTGGAAGAAGAGAACATTTTTGTAGGTTTGGATTCCTACAAAGGTGTTATAGATGCGGGTGTGGATTATGTAATTTTGACATCTCCTCCGGTTTACAGACCATCTCATTTAGAATATGCCGTGGAAAAAGGCATTCATTGTTTTTTTGAAAAACCAGTAGCCGTGGATGCACCGGGTATTCGTAAGGTCATCGCCTTATCCAAAAAAGCCAAAGAAAAAAATCTTGGTTTCATGTCTGGCTTCTGCTGGCGCTACAATTTTCCAAAGCGCGAAGTATTCTCTCGAGTGCTGGACGGTGCAGTTGGCGAAATCAATGCCCTTTACAGCACCTACAACACTGGAGAAGTTGGAGGAAACCGTGGCAGATCTAAATCCCAAAGTGACCTGGACAGCCAATCAAGAAATTGGCCCAAGCATCTTTGGCTATCTGGAGATTCGATCGTCGAGCAAGCTGTTCACTCCATCGATATGATGCAATGGGCGATGGGGGAGGAACTGCCCACATCCGCGGAAGGGACAGGTGGACGCCAGGTTTACCCCGATGACCCTGATAGATACGGTAATATCTACGATCATTTTGCAGTGGTCTACCAATGGGGCAATGGAGCCAGGGGTTATCATTTCTCGAGGCAACAAAAAGGCACGGTTGGTAGCTATGAGGTTGAAATCTTTGGTAAAAAAGGGTTTTGCAGTGCCAAAAACAGACACTCGATTATAAGTGGTGACTCCGGATGGCGCTATTCCGGTCCTAAAAACGATATGTACAAAACTGAACATGAGGAACTGATTTCATCGATACGAAAAGGAAACCCGATCAATGATGGCGAGCGTGCCGCCAATAGTACAATGGTTGCGATTATGGGGCGCATGGTGGCCTACACCGGAAAGCGCTTAACTTTTGAGCAAGCTCTGCAATCTAAGGAATCATTGATGCCTGCAAACTTGAGTATGGAAAGTTCAATTCCAGTTACCGATGTGCCTAAACCTGGGTTGACCAAATTTATCTGATCATTATTTTGAATTGTAAAAGTTCGCCTCTCTAACGCCCCTTTTTTTTATGGAAGTTCTCATTTTCCCAGACTCTCAATCTCTCGATCGCAAAAGTGCAGATCTTGTTGAATCTCAAATTACAACCTTCCGAGATTCGGTTATCGGCCTTGCCACTGGATCAAGCCCACTTGGCCTGTACCAAGAACTTTGCAGGCGACACCAAGAGCAGGGGTTGAGCTTTGCCAAAGTCAAAACTTTTAATCTCGATGAATATGTGGGGATACCAGATGATCATCCTCAAAGTTATCGAACTTTTATGAACAAGCATTTGTTCAAGCATATCGATATCGACCTCGGCAATACCCATGTCCCCAATGGCATGGCAGAAAACCCTTTAGAGACAGGTCCTGCTTATGAGCAAAAGATTGAAGAAGCGGGGGGTATCGACCTTCAGGTATTGGGTGTGGGGACAGATGGACATATCGGGTTCAATGAGCCCACTTCCAGCCTCGGATCGGTGACTCGTGTCAAAACCTTAACGGAGCAAACCTTTGAGGATAATTCGCGCTTTTTCACGGCCGATGAATTTCAGCCAAAGCTGGCGATTACTATGGGAATTAAAACGATTTTAGACGCGAGGCGTGTCATCCTTGTTGCCCAAGGTGAAAACAAGGCAGATGCGGTTCGCGATATGGTGGAAGGTCCTCTCTCTGCTTTTTGCCCAGCTTCCGCCCTGCAACTGCACCAACGCACCACCATTTTAATCGATGAGGCCGCCGCCTCTAAATTGCAGCTTCGAGACTATTACCAATTTGTTGGAAAAATGCAGGAGCAACTGACTGAAAAACACAGTCCTTCTGATTGGGTCCGTCGATAACCAAAAAGATCAATGACAGATTCCTCTAAAATTCGTGTCCTTGTCGTGGGTGCAGGAAATATGGGCCGATCTCACGCCCTGGCTTATGCTTCAATCCCCGAGTTTGAAATTGCTGCGGTCTGTACAAGGACTCCAGAATCTCGGGCAAGCCTAATGGCTGAACTGCCAACAGGCACCGCTGAGGTGAATGACTACGAAAAAGCATTAGTGGAGCTCAAGCCAGATGCTGTCTGTATTTCAACCTACCCGGATACCCACTATCCTTTTGCTCGCTTAGCCCTTAACGCTGGCTGTCATGTTTTCACAGAAAAACCCCTCGCCGAAAATACTGCCCAGTGCAAGGAACTTGTGGAACTAGCCCGGGAAAAGAAAAAGGCCTTGGTTGTGGGCTATATTCTCCGTCAGCACCCAAGCTGGATCAAATTTGTGGAAGTGGCTAAGTCTCTCGGTAAACCGCTGGTGATGAGAATGAATCTGAACCAACAGTCTTACGGAAAAAACTGGGAAACGCATAAAAGTCTCCTTTCCTCAATTTCTCCGATCGTTGACTGTGGCGTACATTATGTGGATGTAATGTGCCAGATGACTGGTGCTATCCCAACCCGGGTTTCTGGTTTAGGGGCTCAGCTCAGTGATGAACTTCCGGCAGGTAAGATTAATTACGGTCATCTCCAGGTAACTTTTGAGGATGGCAGTATTGGCTGGTATGAAGCAGGTTGGGGCCCGATGATGAGTGAAACTGCGTTCTTTATAAAGGATGTGGTGGGACCACTTGGAAGTGCGAGCATTGTGGCAGCCGATGCAGGATCCCGGGGAAGCTCATCTTCGGTTGATGCCCATACAAAAACAGAACGAATTTTGGTTCATCGCAGCCAAAAAAATGAACAAGGAGAATGGGAGCAGGACGATGAATATATTGATTTGGAAGATGAACCTGATCATGACGAACTATGCAGAAGGGAACAGCTTTTCTTTCTCGATGGGGTACTTCAAAAAACCGACCTTACCGAACACCAGGACAGTGCAATCAGGGCGAGTGAAATTGTTTTAGCAGCGGATGATTCGTTCCGAAAGGGGCAAACGATAACTCTCGATAAATAACCTGGACTACGGTTTCCTTTGGAAACCTTGATTTCTTTTTTTCGGGAAAAAAGTAAGGTCATATTCTTCCTAGTTGTGGTATAAGTAATGTCCACCTATGAAAGAAAACGAAGATTATAGTATTTTTGTAAATGAACTGACTAAAGCTCAGCCAAAAATGCGTGGATATGTCGCCAAGTTATTGGCAAACTCTCCATCCACAGACGATGTGCTCCAAGAGTGCAATAAACTACTGTGGATTAAGCGAACAGACTGGGACACCAATACAATCTTCCTTAAATGGGCCTACCGGGTGTGCTATTTTCAAGCGATGGCTTACTGTAGGGATAAAAGCAGGGAAAGATTACTTTTTAACCCAGAGCTCATTGAAATGATGGGACAAGAAAACCCGGATGAACATACCCACTCAGAAAGAGAGGTAGCCATGGAACAGTGCTTATCCAAGCTGAAGGAACCAAACCGTGAAATATTGCTCGAAAGATACCGCAACAATCTAAGTGTTGAGCAAATGGCGGAAAAAGAAGGAGTCACTGCTAATGCACTGTCCCAGAAACTATTACGCCTTCGTTATAAACTTCAACATTGCATTCAGGAAAATTTAAAATCCAACCCCGCCTAAGTATGAAACCAGAAGAACAACTTGTGTGGAAACTGATCGATCGAGACATCTCCAAATCAGATTTTCACAAATTACAGGAATCTTTTTTAAAATCCAAGGACCTCAGGAAATATTATCAGGATTGCCTCGAAACCCATGCGGTCCTTTCCAGCTATACCAGACCAGAAAGAAATCCCCTTCCCTTCCCCTCAGTTCAACAAGAAAAGAAACCAAGACCGCCAGCTTGGTTGGGGTGGGCAGCCGCGGTTTTAGTTTTTGCCTACTTTGGCTTAGCTCCTACAAAGCCTTCTCAGGTTGCAATATCTTCGACTGAACACCCTGAATGGCGAGGAACCCAACTTTCTATGGGGGATACTGTACCTTCCCAACCTCTCTATTTGAAAAATGGAAAGATTAAATTGAAGTTTCCTTCCAACACTTTCGCCAACATCGAAGGGCCTGCCTATTTTCAAGTCATAGACGACCAGACATTAGAAGTCATCGAAGGCAAGGTTGACATTGCGCACCAAGGCAAACCAAGAAGTTTTTCCCTGCTTACTCCAGTTGGGGAATTCATTGACTTAGGCACTCGATTTGAAGTGATCATCAAAAACCTTGAACGCCAAACCACCGTTCTCACAAAAGTAACCGAAGGAAAAGTCGAGTTCGCAAGTGAAAATAAAAGTAAAACAAAAATCTTATCTGAAGGAGATAAATTTATCCTTACTGGTACTCATCGAGGAGCCCCTGCTATCATCCAAGAATGGTCAGGGACAGAAGAAGACCCTGATCTGATTGACCCCCAGTCTCCCTCAGCAGACACCACTCATGGCCAGAACCTGAAAACTCCTGCATTCAGCGCAATGGACCTGATGCTGCAGGGGAACCTCAAGGCACAAATGAAATATTCAATGATTGAGGCAATTGCTCAGTCTATTGATGAGAAAGCACAGATTTTGATCGATGCAGAAAAAGTGTTTTCATCCGAGCAAAATATAAGCTTTGCTGAAGCTGCCATGCCTGAAATTGAAGCCATGGCTCATGCCATTGTGGAAGGTTGCATTGATTTCTCCAAACTTTCTTTTTGGAGCACTTGCCAAACCGCTGAAATCACATGGTTTGAGCACAAAGACAAATCTGGCAAAGTTACCCGCCGGGTTCCTCATGTCCAGCATTTGAAAATTCCCGAAGAAGGAAACCGTATGTTAGTAAATTTAGAAAGAATTAAATCTTGGCTTCAATCAGTCCACCTGATCCATGAACAAAAAGGGTTGGGCTGGGTTTCATCTTTTGGATGCCCAGAAGATGGCAAGCTCATCTACCTCCGAAGAAAAAATGACATCGCAGCGTTATCTGATACCATTGCTTCGATTAAACGAAACTTAGAGTAAGTGAGTTTGATTATGGCACGATAAACGAAACTCCCCCTTGGGGCAATGGGATAGGAATAAAACGCAAAGTCTTCGGCAATCACCCGCATTGGATAAAAAGTAGATCCAATTTATAGAGTCACAACGGCTGAGGCAGATACATTCTTTTCAACGCATAACAAGCTAGACCGACTTCACGAACGTGCCCTCCTCTGTGTCGTAAATTAACAAGTTTTTTTCGCAAATTACGATTTGCTACACCTTCCACAAGGATTAGTTTGAGATTTTTTTTCACTTAAAAATTATTACCGCCTCCTTGCTACCATTATGTTGCCCTCGCGTGTTTTAGCTCTTTTCACCTTATTGTTCACCACTACTGCTGCTGTTGTTGCCAGTGAGGATTATGATCCAGGTAGACTGACCCCCACCACAGTTATCAGTGGGTTAAACCGCCCGATGGAATTTGAAGTGGCCCCAGACGGTCGCATCTTTTTGATCGAACTTGACGGTAGCTTTCAGGTGTATTCCCCCAAGACACAGGAACTTACCGAAATTAAAAAGTTTGAAGTGGCCCGTAAAGGGGAGGTTGGATTGATCGGGTTGGCCCTTGACCCAAACTTCACAGAAAACAACTGGGTTTATTTACAGTATTCTCCGCCCGGGATGACCTCCCAACGGACATCCCGTTTTACTCTGTCAGGTAACAAACTGGTCGAGGGCAGCGAAAAAAAATTGCTTGTATTCCATGAGCCTAACGGCACCGGAGCCCATCACGCCGGATCCCTGGAATTTGCCCCAGACGGATGCCTTTTTATTTCCACGGGTGACAACACTGTACCCCACGGTGACTCCAAGGGCTATGCCCCGATCGACGACCGGCCCGGAAGACTTTCCTACAGTGCAGAAAAATCATCAGCCAATCCATTCAATCACAATGGTAAAATTCTTCGAATTCGCCCCCTAGCCAATGGGAGCTTGGAAATCCCTGACGGCAACCTCTTCCCCAAAGACGGCTCCCAGGGCCTGCCTGAAATCTTTATCATGGGATGCCGAAACCCGTGGCGTATAAGTGTAAACCAAAAGACCGGAAGCCTGTACTGGGGAGATGTCGGCCCGGATGCCTATGAAGAGAGCGACCATGGCCCCGCGGGCCATGATGAAATCAACCAGGCGAAGAAAGCGGGCAATTTTGGTTGGCCTTATTTTGTTGGCAATAATTTTGCCTACCCGATGCGGGATTTCAACACCTCGACCCTCTACCCACCGCAAAACCGGGAAGCCCCTGTAAACAACTCCAGGTATGTGGATAAAAAAGTGATCCTCCCTCCGGCAGAGCCCGCTTTTATCTGGTACCGGACCAAAGGAACACCGGAATTTAAAGTATTAGGCACCGGGGGAAGAACTGCGTGTGCGGGGCCTGTATTTCACCACCAACCAAAATTGCCAAGCAAGACCCAGCTTCACCCGCACTTTGACAATTGTCTCTTTATCTATGAGTGGACCCGAAACTGGATCTTTACCGCACACCTGGATGAAAATGAAAAGTTGGTCCAACTGGAACCCTTCATGCCTGAGTACAACTTCATCCGCCCCATCGATTTGAATTTCGGCCCTGATGGAGCCCTCTACCTCATTGAATACGGGACCACCTGGGGTAAAAATGAAAACTGCAAACTCATACGGGTAGATTACATCCGAGGCAACCGCCCACCCGTAGGAAAAATTTCCGCAAGTCAAAACGCGGGCAAGGCACCGCTGACCGTAAAATTTTCCAGCAAGGGGTCCACCGACCCCGACCCAGGGGACAGCCTGTCATACGAGTGGAGAAAAACCCCGGGTGATGGAAGTATTTTATCCGAAGAAGCCAACCCCACCCTGATTTTTAATGATTTTGGTACTATTCAGGTTACCCTGACCGTAAAAGACCTCAAGGGTGCCTCGCATCAATCAAGTATTTCCCTGTCTGTGGGAAATGAAAAGCCTGATGTCTCTTTTGTATCCCCCAGGGACGGAGACTTTTTCCATTTTAATCAACCCATCAAATGGAAAGTTGCCGTTACCGACCATGAAGATCAAAACATTGATCCAACCCGTATCTCCATCGCCACCAAACTGGTCAATGAAACGGTTTCAGGAAAACTTGATTCGCTGGGGTTATCCGCGGGAAGCCATCCGGGGCTTAGCCTAATGAAAGCCAGCGACTGCTTCAACTGCCACGCCGTGAACAAGGTCCTGGTTGGGCCAACCTTTACGGCCATTTCTGAAAAATACAAGGATAGTAAAAAAGCAAAGTCGGAAGCGGCCCAAAGAATCCTCAAAGGATCCTCCGGGGTTTGGGGACAGATTCCAATGATGCCACACCCTCAGCATTCCCTGCCGAAGCCAAAGAAATGGTGAACTGGATTTTCTCCTTATCCAAAGCCCAGGATGATTCCCTTTCCGGAGAAGAAGGAGATTTCACCATTCATGAACCCAAAGGATACTCCCCGGGCACCCCCTCAACATTACTTGTGGAAGCCAGTTACCTCGACAATGGTCGTTTGCCTCTTGGCCCACTCCATGGGTCAGATTTGATCCGCCTTCGCCCTACCCTGCTCAAGGGCAATGCCGCGAATCGTCACCAAGGTCTAAAAATAGGTGAAAAAGCTGTCACTCATATCAGGCACGATGCGTTTTTGTGTTATGAAAATATAAACCTTTCGGGGATAAACCAAATTGCCTTAGGCGTAACCAGTGCTGGCACCGGTGGAGATATTGAGATTCGTCTACACGGCCAAAAAGGAAAACTTCTGGGTATAACTACCGTGTTACCAAATGGAAGCTGGAACCAGTTTGAAGAACAAAAGATCTCGATCCAGTCGACAAATGAAAAAGGCGATATCTATGTACGGTTTGTCAAACCGGGAAGCACTGGTGGCATCATGAATTTTTCCTATCTCGCTTTCCGCTAATTTTTTGGGACATGAGTCTTGGTAATCATTTATACCAAGTGGTACAAAAAAGGTACACTTATGGTGAAAGAATATGATTTTATTGATGTACATTAATAACTTAAGGCAAAAGATAAGAATTATTCATAATATTGAAATAAATTATCTTGTTTAGGTGGGCGTGGTTTGGGCAAACCACGCCCTTTTTTTTCTAAATTTCACGAAGCTATTCTTACCTGCTCGCATTACTCGAAAATCAATGTAAAAAGAACACCATGATGCTAGTTTCAAAGGTTGGTAGTAACGAAAAAGAAAGATTCAAAAATTTGACACATTATGATTCTTTGTTTGGACATAAAAGGTAGCCAGTCATGAATTCTCCCAACACCAGCAGTTCGCAAACTACAGGAAACTTAAGACCTTTGGCGGAACGCATGCGCCCCAAAAGAATAGAGGATGTAAGAGGTCAGGAGCACCTGCTCGGGAAAGAATGCCTCCTGCCAAAACTGATTCGGGAAAACCGGGTGGGCAACCTCATACTTGCCGGACCACCTGGCACGGGGAAAACCACCTTAGCCACAGTGATTGCCGAGGAAAGCGGATGTAAGTTAATCAAACTAAATGCGGTCACCTCGAATGTGACCGAATTGCGGGAATCCCTCAAACTGGCCAAGTATTATGGTGCCGGCAAGTGCTTCTTATTTGTGGATGAAATCCACCGTTTTAACAAAGCCCAACAAGACCTGCTTCTACCGGACATCGAAACGGGAGAGGCCCGCTTGATAGGAGCCACCACTCACAACCCGAGGTATTATGTAAATGACCCCCTTTTGAGCAGAAGCCAACTCTTCACCCTCAAACCAATCTCCGTTGACCAGGTAAAGGATGCCCTTCTTGCCTGCGTAAAAGATGA
This sequence comes from uncultured Opitutales bacterium, assembly GCA_943789375.1. GTDB lineage: Bacteria > Verrucomicrobiota > Verrucomicrobiia > Opitutales > Seribacteraceae > Seribacter. The sequence continues at coordinate 116,168 of CALSTX010000014.1, read as the reverse complement.
AGAGTACGGCCTGGGGAAACGAAAATTAAAAGCCCAAAAGAAAGCCATTCTACAGGTAGCAAAAATCGCAGAAGGAGATTTGCGTAAAGCCTACAATATCCTGGAAACTGTGGCGGAGGGTTTGGCGGATAAAGGAGAGCTTACGGAAGATGAAGTGACTCTTTTTGCCCAGGAGAGAAGCATACGCTATGACCGGGATGAAGACGAGCACTACGACACGGCATCAGCCTTGATAAAAAGCATGCGGGGAAATGACCCTGATGCCGCTCTTTATTGGCTGGCCAAAATGCTGGTGGGTGGAGAAGATCCCCGGTTTATCGCCCGTAGGCTTGTCATTTTCGCATCCGAAGATGTGGGACTAGCGGACTCCAGGGCCTTATTGATAGCTGACGCCACCTTTCGTGCCTGTGAAACTATTGGCATCCCGGAATGCGAACTGACCCTCTCTCATTGCGTTATCTTCCTTGCCACCTGCCCCAAAAGTAACAGTGCCACCCTCGCCCTTGCCGCGGCCAGACAGGCGATTCAAAGTGATCCCGTTCAATCAATTCCTCCATCCATTCGCGACCGCCATGGACGCAATAAGAAGTACCAAAAGAGTGAGACGACCGGGTATCAATACAGTCACGATTATCCTGATAACATTTCTGGCCAATCCTATTTGGAAAAGGAATTAAATCTGTACCACCCGAAAGATGAAGGTGCGGAATCTCTCATAGCTAAGCGATTGGCCCATTGGAAAAAAATACGGAATCAAAAAAGGGCCACCAACTAAAAGGATTGAGTGACTGGCTGCTTTATCCTTGGTTCTGAGATAAAATTGCATATGGTAGTATTTAATACTTTTCTCAGAAAATATGAAACAAGCTTGTGTTATTTTTTTAGTAAGCCTCTTCACAATGCCCTGTTCTTTTTCCATGAAAAAACCAAATGTCTTACTGATTGTTTGCGACGATCTTAACGACTTCATTGAAACCATGGGGGGGCACCCGCAAGCAAGGACACCCCACATTCGAAAGCTAATTGAAAGCGGTGTTACCTTTACGCAGGCACACTGCAACATTCCAATCTGTAATCCTTCCCGTGCAAGTTTTGCCACAGGAATTTACCCACACACTTCTCAACAATTCGGTTTTGAGGACTGGGATAAGAATGAAATTCTTAAAAATTCAAGGACTATGATGGTTCATTTCGGAGAAAATGGCTACCATACCCTAGGTACCGGAAAAGTGATGCATAGCCGGGATCGGCAAGAATGGAAGGAGTATGGACATCCGTCCGACTACGGTCCTTTTCTTTTTAACGGCAAGGATAAGATTCCCAATCTAAGTGTGCCCAAACCATTCAGGGATGACTTTGGTATTATCGATGGAAACTTCGGACCATTGGAAAATGTAACGAATAAAAAATCATCCGATACCGGAAAAAACTACAGATGGATTACTGGTGGTTGGAAAAAGCAACGCGAAATGAAATATAATTCAGACGAGGACCGTGATCCAACTGGTGATGAACTTAATGCCCAGTGGGCAGTAAAACGACTCAATGAACTTGCCATATCGAAAGAGGAAAAACCCTTCTTCATGGGTGTTGGTTTTGTGCGGCCACACACTCCTTTAATTGTACCTCAAAAGTACTTTAACCTATTCCCCATAGAATCTATTAAACTGCCAAAAATTCTTAAAGCAGATGTAGAAGATACTTTTAAAAATACTGTAACCTCAAAGGAAGATGATCGCAGTGGGGATCGGGGAACCAAAATGTATGACAGCCTTATTGCATCTTACGGTGGAGACCGTGAATTGGCCTTAAAAAAATTTATCCAGGCCTATCTTGCATCGGTCGCATCAGTCGATGATTTAGTGGGAGAGATTTTGGAAACTCTGAACGAAACAGGTCTAGACAAGAACACCATTGTGATATTCACCAGTGATCACGGTTGGGGAAATGGTGAGAAAGATTACCTCTATAAAAACTCACTTTGGCAGGAAAGTACTCGCGTACCGCTTATTATAAGAGCACCAGGTGTGTCTAAGGAAGATAAGGAATGCGAACAACCTGTTTCACTGGTCGATTTATACCCCACCCTACTCGACTTGTGTGGGTTATCCGACAATACCATGAAAAATGACAAGGGTCGTCCTTTAGACGGTTTTTCAATGAAACCATTCCTCAAAGATCCTAAAAATGGAAAATGGAAAGGACCAGACTATGCCATTACTGCTCTTTACAAATGGGCACAGTACTATGATCCTGCTTTTCAGAATTATTCCCTTCGCTTCAAGGATTGGCGATATATTCGCTACGAGAATGGAAAGGAAGAACTTTATCACACTGCCAAAGATGATCACGAATGGAACAACTTGGCTCAGAATTCAAAATTTGAGAAAAAATTAACCGGATTTCGTAAGCAACTTTTATCAATCATTCCTGAAAGTATTCCAGAAAAAACAAAGAGTAATGAGTACTGGAAGGACCAATACTTTAAGAAAAATCCATCTGCTGATACGAATGCGGACAGAACTCTGTCATGGGCCGAACTCACAGCCCATAGAAAAATGACCGAAGAGGGAAAAAAAAATCCTACAAAATGAACATTGGAAAAACTCATACTTAAAAAAGAATCCGACTGCGGACAGTAATAAAGAAGGAAAACTTACCTGGCCCGAATTCCATAGACTTAAAAAAACAAAATAATTAAACCATTAAAACTATTCCAAATGAATCGTATTACACTATTATCTCTTCTTACTCTGGGTGCTTTTTTCTCAAACTTCGGCTTTGCGGCATAAGAAGTAGTAAAACTTCAAGCCGCTGGTACCTTTACCAAAAATGAAAAGGCGCCCTTGTCTTTACAGATGATAAAAATAAGAAAAATATTATGCTTTCAATAAAGGCACTAAAGATGATGACTTACATTGCATCGGTTAAGCCCGTAAAGTAGGGGCATTATAATTTATAAAAGCATGGTGTTTGCAAATGAACGATACCGGGCTTTCTCAATTTCGGTTCCACTTTTAATTATGTTTCATAGCACGGTCTGTCTAATAATCAGCTTACTTCCTGTTGTCTGTTCTTTTGCATTGGGAGGAATAATGGCACCACCCAACATTCTTGTTTTCCTAATGGACGATATGGGTATTGGAGATTCACGGGTTTACAATAAGAACAGCAAGGTATCGATGCCCAATTTAGAAAAATTAGCTGCAGCAGGAATTACTTTCACCGATGCCCATACACCAGCCGCCGTATGTGCTCCCACTCGTTACAGTGTTATGACAGGGAATTACACCATGGCGTGGGAGAAATCCGAACGGCACCTGGTTATTTAATATGCCATCCCAGGTTTTGAGCGGGCAACAAACTGCTGGTCAGTTAATGAAAAAAATTAAACAGAAGGCTCAGGCAACAGCTACTCCTATCATCAAAGAAGATCAGTTGTGGGCGGGTTTGCTCGCAGCTTGTGCAATCTTCATGCTCTTCTCATTTTATTAAACTGGTATTTCTTCGGCAATATCCTCCAGAGGATATGTCCAAATCTCAGAAAGAGTGGGGTGATACCAGTCTACCTTGAGTAATTGATGAACCGTTGCCTGGAGCGAAACTGCTACAGATAAAGAGTGGATCAATTCTCCAGCGTCTTTGCCGGCACACTCGGCTCCCAAAATAATGCCCGATGATTTTTCAGCATGGACAGCGACATATCCTTTCTTCGCTTCCATGAGAATAGATTTGCCATGATCATCAAATGGATAAGATGCAGAGATAAAGTTAATGTCTCGGTTTTTCAGTTCTTCCGTTGAAAGTCCTACCTTTGCAATCTGTGGATCTGTGAAGACCACGCTTAATAAATTATCATACTCCACAGGAGGTACTGCGAACCCGAGTGCATGGAGGGCTGCAGTCTCTCCTTGCTTTACCGCAATATGAACAATTTCATGTGGACCTGCACAATCACCTGCCGCATAGATGGAGGGCACACTTGTTTGCTGAAAATGATTGGTTTGGATATGACCACTTGGTTTTAATTGAATTCCCAAATCCCCCAACGAATTCTCATCAACATTGGGGCTTCTACCAAGACCCAAGAAAAGAAAAGTAGTGTCCCTCTTGCATACTTTACCTCCATGATCGAAGAAAACTTTAATTCCCCCTGCCTTGTCAGATTTAAATTCTTGAAGATTTACTTCTGTTAATACTTCAATTCCTTCTTCTGTTAATTGAGCGCGTAATGCAGCAGATGCCTCAGGGGGTAATTCTTTTAAAAGCCGACTGCTTCTTTGAAGAATGGTAACTCTACTCCCGATCCTACCTAAAAACTGAGCAAGTTCACAGGCAACGACCCCTCCTCCTAGAACGATGCACTCAGTTGGAATATAATCAAGATTCAGGACATCATCGCTCGTTTTAAAGCCAACAGTACTTAATCCAGGAATTGGAGGTACGCTCACCTTTGAGCCAGTGCTCATTAAAATTTTTTCACCTTCCAAAATTTCTCCGCTTTCAAGCCTTACCTCATTAACACCTTGGAGAATTCCCTGTTTACGGAATAAAGAAAAGCGACCATCCGCTAATTGCTCTTGGCGGTAATTGGCAAATTCTCCTATGACCTTCTGCTTTCTTTCCTGCATCAACTTCAAGTTTGCTTTTGGCGATGCTCGATCAAATCCAAAAACATTTCCCTGCCCTGCCGCATGAAGCATTTCCGCTGAGTAAATAAGGGTTTTGGACGGCATACAGCCACGAAGAATACAAAGTCCACCTAAGTCTTGAGCTCCATCCACAACAGCAACTCGCGCATTTTTTTCATGGGCAGTCCGAGCAGCGGCATAACCAGCACTACCTCCACCCAACACAATTAAATCAAATTTTTTTACCACATTCATAAAATCTAACGCTAAAACCTAATCAAAATTAAAATTTTAATAAACGAATTTATTTGATTAAGTCTTTTTTTTCGAAATGATAAAAGATTCCCTCACAAATGATAAGACAACAACAATATAGAGCAGGTGATGTCGTATTACCTAGTGGTGAACTTGGTAAAGGCTTTTGTATACTAGAAAGTGGTACACTTGAAGTTATTAGAGAAAATAAGGTTTTAAGTGAAATAGATATTGTTGGCTCGATTTTCGGTGAGCTCAGTGAAATCCTTGGAATGAAGCGAGATGCAACCATCCAGGCAAAAACCGATGCAACCGTTCGCCATGTTGAGGAAAGTATTGCTGAAATCGTCACCAAAAATCCTAAAGTAGCGATTAAATTAATCAGAACTTTGGGACGGCGTCTTTACCGAATGAACCAAATCGCCACCCGGGGTGATAACGAAAACAATATTTTTAAAAAAGCAAATAATGCTGAAGATGAGGATGGTAGCGTAGACCAAGTCAAAATTTTGGTTGTCGATGATAAACCAGCTATTGCAAAGCAATTAAGTGAAATGTTTGCTAAAAGTGAGTGGAATGTAGAATCGGCAACAGATGAAGCATCTGCACTCAAGGCCTGCGAATATAGTGGGTATTCTGCGATTCTTATCAGTATGGCTCTCCCGGGTGAAACTGCTGTTGATTTGAGACGGAAATTGAAGACAAATCACAATGTTCTCAATACCCCTGTTATTGGTATGATAGTAATGGGAGATGAACACGCACAGAAAAAAGCTCTCAACTCGGGCTTTGCCGATTGCATTAGCAAACCTTTTGATCAAAACAAGACGGAAGCACTGATGTACAAAATGATGAACCTAGATTCATCTGCTCGGTACTTTAAACTCATTGACGATCACCTCTTCTTCAAACTTCCTCCTGAATTATCCAATTTTGTCATAAACGACATTAAAGAAAATATGGATACCCGCATCCGTAACACCATCAATGAGGGTATTCTTAAACTTATCATTGATGTATCTGAATTGGAAGAAGTCGGGGAAGAAGCGATCGAAGTTGTTGGTGAATTTGCCGAAAAAATAGAAGATATGAAGCTTCCGATTCGCGGTGCTATTGTCGCAACGGGTGAAGATGCAGAAATGTGGAATAACTTGGATGGTTGTGAAGAATGGATTATCTGCGATGACTTTGAACAAGCCAAAGAATCTCTTGCTCGCCCACCGAGTGAAGATGATGACGAGTAAGTTCTGTATTTTCATTCCTTGAATCCCCCCCCGACCCTTTCCAGATGATGAACGAGGCCACAAGAGCTCGTGAGACTCTCATCGCATTGCATAACCGCCTTACTTCCTCCTTATTACAAAAGGATCCAAACATTCAAATCACAGAAGATGAATGGAAAAGGGAAGAAGGTGGCGGGGGCAAAACCTGGGCGGTAAAAAATGGGGACTTGATCGAAAAAGGAGGAATTAATTTCTCAGATGTAAGAGGAAACCAGCTACCTGAGGCTGCCACCCAAAATCGTCCAGAGCTAACTGGGTCAACTTTCAGGGCCATGGGGGTATCCGTCGTTTTCCACCCTGATAACCCGCATGTACCCACAGCCCATGCAAATGTGAGGTACTTCGAAGCCATTACTCCTGAAAATAAAAAGGTTTGGTGGTTTGGTGGAGGTTTTGACATGACTCCTTATTACCCTGTTCTTGAAGATGCTGTATTTTGGCACAAATCCGCCCGTGATGCGTGTGAACCTTATGGAACAAATCTCTACCCTAAATTTAAGGAGTGGTGCGATCAATACTTTTACCTTCCCCACCGAAAAGAAACGCGAGGCATCGGTGGTATCTTTTTTGATGATTATAATCAAGGAGGCTTTGATCGATCCTTGGAGTTTATAAACTCTGTTGGAGATACCTTTAAGGATGCATTTTTTGAGATTGCTGATAAACGAAGAGATAAGGAATTTGATCATAAACAAAAGTCCTTCCAACAATATCGTCGTGGACGGTATGTAGAATTTAACTTAGTTTATGATCGAGGTACTCATTTCGGACTCCAATCAAATGGTAGGACAGAATCAATATTAATGTCCATGCCTCCAACAGCAGAATGGTCTTATGATTGGTCTCCCAAAGAAGGGACAGAAGAACATAATCTTTATCTACATTATTTAAAACCAAGAGACTGGCTTAATGAAAACCCCTAATTCTTTACTGGACAGAGAAAGGTTTACCCTTGCCTTATCTGGCAGAAATACTGGTCGGCCACCACTGTGGGTGATGAGGCAAGCAGGCAGATATCTCCCTGAATACCGAGCTCTTAAGGAGAAGTACGATTTTCTAACCATGGTCAAAACGCCCGAATTAGCGGTTGAGGTCACCTTGCAACCCTTGGCTCGATTTGAGCTCGATGCCGCCATTCTTTTTAGTGATATCCTTGTTATTCCTGAAGCTATGGGGCAGGGATACCATTTTCGTGAAAAGGGTGGTATTGCCATGGAATTTTCAGTTCAATCTGCATCGGATCTGAAGAGATTGAAGGAGGTGGATGTACAATCTGCACTCTCTTATGTAGAGAATGCCCTTAAGATTCTCCGAGGAAAGTTGGGGGTTGATAAAGCCCTACTAGGATTTTGCGGATCCCCGTGGACACTTGCCTGCTATATGATCGATGGTGGATCATCCGACGGATTCCCGAAAACTGTTAAAATGGCAAAAGAAGAGCCCGTTCTTTTTGGGCACTTGATGGAGAAAATCACCAAAGTTATTATCGATTATATCCGAATGCAGTCTGAAGCTGGGATTGATGCCTTGCAAATATTTGACAGTTGGCACTCCCTCTGCCCTACTGATAAGGCTTGGGAGTGGTCTTTATCCTGGATTCATACAATTGTACAGGAAGCTCCTTCCGAACTGGCACTGATCCTGTATGCAAAATCTCCCTCTGATCGCCTGAAACTATTAGCCAGTACGGGAGTGCAAGGACTCAGTGTAGATCAAGGAAACGACTTGCTATTTGCGAGACAGGCTTTACCCCTTCCACTTGCACTGCAGGGGAATCTGGCACCTGAACTTATGGAATCGAACGCGGATCAAGTTCAACGGGAAACCCACAAACTACTTTCACAAATGAATGGAGACGCTGGCCATATTCTCAACCTCGGGCATGGTATAAGACCCACAGCGAAGATTGAGTGCATGGATGCCCTGGTACAAACGACCCGGAATTTTTCAGGAAACCAGACATAAGGGAGTTTATGTCGGTGATATTTCTTGTTGCTTGTTAGCTGGAAAACAAATTCCAGCTACAGCCTCTTCAAAATCCTCAAAGCCCTCAATAATTTCAATTTCCATACGAATGTAATATAATGGAATTACGGGGTTGTAAGCTGAAGGGATACGCACGGCATCTTTTTCCGTTGTGACCATGACATCTGCACCACTATTTTTAGCTTGCTGAAACATGTGATCTAACTCTTCAGTCTCATAGCGATGGTGGTCTAAAAATCTTTTTTTATAGCGAAGCTCTCCCGACATTCGATTGATTATATTTTCAAAGCCACGTGGGGATGCAATTCCACAAAAAACGCCCACAAATGATTCGTGCAGGAAACTTAAGCCTCTTTGCTGAGTACCATTCACTTCCTGGAAGTACTTAGGCTTGTGAACACACCTAATAATCTCTGCACTCTTGTTGTATTCACGGACTGTCTCCAAGAGGTTTAAATCAGGCTCAGACTCAGATTTTGTAAGAAAAACATAGGAAGCACGCTTTAGATGACTCACCGGTTCTCTTAAAATTCCACGCGGTAGCAGGCATCGGTTACCAAATGGGTTAGTCTGGTCGACGAGCAAGAGGTTCATCTTTCCCTTGATCGGTAGGTATTGAAAGCCATCGTCCAAAATTAAAGCATCCGCTTGAAACTTTTTAATCGCAAATTTTCCCGATTTCACCCGGTCTCGTCCAGTAATCACGACCACACCGGGAAGATTTTTGGCCAACATAAAAGGTTCATCTCCTGCTTCCTCAGAATCCATCAACAATCTATTCCCATCACTTACAACTTTTGGAGGATACTGCTTACGCTTTCGAAAAATATTACCAAAAGAGCTGTCTTCCAAATCTTGTTTACTCTTGTATCCACGACTCAAAATGGCAACTTTTAGCCCCCGAGAGACAAGTTCCTTCGCAAATCTCTCAACAACAGGGGTTTTCCCCGTTCCCCCTACGGTTAAATTTCCAACGACAAGGACAAAACAATCCAAGGAGGTATGCTTGAAAAACCAATTTCTTGCATATAAAAATACTCTGGTTCTAACAATGATTGAAAAAAGATATGAAAATGGATGAAGAAATAAGCCAAATAAACGAGCCGATACCGATAAATCACGATCGTAAATAACACCTTCAACAAATCCCTCAAAGCTGTTAAATAGTTTTTGTAACCAAGTTTGCTTGTCTGTAGACATAAGTCTGTATTTGTTACCTACTTTGTCATTTCTTTCAATCCGAATTAAATAATTCCCCTTTTGATCGATTGACTTTGCCTACAAGAAAGCTTTGATGTCTATTTTCTCGTAAATCACTGATGCAAGTTACCTTATTAAAATCCAAACTTCACCGGGCTTCTGTTACTTCCGTTGCCCCTGATTATTCTGGCAGTTTATCCATAGATCGTGACCTATTGGATGCTGCGGGCTTTCTCCATCACGAAAAAATCCTGGTTGGAAACATAACCAACGGGGAAAGGTTTGAAACCTACTGTATACCCGCTCCTTCGGGCTCTGGAGAAATCGCTTTAAACGGAGCCGCTGCCCACAAAGGGAAACCAGGAGATTTATTAGTCATTTTATCTTTTGTTTCTCTGGATCCAGAAGAAGCTGCGGTTTGGGAACCGCGACTAATTTTGGTAGGTAAAGATAATCTGTCTCACGAAATCATTCCCCTGCCAACAACTGACTAATATGATTGATTACAAATTACACATACCTGGCCCCGTTAATGTGTCTGAAGGGGCTTACAAAGCACTCACTACCCCAGTAATGGGTCATAGAAGCCCCGACTTTGTCGACTTGTATAACCAGTGCCAGCCTTTGCTCCAAACACTTTTCCAAACTCAAGACCCCGTTTTCTTATCTACTTCTAGTGCCTGGGGTGTCATGGAAGGTGCCGTTCGTAACTTAACTAGAAAAAAAACACTCTGCTGCACTTGTGGTGCTTTCTCTGATAAATGGATTGATGTGGTCAAAAGATGCGGAAAAAGTGGAGATGCTCTCAGCGTTGAATGGGGCCAACACATCGATCCAGTAGAATTAGACAAGCGTCTATCAACCGGAGAGTATGACCTTGTAACTTTAGTGCATAATGAAACATCTTGCGGAATGATGAACCCTCTTAAGGAAATCATGCAGGTTTTGGCGAAATACCCTGATGTTCTTTCCGTCGTCGATTCCGTGAGTTCTTTTTCGGTCGTATCAATCCCCAAGGACGAACTTGGCATCGATGTCCTGCTTACGGGTTCACAAAAAGCCCTAGCGCTCCCCCCTGGTCTAGCCCTGCTGTCAGTTTCTTCCCGTGCTTTTGAAAGAGCAAAACAAATAGAAGGCCGCGGATACTACTTCGACTTTATAGAGTTCTTAAAAAATCACGAAAAGGGAATGACTCCCAGTACACCCGTTATCCCACTTATTCACGGTCTTCTGTATACCCTTGAGCATATTTTCGAAGAAGGAGTACAGAATCGCTTTAAAAGACATGCAGACTTAAATGCCCAAGTTCACAAATGGATAGAGGCTAAGGGCTTTGAGCTACTTCCTCAGAAAAAGTATGCTTCCAAATCTTTAAGTTGTGTCAAAAATAACCTCGATATGGATGTGGCTGGTTTTGTTAAAGCCCTTAAGGAAGAAAAGAAATTATCCATAGACGGCGGTTATGGTAAAATCAAAGGTAAAACTTTTCGGATATCAAACATGGGTAACGAAAATGCAGAAACGATTGCGTTTCTGCTCAGTCAAATGGATGCTATTATTGATCGTTTTCTCCCGTCCTAACACTTAAAATTCTCCCCTCATTGATGAAAAAACTCGTAATTGCAGAAAAACCAAGTGTAGCCAGGGATTTGGCCCGGGTACTCGGTAAAGTTCCGAAAAAAGAAGACTATTACGAGAACGATGAGTGGGTCATTGACTGTGCAGTGGGTCACCTTGTCGAACTTTTTATGCCTGACGACTTCGATAAGAAGTTAAAAGCATGGAAGTTGGCGAACCTGCCCATCATTCCTCCAGAGTTCAAGCTTAAACCAATTGCAGCAAACAAAAAGAAATTTCAACAACTTAAGAAACAACTCAAGCGTAAGGATATTGACTATGTAGTCAATGCCTGTGACGCAGGCCGGGAAGGTGAGCTAATTTTTACTTATGTTTACGAATTAGCCGGCTGCAAGCATCCTGCTAAAAGGCTGTGGATGTCGTCCATGACAGACAGCTCTATCAATGAGGCTTTCTCAAACCTCCGCGACGGAGATCAGCTTAAGCCCTTACAAGATGCCGCTAGATGTAGATCTGAATCTGATTGGTTGATTGGTATCAATGGAACCAGAGCGGTTACGATCAAAAGGAGTCGCGGGCGGTCTCGACAAGTTTCTACCGTGGGAAGGGTGCAAACCCCTACTCTATCACTCGTGATATCTCGAGAGCACGAAATCCAATCTTTTGTCCCCAAAACATTTCACAAAATTTCGGCGGACTTTGAAGTGAAAGAAGGGAAATACACCGGACTGTATCAAAAACCGGACTTTAAAAAAGATCCTAACGATAAACACCAAAAAGTAGATCGACTTTGGGACGAGCAAGTGGCGAAAGACATCCTTGAAAGTCTCAACCAGGCAACTACTGCTCAAGTCACTGAAGTTAAAAGGCGATCTCCCCAGGCTGCCAACAAATTGTACGACCTCACCTCCTTACAACGGGAAGCTAACCGCCTTCACCATTTTCCTGCCAGTCGAACACTCCAACTTGCTCAGTCTTTATATGAAAGGCACAAAGCAATCACTTACCCTCGTACGGACTCCAAGGCTCTCCCTGAAGACTACGGGCCTAATTGTACGGAAGTCCTTGGCGCACTAGGTGGATCTCTTGCCACTCATGCCCAAAAGGCCCTGTCTCAAAACTGGGTCGACCCAAAAAATAAGAAAATTTTTAATAATAAGCAGATTAGTGATCACTTTGCGATCATTCCTACCAATACTCCACCATCTGGGTTGGATGCCAATGAGTCTAAAATTTACAGCTTAATCGCGAAACGGTTTATCGCAGCTTTTTATCCTCCTGCTCAATGGGATGTGACTACACGGAGAAGCCTAATCGGGGAACACTCCTTCAAAACCGAAGGCCGTGTTCTTGCGGAAGCTTCTTGGTTAGCTATTTATGGAAAAGATAACCAGCCAAGTGACTCACTTGTGGCGCTCTTACCAGAAGATAATGAATCTGCTATTTGCTCTAACCCTACTATCGAAACAGATCAAACCAAGCCCCCTCCCCGTTACTCAGAAGCTACTTTACTTTCAGCTATGGAAAGTGCAGGTAAGTTAATCGATGATGAGGAGCTTGCGGAAGCAATGAAAGAAAAGGGATTGGGAACACCTGCAACCAGAGCGGCAACAATTGAGCACTTAATCAAAGAAAAATACATTCGAAGGGAGGGTACCCAGCTTCACCCATCCCTCAAGGCGGAAGACCTTTTTCAATTTCTTCATGCTGCCGATGTAAACGTACTAACCAGTCCCACTATGACAGGAGAATGGGAGCACAAATTACGCAAAATTGAAAATGGCGAAATGTCGAGAGATGAATTCATGCAGGAGATAAGTTCTCTCACTCAAGATTTCGTATCCAAGACCACTGGTTTCACCGAAACTGCGGATAATTTTAAAGACACTACTCTCAAGTCACCTGTGGACGGTAAACCCCTCTACGAAGCCCTTAGTTTTTACCAAGACATGGAAGGTGAATTTAAAATTTCTAAAAGTATTGCGGGAAGGAGGTTGGAAATTGAAGAGGTGGAACTGCTTTTGAAAGAAAAAAGGATTGGTCCTCTCGATGACTTTATATCCAAAGCCGGAAAAAGATTTTCAGCTATGTTAAAACTGGAAGACGACTATAAAGTCAGTTTCATATTTGATAATAATTCAGATGATCAAGAATCTGAGGAAATAGAATTACTTAAAGATGCCCCTGTTGTGGCAAAGTGTCCAGTTTGCCAAAATGATATTAAGCAAACGGGCCTTTCCTATGTTTGTGTTACAAATAAGAAAATTTCAGATGGAGAATGTACTTTTCGCATAACCAGAAAATTACTCGATAAAGAAATTCCACTTGAGGAATTTCAAAAGTTGGTGAATGAGAAGAAGACCGGGCTCATAAAAGGCTTCGTATCCCGAAGAACGAAAAGACCTTTTGATGCCAACTTAATCTTGAAAGACAATGGAGGCATTGGGTTCGAATTCCCTCCGAGAAAAAAGAAAACTGCATAAAGCATTATGCCGCTTTACATGTATGAAGTTCTGATTGGGTGTGAGCCTTACGAACGCTTTGAGGTTGAACAGAACCTTGGAGACCCATTACTAAGAAAACACCCCATAACCGGAGAACCAGTTCGAAAATTAGTTTCTGCTGCCTCTATTTCTCTCAAACACTCAGATCAAAGAGAAAAATCAGTTCTTTCTGACCAAAATCTTGCGAAGCATGGCTTTACTAAATACGAAAAAGCAGATGCAGACCATTCTTACCACAGAACGGCTGGTAATGATGGCCCTCCGATGATAGAATCTTAGACCTATGAGTTCGTCCGTCACCAAAGATAGAAAACCCAATTGGTTAAGGGCCAAGTTACCTTCTGGACCAGCTTACAACGAAGTTCGTGATATTGTTGATAAAAATCAGCTTCATACAGTTTGCCAAAGTGCTCAATGCCCAAACATGGGTGAATGCTGGTCAAGAGGCACAGCAACATTAATGATTCTTGGTAATGTATGCACCCGTGCATGCACTTTCTGTGCCGTACAAACGGGAAAGCCAACCGAGCTTGACCTTGCGGAACCTCCTCGAGTCGCAGATGCAGTTGCAAAAATGAATTTAAAACATTGCGTGCTCACTTCTGTTGCTCGGGATGATTTGCCAGATGGCGGGGCTAAAGTATGGGCGGCAACCATTCGTGCCGTACGCCATCGTAACCCTGATACAGCTATCGAGGTACTGGTTCCTGACTTTCAAGGTGATTTTGAAAATTTGGATTTAGTCTTGGACGCAACACCAAATATTTTCAACCATAACCTAGAGACAGTGGAACGCTTACAACGGCCGATACGCCGGACTGCAAGCTACCAAAGAAGCCTGAATGTACTCGATCATGCCAAAAAACGGGGCTTCCGCATCAAATCTGGTATCATGCTTGGGCTTGGCGAGAAAGAAGATGAGATCCTCGTTGCCCTCCAAGACCTTGCTGCCATTGGCTTGGATATTTTAACCTTGGGACAATATTTACAACCGAGTGCTGACTATACACCTATTGACAGGTGGGCAACGCCCGAAGAGTTTGCACACTGGAAAGAGGAATCTCACAAATTAGGTATCAAGATAGTAGAATCTGGTCCACTGGTAAGATCATCTTATCACGCAGAAGAGCAATCTGCTCGTTTTGCGAAAGATCAAAAAGTTACAGCCTAACATTTTCAGCCTCCCTCGCTAAGATTTTGAACTTCGGGAGAAACTCTTCGCTTTAAACTCTCGTACTCTTCGGTTTTTTAAAAATCAGGTATTTTACTGGTTGTTATCCGTAAACAGATGAAGGGCGTACACCGAAGTGTACGCCCTCCATATTTTAAAGTAAGAAAAAGTTATCTTACATCATGCCGTGATCGTGATCATGACCACCTGGAGCTGCTTTTTCTTCTTCAGGTATGTCAGTAATCATGCAATCTGTGGTCAAGAGAAGACCAGCAACTGAACCAGCATTTTGCAACGCGGTACGAGTTACTTTGGTTGGATCTACAACACCAGCTTTGATTAAGTCTTCGTGTGTGTCAGTTGCCACATTGTAGCCCATAGTACTCTTGGATTTGAGCACTTGTTGGACAACAAGCGAACCTTCTACTCCAGCGTTATCGCAAAGCTTGCGAAGGGGTGCTTCAATAGCACGACGAACAATGGTTGCACCTATTGCTTCGTCACCTTCCAAGTTAGTTGCTGATTTATCAATTGCGTTTGCTGCACGGAGCAAAGCAACACCACCACCGGGAAGAATACCTTCTTCAACAGCAGCACGAGTAGCATGTAATGCATCTTCAACACGAGCTTTCTTTTCTTTCATTTCTGGCTCAGTTGCTGCACCAACATTAATCACTGCAACACCACCTGCCAATTTGGCAAGACGTTCTTGAAGTTTCTCACGATCGTAATCAGAAGTTGTTTCTTGGATTTGACGACGGATTTGTTTGACACGCCCTTGGATCTCGGAAGCTTTTCCTGAACCTTCAACAATGACAGTATTTTCTTTGTCAACGGAGATACGCTTAGCCTGACCTAAATCAGCAAGTTGGATATTTTCAAGTTTGATACCAAGATCTTCAGTGATGCAACGAGCACCCGTTAAGATAGCGATATCGCGGAGCATTTCCTTACGACGATCTCCAAACCCAGGTGCTTTTACCGCACAAGCATTTAAAGTACCACGCAATTTATTAACTACCAAGGCAGCAAGTGCTTCGCCTTCTACATCTTCAGCGATGATAAGAAGTGGTTTACCTTGCTTGGAAACTAACTGAAGAACAGGAAGTAAGTCATTAAGTGCAGTGATCTTCTTCTCGTAGATCAAAATGAAACAATCATCCAAAATGGATTCCATAGTGTCATTGTTGGTGCAGAAATAAGGACTTAAGTATCCTTTGTCAAACTGCATACCTTCAACGACATCAAGAGTGGTCTCGATGCTTTTAGCTTCTTCTACTGTAATGGTTCCGTCTTTGCCTACTTTATCCATGGCGTCGGCAATAATCTCACCGATTTCGTCGTCCCAGTTAGCAGAAACAGTTGCAACTTGTCGGACTTCTTCACGGTCGGATACTTTCTTGCTGTCACGAAGGAGTTTTGCAACGCCAGCTTCAACAGCTTTGTCAATTCCACGTTTCAAGTAAACTGGGTTTGCGCCAGCTGCTACATTTTTGAGTCCTTCACGGTATACGCTCGCAGCCAAAACGGTTGCTGTGGTGGTACCGTCACCAGCCAAGTCAGAAGTCTTGGATGCAACTTCACGAACCATTTGAGCACCCATATTTTCATAGGGATCTGGTAAATCGATTTCTTTAGCAACGGTAACTCCGTCTTTAGTAACGGTTGGGGAACCGAATTTTTTATCAATTAAAACATTTCTGCCCTTCGGTCCCAAAGTAACACTCACTGCGTCAGCAAGTGTGGTTACGCCTTTGAGGACTTTTTTACGAGCTGCTTCGTCGAATAATATTTGCTTAGCCATTTTAGTATTTTATTTTTGGTTAATTAGTTAAGTGCAAAAGTGCCTTATCCGATGACTCCGAGAATGTCATCTTCACGAATTAGTTGATATTCAACATCGTCAAGCTTGACCTCAGTTCCACCATATTTACTGATGAGTACTTTGTCTCCTTTTTTTACTTGGAAAGGAATGACATTACCGTCTTCGTCTTTTTTTCCTGTTCCAAGAGCTACTACTTCAGCTTCTTGTGGCTTTTCCTTTGCGGAGTCGGGGATAATAATCCCGCCTTTGACTTGCTCGTCTTCATCGACTTGCTTGACCAAGACGCGATCTCCCAACGGAGTGATTTTTGGTTTACTCATATTCTATTGTTTTGGGTTTGTTAGATTAATAATCTGTTAGAGTTCAAATTTTACTTCTCAGCTTTCTCTTCTTGTTCGTTTTCTTCATCAACGACTTCAAAATCTGCATCGACAATGTCATCGTCTTTACCATTTGCATCCTTTTTAGAATCAGGAGAAGCATCGCTTTCAGCGGTTGAGGTATCTGCACCAGCAGGGCTCGCATATTTCATAGCTTCTTTACCGAGTTCTTCAAAATTCTTCTGCATTTTATCTTTCGCTTCAGTAAGCTCTGCTACAGTACTATCAGGTTTTTCGAGAACTTTTTTCACATCCTTCAAAAGTTCATTAATTTTATCCTTTAGATCGTCCGGGGCTTTATCATTCAAATCGGCAAGTTGCTTCTCGCTTTGATAAACCATTGAGTCGAGTTCATTCCGAACTTGGATCGATTCTTTCTTTTCCTTGTCTTCCTCTGCAAACTTTTCAGCCTCTTGCTTTAGGCGTTCAACTTCGGCCTCATCCATGCTTGAAGAACCAGATATTGTAATCTTTTGGTCTTTGCCTGTTCCCTGATCTTTGGCGGAAACATTCAAAATACCATTTGCATCAATATCAAAGGTGACATCAATTTGAGGAGTACCTCTTGGTGCTGCGGAAATTCCATCAAGCTTGAAGGTACCCAAAGTTTTGTTGTCCTGAGACATAGCCCGTTCACCTTGTAAAACAACAATGTCAACTGCAGGTTGGTTATCTGCTGCCGTAGAAAACACTTGTGATTTTTTGGTGGGGATAGTGGTATTACGCTCAATCATGGGTGTAGAAACACCTCCTGCGGTCTCGATGCCGAGAGTTAATGGAGTGACATCTAACAATAGAACATCATTCACATCACCTTGTAAAACCGCACCTTGGACCGCTGCCCCAATCGCAACTACTTCGTCTGGGTTAACCCCTTGATTTGCGTCCTTACCACCGAGCTCTTTGGCAAGCTCTACAATTTTAGGACTGCGAGTCATTCCTCCAACAAGAACAAGATTGCCAACGCTTCCCAAATCAATCCCAGCATCCTTAAGGCATGCCTCAAAAGGAGCCTTTGTTCGTGCGTACAAGTCGTCGCAAACTTGCTCAAGCTTGGCCCGCGACAGGGTGATATTTAAGTGCTTGGGACCTGAAGCATCGGCTGTGATGAAAGGCAGGTTTATGTCGGTGGATTGGGAGGATGAAAGAGCCATTTTAGCTTTTTCAGCCTCTTCTTTAAGCCTTTGCATAGCCATAGGATCACCAGTCAAATCGATCCCCTGATCATTTTTAAATTCATCGATCAGCCAATGAATTATTTTCTCATCCCAGTTATCACCTCCGAGTTGAGTATCGCCATTGGTGGCTTTTACTTCAAAAACACCTTCAGCTATTTCTAGCACACTAATATCAAAAGTACCACCTCCCAAATCGTACACAGCGATGGTCTCCTCCCCTTTTTTATCCAGTCCGTAAGCAAGGGATGCTGCAGTAGGTTCATTGATAATTCGCTCAACTTCTAAACCGGCAATCAGACCGGCATCTTTAGTCGCTTTCCGCTGATCATCATTAAAATAAGCAGGTACAGTGATAACAGCCTTGGTCACCGGTTCTCCCAAATACGCTTCCGCATCCGCTTTTAACTTGGCTAAAACCATAGAAGCGATTTGTTCAGGCATGTAAGTTTCTGTTTTGCCATCAATTTCGCATTCAATGACTGCTGCACCGTTCTTACCTTCGGCAACCTTAAAAGGAACAGTAGAAATTTCGTCTTTAATTTCAGAATACTTACGACCTATGAGTCTTTTGGCTGAAAAAATTGTATTTTGTGGATTGGTTACAGCTTGTCGCTTGGCTGATTGGCCAACTAAACGTTCACCATTGCTACTAAAAGCGACGATAGAAGGTGTGGTACGATTCCCCTCAGAATTGGGAATTACCTTGGGCTCACCTGCCTCCATTACTGCCATGCACGAATTGCTTGTGCCGAGATCTATGCCTATTATTTTACTCACGCGATTTATAATGCAACATTTATGCCTTAAATCGAATTTAACTTAAATCCCTAAAAAGCAACTATTTATAAAATATATTTATTGAATAAAGGAGTGATCTCAGGATCAAAGCGAGACAGAAGCAAGTCATATTGTCACAGTGTACTACTATTGTGACTCATCATATGTGTCATCCTTCGGATCTTGGTCTTCTAGTTCGTCCAATATCTCCATGACACGATTACCCCGTTCGATACCAAAATCTCTTACAAATTGAAGCCGAGGTGAATATTTCAGGATTACAAATCGACTCACTTCTTTACGAATTTCACCAGCATGTTTGCGAAAGAATAGCTGAGCTTCCCTGGCATGCTTGTCATCGCCAATGACCGAATAAGCAACCGTAGCATTTCGTAAATCTGGAGATGTTTCAACCGATGTAATTGTCCAACGGACAGCTTCGGCTCTATATTTTTGACTTAGGTAGTTGGCTATCTCCCTTTTTATTAACTCGTTAACGCGAGTGATCCGAAGACTCATTAAAAATCAAAGACTCGGAGTAATTTTATCGACCTCAAAAGTTTCAATAAAATCTCCCTCCTCATATTTATCAAAGGCATCCAACCGTATTCCGCACTCAAAGCCAGCTTTGACTTCGGTTACATCGTCTTTAAACCTTTTCAAAGTTTCTACTTTGCCTTCTGCAATGAGTTCACCTCCTCGCATCAAGCGGGCAACTTTGTTACGCCCAATAGAACCCTCCATGACCATAGAGCCAGCAACCACTCGGCCTTTGCTCACACGGAAAATTTGTCGAATTTCAGCACGGCCTGTCTTTTTCTCAACGAGCTCAGGTTCAAGGAGGTTGGCCATATTTTCTTTAGCAAGGTCAATGATTTCATAAATTATGCTGTTCTGGAAAACATTTACATCTAAATGTTTGGCTTCGCCCATAACACCATTTTCAGGCTTAACATTAAAACCAAGTACATCAGCACCGGATGTGCTCGCCATTTTTACATCATTTTTTGTAATTTGACCAACTTCAGATTGTAGGACTTCAAGTAAAACTTTGTCGCTCTTAATCATCTCTAAGGAACCTTTCAGTGCTTCAAGTGAACCCCTGACATCAGCTTTAAGTATAACTTTATAAGTGGTAGCTTTGCTCTTGGAAATAGCAGCAAATAAGGCGTCAACTCCTGTTGCTTCTGCACTTTCGCTCTCTGGATCAGCATCTTCAACAAGGGGTGCTGCAAACTTAGTAAGGTTTTCAAATTCCTCAGCTTCTCGCCTTGCTTCCCTTTCGTTCTTAAATTTTTTGTAGGGTGCGCCTGCGTCAGGCACTCCCGACCAACCAAGGATATTAACGGGGGTGGATGGAGGAGCAGCTTTTAGCTTATTCCCTTGATCATCAATCATTGCTTTCACCTTACAGTGAACAGCACCAGATTGAATGGCATCCCCGATCTTTAAAGTGCCTTTTTGCACAATAATTGTAGCGGTTGGCCCACGTCCAACTTCTTGCCTTGCTTCGACGATAACACCTTCAGAATTTGCGTCTGGGTTTGCTTTCAGCTCCATGAGTTCGGACTGCAGGAGTATCATTTCAAGCAAATCCTCAATATTGTCCCCTTTCAGAGCCGAGATAGGAACAGTCACAACATCCCCACCCCAATCTTCTGGGGGTATAGAGCGTTCCTGCATTTGGGTTTTCACTTTGTCCGCATCTGCCCCTTTAGAATCCATTTTGTTTATGGCAACGACCAAGGTACCTTGTGCTCGTTGAGCAAACTTAAGAGCTTCATCAGTTTGAGGCATAAAACCATCGTCAGCTGCTACAACTAAAACGGCCACATCCGTCAGGTTGGCTCCTCTTTCCCTTATTTTTGAGAAAGCAGCATGACCGGGAGTGTCAAGGAAAGTAATTTTGTTATTATTGTGAGAAATCTGATAGGCGCCAACATGCTGAGTAATCCCGCCGGCTTCACCAGAAACCACATTGGCTTTTCTGATGGTATCCAAGAGAGTGGTTTTACCGTGATCAACATGCCCTAAAATACAGACAACTGGAGGGCGAGGCTTAAGGAATTTTTCATCATTCTCATCAATGACCACTTTCTTCTTGGCAACGGTTTCAGCCTTTTCTCCCCGATGCTTAATCTCGAGCTCAAAACCTTTAGATTTTGCTACGCGACGGGCAACTTCTTCCTCAATCGATTGATTCATTGAGGCAAAAATGCCCATTTCCATGAGCTCTGAAATTAATTGGAATGGTTTCAGACCAATAAAACCAGCAAAGTCACGTACGACAATGGGCGGTTTCACCATAATGAGGTTTCCTTCAACAACTCCATTACTTTCATCAACGGCCTTACCTTCATCTTTTACAGTGACTGCAGCAGGCGGGGATGGAATTACAGACTTACCTGCCCCGGGTGGGGGTGGTGGAGCTGAAGCACGTTTCATGGGTGGAGGGGGCGCCATAGTGGGAGATTTAACTTCTGGTACTGTATCACCCTTGGTTATTTCCTCTTGCTTCACTTTCGGAGAAACATCCTGTTCGGATTTAAGTTGTTCCTCTTTTTTGGCTTTCTCAGCCTCGTCTTTCTCCAGCTTTTCCTTGTCTAAATCAGCTTTTGTTCGAACGATTGGTGCTTTTTTTTCACCCTTGCCTTTTGGTTTATCATCAACAGCAACTGCTTTAGTCGTTGCGTTATTAGCAGGGTCGTCCGATCCGGATTGAGCAGAGAATTCCTCGATCAGGGACTGAGCTGAGATATTGTCAATCGTTGAAGATGCACTTTTTAAATCGTATCCTCTTTTCGAAAGGATTTCCAAGACCTCTTTACTGGTTTTGTTAATTTCCTTTGCAATTGCGTGGATACGAACACTCATAAGCTATAAATATTGATTAAGATTCCGTTGTTTCTTGGGCCGCTTGAGTTTGGCCCTCTGAAACTTTTGTTAAGATAATATCGGCTGTTTCGGATTCGAAACCTAATCCTACCAAGTCGTCAGAAGTTACCCCCTCAAAAGCATCAGGGCTGACAAGGCCAAAAGCAACCAAGCGGTCAGCTACTTCAAATTCAATTCCTACAGAGGTTAGGGCTTCGGCAGCCTTAAGCTTTCTTTCATCAAAGCCGACTTGTTTAACAACGACTTTTCCAATATCAAGCTTCCAGCCAAGTAACCGAGAAGTCAGCCTTGCATTGATACCTTTTCGACCGATGGCAACGGAAAGATCGTCTTCCACCACCTCAAAGTACATTCTTCGCTTATCCCTGTCTAAGGTTACATTTTGTGGAACGGCTGGCTTTAAAGCCTCTGCAAGTTGTTCAATTGGGTCTTCGAACCAACGAACAATATCAACTTTCTCGCCATTCATTTCCCGAACTATGCTTTTGACCCGTGAACCTCGGGCTCCGACACAAGCACCGACAGGGTCAACTTTTGGATCGGTACTTTTAACGCAGACTTTTGTACGATAGCCGGGTTCGCGAGCCATTGCCGCAAGCGAAACTGTACCATCTGCAATTTCTGCAACTTCCATTTCAAATAATTTGCGAACAAAGTTTAGGCTGGACCTGCTTAAAATCAGTTCTGGGCCACGACCATGTTGCTCGAGTTTGTTCAATAAGCAACGAATACGTTCACCCGGCACCCAGTCTTCACCCGGAACTCGTTCTCTCCAAGGTAGTAGAGCTTCTGCTTTTCCAACTTCGACAATTAAATCACCCCGCTCTTTACGGCGAACAATACCTGTGACTAGGTTTCCAACTTGGTCACGGAATTCGTCATAAATATGTTCCTTTTCAAATTGGCGAAGCCTTTGCTTAATAGCCTGCTCCGCGGTTTTGGCAGCGATTCGGCCTAAGTAAGAAGGATCCATTTCACGTTCCACCATGTCTCCAACTTGAGGGTTTTCAGCGTAAAGTCTTGCTTTATCCACATGAATTTCCCGGGCTGTATCAGAAACAGACTCAACGACTTCCAACTGGGTCCAAGCCTGCATCGCCCCGTTTTTGGCATTGATTTCTACCCGGACGTCACTGGAGGAATTGACCCCTCTTTCCGCTGCTGCCTTGACGGCACCTTCAATCGTGGCAATCATGTCCTCACGGCTGATACCTTTCTCTTTCTCCATGTATTCGAGAACTGCGAGAATTTCGCTACTCATAGTGATTGATTGTTTTTGGGTTTTGGAAAATAAGAATAAAAAAGGCGAGCATGGCCCGCCTATCTTCTAGATTAGACTGTAAATAATTCTTTTTATGGTTTCCTGACCAAAATGTCAATTCATACCTACGGGAGATAAAGATTTATCTTTTCAGCATTGCAGAGCAGACTCAAAGGCTTATGGATTCTAAACCTTCATGAATAAATTACGCTTCACAACCCTACCCGGCGATGGCATTGGTCCTGAAGTCATGGATATCGCTCTGGATGTACTTAAAGCCCTTGGTGAGAAAAAGAATTTCACTATCGACTCATCGTCCCACGACGTGGGGGGTATCGGAATAGACAACCACGGCAATGCCCTACCCGAGTCAACTCTACTGGCTTGCAGGGAGGCTGACGCCATTCTTTTTGGCTCCGTAGGTGGGCCCAAATGGGAGAATTTGCCTCCCAAGGAGCAACCCGAAAGGGCAGCTCTTCTGCCTATCCGCAAAGCATTTCAACTATTTGCTAACCTTCGGCCGGGGAATTTATATCCAGAATTAGCTGACTTATCTCCCCTTCGTACTGAAACCGTAGCTAATGGAATTGATGTGCTCTGCGTGCGAGAGCTCACCGGTGGCATTTATTTTGGCCAGCCCAAAAGCACCAAAACATTGGATAACGGAGAAAAGGAAGCGATTGATACCATGATTTACAAAACGAGTGAAATTGAGCGAATTGTAGAAGTTGCGGTCAAAGCTGCTTCACTCCGGGATGGTCGTATTTGCTCTGTTGACAAAGCAAATGTGCTGGAAACCTCTGTGTTGTGGAGAAAAGTTGTGTCTGATTGTGTCCAGCAACTTGATCCCTCTATCGAACTTTCCCACATGTATGTGGATAATGCAGCCATGCAACTCGTTCGCGACCCTAACCAGTTTGATGTTTTGGTTACCGAAAATATGTTTGGAGATATCTTATCCGATGAACTTGCAGTGATCTGCGGATCGCTTGGCATGCTTGCTTCCGCCAGTTTGGGAACTGGAAAAAACAGCCTTGACCTCCCCTTTGGTTTATACGAACCAGCAGGAGGTACCGCTCCTGACATTGCTGGCATGGGGTTGGCTAACCCTTGTGCCCAAGTTCTTAGTGCGGCCCTCATGCTTCGCTACAGTTTTGGCATGGAAGCAGAAGCCACATCTATTGAAAATGCGGTCAAAGAAACCATTCGGTCTGGTCTCCGCACCGGTGATATTACCCAAGGCGAGAGTGCTGTTGGAACCAAAGAAATGGGTGATGCTATTATCCAACACCTTAGCTAAAGGTTTGCGAATATAATCATATTTTCTTTTTAAAGAACGAGAATGAAAGCCGAAGCTATACGACAATCTTTTATCGACTTTTTTAAGTCCAAAGAACACCAATTTGTAGCTTCGGCTCCTTTATTACCCGAATCACCCAACCTGCTTTTCACCAACGCAGGAATGAATCAATTTGTCCCCTACTTCCTGGGGGATCAACAAGCACCCTTTTCACGGGCTACCGACACGCAGAAATGTATTCGTGCCGGAGGTAAGCATAACGATCTCGAAGATGTAGGTTTTGATACCTACCACCATACATTTTTTGAAATGCTTGGAAACTGGTCTTTTGGCAATTACTTCAAGAAAGAAGCGATTGAGTGGGCGTGGGAACTGTTGGTTGATGTCTGGAAGTTCCCCCCTGATCGTTTATTTGCCAGCGTGTATAAACCCGGGGAAGGCGACCCAGCTGATTTTGACCAAGAAGCTCACGAGCTATGGTCCAATATTTTTAAAGCCGCCGGGCTTGATCCTGAGATTCATGTTGTAACGGGTGGAAAGAAAGATAATTTTTGGATGATGGGTGAAACCGGTCCTTGCGGCCCCTGTAGCGAACTTCACTTCGATCTCACTCCTGAAGGCAATTCTCAGGGAAAATTAGTCAATGCAGACTCCCACCTTTGCATTGAGATTTGGAATCTTGTATTTATTCAGTTTAACGCCGACAGAAATGGTACATTTTCTCCTCTTGCCTCACAACACGTAGATACAGGCATGGGGTTTGAGCGAGTAGCGGCAGTTATGCAGTCCACGCAAGGGTTCACTGATTTCTCCAAGCCAACCTCAAACTATGATACCGATGTATTTTCTCCAATTTTTGAGAAACTAAGCTCTTTGTCCGGTATGGTTTACTCCTCGACCTTGCCCAAAGATGGAAAACCCAAAAATAAACAGGAGGAAGTGGATGTGGCTTTTCGGGTTATTGGAGATCATCTACGAGCACTTTGCTTTTCTATTGCAGACGGAATACTCCCCGGTAACGGTGATCGCAATTATGTTGTAAGACGAATTTTAAGAAGAGGCATACGCTACGGTCGAACTTTAGGGTTTGAACGACCTTTCTTTCACCTTCTTGCTCCAACCCTGATCGACCAGATGGGCGAATTCTTTCCGGAACTTACTAATCGAAAAGATCTCATCCTTAAAACGCTCCAGTCTGAAGAAGAATCTTTTAATAAAACCTTGGATCGGGGGATTGAACTTTTTAACCGGGAAATCAAATCTTTAGAACCTGGTAATGAACTGGCAGGTTCTTTCGCCTTCAAGCTCTATGATACTTACGGTTTCCCTTTTGACCTCACCGAACTCATGGCCCGAGAATCTAATCTTTCAGTCGATGCCAAGGCATTTGAAACTGAAATGGATGCCCAAAAAGAGCGAGCCCGAAAAGCACATAAGTCAGTTGATATCGTAGTAAGCGAGGAATCTTCTGGGGCAGATGCGACTGAATTCGCAGGATACGATATTGAAAACCTTGGTGATTTCCCCTCCACTTGCACCGACTGCATTCTTCAAAATGATGTTACCTACTTGATCTTTAAGCAATCGCCTTTCTATGCTGAAATGGGTGGTCAGGTTGGAGATACCGGCTGCGTTTTCATCGCTAATGAAACCCATGTAATTACCAATGTCACTACAGACAGTTCAGGCCGTTTTCTGCATGCACTCAAAGATTCTCCCAAAAAACATGATTTAAAAGGTGAAAAGGCATCCCTGAGTGTTGATGTAAAGAGGCGTCAATCCATCCAGAGGCATCACACCGCAACCCATGTGCTTCACTGGGCCCTGCGGAAAGTCCTCGGTGATCATATTCGTCAAGCTGGTTCCTTGGTGGAACCAGACCGCTTACGCTTTGACTTTTCTCACTTTGAAGGGATAAAACCTGAACAGATCCTGGAGATAGAAAAGATTTCCAATGAAAAGCTTTTGCTTAATGACAAACTGGAAGCTTATGAAGTTCCTTTTTCTCAAAAACCAGACGAAGTTATTGCCTTTTTCGGAGATAAATATGGAGAAGTTGTAAGAGTCGTTAACCTAGGTGGGTGGAGCCAGGAACTTTGCGGGGGCACCCATGTTTCCTCCGCAGGTGAAATTGGCTCCCTTCGAATAATTACCGAATCTGCGATCTCTGCCGGCACTCGAAGAATTGAGGCTGTCGCTGGCTTCGCTGCCCACAAATGGGCAGATTATCGAATTTCTCTCGTCCAAAAGCTCAGCCATCAACTTGCTTGCCAGCCGAATGATATTTCAGTTCGTATTTCCCAGATGCAGGCAAAAGGAAAAGAGCTTGATAAAAAACTTCGTGCCTTTGAACAAAAAGGACAAGCAGGTATTGCAGATAAACTCATTGAAGATGCTGTGGAATCAGGTGGTATCCGTATGATTAAATCGGTTGTCCCTGAGCTTAGCCCTAACGACCTCCGTTCCCTCGCTGCCCAAGTCAATAAGCGGTCAAGTCCATCCGTCGTCCTTTTGGCCAGTGTAGCCAATGATAAGTGCGGTATGGTATGCATCTGCTCACAATCCGCAATTGATGCTGGTCACCAAGCGGGTAAATACCTTGGCGAACTTGCAAAAAAGCTAGGCGGAAAGGGAGGAGGCAAGCCAGATTTTGCGATGGGTGGAGCTCCTGCTTCCAATGATCTAAACGAAGCTCTTTTGAGCATTACTTTCAGCTAAAAGAGGTGTG
Source organism: uncultured Opitutales bacterium (assembly GCA_943789375.1). Classification (GTDB taxonomy): domain Bacteria; phylum Verrucomicrobiota; class Verrucomicrobiia; order Opitutales; family Seribacteraceae; genus Seribacter. Next base: position 89,216 of record CALSTX010000014.1, on the reverse strand, counting down.
AGGTTACGAATTCTCCTTCCGCCAAACTTGGCGGGCAGTGTGCAGCGTAATGCAATCCCTGCAAAAGTTGAACTTGAACAGGAAGACGGGAGCCGGTTTCCACCTGAAAAAGTTGCTTCCTCGGCATTTGCAAATTTAGCCGACGCAGAAAGGTCAGCTCTTTTTGCTCTTTCTCAATGGTGTGGTGGCACTCTTACTTCTTTCCTCCAACTCAACCTTGAACAAATGGGGGAACTATTAAAATTACTTCATAAAGTCTCCTGTTTTTATCCAGCAAATGACCCTGAAACTGAAATTATTTGGAAAGACGGTAATCTAACAGGAGTCAGTGATTTCATTGAGCCTCCCCATCGAGAGCGACCTCGGCCCGTTCGGGAAATCAAAGAAGAAATCGAACCACTTCACCCACCCCCTACCCCCGATATTCCTGACTACAAGGGACCACCGATTGAAGTGGAAGGATCGACAGAGTACTTGCGTATTATTCTGCCATCTTCAGAACACCCGGGCTACAAGGAAGTGCTTCGTCTCTTACGAGAGTGGAACTTTCTTCGAGATCGTTCCCATCGGCACTGGTGGTGGTTACGGGACCCCTCATCGGTACTCGACTTCCTTGCATCACATCAAGAAGACCTTGCATTGGATTACCAGGCAGAATTTACCCAAAACTTTAAGAATCTCACCTCATCGATCCAGAAAGCAGAAATTCGCACATCAGCAAGCGAATCAAGTGATTTAGCCGAAGTGGAGATATGTATTGAAGCTGGAAATGTTCCGGCAGATGAGCTTGAGCATGCCCTGGCTACCGGGAAAAACCATGTTCGCCACGGGAAAAAAGTTTACTTGCTAACCCGTGAGCTCAAAGAAAAAGCGTGCTTTCTACAACGAAGAGTCTCAGGAAATCCGGATGCCCCTCTTCTTGGTCGCACAAGTCATCCTGTAGAAAAATTTCAAGCACCAGCCTTGGAAGAATTTCTCGTCGAAGCCGACCCCCGCTTTAAACCTCCAACTAAGTGGAAAAAAAGAAGCACCGCTCTAAGGGATCTTTCTACCCTACCCCCTCCCAGTCTCAACGATTCTTTAGAGGAGACTCTCCGCCCCTATCAGACTACCGGGGTGGCCTGGCTCCTCCACCTTTTCCGCAACGAGTTAGGTGGTATCTTAGCTGACGAAATGGGACTGGGGAAAACACTTCAAGCCCTTGCTTTTTTATCATCTCTTCGAAAAGAACGGGGATTTTCAACGGTTTCACTTGTGGTTTGCCCAGCCACCCTGCTGGAAAATTGGAAAAGAGAAGCTGGCCGTTTCTGCCCTGAATTCTCAACCTATATTCATCATGGAAGTAATCGGACTGAAGACGCAAGCGAACTGGGGAAGCACGATCTCATTATCACATCGTATGGCACCTTAGTTCGGGACCTCGAGATATTTGAAAGCATGCCTTTTCTTTGTGTCATCGGAGACGAGGCCCAACATTTAAAAAACCGTAAAACTAACAACGCCAAGGCGATGTCATCCTTACACTCGGAAGGAAGAGTTCTGCTTACAGGCACCCCGATTGAAAACAGTGTATCCGACCTTTTATCACTGCTTGAATTTCTTTTACCTGGGGCCCGGCCCAACCTTCCACCCGCATCCCGGGGTGATGAGCGTATTTGGCATGAGCAGCGAATCCTCAAGGAATCTGCACCCTATTTATTAAGAAGAAGCAAAAAAGAAGTGGCCCCAGAATTACCTGAAAAAATTGAGCAGGTTCTCTATGTTGATTTAACTGAAGAACAAAAAGTGTGCTACACCAAGGTCCGCCAATCCGCGGAAAATGAACTCAATAAAATGGCAGACTCCGGTTCATCTGAGGGTGCGATGCGTATGAAAACCCTGACTCAATTGCTTCGCTTACGCCAAACCTGCTGTGATCCCCGCTTAGTGGAGCCAGATTTCCCAGCCGATCAATCTGCAAAATTGAATGCCTTTCGTGAATTGCTTTACACCTGCCTGGAAGGCGGTCACCGCATGCTGGTTTTTTCTCAATTTGTAAAAGTTCTTCAACTTTTAAAATCCGAGCTCCAAGCCGCAGGCCTCAGTTTTTGCTACCTCGATGGATCATCCAAGGACCGAATGACGCAAGTCGACAGGTTTCAAGAAGATGATACCATACCCGTATTCCTCATTTCCCTTAAAGCGGGCGGGACAGGATTAAACTTAACCGCAGCGGATGTTGTTGTTCACTTCGATCCCTGGTGGAACCCGGCAGCCGAAGCACAAGCCAGTGATCGGGCTCATCGTATCGGTCAGGATAAACAAGTAACCGTCTACAAATTAATCACTTCAGGAACGGTCGAAGAAAATGTTCTACAACTCCAGCAGGGAAAAAGAAAACTTCTCGAGCAGGTCTTTGAAGAATCTGAAGCCGCCAACCTTACGCTTGGAGTCAACGATCTGAGAGAACTAATCTAAGATCTTTTCACTTTCGGCTTGATCCTTTCCCCTTGATAAGAACAGGTCTCTTTGACATGTTAATAACTTTTCACCTTATTGATTATGAATACACAATCCATCCGACAATCCGATCCTGAAGCAAAAGGCGAGCAAGGTCCCGCCATGAAAGGGGCTGACGTTCTCGTCAACGCCCTCGAGCGTGAGGGTGTGGATGTGGTATTTGCCTACCCCGGTGGAGCTTCGATGGAATTACATCAAGCCCTTACCCGTTCAGAAAAAATTCGCACCATCCTACCCCGACAAGAACAAGGGGGGGGGTTTATGGCCCACGGCTATGCCCGGGCTACTGGAAAAGCTGGGGTTTGTATGGCCACATCAGGCCCAGGAGCAACGAATTTGGTGACCTGTATAGCCGACGCATTCATGGACAGTATTCCCATGGTCGCGATCACCGGTCAAGTTTATCAACAATTCATCGGAAAAGCTGCCTTTCAGGAAACTGATTTTTTTGGCATGACTTTGCCCATCGTCAAGCACAGCTACCTTGTCCTTACGGCAGAGGACTTGCCTAAAGTTGTAAAAGAAGCTTTTTATCTTGCCGAAAGTGGGCGCCCCGGACCGGTAGTGATTGATATACCCAAAGATGTTCAGCAAAAAGTTTTTGAGCCTTTTTTCCCTGCTGAAGTTGAGGAACTTGAAGGCTATAAATTAGATTCGCCCAAAGCATCAGATGAGGAACTGATTGAGGTCCTAAACCTGATTACCAAATCAAAAAAGCCAGTGCTTTACACAGGAGGTGGGATTATTTCTTCGGAGGCACATAAGGAATTAAAAGAATTTGCAGAACTGACCGGACTTCCTGTAACTCATACATTAATGGGAATTGGGGCTTTCGACCCAGAACATGAGCAATCCCTCTACTGGTACGGTATGCATGGAACGGTTGCTGGCAACTGGGCGGTTTGTGAAAGTGACCTGCTCCTTTGTGCGGGTGCTCGCTTTGATGATCGTATCACCGGAGTCGTGAGCAAGTATGCTCCGGATGCTTATGTGATTCACTTCGATGTGGACAAATCAGAACATAATAAGAATGTCCACGCTCACTTCCCCATTCGTACTGATATCAAATATGCCTTAAAGAGGATGTCTGAACTCTTTAAAGAAAAAGGCTTTGAAAAGCCTGACCTTTCCCCATGGATGACAACAATCAAAGGTTGGAAAGAAGAGTATCCATTTAAATACAACAAAGGCGAACACATCACCTCCCAGGAGGCTGTGGATGTGCTTTATCAAGAATCTAAAGGAGAAGCGATTATAACTACGGGTGTAGGCCAACACCAAATGTGGGCAGCCCAGTATTACAGGTTCAAAGATCCTCGCACTTATATTTCTTCTCTTGGCCTTGGTACCATGGGGTTTGGTTATCCTGCGGCAATCGGTGCCAAGGTTGCTCGTCCTGACAAAGAAGTCATCGATATAGATGGGGATGGATCATTCTTAATGAATGTACAGGAGCTTGCCACAGCCAAGATAGAAAAAATTAACGCCAAATGCTTACTTCTCAACAACCAGCACCTCGGAATGGTGGTGCAATGGGAAGACCGGTTTTATGAATCCGTTCGGGGACATACCATTTTATGTGATCCTGAAAACATTGGTGGCCCTGATAACCTCGATGCTATTTACCCCGATTATATCAAAATGTGTGAAGGGTTTGGCGTAAAAGCCCGCCGTGTTTCCAAGCGTGAAGACTTACAAGATGCCATGCGTGAAATGCTGGAAGCTGATGAGCCTTATCTCCTCGAAGTTATTGTACCGTACACGGAACATGTTCTCCCTATGATCCCGCAAGGCAAATCCGCGAAGGAAATGCTTACCGAATAAGCCAAAAACATGATTCCGAAGATATGGACTAAACTCGGAATCTACAGATCAAGAATTTATCTTGCATGAATGAACGACTTATCGTGGTTGTAAGAGTTATTTCTTGTATCCTCGAAGTGGAGTTTGCCGTTTAAGAGCATAGCCTTGAAGGTCATCATGTATGACTTTGGATAGAAAGAATTGTAGCCATTATCCCGAAAAGGGGAATATTTTTGCAATGGGACTATGGGGGGCGAAGGTACCCCCGCAGTTTGTTGGGCGGTATTGACCTGATTGCTATTCTTACCTTTTGGATAGGGTTTTCACCCCTTTTTTTGGTTTTGATCAGTCCGCTCAATGATAATCCTGTGCTTACTCAAATTGTACCGTCAAAGTCATGCTATGAGATTTTTTGTGCAAGCTTTACTGGCTGCAAGGTATCATCTCAGCGGCATGCTTTTACTTGTTTATATTTTTGTACTCTTTAGTGCTGTGGGAATCAGGGAAATCCAAAGGGATGTACAACCAGAAAAATTTGGTACTCTGTTTGTTTCAATTTCGTCGACCCTGGTAACGCTCAGGTCAGTTGGATATGACGATGCTGTGCCGATATCTAAAGTTGGGAAAGTTTTTTGCTCAATTTGTAATGGTTGCCGGGGTCGGACTTACTGCTGCATTTATCGGAATTGTGGGGAGCAATGTATATGCTCAAGTTCAAAAACTCGATCAAGGGGATAAAGAAGAACGCACCAAAAAATAGAGAAATTTAGCGTGTGTAGTTCAAAGTGATAACAAACTGAAAGTTATATTCCCCCCCTATTCTCCATGCCTTTAGATTTTTCGGAGAACTAAGGGTTTGAGAAGCCAGGGCATACTTTACAAGTATTTTTTAAAGTTTTCTACAATTTGGTCGATTCTATGGGTGTAAAACTATCATCATCCTTAATCACTATTCGTCATGGAATCCTTATCCCTGTCCCGCTCCGTCGTGAACAACTTAAATTCTGCCTTTGAGAAGCACGCGAAAATAAACCGCCACCTGCAGACAGGGAAAAGAGTCCTGGACCCGGCTGATGATGTCGGCGAAGCGAGCAAATTAGGTAAGACTAAGTTGGACTTGATCAAAAATCGCAACATTCAAAGCAACCTTCAAAACTCACTCTCCCTATTGCAAGCTCAGGATGGGATGTACAGCACCATTGGAGACATCCTCAGCCGTTCCTCAGAATTGAAAACACTTTTCAGTTCCCCGGTTTCCGGGGACCAGGCGAAAGTAGCCTACAATGAAGAATTCCAAGAACTTCAGCATGAACTTCGGGCCATCGCAAAATCCAAGTGGAACGGGATCAGTTTATTCTCAACCCAAGACTCCCGCACCCTTTTCGGCCCCTCTGTGGATACCGAAGATATGCTCCAGCAATCCAGTGACAAAGCAGCCGATGCACCCCTCAAATTATCGAGGTGGGGTATTTACCAATTTGAGCCTGGAGTAACCGAGCCCACATTGCTCAATAAGAAACTTTTGGCTATCACGATTACCGATGAATCGGAGGGTAATGCGGGTTTTAAACCTTACAGAGGAATGGATGATGATGAGGATATCGCAGCAAAAGAAAGATTTGAAAATGAAGAACTACCATCGTGGAATAATTTCCTGGAAGAGCTGGGAGTTGAGGCAGAAATTGCGGTAATCGTTGCTGAATCTGTATGGACTGCCGAATCAAATGGGGGTATCGATGCGGACGGAGGAGAGGTGGTGCCGGTTGGATACAACGAGACTACTGACCTAGAGCCTTTTGCTCAAGTCTTCAGGGGCATGGGAAGAGAAGACTTTTCTCTTAAACCCAGCGACCTTGACTCTAGCACAAAACCAAACATGCCTGACCCTAATGATCAAGCGGATTTTCTGTGGTCAAAATTTAATGAAATCACAAACAATGGTGAAAATCTACCAGATGCATTAGGTCTGTTTGTGGATAACTCAGGATCTTTGTACTTCAACGAAATCAATCAAGCTCTTTTTTCATTTATCGACAGAGTAAAAACAAATTACCCGGAGATCATTCTCCCTTCTGACAACTTAATCACTGGCGATGCCGCCGCAGTCGACATTGATACTGATCCAGAAGGAGAAACCATCGATCCACGTGACACGGGTATATTCCGTGGTATTTCTTTGGCTGGTGCCGAGGATTGGATAAATCAAAGCGAGATTGCACTCAGATCACTCGTGGATAACGACCCGGACTTTCAGACCGCTCTTGAGCCTGAAGTGACCTTTGAAGACCCCACCTATGACCTGAGTTCTTATTCCATAAGTGATCTTAACGGTTTTTTGGACAGTTTAATTGAAGCGAGAGCGGAAAATGCTTCAGAGCAGCAACGTATCCTTTCGGAAATGGGGGAACTCCAACAGAAACAGGTTGGGTTGGAAGAAGCAGTTGGAGCTTCGGAGGACCTTGATGTATCCGCTGCCATGGGAGTTTTTCATAGGACAAAAGATCAAGTCGATCTCAATGCCCAACTAGTATCCGCGGCCAAAGAGATGGAAAACATTCTCTACACCGACTTTCTATAATCACCCAGAACTGGCACTGGTGAAAGTTTTAAAATCGCCAGCCGAATGATTTTGTTTATAGCTAATAATCATGGTCAGCTGACCATTGATTAAAATAACAACAAGCTTATAATAAATTCAATTATATATGAATGAGGTGACGATAAAAGGGGAAGTAAAATTTGTGGATGAAGTCCGTGAATACGGGGCCAACGGCTTCAAAAAGCACCAGGTAGTGGTGGAGACAGGCGACGGAAGGTGGGACAACCCCATACCTGTTGAATTCATCAAAGACACCATCCAAAAAAGTAAAGACCTTGAGGTGGGAAATAAAGTAACCATTGAAGCCCGAATCAATGGCCGTGAATGGCAGGGTAAAGATGGGGTAACCAAATGGTTTACTTCGATTAGTGGCTATAAAGTAGATATTGAAGGGGCGGCAGCCAATACCCCCCAACCAGACAGTTCATCTTACGACACCTTCGACGAATATGATGATGGGGTGGAAGACGATGTTTTCTGAGCAAAACTTTTGAGGTAATCCCCCCTGCTTTTTAAGATCCATCAATAACTGGCACTCCTCCCGTGCTTGGTTATTGCAGCTGATACCCTAAACACACCTGGGCATCTGTCTGTGCAGAAGAAATTCCATACCTGCAGAAATGCAGCCGCCAAAAATTTAAATTCTAAAATTTAATCTTTGCTTTATCTAAAAGCTTTTGAATTTCCTGGGTCATTTTTTTCTGCAATATACCCTGTTTTACCTGTGATTGTAACTGCTCTAGGGAAGGTGGGTTGAGGGTCCTGACCCCTTCCACTTTTACAATGTGCCAACCTGCTTGCGTACGCACTGGAGAAGAGAGCACCTCTCCCTCCTTGACTTGAGTGATTAGTTCACCGAGGGGAGGGAGTAATAAACTAGGACTCACCCATGGCAACAAGCCTTTACTCTTCTTCCCTCCCGACTCTATGGTGTACCTGTTCGCCAAGTCTCCTAGACTTTTACCTGCTTCCATTTGGTCTATGATCAGAAAAGCCGCAGTTTCGTCGGTCACCACTACCTGCCGAAGTTGGTATTCGGTATCACCTAGCTTTTTCACGGTGGCGTTGTATTCACTTTGGATTTCAGTTTCTTTAACAGGGTTTTCCTTCCCCCAATTTTGACGCCATGCCTGGGACAAGATTGTTCTACGAGCAGACTCGAAGGCCAACTCAACTTCTTTCTCTTCATCAAGTCCCTCTTCCATAGCCAATTGACTAAGTAAAGTCTGAACCACGAGTTCATCTCTGATATTTTTTCGAAGTTCGACGCTATCCCGGGTGCCTTTTCTTAACTGTTCAAGTAGTAAGGCTTCAAATGCATAAGCACCAATAGGCTGCCCATTGACTGAAGCAACCGCTGGCAGGGAAGATAGTTTTCGAGTCCTGTTGCTTTCAGCATTACTCGCTTGAGCGGTTTCAATCACTTTTGAAGAAGCAGCCTTCTTTGGCTCTTTGGCCGAAACTTTCGCTTTTACTTTTGGTTGTGCTTTTCCGGCAGGCTTAGGCTTTGCTTCAGCCTTGGGCTTGACCGGAGATGCTTTTTCAACTTTTGGCTCAACTACCTCTGCTGGTGGACTTTGCACAGGCACATTTTTCTTTTTAACAGGAGCTGTTGGCTGAGGCTTCGCAATCTCTACCGGTTGAGCTTTTTTGGGTGGTTCCACTTTTTTGACTGGGGAACTACTTTTTTTATCGGCGGCAACCGGTTCTTTGGGACTAACCTTTGTATCTTGTGCATTTTTTGGCTTTGCAAACATCAAGGATGTAGAAAAAACGGAGCTAACAAAAACAACACTTATGAAGAGAGAAAACTTTTTCATGGGACAGTTGGGTTCAAGAGAAAAGGCGACATTAGACTCAAAAATTGAATAATGAACTTATCGGGGTAAAAATCAACCTTGAAGGTTTTTTTGTATTCCGCTTTGGTTTCCTTGCATCTTTTCTATAAATCCACATTCTGGAGGGTTTATGAAAATTTCAGAATTCAAAGCCTATTTGTCGAGTGTGGAAGAGATTACTTTTGTCCTACCCAACGGATCTTACATTCCTCCCCACTTTCACCTCACCGAAGTTGGTTCGCTTACCAAAAAATTCATTGACTGTGGAGGTACAAGTCGTGAAGAGAGCAAAATAAACTTCCAGCTTTGGAAAGCCGATGATTTTGATCATCGCCTCGCCCCGGCTAAAGCCCTTGGCATCATCAAGGACGCTGAAGAAAAACTGGGCCTCCATGATTCAGAACTGGAAGTGGAGTATCAATCTGAAACTATTGGAAAGTACAATCTATCTTTTACCAACGGGCAGTTCCTACTCATACCCACCAAAACCGACTGCTTGGCCAAAGAAAAATGTGGAATTGAAGAACCAGGAAGTATACCTGTTTCCTCTTCCTCCTGTAGCCCGGAGTCAGGCTGCTGCTAAAAAGCATCTTCCCTGTTTCAACCAGTTAAAATATTTCCGGATATCTGAAAATCAGATTGGGCTTTCCGCCCTTGTCCATTACTAAAACTGCTTAGACAGGGAAATTTACTTCCCAAATTTCTTAAAGTTCTTTCGATCCAAGCCGTATGGCTTCGACCTTCTCCGCTTTGTATTGCTGGGTCTATTCCCTTGGCCTTTCGCACCCCCGCGGTCAGAGCCCTTACTGGGACCTGCATTGTAGGGTAAAGGCGTGCAAACAAACTCCTTGGATCTTCGTCGAATGATCGACTTCTTCATAAATCTTTCAAGTGACCGTAAAGGGTTACGGTCATCTTCGGTAATAAAGCTTATAGCCACACCCTCTGACTTCGCTCGCCCGGTTCTCCCAATACGGTGGATATAATCCTCCGGCGTGGGGGGGAAATCAAGGTTCACCACATGAGTAATCCCCTCCACATCAATTCCCCGAGCGGCAATATCGGTAGCGACCAAGACGCGAATTTTTCCCGCTTTGAAATCACTCAAGGCACGAGCTCTTTGGTTTTGAGTACGGTTTGAATGAATTGCCCCGGTATGAATACCGGACTTACCCAATTGCTTGGCCACCCGATCCGCTCCATACTTAGTACGGGTAAAAACAAGAACCATGTAGAGCTCATTGTTTTCCAGTAAATGTTGAAGCAGGCCAATTTTTTGAGCCTTGGTCACCTCATATAAGAATTGTTCAACCGTATCAGCCGGGTTCGTTCTCTTGCCAATCTCTACGAACTTGGGAGAATGCTGGAACTCACGGGTAAGCTTTTCAATTTCTTTGGAAAGGGTCGCGGAAAAGAGAAGCGTCTGTCTTTTCTTCGGTAACGAAGAAACAATTTTTCTTACATTGGGCAGAAAGCCCATGTCAAGCATACGGTCCGCTTCGTCTAATACAAAGAATTCACATTCTGAAAAATCAGCACATCCCTGTTGCATAAGATCCATTAAACGTCCGGGGGTTGCGATGATTAAATCCACCCCACTACGCAACGCCTTTTTCTGGGGGGTCTCTCCCACCCCACCATAGACTGTAGCTACCCGCAAAGGGACATGCTTAGCATAGGTTTTAACATTTTGCTCAATTTGCACAACAAGTTCGCGTGTTGGAGATAATACCAGTGCACGACTCCCCCGACCTTTTCTCTGGCCAGCACTTTGAACTAGCTTTTCGAGCATAGGAAGAGTGAAGGCAGCGGTTTTACCCGTGCCCGTCTGAGCAATTCCGATCAGGTCTTTACCTTCAAGAATTAATGGGATTGCCGTGCTTTGAATAGGAGTTGGGTCGGTATACCCTGTTTCCTGAATAGCTTGCAAAATTTCAGGCCTAAGACCGAGGGAATCAAATGACATCCATATCATTATATTTTTATTCCTTAGGATGGCGACCTTATTCGAGGATTTGAAAAGTAAACCACCCTTCCGTTTTTGATGCGGTCATAATCCCATTGCTATCGACAAAAAAACAACCAACGTAGGGAGTATGGAAGAACAAATTAAAAATACTGAACAAGAAAACAATCAAGATAACTCGGAACTGGCCACTCGGGGAAAACGATTAGCCGCTGCGATTATTGATATCATTATTTTCCTCCCTCTTGTCATCATCATCGCCCGCCCTCTTGGATTAATAGACTTGGAGCTTACTGAAGAACCACCAAAATTCGACCTCGAACAAACCCTGCAATTATTTATTATCGGACAGCTTCTCTTTCTTCTCGTGCAGGGATACTTACTCCATACTCGGGGGCAGAGTATTGGTAAAGTTATTCTAAAAACCCGAATTGTGGCGATGGATGGAAAGATGCAAGGCTTGGGAAAACTGTACTTCATTCGCTATTTTGTCTTCAGCTTAATCGCACAAATTCCAGTCATTGGAGCCCCCATCAGCATCTGCAACATCCTCTTTATTTTTGGGAAAGAACAGAGGTGCCTCCACGACCGCCTTGCTGGAACCAAAGTGATTGACCTCCAAAAGAGTACCTAGTTCCCCTTATTCAACTCGTCATATTTCTCCGCATTTCCCTTTGCCAGATCTACAGGATATTTTGCTGCGTTTTTTTCGATCTTACTTTTCACAATATCTGCCACATCCAAACCATAATGCCCGGCAAGCATGATGGCATAGGCAAAGACATCAGCTAGCTCAGCTTTCAGCTTTTCTATATCTACCTGACTCAGATCACTTTCCTTTTTCCAGAGAAAAAGTTCGTTTAACTCCGCCGATTCAATGGATAAGGCCAAAGCTAAATTTTTCGGATCGTGGAATTGTCCCCAGTCCCGCTCATCCCGAAATTCTTCTAGCCGGGAAAGTAGTTCCTGTATTTCACTCATATAATAAAAAGATTTACATAGAAACAGTAACGGCTGCACTCACACGGCTTGCCTTATCTCGTGCATCGATGATGGAGTCTCCCCTGCCCAAGGCCACCCCCATTCTTCTCTGTCCTGCAACCCCTGGTTTCCCAAAAAGTCGAAGTTGAGTATCAGGAGCTCCCAGGGCATTATTTAAATTTCCAAAGCTCACCCCAGTTGAATCACCTTCCACCAAAATCACATGGGACGCGGACGGCCCTACCTGCCTAATTTGAGGAATCGGCAAGCCAAGTATGGCCCGGGCATGCAAAGCAAACTGAGAAAGGTCCTGGGAGATCATCGTGACCATCCCGGTATCATGTGGACGCGGAGAAACCTCACTAAATAATACCTCATCCCCAATAATAAATAATTCCACTCCAAATACCCCCCAACCTCCCAAGGCATCAGTGATCGATTGCGAATATCTCAACGCTTTCCCCCGTGCTTTCTCAGACATCGGTTGTGGTTGCCAGGATTCCCGGTAATCGCCTGAGACCTGGACATGCCCAATCGGATCACAAAAAGAAGTACCTCCAGAGTGGCGAACCGTAAGCTGGGTAATTTCGTAATCAAATGCGACAAAGCCCTCGACAATTACTTTCCCTTTTCCGGCACGCCCGCCTTCCTGTGCATAGGCCCAAGCCCTGCTGATATCTTCATCCGACTGAATCGTACTCTGCCCCTTTCCTGATGAACTCATGATTGGCTTTACCACGCAAGGCATACCAATGGTTTGAACCGCTCTCTCAAATTCCACCTCGGTCTCGGCAAATGCAAAAGGGGAAGTTTTGAGCCCAAGTTCTTCCGCCGCTAACCGCCGTATCCCCTCCCGGTTCATCGTAAGCTGGGTGGCCCGGGCAGTGGGAATAATAGTACAAGCCTTTGCCTGCTCAAACTCCGCCAATACATCTGTTGCAATAGCCTCCACTTCTGGAACCACAATATCTGGCTTTTCCAATTTGATAACCCTTCGCAGTTCCTCTGCATCCAGCATCGAGACAATATGGGATCGGTCGGCTACCTGCATCGCAGGAGCATCTGCATAGGCATCCAAAGCAATGACCTCCACCCCATAACGTTGAAGTTCAATCACCACCTCTTTACCCAATTCTCCGGAGCCACAAAGGAGGACTTTTTTCGCTGTATCTGTAAAAGGTGTACCTATAGAAACTGACATTCCCCTATGAAGAAATCTTTCAGGCTCACAGGTCGAGCAAAAAGAGCGAGATCAGGAATCGCCCTGGTTTTCTTCGTACAATTCAGCCCCCTTAATCAACCGGCAAAATTCTTTTTTGGAAACCTCTTCAAGCTCTTCCTCCGCCCCATTTAAAGAAAAAGACATCTTGTATTGAATCGTCAAACGCGACCATTCAGTTATCCGAAAATATTGATTTTTTTTTACCCAGATCTGTCCCTGTTTTAATCGCATTCCCTCCTTCTATCTTAGCTCCCGACTTCAAACGAGCCTTAAATCCAGAGACAAAACGGTCGGGATTAAAAAACAGCCAGATCAACTTCTTTTATTTCCCTCGGTGCTTCTCTGGCATTTCATCTTCCGCAAAACAGAAATACAAACCCAACCACAGGGACTGACAGTACCGGTAAGAAACAATTGGCCATCCAAATGCCCCGCCTAGGCAAAGGCCGACAAACCAATCAGTCGGCATCCATTTCAAAAACCACATCACAAGCAAAGGCACCACCCAAAGCCCGCATATCAAGCCATAACTGACAGGGATCCCGCCGATAAAAAAACCATGTTCTCGGTTAAACTCAAACCCACACTCCCCACAATGTTCATGTCGGTAGAATAGGTTTTTTAACACACGACCCTTTCCGCAAGCCGGGCAACGATTTAAACTAGTACGGGCAAGATAGGACAAATTCATAAGGAATAAATAGTAACATACCTGATGCCCCAGACAGATCAATCTGCTTCTCTTTCTTTTCTCTTCTCTTTACGCCCGATTGAACCAATCTTTTTAATACCATCAAATTGGACCGATCAAAAGGGTTTAGAAAACATACCCAAGTGACACTTTAAAAACATGGTGCGGGTGCGGGGAATCGAACCCCGCCCCCAAGCTTGGGAAGCTCATGTACTACCGATATACTACACCCGCATTTCGTTTCCCACGGTAGGAAAGATTTGGCTTAGTGCCAAGCAATCATTGTGTACATGCAAAAAACTTCCGTGGGTACAAACAATTGTCGTCTCTATCTTTCGCTTAGAAGCTTTACACCCAGAATCTTGTAAGCAATGATTAAAGACGACCCTTCTCCTCCCTTTTTCTCTTTTATGCCTACTCAAAATAACCCTACATCCCTGGTACGAGTTTTTAAACTCATGGCTGTTTTTTTAATCTTTATGGGTCTGATATTTACCCTACTGGGCGGGTATGAAACCTACCAGGGGGTACGCACTAAGGGTTGGCCGGCGGCGGAAGGCGTGATTAGAAGTTCGAAAATCGAATCGCGCAGAAAAAATAATACGATAAAAAGCGGAGGGTCGAAAACCGTATATTCTATTGAAGTACAGTACACCTACATGGTGGGGGATTTAATGCACCGGGGAAGCAACCTGGGCTATGGGGATAAAAGCTTCAACAGTCGGCATGATGCAAACCAGGCACAAAAGCCATGGCTGAAGGGGAAAAAGGTAAAAGTTTTCTACGACCCGCAAGACCCGAAGAAGAGTGTGCTAAAGACAGGAATGGGGATGTCCTGGCTGGCGGTTGCTTTTGGGATGGTTTTTACTTTTCTTGGCCTGTACCTGCTAAGAATAGGAAAAAAGCCTGCTGGGGCACCGAAAGAAACTTCTGGCTAAGTAAATCCCCTCTCTTCCAACCCAATAGTTCTTTGGATTTGCCTTTCTTGGGTTTCACCGCTTGATACCCTTCCATGGCGTTGGAAGACATTATTCCCCTCGATGCATTCTTTGGTAAAAAGGATGGAGATACCCCGACGGGGAAAAAAAAGAAAAAAGTAGATAAGGAAGCCTTGGCTTCTCCAATGATGCGCATCCCCCGCATGGATGTTCGCGTGGCCCGTGACCTCATTGATTTGGGCATACGGGAACTGTATGAATTAGAGGGCAGATCCGCCGAGACTATTTTCGAGGAAATAAAAAAAATAAAGCCGGAGTTGCCGGACTGGACCCTCCCCTACTTAAAAATGGCGATCTACTTCGCCGAAAATGAAGACCCCGACCAAAAATTGCTCCACCCGCAGGAGTGGATGGACTGAGTTCAGTTACAGGGAATTGGCATCCAGCTTTTGTCTCGCTCTTTTTGCC
Source organism: uncultured Opitutales bacterium (assembly GCA_943789375.1). Taxonomy (GTDB): domain Bacteria; phylum Verrucomicrobiota; class Verrucomicrobiia; order Opitutales; family Seribacteraceae; genus Seribacter. The sequence goes on along the minus strand of CALSTX010000014.1, from coordinate 74,211 downwards.
TGCCAGACCATGAAGCAGCCGTAGCCAAAAAAGAGAAAACCATTGAGCATAACCATGGGGTTTTGGTTTTCTTTTACCCCCACTCCGAAAAGGACTGCACCCACAATGGCAAATATCCATCCAAACCAAGAACGGTACTTTATAATTCTCCGAAAATGGGTGACTTTTTTTGCTTTTTGTTCGTCGGTAAGGGCAGCCATATGTGCACTATAAAAAGAAATTAATTGGAGTCGATATCATCCTGTCCTTTTTCCCCAAGAGTCTGGTTAAAAAAAGAAAGTTTCTCGTTTTCTGCGTTTATAATACCCAGTAATAATTGGGCACGCTTGTGTAACGATTCTTGCTCCAGCATGTCCTGCTTATCATCGGTGTCCCGGCAAATATGATGGGCAGCGATGTCTACAAAGGAGCAGGGGTCATCCAGGGGAGATAGCATTTCCAAAATTTCCTCAGAGGCAAGACCACCAAGCTTACTGTTAGTTTCCAGGCTTTTTATGATTTGGGTTCTGACTTCAGAAACCGTTTCTTCAACCACCGTGTCCAGCGGCTCGATGTCTAATATTCGATAAGGTTCTTCCTGGGAAATAGAATTTATTCTGACCCGATGGAGGCCTTGGAGTAAAACAAAGGAGGTCCCATCATCATGTTTTTTGGAAATACGAACCAAGCCAACCGTGGCGATATTATAGGGTAGTTCCTGATCCACTTCTTCCGCCAAGACATCTTCCCGCTCCCGGGCAATGACAAACATACGATCTTGAACAAGCACATCATCAAGCATTTGACGGTATCGTTCCTCAAAAATTCGCAGCGGCATCATGGCACTGGGAAAAAGAACCACCCCGCGAAGGGTCATAGCAGGGAGGCTTGTGGGAATTTCGATATTTTTTTCTGACATCTAACTCCTAAGTTTGTGGACTTAAGGACAAAGGACAAATAACTCAGGCTGTTTCACGAAACAAGCCTGAAGACTATTGGAAGAAGAGACCTGCAATTGTAGCGGATAGTAAACTGGCCAAAGTGCCCCCGATCAATGACTTAAGCCCAAGGCTGGCAAGGTCGGACCGCCTATCCGGTGCCAGTGCCCCAATGCCTCCAACCTGTATACCTATAGACATAAAATTGGCAAAACCACAGAGTGCGAAGGTGGCAAGAAATACAGATTTCCTGGATAGACCATCAGCCTGCATCGCAGACAATTCCATGTAGGCAAAAAATTCAGTGGCAAAGGTCTTGGTTCCAATTAGCTGCCCAACTGCAAGCGCCTCTCCACTGCCTACGCCTACAAGCCAGGCAAGAGGGGCAAACAAAAAGCCAAACATTGCCTGCAGGCTAAGAGTATCAAACTGATGATCGCTCCATTCCAAAATCCATTGATTCATGGACATTCCCTGGCCCCAGGAAAAACCACCTACCCACCCCAAAATGTAATTGGCCAACATTATGACCGCATAAAAAGCAATAAGCATGGCCCCGACATTTAGGGCGAGTTGAAGCCCTTGGGTGGTTCCATTGGCAAGTGCGTCGATGGGGTTACGGCCAATTGATTCCTTGGATACTGCCAAATTTGTACTCACCTCCCCTTCCTGAGGGATCAGTATTTTTGCGATCAACAAGGCGGCCGGAGCATTCATAGCAGATGCACAAAGCAGGAACTTGCCAAATTCAAGCTGGGATGCAGAGTCACTACCACCAAGCATACCCATATAAATCGCGAACACAGATCCCGCAATAGTAGCCATACCTCCAACCATTAAAGCCAGCAATTCAGAACGACTCATTTTAGAAACATAGGGCTTCACTAATAACGGGGCTTCCGTTTGCCCAACAAATACATTTGCGGCTGCAGACAGGCTTTCCGCACCCGATAACTTCATGACCCGACTCATTACCCATGCCATAACCCGAACCACAGCTTGTAATATCCCAAAATAATACAGGAGGGAAGAAAGGGCAGAGAAAAATAAAATGGTGGGGAGGGCCATGAAGGCGAAAACAAATCCTTGACCTTGGAAGGCCTGATTCATCGATTCGATATTCGACAAGGGGCCAAAGACAAAGCCGGCTGCATCGATGGATATTTGCATGGCAACGGCAAACATTTGGGCTACCCCGCCAAAAAAGCTCTCAATCCAGGATACCCGCAGCACGCCATAAGCAATCACAAACTGGAGAGCCAAGCCCCCGAAAACAACGCGAAGATCAATCTTCTTTCGGTTTGAACTTAAGCAAAAGGCAATAAACAAAAGTCCACAGATACCCACAAGTACCCGCCAAAAATTACTGGATACATCCGATGCGGGAATGGAAGCAAAGGTCACCATTGCAATATGCTAAGGGATGGACGGAAATGGGGTCAACTTCATCCTTGCAGTACACACAACTTATAATGGGACACGGGAAAAACCCTCCTACTCAAAAAATAAGAGAAGAGATGGTAGCTCTTTTTGGCTTTAAAGCTTGAGGTTTTCTTTGATCGACTGAACCGCTTTTTCCACATTGCCCCGATGTCCAAATGCACTGAGGCGAAAAAAGCCTTCCCCTGCCGGACCAAACCCTGAACCTGGGGTACCCACCACATGGCATTCATTAAGCAATTTATCAAAGAATTCCCAAGAAGATAGCCCTTTGGGTGTTTTGAGCCAAACATAGGGAGCGTTATCGCTCCCGTAGGTGGTAATACCCAGAGAAGTTAGTCCTTCATTGATAATTCTTGCATTCTCCAAATAAAATGCAACCTGTTCATCGGTTTGCTTACGACCCTCTGGGCTAAGGGCTGCAACCCCGCCTGCCTGGACGACATTGGAGGCTCCATTGAAAAAGGTGTTTTGCCGACGCGTCCATAAAGCATGAAGTTTTCCGGGTTCGGAGTCCTCGGTCTGACAGGCTTTGGGCACGATTGTCCAAGCTAACCGAACCCCGGTAAAACCAGCAGTCTTCGAAAAACTGTTAAATTCTATCGCACACTTTTCCGCACCTTCAATTTCATAGATCGATCGCGGGAGATCCGGGTCGGTAATGAAGGCAGCATAAGCGGAATCAAAAAAGATAACGGCTCTATGCTGATTGGCATAATCAACAAATGTTTTTAATTGTTCCCTGGTAGCCACCGCACCGGTTGGGTTATTAGGGCTACAGATGTAAATAAGGTCGACTTTCTGCTTGGGCAACTCGGGAAAGAATCCATTTTCCTCCGTGCAGGGCATGTAAACCAATCCCTCATATCCCTCTTGGGTGGCCCGCCCGGTACGGCCGGCAATGACATTGCTATCGACATACACGGGGTAAGCGGGATCTTGTACCGCAACCACACAATCCTCTGAAAATATACCTTGGATATTAGCGGAGTCTGACTTGGCCCCGTCGCTTACAAAAAACTCACTGGGATCCAAGGATAGCCCACGTTCAGCGTATAATTTTGCCAGGGACTCCCGGAGCGGAGAAATTCCTTCGGATGGGCCATAACCGGAATAAGACTCCTCAGCACCCAAAGCATTTACTCCGTCACGCAGACCATCGAGCACCGAAGAAACAATGGGCTCAGTGGTATCGCCAATTCCGAGGCGGAGGACTTGGGCATCCGGATTACTTTCCGAAAAGGCGTGGGTGCGTTTGGCGATCTCAGGGAAAAGATAACCCGCAGCTAATTTGTCGTAATTCTGATTGATTCTAGCCATGATTTAAAAAAATAGGATGATAAAATTATGAGTTTTGGCAAATGGGAATGCTTTAAATTTTCATTCACCTGCCTGTAGGAGTAGACCGTGGGTGCGGGCGGCACGAAAGGCAAAAAGAAAGGCTCCCATGCCAAGACCAAGGTATATAGCATTCAACCCCAATGCCTGCAGTAACAAATCCTGCCGCCATACTCCTTGGATCAGGAATGCACGCATACCCTCAAAGACATATGTGGTGGGAATAAAAGTGGCTATCTCCTGCATCCACGAGGGTAAAGTAGAAAGCGGATAATAGATGCAGGAAAACGGAGCGATCAAAAAAGGCAATACCCAGGTCAGGCTTTCAGCACCCAATCCATAACGGATAAGAATAGCTGTTACAAATTGGGACATAGCCCAACCCGTGAGAACGAGGTTGAAGAAAAAGGCAAACAGAGGAAGGCCCATATCAAAAACGGATACACCAAAAAATGGAATCGCGAGTAAGGCGGCCGGAATCATACCAATCAAGGTACGAATCAAAGAAATACAGGCTAATCCGAGCATTAATTCCCAGGGTCGGAGGGGGGCCACAAACAGATTTCCAAGATTACGGGACCACATCTCCTCCAAAAAAGAAAGGGTGTAGCTAATGTGGGAGCGAAAAAGGGTATCCCAAATAAGCACAACTGAAATAAGCACACCACCTGCGGTAAGCTCGGGGCTACTGGGAGCAAAGTGTTTAGAAACAAAGCCCCAGACCACCATCTGCATGGTGGGCCAATATGCGATTTCGATAATCCGTGGCCAACTACTTCGCAAAAGAAAATAGTAGCGAGTGAAAAGGGCAAAGATGCGCCCCTTGGAAGAACTTCTAAGCTCAGTCATCCTTTTTTTTCTTTCGGTTTACTTGGAGAAAAACATCCTCGAGGTTGTCGCGGTTGTATTTTTCCAGAAGCTCCTTGGGAGTACCCTCTTCCACGAGCCTGCCTTCTTTCATTAAGAGGGCCTTATCACATAAGAGTTCCACTTCCCTCATATCATGACTGGCAAAAAGAATAGTAGCTCCCTGTTCGTCCCGGTATTGACGAAGAAGCTCTCGGATCCAGGCCGTGGTATCAGGATCCAAGCTGGCAGTTGGCTCATCGAGAAGGAGAAACTCGGGCTTATTTATCAAGGCCTTGGCCAGCGATACCCTTGTTTTTTGCCCGGAAGACAAACGGCGCAGGCGTTGGTTTAATAAATTTCCAATGCGAAAAGACGCAGCTACTTCTTCAACCCGATTTGTGGGGTTAACCACCCCATAAAGCTTTGCATAAACCAGCAGGTTTTCCCGGACGGTCAGCCTTTGTGGAAGATCAACATAAGGAGAGGAAAAATTCATCCGATTCAAGACTGTAAAACGGTTTTTAATAAAGTCTTGGCCAAAAAGATAAATACTCCCGGAGGTCGGGCGTAATAAACCCAAGAGCATCGAAAGAGTTGTCGTCTTACCCGCACCATTTCCTCCCAATAAAGCGGTGATGGATGACTTCTCCAAAGAAAAGGCGAGATCATCCACGGCACTTACACCACGAAAAACTTTGGTAAGAGCATGGGTTTGGAGAATAGGTTTCAAGGAATTAGGTTATAAACACAGGCATCCGTAGGCATAGCGGAAGTTTTGCAAAGAGCAATCAGTCTTTGGTTATTCGGTTAAGTTTGTCTTCCACAAATTGAGCGGCTTCTTCCAAAGTGCGATCTTTACTAAGAAAATCAGATCCAATTAGTTTCGTTGTGACTTTAACCGAAGAAAAAGGGAAAGGGATCACAAAGCCATCCCATGATTTTAGTCTCAACGCATGGGTATACTCAAAGGAAAGCAAAAGAACCGGTGCTTTCGTTATCTTCGCGACTGCCATAGCCCCGGGTTTTGCCTGGTACTTGGGTCCACGAGAACCATCTGGAGTAATTCCTACATCGTTATGACCCACATTAATCACTTTTACCAGTTCTCGGATGGCTTGCATACCCCGCCGGTTTTGAGAACCTCGAATCGCACGAATACCAGTCCACCCGTAAAAGGTTTCAAGCCAAGCCCCATCTTTGCTGGCGCTAATGAGACCGTATATTCTTTTATCTTTCCGATACCGGTTGTGCCACTCACCCGCGAGAAAAAGCCGATTATGCCAAAGGGTAAGCACAATTGGTTCGGGATGCATCCTCAATTCATCACGGCCATTTTCCGGAGCATATCGCATGCGGATGGATAATGTCCAAATTCGATAAATTACCCCCAGGGGGCTCAAAAAAATTTTGACGAGCAAACCCTTTTTCCGAGGAGTACTGCCCTGCAGGACAGGTGACATAACAATTAAAACTCGAAATCTAACCCAAGCTCAGCGACATGGGCGGGGACTTCTTTTTCATGAAGATAACGGTATCCCAAACGCAAGGCAATCATCTCGTTGAAATTGTAGGCCAATCCGATATTACCGGTTGCAAAAAAACCATGGTCTTTTCTTTCCCTGGGGTCCTCAACCAAAGTAAGATAGTACCCAAGACCCAAGCCAATATAGCCGTCTAAATTCCCCCATAATGATGTTTCATACCCCAAGTCCAAAAAGCCAGCAAAGGTTTCGGCATGATTTTGAAAGTATTTCCTGTGATGGGGTCCTGGGTAACTTAAGTTGTACTCATAAGAGGTCTCGTGGTGGCGATGCCTTTTATACATTCCCCCCAAGCCAAAGCGAAAATCATTCTTCTCGAAACCACCTGCAACGGTCACACTTACACCGGGGTCATAGCGCCGATAGCGTTGTTTATTGATCGGGGGTGAAGATGGTTTGTGAACCTTGTAGGGAATTGCATAGCCTGGGGTAAGGATAAAATACTTCCCAAGTTTGCCAGAACCACTATGATTACTGGGATTAAATAATGCTTTCGTTTTCCCATCTTCGGTGTAGGTACCGGGTGCTTCCACTTGAAATGCAAGCTGGTTTACAGGGTTTTGCTCTTGAGGTTCAAAAAGGGCAGAGGAATCGGATGGCGGGGAATAAAATTGTCCCTGTTCAACAGAAACTTGAGGAAGTGAGCCTTTCGGAGCTAAAGATTCGTAAGTTTGACGGGAACGGGGCTCATACAAATCTTTTTTTGCAGGACGAGTTGGATTAATTTCTGTATTAAAGGGTTTACTAAAAGAGTTGCCCCGAGAAAGACCGTAGAAAATTTCATCAAAACGAGATTGCAGGTTGTGGAGCCTCTCAGAATAGTCGTTGATTTCGCGCTTCATCCCATGAATGCGTTGACGTTGGTAAAAACTTTTATCGTCTACATTGTCAAAATAGTCAGTGACAGGTTTTTCGGAAGACAATGCGGTGTACCGGTTGCCTGTGTCGTATTGACCGAATAAAAAAACAGGGACAAAAAAATAAACTGTCAGAACACTTGGGAACGTCTTGGACATAATTTGATTTTAGGGTGGTGGATAGATCTTATATGCAAAAAGGATTCTATCTTAAAGCAACCCAAAAAAAAATCTTTATCAGTTTCCTCTCTTTTTATGCCTCTCGATACTCCTTTTAAAGAAGATATAAAGCAAGTGGTAGGCAATAAAGTACAAAACATTGACTAAGATCCCACCAATCAAAGCTGTACGTAAACCGTGTTCTTGCTGGGCTGCTTTTCTGTAAGCCCCCAAGTTTGACTTCACCACCTGTTCCCGCGACATCGGAATACGAGCGTCATAGGCTTCAGGGGGAAGGTTTTGAGCCAGAATTGACTCAGGGACAACCGGGTCGGTGCCTTGAATAATATCCACATACGGGCGTTTTGCCATGCCAAGAATGGGGCCTACTTTGATGCCTCCATAAAATGTGAGCTGTATGATGATGGCTGTGACAAGCAACAGACCTTGGGATACAAGCCACATTTTTGTTTTTAATTTCATTTAATATTTAAGATATTGTTAGGATTACATCTCTTTATAAAGGTAAATAGTCCGTCACCAAACAAGATATAGGTTGCCAAGTTTTCAAGTTTCGAAAAGAAATGGTGAAGGTAGATGAGGAAATTTTGGATAATTTTAGTCTTTGTACTTGGGACTCTTTCAGTTGTGGCTGAAAAGTCACATGTGGTGCAAAAAAATGAGACCCTTGGAGGCATTGCGGGTAAATATGGAGTTTCGACTAGTGCCTTGCAAGCAATCAACGGAATTTCCAACCCAAACCTTCTGTACGTCGGAAAAAAATTAACAATTCCATCGGGAACATCCAGAGAAATTACCTACCAAGTCAAAAAAGGAGAAAGTTTGGGGAGTATTGCCAGCCGTTTTCGTGTAAAAATATCAACCCTCGCATTGATTAACAAAATTGATCGACCTGACTTAATCAAGGTTGGCCAAAAATTGGTCATCCCGATTAAAGGTAGCACCTACACCCCTCCCCCGCAGTTGCTAAACTCATCTACGCTCAAGTCACTCAATGCCATCAGACCAAAATCCGGAAAGTGGAAGAGAATAGTAATTCATCACTCTGCGACCCCGGTGGACGACGCCATGAACATGCATCGCGTGCACAAAGCAAGGGGTATGAAAAATGGTTTGGCTTATCATTTTGTAATTTCAAATGGGTCGAGAAAGGCTTATGACGGTGAGGTTTATTTGGGTGGACGGTGGAAAGCCCAACTCGATGGTGGTCACATGAAAAGGTTGTCATGGAATCGGGAAAGTATTGGTATCTGTCTGATTGGAAACTTTGAACTTCGCTCTCCAACCACCAAGCAGATGACTGCCCTCGAAGGCTTGTGCGAATACCTCATGAAAAGGTGTAAGATTTCGAGTTCTCAAGTAACGACTCATAAAATACTCCACAAAAACCATACAGTTTGCCCGGGAAAATATTTCTCTTTGCCCAGCCTTATTAAGAGGATATCTTCCTAGCTTCCAGTAAAATTTCTGGGTTTGGAGAAAGTAAAACTTTCCCCCACCTGGACTCCGTATTCCGCTTCAGGGCCAATTCGAAATCTTCCAAGGGAAATATTTTGTCGATCGGGTAGCGTACTTGGTCAAGAGCGAGAGGTTGAAGCACATGCTCGATAGCATTTCGTAAACTTGCAGGAGTTTGCTTACTTTTCCAACGATCCAACCAAAACCCCACAAACCGAATATCCTCAAAAATCAATTCTCTTGTAGGGAAACGTATCGGAGAACTATCCATGGCCCCAAAAGTGACCAGCACCCCACTGGAACGAAGAGATCGGGCAACACGCAAAGAACTCCTTCCTCCAATGGAATTGAGCCCCAATACACATTTTTGCCCCTTGGTAACCTCCTGTACTCGACTGGGCACTGTATCATCATCCAACAAAACATGTTCCGCCCCAAACTCCTTCATTTGATGTAACCTTTCTTCGGTTCGAACCAGGCTAATGCAAGCTATACCTAACATTTTAGCAAATTGGATTACCGCTAAGCCGACTGAAGAATTACCTGCATTTTGAATGATAAAGTCTCCGTCTTTTAAATACTCAAAATCATGCAGTAAGCGCCAGGCGGTCATGGGATTAAGGATAGCAACAGCCAACTGTTCTGCAGGTACTAAAGAAGGAACGAGTAGTAAGTTATCAGTTTGCGTCACCACAAATTCCTGCCACGCACCCTGAGCATCCGGCATCGCCACCAATTTACCGATAACTTTGTCATCCACCTCGGGCCCCGTTTCAATCACTTTCCCCACCCCTTCCCTGCCCCCAACCGCGGGGAGATCTCGAAGCTTTCCATAGGATCCGTTAATCAGGCCAAAATCCGAGGGATGAATGGTGGCAGCCAACATTTGAATAAGTACTTCTCCTTTGCCGGGCTTGGGCATAGGGAACTCCTCTAAGGAAAGAACCTCCAGTGGATTTCCTCGATCCTGGTATAAAATGGTACGATTTCTCATGGGCTTACAGTTTGCTGGGTATCGAACAGTATGCACCCATCCATTCTTCCGCTCGCTGTTCATCTTGCAGGGCTGCCTCGTGCTCATAGGTTGGGATATTACAGACATCTCCAGAACGAACCAATACAGCCGATGCCCTTATCCTGGATAACTCTGCGGGAAAAAGTGAAGGTGTGGGGACGGACACATTTTGAATGGATAAAACATTACCACTTGCGGCAGAAGACCACCTCGTTCTTTCTTTGCCAATTCCGACTGCAACTTCATCAGGTGCCTCCCCCGACCCTAGATTAATAATTCCAGTCGGATCCTGAGCCACCGCTTGAGCGATAAATAGATGGATTGAAATCAATACTTTCAGTATTTTCATCCCGCTACTTGTTTCAATCCTTGCAGAACATGCAAAACAAAAAGGATATTTTTGGTTCTTTTTTGTTGGCAGAAGTGAGGAACTTAATCAAGGAATACAAAATGAAAGTATATTTCTTCTTTTTCACATGGATCGTGAGCCAAGTACTTGCTGATTATGAAAAGAAGATCGTCGAGGCTTTTTCCAAAGTTTCTGCCCACGGTGAAGGAAACACCAAAGCTGTCCAAGCCATGGATTGGTCAGATCAACTGCGACCCGATTCGATACCCTCATTACTCCATGCTATGAACCAAGCAAATCCGGTGGGAGACAATTGGATTCGGGGTGCCATCGCAAAAATCATCCATTCTTCTGACACCCTTTCTTTCCCGGAGGATCAAGTAAAAGCCTTTATCGAGGACAAAAAAAACCAAGGAAGCTCTAGGCGTGCCGCCTTTGAAATTCTTCGGAGAAGTCGTCCCGCTGCTGCCATGTCTTTACTTTCATCTTTTTTGACTGACCCCGAGCCCTCTCTGCGCAGAGAAGCGATTGATGTGATCCTCGAAGATGCGGAGAACTCGTCCCTGCAAAAGCAGGCCGTTTTACTTTTTCAAAAAGCACTGAAAAATGCCCGGGATGTTGACCAGATCCAAGAAGCAAGTGAGGCCCTAAAAAGTCGTGGGCAGGAAATAAATCTTGTTACATTGCTAGGTTTTAAAACTAAGTGGGATATGCTCGGCCCCTTTGACAATACTGAACGAAAAGGTTTCAACCAAGCCTACGAGCCCGAATCCGAAGCCCACCGTAAAGATTCTTACCAAGGAAAAAAAAGCCAAATCCAATGGAGCTCTTTTTCCTCCAGTGATCGTCTTGGTCTGCTCGATATAAATAAACACTATGGGGAACTCAAAGAGGTTGTAGCCTATGCTAAAACCTCTTTTTATTCTGCAAAAAATCAAAAAGTACAATTTCGGCTTGGGTCCAAAAATGCCTGGAAGATATGGGTAAACCAGGAATTACTTTTTGCGCGGGATGAATATCACCGTGGAGGCACACGAGTGGACCAATTCCTTATCGACGGAACATTACAAAAGGGAGAAAACCAAATACTTCTAAAAATCTGTCAAAACGAACAGACCCAACCATGGACAAAAAACTGGGAGTTTTGCTTTCGGGTTACCGACTCATCCGGGCAAGTCATCGAAGAAGTCTCAACCGATTAAACCGATCACTATAAAGGATCATGAAAATCATATGTAATCTACTTTTTCTTTCCCTCTCCCTTTTGTCTGCTCAGGCGGATTGGTTATGCTTTCGAGGCAGTGCGGGAAATGGGTCATCAGATCTTTCCATACCGGCAAAGCTTAAAATCACGGGACAAAAGAGTTGGGCACAAGATATTCCGGGCAGAGGCTTATCCAGCCCGATTGTCATAGGGGATACAATCTATCTAACCGCTTCAAGTGGACCATACCAAGAAGACCTGCACATTCTGGCATACTCTTCAATCGATGGACTCCAGCAATGGCAGAGAACTTTTAAGGCTACAGGCCGAACGGTTTGTCACAAAAAGACATGTGTGGCTGCTTCCACCCTGGCGAGTGATGAGAAGGTTATAATTGCTCAATTCTCATCGAATGATATTTTTTGTCTCGATCTCGCTGGAAACTTAAAGTGGGTGCGGGGCCTTACTTTTGACCATCCAAATATTGCCAATGGGCTGGGTATGTCCTCATCTCCTGTGATTGTAAACGGGGTAGCCATTGCCCAGGTTGAAAATGATGCGGACTCTTTTACCTTCGGCTTGGATCTTACAAACGGAATAACTGTATGGAAAAAACAACGCCCCAAAAGTGCCAATTGGACATCTCCCGTAATCATGACAAAAAAGGGACAGGCCCTGGTAGGCTTACAGTCTAAAGAAGGAATGACCGCCATAGAACCCAGGACTGGAGAAACCGTGTGGGAGTATCAGGAGGGAGCCTCAACTATTCCTTCAAGTGCCTGGGCAGAACAAGGAATTATTTTGGTTCCATCGAATGGGATCACCGCTCTTCAGCTTGATGATAACCTCCAAAACTTTCGCCAAATTTGGGAGGACAACAAATTAAAGCCTGGCACGGGAAGCCCTTCCTGTCATCGTGGTTCCCTCTATGTCATCAATAATGCGAATGTATTAAGCTGTGCATCGGTCAAGACGGGGAAAATTAAATGGAGGTTGCGCCTTAAAGGGCCGATTAGCAGCTCCCCGTTAATCACGGAAGAACATCTCTATGTTTTTAGTGAAAATGGGCTTGGCCAGGTGGTTAACCTCCTCTCCGAAAAACCTGAGGTCATCCACACCGTTGATCTGGATGCAACCATCCTTTGCTCTCCCGCGATCACCCAAAATGCCATCCTTGTCCGCTCCGATAATAAACTTTGGAAACTAAGCAATTAACCGACGAAAGGATCCATCTTAAGGTGTAATGCTTACGGTCTTTAATCGATTTTTTAAAAACTGTACCCTGTCCTGAGAAATTTGACTCCCCCAAAGGTGTAGGCTCTTTAACTTTTCGAGGCGTAGGAGAGAACCGACGCCATAATCTGTAACTTGAGTACTCGAAAGATTTAAGCTCATGAGATTACTCATACCCGCCAAAATTTTTACCCCCTCATCTGTCACCGTACTTTGACGTAGATTGAGGTGGGTTACTTGGCTAAATTCTGCGAGAAGAGAACAGCCCTCGCTTGACAAATCAGCCCCACGTAAATCAAGTTTCACCAAATGCTCGCTAAGAGGTGCCAATTTTTTCAAGGTCTGCGTATTACATTTTGTGCCCGACGAAACAATCCGAACTTCCAATAAGGGACTGCCGATTCCAATAGGGCGAATAAGCAGGCTGGTGGCTTCCTCCAGGCGATCAACAAAGGCATCAGGCAATGCCTCCATCCCCATAGCTAAGTCTTGATAAAAAGTAATATGCTTGGGCGTGTATTTCTCTTGCTCCAGCTCTCTTTTGGATAATTTATCCAGTCCATCTGTCGCCCCTACCCAAGAACCAAAGTCAACGCCTTGGGCAATCCATTTCCGAAAGGTCTCTTGCTGCCCTTTGGTCAGAGGTTCTCCTTTTGGGGGCATATGATCATCGTCATCGAAAGGCAAAATTACGCGGGTGTACAAGGAGCTCTGACTCGGATGATCCACAGAGATCACAGCACCATCATCACTACCCTGCATAATGTGAGCAGCACCATCCAACCTGAGACCAGCTTTTGGATACTTTAATCTCCCTGCCTGCTCATAAGGCGCACGATGACACTCCACACACCTGTCTTGAAGAATGGGCCAAACTTCTTTTTCAAAATCTACGACTCCAACTAAAGAAAAGTGAAACGACAAAGGAAGAAAGCTCCAAAAAATAAAACCTTTATTCATATTGCCTATGTAAATAGATAACGCATGTGTTTTCCAGCTATTAGAACCGTTTGGTTTAAGAAAAGTTTCAAAGTTCTGGAACATAGCAGTTGGAAAAATGATTAATGCAAATTAGGTATACCGACAGTATATCTATTGTTTAGTTCTAATTTTTTACTTTTGGATATACCATTTCGGCTAACTTTTTATTTTTATTGGAAACTGAATACATACCTCTACTGCTCGCCCTTGCTGCTGGGTTATTCTATGCATGCAGTGCCGTGCTTTGTAAAAAAGCTTTAGAGCTCGGGGCCGGAACCATTCGTTCTTTGGTGTATTCCAATATTTTTATGTCGATGTGCTTTCTTCCCTACCCTCTGCTTGCCGGGGAGACCATTCAATTTCATGATATGCAAACAGGTGCCTGCCTCGGACTCCTCTTTTTTTTGGGACAGTTTTTTTGCTTCCTTGCCTTAAAAAATGGAGAAGCCAGTTTAATCACCCCTATCATGGGCTCCAAACCAATTTTTGTAGCAGCCTTTATCGTACTGCATGGATTATCAGAAGGAGAAGTATCGTGGGAAACTTGGGTGGCATGCGGACTTTCAGCCTTGGCCGTCGCCTTACTGTGCTGGCCTTCGAAAAACTCCACTCTTTCATGGACTGGACTTTTTCTTGCTCTTGCAACCGCGGCAACTTTTGGGCTACTTGATTCCTTGGTCCCCTTCTTCACTCATCAATCAAATCCGGTTAATGTTCTCTTTTTTATTTTTGGATCGGTGGGCCTTTTTTCACTTTTCCTGATTCCATATACCGAAGGCAATTTTCTAAAGTTCAGAAAAAAAGCAGACCGTTGGATGTGGGCATCTGCAATCCCAATGGGAGGCCAAGCTATATTGATGTCAATGGCGATTGGTCTGTACCATGTGCCAACGGAAGCAAATATTTTCTATGCCTGCCGCGGATTGTGGGCCGTGCTATTAATTGCTTGGTTTGGGAAAAAAATGATGCTTTCTGAAAGCTCACTATCTACCTCCACTTTTATGAGAAGAGGGTTGGGTGCGAGCCTACTCATCATCGGTATTTGGCTAACCAGTTTTCAATAAAAAATCAGGGCTTCCCTTTTTCCAAGTCCTTTAATCTTTGGACCAGAATGTCCAATATATATGGGTGTTGGCCTAAAAGCTCGGTACGGGCAACAGATTTGGAAAACGGGGAACAAATTTCTTCCAGATCCCCACCTTTTCCTGCGTGGCGGCCCGGGGATAAGAAAAGTTGGGCAAGCACAATGTCTTCCGTGTACCGAACAGACCAATCACTGAGAACACTCTCTAAAAGCGGATCATTAAAATCATACTCAGGTCCATCACGCCTTTCCATCGAGCATGTTGAAAAAGCTGTCACCTGACCCGAAAGCAAGACTTTCACCTGTTGCCCGATCTCTTCCCTAATTTGATTTACTGACCGGAGAGGAGTGCCATGATCCACAAGGGCAACCAAAGGCTTCCTAAAATTTCTGGCTAAAATCGTTTCCGATATACGCTCAACAAGAGCACGGGCTATTCGATCATCGCCTGGCTGGTGCAAGCATTCCAGAATACGAAAAGACCGAGAAGTATCTTCAGCTTGCCACGCTTGTAATTTTTTGGGAAGCCAGTCCGTAATCGCAAGGCTAGGACCAAAAAACAACGGAATCATCACCACATCTTCCCACTCCGAGGGTTCATCGGATTGAAAAAGAAAATCCATGGTTTCCGCTTGCGTCCCTCCAAGCTTGTGAATCTCAACTTTATGGGAATGCATAAGTCCCACTGGTCGGATAGGTAAATCGGTCTTGGATGCCAATGTTTTGGCTATATTCCTGAGGTTAACCGTTGCCTCGGGATTGAGCGATCCATTATCGACTAAGAAGTATTTTGTGTCTTTCAATTATTTTCCCATTGACGAACCCATCACCGTGCGCAAGAAAAATCGTATATTGGTGATCAAATATGGGAATTTGATCTGTAAAAATTAAAAGTGGGAATATTGTTATGAAGAATTGGTTGTGGAAAACAGGCTTGATTGTGTTGGCAGTCATCTATTCGGGTTGCTCGAAAAATGCAGGACCTTCACCAGAAGATACTGCACTTATTAAAGGAACTGACAGAGGTTCTTTTGTGGGATCTGTAGAAGATGGAAACTTGGCAAGCGGAGAAGAAGAGCTCTCTCCACTTGGTGCAACCATTTCGGGATTGGATGGATCTGGTGAATTACTACAGCAGGACTCTGTATGGTCTGATTCTAATGCCTTGGCCAGTGCGGAGTCTCCCTTTGAGCCTATTTATTTTGGCTTCGACCAATATGGTATTGGATCCGATGAAAGGCTCAAACTGCAAGATGTTGCTTCCTACTTAGAATCCAACCTTGACGCTCGTATTCTCGTAGAAGGCTATTGTGATTGGAAAGGTACCCCCGCCTACAATAAATCACTTGGTGACCGGAGAGCATCCAGTGTACGAGACTACCTTGTCGACTTAGGGATTGATATAAATCGTATTGAAGTACTTTCGGTGGGCGATGAACAATCGACCCCCAACGCTGACCCGAGCACAGCAGGGATGGAAAGAAAAGCCCGTTTTCTTGTCCTTCGGGATTCCTAAAGATGCCTAGAATTACCGCTAGCCTGCTATCTACATTTCTTGTTCTAGCTTTTCTATCATCCTGCTCCAAGAAAGCAGATCCTGAAAGTTCCCTCAACCGAGGCACAGAAGAGATTGCTACTTCAGAATTTTCTGATCCCAGTCGCGGTCCCAACAGTGTGGATGATGATTTTTCACCGGCAGGCTCGGCTTTAGATTCCAACCAACTTGGATTTACTGATCCTCTTGCCCCGCGGGATCCTGCCTTGGAAGCTTTTAGCGACCCGTTAAATGTTATCCGACCTTTCGATCCAATTTTCTTCGGTTTTGATCAATACAATATTGTAGCAGATGAAAGAACCAAGCTTGTTGAGATCGCTGAATTTATTATGACAAACCCGGAAGCTCGCATTCTTATCGAAGGTTATTGTGACTGGAAAGGAACACCTGCTTACAACAAGGCTTTGGGGGAAAGAAGAGCTAATTCTGTAAAACAATACCTGGTTGAACTGGGGGCAGACATTCGACGGATTGAAACAGTTTCCATTGGCGACGAATCTGCCATTCCCAACGCAGCAGGCTCCCAGGCAAAACTGGACAGAAGAGCTTCTTTTGTGGTTACCAAAGGGGATTCATAGTAACCCCACTTTTAAAAATTCGGTGAATGCCGAATCAATTGCCAAGCTTTTCAAAAAATTCTGTAAAGGTGTCGATGGCTTTATCAAAAATCCCCAAATGAAAACTTTCGTCAGGTGCATGTAAGTTATCTTCATTGGTAAAAAGACCAAGCATTAAGGCATCCAAACCTGCCACTTCTTTCAGATCTCGAATAATGGGAATACTTCCACCTTCCCTCAAATACAATGGCATACTTCCAAACGAGGACTCTACGCAATTCTCGACTAATGGAAATGCTTTCTTGACCAAGTCTGACTCCTTCCCTGAAGAACCCGGTTTATTGGGGGGAATGACAACATAGGGATTACCCCCACCCTTTATGTCAACTTCTACACGAACCGAAGATGGGCAAGATTTTTGAATAAAGTGACGCACTTTTTCTGCGATATCTTCCTCGCTTTGGTCGGGCACTAAACGACAAGTAATTTTCACAAATGCTTCAGCCGGAATAACGGTCTTAGATCCCTCTCCCTGATACCCCCCGCCAATGCCATTAAATTCAAGCGTTGGACAAAACCGGATGGCTTCAAGTGGACTGTAACCGGGAGGAGCAAAAAAATCTTTTATTCCCAAAAACTCCGCATAGTCATTTTCCGAAATTGGCAGTTTAGCTAATTCTTGACGTTCCCAATCCTCCGGTTGCAGGACTGCATCATAAAACCCCGGAACCTGTACCGTTCCCTGCTCGTCATGCATGCGAGAGCAAATCCTCATCAGTGCCTGTAATGGGTTCAGCAAGGCACCACCATGAACTCCGGAGTGCAAGTCCTGCTTGGGGCCAAAAACCCGAACCTCAAGGGCAGTTAAGCCTCGTAAACCAGTGGTCACAGCCAATTGCTCAGGGCCTGGACTGCCCGTATCCGAAACCAACAACAAATCTCCTGCCAAGCTTTCCTTATGACCTTCCAAAAACCCTCGAAAACTCGGGCTCCCAATTTCTTCCTCACCTTCAATTAAATAAGTAATGTGAAGGCGCAGGTTTGGGTTTTTCTTTAAAGCTCGATGTAAAGCCGCCATGTGCACAATCTGTGGTCCTTTGTTATCCGCAGCACCCCGGCCGTAAAGCCTCCCATTTCTTTCCTCCGCTTCAAATGGCTTGCTAGTCCATAAATCCAAAGGATCTGGAGGTTGCACATCGTAGTGACCGTAAATAACCAGCTTTGGCCAGGATGGGTCACCCCGTGTAGCTAAAATAATGGGATTTATCGGGGTGTCCACCAAGTTGACATCAAAGCCTAGTTCACGCAGTCGAGCGCAGGCAAAGTCACGAGCACCGACGATTCCCTCCGCGTAACTGGAATCTGCAGAGACACTGGGAAAAGAAACATATTGGGATAAAGCCTGCTGGGGGTTTTCTAAAATTGAGTTCATGGATTTGGGGTTTCTCCCCGAGCGTTTTTTGCTTCTACATACAGACCATAGGCATGATCCATATTAGACTCGAGAAATTCTATTCGGTTTCCTGGGTTTGGGTGGGTAGACAAAAACTGGGGCATTTTCCGCTTTTTCCTTCCCCGCATTTTCTTCCAAAAACTTACAGCTGCCCGTGGATCATACCCGGCCATAGCCGAGTAAAAAAGACCGCGATGATCGGCTTCACGCTCTTGGGATCGGCTAAAAGGGAGAGCCATACCAACGGTTGTTCCCGCACCGTATACCCCCCCTGCCAACAAGCGGTCCGTCGAGCTTTTGTTGCGCATCGCCGTATTCAAAATTACGCCACCCAAGGCAATCCCCATGGCTTGGGTCATTCTTTTATTACTATGCCTGAATGCAACATGGGCGATTTCGTGGCCAATGACAGCAGCCACTTCGTCTTCATTGCCCCCCGCCAGTTCAATCAATCCGCTATTTACCCCAACCTTACCCCCTGGCATCGCAAAAGCATTGGGTTCACTTTTTTGAAAAACCACAAATTCCCACTCCGTTCCAGGCAAATCGACCTGGGCGACACCGGTTATTCTTTTCCCTATTCTGTCAATCATTGCCTGATGCGAAGAATTGGTTGAAATTTTTTCCTTATTCTTCATCGCCTGAAACTGGCTTTTTGATCGTTTGGCAAGATGCTCATCAGAAAGCATCGCAGTTCCACAACTCATAAAGAGAAAGCAAACAAGGATAAGTAATGAAGAATAAAAAACTTTGGTCATCTATTGATTCATAACTTTCAATTGGAACTCACTGACTTTTCAAGACCTTAGTGCTTAAAATGCCGGGTGTGAGTAAATACCATGGTCATACCTCTTTCATTGGCAGCGGCAATCACATCCTCATCACGAACGCTACCACCCGGTTGGATCGCAGCCGTTGCCCCTGCATCTGCAGCAGCAAGAAGACCATCAGAAAAAGGGAAAAAGGCATCGGAGCAAACAGCCGCACCCTTAAGGTTTAGTTTTGCCTCACCCGCCTTCCACACTGCAATTTGCGAACTGTCCACACGCGACATCTGCCCGGCACCAACTCCAAGAGTTCTTTCATCTCCGGCATAGACAATGGCATTACTTTTTACATGGCGTACCACCCGCCAACCAAAGATCATTGACCTCCACTCCATATCCGTTGGCTGCCTCTCTGTAACCACTTCAAAAGCCTTGGGATTAATTTTTTTCTGATCCCGGTCTTGGGCTAAATAGCCCCCTGGAACCGTCTTAATTTCCTGTAAGGTCTCGGCTCCAAATCCCGCTTTTGATATCAGTAGGCGAAGATTTTTCTTTCGCTTAAAAAGTTCGAGGGCTTGATCTGTAAATCCGGGTGCTATAATCACTTCGCAAAAAATTTCAGCTATTTTTTCGGCAAGATCCAGATCCATTGTATTATTAACAACGATAATACCTCCAAATGGGGCCTGTCGATCGGTTGCAAAAGCATGCTCCCACGCATCCACCAAGTTATCAGCACTGGCAACCCCACAGGGATTGGTATGCTTGAGAATGGCAACGGTTGGCTTTTCAAACTCGCCGATTAAAAAAGCGGAGGAGGAGATATCCAGAATATTATTGTAGCTCAATTCTTTTCCCTGAAGCTGCTCAAAGTGGTCGAGAAACCCACCATAAAGAGCAGCTTGCTGGTGAGGGTTTTCGCCATAACGCAAAGGCATTGCCTTATGGGCAACTACTTCCAAGACTTTGGGGAAGCCTGAAATACTATCAAGGTCAGGTTCAATTTGCTGTTTTTCGCTTAGGAATGCAGCAATGGCCTGATCATAGTCAGCTGTTCTCGCAAAAACTTTTTGAGCAAATTCAAACCGGACCTGCCTCAAATGATCTTCATCCTGGCTTAGGGCTGTCAAGGCTCGGTCGTAATCATTGGGGTCGCAAATCACGGTGACATCCCGATAATTTTTAGCGGCACTTCGGAGCATGGAAGGGCCTCCAATATCAATTTGTTCAATCGCTTCTTCCAAAGTTACTCCGGACCGGGCAATGGTATCCTCAAAAGGATAAAGATTCACCACCACCAAATCAATCATTTCAATCCCATGAGATTGGGCTGCACTTACATGATCAGGATTATCGCGCAGACACAGCAAGCCTCCATGAATTTTGGGATGCAAGGTCTTCACCCGTCCATCCATCATTTCGGGGAATCCTGTTCTCTCACTTACATCTGAAACAGGAATTCCTTCTTCCCGAAGTAATTGAGCAGTCCCCCCAGTAGATAGAAGGGTAAATCCATGCTGGTCTACCAAAGACCGGGCGAATGGAACTAATCCAGATTTATCACTTACGGAAAGAAGAGCATATTTTTGCATTCTTTCTCTTGTGCTTCCATCTAGCTTCTGAGCAAGCGAAATCTTCAATTTCTACAATACTTCAATTAAGAATTGGTCTTTTGCCAAGAGATGATATGATCTTGTGGAAAATAAGGCGTGAGTGAAAATAGCACAGAATTAGAGGGGTTGAAAGCGACCTTAGAGAAATTAGTCCATCATCGTGAGAAATCAAAAGTCAAAGGGCTCAATCTTCATGCATTCATTTATTTCATCTCCATCCGTAACCTCTCCGACCGAACCGTTACCCTCCAAGGTAGAAAGTGGGTGCTTTCCAATGATGATGGAACCACCACGGTGGTTGAAGGAGAAAAAATAGTCGGAGAAACCCCGGTTATTGCCCCCGGGGAAAGTTTTTCTTACAACAGCTACCATGTCACTCACTTGTCCGCACAAGCTTCGGGTTCTTTTCATGGGGTTGATAAATACGGTGAAAAAGTACATGTGAGGCTGGATTCTTTTCGCCTGAAAATTCCTCCCAATTCTGATAGCACCGGGAAAAACCCCTTATCATGAAATTCACCGACTTAAACCGGCATGGAGGTATCGGGGCTAATTGTAGTTTATTGGAAATTGGACCTTTTCGGATTGCAATCGACTCCGGGCTGCATCCCAAGTTTGCCGGGCTTGATTCAACACCAAGTCATGACTTTTTGGAGAGGAATTCCTTGGACTTTATTGTTCTCACCCACTGCCACCTTGACCACTTGGGAAGCCTCCCCCTGCTTTCCCGGGAGCACCCGGATGCCCCAGTCCTTTTAAGTTACGCCAGCTCAATCCTTGCACGCCGGATGCTATCCAACTCCATTGCGGTCATGAGGCGCCAACGCAATGACCTTAACCTGCCTGAGCTTCCCCTTTATGGCCGCGGAGACCTCGCATCTCTCTATGACAGGATGAAGCCCCTGGCCATCCAAACTCCCTTGGAAGTGCAAAAAGATGGGCATGTGCTCAAAGTCACCTTACATCATGCCGGGCATGTGGCCGGGGCTGTATCCGTTGCCCTGGAAACAAAGCAGGAAAAAGTCTTCTTCACCGGGGATGTGCTCTTTACTGATCAAAGGACTTTAGACGGGGCAGAAGTGCCAAAAGAAAAGTTTGATGTTTTAATCACTGAGACAACCCGAGGTGGGACTCCTCGAGATCCTGCTCGTTTCCGAGAGTCTGAAATTGTTTCTCTTTTGGAAGGAATCCATAAAACTTTAGATCGTGGAGGATCTGTTTTGATTCCAGTTTTTGCTCTTGGGCGGATGCAGGAGCTCCTATTCATTTTAGATGAAGCTTTTCGCAAAAATACATTTCCAAAAGTTCCTGTTTTCTGTTCGGGGTTAGGCATGGATTTGGTTAATCACTTTCATGAGATTTCTAAAAATACCAACCGCTTACGCTTTAACCGCCGGGTGCTAAGATCAATGGGCGCACGCCCACTTCCAAGAAATCTTGAGCCTGGTCGGGAACCACCCATGCAAGGCATCTTTTTAGTAAGCAGTGGTATGCTTGTCGAACACACGCCATCTTATATCCTCGCCTCCGGTCTTTTACGAGACGATCGAAACTCTATTTTTTTTGTCGGGTACTGCGACCCAGATACCCCTGGAGGTAAATTGTTAGAGACTCCGCAAGGAGACGATTTTCATTTCGAAGTCGTTGATTGCATCGAACCCAACCACGCCGAAGTTCGTAGGTTCGATCTCAGCGGTCATGCAGACCGGGAGGAATTGCTGGCCTACGCCAATAAATTATCGCCTAAAACAATATTCTTACACCATGGTGATCCGGATGCCCGCTCCTGGTTTTCCGAATCTTTATCCGAAAGTGGTGCCACTATTATAGATCCCGAACCATTAAAAACTTATGAAACCTGACCAGCCCCAGCCCTCTTCTCTTGCCGAGCAACTTGAGCAAGCTTTCACCCGCCCCTCCAATCGTGATGTTGACCAAATGCGAGAGGTCAGTTTTCAAACTAATATCGCACCCCATGCAAATGGCTCCGTGCTTTGCTCTTTTGGTCATACACAGGTTATCTGTGCCGCCATGATTGAAGACCGTGTTCCCGGTTGGATGAGACAACAAAAAGTGGAAGGGGGTTGGCTCACCGCCGAGTACAGCATGCTCCCCTACTCTACACTTTACCGCAAAGACCGTCCCATCAGCAAGGGCAAGCAGGATGGAAGGAATATTGAAATCCAACGGTTAATTGGCCGTTCCCTCCGGGCGGTGCTTAACCTGAAAAATATGCCCAATAAAACCCTGTGGATTGACTGTGATGTACTCCGAGCAGATGGGGGCACCCGAACAGCATCTATTACGGGTGCATGGCTCGCTACCCGGATTGCAATCAACGGACTGCTGGAGAGCGGAAAGCTTGAAAAGGACCCGATTGTGGATCACTTAGCAGCTATCAGTGTAGGTGTGTATAACGACCGCTGCATTCTCGACTTGGATTACCCTGAAGACAGAGATGCCACCGTAGATGCCAATGTGGTGATGACGGGATCAGGGCAATTTGTGGAAGTGCAATCATCCGGAGAAGAAGCCACTTACACCCGTACGCAGCTTGATGAATTACTTGGACTCGCGGAAAAAGGCATCAACGAATTAGTGGACCTACAAAAAGCCAAGCTCAGCTAAGAAGATTTTAGCCACTTCACCTAATTCCAGAGTACCCTGTCGAACCGACCGCTTTCCAAGCTCATAGATATGCGCAACTATCGCCTTGCCTTCCCTTCTCGGTATACTCACCACCTAGGCTGATAAAATTGGCTAAAATATTTTATCAACTTCTTACTGCAGATGCCCAAAAGGTAACATAGTGGTCATGAGAAAAGCCTGAGAAAACATCAAATCTTCGAGTTCTTCTCTAGCTATTTCCAGCATTATTACTCCATCAATTGTTCCTCTATTTCATCCCTCAGCTACTTTTCAGGCTCAGGTTGATTTTTAAGTTTGTCCTTTTGGAGGTGCCCTGTAGGCGTTGAATATGCACCTACTTGAGGAAATCACCTTAATTGCCACTATCAGTGTATTGGTTACCTTGGTTCTTGGTAGACTAAAATTACCTGTCATTGCTGGTTTGGTGCTTTCAGGGGCTTTAGTTGGACCCAAAGGATTTTCACTCGCCCATGACCCTAAAGCAATTGAAGTAATTGCCGAAGTCGGAGTTGTCTTTCTTCTCTTCACCATCGGACTGGAATTTTCTCTATCCCGGTTACGGCATATTTTCCGCCAAGTGGCATTAGGTGGTTTACTCCAAGTTAGTGTTACCGCTGCCGTAACCTCAGCCATTGCCCTTTTTCTTGGATGTTCGCTGCCAGAATCAATCACTTACGGTTTTGTTTTTGCTCTTTCCAGCACCGCCCTCGTCCTTCGCACATTAAGCGAACGAAATGAATTGGATGCACCCCATGGTAGGTTTATTGTCGGCACTTTGATCTTTCAGGATCTGTGCATTGTGCCCATGGTCTTAATTATCCCCCTTCTAAGCCAAGGCTTGGACAATCCGGAAACATGGAAGTCTCTTGGTATGGCAATGGTCAAAGCCACGGTCATGGTGGTTGCCCTATTTGCCTGCTCCAGAAAACTGGTTCCTTGGTTATTTAAGGCAGTGGATGCCAGCCGTAGCAATGAAGTCTTTATCCTTACCGTACTGTGCCTGTGTATTGGCACCGCGTACCTAACATCTCTGACTGGGTTGTCTTTAGCCCTCGGAGCTTTTCTGGCGGGCATGATTGTCGCTGATACCGATTTCCGCCACCGTGCCATGGGTGATATCCTGCCGCTACGGGATGTGTTTGTAAGTTTTTTCTTCGTTTCATTGGGCATGTTTTTTGACTTTGAAGTGATGATGGAAAAACCTGACCAAGTAGGGTGGCTACTTTTGGCCTTTCTTGGAGGGAAAGGTATTCTTGCAATCCTAGCTGCATCTTTTATGCGCTTTCCTCCGCGTGCCGCCTGGTTGGCGGGTGTCGGCTTGGCTCAATTTGGCGAGTTTGGATTTGTTCTACTCCAATTAGCCACTCAGGAAGGAGTGGTATCAAGCACGGAGATTCAGCCTTTATTAAATGCAGGAATCATCAGTATGTTTCTTACCCCCCTTCTGGTCTACAAAGCTCCTCACTTCACCGCTGGTGAACGGGCACTTGACCCTCTGGCCAAACTGCTCAGGGCTCGCAGTGCCGAAGAACTTGAAGAGTCTACTTTTGGTCATAGCGACCATGTTGTGATTATTGGGTATGGACTAGCTGGTCAGTTTTTGACCTCCAGTCTCAATGAATTAAAAATTGAAGTGGTTGCCCTTGAAATGAACTCTGACAATGTAAGAAAAGGCAAAGAGGTCGGGGATCCGGTGTACTACGCGGATGCAACCAGTGAAGAAGCTCTTGGACATGCCCATGTGGAAAGTTGTCGGGCCATTGTTATTATGATCAATGACCACCGGGCTACGGAACGGGTGTTGTCAACGGTTGAAAGGATGGCAGTGACTGCTCCCGTTTTTGTAAGAACTCAATTTATGAGAGGGTCAGATAAACTGAGTCATCATGGTCGCCATGAAGTCGTGGCTTGTGAAGTGGAAGGTGGTTTGGAAGTTCTTTCCCGGGTACTGCGAAAGTTAGAAATTCCTCGTAATTTAATTGCTCGGGAAATCAATCGGGCACGAGAAAGAACCATGGACTCTGAACGGGAGTTTTCAAGTACACCTCTACCCCTTGATCAACATACTCAACTCAAAAAACTAAAAGTTGAAACCCTGGAATTAACAAATAACAGCCCCGTATTGGGAAAAACCCCAAAGGAATTAAACTTGGCTGACGATACAGGTATATTAATCGTAGCGGTTAGCCGGAAAAATGAGCTCATCTCACATCGTTTAAGTGATGTATGCCTGCAAGAAAAAGATATTATCTACTGCATTGCCCAAGAATCTGACTTTCTTGTCTCAACTGAATTGATTACTGGGAAAGCCGGGATAGAAAACAAATAGCTTTTTTCTATTTTACTTTATTTTGTAAGCAATCGATTAAAACTTAATTCAATCACCATGAGTAGTACACCCGCCTACGCCGCCTTAAAAGCCAAAGGAAAAGTTAACCCTTTCTCCATTGATCGTCGGGAACCCGGCCCTAATGATGTCCAAATAGACATCGAATATTGTGGGGTTTGTCACACCGACCTGCACTTTGTAAATAATGATTGGGGTATGAGTGAGTATCCGATTGTACCAGGGCATGAAATTGTGGGACGAGTGTCGGCTACAGGCGAAAAAGTTGAAAAATATAAGCAAGGCGATTTAGCCGCCATTGGTTGCATGGTTGATTCCTGCGGAACATGCCAATCATGCCAAGACGGCAACGAACAATACTGCCTGAGGGGGATGACCGCGACCTACAACAGTCCTTCCGAGGATGCAGGTGGTGTTACTTTTGGGGGCTACTCGAAATGTATTGTTGCCCATGAAGATTTTATCTTACATGTGCCTGAATCTCTTGAGATTACTGGTACGGCTCCCTTACTGTGTGCTGGAATTACCACCTACTCTCCACTGAGGAACTGGCAGATAGGAAAAGGTATGAAAGTGGGAATTATTGGTTTGGGAGGATTGGGGCATATGGGGGTGAAATTTTCCCACGCCATGGGTGCTCAAACTGTAATGATCACCAACTCCGAATCCAAAGCGGAAGATGCCAAGTTGCTCGGGGCTGACGATGTGCTGATTGCCAGCGATACTGGTGCAATGAGCAAGCAACTTGGTGAATTTGACTTTTTACTCAACACCATTCCAGTAAACCACAATATTGATTCTTATTTAGACCTCCTCAAAATTGATGGGACTATGTGCGTTGTGGGCGCAGTGGAACCTTTAAACCATGTCAATGCAGCCCAGTTAATCTTCGGACGCAAAAGCCTGGCTGGTTCTTTGATTGGTGGCATCCAGGAAACCCAAGAAATGCTCAATTTCTGTGCGGACCATTCTATCGTTTCAGAAGTGGAGGTTATAAGAATGGAAGAAATCAACGATGCCTATGAAAGGTTAGTTAAAAGTGATGTCAAATATCGGTTTGTGATTGATATGAACAGCCTTTCTTAAATTATTTGCTTACATCCAAGTAATCCAACTGCTTCGATTCGCAGATTTAGGATTTATCAAAAAGTATACAGCCTCCTCAGCTTTACGCACAGCGAATACAGGTTTCAACTTCAGGGAAAACGTCGAGACGCTCTTCGGATATATCTGCCCCACAAAAGGAACATTTTCCAAACTTATCCTGTTCGAGCCGAGACATTGCATTGATGATCTCAAGTTTTCTTTTCTTATGCCGCCTCCGAACTTCAAGAATAAGTTGTTGATCCTGCATCGCTTCCACCCTTGAAAGTCGGCCCAAGCTTTTATCGGGTGAAACGGCTTCAGCTGCAGCTTCACTTTTGCTCAAAGACTTTTCAATTTCCTGAAGAGCTTCGGCTAATTTTTCTTGGCAAAGCTTTGCTTGCTTATCATTCATAGCAATCTGATCTACTCACAAGGGATGACATTAGAGAGGTATCCGTCAACCTTTGATCACAGGCATCATCCAAATAAGTTTCATTTTTTTTGCTGAAAGGCTTGATAAAATCATGGTTTAAGGACATTAAAAGAGTATGAAATATATTCTAAGCATCCTATTTTTCTCTCTCACCTTTAACTTTGCATTCTCAGCGAATGAAGAATGCGCCATTATGTTGGGTGACGAAGTTGACCCTGAAGAATTTTCTGAAATTCTCGGCAAAAAGGTATACTTCTGCTGTGGAAGTTGCGTAAAAGCCTTTGATAAAGCAACAGCATACTACCTCAAAGCTGTACCGGAACTTGCCAAACTTTTCTCAGATGCAGAAAAGAAAGAACTTGGAGTTGATAAAGTAACATTATTAGACCAACGCTTCTGCCCAATTTATCCAGAACGCATTGTTAATCCTGAATCCAAGTCGGTTGAATACCAAGGCAAAACAATTTACTTTTGGTCGTCAAGCGCTCAGCGTCGCTGGAAACGGGATCCTGAAAAATATTTTAAAGAAGCCATGGATCGTGGGCACCTGCCTCAATATAAATAAAGTTTTATTACATCTACAAAAAAACCACTCTTCGGAGTGGTTTTTTTTGTGAATTTTTAATTTGTATTCACAAGCCTTTGGGTACCACCGCGAACAGGGTACCCTTGGCGCACTCAATTCTTACCTCATCAGTCTCGCATTGATTACTTTGACTAAAGGAGGTTGCAGGTGAGAGGTTAGCGTTGGTTATCTCCCAGCTAAGACCTGAAGATTGAACACCAAAGCAGTCAACCAAAGGAAGCAGGCTTATGGTTGCACCTTTTCGTCCGTTTAACACCAAAGGTGTGGAAGGAGTAATACGCCGAATCCATTCGCGTTCGTCGTCAAAGGAAAGAACCCAGGATACATTCACCTGCATCGCCGCGAAAAGATTGGATAAAAAGTGATCACTCCGATTTCCCAAACCGCCCAAAACAGTAAGGCATTTGGTCTGGGTAAAATCCGCAACCCAATCACACGCTTTTTGGAAATCGGTGCGGTCCTGGTTTTCAAAATGATGCAATGCAATGGATGGAAATTCTTTTCTTACCCTCTCAGCTTCATCAAAAGAGTCAAAATCCCCAATCACCGCATCCGGAAGAAGATTCGCATGGCGTAAGGCATGCCACCCACCATCCACAGCAAGTACATGATCTGCCTCCTCCGTACGCCAGCGAAGCAGCTCTTCAGATGGAGGGGAGCCATTTAAAACCATGAGTATTTTCTCCACCAAATCTATGCTCAAGAACTAAAGAAACCGCGCTGCTTTTCTGAGATAGGCATACCAAGCTTTTCCATCACTAACAAGAGATCATCCCAGACCTTACGCTTACTGGTTTTACTGGGGTTATGTAATAAGTAGGATGGATGATATGTAACCATCGTAGGAATACCCAAAGCTTCACTCCATTGGCCACGACAATCAGATAGCCTTCTCTTGGGATCATGCCCGAGTAAGCTATCGGTCGCCACCTTCCCTAAACAAATTAAGACCTGCGGTCTCACAATCTCCACTTGTGCCTTTAGATAAGGTGAACAAAAAGACAACTCTTCTACAGTGGGGGGCCGGTTGCCAAAGGCTTGGGTATGAAGAGGACGCCAATTCATAATATTGGCAAGATACACCGATTCTCTGGATAGACCCATTGCCCCAATGATCCGATTTAATAAATCACCAGCAGGTCCTACAAACGCTTCACCCTCGTTCTCTTCATCTACTCCGGGGGCTTCACCGCAAAAAAATAAATTAGCGTCGAGATCTCCACTTCCAAAAACAATTTTACCAGCAGGGCTGAGCTCTCGATTACATATCTCACAGGCTGTTACTTTTTCCTTCAACCACTTCCATTGCTCTTCTTTGTCGCCCGCTGGAAGAGTTAATTCGGGAGGGGGCGGAAATTTCAGCTTTGACTCATGAGTTTCAAAGGCGAGAATTTCTTTTTCCTTGGATTGCACGGGAGAAGTTGAGTGGACATGAACTGGCTCAGGTAAAGAAGTTGCCTCTCTCTTTTCTAAAGGTGTGGTTGCGGGAGAAGGGATCGCTGCCTTAATCTTTTTTTCCACCGAAGTGGAAATAGGCCCGAATCGATCGGATAAAGCGGCCAGGCTATCATCTTCAAGGAAAATTTCACGAATCCCTTCGACCCGTTGTCTTTTTAGCTCTTCTAAGAGCGCGGTGGTGGCATCCTCTGGAGTCATTGCTGAAACTTGTTTACCGCTGAACCTGCTAGTTTCTCGACATATTTAGCGAGCATATCAAACTCAAGGTTGAGAGAATCCCCGGTAATAAGCTTCGCCAGATTGGTCTTGGTAAGAGTATGGGGAATAAGCCATACCGCAAAAGAATCCTCTAAAACATCGCAAACAGTCAAGGAGCATCCATTTACGGCAATGGAACCTTTATCGACCAAGTAGCGAGAGGAATCAGGAGGTATACCGACTTGAAGGTAGAGATTTTTTCCCTGTTCTTCAAAAACTTTGATTACACCACAAGTATCCACATGACCCGAAACAAAATGCCCACCCAGTCGACCATCTGCAGGTAAAGCACGCTCGAGGTTAACGATTTTTCCTTCCGTCAACTCACCCAGGTTGGTCTTTCGGAGAGTTTCTTCGAGAAGTTCAAACCTTGCAATATCTGTAGCTTCTTCACAGAGAGTGAGGCAGCAACCGTTTACAGATATACTCGCCCCCGGTTCAATCCCGCTACCATCCTGAAATGGATTAGTAATGCGTAATTCCCACGCATTTTCTTTCTCTTTGAGCGATATAACCTGCCCAACATCTTCAACAATGCCAGTGAACATAATGCTTTAGTCTCGCTTAGTGTAAGGATTTATTGTTGGAAAGATAATTTGATTCATGGGTGCTGCAAGTTAACTTGTATAAAATAATATGACAAATTCGATCTACGCCATTGTTTGTGCTTTTCTATTACTAAACGGTTTCTTGGGTATATGCCAAGGTAAACGCGCCCAACTTTCGCAAAGCACCAGTCTGATACCATCAGACTCTTTTCTTGTGATCTCAGTAAACACCCAAAAAATACTCCACAAATCTCATATTCTTACAAGTGAAACCTGGAAACCGATTTTGGATCAATGGCGAGCCCAAAACCCTGAAATTCAGGAATTATTAGATAACCCAAAAGAAAGCGGTTTAAATTTAAAATCCCCCCTTCAGTTCTTTGTGCGATTACAGGGTCACCCCTTCCCTACACCGGTCTGGGGAATACTGGCATCTGTACAAAATAATCAAAAGGTAGATTCACTGCTTTCTCGTTTTGCCGAAAAATTCAAACTGAAAGAAAAAGGTGGAAAAAATCTCAGACTTGGCAGCGATATGCTTCCTTTTGAAGTGGGGAGAAATGGGAAATCGGTCTATGCCCTTGGCTTATTACCAAATCCCAGAAATCCCCCAACTCAAAATTTTGAATTGCAAATCGATCAGGTAGTTCAAGATGTATTCAGCAAGCGAAAAAAAATTCCGCTCACACTCTCCTTGGAAAAACATTTTACCCACACAGCAGATGCTTCGGTCTTTTGGGAAGGAGTGGGTATATCAAAACTTGTGGAGGATTTCTTTATACAAGATTCCTTCAAAAGCCTCCTTCCTGCCTTTGATTTCCTTGCCCACCGTCCCATGGGGATACACATGAATTCCCGGCAAGGGAAACTGCATGCCTCATTATTGGATTACTCAGACGCAATCGTTGAGGAAAAGCCGGTCATTGATTCCAATAGCAGCAGGCAACCCTTGGATATTTTAGAAAAAGTTCCAGGGGATGCTCCGGTCGTTGCCAAAATTGATTTCCCCAGGCAGATTTTTAAAAACTCGGTATCAACCACCCTAAACTCTTCTTTACAATTTCTAAGTGGTGGAAATTTCGGGGCCAACAAGCCCATCCCCGGCTTTGACGCCCCTTTTTCTGAATTACTTGAAGCTTTTAGCGGGAAATTTGTTTTAGCCGGAGGTGACCTCAAATTTAAGACCAAACCTGCTCAGTCCATCCATGGTTCTTTACGGGAAAGGTTCAAAACCTCTTTTCTTATCGGGTGCCAAATTAATGATTCATTTTCTGCCAAGCAATTACTTGCGGGTATTCGTTCCTCCACCGCCTTGGTTTCCATCATAAAAGCCAACCGCTTAAAGATCATTGAATCTACCGATATGCTCTGGCTTTGTACCGAAGATTACCAAAAGGAAATCAAAGCGAATAAACCAATCTATCCATTAACAGATGAACGCAAGACACGACTCAAGCCCTCCCCTTTTTCTTTGGATTTTAACATCTCCGCCTTCACGCAGAGTGTAAGAGAAGAGGATGACTTATATTTTGGAGAAAATAAAACGCTTCGCGTCTTTGACCATTTCACCAGCCTGAATCTTCAGAAAAAACCAAATGAAATCGAGTGTCAGGTTGACCTTCACCAGCCTACTGCTCAAGGGCTTCAAGTCATCTTAGATCTTTGGGGACAAGAGATCATTGAGAATCGTAATGATGCTTTGTACAGAGCCATTACTCAAAATGACATCAATGCGTTAGCTCTATCGATCGAACAAGGCGCATTAATTAATGCGAATGACCGATTTGGACACACACCTCTCCATTATTGTGCGTTCAAAGGGAATGCTCGTTTCGTCGATTACCTCTTACGTAATGGAGGAAACCCGAATGTAAAAGGCAGACATTATTCCACCCCATTGCATTCCGCAGCCTGGGGAAGAAATATCGAGGTGTTTGAATTACTTCTGGAAGATGGTGCAGAAGTTGATGCCCGAACCAATGAGGGGGAAACCCCAGGCATGACCGCTGCCTTACGAGGCGAAAAAGAGATGCTTGAAATCCTTTTTGCGCTCTCGGCCGATCCACATGCCAGAGATGATCATGGTTCCAATATGCTCGATCTCGCGGCTGCGGGCGGGCATGAAGAAATCGTCCATTTACTTACGCAAATGAAAGTGGCTAGAAATCACCCCATGCATGTAGCCGCTGGATTAGGAAAACTAGAACTGATGAAAGAAATGTTAAAGAATGGACGGAATGTAAATGAAACCGATTCCTTTGGTGCAACGCCATTAATGATAGCGGTTGTTTCCCGTAAAATGGAAATGGTTCAATTTTTACTGTCCCAAAAGGCGGACCCCAAAATTACTGCAAAAGATGGGTATACCTTAATGCACGGGGCCGCTTTCTCTGGAAGTAAGGATATGGTGAAGTTAGCTTTGTCTTACGGATTGGATGTAAACCCCCGCTATGGTCAGGACGGGATCACTCCGGTGGATGTGGCAGAAGATGATAAAGAAGCCCTGCCATACCTGCGCTCTTTGGGCGGCAAGACCTCGTGGGAATTGGCCCCAGTACCGCAGTAAAAACCTAGGTTGGCCATGAACTTGCCTGCCCAAGTGAGATAATCCTCTTTCCTCTTATCATAAGCTCTTTATCCACTTCTTTTGCACCTGGAACAAGTACATCAAGGTAGTCCCAAAAACGACTCGAATGGTTCATGTGTTCAAGGTGAGCGAGTTCATGATAAATGATATACTCCCCCAAGTGGAAGGGTAGTAAAAGGATACGCCAATTGAGAGAGACCGTCCCCTTTACCGAGCAGGAACCCCATCTGGATCTTTGATTTCCTACTCTACACTTGAGGGGTCTTTTTTTCACCTGCTGCTCACACAAAGATAATCGCAGTGGAAGATATATTTGAGCCAAACGAATACACTCCTTTAACACTTCAGCTTCCAGATCAATAACAGGGGGAAAAGAAAAGGAAATATACTCGGGCTCAATTTTTTTCGTGGTTCGCTTTCGATCCTCTTCAACTGACCATTTTACTTTTCTTGCGGCTTCATCAAGCCAAATAGACTGACCCTCGCGAAAGTATTCTGATAATGGTTTCGGCTTCGGTAATTGGAGGGATTTCTCCCGAACCCAATCTTTTTGCTGGGCGAGAAATTTTTTCCCACCGGCAACCGACGACCAGCGGGGAATGGTCAGAATTACTTTTTGCGGCTCCGAAACCTTAAGGTTTATTCTTTTGGATCGAGTCGAACGCTTGATTAAACATTCAAAATCAAAGACCTCATCTCCAAAATTCCAGGAAATGTGCTCAACTTTTTCGGTCATCAAGATTTATATTTTCAAGCTTCTTGGCTTGTTGAGAGGAAAACCTACGCAAGGCTGATTCAGGATCAATGCCAGCTTTTCTGCAGGCCCCTACCCACTCAAAAAACATACGTCCTGCTTTTTCCTCACTTAATTGCTCAGCATGGTCACAAACGGTTACCTCATCCCATTCACCATGATCAGCCAATTTCGCCTTGGAGGCCCTTTTGTAGATATCAAGGGCATACATCAATGCGGGCAATTGAGGAGGGAGATTTTTAAAGACCTCGGACTCATTGATCTTAATACCGCGCGCTTTTTTTTCTTCCGCCTTAATTCTTTCCCATCGCTGAAGAACTTCATCCGCTGTCTTCATATGATCATCCTCATCGCCGAAAACATGAGGGTGCCTGCGGATTAATTTTTCATTTATACCACGAGCAACATCCTCAAGATCAAATTTTTCTTTTTCCTCCGCCAGCAAGGCATGAAAAACAACTTGGAGAAGCAGGTCCCCAAGCTCTTCCTCCATCAACGGATAATCTTCGAGGTCGATGGCTTCCAGTGTCTCCGATGCCTCTTCTATCAGGCATTTAGCTAACGATTGATGGGTCTGTTCTTGATCCCAAGGGCAGCCATCAGGCGCACGTAGTTTTGCCACAATTTCTCTTAGTCGTTGTATTTCGCTCACTCTCGCGCATTGTGAAGGAAGGTAGATTAGTAGGCAACCCATTCTCCAACATCTTAGAGTTAGTAAATAAATCCATGGATAAATTAGCGGAAATTATGAACTGGAAACGCCAAGAAGTATCTTTGCGTGAACGCCCCGTGAGCGAACAAGAACTTCACAAACTTGCGGAACGTCTTGACTTTGGAGTTTCTTTTCATGATGCCCTCGCCAAGCCCGATGAGTTATCCATCATTGCGGAAATAAAAAGAAAGTCTCCATCTGCCGGCATGATCGCAGAAGGGGCATCCGCCCTTGAACAATCCAGAACCTATTACAATGCCGGTGCCGACGCCCTATCAGTTTTGACTGATGAAAAATATTTTGGAGGACGATTGGAGGACCTCTGGGAGGTCAATGATTTCCTTCGCGAACACCAAAGGTTTGTTCCTACCCTACGCAAGGATTTTATGGTACACCCCATTCAGATTCTGGAAGCATTAGAGGCAGGTGCCCGGGCCATCCTCCTCATCGTCCGAGCCCTCAATGACGAAGAGCTTAAAATGTTACGAGGCTATGCTGATGCCGCAGGGATGGATTGTCTTTATGAAGTGCATGAGCTCCATGAACTAGAAAAAGCACTCAGGCATGAGCCCAAAATCCTTGGGGTCAACAACCGGGACCTTACTCGTTTTGTTACTGATCTTGGCACCACCGAGCAACTCTTCCCCCAAATTCCTGATGGCATAATCAAGGTGAGTGAAAGTGGAATCACCCAACCGGAGGATGCCTGGCGTGTCAGAGATGCAGGGGCCGATGCGGTTCTATGTGGCGAAGCACTAATGAAAGCTGAAGACCCCGAAGCCTTCATTGATGAAATGAAAGATAGCTAGAGGCCAGCTTAGCATGGTCCCACTTCCTTTGTATTTTTATGCCCCTTTCTCCATCTGATACTCACAAAGTCCTTGAATCAATTGGGCATAAACCCAAAAAAAAGCTTGGGCAGAATTTTTTGATTGATGGCAATATTGTAAAAAAGTCTCTGACCATGGCCGCACCTTCCCCTTCCGACGCGATTGTAGAAATTGGACCGGGATTGGGTACCTTGACCGAAGAATTATTAAGCCGGGGCTATCAAGTACACGCAGTGGAGCTCGACCCTAACCTCGCTGCTTATTTAAGAAAAAAATTTAGTAAAGAACTGAAAAATAACTCCTTGGTTCTTACCGAAGGCGACGCGGTTAAAGAACCAACAGGTTCGCTCACATTAAAAGATGACACCTTTCGCATTGTAGCCAACTTGCCGTATGCAATTTCATCGCCTTGGCTGGAATCTATTTTAGGCGGTAAAAAAATACCCCAAAGTATGACCCTGATGCTCCAAAAAGAGGCGGCAGACAGAATGTGGGCAAAACCGTCGACCAAGAACTATAATGCCCTAAGTATCTTTCTTCATGGCGCTTACAAATTAGAGAAGAGCCACGCAGTATCAAAGCAATGCTTTTACCCGGTACCGGCAGTTGACTCCGTACTCATTCATATGAAAAGACTTCCGGAGCCTTTTTTATATCAAAAGGAATCCCGCAATCTGATCCGGAAAGTTTTCACAAAAAGAAGAAAACAAATGGGAGCAGTTATTAAACAGGAAAGCACACGGTCTCAAGAAATCTTGGAAGATTGGCTAAAGCAGACAGGCTTACCCCGTACCCTACGGGCTGAACAAATCTCGCCAACCGATTGGCAACATTTGTCTCAAATAATTTCCGATTAAGCTGCGACCCCGGAACCGCAACACCTTTTAAACTTCTTTCCGCTTCCACATGGACAGGGATCATTTCGTCCAACTTTAGGCGCATCACGGACCACGGGCATTGCAATTTTGGAAATTTCTGGGGCATCACTTTCTTCCACTTGCTTTGCTCCTCCCTGCGGACCAGCAAAACGATCAAACCCTCGGGCACCTGATTGATCAGGTCCAGAAGTTCTGGCGACATCTGATAAAGAAGACAGCATATTTTCAAAAGCCGCCAAGTTGGTGGATGAACGAAACATGCCGGTACAAATATCCGATCTCATTGCCTGCATCATTTCCTCAAAGGCCCGAAAAGCTTCATTTTTATATTCACTTAATGGATCTTTTTGACCGTACCCACGTAAACCAACACTTCGACGAAGTTCCTCCATCTCAGTTAAGTGGTCCTGCCAGTGTAAGTCTGCCGCATTAACCACAACATATCGCTCTAAACTTTGAATCTGCTCAGGGTCTTCCAGTTTGCGCTTTGCTTGATATGCATTGGTAATTTTTTCCAAGATTAATTCCTTGGCGGATTCTTCATCCTTGCCCATTAATTCTTCAGCTTTAAAGGACACAGGAAAAGTCACATTCACCCAAGTGGCGACCAAGGCTTCCAACTCTGGCATGTTCTCCAGTTGATTTGCCTTAAACTCAGTTTCTGGGATGGCCCCCAATCGGGACTCCAGTTCTTCTTCGACGAGTTCAAGGAGGATTTTACTGGGATCGTCCTCAAGAAGGGTATCATTACGAATGGAGTAAACAATCTCCCGTTGCCGGTTTAATACATCATCATACTGTAACAACCTTTTACGAATAGAATAATTTTGCTGCTCTACTTTTTTCTGCGCATTTTGGATCGACCAATCCAAGCTGCCGTGCTCCAAAACCTCATTGTCGTCAAATGACTTTTCAAGCATTTTGGACATCACACCTTGGTTAGCGAATAAACG
Organism: uncultured Opitutales bacterium; assembly: GCA_943789375.1. Taxonomy (GTDB): domain Bacteria; phylum Verrucomicrobiota; class Verrucomicrobiia; order Opitutales; family Seribacteraceae; genus Seribacter. Next base: position 37,741 of record CALSTX010000014.1, on the reverse strand, counting down.
CATTAAGTCATCTTCCATCGAGACATAAAACCGGGAAACACCAGGATCTCCCTGTCTGGCACAACGACCACGAAGTTGACGGTCGATTCTTCTGGACTCATGCCTTTCGGTACCTAACACGAGCAGACCACCCAGTTCCTTGACTCCATCTCCCAATTTAATATCTGTACCGCGACCCGCCATATTGGTAGCAATGGTAACCGCTCCCTTCTGTCCGGCCTCGGCAACAATTTCGGCTTCTCTTTCGTGGAATTTAGCATTGAGCACCGTATGCCTAATATTGGCCCGCTTCAACATACGACTGAATACTTCCGATGACTCAACTGATGCAGTTCCGACCAGCACGGGTTGCCCTGTTTTATTTGCTTCTGTCAAGTCCTCCATCACCTTGTTAAACTTTTGCCTGCGACCTTTAAACATAAGGTCATTCCAATCTTTTCGAACACAGGCCCGGTGAGTGGGAATAACCATAACTCCGAGACGGTAAATATCATGAAATTCCCCGGCTTCGGTCTCAGCCGTACCCGTCATACCCGCGAGTTTTTCATACATCCGAAAGTAATTTTGAATAGTGATTGTCGCATAGGTTTTGGTTTCTTTTTCAATATTCACCCCTTCCTTTGCTTCCACCGCTTGATGCAAACCATTACTCCATCGACGCCCTGGCATTAATCGGCCGGTATTCTCGTCTACGATCATCACTTTTCCGGACTGGACAACATACTGTTTGTCTTTTTCGTACAACCCATAAGCTCGAAGTAATTGGGAAACGGTATGAATCCGTTCACTTCTTACCTGGAAATCTTTTTCTGCCGCTTCACGGTCTCTCCTCTTATCATCTTCTGACAGATCAGTTTTACGGTCTATCTCAACATACATCGTGGCAAGATCTGGGATCACAAAGCCCTCAGGATCATTGGGGCTGACCAGAGTTCTGCCCTTTTCTGTTAGGTCCGCTTGTTGATTTTTTTCATCAATAACAAAATGCAAATCCTCTTTTAATTCGTGAGCCCGCTCTTTGTTATAATCGGAATTCATTTCCAAATCGAATTTTTCAAAACGCTTCCGAATTTGAGCATCTTCCATCATCCGTAAAAACTGGCGATGGGTTGGCATTCCTCTTTTTACTTGGAAAATTTTAGCGGTCGCTTCATCAGCCTCCATCATCGTCCAACTCTTCGGATGCAAATGCACGCTTAGCTTCTTCAGCCAGCTTATTACAATGCTTGAGCTGGGCATCAAACAACTTCATCACCACAGGTTTCATCTCTTTAAAAGGCAGAGGATGATCTTCCCGCATCGGACCCGAAATAATCAGAGGAGTCCTGGCTTCATCAACTAAAATGGAGTCCGCTTCATCAATGATACAAAAATAATGATCTCGCTGAACCTGATCATCCACACAGGTGGCCATTCCGTTATCTCTCAGGTAATCAAAGCCAAATTCCGAAGCGGTTCCGTAAGTGATATTTTTTTGGTACATTTCTCGCCTTTCAGCGGACGGCATATTGTTTTGGATGCAACCAACCGTTAAACCAAGGTATTCAAAAAGGGAACCCATCCAGTGTGAATCTCGGCGGGCAAGATAATCATTCACCGTAACGAGTTGGCAGTTTTTACCACTCAAAGCGTTCAAGTAAAGCGGGCAAGTTGAAACCAAGGTTTTGCCTTCCCCGGTTGCCATTTCCGCAATATGTCTTTCATGCAGGGCCATCCCTCCAATTAATTGGACATCGTAGTGAATCATTTCCCAACCGATCGGATGGTCACAGACAGAAATAGAACGCCCACACATCCTCCGGGCCGCATTTTTGACCACCGCAAAAGCCTCAGGAAGCATGGACTCCAAGCTTTCCCCCTTTTGAAATCGTTCAATAAATTCCGGAGTTTTCGCCTTTAATTGCTCTTCACTTAGGTTCTGAAATTCTTCTTCCAATTCATTAATCTTACGAACAATAGGTGCACACTTCTTTAAGTACTTCCGGTGGTGTCGTCCCTTAAAGGACTGAAAAATAGATTTTATGGGGGCAATGGGATTCATGAATTTAAAATTAAGTGTTACGCACCTATACGCTCTTTAAAATAGGGAATAGTTTGGTCAAGGCCCTCACTCAGCTCGACTTTGGGTTCCCAATTCAAGATTTTTTTGGCAAGGGATATGTCTGGCTTACGCTGAGTGGGATCATCGGACGGCAAAGGCATTTCAACAATTTTGGAAGCAGACTTAATTTTCCCAAGTACAGCATCGGCAAGCTCACGGATTGTAAATTCTACCGGGTTCCCAATGTTCACTGGCCCCACGGTGTCATCCTGTTCCATGGTTCGTATCATGGCTTCGATCAAATCATCCACAAAGCAAAAAGATCGAGTCTGAGAGCCATCACCGTACAATGTAATATCTTCACCTTTAAGGGCTTGTACGATAAAATTAGAAACCACTCGACCGTCATCAGGTAACATTCGCGGACCGTAGGTGTTGAAAATTCTAACCACTCTTATATCGACATTATTCTCACGATGATAATCAAAAAATAAAGTTTCGGCACACCGTTTTCCTTCATCATAGCAAGCACGCAACCCGATTGGGTTCACATTCCCTCGGTAACTCTCTGGTTGAGGGTGTACTTCGGGATCCCCATAAACCTCGGAAGTAGAAGCCTGTAAAATTCGAGCCCCTACTCTTTTGGCTAACCCCAGACAATTGATCGCCCCCATCACCGATGTTTTCACGGTCTTGATCGGGTTGTATTGATAGTGTACTGGAGAGGCTGGGCAGGCTAAATTATAAATTCGGTCCACTTCTGCCTTCAACGGATCAACCACATCATGTCGGATGAGTTCAAAATTTGGGTTTTCAAGCAAATGGGAAACATTTCTTCTTCTTCCGGTAAAGAAATTATCCATACATAAGACTTCGTGATCCTGTTCAAGTAATCGCTCGCATAGATGACTTCCTAGAAAACCTGCTCCTCCTGTGATTAATGTGGCCATAATGAAATTATCCTATCATGAAACAAAAATTTGGAAACCTTCTTTTCTCTCTCCTATATTAGCTTTTATTTAAAGCCCGCAAGACCTGAAAAAGAGCTTGGGTTCCTTTTTCTTCAAAGTTCATTGCCTTGGCCTCGTTATAAAATTGACCGGCTAATTCCAGGCCCTTCAACTGCAATCCCATACGAGACGCATCTTCCAGGGCAATCCCTATATCTTTAATAAAGTGCTTGATAAAAAAACCAGGCTCCCAGTCTTCTTTCACCATCCGGGGCCCAAGCTGAGATAAGGACCAACTACTTGCGGCCCCATTACCAAGAAGTGTAATCACTTTTTGTAAATCCAAGTTTGCACGCTCTGCATAGAGCAGACTTTCCACTGTGCCAATCATAGTGGAAGCGATCAAAATTTGGTTCGACATCTTCGTTCTTTGTCCTGCTCCAGCAGAGCCAAACCATTCCACATCACTTCCCAAAACACCAAGTATCGGAAGAATTTGATCATATCCTTCTTTAGCACCTCCACACATCACAGCAAGGGATGCATTACGAGCGCCGATATCTCCACCACTCACAGGTGCATCGATCGAAAGCACATTTTTCGACTTCATTAAGGATTCGATACGCACCGCAAGCTCAGGACTGGAAGTCGTCATATCCACTACAATGGAACTGCTTTTTATCCCTTTTATAACTCCCTTTTCACCAAGCAAAACAGATTTTACATCCTCGGGGAAACCAAGGATCGAAAAGACAACATCCGAAGACTTCGAAACCTCTGCCGGTGAATCCTTCCAGATCGCACCTGCAGATTCTAGAGCTTTGGCTTTCTCTCGAGTGCGGGAAAAAATAAAAAGGTCATAACCCGCACGAACTAGGTGCATCGCCATTGAAGCCCCCATGACACCTGCACCAAGCCATCCGATCCTTGGTTTTTTTATCATAAAATAAAAACTGGTCGGGCCGGCGAGATTTGAACTCGCGACCCCTACACCCCCAGCGTAGTGCGCTACCAGACTGCGCTACGGCCCGACCTAAAATGCAATTACTGCAATATTTCAACCTGTGCTACATCGTGATATGAGTCAAGACAAAGCCCCCCAAACCTTTAAGGCAGAGCATCTAGGCTAAAAAAATTTACCATGTAGAGAGGAAATAGATTGCGATCCAAATTATCATTACCCAAAATGAAATTTTATGAAATCAACTGCATGTTTCTCCCTTCTTACATTCCTTATTTTTTCACTGTCTTCTTTGTTTGCTGACAAAGTGGAACCTGCAAAAGATGCGGTGGTATATAACGGAAATCACTACAAAGCCTTTCTTGATACCAACAGCACCTGGTGGGAAGCAAAATTTGCCTGTGATGACATTGGGGGCGAACTGGTCGTAATCAACGATGCCAAAGAAAACGAATTTATTCGCAAGCTTGCCCAGGAAAATCTCATTTGGCTGGGTGGAACCGATGAATTTGAAGAAGGCATTTGGACCTGGGATAATGGAGATGAATTTTCATTTAAAAACTGGGACGAGAATCAACCTTCCGCTGCTTCCGGGCACAATTTCCTTATACTCGACGGTAAAAAAGGAAAATGGGCAGACACCACTGATTTTTCCGCCAAAGTTAAAGGATATATTTGCGAGTGGAAAGGAACCGCTCCCAAGAAAAAAGCCAAATAACTACAGTTTTCAGTCCCCTAGAACGGTATCATGCAGCAGTTCCCAAACGCCCAGATTCGTAGGTGGTAATCCAGGCTTTGGACCAAGTCTGAAAGCTCCCATCGAGGATCTTTTCTCGGGCCGTTTCCATAAGTCTTACATAAAATCGTAAATTATGAAGGGTTAACAGCACACCAGCAAGTGATTCCTTTGCCTGAATTAAATGCCGGATGTAAGATTTACTAAATTCCTTAGAAGCAAAAGAGTCGGTTTCTTCATCTAAGGGGGAATAATCATCCTTAAACTTCTGGTTTCGCAGGTTTAAGGTACCCTTCGAAGAAAAAGCCATGCCATGACGGGCCGCTCGACTCGGCATCACACAGTCAAACATATCAGCCCCCATACCAATCATTGCAAGCAGTTGAGGGGGGGTGCCCACGCCCATTACATAGCGAGGCTTTTCCTTAGGTAGAATTTTGGCCGTCCAACTCACTTGCTGAAGCATTTCTTCTTCGCTTTCGCCAACACTTACCCCGCCTATTGCATAGCCCGGAAAATCAAATTCCATTAGTTCATGGGCAGACTGAATACGAAGGTCCTGAAACCTTCCTCCCTGCACAATTCCAAACAAATTTCGCCCCTCCTTTAAAGCCATTCCCTGCCCCCACTCCTCGTGGCATCTGCCTGCCCACAAACTTGTTCGGCTCACTGCTTTTTCCATTTGCTCACGGCTAGCTTCAGCCGGGGGGCATTCATCTAGGCACATCGCAATATCAGATTTCAAGCCATCCTGAATCTGAACGGCTTCTTTAGGACCTAAAAAGATCTCTCGACCATCCAAGTGGGAACGGAAGCGAACACCCTCATCTGTCATTTTACGGAGCTTGGAGAGACTAAACACCTGAAAACCTCCACTATCTGTAAGCACAGGACCTTGCCAATTCATAAAAGCGGAAAGACCTCCAGCCCGGGCAACCACATCGACCCCGGGACGTAAATTAAGGTGATAGGTGTTTCCTAAAATAATCGGGCATTTAACTGTCTCATGCAAATCCTTCGGCAATACCCCTTTTACCGTTGCCTGAGTACCCACCGGCATAAAGACTGGGGTTGGTACTATTCCATGGGGTAAGGTAAGGGTTCCGGCCCTAGCACCCGACTCCGATCCCTGGTCGAGGGTGAAATTGCTAAGCTTATCCTTGTTACTTTCCGTTTTCATATTTCAACTACCCATACTTCATTTACTTCTGTCGGTAAACTAGAGAAAACTTGAAATTTAGGATTCACATGAGATGATCCAAGTTGTGGTTGACCAAAAAACGATAGGTTATGACATCATTGGCGATGTTCACGGGCATGCTGAACTACTGAGGAAACTTCTCACATCCCTTGGGTATACCAAGGGAAAGTTTGGATTTTGTCATCCAGCTGGAAGAAAAACAGTTTTCGTGGGTGACCTAATCAACCGTGGACCGGATACCATTGGCACCTTGAACCTTGTTCGCGAGATGCATAAACATGGGAATGCCATGATCAGCGTGGGTAACCACGAATTCAGGCTCATTCAGCAAGTAGTCAAAAACGGATCACAGAAAGAAAAAGAACTTGAACCCTTTATTCCCTGGATTCGCTCATGGCCTCTTTTTTTAGACTTCCCAACTTTTCGAGTGGTACATGCGGCATGGCACTTTCCCTCTATTGCCTTCCTGCAAGATGCAAAGCTTTGCGATGATCACTTCATTGGGCAAACCTTAGAAAAAGGGTCGAATTCTCAAGAGGCTATTCAGCAAATTCTTTATGGTCTCAAAGTTAGCTTACCCGAAGACCTTACCATGAAAGACCGTTTTGGGATTCCCCGGAAAAAAGGTCGTATCCAATGGTGGAAGAACCCAAAGGGGAAGTCCTATGCGGACTACCTGCTCTCACCCATGTATCCAGTTCCTTCTGATAGATCTCCGCCCTCCCGTGAAGTGAAAAAAGTAACACCCTATGCATTTCCGGAAAAACCTGTATTTATCGGACATTATTGCTTACCACCACGAGTCCCGAAAATAAATGGACAAGTTGTGTGCGTGGATGGCTGTGTTACCTGTGATAAAGAGCTTTGGGCTTATCGCTTCAACCATGAAGCCCATCCCGAGCACAGCGGATTGTTCTCCACTTCTTTTGATCAGTAAAAAATTCTCTGTAACCCCTTTGGGTTTAACAAAGAAAAGGATAGAATAAATTTGCCTCGTTAACTATGGTACTCCAAGCCTGCCAGTCAACATCCCAACTGTAGTGGAGCCAGCTTGGCGTATCAGGCAGAAAAAATTGCCATAAACTTAGGCGTCGTCCAAAGCAGCCAATCCATCCAGATGAGCAATATCTCCCCAACTCACCAAATTCCACCCGTTCTTTGTTTTCTCCAACCTATTAACTGAGCAATTGAGAAGAAGAAAATTTCTTTCCGCTTCAAGAGGAATTTTTAAAATATATCGAAAAATAGCACCTAAAAATCCACCATGAGTAACCACCCCTATCTTTTTCCCAGGGTGCTTGCCTGCTATTTCCTCCAAAGCCTTTGCACACCGGTTGTAAAACTGATGAAAGCTCTCACCACCCGGCACTTGATACTCAGGCCCGTTTTCCCGAAAGGATTTATACTCGTCAGGGTTTGTTTCAAGCATCTCTTCTGTGGTCAGTCCTTCAAGCACACCAAGGTCAAGTTCGCGCAAAGATTCCATCAGAATCGCACGCCAACCAGACGGCTCACCCACAAGCCTTGCAGTATGCTGAGCCCTTTCTAAATCGCTGGAATAAAAATAGTCTAATTCCTCGGCTTTCATACGCTCTCCCAAAGCAACAGCTTGGGACACCCCTCTCTCGCTCAAAGGAGAATCCGCGTGTCCCTGCCATCGTCCAGTTAGGTTCCACTCAGTTTCACCATGCCTAATCAAAATTATTTTTGTACCTTCACTCATTCAAAGCCACTTCTACCAAGTCATGGAAAAAGGGTCAGCCCAAATCGAAAAAAAATTTAAGATCGAGCTGCATCACAACTTTGGCCATGATCATAAAATATCTTAACTTAAGATGATACGGCTTTTTCTTTTAAAACTTCTTGTATTTGTTACCTGCCTCGGTTTGCTCAATAGTTGCAGGCAAACACAAAAGCGGACTTTACCCGAAAAGATTAAATTTTATGAATCGCGGGCAAGAACTTTTCAAACATTGGCTGATCTGCAAAGGTTATCTCCACCATACTCGTCTAATACTTTAGCAACTGGACAAAGGCTTCACCATCAACAACTCAGGTCCATCTATCTCAATAAAGCAAAAAAATATCGAAACCTAGCAAAGAGATCCAGAAATAAACAGGTACCCGAAAGTACCTTAGGCTCAAGGGAATAAAAGAGAGAAAATTACTATTTAGAAGAAGGAAAATCCCGGTATTTCCATGCTGGAGTACCTTTTGGATCAGGGGCAGATGGACTCTTTCCTAACCCATAATCCCCGGGTTGCATATCTAGATTCTTCCAGTAGTTCTTTTCCCTGATAAATCCGTAAAAAGAAGGGTAAAATGGATCAACGTATGCAACATTAGCCTGTTTTGGTACTTTCCTCCCGGTCAGGAAATGGGCGGCATTAACAAGCATCCTGCGCAAGTCTTCGCTGACCAAATCAACGGATGATCCCATGGTTGTGCAAAAAGCAGTTCCTTTCTTCCCATTGGGTGCAATGTAAGGGTGTAGCCAAGCGAGCGGTTGCATGGGATCATTCTTCGAGTCAACAAATTCGGAATCAGGTGCCAAATTTTTGGTTACTGCCCCCCTCATCAGGATGGTATCTTCGCTAGTTAATGCATTAATCCCATACACATCCGAGGGTGCGAAAACATCTGTAACACTGGAGAGAATAGGATGGGCTGCATTGGAGGGCTCCACAACTCCACGGGCACCCTCAACTTTATGTTTTCCGTGGTGGCTTACCCATCCCTCACCTAAGATATCTGGACCAAATTTACCAAAGGGTATCTTGCCTCCAAAATTTCCATTTCCAGTAAAAGCATGGGTTGAAGTTCTTATTCCAATCACTGGCTTTCCATCGTTTAAAAAATTGGTGATATGCTTAGCATCCCCTGGATTTGGTTGCCTAAATCGAGTACCAATAATCATCAAGTCAGCATCTTTTAGGTGATGCCATCCACGGACTCCCATCTGGTTATTTGGGTCAATATATTTGGCTGTTTTGTCCCACGAAAAAATCACTTTACATTCAAAGCCATGTTTATGAGATAGGATTTTGGCCAACATGGGCATACTTTCTTCCGAGCGATATTCTTCATCACCCGAAACCAAAACGATGGTTTTTCCCTTCCCAGGATCGTCGTGGCCTGGAAAGTGTAGGATGTCATGATGGGCCCCAATTAAACAGAGGGGAAGGAGGAGAGAGAGGAGGGCTAAAATCTTCATTTATTTTTTTTCTTGATGTTCTTATTCTGAATCTTGCTCAAACCCGAGTGCAGATTTAGTTGCTCCGTAGGCAGATTTGCTCTTGTCAGCAACATAATTTCCAGCCTTTGAAAGAAAGCATCCCGAGCCTAGTAAAACGCAAAAAAGGAGGAGGGAGGATGTAAGAATTTTTAATAATTTCATAAGCGTGAAGGATTGAATTTTTAACGAACCAATATTTACATTCAATTTTTGGCAGGCGACAAGATAAAACTTACAGCTTCATCCAATGTTTTCGGTTTAAATCTCAAAATAAAGCTCGACTCTCTCTCCTTCCAACGCTATGAACATTCCATGTTCAAAAACATACCATTTAATCGTGTGGAGTGGGTAACGAGTAGTTTCCTCATCATAACGGCAATTTTAACATTTACCGCGGTACCGTGGTATTTTTTGTCGTATGGATGGGATTGGTTTATCTTCTCTGTATTCCTTTTTTTCTATTTGGCAACCGGCATGAGTATTACTTTAGGATATCACCGTTTATTTTCTCACCAAGCTTTCAAAGCAAAATGGCCCGTCAAATTGTTTGTTTTACTCTTTGGTGCCGCTGCTTTTGAGAATGCTGCTCTCTGGTGGAGTGCCGAGCATAGAAGGCATCACAAGCATGTTGATACAGATGATGATCCATATGACATCTCCAAAGGGTTTTTCTGGGCACACATGGGATGGCTCATGTTCAAGCTTAAGCCAGAACCTCCCTTTGACAATGTGGCTGACCTCAAAAAAGATAAATTGGTGATGTGGCAGTTTAAATGGGTACACCTCATTTCGTTTATTGTAAGTTTTGGGGTCCCTACCCTCATCGGTTATCTCTACGCCATCGGCACCGGTAATCTTAGCCCTACAGCCGGTGCTTTGGGTGGGTTACTTATCCCAGGAGTTGCTCGTGTGGTTATGGTCCAGCATGCCACTTTTTGCATCAACTCGCTTTGCCATATGATTGGAAACCGTCCATATTCCACCAGTCATTCTGCAAGAGATAGTTGGATTGCTGCCATTTTCACGATGGGCGAAGGCTATCATAATTACCACCACGAATTTCAATGGGATTACCGAAACGGGGTCAAACATTGGCAACTTGATCCATCAAAATGGATTATTTGGACCCTCTCCAAGTTGGGTTTGGCCAGCGATCTAAAACGCGTCCCTCAAGAACGGATCTTGCTTGCCGAGACCAAAGAGATCAAAAGAAAAGTAAATGCTCAACTTTCTCAGTTCCAGGATTTACTCAGCAACTCGGCCAACGAAATCGTCGAGCAAACTGTGGCCTCTCTTGAACAATTACTTAAGCGACTTAATGAAATTACCGGAGAGCTACAAACAGCTGCTAAAGAAAAAATTCAAGTATCCAAATCCAGTCTGAATGATATAAGCCGTGAAATTCGTTCTATGAATCCTCAGGTCGAATCCTTTGCCAAACTTTCGGTAGGCACTGTCTAGATCGTTTAAGGAAAAATAAATTCTTATCCATCTTCAACCTTTGACTTGTCCCAAAAGCAGAAGAAGAAAACAACCGCAATGCCGGCTGACATAGCAGCCGGTAACATCCAATACTCTTTCCATTGACTCATTGTAGTTTCCATGAGGGCAAGTTGGGTGCCAACCGGTATGCTGGAGGAAAACATTTGACCCAGTTGAGACAGAAAAACTGTAGATTTCATCACTCCTTAGTGCGGCCAAAGATTGATCTAGTTTTCCAAATTCTGTCACCCCTTCTCCCCAGGTGGTGAAGTCAAAAGTAATACCAAATAATGTGGAAGGTACTTGATAGAAAATACCAAAACATATTCCATATCCTACATACATACCAAGACCTTGAGTAAAGAAAACCAACATACTTTGTGCCTGACTTCTAACGGTTTCTGGAGCCTCCTTGTCCGTATACATAAAACCTGTAACAAAAAAGAAATCGTAGCAAATACCATGCATGGCAATGCCAAGGAAAATCATCCATTGCACTTGTTCAGCGGCACCCAAGGAAAACAAAGTATATCGTAGCACCCAAGCAAGCATACCAATCATAATCATTTTCTTAACACCCAACTTTCGGAAAAAGAATGGGATCAAAAGCATGAAAAATATCTCGGATATTTGACCGATAGCCATCGTGGAGGCTGGCTGGACAAATCCGGTATTACCCAAGTAGTGACTGATAGTTCCGTAGTAATAAGCTAAAGGTATGCAAATCAAAGTGGAGCATAGAATAAAAACTAAAAAAGCAGGTCGCTTAAGCAGCCCCAAAGCATCCAGCATTAACAAATCACGAATATTGATAGGTTTCCCCTTGGCTGGAGCAGGGGTGTGAGGCAGGAGAAAAGAAAAACCTCCAAGTAATAAAGAAGAGAAGCCAGCCAAGTAAAATATTTCAAATTTCGCAGACCATCCCAGAAGACCAACCACAAAACCTGCCACAATCCAACCAACAGTCCCCCAAACTCGAACTTTGGGAAATTTAAGTCTATCCAGATTGGCAAAAGCGATGGAGTTTGCTAAGCCCAAAGTAGGCATAAAACAAAGCATATTCCCTAACAAAAGGGTAACCATGAGATTACCATCTCCTGCAAGTAAAACCGTGGGTACGAGGAGAAGTAAGATTCCTCCAACAATAAAAAGAACGCCCATTATAACCTGAGAAGGGAAAAAACGATCTGCAACCAGGCCCAAAAACAAGGGGGCAATCATAGCACCTAGCGGAGCCGCTCCATAGGCTGAGCCTGTGTATTCCCCAAATTGATTACTGCCGAGGCATAACCCAAGAGTTGAAAACCAAGCTCCCCATGTAAAAAACTGAAAAAACATCAGGATGCCAAAACGGAGAAAGGAGTTATTCATTTAAACCATCCTATTCATCCCCCGTTTATCCTAGCAAACAGAAAAGATGGTTGAGCCAGGCATCGATCAATAACCATCTTCAACGACTAACTCTTCTCCCTCAAAGAAAGTAATTTTATCCAATACCGTACCAATTTCGGAATAGTACATCCATACCCCATGCTCTTTACCTCGGTTAAAGCCTCCTTGTTCTGAACGAAACCCATTTTCGTACCACCAAGTAAAAACTCCCACTTCCATATTATGGAGGTATTGTCCCTCGCTTGCACGCTGTCCACTTGTATAAAATTTGGCAAAGCTTCCATGCAATTCTCCTTTTTTGAACGAGCAGCGTCGATTGAGTTTTCCATTTGTAAAATATTTTTCATAAGGGCCATTCTTCAACCCATCCTCTACGATATACCTTAGAGCCAATTTTTTGCTATCATGAAAGCTGTGAACGCCACCGGAATAAAGAGTGCGTCCACCCCTTATAAAGTGAAAACCGTCTTCCTTAATGTTCAAGTCTGATTTTTTATGGAAAATTACATCATCAAAATCATTTGCAACCTCCTCAATAAATACTTCCTCCAGGACTACTTCCTCTGGATTGATTCCCGTTATATCCTTCAAAACAACCTCAGGCTTATCAGATTTTAAAACTTCAGGATCATCAGTCGTACTTGGAGAGCAGCCAAGGAAAAGAAAAAAGCAAAAAATACAAGCTGAACCTAGCTGCAAAGTTTGAAAAATCGTTCGTGAATAATTTGAAGTGCAGAGTGAAAATGCTGATTCCATAACAAATTTTGATTAAAAAGGTACAGGATATTCTTCAAATTCAGAAAACATCAAACAATTAAATTAGGTTTTTTATATTCTGTCATTGGATACCCCTATTTGACTCAAGGATGCGATAATCATTAGTTGCATCCTCACATTTTTGACCATCAATTTAAATAGAGAGGATGTTTCTATCAAATTTCCTCTACACAAATACGGTAAGCCCAAAACTTCAGGAAATAAAACTGTGGCACCATACCACTAGGATATTTCTGGGCATTCATCGTTCCCTTATAATTTAATCACTACTTTTGGTTGTACGGTCTTATTGTAAATCTACCAAGCATCACTCCTTAGCTCGTGCAAACCCTTTAAAAATCTAAAAAAGAAAAGCCCAGCAAACTCTTTTTTATATTAATTAATAATTTTACGTATCTTTTTTAATCTGAATGCTAAGTAAAAGTATACAACATAAATTACATATTATTAATAGTTTAAAATTTCAATTTCTATATAAAATTCACTATTTTTTATCACATATTAATATTTTTCAGTAAGTTTCAACATAAACTTCTTTTGATCCCTCCTCATGTTCTCTATGAAAACTCTCACAAATAGTTTATCTACCCTTTTAATTTTCTTGTTTTACAACGCCAGTAGTGCCCAGACCATCATCCCGGCCGGTTTTGGGGCGATGAGTGTCACCCAACCTTCGCGGGAGACGGCCGTGCTTACCGGAGTGCTGAACAGCACCGGTGGGCAGAACCCCACGGTGAAGATCCGCTGGGGAGATGAGGACAGAGGAACTGCAGTCACCCCCTCCACCGCCTGGGACAACGAGGTAACGATTTCCACCAACCAGGCAGCCGGTACTTTTTCCACCACCATCACCATACCCAACCTGGAAAAGGTTTATTATTTCCGGGCAATTGCTTCCAATTCTGGTGGCACGGTGGTCAGCCGTAGCCTGGGTGTGCTTCTCCCCTCCGCCCCCGTGGGCGTGGCTAATTTGCAGGGCCGGTGGAATTTCGACAGTGAAAATGCCAACGACTCCTCCGGTACCGGCCGCCACGGAACCGCCAAAAAGCTTTTTTCTCCCTCCGAAGTTTCCAGCATGAAACTCTGGTTGGATGCTCATCACTTTCAACCGCACGGTCAACATGGGACGACAAGAGTGGAAACACCAACGATGCAGTCAAAGAATGGCTCGCCAAGTATCGTCTTGGTGCTCAAAACGGGAATCAATTCATGCGTTATTCTGGCACACAGGAGAATTTCACTCATGGACTCAGATGACAGATATCAGAACTGTTTTTTGGGTACTTAAGAAGACAGGGATCGAATCCAAACATGCTTTTGCTGGGTGATGCTTCCACCTATTTCTTTCATCCCAATGGAAGCAATGCAATGTATCACCCAAGCTTAGGTCCAGTGGCTAATGTTCGAGGTGGAACAACCAAAATTAACGGCACGAGTTCAACGGAACCAGCACTGGTATTCCAACATCTAGTGTCAGTTGTTTCACTCAAAACGTCCGGAAATGTAACCGCTTCCAACTTTGCTAACGACAGAACATATTGTCCAATCTGGAGTGAACCGTGTTTTTGGAGGTAGACTTGGGCGAACTCCTCATCTTCAACACCGCACTCAGCGACGCTGATATCGAAAAATCGAAGGCTACCTTGCCCACAAGTGGGGACTTGCCGGCTGCTCTTGCTACCGCCCATCCTTATAAATTAGGTGCACCCACATCAGCGAGTGGTTCTCCCTACATACATAGCCGACACCCCGTTTGGCAGTGGTAAAGCGATCGATCTGGCTGATGGGCATGTGGAGGTATCCACTGGAGAGTCGGAAGATGTGTTCGATGGTGGTTCCGCATTTTCTGTTTCTGCTTGGGTAAAAGGTTGGCCTACAGAATCTTATGCCCCCTTTGTTTCCAAAGGTGCCACATTCCCAAAGCCGTCCGATGTAGCCTCCCTCAAACTTTGGCTGGATGGTACAGATACCTCAGTGATGGACAAGGGGACCTCCCTGGGAGCAAGCGGTCCTCCGGCAAACCACAATGATGTGGTAAAATATTGGGGGGATAAAAGTGGAAATGGGCACCATGCGACATCCACTAATTCTCCTAAGTACTACCTAAACACTATAAACGGTCACCCAGCTATCCACACGCAGGCTGCATGGTTCAATATCAGTGACTCTGCCACTGCCTTCGACGCCTGGGACAGCATGACTTTCTTTATCACATGGAAATGGAACGGTGGGGATTATTGGCACGCAGGCCTTCGCAAACACAATGCGGGGAACGGCAATAGTCAATCAACCGGATTTTCCTTTGACCGGATGAATGTCGGGGCTGGTCAGTCCAGTGCGTTGTGGTGGGGTACAGGCTCTGCGGCGACACGATTAACTGGCTCCAGTACCATGAATGCTTATGACCCAATGGTTATTTCAGTTCGGTATGATGGTTCATCCACAAATCTAAAATACTATGCGAATGGCAGGTACATCAAAGAGTCCACCAGTATCGTATCGAGCTTTGCTTCCAACTCACACCCCCTAAGCTTTGGTAATAAATTCTATTGGGGTGAATTACTCATTTATCGGGATGCCCTTTCCACTACAGACCGGGAATATGTGGAGGGCTATTTAGCCCAAAAGTTTGGAATGAGTGGTCAATTGCCCTCGGATCACACCGGGCTCGACCAGTCTGGCTGGGCTTTGGGTCGCGGAACCAGTTCCGACGGAGTATCCGCAATATTAGCCGGTTTAGGTGCACCAGCGAGTGGCAGTGAATCGACTATTTCTCCCTCCACCGACAACCAGTGGCACCATGCTGTATCCACTTTTGATGGCGGTACCCGCAAACTCTACCTCGATGGAGTGGAGGTAGCCTCCCAATCGATGCATCCGGTTCGGTCTCGGCCACCGCGACTACCTTGGTTTTTGGAGCGATTGATTTCAATTCATCTGCCGCAGCCGAGGAGGAGGTCAAAAACATCGCTGCTGCCCAACACAGTGGGATCAAGCTCGATGAAGTACGCTTTTACGATTCCGCCCTCTCATCCGCCGAAATCACTCATATGTACAATTACGGCAAGGGAGACCTCGCCAAAGTGGGCGGTTTCTCCACTGCTCCCACAACCATCAGTGGCACGGCCGGTACTGCCCTCTCTTCACACCGTAGCGGCCGACTTTCCCAAATGCTTTATATTACGCCCACAACCTACCCATCGGTCTTTCCATAAACTCATCAACCGGAGAGATTTCTGGAACTCCACAGGTGGGGGGAACCCATGTAATTAGCGTACTGGCGACGGGGGGAACCAATGAATCTCCCAAGAAAGCATCTGCCAACATTACCTACTCCGCACCCACCAGTGCTCCAAAATTTGGGGCACCCGGAGCTGCCAATGTTCTTACATCATCTGCCTCTACTCCTTGGAGAGATTGAGCTGTCCGGGGCATCATCAAATACAGTCGATTTTGTATGGGACACCAGCGACAAGGGCACCTCCAACATTTCCGACTGGAATGGTTCTGCTCTCGCAGTGGGCACAGGTAAGGAAGGGTTTTACGGCAAACAGATTTCGGATCTCAGCATCAATACCACCTACTACTACCGAAATCGGGCAACGATGGCTCTGGGGCCCCTGGATATAACCGATTCATTAAAGCTTTGGGTCGATGCAAGTGACTTAACCAGCACACCCAACCCATGGACAGATAAGAGTGGCAGCGGGAATGATCTTTCTAAATCTGGCACCATCGATGTGGTGACCAATGCCCAAAACGGTCTCAATGTTCTCAGAACCAGACACCCTCAACAACGAATATTATTACCGTGCCACATCGAATTTACCTGCCGGGGACCAAACCTGGATGATTTTGTATAAGAGAACAAGCTTCCGGTTCCACCAACCATTCTTCGGGTGGTATCTTATCCTATGCGTGGGGTAGCAACTATTGGAGATTCGAGTCAGGAAGCTCTAACTTCAATGGAAGAATGCGCTGGAGAGATGGAGATGCTGGTGCTTGGAGGTTTACCACAAGTCAAATGAGTACAGCTGTGCAGTGGAATTTACTGGCAGCCACTTTCGAAGATACCGGCTCTAGTTACACCGTAAAACTCTGGAAAAATGGCAGCGACACCCCCATAGCACAAATAGTTCCGGTGGAGATGTATTGCCCGACAACGGCTATATTCGCGTAATGCGAGCAACAAGTCGCGGTGCCCTCGGAGATTATGCAGAGGCAGTCATCTTTGGGTCCGTCGACTCCACTGAAATAGAGAAAATGGAAGGCTACTTCGCCCACAAGTGGGGTTTAACCTCCATTTTACCCAGTGGACACACCTACAAAACCACGGCCCTTACTTCCACTGCCTGGTCGGATGTGCAGTCCTTCACCACTCCTACCAATATCTCCGCCCCTGTGCTGGGTGCCCAGTCGGTGGCTAACCTGGATACCACTTCTGCCGACCTTGAGGTCGTCCTTTCCGACAATGGAAATGATGCCACCACCATCACCTTCTACTACGGCACCACCGATGGTGGGACCACTGCAAGTTCCTGGGATTCCAATCTCTCTTTCAGCAATGCCTCGGAGGCCACCATCCGTGTATCTGCAACCGGGCTGACCAGCGGGCAGACTTACTATTTCCGTGCATTAGCCAAAAACAGCTCCAGCCAAAACAACGGGGAAGACTGGGCCAATTCATCCACTGCCTTCACCACCGTGACCAGTTCGATCCGGGAAGAGACCGAAGCGGTGCGCTACTCCGACCTGGAAGGTTGGTGGAAACTGGACGGCAACCTCAATGATTCTTCAGGAAACAACCGCCACGGCACCCCACCCATCATTCAGACATCCAGCCTCTGGCTGGATGCGGCGGATACCAGCACAAACAGCATCAATTAGGTTCGGGCAATGTTCAGACATGGAAGGACAAGAGTGGAAATGGACACGATGCCAGCCAAAGTGCAGGAGGTAGCCGCCCATCTCCCGTGGCCAATGGGCTCAATGGTTTGCAGACCCTGAGCTTTGATGGATCGGCAGATCACCTCAAAGCTAATACTTTTAGCTTGGTACAACCCTACTCGGTCTATGCCGTTGCCAAGTCCACCGGCACTAGTGGCAAGGGTTATTTATTCGATGGAAATACAGGAAATTCTTATCGAAGCCTACTCGCTTTTCACAATGGAGGAAAAATACAAATATGGGCTGGTAGTTGGGCAAATACGGGGCTCAGTACACCTGCTGGTTTTGTAAATATTTCAGCAACCTTTGACTCTTCCAATAGCCGCGTCGTCCTCAATGGAAATGTGGTTTCTGGCTTAAACCCATCAACTTACAATCTTTCAGAACGGCATTACTATTGGAGCCAACTACCCTGGAACTGGGGATCGGTTCAAGGGGGAGATGGCTGAAATCATCATATTCAACAAAAACCACTCTGTTAATGAGCGCGAAGAAGTGGAAGGCTACCTCGCCCAAAAGTGGGGGCTAACCGCATCCCTACCCAGTGGTCACAGTTCCTTAATTAAATACAAGTCCGACACCACCAGTGGCATTGGACAATCCCTCGATCTCTCCAATGGGGTATCGGCGGTTGTACAAACCGGTGGTACTGAAAATGTTTTTGACCCAGGATACACTTTCTCCACCTCTATGTGGGTAAAGGGGTGGCCCAGTGCCGCAGGGGAGTCCATCCTCGCCAAGAATGACTTCAACCCAGGGTCAATGGGCAACCTAAAAACCTGGCTGGACGCATCGGAAGCCAATTTTCTTTCCACCGCTGCATCCACTTCTCCACCCAATGATGATGATTCCATTTTTCAATGGTATGATTTGTCTGGAAATGGGCACCATGCAAAAGTCAAAGCGGGTACCCCCAAGTGGGATGCCACCGGTTTTAATTCCAAGCCTGGGGTGATGCTCAACGGAGCAGGACTGGTGCTCGATGATAGCAAGATTGCATTCGATGCCTGGTCAAAACTTCATGTCTTCATTGCCTTCTATCAGCCCGGAGACAGTAACTTTTCTCCCCTCTTCGGTAAATCAAACTACGCGGGGTGGATGGGTAACGACAAAGATATGGGATGGTCCGTGTTCACCCACCGTTTGGATGGTGGTTTAATTTGTGGGGAGTTGGGGCGATTAATAGTGCTGCCAGCGGTAATATATACATCAGCAATTTCAATAAAGCATTGCAGGGTGCAGATGGTGGTGCCCCAGGCATGTTTACCTTAAAATATGCAGCGGATGGTGGCTTCTTTGGTAGAATAAACGGTGGCTCACTGGAAAGAAGCAGTGGTGCAGTGGTTGGAGGAGTACAATCCAAGCCGGCCCTCGACTTTACGATTGGAGTCAAAAATGACGGTACAAGTGCCAACAATATGGCAATAGGTGAATTTATTATCTTCAATGATGTAATTTCCGATGCTGATCGAAATAAGATCGAAGGCTACCTCGCCCACAAATGGAATTTAACCAGCACCCTGCCCAGCTGCACATGCCTACAAGTCAAGTGCACCCGCTTTTGGTGGATGGGCCATAGAGCGGGCTTCCACAGGTGTGGATAATGTTGCCCTAAATATGGCAGGTGCAGGGGATGAATTTTCTAAGTCTGTACCGATTAACGATAATGAATGGCACCATATTGTAACCACTTATGGGGGAGCCCATAAGAAGATTTATGTGGACGGGGTGGAAGTGGCCACAGCTGCTCAAACCGGTGGAGTCACCGCATCCACTTTCAAACTTACCTTGGGAGACCCTAACCTCTATGGTGGAAGTGCTACCCGCCCGAGGATCGATGATGTCCGCTACTACAGCGTGGTGCTCACGGCCGCCGAAGTGGCCGCGATTTATAACGAGGGAGAAAACGATGTCGGGGCCCAAAAATTTAGCGTCACCAGCCCATCCACCATACAAGGAGCCGTTGGCAAGAGTGTATCCTACCAGATCACCACCGATGCTGCCTATGGGATGACGGGGTACAACGCTGCAATCACCTACACCCTGCTCAACAAGCCAAGCTGGCTCAGTGTAAATGGCTCAACCGGTGCGGTTTCGGGAACGCCTCCATCCGCAGGCACCTACAGCTTTCAGGCCAAGGCGACCAATACCCTGGGCACAGGCATCAAGGATGTAACCATCACGGTTTCGGACTATGCGAACTGGAACTATGCCCTCCCCTTCACCACCGATTATGCTGGTGGGTCCGCCCTCCAGGACTGGAACATGCTGGTGCGCCTATCGGAGGGTTCCTCCAACGGTGCCGGCAGTGCCGGGTTCCGTTATTCCCAGCTCAGCCCCAACGGGGGCGACCTGCGCTTTGTCTCCAAAGCAGGTGAGGAATTAAAGTATGAAATCGCCAACTGGAACACCGCCGGGGAATCCCAGGTCTGGGTACGGGTACCGAGCCTGGCATCGGATGAAAACGTCACCATGTACTGGGGCAATACCAATGCCGGCTTACCTGCCTACGCCAACAATGGTTCCGTTTGGGACGGGTACTTTGGGGTTTATCACCTCGAAGGCACCACTGGAAGCGCAGTGGATTCAAGCCCCTTGTCCAACAACCTGCCCGGGGTCAATGCTCCTGTGCTCGAGGCGAGTGGGTTATCAGGCACTGCCTATTCCTCCACCAGTGCAGCCAATAATGGATTTATCTCCTCAGCTTTGAGTGGAAACATAAAAGCAAAGAATGGTACCTACTCCTTGTGGATCAATCATTCTCCCAATGTGGCGAACAAGCATTTCTTTGGGATGGAATATAATAACGACGCATCCAATTACCTCTATGTAGTTGGAGGCACTGCTAGTGCCAATAAAGCCAGAGTTTGGGTAGCTGGAGGTAGCACTGGGTTTGCTGGTATCTCTACTCCAACTACCACCCTATCTGGTGGATGGCAGATGCTCACTCTTGTGATCAACAATGGATATGCTCAAGTCTATGTGGATGGAACGGCTGATGGTTCTTCCGCCTGGTATCACCCTGGGCTTGATGCTGTAAGCGGTTTAGCGATTGGTCGGGGCACTGCAGATGCCGGACCGGATGCCACCTTTGACGAGGCCACCTTCTCCACCGCACCACGCACGGCCGATTGGTTACTTGCCAGTTACAATAACCAAAAGCCCAGCTCCACCTACCTAAACTTTGGCTCGCTGCTTGGCCCAATCAGCTTGGACGATGCAGACTACACCGAAATCTTCGGGAAAAAGGATACCACCATTACTTCCTACACCGTGGCCCATTCGGGTAATGGTTCCTTCACCGCCACTGGTCTGCCCCCTGGGCTTACCATCAATTCAGCAACTGGCGAGATCAGTGGATCCACCAGTGTGGTCGGCACCCAAAATATCACCATCACCGCCACCGGTACCACTGCCGGCGGGGGCACAGTCACAGCTACCAAGGTGTACACCATCAAAATCAGCGACCCATCGTCCTTCCCCTTCCAGATGGACCTTACCCTGTCCGGCTACACCGGTTCCTCCACCCTCACCGACTTCCCCGTGCTTGTATCCCTGAGTACCTCCATTTCCGGATTTAGCTACAATGGATTTTTGGACAGCGATGGGGATGGGGTGCGTACCGGTGGAGACCTACGCTTCTTTGCTTCCAGCGGGCAGGAACTCGCCTATGAGATTGCCGACTGGAATACCTCCGGCACCTCCGAAATCTGGGTAAAGGTACCCTCCATTTCCGGAACCACCACCGTGATCACCGCCGCATGGGGCAAAACAGGGACGGAAACCACACCGGATTATGCAACGAACGACCCGGTATGGAATAATGATTTCCAGGGTGTTTGGCATTTTGGTGCAACCTCCACCACTTTCCCAGACTCTTCCCCCAATGGTAACCATGCCACCAAAAATTCAGTAGGTGAAACCAATGCCGGACAGGTAGGCAAAGCAGCCACCTTTTCTGGCTCTGAATTTGCCGATGTAGCCTACAGTGAGCTGGTCAATACTGATAAATTCACGATTACTATTTGGGCAAAGCGTGGATCAGGAACAGGGCATGCCGCACCCTACAGCGCCAGAGATATTAGTAATAACAACAAGAAAGGATACATTTTGTATTCTCAAAATAACACTTTCCAATTTTGGACAGGAAATGGTGCTAATGCATATATTACATCTCCTGCAAGTACCTCTCATAACTTAAATACATGGTACCAGATTGCTGTTACCTATGATGGAACCACCAAGAAAATTTGGCTAAATGGTGCAGGTGGTGCAACCAATAACGCTAACCCAAACTTTCTTAACAATTCTCTCTACAGCTTGAGGATTGGTGCAGGAGCCAACGAAAACGCCACCGGGCAATATTTTTGGAATGGTTCGCTTGATGAGATGCGCTACTCATCGGTCAACCGCTCCGCCGACTGGATCAAGGCGGAGTATGACAACCAAAAGAGCTCGCAAAGTTTGGTGAGCTACGGGGCCATCACCGGTCCGCGGATCATCACCTCCCCGCTCACCGCCACGGGTACCTTCAACAGTGCGTTCAGTTACACCCTTACGCGCATCCGATAGCTCCAATATATCCAGCCGGGTACTTTTATGGTTTGCCCGAGGGCTTGGAATTTAACGACAACGGTCAAATCACCGGTACTCCTGCCATTTCCGGTACCCATTCAGTTTCCCTGGTGGTAAACTATAACAATGATGATGGAGATGCAACCGACTCAGACAGCATAAATGACAAACTGGGTAACTCCGACCCAACTGCAGACGATGCCATCCTCCTCAGCCTCGATATCGCCACCCTCGCTCCCACGATAGATACCCTGGCCGCCACTTCGGTAGGTGCAACCAGTGCAAACTTCGAAGGCAATGTAACCAGCACCGGTGGATCCAACCCGGAGGTGAAGATTTACTATGGTACCACTGATGGTGGAAATACGGCTGGTTCCTGGGCAAATGTACTCAATATTGGCAACCAACAGCGGGTGTATTCTCCATCCTCATTGGAGACTTGCAGCCATCCACCACCTATCACTACCGGGTAAGGGCCTCTAACTCTGCCGACACCAACGGGGTATGGGCATCCAGTTCCCAAAGCTTTACCACAAGCTCATCCAATCTTGCGATCGCGGCCAATGGTGCTCTCAAAAACGCCACTGGAACCAGTGCCTCTCTTTCTGCCAAGATCGTTGGGTTTGGTACTGGCACGGTAAACATGGCCCCCTACTCTCTTAACAATGCCTCAGATGCCTCCAGTGAATTTCCCGGAATTACTCTTTGGCTCGATGCCACTGATTCGGGTACCATTGTCACTGGGACAGGGAACGAGGTAAATACCTGGGAAAATAAAATAGACACCTCTGTTAAGATGACCAGTCACTCGACCAATAAACCAGACACAGGTGAATCCATCAATGGATTGAATGCCTTAGGTTTTGATAAAAGGAGTGATAACAACATGGAATACATGGATGCCAAAAAGAATGGCTCTAATTGGACACCGGCCACCTCCAACGGTGCAATCTCGGGCAAGGTTCAAAATCTTGTCCTTATTATGGCTGCCCGGATGGATACCCGTAGAAAAAGTTATTTTCCTTTCGGTTTCGGATGGGGAGATCACTTCCCCTGGAACAATGGACATGTTTATTGGAAACATGAAAGCAGTCGTCCAACATTTTCTATCGGAGCTAACGGTACTACTTTCGTGCTATCCATGGTGCACTCAAAGTCTTTGGGTAAGCAATTAGCATACATGAATGGAATAAAGTTTTCGATGGCCCCCGGACCAATGATAATCAACTTGGAAATATGGGAGTATTCAGGTGGCCCTCTACCACTTCTGGTAGTGGATTCGGTATCGATTGGACTCTGGGTGAGATGATGGTGGTCAGTGGTACCATGACGGACAGTGCCCGAGAAAAAGCCGAGGGGTACCTTGCCCACAAATGGGGAATCGCCCTCACTGGCGGACACACTTGGGCATCTGGATCTCCTTACAAGGACATACAGTCAGGCGCGGACATCTCGCTTTACTGGGGCTCGAGCGATGGGGGCACAACTAGTGGAAACTGGGAAAACACCATCCAAATTGGAAAGAAAGCAAATCAGCTTGCCCTCTGGCTCGATGCTGCAGATACCTCTTCCATCACTCATTCCTCCAATGCGGTTAGCCAGTGGAATGATAAAAGTGGTAATGGGAATCATGCATCTCAATCCACTGCGGCAAACCAACCGACTCTTACTACTTCAGCTCTGAATGGAAAGCCAGTGATTACTTTTGATGGCACTAATGATTTTATCGCCTCAACAAGTTTAAATATAACTCAGTCCTATTCGATCTTCCTAGTCGCCCAAACGAATAACAACACATCGGGAAGGGATTACTTGTTTGACGGAGTGGGAAGCCAGAATCGTAGTTTAATTGCTCTTGATTACTCGGGTAAAATTCAAATGTGGGCATACAACTCATGGGCAAACAGTAATTTCAACACACCTTCCGGCTACTTTGTACTTTCAGCGGTATTTGATACCTCCAGTAGTTCGCTCTCTTTAAATGGCACGAGGGCAAACGGGCTTAACATAGGTACTTCCAGTTTAACCGACGGCATAACAATTGGAGCCAATCGCCTTGCTAATGCGGATTACCTCAAAGGGAGGATTGCAGAGTTTCTCATTCTCGATGAAACTGCAAGCACTGGCACTCAAAGCATTGTAGAGGGCTACCTTGCCCACAAGTGGGGACTGGCTGGCACCCTGCCCGCATCCCACGCTTACAAGCAGTCTTCGACCATGCAGGGGCCAAAAGACCTCAACTCATACACCACCGACCTTTCCAATCTGGTGCCTGGTAACACCTACTACTACCGGGTGGCCGCGACCAATGACGAAGGCTGGACGACTGGGCAGACCAAACCGCATCCTTTGTATCCAAAAGCAAGATCGATGTAAGCTCGGGTACGCTTGTCTTCAACACCAGTGGCCCCACCCCATCGTGGTCCGCATCGGATGGAACCGGTGGAAATGGAGTTCTCCAGACCCTTTCGTGGACGGATGCCCAATCCAACACCATTCAATACAAAGTGGCCAAGTTCTCCTTTGATTCCGTAAACATTGGAGACGGGGTGACTGTGTCTCTCTTTGGGGATAACCCCATTCATTTGGATGTCACCGGGGATGCCACCATCAACGCTGTGCTCGATGCCAATGGTTCCGTGGGAAATGGTGTGTACCAAAGCGTATTCAAAACAGGCAATCTGGGCGGAGGTACTGGTGGTAAGGCGTGGAGCGACAACACCGGTTTCAACAACTCCGCCCCCAAGCACGGAACTGGGCCCACACACCTCGTGGGCACAAGCCCGTTTAATTCCGGAGGTTCCCGTAAAAAAGCAAGCCCTTTGAGTGGCTTGGTCGCTGGCACCGCAGCAGGTGGTGGTGGATACGGTGGCGAGGGTGCCCGCAGCGAGGCCGCGGGCGGATCGGACGATCAGGGAGCCCACCCAATTTCCGGACAAGCCTATGGTAATATCAATGTGGACGCCCTCCTTGCCGGATCCGGTGGAGGCGGTGGTGCGGCAGCCCATGGGGGTACCGGTGCTGGAGCCATCAAGATCACCGCTGGAGGCACACTCACCATCGGTGCCGATATTTATGCCGAAGGTGGACAGGGCGGGCATTCTCCCGATCCGATGGACGGTTTCAATGGACCAACCTTCTGGTTCGACGCTTCGGATGAATCTTCGATCATTCGCGATGCCAACGGCAAAGTTTCCTACTGGGTAGATAAGAATGATAACAAACACCTCACCCAGACCACCGCTTCCAAGCAGCCAACCTATGGCTCACGCACCTACAATGGGCTTAATGTGGTTGATTTTGATGGCTCCGATTATATGGACACCATCAATGCCGTGGGTAATAAGCCTGGCCGCCCCCACTCCTCCTTCTGGATCGTCGCCTACATCGACAGCGTGGATAATGCTAGCGACTCGCTCTTTTGCGTAAATGGAGCAAATGATAAAAACTGGCAATTTCAAGCCAACCATGCCAGTCAGTACCAAGGGCGTTTAGTGTACAGCACGGGTCATGGGGGCACGGACAAAACCTTCTTTTCCAACATCGTTGGCCAACCCGTACTGATTGGGTTTTCATCCGGAAACAGCATAACCGTTCGTTTAAATGGTAAAAGCTATGGAACCTCTGCCGTTTCTCAAAATGGTGATAATTCAAACATCCTAAGAATTGGGGCTAATCGTGCAGGAGACCAACCCATCGATGGTTGGGTGGGCGAAATTGTTGGTGGCTCGCATCATCCTTACGGATTGTGGACCCAAAAGATCGAACGCTACCTACTCGGAAAATGGGGAATTGATTCCACTTTAAGCAGTGCAACCAGTGATCGTTTCGATGCCAATGAAGTGGGCGGAGCCGGCTCTGGTGGATCCATTTATTTAAAGGCTGCCAATCTGGTAATCAA
This sequence comes from uncultured Opitutales bacterium, assembly GCA_943789375.1. Classification (GTDB taxonomy): domain Bacteria; phylum Verrucomicrobiota; class Verrucomicrobiia; order Opitutales; family Seribacteraceae; genus Seribacter. The sequence goes on along the minus strand of CALSTX010000014.1, from coordinate 11,543 downwards.
TGCGGGAGTCAATATCTCTACCAATGGTGGTCAAGCAGTTCCAGGCATAAACACAGGTGGTAACACCGGAGCCACCGACGGCGGGAGTGAAGGCCCAGCAGCCGGTGGCGGCGGGCGGGTTTACCTCGAAGGCACCTCCTCCTTTCTTAATCATGCCAGTGCCACCAATGCCAATGTCACTGCCAATGGTGGGCAAAGCCAGGCAATCATCGGCACGCCCCGGAATGGGGAGGACGGCACCGTGCGGGTGGTTCGCCCACAGGTAAGTTCGCTGGTATTTACCAGTGGTACCCTCTCGATCGATACAGACAAGGGTGAAATCACCCACTCGGATGGATCCTTCCTCCTCGGTGAATTTTCCGACAAGACCTACACCGATGGAGATGGCAACGCCTACCCCTACCAAGTGGTCACCTACACCGCAGATACCATCAGCCTGGGCTCCGGGGTGGTTGTGAATTTGACCGGTAGCAATGCGGTATCCCTGCGCACCCGCAACCATGGTGCCCTCACCCTCGGCACCACCATCAATGTAAATGGTGGCAACGACCCATCCAATGTGGGTGGATCCGGCAAAGCCGGCGGGTTTGATGGCGGAGCTATGGATGTGGACGGCAACGGCCCCGGTAAAGGCAAAACCAAGAGCGTAAACAGTGCTCAGGGTGGCGGTGCTGCCTTTGGCGGACAAGGCAAAGACTGGGACTTTTCATATTCTCAAACCTATGCCACACCCGAACTGGCCAACCATTTAATTGGGGGTTCCGGAGGCGGTGGTGGAGACACTACGGCGGTGGAGCCGGTGGGGGTGCGGTGGAACTGTTTGCCCATGGGGATGGTGCCCTTATCATTACCTCCGGAGGAAAAATCCTCGCCAATGGTGGGGACACCTCCACCAGTCATGCCCAAAGCGGTGGGGGCGGATCCGGTGGAGCCATCCGTTTGGAAGGTGGTAGCATCTCTATTGCCGGCACCTTGGAAGCCAAAGGGAGGAACGGGTTTGACCGCAACTCCTGGTGGCGGGGGACGCATTGCCATCAAGACCAATGGTAACCTTACCCTGGGCACAATTAAGTTGGACGGGCACCGTCCGGGCACCCTGCATATTTCAGGGTCCACCCCAACCGCTGCCCTCTCCCACTCCAGTGGTACCCTTACCATCGATACGACTTACGGGTACTGGACACACAGCGGGGGCACCCATGGCGTGGGTGTGATTGAGAACAAGGATGACGATGGCATTGAGTACAAGACCTGCACCTTCAGTTTCCCCTCGATCAACCTCGCGACTGGATTAACAGTAAACCTGCAGGGAGAAAATTCTCTTATCCTTAAAACCACCAACAACGGTGATATTTCCATCGGCACCTCCCTGTCCGCAAATGGGGGCAATGCTGAGATCGCCTACCCTGGCTTTTACAGCACGATCATCAATTATGGTATGGGCAAGCTCGGTGGCCACAATGGCGGCACCAAGAACAGCGACAATGGCTATGGCCCCGGAGGTGGTAAAATGAATGTAAATGGCACCGTTGGTGGTGGGGGTGGATACGGCTCCAAGGGGCAGTACCAGTCCACCGATACCTCTTTTGGTAATACCTACGGTTCCCCCTACATCGCCCACCTCCATGGTGGTTCCGGCGGGGGTTCGGGAGCTGGCGCCGGTGGAGGTGCTGGTGGGGGTGCAATCTCCCTGGAAGCCGATGGCAATGGTACTTTGACTATTACATCCGGTGGTACAATCTCAGCCAATGGTGGCACGGTATCCGGCACTGCCAGCAATGGCGGTGGGGGCGGATCGGGTGGATCCATCCGTCTGTCCGGTAAAACCATTACCAACAACGGAAGCATCCAGGCCAAGGGTGCCACCCCGCCAGCTGGGGGTATCGGTGGGGGCGGTCGCGTGGTCTTTGCCTACACCACCAACTTGACCGAAGGGTCCGTCGATGTGGGAACCGGGGCACAACAGGGCACCGTTACCGAAAACACTCCTCCCACCATCAGTTCGGGAAGCACGGCAACCGCCACCTTCTCCAACCTCAATTATCGTAAAAATTCAGCGACTCGATTCAACGATCTCGCCTTTTGGTATGCTTTTGATGAGGCCAGCGGAGCAACCGCTACCGACTTCTCGAACAACGGTCGGGATGCCACCCTTAAAAATATGACTGCGGCCAACCGCGTGGGTGGAAAGATCGGCAAGGCTCTTTCTTTTGATTCGCCTTCGAGCAAGACCTGCGGCGACGGCAGCGGCCAGCACCTCGACCTGGGCTCTTGGCCCTTCGGCGGGGCGTTTACCCTCTCTGCCTGGATCAAGGCCGATGAATGGCGCAATTCTGCCAATATCCTTTCCCTTTCAGGAACCGAGGGCATTGGTCTGCGTTACACAAGTTCAGACGGGGGAGCTTTGGTGCTCGATGTTCAGGCATCGAGCGGGGCAAAATATTCCAATTCCGGAGACAGCCTCATTCAGTGGGGTCAATGGATGCACCTGTCCGTTGTGCAGGAAGATGGTGGTGCGGGTACGTCCAATGTGAAGTTTTACCGCAACGGTACCCTATTTACCTCCTTTACCGACAAGACAGCCCCCTCCAGTGCCAACCGTACTCCTCAGTACATTGGCCGTGCTGGTGGGGATAACACGGCTCGCTATTTTGCTGGCGACCTGGACGAGTTCCGCCTCTACAAAGTCGCCCTTTCTGCAGATGATGCATCGGCGGTTTACGCAGAAACCAATGGTACCACCTGGTACACCGTCACCTCCAACTCCGGTACCGACTACTCCGCCACCGGTCTGCCCAGCGGGTTGGCCATCAACCCCACAACTGGTGAAATCAGCGGTCACCCAACCGAGATCGGCGATCACAATGTTACGGTGACTGCCAGCAACCTGGCCGGGTCGGACTCCAAGGTGGTCACCATCACTGTCAATCCTACTGCTCCCCTACTCCAGTCCGGACTCTATCAACCCACGGGCATGAGCCTGTGGTTGGATGCAGCGGAATTGACTGCAGCAGGAAGTACCTGGACGGATAAAAGTGGGAATGGGAATGATGCCACAAAGAATGGATCTCCTTCTGTATTAACCGAAGAACAAAATGGGCTTTCAGTCATGCGTTACTCGGGAACAGATGGTCAATATCATGCTTTTCCTGCCATGACTGACATCCGAACTGTTTTCTGGGTGGTTTGGAAATGGGGCACAGATAGCAACCGTTTTATGCTCGGTTACAGTCCTGACCAAATTTATGATTTCCACTCAAACGGCAACTATTACTTTGCCTCCTTTGCCGCTGCAAAAAATGGACAACTTAAAGTAAACGGTTCTTCGATAAATGGAGAATCAACCACACAACCTAGCACTCTTTCAGTTGTTTCATTACGCTCCACATCCGACCTAAGAGCAAGCAACTTCTCCAATGACCGAAACATTGGGGGTAGAACATGGAAGGGTGACCTCGGAGAACTTTTAATTTTTAATTCCACTCTCAGTTTTTCTGATATCGAAAAAATTGAAGGCTATCTGGCCCACAAGTGGGGGTTGACTGGTTCTTTGGCGAGTGGGCATCCCTACAAATCGACTACAATTAATCAGCCAGTGGTCTCGGTTGACTCTGTCGGATCCACTTCCGGTACGGCATCGGTTACCATTTTGGAAACAGGTGGGGCCGATGTATCCATTGATTATTACTACGGAACTACCGATAAGGGCGAGACCACCACAGGTTGGGACTACAGCGGAAGTTTAAGCGGGGCTCAGTCCGCCGGAAGTGCAACCATCGCCCTCAATGGTCTCACTGCAGGCACCAGCTATATTTTCCGGATCAAGGCATCGAACTCGGCTGGTGCTGTGTGGACCAATGCGACCGCCTTTACCACCAACTCGCAGACTCAACCACCTGCCATTTCCGCCACTTCTGCAACCTCGGTTGCTGGTACCACCGCTACCGCCAACGGAAGTCTACTCGCCACAGACGGGAATACGAAAGTAGATATTTACTATGGTAAATCAGATCTTTCCGATGTTTCCACAGGTTGGAAGTCTTCCAGGCTTTATGGAGATGCCGACTCGGGCGTTTCCTCTACATACACTTACACCACTGCGATCAATCTTCACGGAACTACCCGTTCCGTAAATGGAGTATCCTTTACCGGAACTACTAATACTTCCGGTACTGGGTGGAGTCTTGGTGGTTTTACTAATAATATTGATGGCTCGCATGCTTCAGCTGATTCCACTGCGACAGGAAATATTGGAGCAATTCTTGATGATGGTTTCAAATTTGGTGGTACTCAAAAGCTTACCATTTCTGGTCTAACTTCGGGTAAAGCTTATGTATTAGCTTTGTATTCGCAGGCATGGGGTGGACCACGGATCAACACCATTACATGCTCTGATTTAAGCGAAACTATAACAGTGGATCAGGACCTTTACGATGGTCAAACTCCAGACAGCCTTCTTGTTGAGTGTACCTATGTTGCTGATGGTACCGATGCAGAATTCACCTTTAGTGCCAATAATTGGCATTTGTATGCATTTAGTAATCGCGAAGCTTTTGATACCGCGAATTTAAGCAGTGGAGCTGATATTAGCGTAGGATCTATTTCCCACAATCTTTCTAGTTTAGAAGCTGGCACTCGTTATTTCTACCGCTTTAGTGCGGTTTCCACAGTAGGTGGGGTTGACTACACAAGCGTATCTAATCGCCAGGAATTTGTAACCCTCGGCCTTCCCCAAGTGCTGGTACCAGGAGCCACCGATGTGACCAAGACAAGCGTTACCTTGAACGCAGACTTAAACTCCACCGGGGGTGTTTCGTACACCACGGGTGGGCCCTTCTCCTCATCCACTGTTCCCGGTCTGCTAATGTGGTTGGATGGTAACGACCCCGATGCCGACGGCACCGCCAACACCACCCAGTACGATTTGGTTAATAACACCGGGTGGAAGGATAAATCCGGTAACAACCGGGATGCCAACCGGGTAACCTCCGCCCCCACCTTTATGCCCAATACTCTGGGAGGCAAGGGAGTGGTCGACTTTGACGGTGCATGGAGTGGGGATGCCGTCTACATGGATGATTCCAACGACAACCTGGCCGCACACACCGAAAACTTCTCCATTTTCATGCTCTATCGTCAGACGGGGAATGGTGCAGGAGATGTGCATGTACAGGTGGTCACCTCTCAGCACACAAATAACTGGCGCTTTGGCGCCCTGGCCAACCATACCCGCAACGTAGCCTCCTTTAATGGCAACCTCTGGCCAACCAGTGCAGACACTGGCAGTAACGATACCAACTGGCACCTGATCCAGGCTACTTTGAACGATATCGACAAGGGAGATGTCTGGCTGGATAACCAAAAAGTACTCACTGCAGGAACCGGTGCGGATGATGGAACCAACCGCAAGCCCACTCTGCTCAATTTTGCCATGAAAGGGAACACTCATTCTTACCGTGCAAAAGTACAAATTGCTGATTTCTTTATCATCAACCGGGTGGTACCGGAGTCCGAACGCCTCAAAATCGAGGGGCATCTTGCCCGCAAGTGGGGCTTAATGGGCACGATGTTCTCCGCCGCCCACCCCTACTACTCAAGTGATCCCTACCAGCCCACCATTACTCAGGGCGGTGAGGATGCTGCGGTTACCTTCTATTGGGGGGACAACAATGGCAGCACCACCCCAGGCAATTGGGATAACACCCATGCTCTCTCCGGCACCCACGGCATTGGCGTACTTTCCCACCCCCTTACCGGGCTGACCACGGGCACGACCTACTACTACACCGCCAAGGCAACCACTTCTGCCGGCACCTCCTGGGGACCGGTGCAGACCTTCGTGCCTGCCAACACCGCGATCAACAAGTACTCCATTCCAGATCTCGCCCTCTGGATAGATGCCACCGATTTAAACGGGGACGGCACCACCGATACCGTAACCAATGGGGCAGCTGTCTCGGCATGGACGGACAAGTCGCTCACCACTGCCACTGTCAACCAGACCAACACTGATAACCAGCCCACCCGGCAGACCAACTCCTTTGGCACCAAGCCCTCGGTGCGGTTTGATGGCACGGGTGACTTTCTCAATGTCTCCACCCTGCGCAGCGAGGTAGGTGGTTATTCCGCCTATGCCGCCACCCGCCGCCCCGATCAGGCTGGGGATAACAACGGTCGCATAGCCAGCGAGTCCACCTGGCACTTAACCCCCAGTGGATCCAACGCTGAGTATCCCTCCATCGTGGTGAAATCCACCGGATCATCGGGATCACTGACCAATATAAAATTGGGTAAAAATGCCGCCTCCTCCACAGAGGACTTCGGTGGGGATGTGGGCGAACTGCTCATCTTCACCCGCCAACTCACCACATCCGAGGAACAAAAAGTGGAAGGCTACCTCGCCCACCGTTGGGGAGCAACCAATAGCCTGGACAGCCAACCATCCTTACAAAAATGTGGCTCCTATTTTTGATAACAAGCCGTTGATTCGTGATCTCTCTGAAATCAGTAATTCTTCCATTACTAATATCTCAGGCATGGAAGTTTGGTTTGATGCCAGTGATCTCGATGCGAATGGTGTAACCGATTCGACAGCATCCGGCAACATTAGCTCTTGGTCTGACAAAAGTGGCAATAGCCATCATGCCAATTCTGCCTCGGGGACTCCCGAGCTCAAAACAACGAGCGGACCAAGCATAGTGGAAGGGTTGTCGAAATCAGAGGTGGCGATTACTTACCCGTTAGTGGTTCTTTCTTCGTTAAGGATATGTTCTTTGTCTTCCGTTCACCTCCTGCAAATACTACATGGAGTGGGTATGGTGGACCATTTGGCCGCAATCCATCCTCAGGGCATAACTTGAGAAACTCAAATTACATAACCGAAAATGGCCAGACTTATTTTCACAGCAACCAACTCCCAGCTGAGGTCTTTAAAAATGGTACTGCTCTTAGTGGAAACTTCAACCTTGGTACGATTACAAATTACATGGTGGTTCGCTTAATTGTGAACGATAATGACACCAGTAATCACTCTAATCACCAAATAGGACGGGTAACCGGTTTACAGTGTAACCTGGATATTGCTGAAATTGTTGCCTTCAATAGCAAGGTCTCCAATGCAGATGCGGCTTTAGTAGAAGGATACATGGCAGTCAAGTGGGGGCTTACTTCCGCTTTACCCAGTGGTCACAATTACAAGAGTTACACCAGTTGGCCTGATATGCTTATCACCACTGGTCAACCGGTTAGCTTACAAATTCTAGCGGATCGTAACCCCACCAGTTGGTCAGCAAGTGGTTTAGCCAGCGGTCTTAGCATAAATAACTCTGGACTCATTTCCGGTAGTGTATCCAGCCTGAGTGCTTTTACTTCAACCGTTACCGCCAGCAACGCCGATGGAAACGATAGTAAATCCATTTCCTTTGGAGTAAGCAAAGGTTATCGGGTGATCGACTGGAACCAGACCTTTGCAGGCCTGGTCTACGGAGACTCCCCGCTCAGCCTGACTGCCACAGCCACAGGTTCAGGTGACTTAAACTACACCTCCAGCGATAGTGACATCATCGAGATCAACGGAACCAGTGCCATCATTCGTGGGGGTGGATCTGTTACCTTGACCGCCACCGCTGCGGAAAACGCCACCGCCTTTGCCGCCACCCGTTATCCCACACCTTCTCCGTGGCCAAGGCACCGCTCACCATCACCGGGCAGGACCTGTCCCTCTCGGTGGGTGATGCTATCCCTGACCTCAATTACACCGTTACCGGTTGGAAGCACAGCGATGCCTCTCTTGCGATAGCCGCAAATCCAGCAGGGCTTGGCCTAAAACTTTGGCTCGATGCTTCAGACAGTTCGACCATCACTCAGTCTTCGGGTGCAGTCAGCCAACTTAACGACAAGAGTGGAAATGGAAATCATGTGGCTCAGTCCACAGCTGATAATAAACCCCAAACCGGGATCACTGACCTGAATGGATTAAACACCCTAAGCTTTGATGGTTCTGACTACCTTCGTGCCGACAGCTCAAACATAAAAAATGAGGACCAGACATGGGTAATTGTCGCTTCTGTGGATGCCCAAGGATCTGTCAATAACTCTGCCGACTCCCTGATTGCTTATGGTGGTTGGGTAAATGGAAGTTGGGAACTTCGTGGACATGACAATTATCGTTTCTTCGGTAAAGTGGCCAAAGATAGTACTTCTATTACTACTTCAAATTCAAGCTCAGCAGATTTGCGAGGAACCACCCAGATGTTCTCGATTACATTTGATCGGACAAATAACCAACTCTCTGCCTGGCGCAATGGAACCAACTTCGACAACGCCGTCACAGATTCCAGAAACTTACTGGTTGATTCGCGGATTACGATCATGGCCAACCGCAGTGGTACCCCACAACCTATTATGGGTACCTTTGCTGAAGCCGTTTGCTACACCTCGGCAAGCACTACAGACAGGCAAGCGATTGAGGGCTACCTGGCCCACAAGTGGGGCTTAACAGATTCCTTGCCCAGCAATCACACTCACAAAACGGTTAGCTTAACTCGTGGTCCCTCGGTGACCACCGATGCGACCAGTTCCAGCAGTGCGGGTACCTACTATGTCCGCCCGAGCGACGCCCAGTCCAAAAAATACTCCTTCACTTATGTGGATGGAAGCTTAGTGCTTTCCAGCCTGACCGAGCAATCGATTGCCTGGGGGCAGGACTTTAGCGGAGTGGGCGTGAGGCCAAACCGTGGACTTAAACGCCAGTGCCACTTCCGGTCTGGCCGTTCTCTACTCGGTGGATGACACCTCCGTGGCCGAGCTTGCGGTAACCAACCAAAGCAGCTTGCAGGCATGGTACAAGCTCGATGAGACATCAGGGGATGCATCCGACTCCTCCGCCAATTCCAACACCGGATCCCTGCGTAACGGCCCACTATCAACCGGTAAATTTGGTAACGCCATCACCTCGACGGTAGCAATGACCATGTTCGTGCCTATGGCTACACCGGCATCAATGGCACCGCAGGTCGTACCGTTGCTCTGTGGTTTAAGACCTCCACAGCAAACAAGCCACTTCTGCAATACGGAGCCAGTGGCACCGGTACCCTCTTCAAGCTCTCGCTCAACTCCTCGGGAGCAGCGGTGCTCGATTTGGGCAGTGCCACCATCACCAGTTCCACCACCGGCCTGGCCGATGGCAACTGGCACCACATCGCCGCCAGCTTCCCATCCGCAGCCAATAGCGGAGCGGCCAAGTTGTATGTGGATGGCACCGGCAACAATGGATCGGGCACCACCACCATTAATACCGGCAATGCAGCCGATTTAATCATCGGTCGGGACGGCACCTCCGGCAGTGGTTACTTTAACGGGCAGATCGACGATGTGCGATTCTACGACGGGGAGATGAACTCCACCCTGGTTGGCCAACTCTACGGGAATGGAAACGGGGACTTCAACCGCCTCAAGAGTCAAGGCGGCCGGTACAGTCACTCTCACTGCGACCCAACCCGGAGATGGTACCAGTTACGCCCCTGCCCCATCGACCACCCTTACGGCAACCTTCAATAAATCCGATCAAACGATTTCCTTCGGTACGATTACCGACCGGTCAGTGGGCGACTTCAACTTCATCCCCACCGCAGTAGCTAGCTCCGGTTTGGATGTAAGTTTTACCAGTTCCGACAGCTTGGTTGCCGAAGTGCAACACCGATGGACGTACGATCAAAGTACGGGCCGCAGGAACCGCCACAATCACCGCCAACCAGGCAGGCGACAGTGCGTACAACGCCGCCCCTGCCGTCACCCAGACCCTGACTGTGGGTTACTTCAACCTGCAGGCCAACTCCCTACCCGGCATACGCCTGTGGTTGGATGCCAACAACATCGATGGAGACGACACCGCAGACAGCATTACCGACGGCACCTCGATCATCCAGTGGATCGACCAATCTGGTAATAATAACCATGCCGGACAGGCAACCTCTAGTAATCGTCCGACCTATGGAGCAGCTGAGCTGAACAATAAGGGAGTAATCAACTTTACTGCCGCTCAGAGCTTTGACTTAAGTGCCGATGCCAACATCCGTGTGATTGCAGCCGTAATCATGCAGGCAAGCAACCAAAGTGCGGTAACTAAACCTTTTGGAGGCAACCAAAACCTTACCACCTCGGCCCAAAAATTTGCATTGGGTGCGATTGATTCAGGAGTTTCCTCAAGTGATGGAGGCATTGTGGTCTGGCAGTTTGAGCCTGGTGCTTACTCCATCTATGTGGACGGAGTGAACAAAGGATCGAGCACCAGTTCGCTTAGTCCGAACGCTTTTAATAAAGTAGGTAACGATTTTGCCGGAGAAATTGCAGAAGTGGTTGCCTACGACCGGGCTTTGAGTGATGGAGTGCGCCAAAAGATCGAGGGTTATCTTGCCCACAAATGGGGATTGGTGAGCGATCTTTCAAGCTCACATAGTTACAAAAATACCAAGCCTGCGTTTGGTGGAACTCAGATTCTTACCTTCCAACCAATCTCGGATAAACAAGCCGGGCAATCGGCAACCCTGGATGTAAGTGCAGATTCTGGCCTAACCACTTTTAGTTTCGATAGCAATGATTCCACGGTGGTTTCCTTCTCTGGAGATGCGACCAATGGATACCAGGTAAATGCCCTGAAGGTGGGCAAGGTTACGATTACCGCGACCCAGCCTGGTCAGGCTCCCTGGCAGTCCGCCACCGCAAGCCAGCCCTTCATTGTCACTGCAACTCCCCGGGCCGACCAGACGATCACCTTTGCGGATATTCCAGACAAGAATGTTTTATCCTCGAACTTTAGTTTAGATGCCAACGCATCTTCCGGACTACCAGTCAGCTTTACCAGCCTGCACCCAGGGGTTGCCACCGTGGAGTCCAATGGAACCGTTACCATCGTGGGAGCGGGTGTGGCCACGATGCGTGCCACTCAGGACGGTAATGGAAGCTACAACCCTGCCCCATCGGTGGAGAAAACATTAACGGTTACCAAAGTTCCACAAACCATCACCTTTAATGCCCTTAGCGACGCCAGCCTAAACACCGGTACCTACTCGCTCTCTGGCAAAGCCACGGCTTCTTCCGGACTGGCAATTAGCTATGCAACCTCCGATGCATCGGTGGCTTCCCTGAGTGGAACCACCCTCACCCTGCACCAAGGTGGTTCCGTTACGATTACTGCAAGCCAGGGAGGAAACGACACCTACCTGGCCGCAGCCGATGCCACCCAGTCCCTGACCATAAAGGATGACCGTTACCTCGACCAGAACATCACCTGGACGCAGACCATTTCCGGACTGACCATTGGTGCTTCTAATGTCAGCATGACCGCAAATTCAATTGATGCGGACAGCGGGGCCGATACCAACCTGACGATTTCCTACGCTAGTTCGAACACGGCAGTGGCCACGGTTGTGAGCGGTAATTCCTTACAAATCGTTGGTGCCGGATCGGCAACGATCACTGCCAGTCAGGCAGGCAATGTGAGCACTGGTGGGCGCTACAATGCGGCCACCTCGGTGACCAAATCC
>CALSTX010000013.1 GCA_943789375.1 uncultured Opitutales bacterium | reverse complement strand
AGGTTCAGACTTGGATCTGACCATCGCAGGTGGTTTTGCCACTCGGAGGGTCGAACATGTATTAGATCTTACTTTTAGACTTTTTGATGCAAATACTTCATTACCACTCTCTTTAACAGGCTCAAATAATATAGCTGCAGCACCAACTTGGGTTCCTTTTGCAACTGGAACCACATTACCTTGGTCTAAATCCCCATTTCCAGGTGCGACCTTGGACCGCTACCAAAATTACGAGGAAATGCCTCAAGATGGGTCACACCTAAGAGCTAAAATTTCTGGAGTTACGAATAGCGACTTGGAATGGTCTTTGGCAGGTTATGCTGAACTTTACGACACTACACTTGGGCACATTGGACATAGCTGGGAAAGGGAGGAATTAGATTTAGACTTTCGTGCTAATAAACCTATTGGAGATTTTAATCATTTGGCTTTTGGTTTCTCTGCCCGCAAGATGTATTTAAAAGCAAGTGAGAGAGTGACGACTCCTTGGGCTTTTGATAATGTTTTAGATACTGACCCTCTTACCGGTTTCCCTGTAGACTTTGATCCAGATCAAATTCCGATAATTGATTATAATTACCAGAATAATCCGTCAGATTTTTCAAGGATCACTGGCTTTCTTCAAAACTCAACTGATTTAAACAATCAAATTTCTGTATCAATAGGAGTCAAATTTGAAGATAGCGATCTAAGTGGTACAACTACGCAACCTGGGGTAAGAGCATCTTATTTGCTAGATGAAAACAACATACTATGGTCAGCTTATTCTAAGGCATATCGACAGGCATCTTTGGTCGAGCAATACTCTAAAGTTTCATATGCAAGGGCGCTTAGCGGACCTTTTTGGTTAAATCAGTTTTTCACGGGAAGCTCATCTAGTAATGACGAGGAAATGGATGCTTACGAATTGGGCTGGAGGACGAGACCGTCAGATAAATTGCTGATTGAACTCTCTCTGTATCATTACTCTACTAAGAATGCAGTATTTTCGGGTCCTCCGAAATACGATACAAGTGATGTCAAGACTACCGGAGGAGAATTAACTTTTGATTATCGGGCCTCCCGTTCATGGCATTTACAGGGAGGGTATTCCTATTCGAAGGGGAAAAAAGAAGGGGTGAAGCAGGAAGATTTTCCTGAATCGATGGCTAATTTGTCATCTCACCTTAATCTCAGGGACGATTTAACTTTTATACAGAGCCTTTATTACACCGGAGATAGGACAATCCCTTCGGCCTACAACCCAATTCCGATCGACGAATATTTACGCTTGGATTTGGGTTTTGTTTGGCAGGCTAAAGACAATTGGGAAATTGGCTTGTTCGGGCGTGATCTCTTAGACCCAGGGCATGCAGAAAATATGTACAACGACCTTGATGTTGAACCCGGTCGTGTCGAGCGGACATTTCTCCTTAGCATTACCAAGAAATTTTAATTACCAGTGTCTTTTATTAAATCCAGATTCAAAGTTTTCCTACAATTAAGGCGTTCGTTCGTTTTGCTAGGTTTCTTTGTGTTACTTTCTGGATTAACCCCGATTGCGGCGAAGAATGCCACATCGGATGACAAAAGAAGAATCGGTCGTGTTCAAGCAACCTATCTTACCCATCTCATTAATCTTACCCAGTGGAATAAAGATCACTTGCCAACCCCTTCCCAACCGCCAAAAATTGTGATATTGGGGGATAAAGAAAATGGTTTCACAGAATCATTGGAATTCTTGTTGGAGCAAAGTGGAATTGGGATTGGAGGAAACAAAATTGAGGTTCTTCATTTTAGAAATGGGGATAAAATAAAAGCCAATGCAGCCCTAGAAATTAAACCACAGATTGTTTTCTTCCTCTCCTCCTCTAATTATGATCCAAAGAAAATGAGAGAACTATCAAAACATAGCTTGTTTGTAGGAAATGGTAGGAAGTTTATTACCGAATTGAAAGGTGATATTGCTTTTAATTACTCGAGGAATCGTGTCCGCCTTATAATCAGCAAACTGGCCCTGACAAGGAGGTCACCAAAGTTGAATTCTCAAATTTCGAGACTTCGAAGTGTGGTAGAAATTATCCCTTAAATTGACTACTTTCCTCCTGCGAATATTCGTTTTTTGCTTCTGTGTTTTGGTGGGAGCAACAGGGAGAGCTAGCTCGGATTCAAATTCATCTACTAGTCTAAGCTCTTTCGAAAAAGCGGAATTAAGAAGATTATTAGACCTTGGGATTTCGGGTCTGTCCCAAGTCCCAGTTCAGGGAGTTCTCGGTTATGAGCAGGAATATTGGCGAAACCCGGCATCAGTTCATGTTATCCGTCCCGAGGACATTACGCTCAATGGATATTTGAATTCGGTTGAGGCTCTTCGCGGAGTTCCCGGTATGCATGTCAGCCGCGGACTTGCCTATGATAATTTTGCATCGATGCGAAATTTTAGCGGATTTGCCACTCAGAAGTTCTTAGGTAAGATCGGTGGACGTGAGGTTTCTCAACTCATGTTGGGAAGTGCGAATTATTCGGTGGACGACTATCCGGTTGCTGTAATAGATCGAATTGAGGTCATTCGGGGACCAGGTGCCTCGATTTGGGGAACCAATGCAGTTAATGGTGTACTCAATTTGGTCACCAAGCATGCTGGGGATACGCAGGGGGATTCTCTTCGATTGGCCATTCAGGATAATGGTACATTCATGGGGGACTATGTTCACGGTGGACAGATTTCAGAGGATAGCTTTTATCGGGTCTGGGTTCGAGACCAGGAGTATGCTGAGGGAACTTTGGATTCTGGCTCGCCTGCAAGGGATGACGGTCATCTGCGAAAAGCGGGCTTTCGATTCGATAAGAATCTAGGTTCAGACCTGAACCTTTATGTTGCTGGTGGATTTGCCACTCGTCGAGTGGAGCATGTATTGGATTTGTCGAACAGGCTTCTGCATGACCCAAGTAAATTTGTTTCAGATGTTCGCAATCTTCCTGCACATCCGGGCTTTTCCCTATTGTCCGCATCTAATCAGCAAGTCGTTAATAACCTTGTAGCCTCACTGCCGTCTGTAGTACCTCCAATGCCTCTTTCCGTATCTCAGCAACTAGGTGGAGCCCTTGCTTTGTCTCCAGACCTAGCTGCATTAAACGCAGGCTTAAATGCTTTTCTACTACCATCAATAACGTATGATTTGCCTTCTGCGTCTAGTTATCCCGCTGCTGTTTGGGGATCTAAATCAAATGGTACTGTTAATTATCCAGCACTGAACTCTATTTCGCTTTTATCTGGAATGAATGCGGGGCGTTTTGAGCGCTATGGTGAAATGACAAATGACTCTGCACATATTGTTTCCAAAATTGATGGTATTACTGATTTTGACATGGAATGGTCTTTGACTGGGTCCCTGGATCATACCGATATTTATATGGGGCATCTGGGGTACGAATGGAAGCAAACCCAATATAACCTTTCATTTGATGCAAACTTCCCATTAACGGATAGGCACAGGATATCATATGGAGTCGCAACCCAGCACACCGACCTTGATGTAAAATCAGAAATATTAGATGTTTTTCAATTTCCAGGTGAAACCTTAAGACCCATTTTGGATTACGATCAAAGCTTCACTAAATTCGATAGATATACGGGCTACATCCAGGATTCGATATCTTTGACTGATGAGGTTTTAATATCTGTTGGAGCCAAAGTGGAGGAAAATGATTTGGCTGGTTTTGGTCTCCAACCAGGTATTCGTGCTTCTTGGATAGCCAATGATCAGAACATTTTTTGGGCTGGCTACGCCAAGACCCACCGGCAGCCTTCATTGCGAGAGAGATACACTGACTTAACTCCAATTTGGACTTGGAATTCGACCACATCAAAATGGGAGAGTAAGACATACGAAGGAGACTCAAGTTTAGACCGCGAGGAAATGGATGCCTATGAATTGGGGTGGCGTTTGCGTCCAAGTGAAGACTTGCTTTTTGAACTGTCCACCTACTATTACGATACCCAAAATGCAGTTCGGTCAGCAACGAGCTTGACCTCGGTAAATGCTTATGAAGCAGTGGATGCAGAAGCATATGGAGGGGAACTTTCCATTGACTGGCATGCGTCCGATTTGTGGAGACTTCGCGGTGGATATTCTCTGGCAAGAGGAAAAGTCGATGGCGTTCGGGTATACGACTTCCCGGAGAACACGGCTAGTTTATCATCTCATTTTAAATATTCTGATGAAGTCACCCTTATTCAAAATCTTTTCTATTCTGGGGAAACCAAAATCCCATCTGATTATAATCCAATCACTATTCCATCTCATTTAAGATTGGACCTAGGGATCGTTTGGCAAATTAAAGGCGACTGGGAAATCGGTTTATTTGGTAGGGATTTACTTGAATCTTATCATGTGGAAACAATGTACCCCGGAGTCGATGTTGAGCCTGCCCGCGTGGAAAGAACATTCATCCTGACCCTGTTGAAGAAATTTTAATTATTCGTGTCTCTCTTTAAATCCATATTCAGTCCAATAACCCGAGGAAGTGCTTCGCTTTTCTTACTGGGTGCTATTTGCGTGAATTTTGCGGTTTTACAAGTGAATGCAAGGGTGAGTGGCGACGAGGAGGATCGACGAAATGCTCGAGTTCAAGCCAGCTATATTACCAGATTAGTTAAATGTATTCGTTGGGAGGAAAATTCAACAGAGAGGCAGAAAAACTTTAAAATTGTTGTGGTAGGGGATGAAACTGCCGGTCTGGTAAATTCTCTTTCTTTCTTGGTGGAGCAAACTAATTTATCAAATGAGACTCATTTTATTGAGGTATTTCACTTTCCTAATTCTAAATCTGAGGAAGCAATAGATTTTATTACTGCAGGCACAAATTTTGTTTATTTCACACAGGATTCCATTCTGACGGTTAAGGATGTGACTCCTTACAAAAAGGGGGCGTTGCTGTTGTCTCAAGGTCGTGAGTTTATTGAATTGGACAGGGGTTGTATTGCTTTTGAGAAAAAGAAGAATCGAATTAAACTAATTATGAATGTAAGATGCTTTGATCGGAAGATTTCTCGTGTGAACCCTGTTCTCACTTCTTTAAAAAGTGTGGTTGAGGTAGTGGATCCTTATCTTTAGGAAAACTTGCTCCTAGATTATTTCAACTCCGCGAGGAGAATTGAAATGTTCTTTTCATTTTCCCCTTTTGCATCACAGATCAAAAATTGTACTTCATCTCCTATTGAAAGTGAGCGAATGTAGGAAATAAAGGGCTCGATTCTTTGATAGGTGATTCCGTTTACCTCTCGCATAATATCTTCGTCTTTAATTCCCGCTTTTCCACAAACTCCTTTTTGAGAAACTTGTCGAAAGAGGAGCCCTTTTACTTGATCGGGTATGGTTTCTATAAGAACAGGCGATTGCCCCCAAAGTTCCTCCACCGCCGCTTGAATGGTGGGTACCGAAATGGTTTTTTTCTTTTCGAGTAATAACCTGATCGAGGGTAGGGCAACTGCTGAGCTTACTCCTTGATGCCCGCGATCTGTTGTAACACCAGCTACCTGAATTGCAAAAATTTCTCCCTTCTGATTGACCCACGGTCCGCCCGAAGTTCCAGGTGCGGCAATGCCAGTAATTGGAAAAGTATTCGTGAACGCTCCATCATACCAAGAATACGACTCTGACCTTCTCGCAATCGCTCCCTGGAGTAGTAAGTTGTGTCGAAAAATGGGAGAACCCATTAAAAAAACCGCAGTTCCCTCTCTCGGGATTTGCTTGGCAAAGGGAAGAAAAGAATACCCGCCTTTTTTTTCTGGTAGTGCCAGTAATGCAAGGTCACTGCCTCGGTTAGTTGCGACGAGCCGAAGTGGTAGCCTTCCCAGATTACGGGAAAGGGCTTCAATTTTTTTGCTTTTCTTCTTAATCACATGAAAGGCGGTCATCACCAACCCTTTCGCATCTACAATAACACCCGACCCATCTAATCTTCCTCCCACTAGTATTTCTACGCAACCCGGAGAGATCTTTGAGTATAGATCGTCTGTTGGCTTTGCCTGCGTAGTAAGGAAGAAAAAGGGAATCAAGAAAATACGGATTGTCATCCAAAAGTTACGTCTCATGTGTTTCATCTTTCAACAACATTTCTAATCTGTAAAACTTATCTTGTGGAAATAGGGCAATTTCTTTTAAAGATGCTTTTTAATTCATCAAAGTGGGCTAATAAAATAAAAAACTTATTCACAAAATGCGTTTTTTAATCGAGCCATATCATTCTACCTTCTACAACTGTTATATGGGACTTGTTTCTAAAAAGTTACAAGAGATATTAAAATACTTCGAACGTTTTACTTTCGAAGCAATCTAAATAGGTATTATGAGCATTACATATCGAGAAGCAAAGCGGATACTTGCTAAACAAGAGGAAGCACGGGAAATTATTAATAGTTACAGGGGGATGGAAACTCTGGGGAAAAGACTGCAGTTGAAAAACAATAAGGAATTAATCCTTAAATTGTTTGAGATTGAAGGCGATCAATCCATTGTGGAAGTTTTTACCCACTTGAAAGCTCTTTACGAAGAACAGTGGGGGGATGCGGAGGCAACTGCTCCGCCAGAAGTTCCCGGGCAGGTTAATGAGGTCTTGTCCTCCGATAAAGATACTCCGGTTTCCACCAAGATTGATTCTGAGGAAACGATCGAAGTTACCAACTAACCTTTTTTATCTTCTGCTTGCAATTTTGTAAATTGCACCGATGTTTAAGTAAATCGCTTACATTTTGAACCTCACGCACAGATTCAAGACACCCACTTGTTTGTCAGGGAGCATTCTTCTCTCACATCCGACCCTTGTGGATCCTAATTTTTTCAAAAGTATCCTGTTTATTTCCGCTCATTCTGATGATCACGGTACATTGGGGGTAATATTAAACCGACCACTCGGCCAAACCTTAGGCGAGCTTGACAGTTCCTTTCAACATAAGAATTTTGCGGAAGTTCCTGTTTTTGAGGGTGGTCCAGTCGAGACTGAAAAACTAATTATTGCCGCTTGGGAATGGTTGGACTCTCCCACTTCCTTCAAACTTTATTTTGGAATTGATCTTGAAAAAGCAGAGTCATTACGACTTGAAAATAGTTCCATTGAAATTGCCTGTTTCCTCGGTCACTCGGGGTGGTCACCCGGTCAGTTGGAAGATGAATTAAAGGAGGATGCCTGGCTTGTTTCTTCGTTGGATTATAAACTTTTTTCCAAAATGAAGGAAAAAAAGAAGATTTGGAGAAAAACAGTAGGTTCAATCAATGATGATTTACGCCTGCAGGCAGATTGTCCGGAAAATCCATCGGACAATTAATCGGTAAAATCGCGAAATAGTAAAAAAAAGTTACTTTCTGAGCGTGAATTTCTCTTTGGCATTGGTTTTGCTAGTTAATTCGTATCCTATACCCTTTACTGAATAACAAACTACCCCTATGGGGTCCCCTATCTATAACAATCTATGAGTAAGCATAAATTAGAATACATCTGGCTCGATGGCTATCAGCCAGCACAGAGCCTCCGAAGTAAAACGTTAATTGTTGAGGATTATTCCGGCAAGTTAGAAGACACCAAGCAATGGTCTTTTGATGGTTCCTCAACTGAGCAAGCAACTGGGGGTGCCTCCGATTGTCTTCTTGAACCAGTCGCGGTTTATCCAGACCCTGACCGTTTTGGCGGAGATGGCTGGCTTGTCATGTGCGAAGTTTTAAACGGCGACGGAACTCCTCATGAGTCTAACGGTCGGGCTTTGATCAGCGATGATGATGATGATTTTTGGTTCGGTTTTGAGCAGGAGTATACCCTTATTGATCCTGATACAAACTTACCCCTCGGTTTCCCCAAGAACGGTTTTCCAGGGCCGCAGGGGCCATACTACACCTCTGTGGGTGCAAGAAATACCAAGGGGCGTGATCTTGTTGATGAGCATCTTCACTTATGCTTAGAAGCTGGTTTAAATGTAGAAGGTATTAATGCTGAAGTAATGATGGGCCAATGGGAATATCAAATTTTCGCAAAGGGTGCAGCTTCTGCAGGAGATCAAATTTGGTTAGCTCGTTACCTTCTTGAGCGGACTGCGGAGAATTATGATATCGCAATCGACCTTCATCCAAAACCGGTAAAAGGGGATTGGAACGGATCGGGGATGCACGCAAACTTTTCGAACGGTGCAATGCGTGAAGAAGGCGGAGAAGATCTATTTAAAAAGATTTGTGAAGAATTCGGCAAAAACATTGATCGTCATATTCGCGTTTATGGAGCCTACAATGAGCAACGCCTCACCGGTGCCCATGAAACTCAGTCAATTGATAAGTTCAGTTACGGAGTTTCAGACCGTGGTGCATCGATTCGTATCCCTGTGGGTACGATTCAGGATGGTTGGAAAGGCCGATTGGAAGACCGTCGTCCCGCTTCCAATGGGGATCCCTACAATATTGCTGCCGTTATTATTAAGACAACTAAAGAAGCATTGTCTCAATAATTTCAAAAAGTTTTACTTAAAAAGGCGGTGGAGCAATCCATCGCCTTTTTTATTTCCTTTTTTTCATCACCACTGCAAATTCATCCCCATCCGAACAAAAGAATCGAAGAGCGAGATAATAATGAGAATCCTGTTTGTAGAGTTTGGTTTTTCTTTCCCCTTTTTCAATCCAAGAAGCTTCAATGGCTTGTGCTTGTTCGCTCATTAAAGTTCCCTGGCGTATAAATTCCCTCTCCACTCCATGTGTTCCTACTTTGATCCAGCCTTTTTCATTCCATTCGCGGATCACATCCTCTTTTTCGGGAGTACATCCGATAATAATAAACAGGCCAAGAAATAAGACGAAATTTCGCATCAGTTTACTTGGTCCTAATCAAATGGAATCAGATCTTTCCAGCAGGTCGTTTTGATTTACCCAGTTTTTCATGGAATTTTTTCCCTAGAACAGAAAGCTGTTCAACCACTTTGGGGAATTGTGATTTTAAATCTTTTAATTCTCCGATATCTTTTTCCAAGTCAAACAAGGCTAATCCAATCTTTGCTTGGGAGTACTTAGTTGGGATTCCATCCGTTCCTCCGGGCTTACCGGCCATAGTTCGGTACCCGTGGGGAAAGTGCAGCTTCCATTTCCCCTGCCTCACTGCTTGTAATTGATTCCCGTAATAAAAGTAATACGCTTTTTGGGGAGACTTTGCCTCATTTTTGAGCATCAAGGGAAGAATGTTTTTTCCATCGATTTTATGCCCCGGTAGTTTTGCACCAATCATTTTTGCCACCGTGGGCAACAAATCGATAGTCATAGCCGGTTCCGAGCATACTGAATTGGCGGGGATCTTTCCCGGCCACCAGGCTAATGTGGGTTCTCGGCAACCCCCGTCAAACATGGTGCCTTTTCCTTCCCGTAAAGGAGCCGCGGAACCGGCATGGTCACCATAATTAAGCCAGGGTCCATTATCAGAGGTAAAAAGAAATAGAGTGTTTTTTTCCAGCTTATGTTTGCGAAGAGTTTTCATGATCTCCCCCACGGACCAGTCGACCTCCATCATTACATCCCCAAATAATCCCGCACCGCTTTTTCCCTTGAATTTTTCCGAAACATAAAGAGGTACATGGACCATACTATGGGGGATATAAGCAAAAAATGGCTTATCTTTATTTTTTTCAATAAAGGAAACGGCTCGTTCAGTGTATTGCTTGGTGAGTTGCTCCTGGTCTTTCCCGGAAACCTTGGGATTGATGACTTTATTTCCCTCGATTAAGGGCAGGTGGGGCCATCTTTTTACTCTTTCCTCCATAGATAGATGGAGCACGCCGGGATGATAGGGCCACATGTCATTAGAATAAGGCAGACCGAAATATTCATCAAATCCATGCTGTTTGGGAAGGAACTTTTTATGGTGCCCCAAATGCCACTTGCCGAAACAGCCGGTAGCATATCCTTTTTGTTTACAGATTTCTGCAATTGTCACTTCGTTCGGATTGATTCCAATATTTGACTTGGGACCCAGTGCACCGAGTATACCAATGCGCACATTATAGCACCCGGTAAGTAAACCGGCCCGGGATGCCGAGCAGACTGCCTGAGTGACATAAAAATCGGTAAACTTTCTCCCTTCTTTTGCCATACGATCAAGGTTTGGAGTTGGATAGTCTTTTGCTCCGAAAGGGCCAATGTCCGCATACCCCATATCGTCCATGAACATGATGACCACATTGGGTGGTTTTGCCGCTAAGAAAACGGTAAAGAAAAGAAATAGAAAATAGGTAAATTTAGGGATCATGATTTCTGTTTGGGTTGTCGAAAGCAGGATGTTACGCAAACTCATATAAGTTGTGCAATGTTAGATCACTCTTTTAATTCTTTTTTTTATTCAGATTCCTCAACTGCACGGCTAATCCATTTAATAGTGTGACGGGATAATTCTCGCTCGCCCAGTTGACCAGGAAGTCGGGTAGGGCACCCCCAGGATGGGACAATGTTTCAAAAGTCACCGCTATTTTATTTTGATTAATTTTTTCAATGGAATAACGGGAGAAGATTATATCGATCCGAGTGCCAATTGTTTTAGGTGCTTTAGGATGTGTCACCGATTTCATTTCCATACGAATTTTATCCGGGCTATCCCGAATGATTCTTGATTCGAAAACTACATCCCGGTCACTTACTGGAAAGGGTGAGTTAATAGCCTGATAAAAAATCTTGTGCTCTGGGTTAATTTCTTCGATCAATTTTCCCGATTTAAAATTCTCGATCCAATTCTTCCATCCACTCGGATCTTCTATTATGGAAACCAAATCTTCCGGACTACCCGTCATTTCTCCAATTCCCCGAAACGCAACACGACCCTGAACATCAGCCCTGTAAACAGTAACCCCTTTTTCTGTCCTTATCTTTTCCCAGGCTATTTCTTCACTCAATAAAAAGGAAATACTTGCTCCGAGAACAAATAATAAGATTCCAATTTTTCTAAAATTCATAATCCTATACTCGACACTTTCAAATTTGAAAGGCAAGAAAAAGGGTATTCCAATTTATGAAAACAAGACCAGACTCAGTTAAGTTCCTCTGAGACTATTCGTATGACTGGGTTGAATAATTGTAGTAAAGAATCCGGCCATTGATTCGTCCCTGCAAGATAAACCCATGCGGAATCTTTCCAACGGAAAAGGTAGGGGTATACCCCTTTTTGTGTCCACCTCCATCCATCCGCTTGGTTCCATAGCCAAAGGCTACCATCTTCCATCGGGGAGGGGTAGAGCCATCCCATTTCTGCATGGTAAATCCATTGATGTTCGGTGGGACGAAATGCACCCAGCCAATCAGACATTTTCCATCCGCCGGGTAATGCTTCCGCCTCACTGTACCAACTATCCGGATCGATCTTTTGAGCGGTCTTAAATTTTTTCAGAGGACCTTTGTTTTCTCCTGCCTGATTGATGGCATACGCTCTCAAATAATAGGTCTTTCCGGGAAGCAGGTCGGCATAGGAAACATGAAAAACGCTTGAGTTTTGATCGGGCTGGGTGGCGATACGAATCGGGTCGGAAAGGGAAATCTTTGTGCTTAATACAATCCCAACCTCGAACGGGGATGAGCCACCGTCCGTGAGGATGCGCCCGCCTAAATGATAGGTTCCATTTCCATCATGGTCTGGAGGGAATGTTTCCACGATTGGAATATAAATACGCTTGGTTGGATTGGGTATGCTTTGGTTATTCTCGGGAGATGGTTCGTAGGCATTGACCGGAGATTGGTAATCCGGTCCAGGAGTCTGGTAATCTGAACTGGGTGATGAATAATTGCCGTCTGGGGATTGATAGTCATTGGCAGGTGTCTGATAGTCTCCACTCGGGCTGGTATAGTTTGAATCTGGCGGATTAAAATCATCCGATGGATCATCGAGTAACTGAACCACAAAAGTTTCTTCACTGGTTGCGTTGTGTTCGTCTGATACCTTTATGCGAATGGAATAATTGGATTCATTATTTTCGTAATCAAAAACCTGAGCCGTTGTACCAGGGTACCATTTGGATCGAGGATGAAATATTGATTTCCTGAAGATTCATTTCCATCCAGCATTGAATAAGTGAGGGTGGTATTGGCATCGGGGTCGTGAGCAGAGAAGTTTCCGACTAAAGTGCCTGCTGGTTGTTCCTCAAGGAATTGTAAGTCTCCGCTCGCATTGAGATCGTAGGGTGCTTCATTTTCGTTCTGTAACCAAATCCAGGCTGGTTGATCTGTATGCACATGGCCATCGCTTACCCGCAAGACGATTCCATAAACTCCATCCTTATTATGATCTGTTTGCTCTTCAAAATCGGGTGCCAGTTTAAAGCGAACATCTCCACTACTTGCATTGATTTCAAAGTGGTGCAGATCCTGCCAACCATAAATGGAATAATTCAGGTCATCGCCATCTGGATCAGTTGCAGTTACTCGAATGATATCTGTTTGATTCTCCACATGCCCGATGTGAAATACTCCATTTGCATCAAGCTGATCGGGGAATGTACTTCCGAGAGTAATTTGCGGAGGAGCATTGGCAGTTGAATTTCCGTCTCTAGGATCAGACCCATAGGCGATTTCTTCAGTGTCAGAGAAACCGTCATTGTCATCGTCTGGATCGTAATGATCCTCGATTCCATCCTGATCGAAGTCTTCAATTACATTGAGCAGAGATATACTAAAGTTTCCCTCGGTGGTGGCGTTTAGTTCGTCCTTTGCCTGTACGGTTATGGTGTAGGTTGAGGCATTGGTTTCGTAATCAAAAGTGGTGGCGGTTTTGAGTGTGCCATTGGAGTCGAGGTTGAAGAGAGAGTTGTTATTCTGTTCGGCACCGTTGACGAGCGTGTAGGTCAGGGTGGCGTTCGCATCCGGGTCGGTGGCATGGAATACTCCCACTCCCGTGCCAACCGGTTGGTTCTCGGCGACGCTGAGCGGAGCGGTGGAGTTCAAGTCGGTGGGGGAAGAATTTATAAAGCTTCCGGCGATCCGGTAATGCAAGTTGATGGCGGAGCCATTGTATTCAACGAAAAAGCAGTTGAGCGCCAGCATTTGCATGCTACTGACCTCGGACATTTCCGGACCAGCCCAATGGCTATTGAACTCACCGTTAATTTGTCCGGCGGATACAACCGCGTTCAAGGTTCCGCTTACCGAATCGAATTCCTTCAGGGCCGTGAGGTTTAGGTCGAGAACGCCTTTGCCGAGTTGCAGAGTACCGTTCACTTCGAGGCTTCCGTAATTCGACGCGTCCGTCACCTCGATGAGGAGTGAGGAGTTGGAGTCCGAAGCATTGAGGTCTCCATGGAAAAGTAGTTTTTGTGGGCCGTCCAAGGTACCGGGTTGCAGGGTGCCCGCCCTCCAGTTGAATTCGCTCTGGGAAGCCAACCGGACCTCACCGGTCTTCAAGGTTCCTCCATTCAGGTTCACCCGGCATTTTTTCCCGTTGTCCGAGCCCGTGTTGCCGTTGAGATCCTTGGCCGTAAAGTCAATGAATTGAGTTACGAACAAGGCATTGTCGCGAAT
Organism: uncultured Opitutales bacterium; assembly: GCA_943789375.1. Taxonomy (GTDB): domain Bacteria; phylum Verrucomicrobiota; class Verrucomicrobiia; order Opitutales; family Seribacteraceae; genus Seribacter. The sequence goes on along the minus strand of CALSTX010000013.1, from coordinate 9,505 downwards.
GGTGAGGTCGCGATCCTCGTCGTGGCTGGTGATGCCCGTACCATGACGAATGAACATGGAGGCATTATCTTCCACGATCACACCACTGTTGCCGTCCGATGCATAAAAATACAACCCGTAATTTCCATCTCCCTGATACGATCCGTTAACGTCGACCCTGCTGTTTCCTCCGTAAACCGAGTTTTCCCTGAACTGTCTTAGGTATCCCCCGATCTTCACGTGACCGGCCTCGGTTTCCCAACGGGTCGCTCCATGGCCGGAAACGTTTTGCTTCACTTCGATGGTTCCTCCTAAGTTCTTGATGAGGCCTCCTCTGCACGACAAATCGCTATTGAAAATCGCAGTTCCTCCGTTTTGCACGGTGAGGAAAATGGGAGAAATCGAACCGTTTATATTGGGGGTTTCAAAGTATCCTCCATCCACGATGATCCTTCTGTCAGAGTTGTTGTTAGTGCTGAATCCCTCGAGAACTTTCAAACTTCCCTTAACAATGATTTCATTTGCATCACTCCAGAAGTGGATTTTGCGAACGGTTATGTTTTCGGTGACGGTAACGGAAGTATTGCCAGCGATTTGCGCATAATCACTCGGGCCGGGGGGATAATTTCCTATGAATTGTAAGTCCAATTGGGAAGCAAGGACGGAGGGTTTTGTGTTATTGCTTTGCGGGAAAGTGAACAATCCATTGTAAACTTGCCAATCAGTCGAATTCCAATCGCTTGATTTGTCTTCTAGAACGAAATCACGGGGCGGGTATGAGTTTGCATCAAGCGGACTTGTGCTTTTTTCCATTTCCTGTTTGTCCGTGGCCCCGTCCCCGTCGGTGTCGGGGTTGGAGTCGCTCGTGCCGAGGGCTTGTTCCTGTGAGTAGGTCAGCCCGTCGTTGTCGTCGTCCTTGTTCGGATCGAGAATGGCCTGAATGGTGAAGTTCTTATCAAGGGAGGCATTCTCATCGTCACTCACCCGGACATTAATTGAATAATTTCCCACACTCAAGGAGGAGGTGGTAAGCAGATTCCTTCCAGAGATGGAGAATTTGTTACGGTCAGTGGATCCATTTCCATCGAGGAATGAAATTACATAGCTTTGATTATTATCGGAGTCATCCGGGTCGCTGGGTTGAAATATTCCAACCAATTCACCGGTAGGTTTGTTAGCATGAACATTTGTACTGGATAAATTTAATGCGTTCGGTGGATTGTTTACCTGAAGATAGTAGGTCACACTGTTCGACATCCTGCCCGCAATTCCCCCGTTTTCCACAAACTCGGCAATAGTGGCCTCCTGTCCAAGTTCACCCTCGCGTTTATTGGAATAACCGTCTCCATCGGGGTCATCATTGGGACCCTGGGTCAGATTTCCAAACTGGTACATTTCAAACCAGTCCATCACGCCGTCCGTATCGGTGTCTTCCGTGCTGGGGATGTAGTGTGCGGTAAAGATTGTGTCTGCGGTAATCGTGGCCGAGACCTTGCTCTGGGAAACCCCGGTCGGTCCGAACTGGCGGACCCCGTTGATTGTCCAGTACGCAAAGTGGGAACCATTGGTCGCCCCGTTTAAATTTTGCGTGGTCACGGTGGAGTTTGATTCCTTGTAGGTGACCGATTCTGTAATAAATCCCTTCGGATTACTGGTGATGGTGGCAAGGACCATTGAGGTGTCGGCATAACTGAAAGTGTTCGACATTCTGCCTGCAATACCTCCCGCTTCCACAAACTCGGCAATGGTGGCTTCCTGCCCGAGTTCGCCCTCCCGCTTATTGGAAAATCCATCCCCATCGGAATCATCGGATGGACCGGATGCCAGGTTTCCAAACTGGTACATTTCAAACCAATCGAGCACTCCATCCCCATCTGTATCCTCCGTACTGGGGATATAGTGGGCAATAATCTGGGTAGCTCCCGAAATGTTCAGGGTTACCTTGCTACTCGCCACTCCATTGGGAGATGCCTGACGCACCCCATTCACCGTCCAATAAGCAAAGTGTGAACCATTGGTCGCTCCGTTGAGGGATTGGGTACTGACCGATGCATTCAATTCCTTGTTAGTGATCGAAGTGGTGATGAAACCGGATGGGTTACTCTTAATGGTCACGACTGACATTGATGTATCCGCATAGGTAAATGTGTTGGACATTCTGCCCGCGATTCCGCCCGGTTCCATAAAGTCGACGATTAATGCATCCTGTCCGAGCTCGCTCTCACGCTTGTTGGAAAATCCATCCCCATCGGAATCATCGGATGGATTTCTGCTCAAGTCCCCAAACATCCGATATTCAAACCAGTCCATCACCCCGTCCCCGTCGGTATCTTCATTATCGGCATAGTAATGGGCGGTAAAATTGGAATCTCCCTGAACGATGGTGGATACCTGGGTGAGAGAGCGACCATCCGCCCCTGCCTGTCTGACGCCATTAATTTTCCAGTATCCAAAAGTGTATCCGTTTTTATTGAGCTGTGGATTGATGCTGGTATAACTTTCTCCCTCCTCAATAATGGCGCTTTGCGAGACTAATCCGGCAGGCAATGAGGATTGAGTAACCGGAAAGAGGGCACCAAAAGAGGAAAGTGGCAAGAGGACGCAACCAAAAACAAACCAGCCTGCCTGGCTGAGTTTTATTCGGGTATTTCCCTTAAGTTTCACTCGTTTTCCTTGTTATTATTTTTGGTTGTTAATTCCTCCGGTTAACAAATTATTCCTTAATTACCCAGAACCCCGAGGTGGTGGATACATCGAACCCATATTCATTTACCTTGCCCGGCAAATTCCTTGGCTTCACCTGATTGCTTGCCGTCCAATTATTGACTGCTCCCGGAGTGGCCGCTTCGCGTGCCTTAGTTACATCTGCAGAAGTAGCGAAGCGATAGTTAGAGCCAAGTGATTTCAGTAATTTTTCTTTACATTCACTAAGCACATTCCAATTACCATCAATTATTCTTAGGCAGTCTGAATACTCGGCCGTAAATTCGAACTATTCCCATGACCATCATTTAATCCTGGAGTAATTGATTGCAAGGCTCCACTGTTAAAGGATCCACCTCCACCGCCCGCGTCTCCGATTTTCCGAACCTCCTCCGCCGGAATAGCCCCCACCACCTCCGCCATCCCGCCAAAAATTAACATGAGTGGCACCGCCCCCTCCAAATCCGCCGTCTTGGCCATGTATACTTTGAATCTCCCACCATTCAATCCTTCTTGATAAGAAAAGCCGCCTTGGTTTGTGTACCAGATGATCCATTTCCTGAGAAGCCCCCTCCACCGCCACTCCCTGCACCGCTACCGCCAGCCCCGTTCTGCCTCCGTGCTTTGCAGTTCCATTACAATCCATCTAGTCAGGTTTGAGACTAAAAGCGATGCCGATGAACTCTCACCAGCACCACCACCACCACCTGCGATAATGAGAGGGGTATTATGTATCTGTCCTAACCACGAAAGTACCTCCGCCCCCAGATCCACCTGTTACTATAATCTCCCGCCTAGCTTGCCCGATAGCTATATTCAGCTCATCGCCTGAGCTAAGTGAAAACTTACCTCTTAAATAAGCTACCGCCTCCGCCACTGTGGTTGGAGTTCCCTCCCCTTGCCCCGAGTGCTTCGATCCAATAATCACCAGTTAGCTGGAACAGATCCATTTCTGATAACCAGCTTTCCAACCTGTGTAACATTACCATCCAAATTCGTACCTTGTATGTCGAATTAATCTGAGATGCCGATGGGCCGGATCTGCCAGATGCTCCACAGTTCGTAAAAGTGAAAGGAATTCGTGGTGTTTGCATCGGCAGGCAAAACTACCGCATTGGAAGTATTGCTCTCAAACTGTGCCTGCCCAGTAGCAAGCAGGAATTTGGCATAATTTAGAAAGTCAGAATCCTTCAACGGGGAACGGCTGATCGTCATATTCCCATCGGAAAACGGCAGGGTGAGGAAGTGTAAGTCGACGGGTTTATCGCGACTGCCGTCCTGGCAAAGAATTTCGAACTTGATGGCACCCGTACTGTCCGGCCAGTCCTGCTTTACATCCCACTCCATGGTATGGACGGTATTGGTGGCGATGGGGGTAGCCGATTTTGCTGCCCGTGCCATTTAACCAAGCCTGTGGGACCAATTTGTCCGACCCGCAGTAGGCGAGGATGCCCACGGTTACATTATCGTCATCGGTATCAATCACCTCGAAGTCCAACTCCATAACGTTCGTGCCCGTGCGCTGAGCAATCCGGTGGATCACGGGTTGGGGAACGGAATTGTGATTGGTCTCCATCTTCGTCCGGAAAGTACGCCTGTACAAATTGCTCCCTGAAATAAAATCTCCATTTTGGAGCCAGAGGGAGACCAGTATCGGATTGAGTAATTGGGTAGGAAAACTTGATAAGTTAGAAGAATCCACGCATTCATATAAATCTCTTCTAAGATGACAATTACCTAATGGTTTAGAGACATGTACCGTTGACGCACTGTATGCCATCTTCATTGAAATGTAAGAGTTTAAACAAAGTACCATCTTCTTGAAAAAAAAATTACGATGTGAGTTGAACCTTCCAGTATGTAAATTTACCAAAGCAACAAGATGTCCATTGGGAGAAAACCGACTAACATTTGCATTATGACTAAGGAATTAATTCCATCCACCCATCCGAACTCGTTACTCATGGTACCGTTTTGTTCGAACACATAAATTTTGTTCCCATTATTTGCACAGAATAATTTACCGCTTGGTCCCTGTGCCATAGTGCTAACTGACTGGGTGGAGCGCCATTGCTCGGACCAACCACCGGATGCATTCTGCTCGAAGCAGGTGAGCTTGCTCGCATTGATTCCGAACAAACGACTGGTGTTCTGATCAAATTCAATATCGGTAAAAGTTATGCCCCCGGTATTGATCGTCTGCAGGAGGGTGCCGTTGATGTCCCGTACCTCGAGCCCAACCCCGGTTGCTGTCTTGTAAAGCATGTCTCGCTTACTTGCGTGGCATTGTACTCCTGGTGAAACACCCCCGACAGGTTACCATCGATCGGGCCGTGCAAGTACCAGTTGTCCTGCTCATAGGCATGCCCGATGGAGCAGGCGAGCAAGACAGGTGGTGAAGAAGAGAGTGAATTGTTGGATGGTCGTATTCATGATCAAATATAATTAAAGAAATGAATTATAAAGATATTTTGGTTTATAAAAAAGGGGATGAAATAGGAGCACAAAGAATCTTGTCCTGAATCTAGAAAGTTCAGGAAAAGTAATGGGATTGCCCGTTGAATTTTTTATCATATCTTCTTTTTAGCACGGAAGATTGTAAATTATCTTACTGAATAACAACTAAATTAACTTATCGAGTCAAAGGTTATATTAATATAATTTATTGTTCTTTCTAGCGGAATCTCTCCCTGGTAATTCTAAACCATAGGGGGTAAAGTTTTTCTGCTCGAATTTAGGTCCGAAACCGAAAGTCGAGGTCTTGTAATGAGTTATTTTACCGACTCGGAGGAATAGTCGTAAAACTTGGGAATACCGTCCTGCTTTTTGAGGAAGTAGAACCAGTTGGCAGTGCCGTGATTAAACAAGTGTGGATAGACATCAGGTCCAGTCCATAGCCATCCATGATCCTGCGACCAGAGCCAGACATCGCCGGATTCACCGGCATAGGCATAGAGCCAATTTAGATCGGCATGGAAAATCCATCCCTGTGGATAACGGCGGAATGAGCCAAACCAGGGAGAGGTTTGCCAACCACCTTGCTCCTCGATCGAACCGGACCACCAGGCGGTGGCGTTTGATTCGGAGGGTAGGGTAAGGTTTTTAACCGAACCGTAGGAGGTGCCTGCTTTATTCCGTGCATAAGCCCGGTAAAATATTTGATTGTTTCCTAGTGGTTTGAGGGGGGTGGAGAAATACTGGTCCGTTATGGTGGAAAGGGATAGGGCAATTTGGTTGAATTCAGAAAATATCTGGTCGGTCCCGTAGTGAATACCAGTTTCGATCAATTCCATCTTCGCACCCGATCGAATTTCAGCACCAAATTGAACACTGCCGTTTTCATCGATGATGGCATTTAGAGTTTGCACGATGGGTTTGGTTGGGTGGATTACCAAAAGGGTACGGGTTAGCAGATTGGATAGGTTGCCTGCCTGGTCTTTGTAAACATAGTTTAATTTATACTCCCCGGTTTGGATTCCAAAGATCATATCGTATACTTCTTTATCTTCGCGGTTTTGTCCGGTGCTTTCATCAAACCATGGAGTGCCTCCCATGAACATCATTCCTTCGGGTAATTTTTTTCCATTTTGGACCCAATCCTCAAAGGTTGGATGGGTTTGATTCAGATCGTTTTGTGCAAATATGGTTCCGTTTCCATCTTCTGGATCTGTCCAAGTGGCCCCGGGGTCGATCCATGTATCAGTGGTAAGGAGAGTAATGACAGATTCGCCAAGAAGGGAGATTACGTTGGAGCATTTTCATCGAGATCGAGGATTTGAATGGTAAATTCTTTTTCGATGGAAGCATTCCATTCATCCGATACACGAACTTTGATGGTAAATAGATTGGGGCTATTTTCAAAGTCAAAGATTGCATTGGTGAATAGTGAACCGTTTGGATCGATGTTGAAAAGCTGGGCATTGGAACCGGAGATCGAATAGGTAAAGGTGGAATTGGCGTCGGGGTCGGTGGCATTAAAATCTCCAATAAGGGTACCGATCGGCTGATTTTCGAGAAGGAGGTATTGGATGGGGTAATGGACTCCGGAGATTCATTACTATTTTTGAGGACAAAATTTTTGGAGACTTCGAGGAATGCACTGTGCTGATCGGTTACCCGAATTAAGGAGGCTATATGAAGATGCATTGTTTTCGAAATCAAAGATTGTATTGGTGTAAAGCGTACCGTTTGAATCGATGCTGAACAGAGGGGCATTGGGACCGGAAATGGAGAAGGTAAGAGTGGCATTGGCATCGGGGTCGGTGGCGTTGAAGTCAGTAATGAGTGTTCCAATAGGCTGGTTTTCAAAGAAACTCAATGGTGCCGAATTATTCAGGTCGGTGGGGGCGGCATTGGCGGTGGAGTTCGCGTCCGCAGGGTTGGATCCATAATTAGATTCGACGAGATCGGAAAAGCCGTCTCCGTCGGAATCGTTGTTATTATCACTGGTGCCCAATGCTTGTTCCTGGGCATAGGTTAAGCCGTCATTATCATCGTCTTTATTGGGATCGTGAATGGCCGAGATGGTGAAGTTTTTATCGAGAGATTCATTCTCGTCATCACTCACGCGTAGATTAATATAATAAGTACCAATTGGAAGGGATGCTGTGGTGAGTAAATTAAGACCAGAGAGGGAGAATTTGTTTCGGTCGGTTGATCCGTTACCATCTAGGATTGAAATTTGATAGGTATCTCCGGGATCGTGATCGGGGTCGGTGGGAATTAAAGTACCGACTAATTCTCCTGAAGGTTTCCCCGAGTGAACGGTGGAGTTGCTAAGTTGGAGATTGCTTGGTGGATTATTAACCTGGAGGAAGAATAGAACATCTTTGGATATACGGGATGAAATTCCTCCGTCCTGAACTGAATCTTTGATGTTTGCCTCCTGGCCAAGAGCACTTTCCTGGCTATTGGAAAAGCCGTCCGCATCGGGATCGCCAGTTGGGCCATTGGAAAGATTTCCAAACTGGTATTGTTCAAACCAATCCATGACCGAGTCGTTATCGCTGTCCAATGTAGATAAGAAATAATGAGCAATTAAACTGGAATCGTTCTCTATTTTCGGATTGATTTGGCTAAGGGCCACCCCGGTCGGGCCGTGTTGCCTAACCCCATTTACAGTCCAGTAGGCGAAGTGGTAACCATTGATTGCTCCATTGAGAGATTGTGTGGGTACGGATGCATTGATTTCTACATATCCTTCCGATGTTGTAATAAATCCAATCGGATCACTCTTAATTGTGTATTTTACCATCGAGGTATCCGCAAAAACAAAGCCTGACGACTTTCGGGATGAAATACCACCGTCCTGAACCGAATCTTTGATGTTTGCCTCCTGACCAAGCCCACTTTCTTGGCTGTTTTTAAAACCGTCCCCATCGGGATCGTCATCAGGACCATTGGCAAGATTTCCAAATTGGTTAAATTCGAACCAGTCCATAACCGAGTCGCTATCGTTGTCCAATGTGGATAAGACATAATGGGCAACAATAGTTGAATCATTTTGTAGCTTGGTGGTGACTTGGCTAAGGGCGGTACCGGTTGGACCTGCCTGCCTGGTTCCGTTCACCGACCAATAGGCAAAATGGTACCCATTGGTAGCGGCGTGTAAGTTGGAGGAGGTAACGGATGCATTGATTTCAACATAACCTTCGGTTGAAGTAATAAATCCGATGGGGTCACTTTTCATGAGGTAGTGAACCATGGAGGAATCCGCAAAAACAAAGCCACTTGATTGACGGGATGAAATTCCTCCATCCTGAACTGAATCTTTAACGGTTGGTTCCTGTCCGAGACCGTTTTCCTGGCCGTTGGTAAAACCATCCGTATCTGAATCACTCGATGCATTTTGGTCCAAATTACCGAAGTTTCTAAATTCAAACCAATCCAAAAGGCCATCTGTATCGGTGTCTGCGGTAGATAGGAAATAATGAGCGGTTATTGTGGTTGCTGCATTTACAGTTATTTTGCCCCGGGTGATGGAGCGGCCGTCGGAGTCAGTCAATCGGTTTCCCCCGACAGACCAATATCCAAAAGTATAGCCTGATGATGTAAGATTTGGCTGAATGGTCTGATAAGCTGTGCCGGGCGCGACCGCTTCGGACAGGCTCACATAGCCAACGGGCGAAGAAATTTGTGAAACTTGGACGAAGGTTGCATGGGCTAATGAACAAGAAAGCAGCGAGAGAATCATCCAAATGAAATGGATGGGGATGCGGAGAATTTTTCTTGGTAATAAAGTCATTTTAAGCATTTCTCTAGGTAGAGAACGGATGGCTTAATTACTCGAATGTGAATGAATTACCTTACCAGTATTAGATTTTCCCGGTGCATCAAATTGATTAGCTCCTGCAACAAAGTTTTTTCCAGAAACGCTAACAGAATTACCTAATAAATCATTACTCTGCCGTTAGGATATGTTAAATGATCATAAAGAATTACATCTCCACTTGGTTTTATTTTATAAAGGTAAGCCGCACCGATGGTAATATTGTTAGCATTACGTTCCCCTCTTGCTCCGATTGCTAATCTGTCTCCGCTGAGATCAACGGAGAAGCCAAAATAACCGCTATATACAAGGTTGGGTGAGTCAATGGTTGTGGTTAGTTGAGCTGTTCCGTTGGGGTTGATTTTGTAAAGATATACACGGCCTGCATAATTCTGTGTAGTATTTCTTCTCCATTCTCCAATCGCAAGCATGTCGCCTGACATCGCAACTGCAGCATCCAAAATAACAGCTGTTGTAGGGGGAGGGCGCAGTTAATGTCATCGTTCGAGTGGCAGTTCCATTGCCATCCAATTTAAACAGGGTTACTGAACCGGC
>CALSTX010000012.1 GCA_943789375.1 uncultured Opitutales bacterium | reverse complement strand
GCTGCAAGCTCAAGCTGCCCAAGGCTTGCAGGCTGTTTTACTCGTAACGGCCCGTACCGTAATTGTAGGTACGGATACTACCGTTAGCAGTCTTTTGCCAGATTCCCCATGCGGCATCATCCCAGCGATAGTGATAGGGGTAGAGTCCATCTTTTGTCCAAAGCCATTGGTTATCACTCCCCCAGAGCCAGACTCCATCCTCCGCAGGAGAGGAATACAGCCAACCTATTTCTGCATGGTATAGCCAGCCCTGCTCGTAGTATTTAAAAGCACCAAACCAGGGAGATTCTAACCAACCTCCTTCTCCGTGGAGTGCCTCGTCCCACCATTTTGCCCGAGGGTTCTGGTATCTTCAGCCGTCTGCGTTGGCCAAGCCCCATGCCTGCTTCATTGGTGGAATATGCCTGTATGTATAGCCTTCGAGGGTAGGGGCTTTCAGGGATGATCAGGGTGAAGGAATCTGCCGTGCCATTTGCCTCTAATTTTAATGTGTCAGGAGAGTTCAGCGGGATGCGAAGGGTGGGGGAGAGCAGGAAGCCAAATTCCGACATCGTGCCACCACCATCGTAAAGTACCCGCCCAGATAACTGAATCCGCCCATCCTCCAGTATTTGCGGATGCTCTGTATGAATAATCGGTATCCATGCATAGGGGTTGGTATCTTGGTCAGAATCCGAATCGGTAAGTGGGGGAAGGGTATCATTGTCATCCGAGCTTCCATTGTGATCAACAAATGGAGGTTGGGTGTTATTGTTGTCACTTGAGTTGTTGTGCTCATCGGATGGGGGAGTGGACTGATTATTATCTGTGGGAGGGACTACGATCATCAGCGGGGTCGTTAATGAGAGAAAGGGTGAAAGTACTGCCGAAGCACCCCAACCTGTCCATGCCTGGCTTTGACCCGGAGAATCAAGTCGGAACTGTTATTTTCAAAGTCAAAGAGCACGGCGGTGCGCAAGGTGTTGTTGGCGTCGATGAGTGAAGAGGTGATTGCGGGAACCATTTTGATCAAGGTGACTAAACACCACACGGTGCACATCATCGGGGTCGGGGTCGACAACCGTGAACTTGCCCACAACCGTACCAATAGGTTGGTTTTCTAAGATCTCCAGGTTGTCCAAGGTAAGGGCAGTGGGCAGCGTGTCAGCTACTGTCTCATTTGCATCGTTGCTAGGATACTGGGTATTGTTGTCATCCCAGCTTTCATTGTGATCAACAAATGGAGGTTGGGTGTTATTGTTGTCACTTGAGTTGTTGTGCTCATTGAATGGGGGAGTGGTCTGATTATTATCCGTGGGAGGGACTGCATCATCAGTGGGGTCGTTAATGAGAGAAAGGGTAAAGTACTGCCAAAACACCCCTACCTTTCCTTGCTTGGCTTTCACCCGAAGTATCATGTTGGTACTGTTATTTTCAAAGTCAAAGAGTACGGCGGTGCGCAAGGTGTTGTTGGAATCGATAGTAAATAGGTGATTGCGAGAACCATTTTCATTTAGGTTATTAAATACCACACGGTGCATATCATTGGGGTCGGGGTCGACAACCGTAAACTTGCCCACAACCGAACCAATAGGTTGATTTTCTAAGATTTGCAGGTTGTCCAAGGTGAGGGCAGTGGGCAGGGGTGTCAGCTACTGAATTCCCATCCCTTGGATCGGAACCATAAGCAGTTCCTCGGCATTGGTAAAGCCGTCCCCATCCATATCGTCTGTCCAGATGGTCTTCTGTACCGTCTCCGTCGAGGTCTTCGAAAACATCCTGCAAGGTGACCGTAAAATTGCCCTCGGTGGTGGCGTTTAGTTCATCCTTTGCCTGTACGGTTATGGTGTAAGTCGAGGCATTGCTTTCGTAATCAAAAGTGGTGGCAGGTTTTAAGGGTGCCGTTGGTATCGAGAGTGAAGAGGGAATTGTTGTTTTCTCCGTTTACGAAGTGGTAGGTGATCGCATCCCCATCCGGATCGGTGGCATTGAACTCGCCAATTACCGTGCCGATTGGTTGGTTTTCTGTGATGGTGAGTGCAGCGGTAGAATTGAGGTCGTGAGGCGATTCATTTAGATTCAAAAGATTAACTGTATAATTTCCCTCTGTGACAGCCCCTCCATCATCCTTTGCACTTATCCGTATTGTAAGGGTCGATTGATTGGTCTCATAATCGAATGAACGGTTTGTAGAAAGTGTACCGTTTGAATCAATAGAAAATATTCTTGAAGGATGGTAATTGGTAATTTTTCAGCCAACCCCCATTTGTGCGAGAGGTATCCTTCAACTCCAATTCTTTGCTCTTCGGAATGGGCGGTATCACAGAAAATAATCTCCTTGAAAGTGTTCTTTCCAAAAAATGCAGAATCTCTAAATGTCCCTATTCTAAGAGGACCAAGATCAGCAGATGCATTCGGTAATATTGCACTTAAGAGAACATATTCATTCAGTCCGATTGTATGGGAGTTTGTTCCCTGAGTACCATTTAAAAACCATGTGGTAGACTCTCCCTTTCGGTAAAGATAAATCTTTCGGTCTGAGCGAACTCCCCAAGTATTGTAAGATTCAATGGACCAACCAGGACCACCTCCACCTGTTACAGTAAACAGAACATCTACGACATCACCGCTGCTTGGTAAAACCTCACGGTTGTTAGAAAATATGGCATAGATTGAGATACTCCCACTCGGATTAAATCCAGATACAGAGAGGTGATCATTCGCACCGTCAAAAATCACAGATTGATTGGCATCGTCAAAGATTGGTTGTTTTAGAATAGTAGTCTGGGTGGCATGATTTCCTTTTCCGCTCTTATCGCTCCATCTTGAGATAGCACCATTGGTTTCTGAAATCGTGGAGGGTTCCGAGGCATCCAACCAAAGAGTGAGATTCAAATCACTTGGCAATGGGTGAATCAGCGAAAATGACACATTTGAATCTCCTTCCGGATCTGAGAAATTCAAATCTGAAATGACGGTTCCTACTGGCTGGTTCTCGAGTAAATATAGTGTATTCCCCAGATTTTGACTTACAGGAGGCTCATTCACATCCAGCAGGGTGACCGTAAAATTGCCTTCGGTGGTGGCGTTTAATTCGTCCTTTGCCTGTACGGTGATGGTGTAGGTCGAGGCATTGCTTTCGTAATCAAAAGTGGTGGCGGTTTTGAGCGTGCCGTTGGTATCGAGAGTGAAGAGAGGAGTTGTTATTTTCTCCAGCGGACGAAGATGGAAAGTGATGCGCATCCCCATCCGGATCGGTGGCTTTGAATTCGCCGATTAACTTGCCTACCAGCTGGTTTTCCTGAAACTCGAGTACGGCGGTGGAGTTAAGATCAACAGGTGCTCTTTTCAAGACCAAGCCGGCAGCTTCCACATCGAATCCGTCCGGCCAGATAGTATCAGAACTGTAGAGAGCTCCTGTGAAAACAGCACCTGATAAATCTCTGCCTACTAAGTTTGCTCCTATTAAGTTAGCTCGAATAAACTTTGCACCCCGACTATCTCCACCCGACAAAGTAGCATTTCGGAAATTTGCGCCCTCGAAGTTCGCTCGTAACCTTTTTCCGTTAAGGTTTACTCCTTCAAAGTTTCCATTTTTTAAATCAACACTGTTGGGATTATTTGCATCAAATACAGATAGATTAAGATTACGAAAATCGACTCCAGGTCCAAATGCTCCGGAGGTTAGATAATCAAAACCTTCTGGCCATTTTGTGCCACTCGAAAACCACGCCCTCGTGAAATTCGCATCCGTTAAGTTTGCGTCCGTAAAATTCGCACCCTCAAATTTTCTTCCCACTAAGTTCGCTCCACTTAAATCTGTACCTACAAATTTTGCACCCGTACTATCTCCACTCGACAAAGTAGCATTTCTAAAACTCGAGCCATTAAAGTTCGCTCGCAGTCTTTTGTTATGCAGGTTTACTCCGTTAAAATTAGCGTTCGTTAATTCTGTTCCATTTGGGTTATTCGCATCAAATACAGATAGATTAAGATTACGAAAATCGACTCCAGGTCCAAATGCTCCGGAAGTTAGATAATCAAAACCTTCTGGCCATTTTGTGCCACTCGAAAACCACGCCCTCGTGAAATTCGCATCCGTTAAGTTTGCGTCCGTAAAATTCGCACCCTCAAATTTTCTTCCCACTAAGTTCGCTCCACTTAAATCTGCACCTACAAACTTTGCACCCGTACTATCTCCACTCGACAAAGTAGCATTTCTAAAACTCGAGCCATTAAAGTTCGCTCGCAGTCTTTTGTTATGCAGGTTTACTCCGTTAAAATTAGCGTTCGTTAATTCTGTTCCATTTGGGTTATTCGCATCAAATACAGATAGATTAAGATTACGAAAATCGACTCCAGGTCCAAATGCTCCGGAAGTTAGATAATCAAAACCTTCTGGCCATTTTGTGCCACTCGAAAACCACGCCCTCGTGAAATTCGCATCCGTTAAGTTTGCGTCCGTAAAATTCGCACCCTCAAATTTTCTTCCCACTAAGTTCGCTCCACTTAAATCTGCACCTACAAACTTTGCACCCGTACTATCTCCACTCGACAAAGTAGCATTTCTAAAACTCGAGCCATTAAAGTTCGCTCGCAGTCTTTTGTTATGCAGGTTTACTCCGTTAAAATTAGCGTTCGTTAATTCTGTTCCATTTGGGTTATTCGCATCAAATACAGATAGATTAAGATTACGAAAATCGACTCCAGGTCCAAATGCTCCGGAAGTTAGATAATCAAAACCTTCTGGCCATTTTGTGCCACTCGAAAACCACGCCCTCGTAAAATTCGCATCCGTTAAGTTTGCGTTTGTAAAATTAACACCCGAAAAATCCCTTCCCACTAAGTTGGCTCCTGTTAGGTTGGCTCGAATAAATTTTGCACCATGGCTAGAATTTCCTGTTAAGCTAGCATTCCTTAAATTTGCTCCTTCGAAGTTGGCTCGCAGTCTTTTGTTATTGAGATTAACTCCTTCAAAGTTTCCGTATCTCAAATCAAAGGTATTGGGATTATTGGCATCAAAACCCGTGAAATCATAATTTCTATAATCTGTACCCGGGAAGTCTGAACTACTCTGCGGATCCGACCCTTGGTTTTGCTCGATGATATCAGAGTATCCATCATCGTCAGTATCCTCTTGAATATCATCTAATAAAGTAAGGGTGAAATTGGCGTCGTAGATTTGGTTATAGGAATCCTTTACCTGTACACGAATTGAATAATTTGACGAATTGGTTTCGAAATCGAAAGTGGTTGCCGTCTTGAGAGAGCCATTTGTTTCCAAACTAAAAAGTGTATTATTTCCATCCCCTAATCCGTTGATTAGAAAGTATGTCATTGGGTCACCATCGGGGTCCGATCCATTAAAATCCCCAATGATCGATCCGAGCGGTAAATTCTCCACAAATGAAAAATTGTTGGATAGGTTGAGATCAACCGGTGCACCATTGGCAATGGAGTTGGCATCGGTAGGGCTTGAACCATATGCGACTTCCTCGCCATCGGGAAAGCCGTCGCCGTCGGAGTCGGTATTGTCGTCACTGGTGCCGTAGTGCAGTTCCTGTGCTTTGGTCAGACCGTCGCCGTCGTCATCCTCATTGGGTTGGAATTCAATGTATCCAAAAGTGCCCGAACGGCGGATACTTCCCCCACCCTCCATAATCTCGTCGCCGATAACGGCACTTAGCCCAAACTGCCTCTCCGCATCCATCGAAAACCCATCCCCGTCTGGATCGCTCGTTCCATTATTATCGAGGTTGCCAAATTCACGCCATTCGTACCAGTCGGGCAAGCCATCGCTATCGGTGTCCGCATTTTCGGCATAGTACTTCGCCACCACCGTCTTGTCCTCCGTCATCGTAAAGCTTATCTGGCTTAGCCCGATGCCCGATGTGTCTGCCTGCCTTACCCCATTTACTTCCCAGTGGGAAAAATAATATCCACTGGTCAGCCCGTTTTTATTGGGGCTGGTGTAGGACGAATTGGTTTCCGGGAAGGTCTCGCTCGAGGTAAGCAAACCAGCAGGGTCGCTGGATACGGATAATTTCTTCGCCCCCCCAAAATTGGCAAACACCTGCCCAGATCGGCGGATGCTCGCCCCGCCCTCCATAATCTCATCGCCGATAACCGCGCTTAGCCCAAACTGCTCTCTCCGCATCCATCGAAAACCCATCCCCGTCCGGATCGCTCGTTCCATTATTATCGAGGTTGCCAAATTCACGCCATTCGTACCAGTCGGGCAAGCCATCGCTATCGGTATCTGCATTTTCGGCATAGTACTTCGCCACCACCGTCTTATCCTCCGTCATCGTAAAACTTATCTGGCTTAGCCCAATGCCCGATGTGTCCGCCTGCCTCACCCCATTTACTTCCCAGTGGGAGAAATAATATCCACTGGTCAGCCCGTTTTTATTGGGGCTGGTGTAGGACGAATTGGTTTCCGGGAAGGTCTCGCTCGAGGTAAGCAAACCAGCAGGGTCGCTGGATACGGATAATTTCTTCGCTCCCCCAAAATTGGCAAACACCTGCCCAGATCGGCGGATACTCGCCCCGCCCTCCATAAATTCATCGGCGATGGTTGCGGCCAGGCCATACTTCCTTTCATCGGCCAGGCTTAAACCATCCCCATCCCCATCATAGGAGGCATTGCGGTCCAAGTTGCCAAACATGCGCACCTCGTACCAGTCGGGCACACCATCGCTATCGGAGTCATTGGTATCCAACCGGTAGTGAGCAATGGCCACCGTGTTTTCCGTCAAGGTCACACTAACCTTATTTTTTGCCTGCCCATCAGGCGCATTTTCCCGCACGCCATTTACCGTCCAATGGGTAAAGGAATATCCACCGGTGGATAAACTTGGAGTCATCGTGCTGACCACCTCATTTAGGTTTTTGGTAGCACTGGTTGAGGTGAATAAACCCGCAGGATCGGACTTTTGCTCAAAGGTGACCTGTGCCCATGCACTCATGGGCAATACAAACAAGCACAGCAAGGAAGAAGGCAACGAGCCAAACAAACCTGAGAAGAACTTCTTCTTAGCTTGGCTATTCATCATGCGATCCGCTTCTTACAATTGCTCAGTTATCCAGTGACCTAATTTCCTCCCTTAATTTTTGGGAACCACCCAGTACCCACTGGTCGCCCCCGTATCAAACCCATATTCATTTACCTTTACCGGCCGTTCGCCCGGTCCCACCTGAAAGTCTGGCGTAAATGCATTGGTCGAGCCAGGTGTGGCGGCTTCTTTAGCTCGGGTAACCTCCGCAGTGGTTGCCTGCCGAAGGTTCATTTTGTCAAAAAGGTAAGCAATGCCAAAGTCATTAGTGCCTGTTCCAGAAACACCAGTTGCTAGTGATGAACCTATTATTCTCACCCTTCCGTCTTCAAGAGTTATTCCTGGATCACCCAAAGCAAGCAGGTGTACCAAGCATTAAAAAGTCGGATTGATAACGGCGACCTACTGATTTTCAGCTCTGTGGAGTTGGTCTCCGTGCCGGCAAGGTAAGAAAATGAAAATTCATAAGGTCACGATCATCCTGGGCAACCACTGCCAACTCCACATTTCCATAAGAAACATTCCAATCTGCCTTTGCATCCCAGGTGACCGTGTGGACCACGCCTGTGGTGGTGTTCTCATCGAGCTTCCCAGCGACTGAGCCAACAAAAGTCTTGGGCACGATGACTTTGGTCAAATCATTCCCTCCATCCTTGAAAGCAAGCAAACCAGCCTTCACCTTGGCACTATCCGCATCGGTTATGCGATATTTCACCTCCAAATGATTCGTCCCCGCCGGCTGGGTGACCGAAATAACCTCGGGCAACGGTGCATCTTTGGATGGGTTTGGGCGAATGGCTGCGGTAGGTTTGTTTGAGAAAAACTAATTTTAGTTGAGATCGATGAGCGTAAACTAATGTTCCGTCATTAAATTGGGCAAAGGGTGACCAATGCTTAGAGTACATGCCCGATTTCCCAAAGTTGTGAGTTTTTACAAGACTTCCATTCGTATTCGCTAAGATAGAGGTTGTCTTGTTCCAGGCATTAGATTCACCGCTAGTACCTAACAAGCCTGAAGACAGACGATTGAGTAACACGATATTATTTCCACCAAAAGCATGATGAATAAATTAAATTTTTAATGAGAAACTCCCCATTCTTTGAAAAAATACATGTTCTGTATTGTTGGTGTAATCTGAAACATAAATTTTCCCAGATATTGCAGTAAAGCTTCTTGGGGAGTTAAGTTGTCCATCTAAATTCCCCAACGATCCCCATTTACGAATGAAAGTTCCATTTTGATCGAAAACTTGAACCCTATTATTAGCCATATCAGAAACGAATATCTTCATTATTTAGTAACAGCAATTCCCCAAGGTTGATTGAATTGGCCATCACCCGAACCAGTAGGTACCAAATGTCTTAACAAAAGTACCGTTTCGCTCTCAGAATTTGAACACGATGATTAGCTTATCAGTAACAAATAATTCGATTCTCGGACCAATAACCAATTCTAATGGGTCATTAAATTGGCCATTCCCAGAGCCCGTGACCCAAAGCTTCGAATAGAAGCTACCATTTTCATCTAATTCATGAATTTTATCATTTCCTGCATCAGAATAAAAGAGTATGTCTCAGCCGTAAGATTAGATCATTGAGGTCACAACTCATGGCAAAGCTACCTCTGCCCGTTTCGTACCAAGTATCCTGTGGACCTCGCTGACTCCACCCAATGGAGCAACCCAGCAAACAGGCGGTTAAAAGATAGGTGAGTGTACGGATGGATGTTTTCATGATCGTTGGTACTTAAAGTAGTCTTTGCTTTTGTGGTAATTAAAGAAGCATTTTGAAAGAAATACAATACATTAAGGTAATTAGAGGATCTTAAAAGTCTATACCAAATATTATCTTATTCGATTTATTTTACCCATGCATATTCTGCGTCTGAAATGCCAGTAACGATGGCATTCCAATGTGCCAGGGGCAGGCGGGTGTTGAAATTAAAGCAAGCGAATGGCTTTTTCGGCGGAATAATCCCAAAAGATTTGCAGGTTCGCCTTGAGATGGAGGGGGTAGATCCAGTCCGAGGAGGAATCCATCCAATAAAAAGGGGAGGCGGACTGGGATGTCCATACCCAATCGAGGCCTTCTTTCCATAACCATACTCCTCCCTGCTGGTCAGAGAGTAAATAAACCCATCCCAGATCAGCATGATATACCCAGCGGTCTTCCGCGGTGAGCAGGAAGGAGCCAAACCAGTCAAGGGTACGCCAACCCCCTTCGTGCACCGTGGCTCCAGTCCACCAAGTGTCGGGGTCTTGGTTGTGGGGAAGGGAAATCTTGCGGGTTGCTCCACGGGTAATCCCCAGTGGGTTGAGGGCATAGGCCCGGTAGAACAGCCTTTCCCCCGTGGGGTAATTTGCTAACAAGGAGGAGAAGGTACCGTTGCTATCAGATGCATGCTTGAATGGGTAAAGGCTGCCATCGGACAGGGATGGGCGTGTACCCAGTTCTATCCCGACCTCCATAAGGTTGAGCCCGCCGGAGGTGATGAGTTCTGCCTGTAAGAGAAGAGATTGGTTTTGTTCAAGCTGGGCAGGGAGGGTGCGCACAAGGGGCAGAGTGGGGTCTTCTACAGTAAGGGTTCGGGTGACTTCCCTGGCAGGGTTACCTGCCAGGTCTTGGTATTGGTAGCGGAGGGTGTAATTGCCTGCCTGGGTGGCATCAAAGTCAGAGGGGGAGGCAGAAGGCGGTACCATTGCCATCGCGGTCGTCTGACCACTTGGCACCGGGGTCGGTAAAGGGGGCACCGGTTATGATGGTGATGTTGGCATTTCCAAGAAGGGTGAGAGTGGGGGAGATTTCATCGATGTCGATGAGTTCAAGAATGAAACTTTTCTCGAAGGTGGCATTCCACTCATCGCTAACTTTCACGCGAATGGAATAGGTGCTCGCGTTGGTTTCAAAATCGAAAGGGATGGCAGTTGACAGAGATCCATTGATATCGATTCGGAAGAGTGGGTTATCTTTGGAGCCTTTACCCGTAACAAGGTGGTACTTGAAGGTTGCTCCCTTGTCGGGATCGGATGCATTGAACTCACCGATCATACTGCGGGGTGGGAGATTTTCAGGGAATTCCAGGGAGGAGAGAGCAAGAGATGTAGGAGCCTGGTTGGGGATGGAGGCAGGGTTGAGCGGGTCCGTGCCCAATTCCGTTTCCAAGATGTCGCTGAAGCCGTCGTTATCATCATCGGGGTCGATGCTGTCCTCGATCCCGTCCTGATCAAAATCTTCCACTACATTGATGACCGTGACCTGAAGGGAGTCTTCAAAAAACAGGTTCTCGCTGTCGCTGACCCGGACCCGGATGGTGCGGTTGGCATCACCAAACTCCTGAATAAGGGCTTCATAATCAAAAACGGTGGCCGTGGATAGGGCCCCATCGGGTGTGAGGTTGAAAAGTTGATTGTCTCGGGAGCCGTTGCCATCCACAAATGTGAAAAGATAGGGTCCGGTACCCTGGGGGTCGTTGGGGTCCAAGCCTTGAATATTGCCAACATGGGTATCTACCGGTTGATTCTCCTCCACCTGGAGAGGGGATAAACTCGTAAGGCCAATAGGGGCAACATTGCGGAAAGAGGAGGCAAGGAGGGGGTCGGTGCCATCGGATATTTCATCGGGGTCGGAAAACCCATCCCCATCGGTGTCGACTTTCCTGGTATTGGTGCCCAGTTGAATTTCTTCTGAGTCAGTCAGGCCGTCCCCGTCGGAATCGGTGGGGTCGTTGGGGTCGCGGACATAGGAGTGAGTCTTGGACCTGCGGGCCGAAATGCTGCCCTCTGTAATCTGATCAAAAATAAGGGAGCTAAGCCCGAGTTTGTTTTCCTCGGCCAGGGTAAAACCATCCCCGTCCGGGTCCGAGGTGCCATTGAGGTCGAGGTTCCCCTGTTCGTGCCACTCAAACCAGTCGGGTATACCATCCTGGTCGAGGTCTTCGTCTTCGGGGTAGTACTTGGCAATGAAACTTTTGTCGCTGGTGAGTTTTTGAGTCACCTGGTTAAGGCCGAGCCCAGTGGAGTCTGCCTGGCGGACCCCATTTACCTCCCAGTGGGAGAAGTAATAGCCGTTTTGCAAGCCGCTTAAGGAGGGGGTGGTGTAAGTGGAATTGATTTCGGGGTAGGTAAGGCTGGAGCTGACCAAGCCAGGGGGTGTGCTTTGGAGGGTGACCTTGCTGGCACCGCCAAGGTTTACAAATACCTTGGCTGATCGACGGACGGAGATACCGCCCTCAGAAATGTTGTCATCAATCACCGAGCTGAGCCCAAGCTTGAGTTCTTCACCCAAGGAGAAACCATCCCCATCGGAGTCAGATGATTGATTTTGGTCCAAGGTCCCAAGATAGTGAGACTCATACCAGTCTGGGATCAGGTCGTTGTCCGAATCCTGATTTTCGTGGATATATTTAGCCACGATCACTTTGTCCTCATTCATGGTCTGGGATACCTGGGGCAAACCCACACCTTTGTTGTCAGAATATCGGACGCCGTTTACCTCCCAGTGAGAAAAGTAATATCCATTTGACACCCCGTTGAGGGAGTCAGTCTCGAAGGTTGCGTTGTTTTCCAATAGGCTAACAGAGGAAGTGACCAAACCAATAGGGTGACTCTGAAGGGTAAGTTTTTTGGCACCGCCAAAGTTAACCAATACCCGGCCGGACCGGCGAATGGATATACCGCCCTGGCTGATATTATCATCGATGGAGGGGTTGAGCCCAAGGCGTACTTCATCTCCCAGGGAAATACCATCTCCATCCGCATCGGTTTGTGCTGTGGAGGATAAATTGCCGGTGTTTTTGATTTCTATCCAGTCGGGTATGCCATCCCCATCTGTATCCATCTCTTTATTGAGGTAATGGGCGATAGCCACGGTGTTTTCAGTAATGGGGAAGTTTAGGCTGTGCAAAGCCTGGCCCTTGGCATCATTTTGCCGGACATTGTTTATGGTCCAGTGCGTGAAAATGAAATCGTTAACCTGAGTCGATATCGCACGGGTTTGTACTGCCGTGCCACTGTTGTAGTTTTCAGAGGATGTGGTGAATAGGCCTCCGGGCTCTGACTTTTGTTCCAGGGTGTACTGACCAAATACAAAAGCCGGGGAGGCAAGGAGTAAGCCCACGACTAAGGATTGCATGCGATTGAGCATGGGTGGGGAAATCCGCAGAGGAAATGATCTCATGTTTTCCTGTTGGGCGAAGTGTCGCTGCCTTTCAAAAAAAACCTGATCACTTCGGGGTCACCCACACACCTGAAGTGGAGCCCGTATCAAAGCCATACTCGTTTACCTTATTTGGACGGTCCCCCGGACCGACTTGAAGGGTGGGGGTGAACTGGTTGGTGGTACCAGGAACGGACCCATTTTTTGCCCGGGTTACTTCATGGGGAGATGCTTCCCGCAGGTTCATCTTGTCAAAGAGATAAGCCCGTCCGATGGAGGTGGTTTGGGCACCTTGAACAAGGGCCTGTCCCGAAATGGAAATGCCTGACCTGTAGGAGAGGTATTGCAGGACATCCTCACGCTCCCCCCCAAGCTCGTATTCGAAGGCTAGGATTTCAATAACATCAAAATCGGTAGTATAATTGTCATTCCTGCCAATCTTGTAATTTGACTTGGCGGAGGTGTCATTTTCATTTACCAGGATTTCAAGAATCATAAACTGGTTGATGACGGCTAAATCAAAGTCATTGCCTGAGTCCAAGCTTTGACCATTTCTTGAGACAAATAAAGGGTTTTGGTTGGAGTGGAACCCTTTGTTTCCAGATTGAAATAAGAAGTTTGAATTCCTCCCACTTTGGTGGCCCAAAATGCCTCCGTAATTCGACCAGTTTTCGGTGGGGCTACGGCAAATGAAAAACATGTGCCTGGCGAAGAATTCGCTGCCTGAAACCTGAAGGTAGTCCTCACCACTATCCCGCCTAAATTGGATGTAAGGCAAGCCATTGATGCCGCCAGTGACGGAAAGCTTGGGAGTGCCACTCTCAGCAAGGGCATGCCTGTCGTTTCCACTCTTATCATTCCATTGGGTAACCGTGTCTCCGGAGAGGGTGAGTGACTGCGATTCACTCGCATCGAACCAAAGGACAATATTGCTGTGGCTCGAGGGATCAAAAGAGGATGTGCTGGTATCGGGTGCCGGCTTGTCAATCGATGATGTTTCCGGATTAAACACAATTCCTTGTTCTCCGGAGGCAAGCAGCCAATACCAAAGGTCGAGTAAGTCAGCATCCGTGATGGGGGCACGATTAATGATTAACTCGGTGGCGTTGTCATCGGTGCCGGGCAGGGTGAGGAAGTGCAGGTTGAGGAGGTTGCGGTCATCTTTTGCCATGATGGCCACTTCCAGTTCCCCAAAGCCCACGCTCCAGTCTGCCCCCACATTCCAGGTGATATTGTGATCCTGGTTGGTGCTGACATTGTTATCGAGTTTGCCCACGGTGGAACCAACAAAGGTGGTGGGGATGATGACTTTGGAGATGTCATTGCCACCGTCGATGAAGGCAATCATTTTGGCTTCCGCTTTGGCACTGTCCGGGTCATCTATTCGGTAGGTCACCTGCAGGTGGTTGGAGTTATTAGGTTGGACAACGCCCAGGACCTGAGGAAGAGGAATTTCTTTGGACTGGGAAGGACGAACCGTGCGATATGCTGGTTTGTAAAAAAGGATCTTGTCATGATTGTAATCGAGCCAGGCAATGGTGCCATCCGGAAAGGTGTCAAAAGCGGAGCTGCTTCCTCCCTGCTTGACCCACCTTTTCAGCCTGTCACCATTGGCGTCATAGAGTTCCATCCTGCTGTCCCTGGAAACAGCAGTTAAGCCATGAGGGATGTCTTTAACAAATCTCGGGTTTTCCTGGGTGCTGAAATGCTTTATGAACTCACCGGCTTTGGTGAAGTGGATGATTCTCTTGTTGTTCCAATCGCCCACCATGATGTTTCCCTCATCTGAAAATGCGATGTTGTAGACATGACTCATTTGACCTTCCAAGGTGCCGTAGGAGCCGAATTTTCGGAGAAAGGTGCCATTGGTATCAAATACCTGAACACGGTGGTTGTTGTGATCGGCCACAAAAACTTCAAGTTCGGGGGAAACAATAACTGCGTAGGGCTGGTTGAAATTACCATCGCTGCTCCCACTTGTTCCAAACTTGCGGACAAAGGTGCCGTTGCGCTCATAGACCTGTATACGATTATGGCTGGTGTCGGCAATGTAGACCCGGTTGTCAGAGGCCAGAAAGGCGGAGCGGGGATTATTTACACCATAGCCGGAAAGATTTTGGTGCGTGGCAATCATGCGAATAAAAGTTCCATTTTCATCTATTTCAAAAACACAATGGCGTTCAACGCATGAAATTAAATAAGTATTTTCCGGAGTAATTTGAAAACTGTAAGGGGCAACGCCTGCCTGTCCATACATGCCATAACTTCGAAGGTAACTGTTATTGCTATCGAATACCTGGATTCGATGGTTATGATGATCTGCCACATGTAACTCACCGTTGGGTGCATAGGAAAGACCATATGACTCCTTGAATTCCCCTGGGGCACTGGAGTCGCCACTGGATCCAATGGATCCAAGCTCGGTTCCGTTTTTATCAAAAATTTTGACTGTGTTGTATTCGTTATTACCAACGGCGAGCTTATCTCCGAAGAAATCAATGTCAGAAGGGTGAGCAATGGTTGTAAATGAGCGCACATAAGTACCATTGGTTTCAAAGACTTTGATTTTGTTGTGGTTTCTTGAGGATACATAGAGAAGACTATCGGGGCCAATTGCGACGCCAGATACATATTGAAATTGATGGTCTGCACTACCATTGCCTCCAATAAACCTCTTAAAAGTCCCATTGGCATCATAAACCTGAACACCGTGATTATCCCAATCTGCAACAAAGACTTCATCCGCCACGGAACCGTTAAAACTTAAAGTGATAGATCGTGGGGTTCTAATTTCTCCCTGCCCAGTCCCGTGACTTCCCCATTTTCTAAGGTAAGTCCCATTTTTATCAAAGACTTGAATACGATGGTTATCCCGATCCACCACATAAATTTCATTTTGGGTTATTTCAATATCGGCCGGGCTTGACAATTGGCCGTCTCCTGAGCCATGAGTGCCAAACCTGCGAAGGAAAGTTCCATTTTGATCCCACACGGTAATGGTATGATTACTCTGATCGACCACATAGGATTTTCCGGCAGCGTCGATTGTGATACCCAGAGGCTTTCTAAAGCCAGGCATCTCTGGCAATTTGACTTCCCGATCGAGATACCAAGAGTCTTGGGGAGCGGGGTCCGCCTCAAGGAAAAGGAAAAAAGGAAATAGCAGTGAAACAAGTATGGGTGTTTTAGATTTCATAATAAACGCAATGTAAGCCTCAATCTTTCGCAAAAGCCGTCTCAATTATAGGTATATTCACTTGGGAAGTCGAATGTTATATGAAAAGTATGCAATGTGGTTTCTGAGTTTATCAGGAAAATTTAAAACTGAGCTTGAGGAGTGCCATCAAACCTTGCAAATTTTTACGGGTTCGCCCATTACATATTGCCATGCTTGCTTTTATCCTGCTTTCAAGTTGCTTGGTCTGTTTTTTGGCTTACCGGTATTACGGAAATTTTTTGTCACGATGTTGTAAGCTTGATGATGCGGCGACAACGCCTGCTGTAAGGAAAGAAGATGGGGTGGACTACTCCCCAACCCGGGCCTCGGTCTTATTCGGGCACCACTTTTCTTCCATTGCAGGAGCGGGACCCATTGTCGGCCCGATTTTAGCCGCCATGTATTTTGGCTGGGGCCCCACTTGGGTGTGGATTCTTGTGGGAGCTATCCTTGTGGGCGGGGTGCATGATTTTGGCAGCACCCTCATGTCTGTGCGAAACGGAGGCCGTTCCATTGCTGATACGATGAAAAACCTGGTAGGCGAGGGAGTGGGCAGAATCTTTATGCTCTTTGTTATCCTTGCCCTGATTTATGTAATTGTGGTTTTTCTGGATTTGACCGCGAATACTTTTACCAAGCAGCCGGCAGTGGCGACAGCATCAGGTTGGTTTATTGTGGTGGCCGTGGTCTTTGGCTTTTTACTGAGGAGTCAAAAATTTTCTTTGGGCCAGTTAGCCCTGATCTTTTTCCCGCTTACTTTTGCCGGTCTTGCGGTGGGCCATTATTTTCCAATGATTGAAGTGGGGAAAGAATTTTGGGTATGGACAACTTTGGCCTATTGTTTTGTTGCCGCAGTGCTCCCCGTTGGTTTGCTTTTGCAGCCCCGAGATTTTTTAAGTGCAGGTTTTTTATATGCGATTTTATTACTCGGGGTGGTGGGCATGTTAATGGCGGGGGAAACCATACAAATGCCGGCTTTTACCGGTTGGGAATCTGAAAAGCTGGGTATGCTGGTCCCTTTTCTCTTTATTACGGTTGCCTGCGGGGCCTGCAGTGGATTTCACAGCATTGTTTCCAGTGGGACCACTTCCAAGCAAATTATAAAGGAGAGTGATGTGCGGCGTATCAGCTATGGGGGGATGCTAGTGGAGGGGGTGCTTGCGGTTTTTGCAATGGGTTGTGTGGCTGTGTTAACATTGAGTGAGAGAGAAGCAGGGGGGACGCCTGTGGGCATCTTTGCCGCGGGTGCCGCAAAATTTTTTGGTGCGGTGGGCATACCACTTTCATTGGGTGCCGAGTTCGCGATGCTTGCCATCAGTACATTTCTGCTAACCACACTCGATACCTGTACCCGGTTAACCCGTTTTTTAATTGAAGAATTACTTTCATGGAGAAACCAGGCAAGTCGGTTTGGTGGTACCTTGATGGCTTTGATATTGCCCGGCATTTTAGTTTTTCAAGAATTTCCGGGTCCGGATGGCAGTATGCAGCCTGCATGGAAAGCGATATGGCCACTGTTTGGGGCAACCAATCAGTTACTTGCCGCCTTGGCCCTGCTCACCTTTGTTGTATTTTTGAAAGCAAGTAAGGTAGGCTACAAGTTTGCATTGTTGCCCGCACTTGTAATGATTTTTATGCCCATGATTGCTTTGGCTTTTATGGTCGAAAGCTACGGGCTCCAATCTCTTGTCGGAGGGACAGCTGGGGCCATGTTTGGGCTCGGTTTATTCCTGAGCTATTTTTCATTGAAAAAGTTAAGAGCCTAAGAACAAGCACAAGCTCATGACTTGCCTGGGTTTTCAAAAGAAATTCTACAGTACAAAGTCTGGTGGCTTTTCCTCTTCTGTGCTTCCTTGGCCTCTGGAAGCTAAAGCACTTTGGATGGTTGCTTTTAAGGAATCTGGCGGGCATGGTTTGCTTAAAATTTTAAATAACTGCCCTGATTGTAGGGCTTCAGATCCTCCAAATTCAAAATCAGCATGGCCAGTGAGCAGGATACACACTGTATCTGGCTGATTCTGTTTGATTTGCCTCATCATTGTAGCCCCATCCATCCCAGGCATGCGCATATCTGAAACCACAACTGCAAAAGGACCATGTTCCTTAACCTTTGCAAAAGCTTCTTCTGGGCTATTAGCTGTGGTCAGGTTGAAGGTGCGACCCAAATTCAAATTAATTCCTTTGAGGATTGATTCCTCATCATCAACAACAAGTATTTTTTCATTCATAGGGCAATATGAATTCTGTGCAGAATCAGTAGGTCAGAGCAAGGAATCATTTCTGTGAATACATAATAAAAAATTAAGATTATATACATTTTTTGCCAAGATTAAGTGAATAAGATCAAAGAGAACTTACAATTTGCTCGATTCCCGGAAATTTTTTGTTATGAAAGGGAGGGTAATATGCCCGGGTGGCGGAATGGTAGACGCTGCGGACTTAAAATCCGCTGCCAGTAATGGCGTGAGGGTTCAAGTCCCTCCCCGGGCACTCTTTTGAACTTACAAGGTTTGCTTGCATTACAATCAATAATACGAGAGATATATGACTTTCTTTTTTCATCTTTTAGTACTCTCATTTGTTTTTTTGCTATCTTGCAGCGAAGATAAGGGGCCAAGCCAAGGCAAAATACCCGCTACGCATGAAGGCTCAAAGTCTGAAGAAAAAGTGATTCCTATAATTATGTCCAAGAAAATACTCCCTCCTGACGAACAAGAGGAAGCAAGGAAAGGTGCATGGGTTCGGTCAACTGAGAAACCTGTAGGAGGAACCTTGGTTTCCCCTCAAAATTTATTAGATGAAAATGGTATAGAAATGAAAAAGAGGATAGCAAAGCCAGTAATGTTTGCTGCCGTCGGGGAAAAAGAAGAAGGCACCCACGCTCCCTTGGTTGAGGGGAACAACTTACTGCCTCCTCCTTTTGTGCCATCCAGCAAAGACTATAGTGGGACCAAGCAGGAAATTTTTGCGGATGGTACTTTGAAAGTGGAAAGTCATTACCTTAAAGGGAAAAAAAATGGTTCCTACACGGTCTGGTATGAAAAGGGTGGAATACACAAAAAAGGCTGGATGAAAGATGATAAGTGGCACGGTACTTACCAAGAGTGGTGGTCGGAGGGGAGTTTGAGGGTGAAGGGTAATTACATTGAAGGTATGCAGCATGGACCTTGGCGATTTTTCGATGAGGAAGGGGACGCTCTGCCCACCCTTTATTTTGATAAGGGAGAGGAAGTAACTCGGGATCTAAAAATGCTGCGGCGGTAAAATTGTACCTATCCCTTTTTGGAAAAAAGTAACCTTGTGGACACTTCCATTTTCTTCGTACTGGTAAACCGTTCCATTTCCATCCACAAGGTTTGTTTTTTTACATAGTTGACCATCTGGGGTCCAAGTCTGGGACGAAATGGCCAAGCCTACCTTACTCATTGATCGGGAGGCTAAAATACCCGTCTGGTAGAAGTTTAGCCATTTCCCGTCCACTTCCCCGTCCTTGGTCTGACCTAAAGCTTTTACCTCCCCGTTGGGGTGCCAGACTTGGAAGTGCCCTACATACTGGTCATTGTGCCAGTTTATTTTTGATTCCAGTTGTCCGTTACGGTGCCAGGAAAGCCAGGTTCCTTCTTTTTGCCCATCTTCTAAATATCCGATTTCCTCAATTTTTCCTTCGGGGTTGTCTTGTTTTACCCATCCGTTAAAGGGGGCGTCATCTGCATCGACATACAACTGAATCATTCCATACATCAGCTTGCGGTTGAGGGATGGTAGAGGAGTCGCATTAGCCTTTGCCTCAAATAAAACCTGCTGGTCATTGATGTCAGGCACTCCGCAATTGGTAAAAAAGGCACTCAAGCAAATCATGGATAGCCCAACCAGTCTCCTTGGGTGTTTATATGAAAGTTTATCCATCTGCTCAAATCTTACCATAGGTAATCTCATTGCCCAAGAGTAGAAAAATCTCTATCAAGATGACTCATGATTTTTATCAAAGAAGTAAATTTAGCCTTTGGGCATAAGAAAATTTTTAATGACATTTCTGAATCAATTGGGACTCGCGATCGTATCGCATTGGTTGGCTCAAATGGTTCGGGGAAGACCACCTTGCTTCGGATGTTAATGGGAGAAGTGGAACCCGATGAAGGAGAAATTCAAAAGCCAGAATACGCCACTGTAGGTTATCTGCCTCAAGATGGTATTTCCGTGCAAGGGCACAGTCTGAGAGAGGAAGCTTTAACGGCTTTTTCAGGCGCTGTGGATTTAAAGAAAACCTTGGAGGATGCAGAAACGCGACTTGGTGAAATGGATCCAGATACGGAAGAGTTTTATGATCTAATCGATCAAATGGGGGCTTGGGAAGAAAAGTTGGCATCATTTGAGCCCGAAAAAATGAATTCCCGGATTGAAAAGATTATGATGGGGATGGGGTTTTCAGTATCAGATATGGATAGACAGGTGGATGAATTTTCGGGTGGTTGGCAGATGCGGATTGCCTTAGGGAAATTACTTTTACAGAGCCCATCCCTGTTGATTCTGGATGAGCCCACCAATCACCTGGATATTATTTCTCAGCACTGGCTTGAGCATTACCTTCGTAATTACCAGGGATCTATTTTATTGATCTCCCATGATCGGGCTTTTCTTGAGTCGGTCACGGAAAGAACCATGGAGCTTAAAATGGGCACTCTTAATAGCTACAAGGGAAACTACACCTTTTATCTTAAAGAGAGTGCCGCGAGGTTGGAGCGTCAGAGAAAAGCCTCAGTGAACCAAAAAAAAGAAATTCAAAAAGAGAAAGAGTTTATTAACCGGTTCCGCTCAAACATTAAAAAAGCGGCGATGGTGCAAAGCCGCATTAAGGCGTTGGAGAAAATGGAAATTATTAAACCTGAGGCGGAAGAGAAAAAAATCTACTTCCGGTTTCCTCCTTCCCCGCCAGCAAGCCATAAAGTTGTTGAGCTCGAGGGTTTAGAAAAGTCTTATGGTGACTTACGGGTGTTTGATGGGTTGGATTTGCGTATAGAAAAAGGGGACCGAATTGCCGTTGTCGGAGTAAATGGTGCGGGTAAATCTACCTTGGTTCGGATTCTAGCAGGGGTGGAACCTTTCCAGGGAGGGGAAAGGGATATGGGGGTAAATACAGTGATTGGATACTTTGCCCAGCATCAGGCGGAGGAATTAAACCCAGCAAACGAGGTGCTTGCTGAGGTGGAGGAATCTCTACACGACAATCCGGATGCCAACCCCCGAGCTGCCTTGGGCGCCTTGTTGTTCAGCGGAAACGATGTGTTTAAAAAAACTTCGGTCTTGTCAGGTGGCGAACGTAACCGAGTGGCTCTTGCGAAATTGCTGATGAAGCCCTGCAATTTCCTGATTATGGATGAGCCCACCAATCACCTGGATATCCGGAGTAAAGAAGTTTTGCAGGAAGCGTTAAACTTATTTGACGGTACCGCGATTATTGTAAGTCATGACCGTTCCTTTTTGGACAAGGTTGTGACCAAAGTGCTTGAAGTCTCTCCGAGTAAAACCCGGATGCTGACCTGTAATGTCTCTGAATATATGGAGCGTTTAAACGCGGAGCAGAATGGATGATACTTGCAAGGGACTAAAAAACTTGCCCCTTTAGAAGAGTGGCGAAATTGTATTTTCACTATTCTTCTATGAATGCAGGAAAGTCTACGGCTTTGTTCCAAGCGCATCATAATTATGGTGAGCGTGGGATGAATACTTTGTTGCTTACCGCTTACCTCGACGATCGCCACGGTAAGGGGGTGATTCGCTCAAGAATCGGGATCGAGCAGGATGCCAAAACTTTTCGCAAAGGCGATAATCTGTTAATCCTAGTGAGAGATCAATCGAAGGCAGCAAAACTGGCCTGTGTTTTAATCGATGAAGCCCAGTTTTTAAAAAAAGGAACAAGTAGTACAACTTACAGAAGTTGTAGATAAAGAAGGCATCCCCGTGCTCGCTTTTGGAATAAGAACCGGTTTCTTGGCAGAGCCTTTTCAAGGAAGTTCTTGTTTAATGGCATGGGCAGATGAAATCAAAGAAATAAAAACAATTTGCCACTGTGGTAAAAAAGCGACGATGAATGCAAGGATTGATGGCTCTGGCCAAATGGAGAGTTCGGGAGAGCAAATTGAAATCGGAGGGAATGAGCGATATGTATCTCTTTGCAGGGAGTGTTTTTACTCTGAGAATACGGGGCTGTAGGCCACGCTTTCTAACCGTGATTGGTCAGGCTTTTTAATAGAGCAAACCCGCCAATCAAAAGGACAGCGAAGGTTAAGGCTAAGAGGTTGAAGTGTTTGTCAATTTTTTCCTTCATCGGCTCGCCGAATTTGGCAATGAGAATCGCCACCAAAAAGAACCGGGCGGAACGGCTGACGGCGGAAGCCAAAAGAAAAGGTAATATACTCATGTTTAATACGCCACTGGCAATGGTGAAGACTTTATAGGGAATGGGGGAAAACCCAGCGAGAAAAACAAGGGGCCAGCCCCATTCCGCGTACCACTCGGTGATTCGTTCAAACTTGGCTTCGGTGAAGCCTGGAACATACTGAAAGAAGTAAGCCTGCAAGCTTTCCCAACCAACAGCTCCGATGCCGTAGCCAGCCAGGCCACCTAAAACAGAAGCAATGGAGCAAATGAGAGCAAATTGAAGTGCCTTCTTGAGCGCCCCTAGGCATAATGGAATTAGCAATACATCGGGCGGGATGGGGAAGAAGCTTGCTTCTGCAAACGATATGCCGGCCAGCCAGCCAGTGGCTGATTTTCTTTCCGCAAGCGATAGGGTCCAATAATAGATCTTACGGAGAGGGTTTTTCGTAGTTTTGTACATAGCAGGCGGTCGTTTACTGTCCGTAAACTGATGGTTTTAAAGTAGCAACATAGGGCAGGTGACGATACTGGCCTGCATAATCCAACCCGTACCCTACAACAAATTCATCGGGAATGGCGAAACCAAACCAATCGGCTCGAAAATTATTTTGTCTCCGGTCGGGTTTATCCAGGAAAACACAGGTTCGAACAGATGCCGGGCTTTGTGAGAAAACTTCCTGGCTTACCCGTTCCATGGTGTTTCCAGTGTCGAGGATATCATCGACCAATAATACATGTTTCCCCTGAACTTCTGATTTGAGTGAGCTGAGGATGCGCGGGGCAGTTTCAGGGTCCATCGAGTTACCATAGCTGGAAACCCTTATACAGTCTAATCTCAGACGGATTGAGAGGTTACGGATAAGGTCAGCGGTGAAAACAATCGCCCCATCCAATAGGGTGACAAGCAGGATTTCCTTACCTTCATAAAAGGAGTCGATTTCCGTACCAAGCGTGGTCACTCGTTGTTGGATATCAAGTTCAGTAAGAAGGATTTTTTGGAGATCGTTTTTCAAGAAAATTGGGATACTAACTGGAAGATACTGGATTGTGCTGATGCCGCATAACCACCTCCGAATAGATTAAAATGATTAAGTTCGTGGTACAAATTGTATAAGGATTTGCGGCTCTTAAATCCGTGGTCGAGAGGATATACTTCATTGTATGCTTGGTAAAAAGATGGAGAGAATCCACCAAACATATAGGTAAAGGCAATATCGGCCTCACGGTCACCATAGTAACTGGCTGGGTCAAAAACAAACGGAATTCCAGTTGAGTCAACCGAGGCATTCCCTCCCCAAAGATCCCCATGTAAAAGAGATGGGTGGGGGGAATAGTCCTGGAAGAAAAAAGGAATGCCTTGCAGGAGTTCTTCCACCTTTTCGAATTCCCTGTTTTTCTCTTTGGCTAGTTCAAATTGGTGAGCTAAGCGGTGAGAGCGATAAAACTCGGCCCAATTTTCACCCTTGGGGTTGGGTTGAGAGGTGGCACCAATGCAGTTATCAATTTCCCACCCAAAAAAAGGTTGGCGGACTAAGTGGAGTTGTGCGAGGTCTTGGCCAAGTTGAGCAGAGCTTAAATTGGAAGTGCTTCCTTCTTTCATGAATTCAAGAACAAGGAATGATGCATGGGAAGTAAGGCCAAAGGTGATAACTTCAGGTACCCGAATGGTTTGGGTATTTTTTATTTCAAGTAAGGCCTGAGCTTCTGCTTTGAAAAAGGGGAAAAAGCCTAGGTTATTTTCTTTGACAAAAAAGACCCGTCCATCTTCGGATTGAAAGCGGGAGCTTTGGCTGATAGAGCCTCCGCTCAGAGCACTTTGCTTGGTTGGAATAAATGAAGCCTGAGTTTTCTTTGAAATTGCTTCGGCAATACTTGTGTACTTGTGGCTCTGGCTCACAGTCCGAAGGTTTTCTTAATCTTTTTTTTGAATATCATCGAGAAGGCGGACGCAGCCATCTTCCAGAAGATCAAGCACTTTTTCAAACCCTTGAGCCCCACCATAATAAGGGTCTGGGACTTCAGTGTCTGTAGTGGATACGAAATCACAAAATGGTTTGATTTTTTCTTTCGCTTTTTGGTCAGGAGCCAATTGAGAAAGTTCAGAAAAATTAAAATTGTCCATAGTGATGAGCATATCAGCCGATGAGAAATCTTCACTGGTTACCATACGTGCGGTCCCACCAGTTTGAATATCTCTATCCTTGGCCGCCTTTTGCATTCGGGAATCAGGACGGTTTCCCTGGTGTTGAGAGATGGTACCGGCAGAATCACAGGTTATAACATCCTGCAAGTTACGATCCTCGACTAGCTTCTTAAAGGTTGCCTCAGCGGCAGGGGATCGACAAATGTTGCCCCAACAAATGAATACGATATGCATACTATATGCAACCCATGCCAAGGAATGGCCATGTGTTCAAGTAGTAAAAAGAAAAAGTCGCAGGTTGTGGACCGAATATAAGCAAAATATGAGTAAAAAAATAACCATTCTAGGTTGTGGTTACCTAGGGGAAAAACTTGCCTCTTCATGCCTATCTATGGGCTGGGAGGTTTTCGCATTCACACGAAATGAAGGTACAGCTTCTACTCTGTCTAAACTGGGTGTGCAGCATGTAGTCACAGGTAGATTAGAAGAGCGATCCTGGCATGATCAAATTGATCGGGATCAAGACTATGTTGTCAATTGTGTTGGAGCAGCCGCTCCGTCTTTAGACGGATACAGGCAATCTTATTTGCAGGGAATGGAGTCGGTTAGGGAATGGTTGAGTTCGCAAAAAGATTTCACCTTTGTGTTTACAAGCAGTACGTCAGTCTATCCACAAAGTCAGGGTGAACTTGTTGATGAAGCTTCGAGCCATGAAAGCGTCTCTGAACGAGGTCAGGTTTTGCTGGAGGCGGAAAAAGTCTGTATGAGCCAAAATAAAGAGAATCGAAAATGCTTTGTTTTAAGACTGGCTGGATTATATGGGCCTGGGAGGCACCTGTTGATTGATAAAGTCAAGGCTGGGGAAGCACTGAAGGGGAGGGGAGGGCGTATCTTAAACCTTACTCACAGAGATGATGCGGTTGGCGCAATTCTTGATGTTTTGAGAAAGGGGCACCTTTTGCCTCAAGGAAAAATTTATAATGTCTCGGATAATGAATGGGCGAAGAGAAGAGAAATTGTGGAATGGATTGCCGGGCATCTTTCTTTGGAGGTTCCTGCGTTTGACAACCTAGAGCGGGAAGGGACTCCCAATCGAAAGGTTTCGAGTCATTTAATAAGAGAAGAGATTGGATGGGCTCCGGTCTATAACTCATTTAAAGAAGCGTACCAAGAAATGCTTGCAAGCTAACCATACAACTCATTCAATATAGTAATGGTAGGCGTAGGAAAATTACTTAAACAAGCTCAGAAAATGCAACAGAAGATGGAGGAAGCTCAGGCCCTTCTATCCGATGAGATAATTGAAGTCAGTGGGGGCGGTGGGGCCGTGACTGTAAAGGTTTCCGGACAAGGGGAGTTTAAAGATCTCCAACTTGACCCGGAATTTTTAAAAGAGGATGCAGAGTTTGTGTCGGAGGCAATCCTTCAAGCTATTGTTGATGCTTCTGAGCAGGCTAAGAAAAAGAATGATGAGGCGATGAGCGGATTAACGGGTGGTATGCAAATGCCTGGTTTATTTTAAATTCCTGAGAATTGATATCTTCTTATGATGACCTTGTTCAAGGGCTGAAGTCCTTGCCTGGCTTAGGCTTTCGTTCGGCCGAGAAAATTGCCCTGCATTTGCTGGTCGAAAAGCCGGAGAAGGCCACATCTCTACAAAAGGCTATTCAAAATGCTTCGGATAAGTTAGGGCCATGTAAGGTTTGTGGGAATTTAACCGAATCCGAAGAATGTTCCATTTGTTTGTCTGAAGAAAGAGAGACAGCTACAATCTGTATCGTAGAATCTGTAACCGATTTATATGCCATGGAAAGATCGGGAGTCTTCCGGGGGAAGTATCATGTGCTACAGGGAAAACTTTCCCCCATTCGGGGTATTGGCCCGGAGCAATTAAACCTTTCTTCTTTAGCCGAGCGCTTTAAAGGGGAAGAGGTCACGGAAGTGATCTTGGCTTTAGGGAATGATATGGAGGGCGAGGCAACCTGTCATTTCTTGAAAGAGGAAATAATCGGAGATAAAAATATCGAGGTTAGTCGTATTGGTTTTGGCTTACCCAGTGGAGCTGGGGTCACTTATGCTGACGAGACTACTCTTAAAAATGCGTTGGAAGGCCGAAAGCCAGTTTCTCTTGGTCATTAAAAAATAGAATCTTCCAAGCTCACTTGAGTATTTGGATCAAAGGAACTCCAATTTCCATTTTTATAATGGTAAATTTGTGCACCACCTGCACTTTGAAAAGAAAAGAAAATCCAGTCTGACTCATTTCTAGACCAAACCAGGCTTTGAGGAAAAGTTGAGGGTGACAACCATAGCCAGTCTAGTTGTGGGGACCATGCCCACATGCTTCCGTCCTCGTTGGGGATCATATAGAGCCATCCAAGATCTAGGTGATAGGACCAATCTGTACCTGCGGAGTAAAAATATCCAAGCCAATCTGCCCCGTACCATTCATCACCCAAAGGATTTACGCCTTCGATCTTTGTGGCTACAAGCTTCTCAAAATTTGCAGTTATATTGGAGTCCATCAAGATATCCACGCTCAATGCTTTATTCGTGCCTAAAATACTGCCGCCTTTAGTCCAGTTCAGGAATTGGAATCCATTTGAGGGGGTTGCTTCGAGTAAAGCTGTGGATCCATGGGGAAAGGTTCCACC
This sequence comes from uncultured Opitutales bacterium, assembly GCA_943789375.1. Lineage (GTDB taxonomy): Bacteria > Verrucomicrobiota > Verrucomicrobiia > Opitutales > Seribacteraceae > Seribacter. The sequence continues at coordinate 114,558 of CALSTX010000012.1, read as the reverse complement.
TCCCAGGACTTTACCACCCTCAATATTCTGTGAAAGTGTAACGGTGTATGTATTAAGTGAGAAATTTGCGGTTAGGTTTAAGTCTTGGGTGGCTTCTACAGAAAAGGAGTCCAGAAGCGGGTTTGGGATATCAGTTCCACTCCATTGGTAGAATTCATATCCATCTTCTGCCAAAGCAGAGATGGAAATAGTGGAGCCATGAGGGTAATAGCCTTCTCCCGTTACCGTTCCTCCTGTATCGGAGGCAATGGTAATTGTGTAGGAAAGGGCACTGAAGTGGGCTGTAATATTTTGGTCACTGTCTAAAATAACTGAAGTAGTTGATGCATTTGAGTCCGAAATACTTTGACCCTCCCAATAAGAAAATTGATAGCCCTCCAGCGGGGTTGCGGTTATGGAAGTAAGAGTGCCAACAGCGAAGGCACCTGAACCGGTTGTCGTGCCTGCACTGCTTGGGCTGGATGTTACAATGATAGACTTTTGCTCTACAGGTTTTTCTTCGAAGATTGCCGCAATTTCATAATCTTGATCTAGGACCATCTTGGTCGAAGAGGCATTGATGTCTTCCAGATTTTCCCCGATCCAATGTGAGAAAATATAGTTGCTTTGCGGTATCGCATTAACGGTTACAATAGTCCCGTATGAGTATTGGCCTGTGCCTGATATTGTTCCCCCGGTCGGTGTACTTGCAGATAGTGTATATTGATTAATTTCAAATAGAGCACTCAAGGAAATATTTTGGTTAATGGTCACGTTTGTTTGAAAAGAGCTTTCGTCTTCCACAGTTCCACCATACCATGAGTTAAAAGAATATCCTTCGTTGGAAGTTGCTTCAATCGCAACAACGCTACCAAAAGTATGAGTTCCAGATTCGCTAACCGTTCCACCGGTACCAGCCGAAAGCGAAAGGTTATAGGCGTTGAGTTCAAATATGGCCGAAACCGATGTGTTAGCTGTCATGCTTATCGAAGTTGACAGTGCATTTGCATCCGTCACTCCATTTCCATTCCAGCCCCCAAAAGAATAACCAGTAGCTGGCGTTGCAGTAATATTTGCCAGATCCCCATGATTATATGTGCCGGTACCAGTCGCGGTTCCTTCGCCTGAGGTAGAGACTGTCAAGGAGTATGAATTTAAGGAAAAAATGGCATGCACTTCTCTAGCTTCCGTCATCTCGACGGTTGTTGATGCAGAAATTGAATCATTGATGCCTGCGCCTGACCATCCCATAAAACTATAGCCTTCCTCTGGAGTCGCGGTAATTGGAGAAGTCGTGCCGTATTGAATTAGCCCTCCTCCGGTAACCGAGCCACCGGGATCAGCAGTTACATTAAGCTCAAGGTCAATTAAACCGAAGTTTGCCGTTACCGTTTTGCTTTCTGTAACTATGAGGGAAAGCGGGGTATCACTTCCTGTTGCATCTCCAGACCAGGACTCAAAAATATAGCCCGGAGAAATCGAAGAAAAAGAAAGAGTTGCCGATGCTCCGTGAGTATAGGTTCCCGTACCTGTGATCTCGGCAGAATTTGCCGGTGCTATTGAAGCCGAGAGTTGGTAAGAATTTTGATCGAAAACTGCGGTTATGTTGCGGTCTTCTGTCATGGAGATAGTGGTGGCCGATGCATTAGGGTCTACAGGTCCACTTCCTGACCAATACGCAAAGGAATACCCTGTCTGTGGAATGGCGGATATTGAAGCTGAGGAGCCAGGGTTGTAAATACCTGCTCCTGAGACTTCACCTTCAGCAGCCGCAACCAGGATTTCGAGTGTATAACTTGGCCACGCTCCATCCCTGCGATCATTTCTTTTAAACATTGGCCAGTCAGATGTGGCGGGTTCAACCCCTATATCTAAGCAGTAAAGACTCCCATCATAGCATCCATAGTATAACTTTCCCTCATCGCTAAGCATGAGGGAAGAATCCACAATGCCGTTAATGCCAAATGGGCTGTCGGAGGCATTTGTATCCCACGCTTTTGTACCGTTGGCTTCAAATACGGATAAATGATTTTCTCCTCCTCCGGTGTATCCAATGACATAAACTCTGCCATTTAAATCGACAACTGGGCTGCTGTAAAAAACATCTCCCACAAATTCCTCCCAGTTTAGTACCCCGGAAATTGTCGATAAGGAGCGAAAGTAGCCATCCCTGGAAGCAAAAAATATTTCATCATTCATACCCAGTACAGGAGAAGCATCGACTCGATCACCAGTGAGATAACTCCAGTTTAAGGAAGCATTCGATTCTTGATCAGCAATCGAGTAGCAATATCCATTTCCAGAGCCAAAATAAATATTGCCTGACAGATCAAGGGCGGGGGAGGAGAGAATCGAGCTGTTCGAATCGGCAACCTTATCCACTTGGTAAACCCATTTACTTGAACCATCTGGAGAAACGGCATGAAGGCTTCCATTATCATCCCCAAAATAAATGGTTCCGTCCTGACCAAGGGCAGCTGAGGATGAAATTGGTTGCCCTGCAAAATATTCCCACGCAACAGAACCATTACTTTCCAAGGCATAGAAAATTGAATCTTTAGAACCTACATAAATTTTCCCATCTGCTCCAATGGCTGGGCTTGCGATCACATAGCTGTTGGTTTCATATTCCCATATTTTTGATCCATCTTCGGGGTTAAGCGCATACAGCTTATTATCCCAAGACCCAACATAGATCGTTCCATCCGTTGCGATTGCAGGTGAGGAATCGACCCAGTTACCTGCAGTGAATGTCCACTTTATGGTCCCATCTGAGTTAAACGCATGTAATTTATTGTCATTGGAGCCAATATACACGCTACCGTCCGTGCCAATAGCAGGAGAGGAATAAACCACCCCATTGGTGCTAGCATTCCATTCCATAGAAGCGTGAGAAAATGAACTTGCGGTAAGGTTTTGTACGGTCGTGTACACATAATCTCCAGTGCTCATACCGTTGCCGTTGGTTGCCACTCCAGAAGCATAAAACGAGACCTCACCTTCATTCGTTGCGGGTGCTGTCCATTGAAAATTCCAGCTTCCGGAGACGGAAGTACCCCGATGCTCTATGGCACCTGATTCAAGACCCATGGCACTGGATGCCGTGCTTAATGCGCCGCTTGTACTCCCATTTGCTTTGGCTGTTAATTGAAAGCCGTAGGCTGTAGAGGATGGATCCGATAGGGCAACGGACAGGTTATAAGTTTGACCTGGTATATAGCCTGACGGCATCCCGGATATTGCTAAGATTCCTGAACCAGAATTTAAAGCATAAGTGCTGTGGCAAGATCTGCAACTCGCAGTTTCACCGTGATATCCATTTGGTGGGTTACTTGAATTTGCAATAAGTGATCCAGTTATCAGCGTAGGGTAAAGGAAAAAGAATAAAAGGTACCGCATGATGTTAAATAGCAAAAGAAGAGAATAAAATACGTCTAATAAACACTTTCAACTTGATTAGGCTCAATATTCAAAAAAATGGTAAAGTGTGAACCACCATTATCGCTATGAATTAGTTTAATTTTTGCACCCATACTTCGAGCCAGTTGCTGGGCAAGAGCAAGCCCGAGCCCAGTTCCATCTTTTTTACGACTTTTAGTGGGATCAAATAAAAAATCTTGTTCAGATGCAGGGATTCCAGTGCTGGTATCTTTCACATGTATCAACAGTGAATGGTTATCTTTTTCTGCCTGCAAGGTTACTTCGGTATCTTTTCGAGATTGAAACGCGTTTTCTAGCAAAGAAATTATAATCGGAGATAGCAGTGAACTGCGTAAGTTGTCCAAAGTTAACTCATCATTCGAGCTATCTTTTATGATTACATTCCCCAGCTTAGAAATGCTGGAGGTTCTATCGATGACCAGCTTAAAAATCTCTGCGATCCTCATTTCATAAGCTTGATTCTGATTTTCGATTTCTTGAAGGGAGTGTAAGGATTGAGATACCAAATCTTTAATTTGGCCATGCACATCCGCTAACTCCTTCGGATCTATATTGTTATTCTTATCCGCTTCACTGGCAAGAATTTGGAGGGAAGTAAGGGGTGTTTTTAAAGAGTGCATCAGGTGCCCCGTTAAGGCTCCAAGGCTTACGGTTTTATAAGCTTGTGCTAGTTTTTGATTCGTCTTTCGCAGAAGGGTATTTTGCTGTTCTAGTTTTCTCTCTCTTTCTTGAATGTGTTTAGTCATGAAATGAAAAATTACATAAAGAATGAGGATACCTGCTAAGATGATAAGAAATCCTTGTTCAAGAAGTTGCCCGTCAATCTTCTCCCACTCGTTTAAAATAAAGTCTTCTTCTAATAGAATTTCAAAAATGTAGGTTCCCTCAAATGTAGTTATTCTAAAAAAAAGAGAAAAGGAATCGCCTTGGTTATGGTAAAAAAAAGCGGGCGTGTTTTTCTCGGTTAATGAAAATCTTTTGGCAACAGGATTTGACATCGTTCCCGTTGCTAAAGGAATTGGTTTCCCCGCGGTGTCGTAGGCATGCACTTGGTTTACCCTGGGCAGAGTCAATACATCGAGGGCAATATATTCAAGCAGTTCCTCTTGATTGTATGCCATTTCAGGAACTCCCAAATCCAAAAAAGTAATATCTCTTTCAAGAAGCTTATATTCATTTTCCTCGACCAGGGTGGTTAGCTCTGTGCGAATCAGATTATCTTGCGACTCGATTGCCTGAAGGTGAAAGTTTTTACGGGAAAATAAAAGGAGGACAGTTGACAGAAAAAAGAGAACTAACAAACTAAGAGCAAAACCTAACCATTCTTTTCGGATATTCATAAGGTTAGATTTCCCAGGTTAGTCCAAGGGACCAAAAGTTCGAGTAATATTCATAGTCTCTAGCATTGGAGAAATCTTCCTCTCTGGACCATTTTAGATACGCCTCTGTTCTTTCACCTAAAACCCGAGTGATTGAGGTGCTGTATCTCAAGCTTTGTCGTTCGAAAAGTTCACCCGTATCAATTTTGCGGGTATCGTATTTTGTGTCTGACCCGCTCAATGATGCGGTGACGGTGTATGGGAAAAATTTAAACTCCTGCTCGAGGCTAAGCCCCATTTTTCTATAATCATAGTAGCTACCACCTCCATCCTTAAGCCTGGACCATTGAAGCTTTGCGGTAGAATTGCCAAGGGATTCAGGTTTGAAAGCTTTATCGATTTTAAAGGAGACACTTTCCTTGAATGTTTCTACGGGAATGGCCGAAAAAAGACTACCATCTCCATTGCGTCGCTGGCGTTCATTATATTTTTTCTTACCTACTTCACCGGATACTTTCCATGCACCCAACGAGCCCTTACCTTGCAAGGATAACGAGAGGGTTCTATCCCGGTTGTCATCCGTGATTTTTCTGTAGTTTTCGAACCCTTTACTCAAGCTTATGGTTCCAGTGGTTTGTGGGGAAAACCTGTGGCTTAGGTATGGAATCCACTCTGTTTTGTTGGAGGTCACCGACATCCGGTAGGGAAGACCAAGTTCAGAAAAATCAAAGCCTTGATCGTAGTAGGTGTGTCGAAAGCGAAAACCATAGCTTTGGCTTGAATTCTTTGGGGTGTAGGCATGTTCAAATTGCCCGAGCAAAAGGGCAGTATCTTTATTATCCGAGAAAGTTTTAAACCTTTTACCTTCCCCGAAAAAGTAAAAATAGGTGAAGTATTCTTTGTTCCCCTCTCTCATCAAAAAGACTTCGCCCGAAACTTCAATATAGGCTGTGTCTTCTCTTATAAATGGAGCGTACAAAGGATTATCTGAATACCCTGCACCTAATTCGATTGTGGAAGATGGGACCCATCTAACTTCAGGTTCTAAGATACTGGAAATTGCCTCCCCAAATAACATCTCTTTCAGTTCTTCGTCGGTTAAACTTTCGTTTGAGCTTTTTGCCGCAAGATATGAGAGGGCAAGGTGTACAAAGAGTAAGGGTATAGCTTTTATGATATAAGAATAAGGCGATGAGCTTGTCCTTTAACAAACAAAAAAGCGGGATGACCATGGTCATCCCGCAGGGTTAAGTACTTCTCCAACTGATAGGAGCGGAATTTCTTAGAGGTCAGATGTACGAGTAGCTTCCGTTTCAACAAGTTCTCTGATTTCTTCCTTCACTTGCTTGGCTTGGGCTTTGATCTCCTGATGTTTTTCTTTATTGGTTTCTTTAAAGTTTGCAATCATGACCTTTCGGTCTTCTTTTGTCGCATCCTTAAGGCTTTGGTGAAGTTCTTTGTGAGCTTCATGCATTTCTTTTCTTTTAGCCTGTAGAGCTTCGACTTTTACCTTTAGTTCTTCGTTAAGCTCAGGTCTTTCTGGCTTTGCGGGCCGGTTAGCTTCTAGGTCTTGACGAATCGAAGAGTGGGCTTCTTTTATCTTCTCAAAACGATCTTTGTTGGTTTCCTTAAAGGATTCCACTGCAGATTTAATCTCTTCACGGGATGCGTCTTTTCCAAGTTCTTCCACCCGAGCCTTCATCTCAGTATGGACGGATTTTTCCAACTCTTTCACCGCCTCAATCTTTTCCTTGACTTCATTTGAAAGCTCGATTTTTTGAGGGCGCTGAGGTCTTTTGAAGTTCCCTTTTTTGGCCATATCTTCACGCAATGAATTAAGTTTTTTTCGGGCATCTTCTTTGGAAATTGTACCGTCTTTTACGGCCGCAATGACTTCAGCTTCTACTTTTTTTGGATACAATTTTTCCCTGTCGGTAAGAATTTCAGGTTGATTGGCGTAGTCTTTCCTGAGGTTACCGTTGATCCAGCTCTTCAATGTAGAGCTTCCTTTTCCAAAATCTTTCGGTAGATCCACAACGTCCATAGTTTGAATATTTGGTGCTTTCCCCCAGTGTGCAGGGAAAATCTTTACTTTCTCTACAGAGGACTTGTCCTGGGCGTGTATCCAGGAAAAACATAAGTTGGCGGTGAGTAAGAGTATAATTATTTTTTTCATATATTGTAATTGTGATTATAAATGTTGCATTACATATATCATAAACTATGCCAAAGGCTTGATTTGACTTAAGTTAATGCCCAACAGTGACTTATGTATTTTTGGTGAAATCTACTTGAGGCATTTAGGGAAATAATCCACAATTTAGCCTGCTGGTTTGGGAAATAATTCCCAAAATTTATTTACCCTTTTTTTGTAGCCTGTAACGAATGTAGTCTCGTGGGACACCCAAGAGTCGGGCAGCTTCGGAGATATTGCCGTTTGCTTGCTTAATTCCCAGCTCAAGCATTCGAATCATTTCTTTCTCGAGTTTGAATCCATTAGTTGGGATGGAAAAAGATGGATTTAGCCAATCATTGCCCTCGGGCTTTGTTAAAGGCTCATTAGGATGTTTTCGTGAAGCTGAAATTTCCAAGGCTTCCCCCCTTTCGCTCATAATCAAACTTCGCTCGAGTTCGTGAATTAATTCTCGGGCATTGCCAGTCCATTGATGAGTTAGCAGTTGGACTTCACTTTCTTTGGACAATCGAGAAGAAGAGATTTTGTATTTTTGACAAAGAGCCTGGAGGAAATATGTGGCGAGAGCTATAATATCATTCCCCCTTGTATTTAAGGGGGGGATATTGATTCTGAGCAGATCAAGTCTATGAAATAGATCTTCCCTGAATTGTTTTTCAGCGATCATTTGCCTAAGGTCTTGATTCGCTGCGGCGATGATTCTGACATCAACATTAATTTCCTTGGTTCCGCCTAATCGCCGAATGATCCCGTTCTCTATTGCGAGTAAAACTTTGGCTTGTGCGGGAAGGGAAAGGCTGGCGACCTCATCCAAGAAGAGCGTACCATTGTCGGCTGCTTCAAATAGCCCTATGCGTGAATTTTTGGCATCCGTAAAAGCACCTTTCTCATGCCCAAAAAGTTCAGATTCAATCAAACTATGCGGGATGGCAGAGCAATTGATGGCGACAAAAGCTGCATTATGGCGGGGACCATGGTCGTGAACCCATCTTGCGTAAGTTGATTTCCCTGATCCAGTTGGTCCACCAATCAAAAGAGGGGGGAGGTTGGTTTGTAATCTTTGATCGACCTCTGTGATTTTTGTAAGTTGCTGTAGGTCTTCTTTGAAAGAACCCTTGAAAAATAAATTGGCTGTTTTCTGTTTTCGCTTTTCAAATGTGTGTTGGATGAAGCGTTGATTTTTGCGCTGCCGGTCACATTTAAGAAAAAGAAGTGGGATTTCATCGATTTCAAAAGGTTTACTTAAATAATCAACTGCCCCAAGCCGCATTGCTTCCACTGCTGAAGTTATACCTCCCTCCGCGGTCATTAGGATTAGTAATGTGTTGCTAGGTACTCTTTTTTTACGAAGAAGATCAAGGCTTTCACCATCCGGAAGGTTCAGGTCAAATAATGCAAAATCAAAAGTAAGATTCTCAAGTGCTTTTCGAGCATCTTCTAAGGTAGAGCATGAGGTAACATCTGCTTCATAATTTTCAAATTGAGCTACCAATCGCTTCGCGAGGAAATGATCGTCCTCCAGGATGAGTATTTCTTTGTTTTGGAAGAATGCTTTAGTGTTTTTATTTTGCTCCATTCGGCTCAGTCTCTCATTGAGTCCTCGAGGAAAAGAAAAGACTTTGCAAATTCTTTTTCTCAATTCATAACTATCAAGGTGCGGATAAAAACGGTGGCTATGGTAAGTTTCTTCATCTTTGTGAGATGTCTGATGGCGGGGATAACTTCATTGGGAGAAGCTCCTGATTGGTCAAAGTTGGATGAGTTTCAGGAGCAATGGACGGAAGCACTCTTCCGGTCGGATCTCGAAAATATTTATTGCCCGCGTAAGAGCTGGTGGGAGCCATGGATAAAGTTTGAAAAAGAGCAGGTTTCCTTTCGCAAGAGTGTGGGGACTGATGATTGGTACAGGTTGCGATTTAAAAAAGGAGATACACCCAACTCTCGAGTTGAGCCTAGAAATAACAGGGGCAAGATGCTCAGAGTTGCCTTAGACCCAGGCCACATTGGGGGAAAGTATTCAGAAATGGAGGGCAGGCATTTTCAGCTTGGTAATGATTCGGTTATTAAGGAGGGAGATATCAGCTTACAAGTTGCGAAAAGGTTGAAGGTTCTACTCGACGAAGAAGGGTTTCAGACCTTTTTAATCCGCGAAAAATCCGAACCTGTGACTGTACAAAGGCCTAGAGATTTTGAAGAGATGGCTGAAGACTGGTTACACAAAATAGACCAAAGTAAACGTTCTCCCGATGAGCTGGCAGAATTAAGAATAAAAAGAAGGGAAATCCTTTTCTACAGGGTAAGTGAAATTCGGGCACGAGCCAGAAAGATAAATCGGCAAATCAAGCCAGACTTAGTGGTTTGCCTCCACCTTAATGCGGCACCATGGGGCGACCCCGATGAAAAAGAGCTTGTGGAGCGAAATGATTATCATGTGCTGGTCAACGGCTGTTATATGGGTGGAGAATTAGCTTATGATGATCAACGATTTGAAATGATTTACCGCTTGCTCAGTGCCTGGTCGAAGACTGAAAAAGATGTTGCCGAAGAAATGGGCAAAGCTTTTCATCAAAAGACTGGTCTGCCCGCTTTCCGTTATCGTGGGCCCAATGCAATTAAAGTAGGAGAAGTTCCGGGTGTATGGGGAAGGAATTTACTCGCCAATCGAATTTACCTCAGCCCGGTTGTTTTCCTGGAGCCATATATTGCGAACTCAAAGACCGAATACGCTCGGTTGCAAATTGGACATTACGAAGGCCTCAAACAGTTTCGAGGTCATGATCGCCTTCCTTTGATTGAGGAATACGCTCAAACTGTGAGCAAGGCTTTGGTGCAGGTCAGAGAGAAATTGAAATAATTTATTCTTTTAGAGAGTCCAGGACCATTTTCTTGAGGGCTTCCGTATTCTCATCCACCGCAGTTTTTGGACCCGTCATTTTGACAAAGATAGAACCAGCTGAACCGTCAATAATCGCTGCCATCAATGCATAGCCAGGCTTTGGGGTTTTGGCCCCAAAGGGTCGGCCGCTAAGAAAGGTTCCATGTGCTTGAGCAAAAGTTACACTAACATTCGCAATTTTTTCTGTTTCTACTACTTTACCTTGAGGGTCTTCAAATTGTTTCATCCATCTGTCGACATTAGCCTGTATGCCCCCAGCCCCAGTTGAGCCGAAATGAAAAAAGGTAACCTCTGCCTTTTCATTTGTTGAGCATGGTGCCTCAAATTGGGCTTTTCGCATGCTTGATGTTGGGGGCGATGACTTCCATTCTGTGGGTGCGGTAAAGGTGAAGCCCGCTACTTCGACCGCATGCGAAAGAGGGATAAGGTAGAAACTAAAAAGGAGGGGGATAAGGATTTTTTTATTCACGAGGTTCAATGGGATTACAGGGTTCGATGATTTATTTATTTCTTTTTGAAAATCATGAAGTGTTGCTGGGGTAAAATATTCAATGTCTTTACCCATTGGAAACCAACAGCTTCAATTTCTTTAATGGCTTGCTTCTCCGACATTTTGTGGAGTGGTTTGATGGGCACGCTTGGATCTTCCTTGCGGTATTCAATAAGAATCAGCAGTCCCTCTTTCTTCAGGGCTTGGTAGATGGACTGTGCCATCTCCATGGGGTGGGAAAATTCGTGATACGCATCTACAATTAGAGCCTTATCTATTGTGCCCGGATCAAGCATTGTTCTTGTGATTGTGCTTTGAATAGGAATAACATTGCTTACCGTTTTCTCTTTTATTCTCGCCCTTACAATACCAAGCATTTGAGGAGAAATATCGACCGCAAATACTTTGCCGCCGGGCAATAAATCTGCCATACGGAAAGAAAAGTATCCTGAGCCCGCTCCAATATCCGCTACATGATCAGCAGGTTGTAGGTTCATTCCTTTAATTAACAGATCAGTCCTTTCTTCTTGTTCTCTTTTGGGTCTTTCTAGCCAAGAAGCACCCAGGTGTCCCATAACTTGAGAGATCTCTCTACCTCTGTAAAATTTACCGATACCATCCCGAGATGCTTGCTCAATTTTGTAAATACTTTCGGGTTCCTTTTCTGCTTTTTGGGCCATGAGGCATTGGTTACAGATTATGATCTGCAGGCAGACCAAGGCGTGAGAAGAATAAGGAATCGTGGAAAGCATGTTTCTTTTTTTTCTATAATTACACCTTTTGCAAATCAATATTGCTCCTCGCATAAGTTAAAGGTATGAAAGAAAGTTGAAGAAATGAAAGTGATAAGAGCTAAAAGTGCAGGATTTTGTTGGGGAGTTGAGCGGGCAGTACAAGTTGCCCGAGAGGAAGCACAGGGAGGGCAGAAGCGAGTCTACACTGATGGCCCTTTGATTCATAATAGTCAGATGATGAAGGCTCTAAGTTCCGAGGACATTCGTGAAGTCGGGGACTACAATAGCCAGTCCCAGATAGATATTGCACCTTCGAATGAAAAAGATTCTGTGGTCGTGGTTAGAGCTCATGGAATTTCTCCGGAACGAAGAAAATATTTAAAACAATTGGGCCTTCCTTTTCGGGATGGCACATGCCCGGATGTGGGGATCATTGCTGGCAAGATAAAGCTTCACGCTGAAAAAGGTTTTCATGTGGTCATTTTTGGTGACCCTGAACATCCTGAAGTTATTGGACTTATGGGGTATGCCAATGAGAAGGGGCATGTCGTCAGTCATGCTGATGACATTGAGAGCCTGCCTGCACTAAATGGCAAGATTGCCCTTGTTTCTCAATCTACTATGTTCACTCATGAATATAAGGAGGTTGCTCAACAACTAAAGGAGAGATTTGAGGAAGTTGTTGTATTTGACACAATTTGCGGGGCCACCAAGGAAAGACAGTCAGATCTTATTTTGTTAGTTGAGCAAGGGGCTGAAGTTATTGTTGTAATCGGTGGTAAGCACTCAGCAAACACCCGGAAATTGGCTAAGCTGGCAACCGCACAGGGAAGACCTACATTTCATATCGAAACATCTAAGGATCTGGACCCAAATGTTTTATCGAATTACCAAATTGCTGGCGTCACAGCCGGTGCCTCAACCCCTGAGTTTATTATTCGGGAAGTGTGTGAAGTGTTGGAACAAATTGAAACCAAAATATAAATGACTGTAGAAGTACCTAATGCACTTGCCGAGAGATATGCGTCGGCCGAAATGAAATCAATCTGGACCGCGTCCGGTAAAGTCATGCTGGAGCGAGAATTCTGGATCGCGGTGATGAAAGCCCAGAAAGAATTGGGAGTAGACATCGAGCCAGAGGCGATTACCAACTCTGAAAAGGTAAAAGCTGTAGTTGACCTCGAATCGATCAGGCAACGCGAGCAGGTGACAAAGCACGATGTAAAAGCGAGGTTGGAGGAATTTGCAGCGAAATCTGGGCATCAGCATGCTCATAAAGGCATGACCAGTCGGGATCTTACGGAAAATGTTGAGCAATTACAGGTTCATCGCTCCTTAATCGTGATTCTGGAAAAATGTATTGCTGCTCTCATTGCACTGTCCGAAAAAGCAAAGCAGTACAAAGAATTACCGGTTACCGCACGTTCTCACAATGTGCCAGCTCAGCTAACTACTTTGGGGAAGCGATTTTCAAATTGGGGGGAAGAACTTGAAAGGTGCGTGGAGTCTTTAAGCAGGCTTTGTGCAAATTACCCTTACAGAGGACTGAAGGGTGCAGTGGGGACATGTTTGGACCAGATAACATTGCTAGGCAGCCCAGAGAAGGCAGCAGATTTAGACCGAAAAGTGATGACTCACCTGGGTGCTCCCGCAAATTGGGAAAATGTGGGCCAGGTTTACCCAAGGAGTTTAGATTTTGAAGTCGTTTCCCTTCTCAACCGTATTGCAGCCGCTCCTTCAAGTTTTTCCAAAACTTTGCGGATTATGGCAGGCCATGAATTGCTCGGGGAAGGTTTTGCCAAAGGACAGACTGGTTCTTCAGCGATGCCTCATAAAATGAACAGTCGAAGTTGTGAGCGTATTAATGGCTTTCATGCTATTCTGAATGGCCACCTCGCCATGCTTTCCCAACTATCTGGTGATCAATGGAATGAAGGGGATGTATCATGTTCAGTAGTTCGGCGAGTTGCTTTGCCTGATGCCTTTTTTGCCATCGATGGTTTGCTTGACACCTTTCTGACCGTATTAACCCAAATGGAGGTCTTTCCCGCTGTTATTGAGGCAGAGACTGAAAAATATTTACCGTTTCTGTTATCAACAACAGTCATGATGGAGGCAGTAAAAGCAGGGGCAGGCAGGGAAGATGCTCATGCAGCTATTAAAGAACATGCGGTAGCCACAGTGAAAGCTCTACGTGCTGGAGATATAAAGGAAAATGATTTAGTATCCCGCCTTGGGCAGGATACTCGACTTGGTTTAGACGATAAAAAGTTAAATCTATTAATGGAAGAAGGAAAGAAAAGGGTAGGTGCCGCACATGACCAAGTTGATACCTTTTGTAAAAAAGTAGATTCTTGGGTTCTGAAATATCCTACCTCTAAAAATTACTCCCCACCCTCAATTTTATAGATTTCAATGGAATTTTCCTTTTTTTTTACACTTTCTAGAATTTTTGCGATTGCCAATTGATACCTGTTAGTTGAATGAATGTTCTTTAATTATAAATATATTTTGTCATGTCAGAGGAATTAGTAGGAAATTGTTTGGTCGCCCAGTCAGGGGGACCTACTACCGTTATTAACGCAAGTGTTGCTGGAGTGGTGTCTGAGGCCCTCAATAATCCGTGTATCGAAGAGGTGTATGGTGGCATCAACGGTGTACTTGGGATTCTCAAAGAAGAGCTGATCGACCTTGCAGAAGAATCTCAGCAAAATATTCGTGGCTTACGGTTTACTCCTGCTTCCGCTTTAGGCACATGTCGTTTCAAGCTCAAGAGAGAGCAGGATTACGAACGCATCCTTGAGGTTTTCGAAGCTCACAACATCCGATACTTCTTTTATTGTGGCGGTAATGATTCTCAGGATACAGCTGATAAAATATCTAAATTAGCTCAGAAAAAGAATTATGAGCTTCGGGTTATTGGTGTTCCTAAAACCATTGATAACGATCTCGTCACTACTGACCATTGCCCTGGCTATGGCAGTGTGGTTAAATATATTTGCACGGTCATTCGTGAGTGTGCGTTAGACCATGAAGCTATGGGACAGCACGACTTGGTTTCTATTATGGAAGTAATGGGCCGAAATGCTGGTTGGATTGCTGCGGGCGCCACTCTTGCCAAGGGAAAAGATAATGCCAAAGATGCACCGCATATAATTTTATTACCTGAAGTACCTTTCTCCAAAGATAAATTCATTGAGGATGTCCGGGATGTCCTTAAGAAAAACAAATACTGCCTTGTAGTTGTAGGGGAAGGCTTGCTTGATAAGGATGGCAATTATGTCGCCAACTCAACTTCGAGCCAAGATGCTTTTGGCCACCAGCAACTTGGTGGTGTAGGGGACTTCCTTGCCAGTCTTGTGGAGCAAAACCTTGCTGTGAAAGCAAGGTCTTCTAAGTTGGGGATCGGGCAGCGTGCCGCTGCTCAATGCTCTTCGCAAACAGACAACGATGAAGCTTTTATGGCAGGTGGTGCGGCGGTAAAGGCAGCTGTTGCTGGAGAAACGGACAAGATGGTTATTTTAGTGCGTTCTGAAGGTGAGAATTATGAATGTGAAACTAGTTTGGCTCCTCTTTCTGAAATTGCCAACGGAGTAAAAGAAATACCGGCAGATTGGATTTCAGAAGATGGAATTAGTATGACTGCCAAGTTCATAAAGTACTGCCAGCCCTTAATTCAAGGTGAGGTTGAAGTGCCCTATGATAATGGTGTACCTGCCTATGTCCGGTTATCCAAAAGGCGGGTTAGAAAAGTACTAGACTCTCACGATTTTGAATAACTTCGGTCTAGCGACTCAGCAAGCACAGCAATAATTTCATCCACTGGTTCGAGACCAACAGAGAGCCTTAATAAGAAGGGAGAAATCCCAGCTTTACTCAGTTGGTTCTTCCCCTCTTTACTCTGCATCATCGAGTAGTGCGCCAGAAATACATAGGGGCAACAAAGAGTGAATTCTGTGCCAAAGCTTGGGCTTTTCAGCATCCTTAGTGAGTCGTAAAACCCATCGAAAGGGATATGTAACTCAAAGCTGACTACGCAGCCTGGGCTATTACTCCCGGCTACTTTTTTATAATTTTGAGCACACTTCTTTTGGTATGCCCAATGGACAGTTTTTACCTTCGGGTGATTTTCTAAATAATTCGCAACTTTTAAATTACTCGCATTTGTATGCTCTATGAAATTTTCATAATAAGGGATTTGTTCAGCCAGCCTTTTGAGATCTCTGTCAAAAGGAGGTGAGATATAACCTTCCGTAAGTTCCATTAATCTTCTGCCTCTGGCTGATTCCCGTGGAAATACTAGGCTGCCCATCATTACATCACCTTCCCAATTAGCATATTTGGTCAGGCTGTTGACTACCACATCTGCCAGTGATGAAACTTTTGCATTCTTGGGAGATGCCATCGTGGGGTCAACGATGAGAAGGCTGTTGTTCCGATCACATAGTTCTCTGACCCTTTCAAGGTCAAATGATTCTAAGAGTGGATTAGTTGGGAATTCTGTTACAACTCCTGCCACTTCATCACCTCGGGACTGAAATATTTTTTCAAGTTTTGTAATGTCATCCAAGTTATTTAGTTCTATCACTTGTTCATCACTTTGTTGGTGAAGCAGGAGCTGCATCACTTTTATCGTGTCTAGGTATAGCCAACCTAGCCGTATCCAAATTTTCTTTTTCTCCCGACGGGCCTCCTCAGTTGCAGCTTTAAAAAGGCAGTAAAATGCATTGGCGCCAGAATTTGCAAGTAATACATCTTTGGCATCAATTTTTGGCCCATGTGCCTTGGCGATGACTTTACAAATTTTTTCAGAAGCAGGCACTTTTGAAGATGCAACCAATTCTCTTTTGGCAATGACACCTTTTTGATAAAGAAAGTCTTCTGCAAAACGAGATGAAATGCTGGAGCCCGTGTGTTGTTGAAATAGCCTGCAGTTTTTAGCATCTTTGCTACCCTGAGCGAGTCGTAAACGAAACAAGCCATCCTTTTCATCCAGTTCACTAGCTTCTATCTGATAGAGGGAAAGGAAAAATTCACAATCTGCTACTTTGGTAAAAAGAAAGCTTTCATGTTTTCTGTCGGCATCATCTTGCTCAAAGTGATGCACCAAGGCTTGGATGATGTGATTTCTGACAAACCGTGGGTATCCAGACTTCATGGCTGCCAAGGTGCCAGAATTCTTCTCCTCGTACCCAATTAAATCTTTGACCGTTGGCAAACTTACACATACCGCATGGTCTTTAGCCGGTACAGGCTGGCCTAAGGGGAAGTGAGATAAACCGCTTACCTTCACGGCACGACTTCATTTTCAATCAATTGATCAAAAGTCTGCCTTTTTCTTATGAAAGCCAAGGTGCCGTCTGTTTTTTTAAGGACCTCGGCCGCTTCCGGAAAGGAGTTGTAGTTTTTAGCACACATGGAAGAGCAGTATGCACCTGCACCTTCGATCACGCAGATATCATCAATCTCACCTCTTGGTAATAGTCTTGGAGCCAGTACTTCAGAATCTCCCGGTGCTGGAGTAAGGAGATCTCCTGACTCACAGCAGTGACCGACAATGACCTGTGGGCACTCCTCGCGAAAGCTTTCCTGCCCTGGTTCAGGGACAACAAAAATGGGGTGTTGTGCTCCATAGAGGCTGGGGCGAAGGATTTCTGTCATACCCGCATTTAATTTTAAAAAGCGATATCCTTCTTTTCCCGTGGTGGTGACATCTTGAATAGTGCTTACCAAGCTACAGGCGTGAGCGAGAAGGAAAGTGCCAGGCTCAATTTCAAGTTTTAACTTTCTCGCCGTTTCCTTTTCAAATTCAATAAATAATTGCCGGACGGGTTCTCCAATCTCTTGCAGGTTCGTGGCCTTTTCATCCGGCATCCTCGCCACTTTATAGCCCCCCCCAAGATTCAGAGTGTGTACGCCTGGAAACTGACTTACAATATCCAGGCTCATAGCGGCTACTTTTTTCCAGATCTCAGGGTCAGAGCCAGAACCTATATGGGTATGGATTCTCTCTACCTTCAGACCATATTCTTTGCAAAGTCTTTTGGCTTCATTGATATCTTCTTTCCATATACCAAAGCTACTTGCTGGTCCTCCAACATTGGTACGATTTGTACCCCCTGAGCCCATGCCCGGGTTGAATCTTAAGCCAACTTTCTGTCCTTTGATTAAGGACGCAAAACGGTGAATTTGATTAAGGGAACATAAGTTAACTTTCACCCCATCCTGAGCGAAATATTTAATGTCATCTGCAAGCTCTTGGGTACTCAATGAGATTAATTCTGTTCCAAATCCTGATCGGATGGCTCGCTCAACTTCATGGACCGAGCTGGCGTCAATCCCAAGCCCTTCTTGATTAAAGATACGCAGAATCGCGGAAGTGGGTGCAGACTTCATCGCATAACGAGGAAAGAGACCAAACTCATTTGGAAAGGACATCACTTCCTTGGCATTTGCCCGAAGGATGCTTTCATCGTACACGAAAGTTGGAGTGCCGAACTCAATTTTGATCTTCTCTAGATCGTTTGCAGTTAAAAATCTAAGCTTTTCCATGGTGTAAGAGCGTAATTATGGTAGCTAATGAATCAGAAGAAGCAAGCCAATGGGATCACAAATTATTTTTACCAAGTACTAAAAATTCTAATCCCACCCCTTTTTCCCTGTCTGTAGTCGAAGACAATGGGCGATTAAAAATTCTTTCCCAAGGTGGGAAATAGACATCGCCTTCATATTCCTGGTCAATTTGAGTAAGAAAAAGATGATCTGCGACAGGCATAGCTTCCTCATACACTTTCCTGCCACCACATATCCAAATAGTTTTTTTGGCTTTCAACCCCAGCTTTATCGCTTCTTCAAAAGAACCGGCCAGTTTTGCTTTCTTACAGCCGCTTTGATCCCTTTTGCTTATGACAATGATCTCATAGGAGGATACATGGTCTTGGAAGTCTTCATAGGATTTTCGACCCATGATCAAAACTCCATTTTTCGTTGTTTGAAGAAAATAATCCCAATCTTTCTGAATGTTCCATGGCAAAGTCCCATTTTTTCCGATCAATCGGTTTCGGTCACAGGCAGCAATGATATTAATCATGAAATTCTAGGATGTTTTAGGATATCTTGAGATCGAAAGTTGTGGTCTGGATTTCATACCCTATGTTATGCAATAACAAAGCAAGAAAAATGCAAACAAACAGCACTCAATTTGGAGAAAGGCTATCTTTGCCGGATGGATGGCAAAGGAAGGCTCTTAACTGTCTTCGAGATGGGGATGATGTGGTTTTGCATGCCCCCACTGGTGCCGGGAAAACTTATGTTTTTGAGCAATTAATAGAAAGTGGCTGGAAGGGGCGTGCCGTATACACGGTACCTACACGAGCTCTAGCGAACGATAAATTCCGTGAGTGGCAGCAGCGGGGATGGGAGGTTGGGCTTGTCACTGGTGACCTTCGCTACAAATCAAACTCCCGTATAATTGTGGCGACGTTAGAGACTCAGAGAGCGAGGATCAGTATGGGGCATGGGCCAGATTTATTTGTGGTGGATGAATACCAGATGCTTGGAGATTTAAGGCGAGGTCCGGGGTATGAAGTCACGCTAGCCATTGCTTCAAATCAAGTGCGTTTACTTTTAATGAGTGGCAGTGTTGTCAACCCTCTTGAAGTCGCAGACTGGTTGCGGAGTCATGGTCGAAAAGTTTCATTGGTGACGGAAGGAAAACGCCCGGTTCCCCTTGAGGAGGTATTCGCTGAAGCTTTACTTCGTCGACCGTTTCGGAGCAGAAAAATTCGGGGCCATTTACCCAAGCTTATTCACGCCGCTTTAAGTTCTAACCTCGGGCCTTTATTGGTCTTCGCTCCCCGCAGGAAAGCTGCGGAGGAATTAGCGAAGCAATTGGCTGCAGAACTTCCTGTTGTTGATACTTTGGAGCTTACAGCCGAACAGAAAAAAGTTGCAGGAAAAGAATTAATCCCTCTCTTGAAAAGGCGAGTGGCTTATCATCATAGTGGGCTTGATTATAAGAAACGTGCAGGCTTGGTTGAACCCTTGGCCAAAGCGGGTCAATTACAAGTGGTGGTGGCAACGACCGGGCTTGCGGCTGGAATCAATTTTTCTATGCGATCAGTTCTCGTCACCGATCGAGAGTATCGAATGGATGATGGAATTTATATGCTTCGACCCGATGAGCTTCTGCAAATGTTTGGTCGAGCAGGTCGGCGTGGGTTGGATGATCGAGGCTTTATTATTGTGGTGCCAAAACAGGCAAGGATGGCGGACGCCAGGCCCTTGAAATTAAAACGATCAACTACCTTGGATTGGCCCGCTTTAATCCGTGTTATGGGTGATGCTGTTGATCAGAAAAAGAATCATGTGGAAGCTGCAAGATGGTTGGTGAATCGTCTTTTTTCTGAGCAAGATTTACGCCTAGGGTTTAGGGATTCATTATCTGCATTTATTAAGTCTAAGGAAGATCATCCTGTTCCAAAAGAAAAGAATGCAGAGGAGGACAATCAACGGGATCATGTAATCGAAATGAGGAATTCAGTTGGCTTATGGGAACGGCAGGGCGGTCAATTCCAGGCTAGACTAGGGGATGCCCTTGTTTTACATAAAGGAGAATGGGTGAAGGCACTTACCTTACCCAATACATTGAGCAAGGTGAATGCAGGAAACCCTTGTCGTTTTGGTAAGAGGAGTGATCCGGCTTATGGGAGAGAATTACCGATTGCGGTGTATGAAGATGATTCCAATCGTACCCGGGTTACTTTGATTAAATCTTTTCGAAATAAATTAAGACAAGCTACTCAAACTCTACCGCCCAAGGAGCGAAAGATATTAAGTCGCAAGAAATGGAAACGCCAGGGATTGGAAAGTGTGTTAAAAGAATTTCTGCCTTTGGTTTCAAACGGTGGGGTTCTCGAACAATTTGTGGATCGTGGCAAAGTGTTGGGGGTGCGGTTAAGGTATGAGGAGGCGACCGTGTTCGCGTGGAGGGATGCCCGCGGGAAAATGCTGCTAAATCCTCCCTTGCGAAGAACTACCCGGATTTACGACTCTCCATTTAAAGAGAATATTGAATCCGCTAACCGCGGGAACTTAGCTACACTATCGGCCGCCGAGGCATGGTTTGAATTAGGTTTAATTGATGCCAATGCAAAGCCCACCCAGCGAGGGAAAGTCTTCAGCTGTTTTTCCAGAGGGGAGGGACTAGCAATTGCTGTAGCTCTTGAGGATCAGAACTATCCAGTTGAGGAATTAGTTTTGGATTTGGCTAACCTGAGAGCAGGTCACCGTTTTCGGGCTCTCAGCCAAACAGACTCTCGCTTGTCCCTGGTCTGCCGGGAAACTTTTGGCTTGAACGATTGCCCGGGTTACCTAAAGGCAGGTTTACCTTTGGAGTATGGGGAGGGCGCAGCCGAGGTGATCCGGGATGAATGTATGATGAAAAGCATTGAGCTGAAGGGCTCAGATATTTCAATGGGTGATTGGGAGCGGGTAAAGGTAGAGTGGAAAAGTTTATTGTCCTTAATCACGAACAGCCCCACTTTTTCTCACATTCGTTGGGAATCTTTGCAAAGAGAGGCTCGTAAAATAATTGGCGAAAAGGAAAAGACTGAGCAGCTACCGCCCCTGCCGGAAATACCCAGTCGGCAAAAGGAGAGATTTCAACCCGGCGGCTAGCTAGTAAGAGATTGAAGGATATCTTCCGATTCTTTGAGCTTTGCCTTGTTTTCTGCAAGTTGAGTCTTTGCTCCCTCGACTACGGCTTCCGGCGCTTTTGAAACAAACTTTTCATTTTTCAATTTGTTTTCAATCGAAAGTATAATCTTCCCAAGATTTGCGATCTCTTTTGTAATTCTAGTCGTTTCTTCTTCCACATTTACCCCGGATGATAAGTCCAAGTAAAAAGAGCCAAGTGACGATGCAACAGCGGGTAGACCTGATGGCGGCCGGTCTGAGGCATTAAGAGCACTCGCCCCAACCGCATCTAAAATGGCCCGCTCTGCCTTTGCTATAAGGTGACCATTTTCTGTGTCCGCCACGTAAAAGAACTCAACATTTCGATTACTCGACAAGTTTCTTTCCGCTTTCAGTGCTCGCAATTGAGTCACGAGTTCCCGAATGGCAGCAATTTCTTTTTCTGCACTTGGGTTGAGTGTAATATCGGCACCCGCAAGAAGTTCGAGTAATTCCTCATTGGTTGAGGGGCGAATGCCTTGTATTGAAGTGCCATTACTGAATCCAAGGAGTGACCACAATTCTTCGGTAATAAAAGGTGTGAAGGGATGAAGGAGTAAAAGGATTTCCCGCAAGCAAATATCTTGTACAGCCAAGCATGTATCCTTCGTTTTTTCGTCCTTGATTCTGTTTTTGGAATTCTCGACATACCAGTCACAGAAGTCACTCCAGAAGAATTTATATATGGAGTGAAGGACAGTGTTGAACTCAAAGGTTTCGTAGGCTTTTTCTACTTCCTCAATCGTTCTTTGAAGGCTGATAAGAATTGCATGATCTTCATCTTTAATTTGTTCAGGTTTTACTCTGGATAGGATTTCAACCGGGGAAAGATTTTGATTTGTGCTTCCGCAAAGGGTTCGAAAACGCGACACATTCCAAAGTTTATTGCAGAAGTTTCGCCCCTGCTCGATACGCTCCTCGGCAAACCGAATATCTGAGCCCTTGGGGGCGATACTCATAATACCGTGCCTTAGCCCATCGGCCCCATATTTTTCAATTAAGTCCAAGGGGTCAGGCGAGTTGCCCAGTGATTTTGACATTTTTCTACCTTCAGCATCTCGTATGATTCCGGTAAAATAAACATTTTCAAAGGGAACACGGTTGGGAAGATCGATGTCTGGTATATCATCATCGGGCTTGTATGATCTGCCATTAAACTCAAGGCCAGCCATGATCATACGGGCCACCCAAAAGAAAATAATATCGGGACCTGTAACCAAGACAGAGGTGGGATAAAAATAATTGAGTCCCTTGCTTTCCATCGCCTTGTCATCCGGCCAACCTAAGGTGGCCAAAGGCCATAACCAGGAGGAGGCCCAGGTATCAAGGACATCCTCGTCTTGCTCCCAGTTTTCGGGGTCAGTGGGCCCAGAAACCGAAACATGCCAATTCGCCGGATCTGTTTTAGGTTTTCCCTTTTTGTACCATACTGGTATGCGATGCCCCCACCATAATTGTCGACTGATACACCAGTCCTGTATGTTGTTCATCCAGTGAAGGTAGTTTTTTTCCCAGCGCTGGGGAAAGAATTTGATATGTCCCTCTTCGATCACTTTTTTAGCTTCCTTCACACGAGGGTATTGCAAAAACCATTGCTCAGAAAGCCTTGGCTCGATAGGTACATCCGCTCTTTCGGAAAAACCAACATTATTTTGGTAGGGTTTTTCTTCGATAAGGTTGCCGCTTTCTTTAAGTTTCGAACTAATCAGTTTTCGCGCGGAAAACCGATCAACCCCAGCGTACTCTTGACCAGCAACCTCATTGAGGGTGCCGTCTGGGTTGAGGATTTCAATGACCGGAAGGTCATGTCTCTTCCCAATCTCAAAATCTAATTTATCATGGGCCGGGGTAATTTTTAATATTCCAGTGCCAAATTCCTGATCAACGGCTTCATCGGCAATAATTGGAATGGTGATCGGATTGAGCGGTCGGGTAACATGCAAACCTTTCAGCTTTTCCCATTTCGGGTCTTCCGGGTGAATCGCAAGTGCCACATCTCCGAGAATAGTTTCCGGGCGGGTGGTGCAGACTTCAAGATAAGACCCAGGGATTTCCACGATGTCGTACTTGATCTTGTAAAGGATACTGGATTGAGGTTTCATGATCACCTCCTCGTCAGAAAGAGCGGTTAAACTAGAAGGACACCAATTCACCATTCTTTGCCCTCGATACACATACCCCTTTTTAAAAAGTTTAACAAAAGCGGTAAGGACCGACTCTGAATAATCTTCATCCAGGGTGTGAACATTTCTGTCCCAATCGCATGAGCAACCCAATTTTTTCAATTGATTGAGAATGATTCCTCCATGCTTGTCTCTCCAAAGACAGGCTTGGAGATTAAATTCTTCCCGGCCGAGGGATTCCCTAGACCTTCCTTCCTTTTTGAGCGCTTGTTCCACTTTAGTTTGTGTGGCGATCCCAGCGTGGTCTGTACCAGGCAACCACAGCACGGATTTCCCCAACTGCCTTGCTCGTCTAGCAAGAATGTCTTGGATGGTGTTATTCAATACATGGCCCATGGTCAGCACGCCGGTTACATTGGGTGGGGGAATAACGATGGAGTAAGAATCTTTATTCGGTTTTATCTTACCTTGGAATGAACTGTCTTGTAGCCATTTTGCATACAAACGGTCTTCTACTTCTTTGGGTGAATATGCTTTTTCCATAAAATCTGAATGAGTTTTTAAAGTTAGTTTTGAAATTGAAAGGGTAGAATTTGCGAATAGCTTATACCTGAAATTCTGTGAATTTTTAAACCTTAAATTTTCGGTAAGCACTAGGAAAGCAGGTTATCGAATCCTTTTAGATTTGCGAGAAAAAGCACGACTATTTGCTTTTTGAAATAACTTGATTTCGCTTTGCTTAAAGAATGGCGTTAAGAGCAGGCCTGCAGTAAACCCGCCTAGGTGTGCTGCAATGGCAACGCCACCCGCTTCTTTCATGGATTCGGGTAAGGCGATGATTTGTTCCATGACCCAGAAGCCTAGAAGTAAATAAGCTGGCAAATAAATCGTCCCCACAAAAATGATAAACCAGTAAAAGACCCGTACATTTGCTCTAGGGTAGAGTAACAGGTAACTAGCAATCACTCCTGAAATCGCTCCTGAGGCACCAACCATCGGGACTTTTGAAAAAGGATCCATAAATGCTTGGGCAAAGGCAGCACAGGTTCCACAAAGTAAGAAGAATAAAAAATACCTACTTTTGCCCATCGCATCCTCGACATTATCCCCATAAAGGTAGAGGAAGAGCATATTCCCGAGGAGGTGAATGATGCCACCATGGCTAAACATAGAAGTGAAAACCGTCGCCCATTCCCATACCATGCCTTGCAAAGTTAGAGGAGCAAATTGCTTAAAAAAAGCAAAGGGAATGAACCCGAAATTTGAGAAATAAGAAATTTGATCCTTTGCTTCCAACGGAAACTGGTAAGAAAAAAACACCCATAGATTCATCAAGATAAAGCACCAGTTAACCCATGCAAATTGTCTGGTCGGGTTGTCATCTTTGTAGGGGAGTAAAAACATTTACAGACCAATTACTTTACTGAGTGCTGTTGACTTAATGTGAAGAAAACTTGTGATTGGAAAGATTTAGAATCAAGGTAAAGGCTCATGAATGAAAAAAGTACTCCAAGACTGACTGTATTCCAAAGCGAATGCGGGATCACCATTTCTTTTGGTGATAGAACTTACTTTATCGATCAAACGGAGGCTTTTCATAACATTGCTGTAAAAGCGTTGGAGATGAATGATTATATCCCTTTTTATGTGGAAGTTGCCCGCCGCGAGGGGAAAGGGGAGGAGTTTACCAACTCGCTGAAGCATGAAATTGAAAAAAAAGTAACCGGGGATTAATGAGGGAAAGGTTTTATTTAACCCGGTAAAGCTTTGGATTTTGATTCTCAAAAGTAGAATCTTTTTCTGTTTGTATATACCTCGCACCGGGCCCGAAAACCCTAGAATGAATGGCGAGGATTTCAATGTGGTCATCTTCCGCACTGTAGCAAACGCGTAATTTAAAAGGTTTTTCACTCGGTCCTAAGAAAACAATAGAATCTACATTTTCTCCTTTAATGGATGATGTTTTAAATTCCCCTTTAAGGTCTTGGTTCCAATACCCTTTGATTTCAGCTTCATTTCCACCAAAAAAGCGGATGCATACATCCTGTTTAGTTCCAATTTTTCCTAGGTAGTTTCCCTCAAGGCCTGTTCCTCCACACCCGCCAAGTGCGAGAAGAGCCAAGGGAATTAAAATCTTAGATGTCAATGACATCATCATCTTTATTCTTGAAGTTGGAGGATTTAAAGTTGTTTGAATTTGTATGAAAAGATTGGCCTCCTTGAAAGTTTTTACTAAACCCTTTCTGTATTTTAGAAGCAATTGATCTTCTAAACTTTGGAACCATCAAAGCAAAACCAAAGCAATCAGTCAGCACCCCTGGAGTGAGTAGCACAACGCCACCGATTACAACCATTGCACCCTCTACCATCTCAACGGCAGGTGGTCGCCCTTGTTGCATTTCGGATTTAATTTTTTGTAAAATCGCCAAACCTTGCTGGCGTGCGAGAGAGGCTCCTAGGATTCCAGTAAATACGATTAGTCCCAAAGTGGGCATCAGTCCAACCCTTGCCCCAATTTGTAAGAGCAAAAAGAGTTCAGCGATGGGTATAAAGATGAAGAGGAAAAGTAAACGGCTGAAAATCATGGGTTAAATATCATCATGATTACTGAACTTTCTAGTTTATGCAAAGAGGATTTCACTTATTTGATCGAAAGAATGTGTAAATTATTTTCAGGCTGACTTGGGCTGGCGAAATTTATTCGCTTTTCGTTTTATGATTTATATAGTTATACATCTTATTTATTACCCACCGTTAATATCTTCAGCAACATGCACAAATTAGTTTTACTTCGTCATGGCGAAAGCCAATGGAATCTGGAAAATCGTTTCACTGGTTGGCATGATGTTAACTTGACGGAACAGGGTGAACGGGAAGGAAGAGAAGCAGGCAGGCTTTTAAAGGCTGAGGGCTTTGAATTTGATGTTGCCTACACCTCCGTGCTCACTCGGGCTATTCGTACACTCTGGTTGGCACTCACTGAAATGGAACAGGTTTGGATACCCGTTCACCGAGAATGGCGGTTGAATGAGAGGCATTACGGTGCTTTGCAGGGTTTGAACAAGGCAGAGACCGCAGAGAAACATGGAGATGAGCAAGTACTTGTCTGGCGAAGAAGTTACGATATCCCTCCTCCTGCCATGACTAAAGATGACGATGGCTATGCAGGGAAGGATCGCCGTTACGCTAATTTAGACGATAGTAATATACCACTCACGGAGTGCTTGCAGGACACCGTGGCCCGCTTCCTACCTTTATGGGAGGGTACCATCGCACCTCAAATTAAATCGGGCAAACAAGTTTTAATTGCAGCCCATGGTAATTCTTTACGGGCTCTTATAAAATACCTAGACGGGGTAACCGAAGATGATATCATTGGTATGAATGTTCCCACCGGCATGCCTCTGGTGTATGATCTAGACGAGAACCTTAAGCCCACAAACCGCCAATATTTGGGAGACCCAGAAAAGGTAGCTAAAGCCATGGATGCGGTAGCTAACCAAGGGAAATCTAAATAGATTTTTATGACGCTTCTCGACCATCGACTTGCACTTTGCCCAACCTTGTAAATAATAGTAGTTATGGAAACCCCAAGCGATCAACAAAAACCACTTAAACGTGAGTATGATGACTCTTTTGTTGTCACTCCCGAGTATCGTGCTTCTTTGCCTGATGTGCAAAATTCGGGGAACACTGATATGGAAGGGGCGAATGTTCCAATCTTACAGGTTGGGATATCAGGTTTCAAATTACCATTGCGATTTGTTGGCCCAGACGGGGAAAATCTAGCGGTTGAAACTAGTGTTACCGGTACAGTTAGCTTGGATGCCGACAAAAAGGGTATCAATATGTCCCGGATTATTCGGATTTTTTACGAGTACAAAAATGAGGTTTTTTCCCCTGAGATTCTTGCTGAAATTTTGCGGCATTACAAATCCAAGCTTGATTCAAAAGAAGCCCGGATCAAAGCCGATTTTTCTTATCCTATGATTCAGCGTAGTCTACGCAGTGGGCTTGAAGGTTATCAGTATTACGGTTGCAGCTTTGAAGGATTAATTGATCGTGCCGACCGGGTACGAAAAATTATCCACTTCGATTTTGTTTACTCTTCCGCCTGCCCATGTGCGTCCGAGTTATCTGAGCATGCGAGGGAAACCCGTGATCTCTTGGCGATTCCACATTCCCAACGCAGTAAGGCTAGGGTAAGCGTAGAGGTACACCCTGATCGCGAAGTTTCTCTTTTGGAACTTCGGGATATGTGTATTAATGGGCTTAAAACTGAAACCCAAGTTATGGTGCGTAGAGAAGATGAGCAGGCATTTGCTGAGATGAACGGGGCCAAGGTAAAGTTCGTCGAAGATGCAGCCCGATTACTCTATGATCAATTATCCGATGATAGTAGAATTATTGATTTCAGGGTTGTATGCTCACACTTTGAATCTCTTCACTCTCATGATGCCGTCGCCGTTCTTTGCCGAGGGATTGACGGAGGTTTTCGTGCCGAGTACGAGGACTTTGCCAATTTAGTGGTCTAGGGAATATTTTTTGTACCTACCTCTTTATCCCAGGGGTATGACTGTAAACGCTCAAATTATTCGCAGCCAAGATTGGCTGGATACCCATCAGGGCGAAATTGATGACCTCTATGCTTCTGCTGATTTCGAGAATTTTTATTTCTCAACTCCTTGGTTAAAAGAATGGTTGAAGCGGCAAACCCCTGCTATCTCAGTTATTATTATTGTGGCCAGGTCATCCGAGGGGAAACTAGTAGGGTTCTGGCCATTTGTTGAACGGCCCGGGTTACTTGGGACCAAAGGCTTGTGGCCTTTTGTGTATGATGAAGCCAATTACTTTCACCCTGTATGTATGGTGGATGCAGCCCTCCCTTTAATCAATGCCTTGGAAAGCCTTTTAGGTGAATTTTTATTTAGCTGGATTCCCTTAATTCAGGATTCTTTTTGGTCAGCTTTTTTCGACTCAAAAATTACAGAAAGTCATTTCCTGCATATTCATCGTAAACCTCGAAGTACATCTTTCCTCGTTCCTACGAGAGATACCAGCTTTGAGGATTATTGGTCTACTCAAGTGGGAGCCAAAACTCGCAAGTCTTACCGGTATGATCAAAACGCTTTAGCCCAGAAAGGAAATGTCCGAATTGATATATTTAAAAGCTTTGAAGCGGTCCGTGCTGCGATGCCCGCGACTTGTGTTGTTGAAGTGGAATCCTGGAAGTCCAAGGAACGGGCGGGTTTGTACACCGCTCGGGGGAAACGTGGCTTTTTCTTTGAGTTATTACCAAAACTTGCGGAGCAGGGGAGGGTCTATCTGCCAATCTTGCGGGTCAATGATCAGCCTATAGCCTGGCAAATTGAACTTGTTGGAGAAAAGAGTATTGGACTTCATCACCTTGCTTTTGATGACCGCTGGAAAAAATACTCCCCGGGTAAACAATTATTACAATACCGGCTGAAACAGATCTGGCAGGAAGCGAAAGCTGTTGACTTTCTACCCGGGCATTTTGATTACAAGGAAAAGCTCGCTTCTGCGGTGGAGCCAGTTCACGAGTTGCATTGGTTTCGTAAAACATGGCGTGGACTGCTGGCCCGCAGACTTATATTGGGGAACATAAAAGTGCGGAAAAAGATTCGTGAAAAAGCGAAAGATACCAAGGTAAATAAGATAAGAAAGAGCGTGTTGCAGGAAAGCGATCAATCATGAAAACGTTTTGCGGTGATTGAACTCTTTGTTATTATAATAATCTATGACTGATATTTCTGCCCAACTGCAATCTATGCGTGAGCAATATGACCAAGAGCCTCTTCGGAGGGCTTCCATGAATGTGTGTCCTCTTTCTCAATTTGCCTCTTGGCTGGATGATGCAGTTTCTGCAAAGGTGTACGATCCCAACGCCTGTAGCTTATCCACAGTGGATGATCAAAACAGGCCGGTTGCCCGGGCGGTTCTGCTCAAAGGTATAGAGGATGGGCGCTTTATCTTTTACACCAATTACAATAGTCGAAAAGCAAGGCATTTAACTTCTAATCCCAAAGCTTGTATGCATTTCCCTTGGTTCGCCTTGCAGCGTCAGGTTATGGTGACCGGAGAAGTTTCTAAAGTGGAAGATTCTAAGGCCGAGGAGTACTTTCTTTCCCGTCCTTTACTTAGCCAGTTAGGCGCCTGGGCATCAAGCCAAAGTGAAGAGCTTGATTCTCGAGAAACTTTGGAAAAATCTTTTTTGGAAGCCAAAGGGAAATATGGAGGGAAACCCCCTAAGCCCCCTCATTGGGGAGGGTATTATCTTGTGCCTAACAGTATTGAGTTTTGGCAAGGCGGCCCAAATCGTTTGCATGACCGGTTTTTATACGAAAAGGTACAGCCAAAGAGTGACTGGGATATGAGGAGATTAAACCCATGAGTGATGAGACTGCCAAGCACGACTCGACAAATTTAGACAAACTTCTCTCTTTACGGGGTAAACCCTTTGCAGACTGGAAAGAGGAAAGGAAATATTTGCGTGATAAGTGGGGTATGCAAGGGAAAGAAGTAGATTTTAAACGTGACGAAGAGAGTGAAGAAACCAAGTACGCAGAGGATAAGGAAGAATCATGAATTGGGATAACGTAGGAGAATTTGAAGATATTTTGTATCATAAAGCGGCTGGTGTTGCCAAAGTCACCATCAACCGCCCTCACAAACGAAATGCATTTCGTCCAAAGACTGTGTCTGAAATGTATCAGGCATTTTTAGATGCCCGTGAGGATCCAGATGTTGGGGTCGTTTTACTCACCGGTGCAGGCCCTCACACCGATGGTAAATATGCTTTCTGTTCAGGTGGTGATCAAAGCGTTCGCGGTGATGCCGGTTATGTCGGAGAGGATGGGGTGCCTCGCCTGAATGTACTGGATCTGCAGAAGTTGATACGCAGCATGCCAAAAGTTGTGATTGCTTTGGTGTCAGGGTATGCAATCGGAGGCGGTCATGTGCTCCATGTAGTCTGTGATCTTACCATCGCCGCAGATAATGCGATATTTGGGCAGACCGGGCCCAAGGTTGGAAGCTTTGATGGGGGCCTGGGCTCCAGTTATCTTGCCCGGATTGTAGGGCAGAAGAAAGCCCGAGAAATCTGGTATTTATGCCGTCAGTACAATGCCCAGGAAGCCTTGGACATGGGGCTGGTGAACACCGTTGTGCCAATTGATAAGCTGGAAGAAGAAGGACTGAAGTGGGCTGGCGAAATTATGGAGAAAAGCCCCCTTGCGATCCGTTGTTTAAAGTCTGCATTTAATGCGGAGCTTGATGGGCAGTCCGGCATTCAGGAGCTTGCGGGTAATGCCACTCTTTTATATTACTTGTCTGAAGAAGGATCGGAAGGTAAGAAAGCTTTTCTTGAAAAGAGGAAGCCCGAATTCAAAAAATACCCATGGCTTCCTTGAACAGCATTATTTCTTTTTCTTTCTGAAATCTGAAGCGGGGTCATACTCGCGGATGAGAACCGCCATACGGGCGTTTGATTTCTTTCTCCACTGCTTCAACTTATTGGCCAATTCATCGACTAACTTTGGCATTTTACCCGCGAGGTCATGATCCTCGTTATTATCTTTACGGACATTATAAAGTTCATAATGTCCCGTCTCAAACACTTCAATCAGTTTGAAGTCCCCTTTAGGGATTGCTCCGCTTGGACCCATGGAATTGATGTGGTGGTAGTGAGGAAAGTGAAAATAAATTGCCTCCCGGTTTAGGGGTTTTTTCCCGGTTAGTAATGGTTTTACACTTTCACCATCCATGTGCTGATCAGGAATAAGGGGTAGGTCAAGTAAGTCGAGTATAGAGGGGTAAAGATCTGTGCCGATAACTGGTTCCAATATTTTGGTTCCTGCTTTAATTTTACCGGGAAATTTCATGATCAGAGGTACCCGGATACCTCCTTCGTACAGTCAGGCTTTGATAGTCAAAGAATGTTTAGTGCTGTAGGGATCGTTTAGTTTCTCGCTTCCAATAAAGGTATTTTACCTTCTGCCAACTGCTGGTTTTCTAAACGGATAAGGTGATGGTCTTCGGGGGCGATTGTGTCCAATCCTTCATTGACCAGTAAGGGTCTGAGCGATTCCCACCACTGGTCATATTTCTGACATAGGTTTTTCATAACTTTTGGGTGCTGAAGAGCGACATCTTTTTTTTGAAAGGGGTCTTTCTGGATGTCGTAGAGGAATTGATTATCGATCCACCTCCATCTCTGTGTGCGCACTGCACATTTTAGGTAGCGATGTTTTTCCCGGTCCTTGAAATCCCATCGTCCATCATCCCATCTTCCTCGGTGAAAATAAAGGGTTCGGTCTTTCCACTCAGCTTTTGAGTTTTGTAGAAGGGGGAGTAAGGACCTCCCTACAGGTGGAAGCTTACTTTTTGGAATCGCGACACCTGCCAGTTCACAAAGGGTAGGGTAGAGATCAATATGAGCAGCCAAGGCAGAAATGTCATGGCCTTCTTTGAGCACACCCTGCCAATACCAAAACGCAGGGACATGAGTGCCGCCTTCTTCTACACTGGCTTTTGCACCCTTGAGCCCCGCATTAAAGGGAGTAAGGGTTTGACGATTTTTTTTAATTCGGGGCATGGCCATACCATTATCAGTCATGAAAATAACCAAGGTGTTTTTCAGCGCATCCCATTCCCTTAACTGGGTCATAAGTTTACCAAAATTGTCATCAATATTTTCAATCATACCATATCTTCCCGCAGTGTTTTGATCATACCCTTCATCCAAAAATCTTTTCTTGTATTTTTCAGGTGCAATAAAGGGAGCGTGAGGAGCGTTCAGGGAAATGTAGGCAAAAAAAGGATTCTTCATCTTAAGCTGCTTTTCAATCCAATGAAGGGATGCACCGAAAAATACATCGGTACAAAAACCCTGTGAGCGAACGATTTTTTGATTGTGTAGTAAAACACTGTCAAAATAGGTATTCTTTAAATTGGTTTTAAAGTCCCCGTAGATGTACTGCCCGATGCCCCCGGCACCGTGCATCAGGACTTCATCAAACCCTCGATTTTGAGGTAAGTATTCAGGCCCATCTCCCAAGTGCCATTTTCCAAATAATCCGGTTTTATACCCTGCTTGCTCGAGGGTCTGGGGTAGAGTGGTTATGTTTAGGGCCATTCTCTCCCGTTGTAAGATTGTGTGAGAAATCCCAACCTCAAATGGGAATCTACCGCTCATGATTGCCGCACGGGTGGGGGCACATGTTGGGCTAACCTGAAAGTCAGTAAATCGAGTGGATTGAGAATGGAAACGGTCGAGATACGGGGTGCGAAGGATTTGGTTGCCCATACATGATAAATCGCCCATTCCCTGATCGTCGGTCATGACCAGTACAACATTGGGCCGACTTTGAGCAAGTTTTCCAGAGGCTGATGGTATACAACCAAGGATAAATCCTAGAATGAGGAAAGCAGGAGTGGAAGGGATCATATTTTTTAGGGTCTGGATTATGAGATAAAAAATGAATCACCTTCTATGCTTCTCAAAATCCACGCGCTGGCCTAGAGCCGATGGATTGATCTTTCCTTCTTGGTAGGCAATTTGCCCGGATACAATTGTGGTATGGATCGAGTTGGTAAAGGTGATATGGGGAAAGGGTGACCATTGGCATTTGCTCCAGAGTTTGCTTTTACTTACATCTGTATGTTGTGCAGGGTCTACGATTACAATGTCCGCCCAATACCCTTCGCGCAGGAATCCCCGCTTTTTTACTTGGAATAAACGGGCGGGTGCGTGGCAGGCCCGCTCAACAACAGTTTCAAGGGAAAAGCACTGTTGCTCGCACATTTCCAGTAATAGCAATAAAGAGTGCTGGATTAGAGGGAGTCCGGAGGGTGCATTGAAATAGGTTCCTTGTTTTTCCTCCCAAGTGTGGGGGGCATGGTCGGTTGCCAGAACCGAAATCGTGCCATCCTTGACCGCTCTGCGAATGGCATCCCTATCGCTTGCTTTTTTTATAGCAGGGTTGCACTTAATCAGAGAGCCCAGGGTTGAGTAACTCAATTCCTCAAACCATAAATGGTGGACACATGCCTCTGCGGTTATACGGTCATGACCAGCTTCAAAAAGTTGGAGTTCTTCCTCGGTTGTAATGTGGAGCACATGGAGTTTTGCCTTTTCTCTTTTCGCCATTTCCACCGCCATCGAAGAGGATTTGAGGCAGGCTTCCCGGGACCTGATATTGGGGTGCTCAGCAAAAGGTACATTTTCTCCATATTGGTCGCGGGCCAGATCTTCATTGGCCACAACTAGAGGAGTATCTTCACAATGGGTGGCAATAATCGTGGGGGCGTGACGGAAAATTTGCTCGAGGGTAGCTTCCTCATCGACCAGCATATTTCCGGTAGATGATCCCATGAAGACTTTGATCCCGGCAATAGAGCTAGGGTCAATCCCTTTAATCGCCTCTAAATTCTCATTACTTGCCCCAAGAAAGAAAGCAAAGTTGGCCTTTGATCCGTTTCGAGCAATTGCATATTTTTCCTCCAGCTTTTCTTTATCAAGGGTAGGTGGGGATACATTGGGCATTTCAAAAAAAGTGGTTGTACCACCAGCTACCGCCGCTTGAGATTCGGATGAGATGCACGCTTTGTGCGTGAGTCCGGGCTCGCGGAAGTGAACCTGGTCATCAATGAGCCCAGGAAGGACGAGCTTCCCCTCCGCATCGAGTACTTGGCAGTTCGGGTACAGGGATGGGAGGGATGGACCGATGTTTTCAATATGTCCGTTGCGGATATAAACATCCTGATTTTTCTGGGTGCCTTCATTAATAAGGGTACCTCCTGCTATGATGAGATCATTCATGATGGGCAGGCTTAGTTACTTCCATTGGCCCGAGCCAATAATTTGGTATTTGTAGGTGCAAAGTTCTTCCAATCCCATCGGTCCGCGTGCGTGCAGGCGATCGGTGGAAATACCTATCTCAGCCCCCAGTCCAAACTCGAAGCCATCGGTGTAGCGAGTGCTGGCATTCCAATAAACCGAAGAGGCATCGACATTGTTCAAAAACATTTCCGCATTCCCTGGATTTTCCGTGATAATGGATTCGCTATGGCCACTGCCGTATTGGTTAATGAAAGCAATGCCTTCGCTTAGGGAGTCCACGACTTTTATGGCAATGCGAAGATCGAGGAATTCCTCCGCAAACTCATCTTCTCCAGCCGAAGAAACCTCCATGCCTGAAAGAATAGATTGGGCTTCCGTGTCCGCAAAAATCTTGCACCCTTTTTCAATCAATGCTCGGGCACAGTCGGGCAGGAATTGAGAGGCAATAGATTTTTCAACCACGAGGTTTTCAATGGCATTGCATACGCCGGGGCGGCCGCATTTTGCCGAGACTGCAATGTCTTGGGCCATATTTAATTGGGCAGTGGCGTCGATAAATAAATTACAAACTCCCTTGTAGTGTTTTATTACGGGGATACGGCTATTTTCTGAAACGAAGCGAATCAGACCTTCTCCCCCCCGAGGAATGATACAGTGAATGTAGTCATCCATGGTCAATAAATGATTGAGGGCTTCTCGTTTCGTTGTTGGAATTAATTGCACCGCATCATCGGGTAAGGAAGATGACTCTAATGCCCCTGAAATAATCGAAGCCAGGGCCCGGTTAGAAAATTCGGCTTCTTTACCCCCCCTGAGAATAGAGGCATTTCCAGATTTTAAACATAGACCAGCACAGTCGATGGTTACATTAGGGCGGGATTCATAGATAATACCAATAACACCAATAGGAACTCTTGTTTTTCGAATCTCCAGCCCATTGGGCCGGGTCTTAGATTCGATCACTTTCCCCACCGGGTCAGGCAGGTCAATAAGTTGCCGAACTCCTTTGGCCATGGCATCAATCCTGGTGTCGTCGAGCTTGAGGCGGTCAACCATGGCTGGGCTGAGCCCGTTATCTTCGGCCGCATTTAAATCCCGCTTGTTTTCTTGGAGCAAAGTTTTCCGGTTTGATTCTAAACCTTGGGCAATGGCTTCGAGTGCTTGATTCTTTTCTTCTTCACTCGCACCGGTAAGAGAGAGGGAAGCAGAACGGGCACGCTTGGCGATGGTTTCAATCTGTTCTAATAAATTTTCAGGCATTGGGATATCTTAGGAGAAGTCAGCAAGGGGGTGAAGTGTATTCCGTGTCCATCAATAATAATTTTATAAAAAAGGCCTCCGGAAACCAGAGGCCTTTAAAAGGTGTAGGGATATAAACAGGAAGTCAGGAGTCCTTCTTTTTTTTGCTTTTGTCTTTCTTTTTACCTCCTTTTTTACCCTTTGCATACCTTTTGTCTTTCCTAGGCTTTTTGCGGGAGGCTAGGGCAGCCTTTCTTTCCTCTTCATTAAGTTTCCCGTCCCCGTCCTTATCGAATTCTTTAATAGCTTCTTTTTTTCGGTCAGCCATCTTTGCCCGTGCTTCCGATCTTTCTTCTACATTAAGCTTTCCATCCCCGTCCTTATCAAACTCTTTTACCACAAATGGAGGCAACTTACCCTTAGCCATGAACTCTTTTCGCACTTCCGCTCTTTCCTCTGCACTTAATTTTCCATCCCCATCGGTATCAAATTTTTTAATCATTTCCTCACGGGATGGGCGAACACCGCCAGAGTTTTCTTTTTTCTTTGCTTTACCTGGCTTGGCTGCAAAAGAGAAGCACGATAATAGGATGGAAAGTACAAAAATGGTGATTTTCATAGTGTATTGGTTGGTTTAGGATTTGGGTAATTAGTTGAACATTAGAACCAAACACAGGCGGAAAAGTTTCAAAATAATTATTTCTCAGGCAGGTTGAGATAATCTTTTGCATTCTGGAACGAGATTCTCTTAACCATATCACCCACGAGCTCAATGTCATCCGGTACAAATCCATCTTGCATCCATTCTCCCAAAAGGTTGGAGAGAATCCGCCGAAAATATTCATGTCTGGGGAAGGACAGAAAGGAACGGGAATCGGTAAGCATTCCGACAAACCTTGAAAGCAGGCCCACATTTGCCACCGTTTCTAACTGCTCGACCATCCCGTCTCGTTGATCGAGATGCCACCACCCAGAACCCAATTGCATTTTTCCGATTACTTCTCCCTGGAAATTTGCAAGCATAGTGGAAACAGTGAGATTGTCGGCTGGGTTAATATTGTAGAAAATTGTCCGGGGTAAGGCATCTTCTTCCTGCAATTTGTTAAGAAATCTTCCCATCTTTTCTGCCTGTGGCAGATCTCCGATCGAGTCGCCCCCGGCGTCGGGACCAAAGGATGAAAATAAACGGGATGAATTATTACGAATAGCCCCAAGGTGAATTTGCATAGTCCAGTCTTTCGCTTTGTACAACTTGCACAGATAGAGCATGATAAAGGAACTAAACTTTTCGGTGTCAGCCACATTTGCACTCTTTCCTTCCATCGCCTCACCGAAAATTTTTCTTGCCTCTTCTTCAGCCGGAAAATGGGCAAAGCATTGCGGGAATGCGTGGTCAGATAATCGGGAGCCAAGAGCATGGAAATGATTTACACGCTTAGCGAGGGCTTCGAGGTAATCATTCAATCCGTGGATATCCTTATCTGCAATATTCTGTAGTTTTAAAACCCATTTCGAAAAGTTTTCGGCATGATTGACTCCCCAGGATTGATCAGGGCGGAAAGTTGGCAACACTACCGTTTGCATGGATAGGTCTTGGGCAATCGTCTTATGATGCTGAGTGGAGAGGGTGGGGTCATCTGTTGTACATAGGGCTTTAACATTAAAGCGCTTAATCATCCCTCTTGCTGAATACTCTGGGTCTGCCAATTTCTCATTTGCTTCCTCCCAAATATCTTCTGCTGTTTCCGGATTCAGCAGCGTGTCGATACCAAAGCATCCTCTCAATTCGAGATGGGTCCAGTGATATAATGGGTTACCAAGGGCATGCGGGATGGTCGCAGCCCAAGCCAAATATTTTTCCTTGGGATCACCATTTCCCGTTACCAGTTCCTCCGGGGTTCCATTGGCCCGCATCGCCCGCCATTTGTAGTGATCGGCTTCGAGCCAAGCCTCAGCCAGGTTGTTGAAGCGTCGGTTGCTGGCGATCTCATCGGGAGGAAGGTGGTTGTGGAAATCAAGAATTGGTTCATTCTTGGCATATTCATGATACAGGCGCACAGCCTGATCATTGGAGAGAAGAAAATTGTCGTGGATAAAAGACATAAAAATAGTTACACCACAGATTCTGACTTTCTTGCTCTCTGGGTCAAAGGCAAATACAACACGGATTGTCTTTCAGTGAGAAAACCATGATAAATTCTGCCGTGATGGGTAGGGTGAAATCAATGATTTTTTAAAAGATAAAAGAGGGAATGGATTTGAATCTGGATGATTTGCAATCGGTACCAATCGGCTTTTTGCTTGCTCGGGGAGGACAGATTCAATAAGAAATTACCCTTTGGGAGCACGGCGCGGTAGCCAAGTGGTAAGGCCGGGGACTGCAAATCCTCTATTCGCCGGTTCGATTCCGGCCCGCGCCTCCATTCCTCACCTTTATAAATGTCTCTGTTTTGAGCAGGTTAAAGAACTTAGGATTGATTCATACGCGTTTGGGCTTTCCGCTAAATCAGGAGACAATCCAAGCCTTCCCTATTACCCAAAATGAAGGGAAAAACATGGGTAGCTTTTTACACGATTCGCGAGGATGAAATTCGTATTATTTCCGCACGCTGGGCAAGAAAAGGAGAATGTGAAATTTATCTAAGCAAAAGATTTGGATAAAATATTTGATGACAGACAGGTGGACATTGCCGACCTTCTGGACTTGTCCGTCTAAAGATAGAAAAATTTTACTCCTTTCCCTTCAATTCTACTCTTCTTATTTATAAAAGTGGTTGTTGGCTAAGATAGGCCTAAGTCCCCATTTGTGGGCAAGGTAACCTTCAACTTGCTGCCGTTTCGTATCAGATATTTCAGCAGCGATCATAATAAACTCAGCCACCTCACAGGTGGATTTTTCTGTCGTTAGAGCACCGCCAAACACAATGTCAGAGGGTGATGGAGCAGTATCACTTGATAATCCTGAATTTTGGACACGATTCGTACCATTGAGCCAAAACGATGATAATGGAGCTACACCATTATTGTAAGAGATTGCGGGTTCATGGGTTACCGAGAAAATATGCCAGTTCAAATCACCAGTCGTTCCTGGGTCGACCCAATTTTCAGCAAAAAAAGTTGAATGCTTACCATCATGATGACCCAAGAGCCAATTTCTTGAACCTTCACTGTAACCAGAAGAAATAACACGAAACCTCGAATTGCCAGCATATCGGCTTAGGGCAACGATCGAATACCCGCTTTGATCCAAATCATTACTAAAGTTTTTTGTGGTAGCCGTGGTATCATCCCCATCGTAAACGGCTACGGTTTTACCATTTAATTGCTCAGTCAGTGAGGGGTTACCATTGGAAATATTCATATCATTTCCATTTGCACTAAGATCTCGCCAGTTTTGGATGACAGTATTGGAAATTTCAAACGATCCAATATTGGATGCATCCAACCACAACATTACATTGGATACATCATCTCCAACATTCCAAACCTCTATATCTGCTTCCCCCGACTCCACGCTCCCAAAATCATTGCTCACCACCACGGTGTAAGTGCCATCGTGTTGGGTGGCGTTGGTATCGGTGATGGTCAGGGTGGCATTGGTTTCGCCGGCTAAAGCCGTGCCGTTCTTTTTCCATTGGTAGGTCAGGTATTTTCCTTCCGCCGATACAGATAAGGATGCATTGGTATCTGCAAAAACGGTCGGTTCCTGCGGTTGGGCCGTAATCTCTGGCTTTAAATATTTGAGAATTTGCTCGCTCAGTTGAGTCGTGGTGATGGATCCATCCGCAACCGTGCCATTGACCACCGTGGTTGAGCCCGCTCCACTGGAAGGAACCGCTTGCTCACCTAATTCATACAAGGACTTTACCTCAAACGCTGACAAGGCACGGTTGTAGATGCGCACATCGTCGATGAGACCTTCGTAATATTCACCATGATTTGGTACATGAGCGATCCGTAGATTGTAATTTTGCCCGTTGTACTTAAACCAATCCAAAGTTGAGTTAATTTCTATGAGGCCATTAACGAATATCCTAACAGGATCGGCTGTACCACCCGAATCCTCAACAGTTAAAAGATAATGAGTCCAAGTGTTTGAGCTTAAGTTCAAGTTTCCAAGTTTGGCACCAACAGAATGTACATCAACTTTAGGACTACCCTGATAAATGTAAAATGATGCACCGCCAACTTGCCAAGTATCTCCAGATACCCCAAGAACTCCTCCTTGCGTATCTGTTGTTTTGATCCATGCAGACCATGTAAAATCTTCGTTGTAGGAACCACTTAAGTTAGTACGAACCATGTCATCTGTTCCATCAAAGCTCAGAGCACCACCTATTTTTCCCTTTGACCAAGTCGGGGCGTTCGTCAAATTTCCATCGTTTCCATTTCCACTTGAATCGTAGGCAATACCTCCTTCCGTTTCATCGAATTTCCACCAAGCAATAAGCCCATCGGTCGTGCTACCATTGACATCGATTTGGGCTACGGAACTGGTAGCTGAGCCAAATATATTACTGACCACCACAGTGTAATTTCCTTCGTGCTGAGATTCATTGAGATCAGAAATAGTAAGCACGCGAGAGGTTGCACCCGCAAGATTCAGCCCATTCTTTTTCCACTGGTAAGATAAGTTTCCACCGCTAGCTTCCACGGCAAGTTTTGCTCCTACACCCCCAACGGAGATAATGGACACAGGGCTTAGGAAAATGACAGGTTTCAACACACCGGCTACTTCGCTCGAAAGCTGGTCTACTCCAATCGAACGATTTAAATCTTCCCTCACATCCTGAGGTAACATAGCCCGAGTGATGGTGCGATTTAGGTCTTCCTTAATCTCCTGACTAAGCATGCTCTTGGTAATCGTACGATTCAGATCGGCACGTACGCCACTGGCCATCATGTCGAGGGTGATGGAACCAGGAGCGATGGAGTCGTTCAGATCTGCAATGACTTCGGGAGCCAGGTCACGCAAATGGATGGTGCGGTTTAGATCACCGAGAACATCCCCCCCGAGCAGGGACTTAGAAATGGAACCGGGCTGGATGGTAAAGTCGCGGTTTAGCTTGGCGTTCACTTCAGCAGACAACTGTGCAACCCCAATGGTACGATTGAGATCATCCAGTACATTCTGGGGTAACATCTCGCGGGTGATTTCGGTAATACCTGCGGTGCGGTTCAGGTCAGCAAGAAGGGAAGGCGAGAGCATGGCAGCCGTAATGCCAGCTTCCGTGACTTTTTCGGAGACCTTTGCCACTTTGGCCACCTCGGCGACGAGGGCACGCGGGGTGGCGGTAATCAATTGGTCGGGCTTCAAATGACGAAGCCCATTGCCGTCCTCATTATCAAATTCAACGCGAAGATAGAGATCCTCATTTTTTAAAAACAATGATGGAGGCAAGGAGGTCATACCCTGACCGCCGAGAAGAACATGATAACGGCCATTGTGAACTGGCACCTTAATGGTTTCCCTTGGCTTTTCCCCGTTGGTCCAAAGAATTGTGCCTTTCCCATCGTGAAGGGAAAAAGTAAATTGGGCATCTCCAGAATAGTTGACCTGCCGTATGGAAACCTTTCCTATAAAAGGCACAGGTGGGCTTGCCCAAAGAGTTACACTCAAGAAGGTCGACCAAAAGAGTAAAGTAAGGAAAGTTTTCATACATTATAATTCTAGGATGAAACTATCTTGTCAACGCATCATCGTAGCCAGCGGATTCAATAAGCTTGTGGCAGCAAATACAAGATCATGAGCCATTATATTGAGGCAGGATGAATGACGGAGCCGGTCATAATCGTTTATCAATGCAAAATAGGACTTACAATCAGTCTTTTTTTCTAAAGATGACCCAGATGAAATTTATGACTAAAACCAAAAGGCACCCGGCTATGTAACCTCCAATCGCAACACTGGATGTGAGCTGAAGTCCGTATTGCCAGTCATGAAGCAATGTTTTGATTAACTTTGGATAGAACGAAAGAAGCAATAGGATCGCCACTGATCCGGCAATGAGATGCATTCTTTTAAAGTTGCTCACGCAGTAGTAAATTCCTTTGAAATAGCTCTCGGGTCAATCTTTGGCAGTTGGTAAAGGGAGGAATTCCAGCAAGCGTGGCAAGGTGATTCAGGATAATAATAATAGATAGCAAATGGAAAAAAAGGCTTAGTAATATTTACTAAATTATTCACTGCGGGCATTAATCGATATCTGGTTTTGTGCTGTTGCATGGGCAATCAATTTACCCGCAATTTTTTGTGCCTCTGCAAGTTGCTGACGAGATATGTCTTTGTTTAAAATAGCGATAAATTGGCGATTGTCTACCCCGTTGGATCGAGCAGTAAGGGCCCATGCATAGGCTTTAATTAAATCTTTTCTAATGCCTTGTCCGAAGGCAAATAGTAAGCCTAGGTTGTTTTGGGCTTCGGGAATTCCCTGGTCAGCTGCCAGGTTGTACCACTTAATCGCCTGAAAAAAATCTACATCCACACCTTTACCCGCATGATAAAGAAGACCCAGGTTGTTTTGGGCCATGGCATGTCCTTGTTCGGCGGCTTGGGTGTAAAAATGAATTGCTTTTTGATAATCCTGGGGTACTCCGAGTCCGTTATGATAAAAATGTCCTAGACTAAACTGGGCAGGAATAATTCCCTGCTCTGCTGCTGCCCTGTACCACTTAGCGGCAAGAGTAAAGTCTTGGATGCCGCCTGCTCCGGTCTCATAGAGCCACCCTAAATTGTACTGGGAAATAGCATGGCCTTGTGGTGCCGCCTTTTCGAACCATTTGCCCGCTTTTTTGTAGTCCCGGTCCAACCCGTCCCCATTAAGGCAAGCCATGGCCAATTTGAATTGGCCTGCAAGTTGAGCATTATTTTCATGCCCTTGATCTTCCCGCTCCGCGAGACCGATGTTAATGAAAGAAGAGAATGAAAGTATGAAGGCGAATGTGGCAGTATTCACATAATAGACCTTGCATTTACTCCTGTGTTCGTCAAATGAGTTTCCTGGGCAAGGTAATTGTAAAAGCCGCATTGATTTAATTCATTTATCAGGCAGGATGGTTTTGCTACAGTCTGTTCTTCTTATATAAATGAAATGGGTTGCAATATTATTACTTCTTTAAAAGGAATGCTTAGCAGAGGGAAAGGAAGTCAAGTGTCTTGCCGTAGAGATCGGTTTTTACCCCGGGGGAATTTGTCCACTTTCTCCAAGCAATCTGCGGCAAAAAGAAGGGTGTTATTTTCGCCCATTTTATCATGAACCTAGCAAACGCTCATAAGTATCGTCATCTTCTTAAAAGGTGGCGTGCCGTATCGCTGGAGGCAGGACTGAAAATGATACCAGTTTCCCGCTTTGATGGATATAAAATCTATGAAATTATTTCTCCTGCCTGCTCCGGGAATCGTGGGATTTATCTTTCCGCAGGCATCCATGGGGATGAGGTGGGGGCGGTACAGGGGTTACTTTGCTGGGCGGAAAAAAATGTGAGGAATCTCGCGACTTTACCTCTCCGTTTATTTCCCTGTTTAAACCCATGGGGCATGGAGGAGAATTCACGTTTCTGCCAAACCGGTGGTGACCTAAATCGCTTATGGGGAGGGGGGAAAAGTGCCTTAACGGCGGCGATCCAAAATCGTATTCAAAACATGAAATTTCATTTGATCCTCAACTTGCATGAAGATTATGACGCGGACGGAGCTTATTTATACGAATTAACCCGAGGCCCTCGGTCCAAGGCAAGGGGTGAGAAAATGTTACAAGGTTTGGAAGGGCTAATTCCCAGAGATAGTCGCGAGTCGATTGAGAAAAGAAAGGTTCGAAACGGCATTATTCGTCCTCGTCCCCGTAATTTTTTAGCTGATGAATTACCAGAGGCGCTTTATTTATTTCAAAATCACACGGATCATAGCTACACTGTGGAAACTCCTTCTGAACTTGATTTGGAAGTGAGGGTAAATGCACAGGTTCGTATGATCGAAGCTGCCCTGACCTCATAGGCTTTAGTTGGGCAAGCGAGGCTTTTCGATTGCAGAAAGTTCAGTACTTTGGCAAATTAAAGTTATTCCCTTGGAACAAAGGTTCCTTTTCTTTCTTAAAACCCTTTTTATGCAAGCCACCAAGGACAACCAAGATGTGATTCACCGCATTGACCCCGAGAATTCCGAGGAGATATCTACTCGCTTTGATGACCTGGTTCGTTTGCTGAATGAGGGTAGTAATCAGGCGGTTCTTGCCCAAGTGGAGAGCTTTCACCATTCCGATCTTGCGGATGCCTTTGGCCTAATTTCCGGTAACCTTAGAAAACGATTGCTCGACTTGGTGAAAGTTGAA
This sequence comes from uncultured Opitutales bacterium, assembly GCA_943789375.1. Taxonomy (GTDB): domain Bacteria; phylum Verrucomicrobiota; class Verrucomicrobiia; order Opitutales; family Seribacteraceae; genus Seribacter. The sequence continues at coordinate 71,217 of CALSTX010000012.1, read as the reverse complement.
CTTGATCCGGATTTACTGTTCGAACTGGAAGATCACTTGCGTAAGGAGGTGACCGATTCCCTCTCGCCCAAAGAAGTAGCGGAAGCGATAACGGAGATGGACTCCGATGAAGCCGTACAAGTCCTTGAGGATATGGATGAAACTGAGAGGGAAGAAATTCTCAGTGAAGTACCAGATGATGAGAGGCTGGATATTCAGGTCGGCTTGGCTTACCCGGAAGACTCAGCCGGCCGAAGAATGCAGACTGATTTTGTTTCTGTTGGAGTTAATTGGACGGTCGGACAAACCATCGATTATTTGCGCGATGAAGAAGATTTACCTGATGAATTTCTCGATGTTTTTGTTGTCGATGATGCAATTAACCCTAGCGGCGTAATTTCACTTTCCCGGATTTTACGCTCCCCTCGACCAACCCTGATGCGTGAGATTTGTGATGATACTCAAGTCATTGTTCCTGCCAATATGGTCCAGGAAGAAGTGGCCTTGCTTTTTGAAAAATACGATCTGACGACTGCTGGAGTCGTTGACTCCGATGGACATCTTATTGGAATGATTACCGTGGACGATGTGATGGAGGTTGCACGAGAAGAATTTGAGGAAGATGTCTTGCGCCTTGGTGGGGTAGGGGAAGAAACCGTTGATGATGGTGTCTTTCAGTCGTCCGCTAAACGTTTCACTTGGTTGTTGGTCAATCTAGGCACCGCCATCCTTGCCTCTCTTGTGATTGGGATGTTCGATGCAACCTTGGAAGAAATGGTGGCGTTGGCTGTTCTGATGCCCATTGTTGCATCGATGGGGGGGAATGCGGGAACCCAAACTTTAACGATAACCGTGAGAGCATTGGCTACTAAGGAACTCACACCTTATAACACCTTTCGAACTATTCGAAAGGAATTGGTGGTTGGGTTGTTAAACGGTTGCTTGTTTGCGGTTTTGGCCGGTTTGGTGACGCTGTATTGGTTTAATCACTTAAACAATTCATATCTCTTGGGGCTCATTATTGCAGGGGCGATGATTATCAACCTAGTGGTTGCCGGGATCGCGGGGGTGGCTCTACCTATATTGCTTGATAAGTTTCGCATTGATCCAGCGATTGCTTCTGGTGTTTTTGTCACCACCATCACAGATGTCGTCGGATTCTTTGCTTTTCTGAGCTTGGCTTCCTCCTTTTTACTCTAAAGTTTAACATTTCTTTTTGCTTAATAGCCCTTCTTAAAGTGCTTATTTAAGCATTGTGCTCTTGTTTTTCCGCAACCCACTAGGCTAATTTTTTATGAGACAAAAAATACTTTACATATTTTTTGACTAAGTATGTATTTGGTGTATTTATATAAGTGTACTTTATGAATTACTATGATAAATAACATACTCTCTCTTATTTTTATACTCTCCATCGCGACCACAGGATCCTGGATCTTGTTTAATTTTGCTTAATCGCAAGGCGTTTTTAGGAAAGATCAAAATCATCCTTTTAAAATATGAATTCTTATGATTCCGCTCATCTCCCTTCTTTACATCTTCATGTTTATATAAGTCAAAACATAGAATTTTACATCTACACGACTTCAGCCTCTTGGTCATGGGAAACTTTTTTGTATGACGGTATATTTGAGCATAAAGCCAAATCTATTTTAAAAGTAACGAAGGGCGTGAAACCAAACTCTGATGTTTTCCATGTTTATCAATCGGAAGAATGAGATTCTTCATGGATCAAACAATGAAAAATAGGAATATTATTAGTCTTATGCAAAAAAGTTCATTATTTCATGGATAAAATGTACAATACCGTCTATTTTAGAGAAGTATGCCTAAGAAAAAAAAACTAGAACCCTCTCTTACTGAATTTCGGATTCATTTCCGTCTTTCTGATTGTGTGGGTTTGTCGGTGAAATACTTTATGGCACTTGATCTTGAGCAAGCATTTTCCATGTTCGACTATGTTTGCAGGAAAAATAATTTAGATACAGAAATTACTAAACTTTATCACTGGAACCGGTGGCTTTCCAGGTGGGAGCAATATGACCTTTCCGAATTTTCATTAGCTTACGCTGAGAAAGATTATTCATTTGGTTTTTCAATCGATGATCAAGCATTGCTAGTGTAAAGCTTAAGGGATTTTTAAATACCTAGACTCAAGTAATTTCCTGTCTTTGAACATTTGGAAAGCGAGCCCGAAAAATTACAAGTACAGCAACAGTTGATATAGCAAAGTAAGCAGGGAACCACTGGAGAGAAGCAAGAAAAGCTAAAACTTCAACACTATCCTCACTCGTTGCAGCAAGTTCCCCATCTAGTTTAATCCATGCAATCAATCCAGAGTAAAGCAAGGATGCTCCCCCATAAGCTAAATTTGTGGAAAGCCCGCGAAAGCTGAGCACTGTTGCACGCTTATCCGAAGGGGAGTGTTCATTAAGGTAGCGACTTGCTAAATAATTCATGCACTGCATGACTGCGTAAAGAAGGGCTGCTGGAAATATCCCCCAAATCGGTATAGCTTCAGCAAGTCCGAGCAATCCAATAATAAGTACTGCACTTAAAAGGATAAAGTTGGTGCTGGGTTTTAACCTGTCGGCGAGTATGCGAGCAAGGCGAGGAATGAAAACGCCCATGAGTGACATCCCGGATGCGACTAGCCCAAAAGTAGCAAGGGGAAGGTCGATGGCACTCCAATATGCACTGGCAATGGTTAGAAACTGCCTAATCACATTATCGAGTGCCATACAGGCGAGCAGAATGCCAAAGGGAAGCGCGGATTTCCACACCCAACCTCCGGCAAGGATGGTTTTATTAAACGCAACCCGCATGGTTGTCATTGTTGAGCCCTGGGGTTTTTTAAAGTTATCTTTCATACCAACCGCGGCAAAAATAACTACAAACGATGAAAGAAGGGTGAGCAAAATCGGTGCTTTTACCAAGGTTTGGGGTGAAAATTCAAAAGTGATTCCACTCCACTGCAGAATGCTGTTAATAAAAGACGCATCGTAAAAGGCGGAGCCTGTCATCATGGCAAAGAAGAAAGCGAGGGAGGTAAACCGTTGTGCTTTCTCGAGGGCTTGCCCCCATTCTTTTTCCCGACCTGCTTCTTTCAGTGAGTCAAAAGCAAGGGCTTCATCTGCCCCACTAACAGCAGCTTCAGCCACCCCACTGACGATTCGATTCAAGGCAAATAAGGTAAAGACCAAACTTCCCCCATTCATGGGTGCGAGTAATAGAGTACCCATTTCAAAGAGCATGCAAAAGGCTGCAAATACGATCAGCTTTTTCCTGCCTACAGTGTCAGCAAGGGCACCGGATGGTACTTCAAGGCAAATAATTGTGATTGCCCAGATTCCATTGAGAATTCCAAATTCTTCCCAGGTCAGTCCATGCTCTAGAAATAAAAGGGCATAAACCGGATAATAAAAGCGGGCATTAAAAAACATTCGGAAGCAAATGAATCGCTTTAAGTTTCCATCTGCTATTCTATCCATGTTTGGTTTCATTCAGTGATGAGATGAGGATTGGCTCTATTTTTCGGGTGACAAGATCATTCGGCAATCTCATTGCAAACGAGGTTGCCTGAGAACAGGCAAGCCGTTTCTTCTGTTTTAGTTTTCTTTTCATTAATCTTTACTATAGATTTTAATATTTTAAAGACTTGATCGTATGCGTTTCCATGTCAGAGTGGTTCATTTTTACTCTCATGAATATCCACGAATACCAAGCAAAGGAACTCTTTGCCGATGCCGGCGTAGCAGTGCCAAATGGAACTGTCGCCCAAAACGAGCAAGAATTTGATCAAGCCCTGTCGGCTTTACCCCAAGGTGAACCGATTGTTGTAAAAGCCCAAATACATGCGGGCGGACGAGGGAAGGGAACCTTTACGAACGGTTTCAAAGGAGGCGTTCATGTGGTGTCTGATGCTGCTGTTGCCAAAGAAAAAGCACAAGCCATGTTGGGCAATGTTTTAGTAACCAATCAAACGGGTGAAGAAGGAAAGGAAGTCGGCACCGTTTATTTCACCGAGGCTTGTGATATTGAAAAAGAATATTACCTGGCTGTCCTCATGGATCGTGCCACCTCGATGCCTGTAATAATTGCCTCCACAGAAGGTGGAGTAGATATTGAGGAAGTTGCAGAAAGTTCACCTGAGAAAATTTTAAAAGTATTAGTTGATCCAGCCTTGGGGCTACGTGCTTACCAAGCCCGTCAGATTGCATTTGGGTTGGGCTTGAGTGGTGATTCCTTCAAGCAATGCGTGAAGCTTGTCATTAGGTTATATACTTTTTTCTGGACCAAAGACTGTTCTCAGGTTGAAGTTAATCCTCTAGTTACCACACCTTCTGGCGATGTCCTTGCTTTGGATGCTAAGGTTAATTTTGATGCCAATGCCTTATTTCGCCATCCAGATGTGGTTGAACTTCGTGATCTGAGCGAAGAGGATCCCAAAGAAGTGGAAGCTTCTAAGTTCGATCTTAACTACATCGCCCTGGATGGTAATGTTGCCTGTATGGTTAATGGCGCTGGTCTAGCCATGGCTACGATGGATATTATCAAACACTACGGAGGATCCCCTGCAAACTTCCTTGATGTCGGTGGAGGGGCCAATGAAGAACAGGTTGAAAACGCGTTTCGCATTTTGGTTTCTGATGACACAGTTAAAGCCATCCTCGTTAATATTTTTGGAGGAATCATGAAGTGTGATGTCATCGCCACCGGGATTGTGAATGCCGCCCGTAAGTTGGACATGAAGGTTCCCTTAGTGGTGCGCCTTGAAGGTACAAATGTTGCGGAAGGAAAACAAATTCTGGCAGACAGTGGCTTGGCTCTCGAGCCTGCTGATACTCTTGCAGAAGCAGCTGAGAAAATTGTTAAGTTGGCTGCAGAAGCCTAAACCCAAAGAAAGGAAATATTTTTAGATGAGCGTTTTAGTAAACAAAGACACCCGCTTAGTGGTTCAAGGAATCACAGGAAGTGCGGGAAGTTTTCATACCACTCAATGCATGGAGTACGGCACAAATGTTGTGGCTGGCGTTACCCCTGGCAAAGGAGGGCAAAAGTTTCAGGATACAGTTCCTGTATTTGATACCGTTCAAGATGCGGTGGACAAAGAAGGTGCGAATGTTGCGGCGATCTATGTCCCTCCCCCTTTCGCAGCAGACTCTATACTGGAAGCTATCGATGCAGAAATTCCTTTGGTGATTGCAATCACTGAAGGAATTCCTGTGCGTGATATGGCTGAGGTAAAGGCTCGACTTGCCACCTCCAATACTCGTTTAATTGGCCCAAATTGTCCCGGTATTATAACACCTGGTGAGTGTAAAATTGGCATTATGCCTGGTTATATTCATAAGCCAGGAAAAGTCGGTATTGTCTCCCGCTCTGGTACCCTTACCTATGAGGCGGTATGGCAAATCACCAGTGCTGGGCATGGTCAGTCCACCTGTATTGGTATAGGCGGTGACCCGATCAATGGGACTAGTCACTTGGAAGCGGTGCAATTATTTCATGAAGATCCGGATACTGAAGCTATTATTCTTATTGGTGAAATTGGTGGAACTGCTGAAGAAGAGGCAGCAGCCTTCATCAAAGATAATGTAGACAAACCTTGTGCCGCCTTTATTGCCGGACGCACTGCACCTCCAGGTCGTCGTATGGGCCATGCTGGAGCCATTGTTTCGGGCGGGAAAGGAACTGCCGAGGCTAAAGTGGAAGCTTTACTGGACGCTGGTATTTCTGTGGCTGAGACACCTTCGCACATTGCGGATGCTCTGTTTAAGGTCTGGAATCCCTAAATTTTAAAATGAATCAGATACTTCTCTCCAAGCTCAGCTTCGGGGAGAATTTTGTCAAGATTCCAAATTTTGGCAGGATGCAAGCCTGAGGTTTTAAGTTCTTCGCAGTAATCCCCTCCCTTTAAGTATAAAATCCCATTAGCAGGGGAATGCTTGGCTCCCTTACTCACTTTATTTTGCACCCAACCAAAAAATGTAGGCAAGGAAGTAACCGCACGGCCAATGATAAAATCATACGATTTTTTTCTCGGTAATTCTTCTACACGACCTCGCTTTACTTCCACATTGGTAAGTCCAAGTCGTTCCACCATGTCCTCGACCACCATTACTTTTTTTCCAATGGAATCAAGCAGGGTAAACTTTGCCTGTGGGTAGCAAATAGCCAAAGGTATACCCGGTAGTCCACCTCCTGTTCCCACATCAAGCAGGCGGGCTTTAGGCATAAGCCTAAGAAACTTGGTAATGGTTAAGCAGTGAGCGAGGTGCTTGGTTTCGAGGCGGTCTGTATCTTTTCGGGACACTAAGTTTATCTTGGCATTCCATTCCCGAAGAAGGGTTATATATTCTTCCAATTGAGACCAGGAGCCTTTGTCTAGGTCAGGAAACCATACTTTTAGTAAATCCCACGGATTTTCCTCCTTGCTCATTTCTTTAAGCTATTTCAATGGGACCAAGCTGTTTCACCAAGTCATCCATTGCTTTTGCTTGGCGAAGAAAGTCCTCCAATTTGTCGAGAGGGAGAGCACAAGGGCCATCACACTTTGCATTCGATGGGTCTGGGTGTGACTCAAGGAAGAGGCCACCAATTCCTTGACTCATGCCGGCAAGCATAAGCTCGGAAACCGCTTGGCGGCGTCCACCCGCGGAATCACTTCGGCCACCCGGTATTTGTAATGAGTGAGTAACATCAAAAACGACCGGGCAACCAGTATGTTTCATGATTCCGAAGTTTAGAGGGTCGACCACTAAGTTGTTGTACCCAAAAGAGGTACCTCGTTCGCAAAGCAAAACATCTTGATTTCCTGCTTCATGGAATTTTTTAAGGATATGTCCCATTTCGTGGGCGGCCAAAAATTGGGCTTTTTTCACATTCACTGGTCGGCCCGTTTCCGCCAAGGCCACAACCAAATCAGTTTGCCTGCAGAGAAACGCCGGTAGTTGCAAAACATCGATGACTTCAGCAGCCGGCTTGGCCTGGTGGGGCTCATGGACATCCGAAATGACGGGTACTTGATAAGTTTCCTTGATTTCTGCAAGAATCTCACAACCCTTTTCTAACCCAGGACCGCGAAAGGAGGAAATTGAAGATCGATTGGCTTTGTCAAAAGAGGCTTTGAACACATAGGGGATTCCCAACTTGCCTGTAATTTCCTTGTAGGCCGCCGCAATTTCCAAGGCAAGCTCGCGGGACTCCAGTACATTCATCCCACCAAAAAGGGTAAACGGCCGGTCATTGGAAACTTCAAGTGATCCAACCTGAATATTGTTTTGGTTGCTCATGAATAGGCGATTTCCGGAGCAGAGCCATGTTCTGCTGATACGACTATACCAATACCACCTCTGGCATTGAAATCAACCTCTACACGGCACCAGCGAGGATTTAAAGCTTGAACCAAGTCGTTTAATAACACGTTTGCAAAATGTTCATGAAAAGTGCCCTCATTCCTAAAAGTCCAAAAATAGAGCTTCAATGACTTAGATTCGACAATCTTTTGATCGGGTACATAACGAATTAAAATTTCAGCAAAATCCGGTTGTCCAGTTTTGGGGCAAATGCAGGTAAATTCGCTGGTGCGTAATTCGACTACATAGTCTCGTTCAGGGTTTCGATTAGGAAAAGTTTCAAGCTCACGCTTTGGTGAGGTGCCGCCTTTTCCCAATTGGGTGAGGTCTTTGTGTTCGAGGTTACCTTCTGTCATATGAATCTCACTTTCTCATTTTTATAAGCTTGGAGCAACCTTGAAGCATGTTAGATATTGGACCAGTCCACAATCGATTCTATGGATGCCATGGAATCCTGAAGAAGTTTTAGATATTCCAATCGCGGGATTTCCAGTGCTCCCAAGCTTTCGAGGTGGGATGTATGTACTTGGCAATCAATCAAAGATATACCATGAGTTTCTGCAATCTCTACAAGGTGGGCAAGGCATAGCTTGGAGGCATCCGCTTTGGTATGAAACATAGATTCACCACAAAATACTCGCCCCAAAGCCAAACCATAAAGACCCCCCACTCTTTTCCCGTCCGAAAATGCTTCAATTGAGTGGGCGATACCTTGAGAATGGAGCTTTGCATAATCTTGAATCATATCTTTTTCAATCCATGTAGATTCTTGGTTTGGCCTTCTTGCTTTAGCGCAGGCTTCCATCGTTTCGGTAAAACCCTGATCAATTCTGATATCAAATTTCTTACTTTTACGAACCCGTTGTAAACTTTTTGAAATCTTAAACTTATTTGGGAATAAAACCATCCGAGGATTCGGAGAAAACCAGCACCAAAAGTGAGGGTCGTAATCCATTTTCATCCAGGGAAAAATTCCACGGGTATAGGCTTCGATTAACCTTTCCGTCCCAAGTTTTTCACTCACAGCAACCAGGCCTTCATCATCCGCTTCAATCGGGTTGGGAAACCATCTGGGTTCATCCTCATCCAGAAGGGTAATCATTTAAGTAATAGGGACTAGCTCCGAGAAAGTTCCAAGATACTTGCTTCCGGCCGGCAATTTACACGAACCCCGTACAGGCTACCAATCCCACGGGTAATGAAATGAGGCCGTCCGTGAAAATCTTGTAAGCCCTCGGTATGGGATAAATCTGAAACTGGAGCCAGGGGTGCGTAATTTGAGAAAGGAATCCTGAACTGACCACCATGGGTATGGCCACTTAACATCAGGGCCCAATCGTATTCATTCACAAGGTTTTTTGTGTCTGGATTATGGGAAAGCAGAATATTTAGGTGTGGTCTTCTTCTCTGGTCGGACCCAATTCTTGCCATACATTTCCTGGGTAGGCACTCTGTATTCCACATGTCTCCAAGTCCAGTCACAGTAACAGGTAGGCCATTGAGGTAGGTATTTGCTCTTTCGTTGTGGAGAATTCGGACCTTAGCTGCTTTAAGAACATTTTTTATCTTTTCCGGGGAAGAGAATCCACTACGGGCTGCTGCCCATGTGCCACCGTCATGATTCCCCAGCGATGCAAAAGTTGGTACTTTTTTCGAAATTTTTGCCAGGCAATTTTTTAGGGCATCGAGTTGTTCATCATTGGGGCGATCTGTGATGAAATCACCGGTGATCATGCAGGCATGGGGTTTTTCTTTTAATCCTTCCGCAAAACTATGCTTAATATAATTGATTGAAGTAGCTTGGGATAGGTGGAGGTCAGACAGATGAAGAATTTTGATTTTCTTTTGACTCGGAAGGAAGGGTAATCGGACAACTGTCTTAGTTATCTCAAGCCAGGTTGATTCATACCTAGAGTAACCACCAAGAAGAATCGGTGGGATAGAAAATTTAATCGCATTCGAGATCCATGACCTTCGCAGCCATTTTTTCTTAGAAGACTGGATCCTTTTTGTGTGTTCTTTGTGGTAATCTGGCGCTTCCATCGCAAATCAGTCGTTAGAAACTTGAGGGTCAGGCTGATTGGATACCACCTTCAGTATCAAATTCTTCAAGCTTTGCCAGTAACGATTTTTGAGGAACCGTTGTTTCACTGGCATTGCGAAGATCCTTGATTTTTACATTTTGGGTTTCTAGCTCTTTACTTCCCAAAATGAGGGCGTAGCGAGCCCCGGATTTACCTGCATCTTTAAATTGCTTTCCGAAGCCACAAGATTTCAGGGAGTAAGCGGTAGAAAATCCTCCTTTACGAGCTTTAGAAACTAAAGAAATTCCATGTTTTTTCTCTTCTTCCCCAGCAATAAGATAAAGATCTGGGGCCATGACATATTGAGGGAGTAGTCCTTTAGATTCTAAGCAATCACTTAAAGTCATATCCCCGATGGCGAATCCACACGCCGGCATATCAACATTTCCCGACAATTTCTTTAACAAATGATCATATCGACCACCTCCAGCCAAAGCCCGACCCTTTCCCGACGCTTCAAAGGCTTCATAGACAAATCCGGTGTAGTAGGCTAAGCCACGCACTATGGAAAGGTCTATGGTAATATAAGAGTCAGCGCCGTGAGCCTTAAGAAGGTCGGTGATGTTTTGCCAGTCTTGGATAATATTATCGGCCTTTTGAGTGCCTGATTTTAATCGTGCAATGAGGGTGTCCAGTGAATCAATTTTTTTTATTTCCTGAATCTTGTCCCATAGAAATTCTCCCTTTCCGGGCATAGTCTCCTCAAGTGATTCAATTGTTTGCTCTGGCTTTCGCCTTTCACTTTTATCGATGGCATTGAGAACCGCAGGTCTTATCTCTTCGGAAACACCAAGCTCTTCCAGTAAAAATATCCAGGTATTTCGATCACTTAACCGAATCTTAAAGTCCTGCACACCTAACCCAAGGGTTTCGAAAATTGCGACGAGTAAGGCAATCAATTCCGCATCTGCCGCGATCGCAGATTCACCAAGCAAGTCGGCATTGAATTGATAAAAAGAACGTCCTCTACCTTTTTGAGGTCTTTCATAGCGAAAGTGTTCCCCTACATTAAACCACTTTATTGGTTTGGGTAAGGAGTTGGCTCTGGCAGCCACCATCCGCGCAAGGGTGGGGGTCAATTCCGGACGCAAGGCAACCTGCCTGTTTCCTTTATCTTCAAAGTGAAAAAGCTGGCCTACAATTTCGGCACCAGATTTTTCCACATACAAATCTAAGGGCTCAAGGACAGGAGCGTCATATTCTTTAAAGTCAAAAGCTCGGGCAACGGTGCGAAAAACACGAAATAAGTGATTCCGGCGGGAGCAAGCTTCTGGGGGGAAATCCCGAAAGCCGGGAAGAGTGTCAAACATTTGGATTTGAAGTATTAAAACTGGTCGAGATCAATTTTCTCTAAACCGGTTTTCATTTCTTTACCTGCTTTAAATTTGACCACAGCACGCCTGGGGATGACCACATCAGTTTCTGGCTGATTTGGGTTGCGTCCAACACGCTGCTTACGGACTTGAAGTTCGAAAACACCGAAGTTGCGGAGTTCAACATTTTTGCCACTGATCAAGCCTTCTTGTATACACTCAAGAGTTTGCTGCACAATGTATGTGACATCTTTATGATTGAAATTAGCGGATTCGTAAATTTTTTGAACGATTTCTCTTTTGGTCAGGTTTTTAGACATAATGGGGAAACTGTTTGAAAGAGCGTTGTCTTAAGATTAAGATAGTAGTAATTTCATAAATTCCCATACATCAATGACCTGTCAATTTTAAATTATTTCAAAATGCCGAAAAAAGAAGATGATAATCCGCTAGAAGAAATGCAAAAGCAGCTTCGTGACTTAATGAACAACAAGAATGTGCAGGTCGCATTTGCTCCGTTTATGCAATCGATGAAGGATCAATCCAAAGATGTGGATGATGGTGGAAAAGGGGGAGGAACACCCGAGAAACCACAAGAAGAGGATTTGTCCCGGGATGAGAAATTAGATTCTATTCGGGGTTTTGATCGTAGGCCCAAAGAGATCCGGGATTACTTGGACCGATTTGTAATCAAGCAAGAGCAAGCAAAGAGAGTGCTTTCTGTTGCGGTTTGTGATCACTACAATCATGTCCGTCGTTGTCTTGCAGATGCCAAGGCAGACCAAGCTGAGTATGTGAAGCCCAATGTTTTACTTTTGGGACCAACGGGCGTTGGAAAAACTTTTTTGATGCGAAACGTGGCAAAACTTATCGGAGTTCCATTTGTGAAGGCAGACGCCACTAAGTTTTCAGAAACAGGTTATGTTGGCTATGATGTAGATGATTTGGTTCGTGATCTTGTCAAGGCAGCTGATGGAGATGTCGAATTAGCACAGTATGGAATAATTTACATTGATGAAATTGATAAAATAGCATCGGAAGCATCCCGTTCTGGCCGAGATGTATCGGGTCGTGGTGTTCAAATTAATTTGCTGAAATTAATGGAAGAAACGGAGGTGAATCTACAGTCTCCTCAAGACATGATGGGACAGATGAAAGCATTTATGGAAATGCAAAAAGGTGGCAAAGCCCAGAAAAGCAGTATTTCCACAAAAAACATACTTTTCATCGTAAGCGGTGCCTTTGATCAACTTGCCGAAGATGTGAAGAAGCGACTCGATTTAAATCGTATTGGGTTTGGCTCTTCCGAAGAAGGAGACCTGGCCGAGCGACCTGTTTCAAGTTTTCTTTCCAACGCTGAAACCCGGGATTTTATAAATTATGGTTTTGAACCAGAATTTGTGGGTAGGCTTCCAGTCCGAGTTTCCTGTGACGAGCTTACCAGTACAGATTTGGCTGAAATCCTCCGATCTTCTGAAGGAAATGTTTTGGAACAATATCATGACGACTTCGATGGGTATGATATTACATTTGAAATCTCACCGTCTGCGATTGAAAAAATTGCGGAATTAGCCGCAAATGAGAAAACAGGAGCTCGTGGTCTTGTGACTATTTTGGAAAAAACCTTCCGGGATTTTAAATTTGAGCTACCTTCAACTCCTATACGAACTTTTACCGTTGATGATGAATTGATCAAGGATCCGCAATCTAGCTTACGCACCTTGTTGGAGGAGAATCGTGAACAGCTGGATGATTCAATGTTGGAAGATGTGGACCGGTTTATTACCTCATTTAAGAGAGATTATGGATATGAGCTGAAATTTCGAAAGCCCGCGAGAGTGGCAGTAGTCAAGGAAGCTATGTCCAGTAACCGCTCTGTTCGTGCCATTTGTGAAAAGAAATTTTCTGACTTTGAGCATGGCCTTGGGATCATTTCACAAAGAACAGGAAAGAAGGAATTTGTCATTGATAAGAAGGTCATTGATGACCCCGATAAAGAACTTTCTCAATGGGTTGTGGAAAGCTTCGGGCAAAAGAAAAATCCCGAGTGAGTAGTCCAGACCCTGCCGCGGTTCGCGCAACCTTTACGAGTGTTGCCCCCCGCTATGACCTTGCAAATCATTTACTCTCGGGTGGAGTAGATTTCCTGTGGCGCCAAAAGCTTGTAAAGCTAGCTAGCCAAGGTGCTCACCAAGATATTCTTGATCTCGCTACGGGCAGTGGGGATGTAGCCTTCGCTCTTCGACATGGATTGCCCAAAGATGTTCGTATCACTGGTGCTGATTTTTGTGAGCCAATGCTTGCCCGTGCCCGAGAGAAAAGAGACAAGCAGGGGTTGCCTGCCGATGGGAATCAATTTGTTTCGGGTGATTGCTTGGCCTTGGAATTCGAGGATGAGTCCTTTGACTTAATCACAATCGCTTTCGGTTTGAGAAACCTCGCAGACCGTAGACTTGGTCTTACTGAAATACTTCGGGTCTTAAAACCCGGGGGGCGGATAATTGTGCTGGAGTTTAGTCAGCCTTACTTTTGGTTCCGACCTTTCTATTATCTTTATCTAAAAGGAGTTTTGCCGTGGCTCGCCAGGTGGGTGACTGGTGATCGAGATGCTTACCTTTATTTGGGTTCAAGTATTTCTGAGTTTCCTGATCGTATTGGCTTGGTCAAAGAGTTAGAAGATGCAGGCTTTTCCAGTGTTGCGTGCGAAGCTTATACTTTTTCGATAGTCGCCCTGCACATAGGTTATAAGAAAAGCTAAGCAACTTTCCTTAATTGCAGGATAGTAATGGAATAGGTGAATCTCCTACTTTCAAGCAATCAATCAAGAGAGATGAGCTGCAATAATTTTTCTGACCTTTCTTTGATTGCGTTCACGCCAGCAGATTCTAACCGGTCGCAACCAAAGGCCTCAACCGTAAGGCTTGCAGTACAGGTAGCATAAATCATGGCTTCTTTGATGGCATTGAAATCAGTACGATTTTGGGAGGCAAGGCGACCGATCAGTGCACCGGCAAAGGAATCACCAGCCCCCGTAGGATCTCTTAACTCGGTAACCGGGTAAGCAGGAAGAGCAAACATACCATCCTCATGAAAAAGAATGGCTCCGTGTTCTCCCTTTTTAATGATTACGATTTCAGGTCCCATTTTCCGCAACTTGTTTCCGGCTAAAATGATGTTGTTCTCCCCGGTTAGTTCTTCAGCTTCTGTATCGTTGATTACAAAAAGGTTTACTTTTTTAATGAGGTCCAAGAGAGCATTTTTTTCGATCTCGATCCACAAATCTATGGTGTCAGCCAAGACAAAAGATGACCCCTCCAATTGATTGAGTACATGCATTTGGAGGGCAGGGTGTATATTGCCAAGTAATACAAACTTGGAATCTTTGTACGACTCCGGTAGATCGGGACGGAATTTTTCAAAGACATTGAGTTGGATATCAAGTGTATCTCGTCGATTGAAATTTTCATGATACTTTCCTTTCCAAAAGAAGGTGGGCCCAGTCTCATCTTTTTGTACGCCTTCTAAATCAATTCCCCGAGAACGGAGTCGATCAAGGTATTCATCGCCAAAGTCATTGCCAATAACACCGACCATGCGGACTGCAGCATAATAACTGGCGGCAAAGGAACAGTATGAAGCTGCTCCTCCAAGAATATGTTCTTTTTCACCGTACGGAGTGATGACGTTGTCAAATGCAACCGAACCCACAACCAAGAGAGGTGAGGATTCGGAACTATCGGATTGAATGCGTTCTGCCATAGGGAGTAACAGTTATCGCATCACATGCATCGGTTCAAGATACAACGCACTTAAATCTACTGCAGCCGGTCGAAAATGTTAGAATTTATCCCAGATTCTTTCCACCGGGCTGTAAGTATCTTGATCATAATGTTTAACCTCGGCACGAGCGAAGAGGGAAAAATCATTCACGCCAACCTTAGCCTCAGTCATCACAGCGAAGAATCCCTTATGATTGGTACGGGTATAGTGGCTGGACATACTCCCTCGAAAAAGAAGGAAAAAAACAACAAGTTTCCCCCCTTACCTTATTGGGAATGTAAGGTAATCGGAAATGTGCTGGCCAGAACAACCTGATCATCGATTTCGATAAGAATTGAATAATTTCCAGGTTCTTCAAATTTTAACCTTTGAATATCATTTATCAGGTTGATTCGATGCTGCGGGCCCGGCGATTCAAAATCTTTTTCAATAATTTTTCTCGGTTCCTCTTCTGACATGGGGATACCAATTGAAATTTTTAGGTGGTGCTTGCCCTTGGTTAAATCAGAAAAAGAAAGAAACCAAATCATTCGGGGATGAACGACGGGGAATTCTTTAGCTCTAAGGTTGGAAAAGATACCAAGGAGGGTATGTTTGCCAGTGGCTGGATCTACATAGACCGAATCGCAGGTTATCCAGGCAAGGACTTGAGGCTTTGTAGACATAAGCAGATTTGGGTAAAGAGGGCAGTACAGGTTTTTAGGCTAAACCGGAACGGCGAAGTAATGCATCCACCTTTGGTTCTCGACCCATAAAATTTCTGTATAGTTGATCTGGAGGTAATGTATTTCCTTTGCTTAAAATCTGGTTGCGGAAATCCCGACCTGTATCCCGGTTCATTACACCTTCAGACTGGAAGCGGGTGAAAGCATCTGCATCAAGCACCTCGGCCCATTTGTAAGAGTAATAAGCTGCTGCGTAGCCAATAGGGCTGCTGAACAGGTGACTAAAGCGTAAGGCAATGGTTCGGGGTGTTGATTTCCTCTTAGGTAAGAATTCTCCAAGTTCTTTTTGTAAAGCTTCTTCAAGCCCCCCGTTCAATGATTTAGACCATTCTCGATGGAGGAAGAGGTCGAGCTTGGAGAAAGCCATTTGTCTAATGGTGGCATTCCCTTCAAAGAAATTTCGTGCTCGAATCATTTTATCAAAGAGTTCCTCAGGAATGGTTTCTCCAGTCTCATGATGCCTAGCAAAAAGGTCGAGGCTTTCTCTTTGCCAGCACCAGTTTTCCATGATTTGGGAAGGGAGTTCCACGAAATCCCAGGCAACATTAACACCATTTAAACTCGGGTGTTTAACTTCGCCGCATAAGTGGTGGAGTAAATGCCCGAATTCATGAAACACAGTTTGAACTTCATAATGGGTGAGCAAGGCTGGCGTGTCTGGGGTTGGAGCAGTCAGGTTTCCGCAGATCAAGCCCAAGTGGGTTTCACCTTCTTTTTCCGCAGTGCGCAAAAAATTCATCCAGGCTCCGCCACGTTTGCTGGCACGGGGGTGCCAGTCAGCATAAAAAGACCCAAGTAATTTGTTTTCATCTTGATCGAACAAATCGTAATAGCGAACATCAGGGTGCCAGACTGAAACTGCTTCTTTCCCATCCCCCTTGATTTGATCATGACAGCGGGTGGACCGTTCTATAATTTCGAGACCAAAGATTTTGGCAGCTAATTCGAACATACCGGAAAGTACGGACTGGATAGGGAAAAATGGCCGCAAGTCCTCATCATCAAAATCGTAACTTTCCTTTTTTAATTTTTCACACCAATAGCCGACCTCCCAAGGCTCAAGAAGATCTGCAGGGCTTTCAGTTTTTTCAGCTTTGAATGCCTCAAGTTCTTTATTTTCTTCACGGGAAGAGGGCAGGGCTTTGGCTAGGATCTCGTCAACAAATGCATTGGCGTCAGTTCCCGTTTTTGCCATCCGTCGGGCAAGGACGATATCAGCGAAGTCTGATTTTCCTAAAATCTCTGCCCTTTCCTGCCTCAACTTAAGAATTTCACGAATCAAAGGTTCATTCTGGTATGGATTTTCCACGCAGAGACGGTCGCTTGCAGTCCATACTGATTTTCTAAGCTCTTGGTTATCAGCGTATTGTAGGACCGGAAGCATGGAGGGTGCATGCAAGGTAAAAACCCAAGAGTTTGCTCCTTTTTCTTCGCCCAGTTTCTCAATCGCCGCCTGCCTTGCTGCTGCCTTTGCATTTTCAGGCAGACCTTGGAGTTCGCTTTCTTCCGTTGCTGTGATAGTCCAGGCGTTGGTGGCATCCAATACATGTTCAGAGAAAGTCTGGGTAACTTTGGCCAGATCACTGGAAATTTCTTCCAACCTTTTTCTTTTATCTTCGGAAAGATTTGCTCCTGATTCTTCGAAATCCTTTATAATTTCTTCAAGTAGCCTGCGGTCTACGGAGTCAAGATTCTCACTTTCCGCTTTTTGAGCACAGCTCTTGATTGCTTGCCAAAGCTCAGGGTCCAATGTGATCTTGGCTTGGAAGGCACTGATTGCCGGAAGCATATCATTGTGGGCTTCGCGTAACTCTGGGGAGTTGCAAACGCTATCAAGGTGTACCACCAAGCCCCATGCTTGATTGAGTTCCATGGTCGATCTTTCAATCGCTTTTATGGTGTTTTCGAAAGCGGTTTCATCAGAGGAGAGTTTGCGGATTTCCTCAAGCTTCCGCTCGGCTGACTCAAGGGCAATGGTGAGGTCAGTTCGTATACGGTCAGGCGTCAGTTCGTCCCAGTTGGGAGAAGATTCTGTTTGAAGAAAGGGGTGATGATTCATCTTTATTTTTTTGCAGTTTAGAGGATCCAGTTTTGTGATTTAATTTAGAAAAAGCTAAGGGTAAGCGAGTGCTTAGAATTATTTTGCAGTCAAAGATCAACATTAGTCAGATAAAGTTGTGATTACCATTTAATTTTCAACTGTCTTCTTTTGTGCCAATTTTAATGCAACTGAATTTTTTCGCTACATAAAGGTATCTATCCAAAGGAAGTAAGCTGTATTTGGATTGTTCATCTTCATTAAAAAAAGAATTCAAAAGCAAGTCTTGTAAGAAATGTCTAGAGTCGATACTTTGGGATGCTTTTATCTAATGAACGAACTCACTCCAGACCGTATCCGAAACTTAGCCATCATTGCCCATGTTGATCATGGCAAGACCACCCTTGTCGACCAATTGCTTCGGCAGTCAGGTTCTTTTCGCGAGAACCAAGTACTTGCCGAGCGGGCAATGGACTCAATGGCACAAGAGAAAGAGAGAGGCATTACCATTAAAGCAAAAAATACTTCGGTTCGCTGGGGTGAGTATTTGGTCAATATTGTCGATACTCCGGGTCACGCTGATTTCGGAGGTGAAGTTGAGCGGGTGATGAAGATGGTGGACGGTGTCATGCTCGTGGTCGACGCCTATGAAGGCCCCCAGGCACAGACACGGTTTGTTTTACAAAAAGCGCTGGCCGCTGGCTTGAATCCTGTTGTTTTTATTAATAAAATTGATCGTCCTAATGCCCGGCCTGAAGAAATGCAGGATAGTGTGTTGGAACTCTTTTTGGAATTGGAAGCCAAAGAGGAGCAGTTTGATGCCCCCTTTCTATACGGAAGTGCGAAGGAGGGATTTGCCCGAGCATCTCTTGATGATGAGAATACGGACATGCAGCCGCTTTTTGAAGCAATTGTGAAATCTGTACCCCCTCCAAAAGTGGAAGATTCAGATGAGTTTCGCATGCTTGTTTCCAATGTCGACTGGTCAGATTATGTGGGTCGAATTGGGATTGGGAAAGTGTTGTCTGGCCGTGTCAAAATCGGAGATCCAATTTGGCGATTGCTTGATGATAGCAAACCCATTCGTGGAAAAGTATCTAAGATTTTTGAATATTCTGCACTCGCTACCAATGATGCAGCCGAAGGAATAGCCGGCAATATTGTTGGCATCGCAGGCTTTGAGGAATTGGATATTGGGGAAACTCTGGCCAGTAAGGAAGATTCTGAGACCTTACCTTTCCTCGAAATTGATCCTCCCACCGTGATGATGACTTTCTCAGTCAACGATGGCCCTATGGCTGGAAGAGAAGGAGATCGGGTGACCTCGCGAGAAATTCGCGATCGATTGATTCGAGAAGCCCGTACCAATATATCAATTAAGTTTGAAGACACTGGTGAGTCCACGGAATTTAAAGTCAATGCCCGAGGGGCTATGCAAGTCGCAGTTGTGGTTGAGGAAATGAGAAGGGAGGGGTTTGAGCTCTTAGTCAGCAGACCCACAGTTATTAAAAAAGAAATCGATGGTCGCTCCCATGAGCCTTTTGAAACCCTTTATCTGGAAGTACAGGACGACGCCGTTGGTGGTTGTATGCAATCGCTTGCCAACCGTAAAGGGGTGGTGGAATCTATTTCTGCCAACCGTGGGAGAACTCAGTTGGAAGCAACGATCCCAACCCGTGGATTAATTGGTTTTGAGTTTGAACTGCTCAACTTGACCAGTGGTGAAGGTATAATGTCCCATTTATTTAAGGAATATCGTCCGGATTCCGGTGATATTCGTACGCGTCGTTCGGGTACTCTAGTATCTATGGAGAAAGGTGAGTCAATGACTTATGCTCTTCGAAATATTGAGACCCGAGGGAAATTATTTGTCGGCCCTGGTGAAGAGGTCTACGAGGGAATGATTGTGGGTGAAAACCCGAGGACTGATGACTTGCCTGTTAATCCCACGAAAGCAAAGCATGTTACTAATCACCGAGCTTCAGGAAGTGATAAGAGTGAGGCGTTAACTCCAGCCATCAAGTTTTCTTTAGAACGTGCCATTGAATACATCGCTCCGGATGAATTGGTGGAAGTTACCCCCAAAAGTATTCGCCTAAGAAAAAGAATTCTTGATTTTAATGAGCGCAAGCGTGATTCAAAGCGTTCGAGTTCATAGCATCCTGAAAATTTGCTCTAGTTCAAGAAAAGACTAAAATACATTCCGTGTTTCAATTAAAGTATCTTCTCCTAATCTGTGTGATATTTGGTGTCTCAGGTTGTGGAGTGGGCACTTTATACGGTCCTTCTTACTATGATGATACCAACTTGGGCGAAGGTTTACGAAGGGTAACCTTTAAGGGTGGCTATCATCCTGCAACCGGCGAGCTTTGCCTTTTGCGATGTGCGGAAGTGTGCTTGGAGGAGGGTTTTTCTTTTTTTGAAGTGGTAGACTCAGAAACAGGAAGCTCATTAGAAGGACACGGATCCACCTACCCGTTTGATCAGCATTACCCGGCACGTGACCGTTTTATGGATGACGTTCCATTTGTCGCCAAAACGATTCGGATGCTCAAAAAAAAGTCTGATCAAAGCTTTGCTTACAACGCAAAGGAAATAAAGTCTTCCCTTCGAAGGAAGTATAAAGTTAAGTAAATCTTGTCTCAATCCTTCGTTCGCAGAAACTAGAAAAATTACCTAAGTAAACTATGAGTAAAGAAATAGAAATCAATATCCCCGACTTCATCCGAAATGGATTGGTTATCTGGGTGATCGTAGCCGTTGCAGTACTCGCTGGAATAGCGACATCTTTCTACACCGTGCAGGCGGAATCACAGGGGGTGGTTCTGCGTTTCGGTAAATATTTAAAGACTGTGGAACCAGGGCTTCGTTTTAAAATGCCTTTCGGGGTGGATGAAGTCTATGTCCTTCCTGTTCGCAGGCAGCTAAAGCAAGAGTATGGTTTTGGCAGTATCGGGGCAACCAACCCTAATCAGTTCACCGAGCGTCGAACTCGAGATCGTGAGAAAAGCATGATGACGGGAGACCTAAATGCGGCTGAAGTGGAGTGGATCGTACAGTACCGTATCAATGATCCTCGCCTCTATCTTTTTAATGTCTTGGACCCTGAAGGAACTCTCCGATATGTTTCAGAATCAGTGATGCGTACGGTCGTGGGCGACAGAACTGTAGATGAGGTTATCACAATCGGAAGGCAAGAGATTGAAGAGGAAGCCCGTGACAGGTTGGAAATATTAGTTAAAAAATATGAATTGGGGCTAGGTATAGACCAAATTCAGTTACAAAATGTGAACCCGCCCCCTCCAGTACAGGCTTCTTTTAACGAAGTGAATCAAGCCCAGCAGGAAAGGGAACGCATGATTAATGAAGCCAACGGTGAATACAATAAAGAGATTCCCCGGTCCCGTGGTGTTGCCGATCAGAAAATCCAAGCTGCTGAAGGTTATGCCCTCAAAAGAGTTAATGAAGCGTTGGGGGATGTCTCCCGTTTTAATTCCCGTTTTAAAGAATTTATGAAAGCCCCAAGTGTGACCCGTACCCGCCTATATCTAGAAACGCTTAAGGAAGTCATTCCTCAAATGGGTGAGAAAATCATTATTGATGAGGATGCATCACAAGTGCTTCCTCTATTACAATTGAACTCAATGAAACAAGGAGGGTTGTCACGATGAAGATTCAATTATTACTGCTTCCAGTACTTCTAGGAGTTATCAGCTTTTACATCTGTTCCTATGTTGTTGAGGAAACCGATCAAGTCATTCTCACCCAGTTCGGGAAGCCAGTTGGTGAGCCAGTTACTGAGGCAGGATTGCATTTCAAAATTCCATTCATCCAAGAGGTGAATCGTATCGAGAAACGCTTTCTTCCCTGGGATGGCCCCTCCAACGAGATGTCTACCAAAGATAAAACCTATCTGATTATTGATACCTTTGCCCGTTGGCGCATCAATGATCCCATGCAGTACTTCTTGCGTTTACGGGATGAGCGGAGCGCCTTGTCTCGGTTGGATGATATTCTTGGTAGTGAAACCCGAAATGCAGTGGCGAAGCATGAACTTATTGAAATCGTGCGAACAACAAAAGATCGAGTCGCTAAGACAGATCAAGCACTGGTAAAAGGTATTGAACAACTGGGTACACTTTATCCTATAAAAGTTGGGCGTGAAAAAGTAGAACAGCAAATTTTTGAAAAAGCCGCAGAAAAGCTTTCTGGCTTCGGTATTGAACTCCTTGATGTTCGCTTTAAGCGTATTAATTACAACGAAACGGTACGACGCCGGATTTATGAACGTATGGTCAGTGAGCGCCAACAAATTGCTTCCCGGTTTCGATCAGAAGGGGCAGGGGAAGCTGCAAAAATTATGGGAAAAAAGGAACGAGATTTACAAGAAATCGAGTCCGAATCGTACAAGTCTGTACAGAAAATTTATGGAGAAGCAGATGCCAAAGCCTCAGCAATTTATGCAGAAGCTTATGACCAAACCCCACAATCTGTAGAGTTTTATGCCTTCCTCAAAACATTGGAAACTTACCGAGAGGTTCTAGCCAAAGACATGTCCCTAATTTTGACCACGGACTCTCCTTTGTTTAGATTGCTCAAGTCTCCGAAGGTTTCATCAGATTCCAATTCTTCCAAGTAAGTACAAACCTAATATCAACTGCCCTGGGCACCTTTATACACGAGGATATCCACCATGGTTTGAAGCCAAGGTACGGTTTTATAATCTTTGATGTTTCTTGGAAGCATCCAAAGATATAAATCGTGTTCCCAGTCTAAAGTGATTTTTCGATCTTCGCTTTCAAAAAGAAACCAGTAGCTTTCGAAAATAACCTCTGTTACTTCGCTGTAAAAAGGGCCCGCGGTTTCCTTACATTCTATGCTTTGTGGTTCTTTGCGGGTTTCCTCCCAAACTTCACGACATGCAGTTTCTCTCGGATCTTCTCCTTTTTCTAGATAACCTGATACACACGACCAATAACCCTGAAAGCTTCCTACCGCTTGAGACCGTTGTAAAATAAGAATTTCACCATTATTGATAAGCAACGAGCTAACAACCGGTCGCAGAGGTTTTGTATTGCTTTGAGGCTTAGTATGGGAAGAACGAGCCATGATTTTACATCAACAATAGAAGGATGGCTGAAAGGTCCACCTTTTTTCCTTTTGGTACCAAAGCACAGTCCCGTTTATTATTGGTTTTCATATTTATTCTTTTTCAATGATAAGTTTACTTTATTCATGGGTTTTCCCTATGATATCATGTCTTCCGGCTCGGTTATTAAAGGGCCTAAATTGGAGTAGGCTTTTCTCTCAACCAAGAGGATACGATTTCTTTGGATTATTTCTTCGTTCATCGGTAGGTTACATTATCTTGCGCTAACCATATCTGCAATAATATCGAACTTATAATCAATGAAGGCTGATAAAAATCGTGTCATAAACATCTTTGCACCAATTCCAAAGAAGGATGAATGCATATGATTTGGTATGTGGTTAAGTTATTGATCTCAGCTGCCATTATTGTACTGGTCTCGGAGATATCGAAAAAGCTTCCGTTGCTGGCAAGCCTACTCGCTTCCTTACCTTTAGTATCGGTACTGGGCATGATTTGGATGTATGGAGAAAAGATAGAAATTGAAAAAATTGCTTCTCATGCTGAAGGAACATTTTGGTATGTTCTTCCATCGCTCCCTATGTTTTTACTACTTCCTTGGATGTTGCGTAAAGGAATCAGCTTTCCGCTTTCTCTGTCTGCCGGCATCGCACTTACGGGTACACTCTATTTGCTCATGACAAAAGTGCTCGCCAAATTTGGTCTTCATTTGTAGCGGAAGCGTTTATGAAAAAGACTCCTGAAACTTCTTGATAATTTTTATCAATATCGTCACCAATCATCGTTTTTGTAGTTTTAACTAATCTGTATATGATAGTTGCATTGTTTCATTCTACCAAAATATTCTTTGAAGAAGGAAATGCTTAGCAAAAGTAGATTAATTTTTTTTAGCCTCGGTGCCCTGTGTGTTGCCGTGGCAATCTTACTTGGTGCCTATGGTGCTCATGGATTAGCCGAAACTTTTTTAGAAAGTCCGAGAAAAGAAAAGTCGTGGGGGAACGCGGTGGATTATCAAATGTTTCATGGACTTGCCCTGTGTGGGGTGAGTTATTTGTGTAATGAAAGAGGCACGCCATGGCTCATCTTCGTGTCTGGTTGGATGATGGTGGTTGCTTGTATTCTTTTTTGCCTGAGTATTTATGCATGGGTGTTGGGAGGGCCTTTTTTTTTGGTCAAGGTAACCCCATGGGGGGGGATTTTATTTGTCACTGCCTGGGTGTGCCTCGCCATTTATGGATGGGGCAATAAAGTAAAATTTTCAAAGAAATTTAAAGGAAATGAATAAAATATTTTTAATTATATTTTGGTTATCGAGTGCGCTCTTTACTTATTGGCTTGGTATGGAGCATGGTATGAATCGGGTGATCTCCTTGGACGAGCCAACAGCCCTTATGCCTGAGGAGAGCATCGGCAAGATACAAAATGCTGATGCCTCTCCGGTTCTCGTTGCTGCCACGAAGGAAACAAAAGAAAAGAATGTGAGCTTATCAAAGAAGCAAGAAGTAATAAAGGAGGACCCAAGAGAAGGAAAGTCTCTCCAACAACGAATGAGTTCCTCTAATCCAGTTACCCGATTACAAGCCTTTACTGAGATCCTGCAAAATCCCACAGATGATAATGTAGCCACCGCCCTTGAACTTTATGAAAACCTTCCCGCAGACCCGTCCCGGTTCAGCGAATTACGATTATTGGCTTTCAGTTGGGGGCAGACGGATCCCCAGGCAGCTTTGGAGTGGGTTGAAAGTTTGGATGGCTTTGAACAACGTCTTGGGTCCAATTCTGTTTTAGATGCCTGGGCTCGAGAGGATGCAGACTCTGCAATTGCCTGGGCCAAGGAAAACTTCGAGGGGGAAGATAATCCTTATTTTGTCGGTATTATTCATGGCTTGGCTGAATCTAATTTATTTAAAGCCACGGATCTCATGACCAGCCTGCCTTACGGTCGAGTAAGGGGCCGGGCTGCTTCTATCGTCATGGGGAAAGCCTGGGAAATGGGGGAAGGGGTTGCATTACACCTGGCGGATAATTTACCTGAGGGAAGTGTGCAGAATTTTGCGTTTGGAGAAATTGCTGAAAGGATAGCTAAGGAAGATTTGCCCCGGGCCGTGGAATGGGTGGACAATATGGAAGAGTCGGAAATCAAGGTTGCGGCCAGTGAAGATGTGGCAAAGAGGTGGGCACGGGAAAATCCGGTATCAGCATCTGAGTGGGTTTCAGCAATGCCTGAAAGTGAATCACGGTCGGAGAGTATGGAAGAAGTGGTACGAGTATGGGCAAAGCAAGACCCAGTTGCCACAGCTGAATGGTTAAATCAATTTCCATCTGGTGAATTCATGGACGAACCCATTACTGCATTTGTTCGTGAGGTTGCACGTAAAGATCCTGAAAACGCTTTAACCTGGGCACAATCTATTGTGGATATGGAGAGACGAAATCGTGTGGAAAGTGAAGTGAGAAAAATAGTAAACCGTGCAAACCAAAAGGCAGAGGCAAAAGGGAAGGTTAGTCCGAGCCAAGATTCAGGAAAATAAAAACAGGTTACCCCCTGTTATACTGGAACCATTTAGTTCTTTGTAGCCATTTTTGGCCCATTATCCGGTGGCATTGAGTGATGCCAATCCCTCACTTTCCGGCTTAGCTCTTTGACTTTATTTAGATGTGTGGAGGCGAGGTTTATTTTTTCTCCTGGGTCTTGGCTAAGATCGTAAAGCAAGGGATTGGAACCGTCATATTCGCAGAGTAATTTCCACTTTCCGGATCGAATGGCGAGGTCAGGTAAATCTTTCACGCCATAAAAGGAATCTCGATCTGGGGGTCGTCGGAAGAAAAGATCCTGCTCGCGGGAAGTATGGGATTTGCCGAGCAGAATGTCGGGCAGGGATTCGCCATCGAAATCAGTATTACCGGGTGCTTTAATTCCTGTGATATCCAGTAGGGTTGGTACGAGGTCAATAGCTGAAAAAATGGAATCCTTATTACGGGTTCCCTGTGCCTTCTTGTGGATAAGGCTGGGTGCCCAAGCGACCAGAGGGGAACGTATGCCTCCTTCAAAGAGATGGGTTTTATATCCGCGAAAAGGACCGGTTACGCCAGCACCCTTTTCGGGCCCATTGTCAGAACATGCAAGAATCAGAGTATTGTCTGTGAGGGTAGGGTCATTGCGTATATGATCAATTAATTTGCCAAGTTGCCGATCCATTTCCTCAAGCACGGAAAGGTAGAGTTGGCGTTTGGATCCATCTCTCCATTGATCAACCGGTGGCCAAAAGGGGGTATGGACATCATCAGGCCAAAGATTTAGATAAAAGAGTTTACTTTCATTTTTTGCTTTTTCAATAAATGATATGGCTTCGTTAACAAAGCCTTCAGTGATCTTTGAGCGTAGCATCCAACGTGCTCCTTTACCTAGAATTCCTCCATGTTCCCAAAGACGGTTAGGTCTAGCGGGGGTTTGGCCAGGCTTCAATGTAAGGGGAAGTAGTTTTGGACCCATACCCTCAAAATTGCAAAGGGACTCCTCAAAGCCGTAGTCTGAAATAGGCGGGGCATCGTTGACATTACGCTGACCTCCCATGTGCCATTTCCCAAAGTGTCCGGTTGCATATCCGCCTTCCTTTAGAGAACGGGCGAGCATCGGAGCTTGGGGGTCGAGCCACTGGGCAATGCCCCTCTTTCTGTTATGATCTCGATTGCTCAGGTACGATGAGATCTTCCACCTTTGAGGGTACTGTCCTGTGGATATAGCAACCCTCGAAGGAGAGCAGATAGGGGAGTTCACATAGAAATGATCAAATCGCAAACCCTCCTTAGCCAGGCGATCAATATGAGGAGTTTTAGCATGCTGATTACCGAAGCAGGAAAAGTCGCCCCATCCCATGTCATCAATAAAAATGAGGACGATATTAGGAGGGCCGGCAAAAGCAATTATCGATAAAGATAAGAAAAAAACGGAAAGAAAAAAAAGAGACATTTCATAAGTTATAATTTGAAGCAATTCCGAAAAAAGAGTTTGCTATATGGTTTTGACCTTTGAGATATTATTACAACTTTTTATAATCCAAATCTACTATGAAAACTTCAATCTTATTTACCTTGTTTTTTATTTTTTGTGTTACGATCTCCGTTTATGGGAAAGATCACAAGCAGGAGCTTCACCAAATTAGTGATCGTATAAAGCAGGCGGTTAAAGCCGGTAAAATAACTGAAAAGGAAGGGTGGGCTAAATGGCACAATGTTCTTCGCGATCAAGGACGACACTTGAAAGGAATCCACGGAGATGACGAGGATGAGTATTGGGGGGTGTTGAAAGAACTGAAGCTTGAGATTAAAACCCTAGAGTTGGAATTCGAATTAGAGCGCCTTGAGCATGAGCACGATATACAGCGCATGGAATGGAACCATGAAAGGGAACGTATGAAACGAGATTTTGAGCGGGAGCGGCGGGAATGGGATATGGGGAATTTACAACTGGATGTGCGCAGGAAACAAATGGAGATGCAAATGCGTGGAGGCATGCCGCACCACGGAATCCTGCCTGCCCATCCTCACGGAGGTAGGGCTACAACTGATCTACCAGGGGGAACTCCACCAAATGCAATGCCGCATCCAATGGGAAGAGGTGCGGGGCAGATGCAGGAAGTGGTTGGACGAGAAAATCCTAATTCAAAAAGAAAATCTGGTGGTAAAAAGGAAAAAGTGGGAAGCGATAAGAAAGAATCTTGCAAATTAGGAAGATGTTCTGAAAAGGGTGCAAAATCCTTCCCGGACAAAAACAAAGAGTGTTCCAAAAAGAAGAAGAAAAAGTAGTCGACACAGCTGTTCTTTTTGTTTCATCTCCCAGCCTCTTGCCTGTATGGTAAAGTGTATTTTCTTTACCCTTTCATTTTAGCTGTTCACTATTTTGCTCAGTATTTACCCTCAAGCATCGGGAGATAAAATGAATCTGAAGGACCGGCAATGAATTTCAAAATGATTAATCAAGAAGAGGGAGAAATTAAGTATTCGAACTCTCAACAATAAAGAATAAATAAATGAATAAAATCAATTTTCAATCTATATTAACTTCTTACTTACTTGTCATTGCCTGTACCGTTCATGCTGATGAATCTGAAAAATTCGAGGGTCGAAACGGGTATGAGAAGACCAAGGATGTTGGGGTGAAAGCCCCCCAGGGTGCCGCAATCCTTTTTGATGGAACTATGCAGTCGGTCAAAGAAAATTGGGAGATGTGGCCCCAAAAGGATATGGATATTACCTGGACGATCATGGATAATCCTGCAGGAAAAGGAAAGACTCTGATGACTAACGGTGGCAGGAGATGGGGGACCCATGATTTGGTAACCAAGAAAAAATACAATGACTATGAGGGGCATGTTGAATTTATTATGATGGGTGCAAGGGGAGATGAAAAGCCAGATGGCTATACCAACAGTGGGGTCTATATGCAGAATCGTTATGAAATTCAGATCGAATCCCCCAAGGGAAAAGATATTGCAGATCCTTACAATTGGAAGATCGGACCTCATGGGATTGCCGCTTTTTGTATGGATCGAGTTCCTGATCACAATGCGTGGCGGCCAAACGGGCAATGGCATGCCTTTCACTTTATTTTTAAAGATGCTAAATGGGAGGGTGATAAAAAAACCTCGCATGCCCGGGCAACTGTCTGGTGGAATGGCATAAAAGTTCACGATGATGCAGAGATAAAAAAAGCCAATGGAGGCATCAAGGTTACCTCATCTCCTGGGGGCTTAAAGTTGCAAGAACACGGCCAAGATGTTCGGTACCGTAATATTTGGATTATGGATCAGTCGAGCTAGGTGCTTTTCTTGGTGCCTGTAGTCTGCTCCTTTCATTTAGCTTAAAGCCTTTGCTGTACAAAGGCCAAAAGTATAAATGCAGTTTGTAGGGTTTGTTTATTTTCTATCTTAGCAAGGTAACTAGAAACTCGTGCCTTTTTTACCCATTAAAGGATAAAAAACGGCACGCAATTTTGATATTAGCGTAGCAAGTACTAAACCTTGAGTTCACCCATTTAGGAAAAGATATCTTTCACGGCTTTACCGGTGCCATCCTTCGTTGCAAAGAATGGTCGTTTTTCCACTTCATAAGCTGTTTTTGGACTGATTCCCATGGCGGTAAAAATGGTAGCGTGTAAGTCTTCAATGGAAACTGGGTTTTCCACGGCCATGAGCGGGCGTTCATTCGCGGTTTTACCATAGGAAAATCCCCCTTTTACTCCACCTCCCCACATCGCCAGGCTGGTGCCTCCCGTGAAGTGCCGATGCAAACCATATTGTTTCATTTCCTGCAATTTATCAGTGCGAGCCCTCGACTGATCCTGTGCATTGGAACCGGGAACTCCTTCGATCATCATGTCCCGACTGAACTCACTGGCAAGAATGACTAAGGTGGTATCCAGCAAGCCCTTGGCTTCAAGGTCTTGGATTAGTTGGGCGACTGGTTGATCAATTTCTTTTTTCATGCGGGCAGCGGTGGTGTGACCATTTTCATGAGTATCCCAGTGCAGGAAGGGTACATATTCTGTGGTTACTTCAATAAAGCGGGCCCCTTTTTCAACAAGGCGGCGAGCTAGAAGACAGCCGCGACCAAAACGGGTATCTCCATATTTAGCATAAGAATCCTTGGGCTCCTGGGTAAGATCAAAGGCATCTTTCTCCGTGGACTGAAGGAGGCGATGGGCAGACTCCATAGAGCGCAACATTGACTCTCTTTGGAAATCACTCAGCTGATCCCGGTTGGGGTTTTGATCGATGAGTTTTTTGAAGTGTTTGTAACGGTTGGAAAAACGGCCCGGTTCCATTCCTTCAGGAGGTTGGACAGACTGAATAGCCTGCTCAGGATAGGGTAAGTTCATCGGGCCATATTCAGATCCAAAAAATCCAGCGGTGGTGAAAGCCTTGAGTTCTTCTTTTTCTCCAACTCCTTCCAACCGCTGACCAATATTTATAAAAGGCGGAATCACTTCATTCTTCGGGCCCAACACTTTTGCCATCCATGCACCTAGGTGAGGAGCTGCCACAGTAAGAGGGGGAACATAACCTGTATGCCAATGATACTGATGCCTCGAATGTAAGATGGATCCGAGATCTGGTTGCACAGCAGATCGTATAAGCGTGCCACGGTCCATGACCTGAGCGATATTCTCAAGGCCCTTAGAAATCTTTATACCGTCCACATTGGTGTCTATGGCAGGAAAGGTACTGAGGATCTTTTTGACTTCAAGACCCTTCTCAAATGGAAGGTAGGCTTTGGGGTCAAAGGTGTCGGGTGCTGCCATTCCTCCCGCCATCCAAATTAATACGCAGGAGTCAGCCTTTGCTTTTGGATGAATGACTATGTCATTTCCCCAAGCTCGGGTTCCTTCGGTGGCAAGTGCTGCGGTAGAAGCCAGGCTGAGTTGTTTAAGAAAATCACGTCTTTGGATCTGTGCTGGAATATTCATGATCAAGTTAGTTATCTAATGATTTGAAAGTCAGGCTGCATAAAGACCAACCACAACAGGTCTTCCACTTGTTTAGGATTCTGGGGGTTTTGTACGATACTTGCCAATACCTGTTTCTCCCCGTTTGTTGGAAGCCGGGCCAGGGTATATTGGAAGAGCCAATCAATAAAGTCTTTTGTATCCGTCTCATCTCTAGTGATTCTTTTGGCACCTTGTTGTAAGTACTGGCTCAGGATATTACCGTTGGCTAAATCGATTGCCTGAAGGGTGGTGAGCTCGGCCGGGCGCGAGGTAACAACTTGATCGCGGTGGGGCCGTCCAAGAGAGCGCATCAGGAAATCATTTTTCACTAAGGATGCCCGAATGGAAGGATCATTATGGTTGGTCCCGGGTGGTGTCTGTTGTGCTTTTTCCAGTGGGCGTTGCCATGGTCCTGATCCGTACGGGTGAACTTCAGTCGCTGCAATCCAATCCTTGTCTAGGAGGAATTCCCAATCTTTATTGGTTTCAATCATGATTGCCTGCTTACCTGTTTCAAAAATAAATTGGGCGATAAAACCAGCCCCTCCACCAAACATTTCTGCATCCACTTCAATTAGGTTTTTGCCGGTTTGAAAAAAGGTGGAAACTTCATGATACATAGGCTTGTTCCATTCTTTAGAAGAGGTCACAAATTGGCCATTTACTTGAAGGGAGAAAGCATTATCACAGGTGGCTAGAAGAGATGCGGTTTTAGGCGTACTTGGGAGGTCGACCCAGGTTCGCAGTTTAACTTTGCGGGCCTGTGAGTCTGGCCCCCATATCCAAAATGCATTGATGTTTTTCGGCTTCCTCGAATCTCTGGTGAGAGTGGAATCGTGAGCTTCTGAAACCAGGCGAACGATCCACTTTGGCATCCGCCCGCGTCGGATGGGTCTGCGTGACCTGCCAAATGGAATCCATAAGTTGTTCCGCAGTCATACGCTTCGGTACGGGGCCATGAAAAACATAATCGGTGCCTGGTTCTGCTTCCAACCTGTCACTTTTCCCTCCGTAGGCATGGGAGGTCATGACAAATCGGAGAAACTTTTTTAAGTCATAGCCCTCCTTTGCAAATTGAAGGGCGAGGAAATCAAGAAGGTCTTCATTCCATGGCTTGGTGTGCATGGCATCCACGGGATGAACAATGCCCCGACCCATAATCTGTGCCCAGATACGATTAACGATGGTTCGGGTAAATCTACCATTTTCCGGGTGAGTCATGAGGGTTGCAAGTTGTTGAAGTCGTTTCTTTTTGTCTGCTTTTGGGTCTACTTGTCCGAGTTCCGGAAACATCCAGCGGGGTTTGGCCATTTTTCCTGTTGGTAGATCACATCTTTCAAGCTCTAAAGGTTTGTCTGCAAAAATAGCAGCGAGATCGTAGGCTTCCTGCAAAGTCCACCGGTCAATGAAACTGTCATGACAGCTGGCACATTTCATATTTATACCCAGAAACACCTGAGAAACATTCTGTGCAAATTGCATATTTCTTGTTTGGCTGGCGTTTACATTTCCGCGCCATTTGATCCCGTTTACAAAGCCCGCAGCATCTTCCTCTGCATCAATTAATTCCCTGGTCATTTGATCGTAGGGTTTGTTGGATCGTAGGGCCGCGTACAGCCATGATGTAATTTGGGTGCGTCCTTTGGTAATAAATCCGGTTCCGGTGTAATCATTGCGCAATAGATCATTCCAGAATGTTAGCCAGTGATCGGCGTAGGCAATTTCTCTTTCCAAGAGCAGGTCAATTACTTGTGCTTGCTTCGAAGGAGAAGGGTTTTTTATGAAATTTAGTAACTCTTTGGGTGAAGGCAGAATGCCAATGATGTCTAAATAAGCTCTTCGTAAAAAAAGAGAGTCACTGGCGAGGGCAGGGGGAGTTGCATTCTTTTTTAGGTGGTAAGCGTCCACTATACGGTCGATAGGATGATCCCGATTTTCCAAAGCTGGTGGCAGGGTGACGATACGGGGTTTAAGAGGTGGTTCCCATCCGGATGACCCAAGAGTGTAAGACTCATCCCAGTCCATACCTTCCTGTACCCACTGTTTTAAAATCGCTAACTCTGAAGCGGAAACTCCAGGCCCTTTTGGAGGCATACGTTCGTCAAGGTCTGCAGATCCGGTGAGTTCCAGGAAAAAACTCTCCGCTGCATTACCTGCGATGGCTACCTCTCCACCTTCACCCCCAGCGAGGAATTCAACCCGGGTATTTATCGAAAGTCCACCTTTCTTATTTCCATCGGTGTGACACTCGGCGCAATGCTTTTTCAAAATTGGCATCACTTGGTGAACGAAATCAACTTTTGCCTGGCATATCCAAGGTATGAATATAAGGAACGAAAAAAGTGTGGGAAGGAAATTCATCTGATAGTAAATGTATGAATTCCCTTAGTTCTTACGGACATTCATACTGTTGGATGAAGAAGAAAGGTGAACAAGTGTTTTTCAGTGTTATCGATTTTTAAATTTACATCCAAATTCACGACAATGAATTTACAAACCATGAAAGGACTAATCCTACAAATTCTACTTAGCTGCACTCCAGAACCAATACATCCACTCTTGCGTAGCCAATTTTCAAAAATTGGGATAATTTCATTCTGAAATAAAACCTACAAAAGTAATTAAATAGAAAAGAGACTTTAAATGAGACGGTTCATTCAATGAGGCCAAAACAAAATCACCCGAATATGCAGCTGTTTATCTGCACTGCTCTGAGTAATGGCGAAAGTTAAGTACCAAGATACTCCTGTTCTTATCGTGGGTGCCGGATTATCAGGCTTGGCTTGTGCGGTTACGCTGGCGAAGGCAGGGGTTCCCTTTTTACTCTTTGATCAAGCCGAGAAAATAGGAGGTCGGGTACAGACTGATGAAGTCAGTGGCTATCGATTGGACCGTGGATTCCAGGTTCTATTAACCGCATACCCGGAAGCCCAACGATTTTTGGATTATGAAAAACTTGACCTACAGGCATGTTACCCAGGTTCCAAGGTCTGGTTTGACAATCGTTTTCATCGGGTGGCAGATCCAATCCGGCATCCAATGGACGGAGTTAAATCATTACTTACTCCTATTGGAACTTTGGGGGATAAATTGAGAGTTGGGATGATGCGTATGGGACTGCTTTCATCCAAGTCTATGCCTGATAACTGCTCCACCATTAATGCATTGGGAGAAATGGGTTTTGGAGATTCCATGATCAATCGGTTTTGGAAGCCCTTCATGCGGGGAGTGTTTTTAGAAGATGAATTGAGCACTACGATTCGAAAGTTTGAGGAAACATTTCGGTTTTTTTCCACAGGCGATACGGTTTTGCCTAAAAAAGGAATTGGTGAAATCCCCATTCAGCTAGCCGGGGAATTACCCCAAGAAAATATTCTTCTTGGAACTAAAATTTGTAAAGTGGACCGGGATACCATTAAATCAATAGATGGAAATCAATGGCAGGGCAGGGCCGTAGTATTGGCCACCGAAGATTTTCATGCCAATCAATTACTCGGCTTGGATCAGCCGAATGAGGAATGGAATGCGGTGGACTGCCTGTATTTTTCTCTTCCTACAACCGATCTGCCCAGTGATGAACCAATTCTTTATTTGGATGGTAGCGGAGAAGGACCGATAAATAATCTCACTTTTGTTAGCAACCTCTGTTCATGTTCTCCACCCGGTCAGGCTTTGGCATCTGTAAGTGTAATTGGGAAGAAAGACTTAGATATGGAAAAAATTGCCACATTAGCGATGAAGCAATTGTTTCAATGGTTCGGCCCCATGGTCAAGCATTGGGCATATGTGAAAGGATATCGAATCCGGCAAGCCGTTCCCTCCTGTCCAAATCCGCCGATCCCAACGCCTGCTTTAACCCGGGTTTTTCGATGTGGAGATTATTTTGGACTTCCTTCCATTGATGCCGCAATGAAATCGGGCCGTCTGACAGCGGAGCATATTATTAAGGAACATAATTTCTTACAGGTAAACGGACCAAGAAATTGAGAATTTCTATTTTGTTTCCTAATATAACATTTTGATGAAAAAAGGAATTGTATGGTTTAGAAATAATTTAAGAGTTCCGGATAATGAAGCACTTACCCGTGCATTGCGTGAATGCGATGATGTGCTCTGTGTTTATATTCTGGATACCCGGACTTGGAATGCTTCCGTAGAAGCTCCCAGAATGGGTTCGGTTCGGGCGAAATTTATTCTCGAATCCCTGCATGACCTTCAGGGTGAAATTGAAGAACTGGGTGGATCCATTGAATTTGTTTCGGGCCGGGCAGTGGATGAGATCCCCAGTCTAATGGAAAGCTTTGGAGCTGATCGTTGTTACGCCCAAAAAGAAGATGCCTGGGAGGAAACTGAAGAGGAACGCCTGCTTTCCAACCGGATAAATCTTATTCTCACCGGAGGGAAAGGGATATGGGAAGAAGCTGACCTTCCCTTTGCCCTCAACGATTTGCCTGCCGTGTTCAGTTCTTTTCGCCGGAAAGTGGAAAAGAAGATGCAGATTCGCAGCGTTTTCCAATCACCAAAAAGTATAGTCTGCTCATGGAATTCAACAACAGAACTTCCCATACTTACTTCTCTCAGTTTTGAGGACTATCCCAAAGATGAGCGGGCAGTCCTAGATTTTCGTGGCGGTGCTAGGGAAGCAAAAAAATGGATGAATCAATGGATTTGGGAACGGGATTGCCTTAAAGAGTACAAGGAAACGAGAAATGGACTAGTGGGGGCGGATTATTCCTCCAAATTATCCCCCTGGTTATCAATCGGATGTATCTCAGCGGTGGAAGTTTATTGGGAAATCAAAAAATATGAGGAGGAACGGGTGGCCAATGAAAGCACCTACTGGTTATTCTTCGAATTACTGTGGCGGGAATTTTTTCGCTTTGTTGCCCGTCGTTACGGAGCGGGTATTTTTAAGCGGCATGGAATTAAGGACGCTATTGAAAGGGCGACCCTGGGCGATCCGAAAACATTCAAGCGATGGAAAGAGGGCAGAACTCCCAATGCCTTTGTAAATGCCAACATGATCGAATTAGCCACAACCGGATGGATGAGTAATCGAGGTCGACAAAATGTGGCGTCCTACCTAGTGCATGACTTAGGGCAGGACTGGTTGTCTGGTGCCCGTCACTTTGAACAGCATCTAATTGATTACGATCCGTGCAGCAACTATGGAAACTGGATGTATTTGGGTGGGGTGGGCAATGATCCGCGGCCCAATCGTGCTTTCAATCTCGAAAAACAGGCCGAATATTATGACCCCGACGAAACATTTCGTAAGCTTTGGCTGGCGTGACTGCTACTCGGCAAAGAGTATGCAAATGGGGGAGGGGACATTGATAACTGAGCCACGTTGGTAGGTAAGTTTACCGGTTTTTGGGTCAATACGGTGGGCAGCAATGGTGTTGGAATCCGCACCGGCGGCGAGGAGCCAGTCGGCGTTGGGCGTGAGGTTAATGTTTCGAGGGAAAGCGCCGCGGATGGGTTGTACCTGCACCACTTTTAATTTTCCGGTTAGTGGATTGGCTTTGTAGACAGAAACGGTATCATGACCACGATTGGAGGAGTAGACGAACTGTCCGCTCGGGTGAACCAGAATCTCAGCAGACGAATTGAAAGATTCACCCGCTTTGACTTCTTCGGAAATTGCTGGTGTGGTGGTCAGTCTTTTCGCTGTACCCCTTTGGGCATCCCAGGCAAAAGTGGTGATGGAGAGACTGAGCTCATTAAGCAGATAAATGAATTTGCCATCGATGGAGAATCGTATGTGGCGGGGACCACCTCCAGGGATAGAGTCACTTTTCCCGTGCGGAATGATCGCTGGCTTATCTACATCAACTTGGTAGATTACGATCTGATCCAGCCCAAGATCGGGTATGAGGGCATATTTCCCGTCCGGTGAAAATCCGACCCAATGAGGGTGGGGGGCATCCTGCCTTTTATCAACCACTTTGGAACCTCCCTTATGTTCAATCACAGTTGGGTTTTTAAGCACTCCATCTTTGCCAAGCGGAAAAATCGCCACGGAGCCACCTCCATACTGTGCGGTAAGTAAAAATTTTCCAGTTGGATGAACAGAAATGTGACAAGCTGGTCCATCCGGGCAAGTTATCCGGGTAAACTCTTTTAATTCTCCTCCGGCACCAAGGTGATAGCCCACTGTTCCCGCACCGCCCTTCCACCGAGCTACTGCATAAAGGATTTTACCATTTGGATGCTTGGCAAGAAACCCTGGTGAATTGATCTCAGCCGCGAGTATAGCCTGATTATATTTTCCAGTACTTGAATCAAAAGTTGCATAATAAATCCCTTTGGCTTCTCGTCCGCTGGTGCCAAAAAAAACATCAACTGACTTGGATTTCAGCTCAGGAAATATAAAAAACAAGAAAACGAAGGTTAGGTTATTAAAGAGATGCATGAAGAATGAAGTTGAGTCCCTAAGGAGATGGGTTTCTGAGAATTTTGTCTACCATTTATGTTATCAAAGAAGTAGTAATAAATCGAAGGTTCTTGAAAAAAAATAATTTCGAATCATTGTGTAGGAAGAAACAATTCATATTAATTAACAAAGAATATTTCCACATGAGAGAACAAGTATATAAACTTTCTGATTCAGTCGCTAATAGCTCGTCCACAGAACGGGCTGCTTTTATTCGCCGTACCTACTCGCATTTAGCGGTGGCAATCCTTGGCTTCATTGCCGTTGAATATTATCTTGTGCATTCCCCTTTTGCCGCAAAATTGGCATCAAG
Organism: uncultured Opitutales bacterium; assembly: GCA_943789375.1. GTDB lineage: Bacteria > Verrucomicrobiota > Verrucomicrobiia > Opitutales > Seribacteraceae > Seribacter. The sequence goes on along the minus strand of CALSTX010000012.1, from coordinate 34,595 downwards.
TATGACAGGCGGAATGAGTTGGCTGGTTGTAATCGGTTTATTTATGGGAGTGAGTTATATCGCCAATAAATTAGCCTTGTCTCAAACTTCCCAGCAAATGCAGTATTTAGGGCTTGGTCTTTTCGTGATCGCCGAAGCGATTGTCTTTTTACCCCTACTCTTTATCGCCACCTTTTATGCTGGTGCTGGACTTATTCAAACAGCGGGGTTGATGACCCTTCTCCTTGTCGGTGGAATTACTGCCACGGTTTTTATAACCAAGAAAGATTTTTCTTTTATGGGTAGTATTTTATCAATCGGAGGATTTGTTGCCTTAGGATTTATCATATGCAGCATGATCTTTGGATTCTCTCTCGGGCTTGTATTTGCCTTGGTTATGGTTCTTTTTGCCGCAGGTTCAGTTCTCTACACCACCTCCAATATACTTCACCAATATCGAACTGACCAGCATGTGGCTGCCGCCCTTTCCCTTTTTGCATCCGTTGCCCTTTTATTCTTTTACATCCTCCAAGTCTTAATGAGCTTGGGTGGTGGTGGGGATGATTGATTGGTTATAATTTAAAATCCCACTCTTCAGGGCTTTCCCTGATAAACTTTTCTTGAAGTCCGCCTAGTGCGGACTTCATTGTTTTTGGCTTCCACAATGGGTGGGCAAAATCGGGTTTTATATCGAGCAGTGGCCGGAGTACAAAGTCTCGGGTAAGAATGCCAGGGTGGGGTACTGTTAAGTTTTGCTCTTCTATCACTCGGTCACCGTAGATGAGGAGATCAAGGTCAATAACTCGGGGCCCATTCTCCCTGATGACTTCTTTGCCTAGAGCCCCTTCGATAAATTGAAGTTTGGAAAGTAACTCCAAAGGCTCCAGGGAAGTGGAAATTTGAGCTGCTGCATTTACAAATGGAGGCTGGTCAGAAAAGCCGAAAGGGGAAGATTTGTATAACTTGGAAACTTTACGAATTTTGGCAAACCTTGCCACGAGAGCCAAGGCGAGCTCGAAAGTTTCACGGGGAACGCCAAGGTTTGCCCCAAGGCCGAGATAAATGTCAGCGTTCAACTTCGACTTGAATTTCACGAAGGCCCAATTTTTTCGTGTAGCGTGGCTTGTCAACCGTAAGTTTTATGTGATCTAGGGGGAATCCTTCTTTGAGCCGAATCGAAAGTAAGTGAGCAAAGCGTTCTAGTGTTTTTCCATCATAGGATGAGCAAAATTCACGAACCGATGAAACCACATCACAATAATCGATACCCAGAGATATATCATCGGTTTCACGAATATTTTCAAAATTGTAAGAAAGTTCTAGCGATACCCTCAGGTCTTGCGGTGCATATTGCTCTTCTTCCAATAGCCCGATGCGAGCCATCACTTCAATTTCTTTCAGTATAATCTTTCCCATTGTACAAAGCCTTAAAGAGGAATTATAAGGATAAAGAGCCCCAAGAACTGGTACTGGGATTGAACCTGAGCCAAGATAGTGTCTTGTTTCTCCATACTAACCAATCCGTGTCAGCAAAGTGATAATAAAGCCAGTCTTGATCCTGCACATTAAATATCCATGGCCAAGCATGATAATTCCATCCATTTAAATCAATAGTCTCAACACCTGCTTGCTTGAAAGTGAGAAGATCTGGTTTGTTGTCTGAGTTAACATCGTTGTTATCTTCAATAATGATGAAGTATGGAACATCTTGAATAGTTGTCATAACATGAAATTTATTCGATTCAATGTATGGGATGGTCAATGTAGAGATTAGTGTTTTTTTTGATAATGCAGGAAATGTACTCCCGAATGTATCGTCGTTAATACTTGGAAATGAAAGCTCTGAAAAAGCAATCGATGAATCCGAATTCACTTGGTAGGTACCAGATCCTGATGCAGTTCCACTAGTTCCATGATGACCTAAACTATAAGTGTAAGTTCTTTGGTCTTCATCGTAATAGATTGTGCCTAGTGCATGTACCGCGGTTAAAGATTCAGAAATATATTCAGTTTGCCCGGGGTAAATACCGTCAATGCTTGAAGATTGGACCGTTACGGTTTCATTAAGGTTAAATGAATGCTGACCAGTTATACGGGAAATCGACGCAAAAATATTAGCGTTGAAATTACCGTATCCTTGTAGGGAGTAGGAGGCTGAGCCTGTCACATCAATCCTGAAATTATTGTTAATTTCAAAAAAATCATAGATCCCATTTAAATTATTATCTATGCTTGTGAAGGGAGATGTGAAGTTACCTGTGAAGGTAGCGTAAACTCCTTGGATCATCATCGAGCCTGAAACTCTAACTTCATTATTTTGAATTCCAGCGTCTAAGAGATTGTAACTAAGCAGTTGAGCATCATCCTCCCGAAACAAAGCTTCGTAGTCGATTAGCGGTGAATATATTTTAAGAGTTGCAGTTTTTGCTTCAATTAGAAAAGGGAAGAAAGAAGTAATGTAAGCCAGCGTTAGAAATTTTATGAAAGACATATTTTTCTTTACTAAGTAGAGTAGGAAATTTCAATCTTTTTGGAGAATCCTTGAAACCTTAACTGCCTGTACCGTTTCCTGCACATCATGGACTCGAAGGATTTCCACTCCTTTTGATACCGCATCTATTGCAGATGCGATAGAACCACCAAGCCGGTCAAGGGGGGAGGGTGCTGTACACAGCTGATCTATCCATGACTTCCTTGAAGAGCCTAAGAGTACGCCCCAAGCGGGGTCAATGAACTGGTCAATGTCCCTCAATAAAAGAAGATTGTGCTCCAGGGTTTTGCCAAAGCCTATACCTGGATCAATCCATAACCTTGGCAAGGGCAGCTTATTGAATTCTATTTTTCGTTGGGAGAAAAACCTTTTAACTTCTTCGACCACATCTTGGTATTGAGGATTTTTTTGCATCGACTTGGGGATGCCTTGTGTGTGCATAGCAATAAACCCCGCACTGTATTCAGATGCTAAGTGTAAAAGTTGGGCAGATCCTCCGGAAACATCATTAATGATGTGAGCACCTGCCTCCAGTCCTGCCTTAGCAACCACCGGCTTGGTTGTATCCAAAGATATGATAAATTCATTTTTGGGAAGGTTTTCAAGAACAGGGAGGATACGGCGAAGCTCTTCCTTTTCGCTTACTGGTTCACTGCCCGGGCGGGTGCTTTCTGCTCCGATATCAATGATCTGGGCACCCTGGTCAATCATAAGCCAGGCATGTTCGATGGCGGTCTTGGGGTCGATAAATTCACCGCCATCACTAAATGAGTCAGGCGTTAGGTTAAGAATCCCCATTACCGCTGGGTATTCAAGTTTAAGGCTGGCGCCATTAAATTGATAATTTGGCATCTTTAGATGTTATCATTTCCTCATAAAGTGAGCGAATCTTGAAGAAATTTTCTCGGCCATTCATGGACCACCCAAGCTCGGAGATTTTCTCAAGAGGGGCAACGCCTCGACCGGTACCACAAAGAAGGATTTCATCGAACTCTGCAATGTGTTGATCCTGAGGAATACCCCGAGAGATCGAGAAACTTATTTTCAAATAGGGGATCAGGTTTTGAAGCGTAATGCCCAAAAGAATATTTTTGTCGGGTATGAGCAGGTTGTTATCTTTGACAAAGATCAGGTTTGAGGTCGCAGTTTCTCGAAGTTCATTATCTTTTGGATCCATGATGATCCAGTCTTCGCGTGTGATTTCTAATTCAGTTAACTTCCCATAGAGATTTTTCTCTGCAGTGCATTTAATGGTGGGATCGGGTCTTCGGTAAGGTAGCAGCCAGCCTTCTACTGGTTTTCCATCAGACAGGGCTGGGCGTACTGATAACCCAAGGCAGTCTTCCAGTAGGCAGATGCGCAGTAATTTATCTTCGTCTTCTTGCAACTTCTGCAGGTACTCTTCCAGTCGGCTGTTAAGCTCATCGAGTCTGGGAACCCATGGAAGCCCAAGAGTGTCCGCATTTTCTAAGATTCGTTGGAGGTGTTGTTTTTTAAAGAGAACATTATGCTTTGGTAATACCCGGAGGGTTGAGAACACACCGTGGCAACCCCAGGGCGTGGGGTGTTCAATGGGATTACCCGATTTCGTCCAAGCAAGCATGATGGATATTTTCGATCAATCTAGTTCCTTCACTGGTTAGAAAGGATTCAGGATGATACTGCAAGCCAAAGAGTTTTCTCTTCAAGTCTTCAAATGAAACTGGAACTTTTCGGATAGGATCGTGGGCGGTAATTTGAATACTGGTTGGCAATTCACCGAGACTTCGGTGTTCAACTTGCAGGGAATGATAACGACCCACTCGAAGTAAGGGGGGTAATCCTCGATAGGTCCTGGAGTTTTGGACGGTTGCAATTTCGGTTTCAACCCCATGAAGGACTTGAGCCTGGCGTACAATTCTTGCTCCTTCAGCTTGAAGGAGTAATTGAAAACCTAGGCATATTCCAAGGAGCGGAGTTTTGCCTTTAACTTTTTCGGTGAACTCCAGCGTTTCAGGATAATCTGAGGGAGTACCCGGCCCGGGAGAGAGTACAATTAAACTTGCGGAGTTTACCAAGTTGGCAGGTAAGGACAATCGGTCTCGCACTTCCACGCTATCAAAACGAGTTAACAAATGCTCTAGGTTCCGGGTAAAGGAATCTTGATGGTCGACGAGTAAAATCATTGAAGCAGGTCGAGGAGGGCCTGGGCCTTGATCCGGTTTTCATTAAATTCATATTCGGGTGTGGATTCTACCACAATACCCCCTCCAGCTTGTATAAAAGCCTTTTCCTTGATTCTAATCATGGAGCGTATGATTAAGTTGAGGCGGATATTTCCCCCATCCTCAATTGTCCCAAAGCTCCCGGTGTAAGGTCCCCGAAAGCAAGGTTCGAGGCGGTCAATCCATTCCATGGTTCGAATCTTCGGGCAACCAGTTATACTACCGCCTGGTAGCATTGCCCGAATGATGTCTTGCAGGCTTTGCTGAGGACGGAGGGTGCCCGAGATTGTCGATACAAGATGATGCAAGTGAGAGTAACTTTCGACTTCCCGGAATCGATCAATCTGTACGGTTCCCGGGAGGCAGATGGTAGACAAATCATTGCGCTCTAAGTCGACCAGCATGTTGTGCTCTGCAACTTCTTTGGTGTCTCGTAAAAAACATTCGATAACTGAGCCATCCTGAGAAGCATGGTCCCGCTGGTAAGTCCCACCAATGGGTCTGGTAATAATCTGGGAGCCTTTCTTTTCAATGACCACTTCCGGAGAACAACTAATGATCGAAAAGTCAGGGGTTTGTAGAAGAAAAGCTTCGGGGGCTGGGTTACTGCTGCGTAATTTCAAAAATGCGTGTAGGGGGCTCGTTTTGGGGAAACCTTCAAAGCGTTGAGAAATTTTAATTTGGTAGGTTTCTCCATCAAGAATGGCTTCCCTTGCTTGCTCAAAAATTTCCTTGTAGTTAGCAAAATCTAGGTTGCAGGTAATCGGGCGACTGGAAGCACCACCTGTAGGTTCAGCACTTGAAAGCCTGGCACTACTAAGAGTGGTCCTGATTTCATCTTCTCTGGTTTCCGAACACGATTCAATGATGGTGTGAGCAGAGAAAAAGCGGATGAGAGAACCGGGCCGGCCAAACCAACCGTCGGGTAAATCCAGGTCTTTCTTGGAATGCAGTTTAATGCCCAGGTTCGAGGCAAGAAACTCATAGCCCAAAAAGCCAACCCACCCAGAAAAACTGAGGGAATTGTTTGGGATATCAGCAGGGCATTTTACTTGATCAAAAAAAGTAGAAGTTTCCTGGTGGTGAGGAAGAAGGATTTCGTCGAAGTCGAAATAAGCGACGATGTGGTCTTTCTCGGTATGGATTACAAGGTGCTTGTCGGTAACTGCCTCAAGCAAGCTTATGGAAATCGGGTTTGAAACCGTAATCATGGAAGATGGTCGAGTAGTTCAGGAAAGCTCAGGATTTGATTGTCTTCAATTTTCGGCTTCCCAAAGAGCAAGGCAGACCAGCCCGCAGATAAGGCTCCTTCAAAATCTCGAGAATGACTGTCGCCGATATGCAAAATCTCTTGGGGCTTTCTATGCATAGATGTTTCCACATGCCGAAAGATTTCGGTATCCGGTTTTTCATAACCGATTTCAGCCGAAATGAAAATTTGATCAAAAAGAGAGGTGATCCCGAGTTCAGTAATAACTTGCCTCAGCCTGGTGTCGTTGTTGGATAGCAGAGCAATTTCATACCCTCGGTTTCGTAATGTTTGTAAGGTGGTTTTTGCCCCCTCAGCCAGTTTCCAGTGATCACCGTGGGCAAATAAATCCCAGAGTTTTTCAAAAATGGGATGGAGTTGTTTTTCTGTGCCGTAAGGTTGAAAGGTTTCACAAACAACAGAACGCCAAAAATCTTTCTCTGCTCCCATCGTACTTTTTTTGTTCTTTTGCGTTTGCCCAAAAATTTTGTAGAAACGGGTATCAATTTCTTCATCTTCAACAATAAGTCCATGTTCACGGGCCGTTTGGGCATAAACTGCACCCACAGATGGCCATGGTCGAATGAGGGTGCCAGCGGCATCCACAGTAAGCAGGCGGTATTTCGAATTCATGAAAAGGTATGGGGCTAAATCGGTAAAAGTGAAAGTTCTAAACAAGAGATAGGCGAGATGCGAGTTTTTCCAAATGGGCTGGGTTTTTCAATTCTGCTTGCTTCGAGTCTTACCTTGGCGTGGTTCTCCAAAGATTCTGCTAATGTTTTTGGTCAGTGGGGTGGAGGGATTTTTAACCATGCCGCTATCATTCTCATCTTTTTCCTGCAGGGCTATAAAATGAAGCGGACTGAGCTTTTTAAGATTTGGCATCAACCTGGGCATACAATCAGGGTACAGGTGGGTATATTTCTTGGCCCTGCTTTGATTGTCTTATGTGCTTGGTTTTTCGACTTACTTACCCCGCAATGGTTGCCGCCTTTTATTTTACTGGCCTGTTTGCCCACTACGATTGCAAGTTCTGTCGTGTTTAGTGAGAAGGCAGGCGGGGATCCTGGCTTTACCTTGGGGCAAGCGACCCTGTCCAACTTGCTTGGGCCTGTTATTGTTTTTTTTGCGTGGGTTTATTTGCAGGGAGACCTTACAGATTTATATGGTACCCGAATCGTAGACCTTATCGGACTCTCCCTGCCCAAAATTATTTGTTTTACCGTAATTCCCATTATGATCGGGTGGTGGATTGCGCAGAGACATCCTTGCTTCGCCAGCAAATCGTGGGGGAAATGGATTATTGGAAATGTACCGCTAATCTGTATAGCATGGCTTGCTTATCTTGCCATGGGCCAAGTCCTTTCTCAAGTGGACGCTCAGATTTGCCTGCAATTATTTGGAGAATTACTTCTGCCCCTTAGTCTTGGATGGGGGGCTTTGGCAATCTTTGCTTGGCTTTGGTCACAGGGGGCAGAGATGAACCGGGAGAGAAGAGTTTCTGCTTTTTTTTGCGTTACCCAGAAATCATTAGCAACTGGGTTGCCTATGATACAGATTTTAGGGGGTGCTGAATGCCAGGCTTTTGTTTTCTGGGTTTTTCCGCTCATCCTTTTTCACTTCATTCAATTACTCTTGGGTTTCCCCATCCTTCATCTCTTAAAAAGAGAATCAAAATAAGGGGAAGTTTTTCACTTTAGCGCTTTAGGGTTGAATGAAGTTGGTTTTTCGGGGATGAAAGTTTTGTGATATGTAAAAGCTTCAAGGATAAAGAAAAAATGAGAAAGGCGGGTCGCTCGGCAGCAACCGTCCTTGACCGTCTCTGCCGTGCGGTGAAGTCGGGAATGAATACCTTGGAGATCGATGAACTTGGTGGCGAAATTATGAAGGAAATGGGAGTAAAGAGTGCATGTAAAGGGTACCGATCAGGTAACAAAATTTTTCCATCCTACACATGCTTGTCCGTGAATGATGAAATTGTTCATGGCATAGGTGTGGAAGACCGGGTATTGAAGGATGGCGATATCATTTCCGTCGATGTATGTATTCGGGAAGATGGAATGATTGGGGATAATTGTCGTACTATTTCTGTCGGTAAAGTTTCGTCTGACATTGAAAGACTGCTCCGGGTAGCCGAGGAGTCGATGTATGAAGGAATCAAGCAAGCTTTACACAAAAACCGGGTGGGAGATGTGTCTGCAGCCGTGCAACAACATGTCGAGGCCGCCGGCTTTGCGGTTATTACCAACTTTGTCGGTCATGGTGTGGGGCGCTCTTTGCATGAAGAGCCACAGGTTCCAAACTTTGGGAAAGCGGGCACAGGTCCAAAATTCCGCAAGGGAATGGCCATTTGCATAGAGCCCATGGTAAATATGAAAAAACCGCAAATTCGTATGGGTCCGGATGGTTGGACAGCCCTTGCCGTAGACGGAATGCCATCGGCTCACTTTGAGCACACATTACTCGTGGATGACGAATGTGCTGAAATCCTTACTTTCCCTGAAGGCTTTTCCAGTGCTGAAGAATTTATTACCTATCGTGCTTCCTCATCTCTCAAATAATCAGCATGCTCAAGACCCTTGCAGATAATGTCTTTTCCTTCGATGTGGAATGGATACCAGACCCCAAATCTGGAGAAATCCTTCATGGTGTTGATGCTTCTACAGGGCCCGGAGATAATGCTCGTGCCGCGTTTGAGGCGCTGTGGGCAGGAGCCAGGAAAGATAGTGACCCTGCAGATTTCCAACCGTACCTCAAAACAATTTTGTGCAGAATTGTATCGTTGGCAGGAATTCTTAGAGAAGGACTACCGGGAGGGAGAGCCAGCCTTAAGCTTGTATCTTTACCCGTTGATCCAAGCGATCCAGTCAAGTCTACAGAAAAAGTCATTCTTACCAGCTTTATGAACGCTGTGGGGCGCCGAAAGCCTCAACTTGTAGGATATAATTCTGCCCAGGCTGATGTACCCATTATTGTTCAACGGGCGATCGTTCATGGTCTACCAGGGGCCGGGTTTTCAGAAAGACCTGCGAAGCCCTGGGAAGGTGTTGATTATTTTGATGCCCGTAATTCGGAGTACAATGTCGATCTTGCCGATGCCATGGGACAATATCGCGATCGGCCATCCCTCCATCAAGCGGCTACTTTGAGCGGAATTCCCGGTAAAATCGATGTGAGTGGTGATTCTGTCGCTGAAATGTGGCTAACTGGTAAGCTTGATGAAATTGTGGCTTACAATGAATTTGATGCGTTTACCACCCATCTCCTTTGGGCCCGGGTTGCGCACTTTTCAGGCTTGTTAAACACTGACCAGTATCAGGCTGAACAGGAATTAGTTCGTTCTCTTTTACAATCTGAAATAGAAAACGGCAAAATCCATCTTCAGAAGTTTGTGACTGAGTGGGAGAGATTGCAGGCGATTACCGAGCAGAATTAAATACTGAGGTTTCCCTTTTTGGTTTGTCCGATTGAAGGAAATATGGCGCAAGTGAAGTTTGCCCGCATCACGGATTCGATACATAAAGATATACATATATGATTACTCAAGAAAAAGCTGAAGACGCCTTGGGGCGCATGAACGAAACGCGCGATCTCTTGTTGGGGGAAATTCGCAAGGGAATCATCGGGCAGGACAAGGTTATTACTGAGTTACTGATTACGCTTCTTGCACGTGGTCATTGTTTGCTCACCGGAATTCCGGGTTTAGGCAAGACCCTGCTGGTGAAAACGATATCTAAGTGTTTGAGTCTAGATTTTAAGCGAATCCAATTTACTCCAGATTTAATGCCAGCGGATGTTGTAGGATCCGAGGTGGTGGACGAAGACCCATCCACTGGTCGAAAAAGTTTTCGTTTTGCTCCAGGTCCCATCTTTTCCAATATCGTACTTGCTGACGAAATTAATCGAACCCCCCCAAAAACCCAGGCTGCCCTGCTTGAAGCTATGGAAGAGAGGCAGGTTACGGTGTCTGGTCAAACTCGTCCCTTGGATGCTCCCTTTTTTGTGTTAGCTACGCAGAACCCTATTGAACTTGAGGGTACATATCCTTTACCCGAAGCTCAATTGGATCGTTTCCTACTCAATCCGGTCATTCAATATTTGTCTGAAGAAGATGAAATCAGAATGGTCGGGGAGACTACGGGTGTGGAGCGGCTCAATCCTCAACCCGTGCTATCAGGAGATGACATCGAAGCATTGCAGGATCTAACCAGGCAATTACCAGTACCCGAAACTGTGGTATCGTATGCGGTTCGATTAACTTCTGCATCCAGACCAGATGTGGAAGCTTGTGATGAGTGGACTCGCAAGCGGGTTCGATGGGGAGCTGGCTCGCGGGGTGCACAAGCCCTCATCCTTGCCGCAAAAGCCCGGGCTTTATTAGATGGTCGCCCTAATGCTTCTGGTGAAGATGTGAAATTCTTGGCTAAGTCTGCTTTGCGTCACCGTATTTTGCCCAGTTTTTTCGCTGAATCCGAAGGTTTGGGCTCCGATGACATTATCGCCCATTTGCTCGAAACTGTAACAGCCTAAGCGGATAACGTGTCCACAACCGCGGAAGAGTCGCTACTCGATCCGGTTCATCTGAATCGTATAAATGACCTCTCTCTACTTGCCCGAGTGGTGGTGGAAGGAGCGATGCCAGGTATGCACCGAAGTTTGAGACAGGGCCGGGGGAATGAGTTTTTTCAGTATCGTTCCTATGAACCGGGAGAGGATATGAAGGTGGTTGATTGGAAAGTTTTTGCCAAGCGAGATGAGTTGGTTGCCAAGACATTTCAGGAAGATACAAACTTTACCGTTTTTATTGTATTGGATGCGAGTGCATCGATGGGGTACAAAAGCCCACGCGGAGCCTGTTCAAAATTGAAGTATGCATCCATGTTGGCCGCTTGCTTTGCTTATCTTGCCAGCAGGCAAGGGGATCAGGTTGGATTATTTGGATACGGGGACGAGACGCAGCAATGGATTCGTCCTGCTACTGGAAGCGGGCACCTTCAGCGAGTAATAGCTGGGATTTCTTCGCTCGAGCCCAAAGGGACCAGTCAGCATGAACGGGCCTGGGACCAACTCGCATCGGTATTACCGGGGCGGTCGATGGTTGTGTTTTTGTCTGATTTTTTGGAAGCAGAAGATACCCTAAGTGAAAGGTTACGATTTTCTCTTTCCTCGCACTACGAGTCTTTATGCTTACAGGTCTTAGACCCGGATGAGCTTGATTTACCACCGGAGGAGGCTTTGCGGTTTACAGAAATGGAAGGGATTCTTGAAATCTCCACATCCCCATCTGCTATCCGGGCAGACTACCGGCTGAATATGAATCGCTTCCTGGACCGGTTGAAAAATAATATGAGTTTAATTTCTGCTGAATTTGAAAGTTTTCAAAGTAATCAAGACTTGGGCCACGCTCTGCGCCGCTTTCTAGGTGTGAGAAATCGATCAAAGCGATGAGGTACGAAAGCCAAAATGATTGAGTTCGGGCAACCTGCTGCATTGTGGACAGGGTTGGCTATTGGTCTTCCCATCTTTGCTCACATGGCTTATCAAACAGTAACCAAGAAGCATGCCTTTCCCTCTTTGCGTTTTATCCAGCCTTCAAGCATTCCCCGAACGGGTCGTAAAACTCCATCCGATTTGCTTCTCCTCTTACTGAGGATTTTGCTCTTTTTATTTATCACTCTTTTATTAGCTGATCCTTATTGGCAAGACCCCCGTGTATCTTCTTCCCGTGACCAAGGAAATCAAACGGTGATTGCAATCGATGTAAGCCCCAGCATGGAAGGTTGGAATGGATTACGGGAAGCCAAAATGAGAGCTCAGGAACTATTGAGTACCGAAGATTCTGAATTCGGACTTGTTTCATTTGGAGCTGATGTTTTGCAACAGGTAAAAGTCGGTGCTGAGATGGAGACTTTAGCTGATGCTATTGAAGGCCTGGGGCATGATTGGCGCAAGGGGAATGCCCAAGTGTTCCTTGACCGTGTACCCGAACTTTTTTCCGAGGGAGCGCTTTCCAAAAAAGTTGTGATCATCAGTGATTTTCAAAGCAGTGACTGGCAAGCGGTATATCGAGACCTTATATCAGACGGCATAAATTTTGAACTTTTACAAGTTGGTGCTGGAGAGGAGATTGGTGGGCGGACCAAAAATCAGGGAATTGTGGAAGCGAAAGCAGTACCTGTAGGTTCAGGCAATATTCGAGTCTGGGTAGTTGTGCGGAATTGGGATGATTCTCCACAAAGCCTGGAACTCTCATTATCGGCAGGAGGAGCAATAAGAGAGAAGCAAAACCTGAAACTTAATCCTCTGGGTTCTGCTCAGGCACAGTTTATTTTACCCGCGGGAGATTTTTCCAAAGCCTCAGTTAGGTTAGAGTCTAAAGATGATTACGCCCTCGATAATGAAAGAAGCTTGTGGCTGAAAGCTCCACCACCTCGGAGATTTGGGTTTTGGATAGGGAATGAAAATCAAAAAGACACCAAGCAGGAACGGGACTTCCTTGAGACCGCGGTCCTTAGTTCCGGTGACAGTGGCTGGAATCGTTGGGAGTCGAGCCAAGATATTGCTGATGAGAAAAGAATGGGAGATGCTTCCTCGGACTTGGAACTTTTATTTGCTTTGGGTGTCGGAGACTGGTTTGAAAAGGAAGCATTGGCTGCAGGTTTGATTCCTTTTTTAGAGGCTGGAGGAGTTTGCCTAATGACCCCAAGCGAACCTTTTTCTGCTTCTATTTCGATAATTAACAAATCCAAGTTAATGGACTTTAGCTTCTCCAAAGTTGCGGGAGCAGCTTCCAGGTCTGGAGAGGTTTTTCGAATTGCTGCACTTGCTCAGGATAGCCCTTTAAGTCAGTTGTTTTCCGGTACTTCTGCTCGTGATCTTTACCTCACATCTTTTCAACGGTTTGGGGTTTTAAAAAAGATCAAGAGCACCTTGAGAGTTCCCTTGCGGGACCGGAACGGTTATGCATTGGCAGTAGTCAGGGAATATGAGAGTGGCGGACGGCTTGTATTTTTACCTTTCCGGGTAAGCCCAAGCTGGACAGATCTACCTCTGCGTAATTCTTTCCTTCCCTTACTTATGGAGATGGTGAAAAAAGGAAGAATGGAATCAACCTCACGGGCTTGGCCTATCTTGGAACCGGGAGATGCATGGACTGGCTCTGAAGTCTTTCGGGCAGAGCAGCCAGGTACTTTTCGATTTGAAGACCAATGGATTGAGGTCGTTCCTTCATTGGCTGAATCTTCACCAGAAGTGAGCACCTCTGCAGAAGTAGACCTGGCCCTTGGTGGCAAAGAAAATGCAAGGGGGCAGCTAGCAGATAGGAGCGGTGATTCCAGTATGGAGAACCGGCTTTCCCTTTGGTTGTGGTTTGCCATCGCTACATCGATTCTCTTGATTGTAGAAATGATTTGGTGCCGACCAAAATTAAAAACCCTTGTGGAAGAAGATAAGCTAAATGCCTGAGTTCATAAAAAAACTGAAGTATGAAGCTCGGGTCTTTCTTTATTCCAGAAGTATCCTCGCCTTGACCATCGGGTTACTGGTTTGGCCCTTGCTCGTTTTCTTCGTCGATTTATACGACCGCTTCTTCCCCATTTTAGAAACCGAAGCTGGAGGGTGGTTATACCTATTAGTTGGGCTTTCTGCCCTGACTTTAGCCATTTGCTTTGTTTATTTTTGGAAGCAGGCCCCCAAAGCCTCCCAAATTGCCCAAGATGTCGAACGTGCCAACCCTGCCTTAATGGATTCCTTAAATTGTGCTGTTGAGTTGGAAGAAAAAGCCAAGAGGCAAGCACTCACATTCATGGAGCAAAGGGTTGTCGATTCCACCAACTCAAGGATCTCCTCTGTCGCTTGGGGGCAGGGCACCCGGCCTGGTGGGCGATTTTGGGGTTCATTACTGGTGGGCGTTATCTGTGGCTTTGTTTTGACAGTTTGGAGTGCAGGGACAAGCCCGGTGCGTAAAGCGTTGGATGCTCACTCTGATGAGCCGGGCCTGAGTCTTTTTACTGCCAGATCTGGCTCAAACCTAGATGAAGTTTTCGAAGCTTCTGGGGAATTTACTCGTGGAGCTGATATTTCAGTTTTTGCTGATATTACAAGAGGCCACCGTGGGCAGAAGCAAGCATTTATAGAATTTATTGAGAAGGGTTCGGGCATTCCTCGGATGGAAATGTTGGTCACTCCGATTCTAGGCAGATTTGAGTTTGTAGTTCCTTCCTTAACCGAACCTTTTGAATATCGTGTTGTTACGCCAAGTCTTACAAGTGACTGGAATAAATTAGCACCTTATGATCCACCATCTGTTAAAAGTATTTCCTGGAATATTCAGCCCCCTTCATATTTGAAGCAGAGTAATTTTTATCATGAGGGGTATGGCTACATCCGAGCCCCGGAAGGAAGCTCGATAGAACTTGCCCTTGAAGTAGGCGATTTGCCTAGGAATGTCAGTGCCACCCTTTATGGTAAAGATACCAATCAGAGCCTGGAACAGGGAGTTGACGGTATCTTTCGGTTTTCTTTTACCTTGGATTCTGAGTGGAAGGGCCAACTCGTGCTAGCGGACAGAGATAAACCAAATCGGCCCCATGTCTTCTGTGAGCCTGTAAGTTTTTCTCCCATACCTGATGATCCGCCCATCGTGGAAATCACTGAGCCTGCCAAAGATCTGCAACTTCCAGCTGATGCCCAATTTCTTGTTGAAGTGTATGCATCCGATGACCATGGAGTTGCGGATGTAAGGATTCATATTTCCCATGCAGGAGAAAAAATAGAGGAAACAATATTTGTTGAACCTGTAGAGCCAGAAAAAGCCCAAACTTATGTCTTCGACCTCAATGACCATCCCTTGGCCATTGGGGATGTGATAACCTACATGGCTCTTGCCATGGATAATAAGGAACCGGAAGGGCAACTTGCTCGCTCGGAAATTTATTTCATTGAAGTGTTGCCCCCAGAGGGAAATTCCACGGATTCCGAAGGGGAGGGTGAAGGAATGTCAGATACCAAAGAAATTCCCATCCGGGATTTTATAAATAAGACCAAGAAAATCATTCGGGATTCTTATGATGGATTACTCGAGGATAATGACCTTGCGACTGAAAAGCTATCTCTCGACATCGCCAATGATGCCTTGAGCTTAAAACACGAAATGACGAAAGTTTTTGATGAGAATGAAGGTATGTTTCCTATTGTCGATGGGATTGATTTGGGGGAATTACTAAACGAAGCCACTTACCACATTGAACAAACAGAAATTTTTGCAGGCGATATCATGCTGGAAGATTCTTTAGAGCCTTCCGAGAAAACCTTGAGGAAACTTGTTCAGCTATATGCATTGCTTCAGAAGATGAATAAGAAAAAGCAAAAGGGAAAGTCGGGAAAGCCCAGCGAATCTACTGGTGAAAGCGAAGAGCCAAAAGAAAGTGAAGAGGAGCCCGAGAGCCAATCAGAGCAACTCAGCCGTATGGCGGATGATTTAAATAAGTTACAAGATTTAGAAGACCGCCAGCGTGAGCTTAATAGAGAAATTGGCCGGGCTGCAGGGCAGGGTACTCAGGGTGCTCCCAACCAAAAATCTGCCTTGGCACAAGAAGATATTCGAAGAGATCTTTCAGGTCTAGAAGATGAGTGGTATGAGCGAACTGGAAAGTTGGGAGACGTGGCAAAGCTAAAACAGGCAGGCAGAGAAATGAAGGAAGCCGCCGGTGACCTGCGAAGAGATGAACCCCGAGAAGCTCAGCCTCATGGCGAGCTTGCGGAAGAAGCAATGGGAAGTGCTATTTCAGAACTACAGTCCAAAATGGCTGCTCTCGCGGGTAGTATGGTGGATCAACTCAGTAAGGGAGCTGGTGGTCTGGCGGAAAGTCAGCGAGAATTACAATCCGAAACGCAAGGAGCAAGTCCGGGCAAGGGGGATCAACTTAAAGGCAAGCAAGATCAGTTAAACCAGTCGGCGGGTGAACTCCTCGAACAAATTGACCAAATGGCTCGATCCCTAGGGAAATTTAATGAAAATGCAATGGAAGACTTATTGGAAAGTGCTCGAGATTCAAAAGATGATGGCTTGGAGCGTTCGGGCAAGCGGGCATCAAACTCCCTGCTTTATGAAAATTTCCCATCCGCAGAGAAAGAGGAGGGGAAGGTAGCAGAAAATTTGGAAGACTTAGAGGAAAGCCTTGAAGGTGTGGCAAATAAGTTACGTAATCTCGGAAATCAAGAACTTCAGGAGTTGGTTGAAAACCTACTGAAAGCGCAAGACGATCTTCCCGGCATGGGATCTGAAGAAATGAAGGAGAGTGCCAAAGAAATTGCCCAGGCTTTAGGTTCTATGCCCAATGCAAAAAAGAATGAGAAACTCCTCAACCTTACCCAATTCTTTGAACAAGTTGCGATTAGTGAAGACCCATCTCAATCCAAGTCCATGGCATCAGCTGCTCTTTCGGAAGCTATTCAGTTGGCTGAACAATTTTTCTGGAAAGAAGCGAAGGAGAACCTGCTGCGGAGGAACCAATCTGCCACCTCCGCGCCCAGCCGTTATAAAAGGCAAGTGGAAGAGTATTTTCGGCGTATCGCTGAGGGAGAATAATTATGGGTTTTGATTGGCCTGCATCTCCTCTTTTACTGCTTTTTTTAGCTGTCTTGTTTGGGCTTGCCTTGTGGTTTCAGGGAAAAGCTCTCTTCCGTTCAACTTTGCCTCGATTAGCTTGGAAACTTGTAGGACTGCGGGTTTTGACTACGGGTCTATTTTTGCTTTTATTGGTTCGGCCTTTTTTATCAACGGAAGAACCCGACATCTCGAGGATGAGACTTCTGGCTCTTTCAGATTTATCTGGGAGTATGGACGCGAAAGATGAAAAAAATGGACCTCGGCGAATTTCTGAAGTGGCCCCTTTCTTTACTGTGGACCGTGAAAAGGCATGGATCCACCAAATGCGTGCAAACTATGGAAAAGTTGATCGCTTCGGTTTTTCTAGTGAAGTTTCCCGTTTGAGCCGAAACTCCTGGCAGGTGCCTGAACTTGGGAAGAAGACTGCTCTTGGGGATGCCTTACATTCAGGTTTGTCTCAAAAAGTTGGGGATTTTGAGCTCGGGTCAGTCGTTGTGTTTTCAGACGGTGTAAATAATCAGGGCAGGGATGTGCTGGAGGTGGCGAAGGAATATCGGGCAAGGGGTATTCCGATCAATGTTATAGGCGTGGGCAAAAAAATACTCCGCGGAGATATGGGTATTTCTTTCGTCAATAGAAAACCGCGGGCCGTAGCCAAAGAGGAACTTTTATTGCAGGCAGAAGTTGTGAACAAATTTCCCGGAAACCAAAAGGCTTTGGTTTCGCTAGTGAAGGGGGATCAAGTTATTGAAGAGACTGCAGTCGATTTAAAAGGAGGAGAATCCAAGGTTTTTTCTTTTGCCCCTTTAATTCCTAAGTTTGCCGGGCCCCAAAGATATCGCCTTCTGGTGGCAACGCCCGAGGGGGATTCGGATCCTTCAAATGACACAGATTCCCTCCTTGTTGTGATCAATCCACCTGAGCAGTTTTCCGTCTTATACCTATCCAATCAAGTGCGCCCGTTGTATCCTTTTCTTAAAAGAACTTTGGGGAATGAAGAAAGGTTTAAGCTGAGTTCGATCGTGAGACTGGGAGAAAATGTTTTCCATGCATTTGGCGAAAAGGTGAAACCTGGCTATCCTCAAAACCCCAACGATTGGATGGAATTTGACACAGTTTTGTTAGACCTTGACTGTCTATCAGAATTAAA
This sequence comes from uncultured Opitutales bacterium, assembly GCA_943789375.1. GTDB lineage: Bacteria > Verrucomicrobiota > Verrucomicrobiia > Opitutales > Seribacteraceae > Seribacter. The sequence continues at coordinate 16,913 of CALSTX010000012.1, read as the reverse complement.
TGCATCGGTTGTATCATCGCTGAAAGACTTTGTGCAAAAAAGAGGGGGCGGGTTGTTGGCATTTGGAGAATTGAAAGATGCTCGGAAGCAACTAGGGGGTGTACTCCCAGTAAAGAATGCAGAAAGAGTACTGGCAAAAGATAACCTTTCCCTGCGTGTTTACGAGCAACCGTTGTTTACCCCCAAGGACCGGGTTGAAAAAATGAAACCCTTTATACCAGATCGCCTCCCCGGTTATTTCGTCAGTAAGCAGAATAAAGGAGCCCGTGGAGTTATCGTATCCAAGGCCAATGGGAAAGCAGTATTATCCGTCCAAGCGTATGGTGCCGGAAAATCTGCTTATTGGGGAGTTCCTGATGATTGGCGCCGTGCGATTGGTGATGAAAATGGGGCAAAAGAATTCCGGAAATTTTGGCAAACCCTAACCCAATGGCTGGGGGAGGGAGGGGAAGATCGCCTGAAAATAGAGGAACGGGAAGATGTTCTTCCTCGAGGAATTGATGCTATGCTTAAGGTTGAAGCTTTGGGGGCCGACTTTGAACCTGCCATGGATGCCATGGTAAAAGCTGAGGTGGCAGGGCCCGATGGCTTTGCAAAAACTATTCAACTTTATCCTCAAGGTGCAACAGCAGGACAGTATAGTGGTTCCTTTCGTCCTAAGTTACCGGGTGCATATGCGGTCAAATACAACCTGCTGTTTCCAGATGGGGAAGAATTAAATTCAGAATCTTTTGTCCGGGTTTCGGAGACAGGTGAAGAGTCAAAAGACTTATCCTATGCGGAGCGAGAGTTGAAAATGCTTGCTAAATTAACCGGAGGGCAATTTTTGTCGATCAATGAGATGAATGATAATTGGATACCCACTTTTGCAGAATCCATTCCCACTCTTCAGAAACGGGCAAGCCTTGCGGATCTTTGGCCCTTTTTTACTGTTCTTTTTTTAGCTGCCGGATTTGAGTGGGTTCTGAGAAGGCAGGCAGGACTAAAATGATGAAAATTATCGTTTCCTATATTTTATCTTTTTACCTAATTTCTCACCTGGTGGCAGGCCAGACCTCTGGACCCGTTGCGAATGAGTTTATCTCCCAAAGTTTGGAAGCAAACCAAACTGTACCTTCAGATATGAATGCTTCGGAAAAAAAAGGACCCATGCGCACCTCTAAAATGGAGACGATTCGGAAAGCGGGTAATGATCTCAGGAGTGACGAAGAGGGCCTTCGTGTCGGTGCAGCTAAACTGCTGGGCAAATATCCTGGATCAGGGTCAGCCTTGCTGTTGGTCGGTGCTCTTGATGATCAAAGTGCATTGGTGCGTAGGGCGGCAATTGTCTCCTTAACCGAGCAAGCGAATAACGGCTTTCCAGTTTTTGACCGTTCTTTGCTTGAAAAAGTGTTTTCCAAGTTGGGGGATACGGATGTGGAGGTAAGGAGAGAAGTTTCCGCGATGATACCTCGACTCGTAGGAGGCCTCATGCGCTCTGGTATGGAGGCTGTCGAGATCAATGGGCGAAAAGTTTATCGTTCTATCCCCGCCTCTCTTCGCCCTGACCTTTTCTCGACAGCGAAAAAAGCCATGCTCGATGAGGATGCGATTGTTAGGCAAAACATGCTAAAGTATTACCAGTATCTTCGGATACCCATGTCGGTGCCTACCTTTGAAAAACTTCTGAATGACACAGATCAAGGAGTTTTACTTGCTGCCTTAAGTCGAGTGTCTCTCAATGCACGTGATCCTAAAATTGTCACTCGGATAGATGAATTATCTAAGCACCCCAATAAAGGTATTCGTTTAAAGGTCATAGATGTTGCCAGAGATTGTAACCGTTATGATGCAAAGTATCGTTCGATTTTGAGAGAAATGACCGGGGATAAAGACCCTGAAGTTACTTCGATGGCAGCCGTGGAGTTATCCCGATTGGGAGAGCGTTTGCCTCCAGTAACTGTTGAAAAAATCAGGAGCTATTTACTTAATTCTCGGGGCATGACAGCTCAGGTGACGACCATTCTTTATGCGGTTTCTTCCATGGGAGAGGATGGGTTGAATATTTACAAGTCTCTGACTGAGCATAGTAGCTCAAAAATGAGAACAGTTGCCTGGCAGAGATTACTAAGTCTAACTTCTGGCTGGGAAAAAGCATCCACCTGGTTACCTGCGATGCAGGATAAAGCGAAGGGGGTTAGAGATGCCGTACTTGTAAACTTGCGGGGTCGTGTCGGTTCATTACAACCTGATCAGATGAATGACCTAGTGGTCAGTCCCTATTCAAATGTTAGAATTTTTGCGGGTCAATGTTTGACGAGTGTTTCTGAGGAGACGATTCAGGAGTTTGGGTTTGAATTATTAATAGATGAAAATGAAGTTGTCCGTTCCACTACCATCCGAGCCATGGGAGTGCGGAAACTACCCGGTTGGTTGAAGATCATGTCTCGTTCCTTGCTTGATGATAACTATGTTGTCCAGCGGGCGGCGATGGATGCCTTACTCGGAGACACGATAAAGGGTGTGCCTGTCCTACGCGACCATGTGTCGAAAAACCCCACCAGTAAAATCAGTTCGTTGGCCAGGAGCGAGTTACAAAGAATAGGACTTAGTCGATGAAAATAATTTTATCTAGCTTTTGCTTGCTGGTTTCCTGCGGTCTTTTTTTTCCTCTAAACGGACAAGCTAAGGAGGAACTTCAAGGTGGGGGAATTCGTATCATGCAACTCATGAGAGTGGAGAATAGTTCCCGCCGATATCCAGATGCCTTACCCAGTTTGCTTAAAATGATGAACGAGCAAACCTCGGCCCGTTTTGATATCGACCCACTTTATATCTCTGAGCTAACAGATGAAAGGCTGTTCGAAAATCCAATCCTATATATTAACTGTGATGACCAGCCAAATATGGAGTTTCCTGAAGAGGAAAGAGAAGCTCTACGGCGATTTATGGAGCAAGGGGGATTTGTTTACTTGGATGCAGGAATTAAGGCTTCCTTTCTGGGCCGTGACTTGGGGCATAGTTATGCGGCTTGGGAAGAGCGACCTGAGGTAAGAGAATTATTTTCTTTAATTTATCCTGATAAATCTTTTCTTCCACTCCCTCGAAATCATGAAATCTTCAGGTCTTTTTTCAAAGGCCTGCCTAAAAATAATGATTTGCAGATCAAGCAAGACCAAAAAAGGTTACCTGAAACAGTGCTGACTTTCGTAGAGCAGGAAAAATGGCCACAAGGCACTTATTCCTTTGTGGGTTTAAAGGTAAAGGGGCGCCTTGCCTGTGTCGCATCACCAATTTGTGCGATGGGCTGGGGAAAAGATGAATTTGGTGCATGGATCCCTCCTATCTCTTTTAGGATTCGCGAATCAGCTGAAAATTTTGACCAAGAATTAAAATTAGCATCTTTCTCAGGGAAAACTTATGAAGTGACGAGAGAGGATGGGCTGAAAGATGTCATTTACTCTGTGCAAGGACAAAGGCCTTTGTGGGTGAGAGAACCCAATGGCCGCTGGCGAATTTTTAAATACTACACCGGGGAGGAAATAAGTAATTATGCTCATGCCTTTTATGCTCGACTGGGCATGAATGTGTTTCTTTATGCTTTCCTCCATTGACCTGTTTGTTTTAGCTAGCACCACATTGTGAAAAATTATCCATTCCCAGATCCACCAGAGGCTCCAGACCTTCCTTGGTTTCGAAGAATCCCATCTGTCTATTATTGGTGGATAGGGGCGTTTGTTTTCCTGGGGGTGACTATTGTTTGGCTACCCTCCCAGTGCGCGTTGGACGATCTCGGTCTTCCTGACCGGGGTAATCATGAAGAAAGTAACTTTAGTAAACTTGATCAGGATAAAGATTTAGAGTTCAGAAAAAATGGTCTTTGGTATAAAATTGATTCCAATGCTTCTTTTTCAGGATTTGCGGAAGCTTATTATCCCAATGGAAATCTTAGGTCCCGCACCAAAATAAAAGAGGGGGTAGCTTACGGTTTGATTGAGGAATGGGATGAAAATGGCACGAAATTGGGCACTCCTTTTAAGGATGAGTTCTCTCCGTGAGTTCTTTATCGTGTAGGGCATTATTTTTTCTTTCCTTTTCTTTTCTTTTGGCTGAACCCAAGTGGTTTGCCGATGAGCAAGCTTTACGGACCGCAGGTTACTTTGCAGAAGAGCAGGCAATCTCACAAAAGATTGAGCAGAATTCTCGATCGGTATCCTTATACTCTAAGCGTGGCGATCTTCGAATGTTTTTGGGAAATTTTTCAGGTTCCCTGCTTGATTATGAAAAAATGATTCAGCTAGATCCGGCAACTGAGATATCTCATTGGCGACTTGGTATCGCCTATTTTTACTCGGGGCTTTTCAAGAAAGCTTCCGATCAATTTGAGATTTACCACCAGTATGATTCCGTTGACCGTGAAAATGGCATTTGGAGATTTATGTCCCAAGTGAAGGAAATCGGGGTAGTGCAGGCACGTAAAAATTTACTACCCTATGTGAAAAATGACCGACCACCTTATCCCTTGCTTTACGATCTCTTTAGGGAGAAACTAGAGACCGCAGATATTTTTCGTTTGATTGATCAAGCTGGCTTTGACCCAGAATATAAAGAAAGAGTTCTATTTCATGCTACTTTGTACGCGGGTATTTACACGGAAACCGTTGATGGCAATATCGAGCTTGCCCAAGAGTATTTGAGGGCAGCAGTATTGAACAAATATGGAAGGTCTACCGGTACCTACATGTGGCAGGTTGCACGCTTACATTATAAACAGCTTGAGCAGGATAAAAAGAAAGGTAAGTGACCCTCCGACACGGCTTAATCTTTAGTCCGGCAGCTGCCTGGACGCCTTCATCTGAGTATGCATTATTGATCCTGCCAAAAGAACGGGGGCGGTAAGGTTAATAATTGGAATCATCCAAATACAGGAGGCAAGTACTCCTTCGGGGAAGTGGGTTGTTTTTGTAGTTGCTTCATTCTTTATCCTCATCCTGCAAAGGGTGCCATATTCTTTACCCAAAAGATATCCATTTATCCCTATTTGGATGGAGATTCCAATGGGTGGAAGAATCCAACCAAGAAGATAGAATGGGATGGCGATAAAGTTTATAAGGAGGGTGAGGAGAATGAAGCGAATCGAGAAAATAATTCCCACTGAAAGAGAAGGTGGGGGCTGTAATGTAAAGTCTGGGTAATGCTTCAATTGAATCGCATCAAAAATATCATCAATAAAGATCCCTAGAAAAGCTGCATGAATACCGGCAAAAGTAAAATAACCGATCACTACTATAAAAGATGCTCCAATCACTTGTATGAGCCCTCGTACAAAACCCTTTGCATCACCAAACCAGTCCTGCAGGGTATAAGTAAACAAGTCGAGAGCCCAACTTATGGCACCTGCCCCTAAGGCAAGTAATAGTATGATACTCGCAATCGTGAGAACAGTCGCATAGCAGAGTGGTTTAAAGATTTTTTGATCTTTAAATTGTGAAAGAGTAAGCAAGTAGGATGTGATCATTAGATTTTTTACGGCAGGACGAAAAGCATGAGAATGAAATTTTTTTATCAAAATGCAAATTTTTCCAGTGGACAAATCTGTAAGGGGAGCCCATTAATAAGTTGTGGAATGGATGAAAGGGATTGATGGCTGATCACAATTATACGGCAGACAGCATAAAGTCGCTCGACTGGAAAGAGCACATTAGGCTTCGTCCGGGTATGTATATTGGAAAGCTCGGCGATGGCTCATCTGATGATGACGGCATTTATGTTTTACTTAAAGAAGTGCTCGATAATTGTATCGACGAGTTTGTCATGGGCTTCGGTAAAGAGATTGATATCGTTTGCGACGGCCAAGCAGTTGAGGTTCGTGACCATGGACGTGGTATCCCACTGGAGAAACTGCTCGATTGTTCATCCAAAATAAATACGGGAGCCAAGTATGACTCAGAAGCTTTTAAGAAGTCTGTAGGGCTCAACGGTGTTGGTATCAAGGCAGTCAACGCCTTGTCGACCTCTTTTAACATCCAGTCCTATCGTGAAGGAGATACTCGCCAGATTGAATATTCTTGTGGGGAACCTAAATCGGTTGATAAGAAGAACAAGAAGACTGCGGAAGAAAATGGAACTTTTATTTCCTTTATTCCAGACGATACGATGTTTAAAAAATATCGATATCGTAATGAGTATGTTGAGCGAATGCTCCGCTATTACACTTACCTGAATAAGGGCCTTACTATTCGCTACAATGGCAAGAGGTTTCGCTCCAAGAATGGTCTGAAGGATTTGCTCGAGGAAAATCTTTCCGAAGATCCACTATACCCGATTATCCACATTGAAGGGAATGATATTGAGGTCGCGTTTACCCATATTGAGCAGTACGGGGAAGACTATTTTTCTTTTGTCAATGGTCAGCATACAACCCAAGGGGGTACCCATCAGGCAGCCTTTCGTGAAGGGTTAGTTAAGACAATACGAGACTTTTCAAAGAAGAACTTTGACGCCCCTGATATCCGAGGCGGCTTGGTGGCTGTAATAAGTGTTAAAGTACAGGAACCTGTTTTTGAGTCACAGACCAAAACAAAGCTTGGTTCCTTGACAGTTGCACCAGAAGGGGAGTCCATTCGTTTGTTTATTGGAAACTTTCTGAAGGAGAAGCTGGATAATTATCTCCATAAAAATCCACAGTCCGCGGATGCAATGCTCGAGAAAATTCAACGCAGTGAGCGGGAGCGAAAAGAATTAAAGGGAATCCAAAAAATTGCCCGCGAACGGGCGAAAAAGAGTAAAGTACACAACCGTAAACTTAGAGATTGTCGGGTTCACTTAAATACAAAAGATAAAAATCGTTTTAAAAGTACTCTCTTTATCACCGAGGGCGACTCTGCAAGTGGATCAATTACCAAGGCAAGGGATGTACAATTTCAAGGGGTTTTTAGTTTAAAAGGTAAGCCACTCAATTCTTTTGGTTTAACCCGAAAAGTTGTCTACGAAAACGAAGAATTCAATTTAGTGCAGGCTGCTCTTGGTATTGAAGATGACTTGGAAAACCTTCGTTACAATCAAGTTGTTATTGCGACTGATGCGGATGTCGACGGCATGCATATTCGTCTGCTATTGATTACTTTCTTTTTGCAATTCTTCCCAGAACTTATTCGGCAGGGGCATTTATTTGTTTTGCAAACCCCACTTTTTCGTGTCCGCAACAAGAAGAAAACCTTTTATTGTTATGACGAAGCCGAGCGCGAAGCCGCGATTAAAACCCTCGGTCGTAATCCTGAGATTACTAGATTTAAAGGGTTAGGGGAGATCTCGCCTGATGAATTTAAACATTTTATTGCAGATGATATCCGTTTAGATCCTGTTAAAATTGATGTGCAGGAGTCGTTGAAAGAAATGCTTAAGTTTTTTATGGGCAAAAATACCCCTGAGAGACAAGAGTATATTATTCGAAACCTTCGTTTTGAGCACGACATTGTCAATGAACAAGCAAAAGCCCAAGATGGAAAAAGTAAAGATACTGAACCAGTGCTGACCCCGGACCCAAAATCCGATGAAAGCGAAGCTGCTTAAATTCTAGAGCATGGCTGAGGAAAAAGAAGCAAAGGGTGGGCAAGACACAGAGGATTCAGAACATAAGAAATCGGATTCTGTTGAAGTAAATGAAGTTCGTCGCTTTGATCCCGAGGCCTTGGCACAAAGCTCAAATTCAGGAAGAGAAGATGGAGATGATGCCATCTATGTTGATGACATGTATGGCGACTGGTTTCTTGATTATGCTTCGTATGTTATACTTGAACGGGCAGTGCCCCATGCAGATGATGGATTAAAACCAGTGCAGCGCAGGATTCTTCATTCCATGCGTGAGCTTGAGGATGGCCGCTATAACAAAGTGGCAAATGTTATTGGGAATACCATGAAGTACCATCCTCACGGTGATGCTTCCATTGGTGATGCAATGATACAGTTGGGGCAAAAAGACTTACTGATTGATCCTCAGGGAAACTGGGGGAATTTATTGACTGGAGACTCAGCCGCTGCCCCTCGATATATTGAAGCACGCCTAACTCCATTTGCACTGGAAGTCATATTTAGCCCGAAGATCACAACGTGGGCGTCTTCTTATGATGGAAGAAATAAAGAACCCGTTACTTTTCCGGTAAAATTTCCACTTCTTTTGGCTCAGGGCGCGGAAGGTATTGCTGTCGGGTTATCGACCAAAATCTTGCCCCACAATTTCAATGAAATCTTAGATGCCATGATTGATGCATTGAGGAAGAATGCAGTTACCCTGCTTCCTGATTTCCCTCAAGGAGGAATTGCGGATTGTACTGATTATAATGGAGGTGCCCGGGGAGGAAGAGTCCGTGTGCGAGCCCGCATGGAAAAAGTAAAAAAGCATCTGCTTAAAATTACAGAAATTCCATTCGGTACTACTACGACAAGCCTGATAGATTCGATTTTGGGAGCGAACGATAAAGGTAAGATTAAAGTTTCCAAGATTGAAGATAACACAGCTGAAAATGTAGAGATCATGGTACACTTACCAGCAACTGTGTCGGCGGAGGAATCTCTTCCTGCCCTTTATGCATTTACTGACTGTGAGGTAAGCTTAGCTCCAAATGCTTGCGTGATTCAACATAATCACCCCCAGTTTCTATCTGTTAATGACCTGATTAAGTCATCTGCTGAACTCACCAGGGAATTGCTTAAAAAAGAGCTTGAAATTAAACTTCATGAGTTGCAGGAAAAATGGCACTTTGCTTCCTTGGAGAAAATTTTTATCGAAAAAAGAATTTATCGAGATATTGAGAAGGAAGAGACTTGGGAGGGAGTCATTTCTGCCGTAGATAAAGGTTTGAAACCCTACATTAAAGTCTTTCAACGCACGATCACCCAAGATGATATTCTTCGACTGCTAGAGATCAAAATTAAACGAATTTCCAAATTTGATTCTTTCCGTGCTGATGAACTTATTAAAGGATTTGAGGATGAAATTAAAGAAGTGGAAGGTGAGCTATCCCAGCTTACACGTTATACGATACGCTACTTAAAAGACCTCAAAAAGAATTATGGTAAAGAACGGGAGCGTAAGACAGAACTTTCAGTGGACGGGGATGGAAAATTAATTCCGTTTGATAGAATTGTAGCCTCTAAAGTAGTTGTTGCGAACGAGACTTTATACTTAAATCGAAAAGATGGCTTTGCTGGCTACGCTTTAAAAAAAGACGAGTCAATTGAGAAGTGTTCAGATCTAGATGATGTCCTTGTGATTGGTAAAGATGGGGTGATGAAAGTAATGAAGATTGCAGACAAAATGTTTGTCGGTAAAAATCCCCTCAAAGTATCAATATTCCGCCGAGATGATCAAAAAGTTTATAATTTAGTCTACCGGGACGGGAAAAGTGGGCGGTTATATGCTAAGAAATTTAAAATTGGTGGCGTCACCCGAGATAAGGAATATCCCCTTTTCAAAACTCACGCAAAATCTAGAATTTTCTTTTTTGCGGTGCATGATTCAGAGAAAAAAAATAGCCGCGTACTTGTACATCTCGATCCCGATCTGAAAAGAATCAGGGAGATGGTAATTGAGTTTGATTTTGCTTGGTTAGAAGTACAGGGCAGATCCGTAAAGGGTAGTACACTGACCGCACATAAAGTAGACCGAGTGGTCAATGCCCCCAAAGCTGAAGACACTGAGAGCGAGGTTTCAACGGAGGGAAAAGGTGCCAAGCTAGCCCCCACTAAGTCAACTGCCGAACCCAAAAAAACCGATCCAATTCTCCCGAAAGAAACGGTTACGAAAGTGTCGAAAGTAACAAGCCATGATGAAGCAAAAGAATCTGATTCAACTTCTGAGTCCACACCGTCTGCGAAAGAACAGGCAACTTTCGATTTCTAAGATCGGTTCAGATTCGATCATTACATTTGTAGTCAGGTTGCAAGCTTACCACGGATGACAGCAGGGCTCACAAAAGAGGAAGTAAACCGAAAATTACTTCATGGTGTCGCAGTGGTTTTGCCTGTTGGTATTTTCTACATACCGATGCTCACGGACCAAACCAGATTTCTGGTTATGTGGCTTGTGTTTTTGCTTTTTCTTGTGTCGCTGCTGATTGATGGGCTGAGGTTGAAGAAGAAGCGCGTTAATATTATCTTTTCTCATTACTTGGGTTCAATGATGAGATCTGCAGAAAGTAACCAGCTAACTGGTGCCACCTATGTGGTGGCTGGCTCTTTAATTTGCAGTGGACTTAGTCTAATAAGCGAATCATTCGCCGCATCAGCTTTTATCGGTCTTACTTTATTTATTCTTGGAGATGCAGCGGCAGCTATTGTAGGTAAGGGGATAGGAAGAGTGAAAATTGGAGATAAAACTTTGGAAGGGGCCCTTGGCTGTTTTATATTTTGCTTTCTATTGTCCTATTTTGTTTTCCCCATAGTTCCTCAGTTTTTAAATTGCTGGGGAGCGGCACTGACTTTACAGGCATCGGTTATGGTCTCAGCCTCTGTCGCTTTGCTTGAACTGTTTCCGATACGATGTGGTAATCTTACAGTAAATGATAATCTTTATGTTCCAGGATTAGTATGTCTGTTTGCTTGGTTTATTTCTTGATTCGTTCACGAAATGACCCAAGGTCGTAGCGCTTCATGGAAACGCAATCCTGTAACTCAAGATTGTCACCCTTTACCCAAAAAATTGCATGTTGCTCAAATTTTCGACCGAGAGCGATAAGTTCATTGCGTGTTCCTTCGATAATAACGCTTAACTCCTGGTGCTTTTCGTCTTTAGACATACCAACAATACAAGGTCCTAACTTCATTGTTTCTTTAATTGATTGGACCAGGCTATGGTTTCTCGATTGGTTTTCTGATTTCGACAAAATTATGTCTTTTGGGTTGTGTGCAGTTATAATTGCAAATGAATCAGGGTATTTTATCGAAGCTTCCTGTTCGAGGAAAACAACATCGAAATAATTTAAATTCATCTAGTAAAAAAATGATGAAAAGTTATTTCAGAGTTTGAATTGAACGATACCCAACTCAGCATCGACCCGCTAATGTAACAGGCTTTTTCTTTAGCCTAGGCCATCCATTTCCCAACCTTCGCGGTATTTTCTGCTGATTAATTCGGTAGCTTTTTCGTTTCCTTTAAATGAAAGTTTTTCAGCGTCCCAGGTCAGGGTCTGGTTGGGGAATCTTGTTGCAATCCCGCCTAGCAGGACGGATTCGGTGAGGGGACCTGCATAATCAAAATGAGCGGATGGCTTTTTGCCTGAGTCGCGAATGGCATCAATGAACTGATGCCAATGATTGACTCCTTCCACTATCTTAAAGGGAGTGCCAGGAAATTTCTTCTTCGGGTATAGAGATGGCATACCAACATGAGGTAACAGCATCACACCTTTGGTACCAATTACAATTGAACCTTGGCTTGGAACTTTTGTGCCCTCAAGTAAGTCGACAACCTTCTGTGCAGGGGAGGCGTTGCCGTCATACCAGGTAAACGGAAGCTCTTTACCAACTGAATACTGAGTCTGCGGAAACAGGTAGTGGATTTTAGAATCAAACCCCCAATTATCTCGGTTGGGTGGTGGACCTTCGGAGTGTACAGAAAGAGGGTAGGTTAAGCCCAAAGCCTTAAACATTGGATCATAAATATGGCAGCCCATATCCCCAAATGTACCTGTACCATAGTGTAACCTTTTACGCCATTGACCAGGGTGGTAGTACCCTTTGATATAATCTGTGAACGGAGCGGGCCCAACCCAAGCATCCCAATCAAGGCCATCAGGGACAGGGTCTTTATGGCTTGGTTTCAGGGCACTGTCGCCCCAACGCTTCCCGCTGAATAAATGAGCTGCCTTAACCCTTCCAATGATTCCACTGTGTACGATACCAACGGCCGTTCTATATTCCTTGCTCGAATGTATCTGAATACCCATTTGGGTTATTAATTTTGTTTTACTTGCAAAACCAGACAAAGCTCTTGCCTCTGAAATGCCATGGGTTAAAGGCTTTTGTCCATATACATGAATCCCTCTTTGCATCGCTGAAATGCCCATGATTGCATGCATATGGTCCGGCGTAGATATATTGACCGAGTCTAAGGATTTTCCTTCCTTCTGTAACAATTCTCTCCAGTCGGCATAAATCTTTATTCCTGGGAATTGTTTTTCTGCCCGCTTTCTGCGAGTGGGATCAATTTCAGCGATAGCCCTGACTTTTACATTCGGGTGCCTTTTAATTTGTCCGAGGTCGGTACCTGCCATGCCGCTGCCTCCAAAGCTTGCATGGTTGACGGTTTCATTTGGAGATATCTTTGCCCAAGATTCTCTAGCAATGAAAGGAAATGCCAAACTAGATGCTAGTACTTTAAGGTGAGACCTGCGGGATAAATGATTTTTTACCATTATAGTAATCTAGATGAATCTATATATTATGATAAAGTTTAATTTTCACCCAAAACACAGGTTTCCGCTAATAAAATCGGGGACTAATTGGTTTGGTTTACAGCACAAAATCGAACTTTATTGCTATTTCCCTAACAGCTTTTTGGGCATTTACACCGGAACACTTTTTTAACCATAACTTAAGATATTCTTCGAAATTTAATTGGTTACTTTTACTGATTGAACTTAAATGTTCACAAGATTCCCACAATATTGGATTTTCTTCAAAAACAGAAAGCAAGATTCCTGCAATTTTTACGTTTCGTTCGTAGTCTAGAGGGACAGTTTCCAGTGTTAATTTATTCCTTTGGTACCATGCAGAGAAATCAATATTTTCAGGAAAAGAGTGTGAGCTTATCCGTTTTTTTGCATATTTATCAAACTCTGGAGCAAAAGATCGAAGGTGAGGGTAGGGCGGGGAGACCATCCATTCTTTTGAAAGTTTTTTCAGCGCTGTTAAGGAAGCCATCTCGCAAATAGTTTCCTCAAACCACAGATGTTTTTTGTTGATGGCATTGTAACCGCACAAGATGTGACCAAGCTCATGGGCGAATTGAAATACATATTGGCACCAGTATCTTCCTTTTGTTTTGAGATGAACAATGTGTTGCTTATTTTTCCCTTTTTTAAAAAAAACAATCGGGCCAGCCTTGGATTGACTGACAAGTATAGGGCTCCATTTTTTTTGGCTAGTTTCTTTAAATAGTTGATTGGCTGTGGACTGAAGAACGGCTGAGATCTCTTCAGTACTTACATCTCCCCATTGGGACTGAGTTACCGTAACCAGTGGAATGTTTTTGGTCGGTTTCTGTCCAAAGCTTTGATCCAATAAGATGGATGGTAGTAACGCAAGTATGAGTGAACAAAGTAGCAGTGATCTATGTGCAAACCCCAGATAAAAAATGGATTTTTTGACTAAGTAAAATATCATCTACTTAGGGTGGATAGCTAAATCATCAAAGATCTTTTCACCAGGTTCGTAGTGCGAACGATGATTGGAACTACCCGAAAGAATTAGAAACGAACGTGGTCGTACCCGTGGTTCTCATAATTGAAGAATATCGGAGAACCATCAAAACTTTTGATGAAATATAACCAACTGCCTGACTCATGAGAGTAAAGAAATGGCCATGTGCCTTCTTGTGTCCATAGCCAGCCATAGGACTCCTTCCATACCCAATGCCCGCCAAAAGAGTCAGGCTGGGTGTAAATCCAACCAAGCTCGCTGTGATACATCCAATCATTTTCCATCAAAAGGTAAGCACCGAACCAAAAAGATTCACGCCAACCACCATCCATTGGAGGTATTGCTTCCCATGGATTGTTATAGTCATAAAGGTTAGGAATCTTTATTTTTTTGATTGAACCAAAGCTTTCTCCTGCTTCATTGGTCGCATATGCTTTGAAGTAGTAAGTCTTACCTGGAATTAAATGATGAGGTTGAGCCTCGAAGATAGGATTTACAGGATCATGATAAAAAGAGGGAATACGTTCATGGAAATCGAAGCGTAAACTTTCGCTGATTAAAAATCCTCTCTCCAATATGGGCTTATTCCCATCGCTTAGGAGTTCTGCAGATAAATTAACAATCCCTGAGTATATATGATCATGCTGTTCTAGCGTTCGAACTATCGGCGGATTTATTTGCTCCTCCCCCAAGTTAGGATCGGGGGCGATGTAATTAAATAGATCCAGGAATCCGAGAGGTTGCTGTAGTTGAAACTGGGAAACAAGCAGTGCCGGATCATTGTGGATTGCAGGATCAAGGAGGATGGAATCACTGGAATCAAATGTGAGTTGGAATGAGCTCGCACCCATGGTTCCATTCTGTGTGACAGGTTCAAGAATGATCTGGTTATTATACAAACCGCTGGCGGGGTCAAATTGCTCGATTGCAACGATCGCATAATCACGAGGTATGGCACCTGGGTTGCCGGTTATCTGATCAAGCATGAAGTGGTCAAGAACGAAGACCGGAGCCTGATCAGGGTTGGCAAACGGATTATTATTTCCACCTGGATTGCCCAAGTTAGGATCGGGGGCGATGTAATTAAATAGATCCAGGAATCCGAGAGGTTGCTGTAGTTGAAACTGGGAAACAAGCAGTGCCGGATCATTGTGGATTGCAGGATCAAGGAGGATGGAATCACTGGAATCAAATGTGAGTTGGAATGAGCTCGCACCCATGGTTCCATTCTGTGTGACAGGTTCAAGAATGATCTGGTTATTATACAAACCGCTGGCGGGGTCAAATTGCTCGATTGCAACGATCGCATAATCACGAGGTATGGCACCTGGGTTGCCGGTTATCTGATCAAGTATGAAGTGGTCAAGAACGAAGACCGGAGCCTGATCAGGGTTGGCAAACGGATTATTATTTCCACCTGGATTGCCCAAGTTAGGATCGGGGGCGATGTAATTAAATAGATCCAGGAATCCGAGAGGTTGCTGTAGTTGAAACTGGGAAACAAGCAGTGCCGGATCATTGTGGATTGCAGGATCAAGGAGGATGGAATCACTGGAATCAAATGTGAGTTGGAATGAGCTCGCACCCATGGTTCCATTCTGTGTGACAGGTTCAAGAATGATCTGGTTATTATACAAACCGCTGGCGGGGTCAAATTGCTCGATTGCAACGATCGCATAATCACGAGGTATGGCACCTGGGTTGCCGGTTATCTGATCAAGTATGAAGTGGTCAAGAACGAAGACCGGAGCCTGATCAGGGTTGGCAAACGGATTATTATTTCCACCTGGATTGCCCAAGTTAGGATCGGGGGCGATGTAATTAAATAGATCCAGGAATCCGAGAGGTTGCTGTAGTTGAAACTGGGAAACAAGCAGTGCCGGATCATTGTGGATTGCAGGATCAAGGAGGATGGAATCACTGGAATCAAATGTGAGTTGGAATGAGCTCGCACCCATGGTTCCATTTTGAGTGACAGGTTCAAGAATGATCTGGTTATTATACAAACCGCTGGCGGGGTCAAATTGCTCGATTGCAACGATCGCATAATCACGAGGTATGGCACCTGGGTTGCCGGTTATCTGATCAAGTATGAAGTGGTCAAGAACGAAGACCGGAGCCTGATCAGGGTTGGCAAACGGATTATTATTTCCACCTGGATTGCCCAAGTTAGGATCGGGGGCGATGTAATTAAATAGATCCAGGAATCCGAGAGGTTGCTGTAGTTGAAACTGGGAAACAAGCAGTGCCGGATCATTGTGGATTGCAGGATCAAGGAGGATGGAATCACTGGAATCAAATGTGAGTTGGAATGAGCTCGCACCCATGGTTCCATTCTGAGTGACAGGTTCAAGAATGATCTGGTTATTATACAAACCGCTGGCGGGGTCAAATTGCTCGATTGCAACGATCGCATAATCACGAGGTATGGCACCTGGGTTGCCGGTTATCTGATCAAGTATGAAGTGGTCAAGAACGAAGACCGGAGCCTGATCAGGGTTGGCAAACGGATTATTATTTCCACCTGGATTGCCCAAGTTAGGATCGGGGGCGATGTAATTAAATAGATCCAGGAATCCGAGAGGTTGCTGTAGTTGAAACTGGGAAACAAGCAGTGCCGGATCATTGTGGATTGCAGGATCAAGGAGGATGGAATCACTGGAATCAAATGTGAGTTGGAATGAGCTCGCACCCATGGTTCCATTCTGAGTGACAGGTTCAAGAATGATCTGGTTATTATACAAACCGCTGGCGGGGTCAAATTGCTCGATTGCAACGATCGCATAATCACGAGGTATGGCACCTGGGTTGCCGGTTATCTGATCAAGTATGAAGTGGTCAAGAACGAAGACCGGAGCCTGATCAGGGTTGGCAAACGGATTATTATTTCCACCACCGCCTGCACCACCACCTGGGTTGTTAGGTTGTGCCACAATGGAACCAACGGATTGAAGGTTTTCCTGGGTAAGGAAAGATTCAATGGTTTCCATGGTGGGGTAGGTGGACGGATCAATGTCAGTAATGATCGGAGAGTTACTAAATGGATCAAGTTCTTTGGTCCAGTTCCCGCCGGTCATAACCGCCGCGACCAATTGCCTAATTTCATAGGAAGTTATGGGGTCAAAGAATATTTCTACTGCAAAGTTACCCCCCGTAGGTTGTGCCCCATTGGTCAGGTTTTGAACTTGGGTATCGGACAGGGAAAACACGGGCAGACCATTGGACATATTGAGGTCAACGGGATTGTTATTGTTTCCACCACCGCCTGCACCACTACCTGGGTTGTTAGGTTGTGCCACAATGGAACCAACGGATTGAAGGTTTTCCTGGGTAAGGAAAGATTCAATGGTTTCCATGGTGGGGTAGGTGGACGGATCAATGTCAGTAATGATCGGAGAGTTACTAAATGGATCAAGTTCTTTGGTCCAGTTCCCGCCGGTCATAACCGCCGCGACCAATTGCCTAATTTCATAGGAAGTTATGGGGTCAAAGAATATTTCTACTGCAAAGTTACC
>CALSTX010000011.1 GCA_943789375.1 uncultured Opitutales bacterium | reverse complement strand
GTCGTGGCTTCCAAACGGTTGGCATCGACCTGCTCGGCGATGCTTTCCGAGGGGAAATGCTTCAGATAAGTCTTACCTGCATTGATCGAATCGACTTTTTGTTGATCGAGATCGAACCCAAGAACCGAAACCCCGGATCGGGCGAACTGCAAGGACAGGGGAAGGCCGACATAGCCAAGCCCAATGACTCGATATTTTAGAAAATTGCTTACTCATGAATGGGTGAGCTTCTTCAGAATTTGTGGATTTTAATT
This sequence comes from uncultured Opitutales bacterium, assembly GCA_943789375.1. Taxonomy (GTDB): domain Bacteria; phylum Verrucomicrobiota; class Verrucomicrobiia; order Opitutales; family Seribacteraceae; genus Seribacter. Next base: position 67,861 of record CALSTX010000011.1, on the reverse strand, counting down.
TTGCAGGAACTGAGCAAAGAAAGACGGCAAAGATACCAAGGAAGCCCCCACATACTCCACCTAGGGCGACAATGAGTTTACGCTTTGGCTTCTCGCGAGTTTCCGGGGCGACGGCGGGATCGATCACTTCCAAAGCAAAGTCTTCATTTACATTGGCCAGCATGGCTTTTTGCTTCTCGGATTCGAGCAGGTTGTAGAGAACGGCACGCATATCCTGCAAAGTGGTCTTGGCCAATTCCTGCTCGAGGTACCCAACCCGTTTTTTGGAATCGGCAATTGCCTGCTCGCGGAGTTGCTCATTCAACTGCTTGACCAAATCATTTGCCCATTGAGCAGCCACTTGCGGATCTTTCCAGGAAATGGAAAGGGTGATGAGACCTGATTTTTTGTCTTCATCGACGGAAAGACAGGCTTTAAAAGATTCAATTGCTTTTTGTTCGGTAGGCTCATCCTCTCAGAAGGAACCATCCACGCTTGGTTATCAGCATCCCAAATTTCATCAAATAAAACAGGGATGAGTTTATTTTGGTTTATGTAGGTGCGGAGAAATTTTCGGGAATTTAAGGTGGCAACCACCTGCTCGACATTGGAATCGCTGGGAATGGAAATCCCCGCCATGGCGGCAAGACCACCGAACTGACTGAGGGCAGAGGATGCACCTGACTTTTCTTCCTGAGCGGGTGCCAATAAGGTTTCCGCCTTAAAGACCTCCGGGGCATAGAGGGCATAGGCAACGGCAAGGCCGGTGCAAAGGATGGTGATACCCACGATGGTTTTCCATGCCTGCAGAAGGGTGCGGATTAGTTCGAGAAGGTCGATCTCGTCCTCATCGGATGGGGGCCAGACTCGACCATGACATATTTGGTGGATGATTTGGGATCTTCGCTCATAAAATTTATCTTCAATACGCTACCGCCCTTGGCCGTTTGCGACAAGCAAAGCCAATTGGAGGAAACCATTACTTCTCTTGTTTAATCTTTATTTTTGCTGGGCAAACGATCGCTCTTTCCAACAATCATCTTAACCCAGGGGAGCAAACGGCTCATTTGCCGGTGCCAACCCGATAAAATCTCGTGCCTTCGGATTCCTCTTTGCAAGGAGTCTGTATCATCCAAATTTCCTAAAAGGTTTCAATTTGTTTGAGACGACCTACCCCTTTATCGCAGTGTGGGTCTGCCTGTTCGCGAAAAAACCACCCACTAATTTTCGGAGTCGAATTTCTGCAACAAATCTTTCTTTGCGGTCCCCGGGTTCAAAAACAGATGAAACCGCACCCAGTTGGCGCAAGGCACGCAGGCCCTGGCTGGCTGAACCCTTGCTGATTTCAAGAAGTTTCATTACTTCATCCATGGACAGGGATTGATCCCTGCAAAAAAGAAGTCCATAGATCTGACCGTATGATTTAGGTAAACCAAAAGAGTTCGCCGCGTTGAGGAAAAGATCAATGACCGCAATTTCCCATCCATCAAGATCTACCTGTTGGTCGGATGAAGATATGTTTGCTACTGAAAAAGCAGTCATAATGATTTTCTGACAGCAAAAGATAATTTGTTCAAGTTTTTTTGAACAAACTGACTTAGGCTTTTGAAAATTCGATTAAAACGAGCATAGGAAACTAGACTATTCTTATTGTTCAGGGACCTCAGTGAATCAGGTGTAAAGGTATTTCAACTCGGTCTCTTTTTGTTACAGTGTAAGAGCCCAATTCTCATACTGTAAAATTTGAAGCGGAAATTTAGAAGGAATTAACCGCAGCAGCAGCGACTGCTAATTGATATATAATTTGAGTACTATAGGTCAGGTTTTCAAGAAAGCGGGTTTGCTTGACATCGATCGGAACCACAATGACATCTCCCGGAGAAATGTTGTTTGCACTGGAAGCTTTTCCAAACCAACCGTTGCCCCCTTTGGTCATAACAGCACCATTTGCTTTGACCACAAAGGTACGATCTTTATCCGCATTCTGTGTGTATCCTCCACTACGATTTACAGTAATCATTCATACTCAAGCTTTTCTTCGTGTAAATGGGATGTGGGAAATTGAACTTCGCCTGACACACTCACAGCATAAGGAATCTCAGGTATAAAAAGTTGATCTCCAGCCTTAACCATTAATTTGGACTGCTCACCAGCTTTGAATTATTTTGCCTAAATCAATCACGAGCCGACCCTGTGACTCTGTACTTTGTAAACGCGACAAGCATGGCACTGAGCAGCGACTTGAGCTTGTGCAACATCTTCACTATCCTGAGCCGCAAGGGTTGCAGTTGCCAGATCAGACTCTAGTTGTGCGATAAGTCGTTCTCGTTGTTCGTCTTCTTTTTCCCTGAGGTTTTCACGGGAAAAAATCGCCCCCTCAGGAAAAGCACGATCTGGTTAAGCCCACCCGCTCTTTGTATGACATCATAAAGAGTTTCTCCCATTTTTATTGAGTAGAACCCAGGAAATTTAACTTCTCCCATGATATCTCAACACTCTCGCCTTCTTTCCACAAGGGTATAGGTTTGATCGAAACTGCATCGTAGGGTTTTAATTAAAACTAAGTAGGACCGAGTTTGAGTCTGACAAGTGTTTTAGAAGATAGCCTGATATGCTCAACTAGTGCAGTGTTTATCTTGATCCAGACCGATTCGGGTAACTTCTGCATCAAGCATGTAAGCCGAGTCTCTTGGTCCACCTGCAGCCCGAAACAAATCTGTCAAAGTCATTGAATCAGTGAAGGGGTACTCTCCGGGTAGTGAACAGAGCCCGAAATGCGAACCAATTCGAGAATACTTCCCGAGCATTACTTTGCTTTCGCAGGTCCTGATGAGCCCCTCAAGTAATTCTTCCCGTGAATCTCGGGCAAAAAAATAGACTTAGATCCTGTTTTTCCAGAGAAACCTCTTTGCTCTTTCCCGGAAATAAACAAGTCAGAGGGAACAAAACTGAGGCAATGAATATCTCCATTTGCTTTCTTCGACGAATCAATCCATAAGCAAAGTCTGCATTGGGCAATAAATCGAAGGGGATCATTGATAATATCCTGAAGAACCAATCCGCTTTTCCATTCATAATCTCCAATATTTTCCGCAGCCCCAAGTGATAGACACACTGTTTCTGATGGCGTTTCCAGCAAAGCCCAAGGAAATTTGATCTCCCTCCTTAACGGTAAAAGACGCATCCTCCGAAAAGTTTAGGTTTTTAACCGCAAGGCGAAAATTTAAATCCATTCGCTCAAGCCGAATGATATCCAAAACCGATCGATCGCGAGCACCACCAGCTAAATCAATTACGGATTTAAGAGTTTCATTTCCCATGATTTCATATTTCGCTGGACGGTGAACGGCTCCGCTCATTGTAATCTGTTTTTCGATCACCGGGACAAAGATTACATCTCCAGGCTGCAACGGTTGATCGGCACTGGTGTCACCCTTCATAAGAAGGTCATACAAGTCCAGTGTCGCTATCGTCTTCCCAGCTCTTTTGAGCTGTATATTGCGTAGACTTCCAGACTCTTTAATACCCCCGCAACTAAGTAGAGCATTGATGGTAGTTGAAAGTGCACTGACGGTGTAGGCTCCCTGCTTACGCACTTCACCAAGAAGAAAAATGCGAATACTACGAAAAGCACCTAGGGTTATAGAGCTTTGGACGCCCTCCCCAAGTTGTTCACGAACCTTTTCCCGTCAAATGATTTTTTAGGTCAATAAAGCTTGTGCCCTTCTCGAAAGCATTGATCGGGCCGATCCCAGGAAAGCGAATCATACCTTCTCGGGATATACCCAAGCTGTAAGATTCATTTCGTTGACCGAAAAGTTGAATTTCGACGACATCGCCGGGACCGATACGATAGTCTGAAGGAATAGGCACTTCATTTCCAGGTGCAAAAGTACTTGGGTCTGAAGCAAATAAGTCATAGCCAAAAGGCTTGATCGAGTCGACTGTGGAGTTGCCAAACTCATCCGCTCTTTTTTCGATTTCCTTGCGCTGGACTTGCTTTGATTTTTTGGAGAAGTGACCTTACTTTCAGACAAAGCACTCTCATTTTCAAAAAAAGACTCCTTGTTTTCCCTTTCTTTTTCAAACTTTTCTATATCCTTTGAGACCATAGCTTCCATCTCAGCCAAATCCTTTAAAAAGTTGGAACGGGATTCAAAAGATTCTTCATCCGGTGTTTCCACTTCCAAGGCACGAGTCTTAAGATCTGTTGTGGGAGCAAGTCCCCCAGGTTGAGTTCCCCCAATGGATTTTTGAGTCATGAGTTGTTGACGCTGTTGAGGGCTAAGCTGTGAAAGCTTAGACATCAACGATGGATCCAATTGAGCAAAGAGCCCACTTTGCGTCTGCAATAAAAAGAATAGAAATGCTAAAGTAATTTTTTTCATAAATTTAAGTAAAACTGAAAGTTAAAAGGTGCGGGTCACGGATAAGAAAGCTGAAAGCCCATCATCTTTACTCCTCCAATCACATCAAGTGATTCCCAACCGATCGAAGTGTAAACCGAAAGTCCATATTCTGGGTATTGCCGGGCATTGAAAACATCCAGAGAAAAATATTCTGTTGTAACCTCATTCGAGACCGAACTATTCCCCAAACTTCCCTGGTGAGGAGGAGCATTGCGTAGTGGTCCAGCATTCAACTCACCAAGTCGAATTGTACTCCCCCACCCTGTACCCTCATCATTTACAAGCAAGCCACCGATGCTAAGGATTTGAGAGTCCTGATCAGCCCAATGCCCAACAGGGCGACCGCGATACCGATAGCCTTCTTTGTAAATATGGTGCCCGTAAGTAATATTTCTCGTACGGGGATCCCCTGTCCACCAATGAGAGGTAAGGTCGGCATATTCAGCGAAAATCCTTAGGGTAGAATCATTTAACTTTGTCCAACCTTCTAACCCATATTGAAACATTAAGGAATTGGGCAAAAATTTATCCTCATCTTCACCGGCAACTTGGCCATACAGAGCAATAGGGGCGTCGAGCACCTTCCATCGCAAATCAATACCGGCTAACTGATTACCTGGCTCCTTGGATCGATCAGTAAGTCCAGTATTGGCACCGTAATTATCCTGAGAAAGAAAAGCATCTATAAAACTTTTGAAGCGAACATCTCGTCCATCTCCCCCTAATTGAAGAGTTCGAAAAAACCCAATTTCTAAACCATCCAAAATGGTTGGTGCGACTTCTCCTCTCATACCCCACAAAAAATGATTAGGGTAATCGATTGCGGGGTCCCGCTCGTCTTCCATTTGCCCAATAAAGGAATGAAAGCTCCAGGGGCCGATCCAGGATAACCACTTGGTCTCAAAGGGCTCGGACACACGGCGGTCGATGGATATGGCAGGAATGGGACGGGCATTGGTGGATAAAATCAAGCTACCATCCCAACCTGGGCCCCACCAGCGTTCCTGTTGTCCAAAACTGGCAGACCAATTGCCCAAACGGGCAGCGATGTAGGAACCATCCAAAGCAAAACCTTCATCTTTTCGGCCTTTCCAGTCACGGGGCATTCCGTAAAATGCATTCAGCGATAATTTCGCCGCGAAACGATCATTCATCCAGGAAACCGAAGCATTGGTAGCAAAACTGGAACGGGGTTCTGGGCCAAATCCACGAGCGGTGACACGCTCATCTGCCAACCCAATGGTTGCAGATACGGGAGACCACCCAGAGTTACCCTCTTGAGAAAGACGCTGATCAAGAAGCCGAATGTGATAGGAATGTTCGGAATCTGAACGCATGGCATGCAAACCACCCAAATCCAGAGGCCAAGTATTCTGTAAACTGTTCAACCCCCCTTCATCTCCAAGCAGGCGGATTTCATGGCGAAGGAATGGATCATTCGGAGCGAGAAAAGGCTCGGCTCCTAAAAGACCAGCAGCACACACCCAAACCAAAAGGACATGCCTCCATCGTAAAAGAGAATGATTTGTATACATTATGTATGCTTATACATCACTCTATTTTGCTGAGCAATTCCAAAGCGAGATGTTTTATCTCGCACCCTTCTGTAAGAAATCATAAGAAATTTAAACCTAATGTGATATGGAGGACGACCCGCTATTTAGAAGAACAAGGCAACATGCCGAACTAAGACTGACTTTTCATTCTGGCCAATCCGATCAAGAAAGAATTGAGCAGATAAAAGAGTTCATGCGTCTTGAAAAAGAAATGCTCCACCGGTATCACCAAAAAGGGGATTCCGGCTTGCGCCTCACCCGGGCCAGATCGGTCATTGTTGATGTATTGATCCAAAATCTGTTTGCCTATGCCATGGATGTGGCCAAGCAAAGCATGGCGAAAATCAAGCCCATGTGTCTTCTTGCGACTGGTGGATATGGCCGGGGTGAATTGAGCCCTCACAGTGATATCGACCTCATGTTTCTATACCCCAAAACAGCGATGGGTAAATCCTTGGACGACTTAAAGGAAACCATGACCCGGGAAATCCTATATCCCTTGTGGGATACGGGGATGAAAGTAGGTCATGCGTCCCGGGAGATCAAAGAAGCACTCATCGAATCTCAAAAGGATATAAGAAATAAGAACTCCATGCTTGACGCTCGTTATCTTTGCGGAGACCGAAAGATTGCGGAAAAATTCACCGATAAATTCCATAAGTTTTGCCGAAAAAATAATCCCGCTCAATACCTTAAAGAAGTCCTCGCCCATCAAGAACAGAGAAGGCTTGATAAAGGGAGCACCGTTTTTCTACAAGCCCCAGATGTAAAAAACGGTGTGGGTGGATTGCGCGACTACCAAGGAATTCTGTGGATGACCAAGGCAAAGTTTGAAAAATATGGGCTACCCGGGCTTATCAAAAAAAAGTTTCTTACCCAAGAAGAAGCCCAGTCTTTTGAAGAAGCCTATTCCTTTCTTTTGCGGGTTCGGAACGAACTGCATTTTAAAAGTAAGCGGCCGGTAGATATTTTACATCTTGAAAAGCAACCCGAAGTTGCCCTGGGCCTTGGGTATGATGAGGATGATATTTTCCGCAGGGTCGAGCTTTTTATGGGCGATTACTACTCCCGTGCCCGAACCATTAATCAGTTATCAGGTATCCTGGAACAACGCCTTGTTCATGCAACCACAGGCTCCACCTCTTCGATCAGTTTCAAAAAAGTTATTCAAGCTTATCAATCCCCTCCCCTTCAAAAGGTAGATGGGTTTGACCTCAATGGGGAAGAACTTAGCAGCCCAAATCTGCAAATTTTTGATGAAGATCCGGAGCGCTTAATTCGGCTATTTCGGCACTCGCAGCGTCTTTCAGCCAAGCTAGCACCTGACCTTCGATCCTTGGTACGAAACCGGCTGGCCTTAATTGACTCGGCCCTGATTAATTCGCCTTCGGCAAATGTAGCCTTTCGCTCCATTCTCCAAGAGATCGGCAATGTAAGCCCAACCCTTTGCGAAATGCATGAGCTCGGAGTCCTGGGGCGATTTGTTCCCGAATTCGGGAGACTTACCTGCAAAGTACAGCATGACCTCTACCACCGCTTTACCGCGGACATCCATGTTCTTCATTGTATCACGACTCTTGACAAAATTTTTCAGGGGAAGAAAAAGGGATCCAAGCACTATTTGGAAGCCCTGCGAAAAAATGAAGTGCCTGGCTTACTCTACTTGATTTTATTTCTTCATGATCTTGGCAAAGACCAAGGACCGAAAGGACATTGTGAACGGGGTGTGGAAATTGCGGTTAGTATGATGGACAGGCTTGGTGTATCTGATGAGATGCGGGACCGTATTTTATTTGTGATTCGTAACCATTTGGAAATGGTACGTTATGCCAACAAATTTGACCTCGAAGATCCTGAGGTTATTGATTCGTTTGCCCAATTCGTGGAAGGAGAGCAACGCCTGCGCTTTTTATATGTGCATACTTTTTGCGATGCCAACGCTACGGCACCCGACCTTTGGAATTCGCACAAAGAAGAACTCCATACGCAACTCTTCACCAACACCTTGTCAGTTCTTGAAGGAAAACGAGCCCGCAAAGACCCGAATACCCTGAAGGATGCCTACAAAAACCTTAAGGTTGAAGGGGTATCCAAAGAGGAAGTCCTTGAACACCTGGAAAAGGTCCCGATTCGATACTTTTCCCACACCGGTAAAGAAGAAGTAAGTTTACATGTGGATATGATCCACCGCTACCTTGCTAGTGGAACTGCAGCTCCTGTACCTGTGATTAATTGGAGAAATGACCTTCGTCGCTCCCTCACCGTGGTTGATATCGTAACCCGAGACCGTAATAGTTTGTTTGAAAAATTAACCGGGGCTTTTTCGATCGCTGGTCTAAACATTCTGGGTGCCCGTGCCGTTACCCGAAAGGATGGTCTGGCAATTGATGTTTTCTATGTGGAGGATAAAAATGGTGGGGTTGTGGACGATATAAAAATGCGTGAGCATTGCGAAACCTCCATTCGTTCTTTCCTCAATGATCAGGCTTCGCCCGATAAATTAATTTCAGAAAAACGAAAGAAAACAGATCGTACCCGCCGGTTTTCCAGCGAAGATAAATTAGGAGAGAAAATACCCTCCCAAGTGGATGTTTACCGCGATGTTTCCCTCAACCGTACAATTGTTGAGGTCCGGGCACCTGACCAAGTTGGCTTACTCCATCTAATAGCCAAAACTATTTCCAAATGCGGGTTCAGTATTCAATTTGCGAGGATTGCCACCGAACAAGGTATCGCCACAGACATTTTCAACATTGAACCCTTACAAACCAAAGAACCGTTTTCTCCGTCCCGCTTTTTGGAACTGAGGGAAGACCTAAGCACCGCCCTGCATAAAGGGAAATTTTACCACGAGGTGTAAAAAACAAAACTTTTCACCTTTCCTTACAGGTTTTGGGCTTTTCCCTAAGAGATCGGCAGGGTAAGTTTAAAAACGGTGCCTAATTCATCGGACTTCACCAGTTCAAGATCCCCATCGTGGCTACGCAGTATTCGCTTTGATATCGTAAGTCCGAGACCGGTACCATCGGTCCGAGCCGTTAAAAAGGAATCGAATATCTGAGCTCTCAAATCCTCAGGAATCCCTGTCCCGGTATCGCTCACTAATACCTCTGCCCGGTTATCAGAATTTACAGAAGACTCAATTCTCAAGCCCCCGCCATTTGGCATCGCACCCAACGCATTGAGAATTAGATTTAGCAGGGCCTGTTGAATTTGTCCCTTATCAACAAAGACCATCAGGTTGGATTCCGCTTGATTTACCGAAAGACTAACTTGGGACTGCTCTAGCTTCAAGCGTACCAAAAGGGATGCATCTTTCAAGATTTCCTGCAAAGAATAATTTCTACGGAATGATTCCCGGCTTTTGCCAAAATCCAGGATACGGCCGGCTATCTGATCCAGGTGGTTAAGTTTTTCACGAATAATAGAAATATCCTTATTTTTACTTTCATCAGAATTATGATCAAGTTCGAGGGAATCAAAAAGTAACCGTACCACCATCAGAGGGTTACGGATTTCATGAGCAATTTCTGCAGCCAAGGTACCCAAGGTCGTCAGGCGCTCACTTTTCCTCATACTCTCCTCTGTAGAAAATACCCGGCCATACAAGCGAGCATTTTGCACTGCAATTGCACCCAAGTCTGCAAGAGCCCGTACAATTAATCGCTCGTCATCATTGAAGCGGTGTTTACGGTCCACATAGAGACTGAGTAAGCCAATCGGCTCATCTTCGTAAACAACTGGCGTCACCAGCATTGAATGTAAATTCTCCTGCCTGATAAGTGAAACAAAGTGATGCTCTTCGGTACGCAATAAATCCCGGGTTTGCACCTGACGGTGACCCCGAAGGGAAGTTCCCAAAATGCTATCCGCTGGCTTTAGGTTTTCTTCATATGGAACCAGACCCTGTTCGTTTTGCAAAGATTGCAAACGTAGGTAATCGTTGTCTGCATCGTAAAGAAAAAATGCAGATAAACGGCAGTTCAATAGAAGCAGTGCTTCCCGGGTGATCGATTCCAGCACCCCGTCCACTTTTCGAGTGCCAGCCATATCTTGACCCACGAGCACCAAAGTTTGCAACTGATCGGCTTTGCGACGCAATTGTTGGATCATCCACATATTACCCAATACCCGACTGGCTTCTTTGGCCATCAGTACCAGGAGCCTGAGGTCATCCTCGTCAAAAGCCTCTAAGGTCATTGAATCAACATTCAATGCACCCACTGTTCTTTCTCCTTCAGTTAGAGGAGCAGCCATTTCAGACTTTATTCGTTCATCGAGACAAAAATATTTTTCCTCCTTGGTCACATCACCAGACAGGAAAGGTTCTCCGTACATCGCTACCCAACCGGTAATGCCTACCCCCATGGGGAGTTCAAACCCCTTACTTTCCTTAGACAGCCCTTTTTCCACTTCGATAAGTAACTTATCGGAGTCTGCATTAAGCATACAAATGGAGGCAGAACTCGCCCCAAATACGCCCATCACTTCATCCAGAATATTACCTCAAGGAAACAAGTGGGTTGCTTTCTTTGCTCGACAAAGCACTGATGCGGTAAAGTACATCCAATGCACGGCGGTCAGAATTTTGATGGGTTATTTTGGAATCCACACCATGCAAATTATCGGGACTTAGCAGGAATGCGAGAAAGGAAAACGACTTATTGTTTTCTTTGGATAAAGTGAGACCAGGTCTCCTCCATGGGCTTACCCATCAATGAAGACATAAAAGGACGCTGGGATGGACGCTTCGGTTCTTTGAGCAATCGCATGCCCGCCTCTTTAGGCAGACGGTTACTTTTCTTACTATTACAACGAATGCAAGAAATGACCACATTTTCCCAAGAGGTTCCTCCTCCCCGGTCTCGGGGAATGACATGGTCCATATTCAAATCTTTAATTGGCAACTTTTTCCCACAATACTGGCAACTATAATCATCTCTCTCTAGCAAGTTTTGCCGATTAAACTTCATCTCTTGCATCAACATCCGGTCATAGGATCGCAAAATTAAAACCGTAGGGACAATGACTTGTTGATTAATAGTACGCACCACACGATTCCCAACCTGAGAATCCAACTCTTTACAATGCTCAAACCAAGACGGGCCATCGAAAACCCGGAAACTCCCATCTTCTGCATAAATCACCTGAGCGTGATCGAGGGAAAGCAGACTAAAGGCCCGCTCTACCCCCACGACGTTGACCGCTTGCCAAAGGCGGTTGAGCACGAGGGTTTGATAATTAGTGTCCATCCGCCTTAAGATATAACGGAATACCTCGGTAGGATGTCAAAGGATTTTTCTCACTTTTTTTGTACTAAAATGAACCCAAATAAAATGGGAGACTTATGAGCCTTCTCAGTAACTCCGGCCTTCTTTATCTTCGTAAAAATTCAGAAAGGCCTTGTGCACTACACGATACCCACCTGGAGTTGGATAATCACCTGTAAAATACCAGTCACCTGGGTGGTCAGGTAAAGCTTCATGTAAGTTTTCTATTCCCTGAAAGACAATTTTTACATCTGTAACCCCATCCAAACATTTTGGTTTCACAAGTTCTGCAACTTTCGCAGAAATTTCGGAAACCTTAAAATTTTCGTACACACGCTTTACATGGTTGACCAGGCACGGCTTGGTTTCCTTTAACGCTTCTCTACAATTTGCTGCCACGTCATCAAGTAAGCCATCATATCCCCTTTCCTTGATCAGGGATACAGCTGCCTGGAAAGCGATAAACTTCCCGAGCTCCGACATATCAATACCATAGCAGTCAGGATAACGGATTTGAGGAGCAGTGGAGGCGATTAAAAGTTTTCTAGGCTTAGAGCGACCCAAAATCTGCAGGATACTTTTCTTTAGGGTTGTGCCCCGCACGATAGAATCATCAATGCAGACCAACGCATCCTTCTGCTCACGTACAACCCCGTAAGTAATGTCATAGACATGGGAAACTAATTGATTTCGACCAGATTCCTGAGAAATAAAGGTTCGAAGCTTGATGTCTTTATTGGCAATTTTCTCCCCCTTTGGCCAGTTATCCATCACAAGCTCATTGATTAATTCATCGGTGAGATTACCGTTATTTTTTGCATCAATTAATTGCTGCTGCACTTCAGCCCGGCGAACCAAGCGTAACTGCTCCATAAAACCATAATACGCACTATCCGCGGTATTAGGGACATAACTAAAAACGCTGTTGGAAAAATCTTTTCCCACAACCTCAAGGACTTGAGGAACCAAAAGTGCACCCAATGTCTTGCGCTCGGCATAAATGTCGGGGTCATTACCCCGGGAAAAATAAATACGCTCAAAAGAGCACCCTGCCTGCCGAGCTGGATCGGCTGCAAATCGTTCAATCTCGACCGTACCCTTGGCACGAACAACAATGATGGTACCAGGTTTTATTTCCTCTATTTCCCTGGCTTCCTTATCAAAGACAGTCATCAGAGGGGCACGCTCAGAGGCTACGGCGACCACTTCATCGTCTTCAAAATAAAAACCCGGCCGAATCCCAAGTGGGTCTCGCATAGCAAAAGCATCTCCATTACCAATGATACCAGCCAAGGCATAACCACCATCCCAATGGGCGGCAGCTTTTCGAAAAATCTCAGGTAGTTTTATTCGTTGTCCAACCCATGAGGAATATTGGTCGCCCGAAATACCTTCTTTTTGAGCAGCCATCCCCAATTCGTCATTGCTGGCATCCAAGTGATAGCCGGTCTCTTCCAAAATAGCTTGGGTGTCGGTGTCAAAAACAGGATGTTGGCCACGCTCTACAATCTTCTGGTTGAGTTCCTCCACATTGGTAAGGTTGAAATTTCCCGCGACCATAAGATTCTTATTTGGCCAATTACTCTTGCGGAAATAAGGATGACAAGTGGTGGAACCATAGGCACCAGATGTACCATATCGTAAGTGACCAAGCAGAATCTCACCCCCGTAATCAAAGTGCTCTTTTACGGTCTCGGGAAATTCCGGGAAAGCTTTGCCACGCTTAATTAATTTATCAAACTGCCGGTGCTGGCCACCAAAAATCTTAGCCAAGGCTTTACTGCTCGTGCTCCGCTCCCGAAACATGAAAGCTTCGCCCGCGGGCATGTTCAGCTTCATCGAACCAATCCCGGCACCATCTTGTCCACGATTATGCTGCTTTTCCATAAGCAGGAATAATTGATTAAATCCCCAAAGCGAACTTCCATACTTTTCAGCATAGTAAGCTAATGGCTTTTTTAACCGTACGAGAGCAATCCCGCAGTGGTGTCCGATTTCGTCACTCATTTTCGTTCGTTAGACAGCTTGCATGTGGGAAGGAATCGCATCTTCCCAAATCTTCTGCAACTTTGAAATGTCAGAGCGTACAATTTCCTGATCATTGACCGTCAATGAAAACTCCGGGCCCTCGGTGCTTTGCCCAATAACTTGGGCTGGCACTCCTTCGCTCTGAGCCGCATTCAGTATCAAGTCCACCTTTTCAGGAGACACTCCAATAATAACACGACCCTGGCTTTCCCCAAAAAGTAAGGCATCCAGACGGGAAGAGGAACCTAAGCTTGGAATGGTTACATTGGCACCCAAAGGAGATTCTCCAAAAAGCATTTCTACAAGAGCTACTAAAAGACCTCCTTCAGCAAGGTCGTGAGCACAAGCAATTGATCCAGTTTCAATTTTAGATATCAGGAAATTCTGCAGTTTGGCTTCTGCTCCCAAATCAACATCTGGTACCACGCCCTCCTTGAGCCCATACTGGGTCTGAAGAAAATAACTGCCTCCCAATTCGTGCGGCAAATCACCGAGAAGAATAATTGACTGACCCGCACGGGAAAGAGATGACCTGGTGATATGCTCAGCGTGGTCGATAAGCCCGACCATGGAGACCACCGGAGTTGGATCTATGGATCCGTCACCATGTTCATTGTAGAGGCTTACATTTCCTCCCACAACCGGCACATCAAAATGGGCACACGCATCAGCCAAACCTTTTACGCATTCTTTAAGCATGTAATAGGCTTCTGGTTTATTGGGGTTTCCAAAGTTCAAGTTATCGGTTACGGCCAAAGCTTTGGCTCCGGAACATGCCAAGTTCCGCATGCACTCCACAAAGGCAATCAAGGCACCCTTGTATGGGTCCAGGTAGCAGAACCGGTTGTTACAATCATTGGCAATCGCCAGGTACTTATCCAAACCGGCAATACTAAGACGAACCACACCCGCATCACTACCAGGCTCAACGGTACATCCGGACATAACCATGTGATCATACTGCTTCCACACCCACCGCTTGGATGCGATGGTGGGGTGAGCCAATAACTTCTCCAACGCAGAGGTTACCTCATTTGCAGGTAATGAAGCGATGGAATCAGCGGTCCAGTTACGGGCTATCGCGACATGAGCAGGCTCACTGGATGGCTGGTCATAGATAGGGGCTTCATCGGTCAAGGATTTCGCAGGTAAGTCCGCCACCACCACACCCTTTTGGCGAACAACCATACGATCTCCTTCCTTGACCTCTCCAATTCTGGCCGCGTGCAAGTCCCATTTCTCAAAGACTTCTTCAAGCTCGCGTTCGCGGCCACGGTTTACAATAACCAACATTCTTTCCTGGCTCTCAGAAAGCATAATTTCATAGGAATTCATGCCCGTTTCCCGCTGGGGAACCAGATCCAAATCAATTTCAATACCCGAATCTCCACGAGATGCAGTTTCACAGGTGGAACAGGTAAGGCCGGCAGCACCCATGTCCTGGATCCCAACAACAAGGCCAGGAATTGCCATCATTTCCAAGCAGGCTTCAAGCAATAGCTTCTCCATAAAAGGGTCACCCTTTTGCACAGCGGGTCGGTCTGCCGCACTTTCCTCAGTTAACTCCCGGGAGGCAAAGCTTGCACCGCCCAGTCCATCACGACCGGTGCCAGGCCCTACATAATAAACAGGATTCCCCACCCCTGTGGCAGCACCTTTCTGAATTTCTTCATGGCGGAGAATACCCGCACATAGTGCATTGACCAAAGGATTCCCTTCATAACAGGAATCAAAGTAAATATCACCGCCCATATTGGGTATACCCAGACAGTTGCCATAGTTAGAAATTCCACTCACAACTCCACGAAACAAACGCTTCACCTGAGGATTCTCAATATCCCCAAATCGTAGAGAGTTAGTTAAAAGAATAGGGCGTGCACCCATGGTAAAAATATCTCGGACAATCCCACCTACCCCAGTTGCTGCACCTTCAAATGGTTCGATCGCACTGGGATGGTTATGAGATTCTATCTTGAAGGCAACGCCCCACCCGTCTCCGATGTCAATGACACCGGCGTTTTCTTCTCCGGCTTTTACAAGAACCTGGCCAATCGAGTCTTTGTCTTTTTTCTCAGTTGGGAAAAGCTTGAGTAATTTCCGGGTATTTTTATAAGCACAATGCTCAGACCACATCACAGAAAAGATTCCCAATTCAGTCAGGTTTGGAACGCGCCCTAAAATTTGCAGAATATTTTCATACTCTTCGGGAAGAAGTCCGTGCTGAGCAACAAGTTCTGGAGTAATCTCGACATTCAGGCAAGGGTCGGGATTTGGCGGCAAGGAGGTCATCGATGAGTCCGTCATGAAGATACAAGCTCGACTGGACGAGCCCATTGGAGGGGTTCAAGAAAAGATTGTAAAACAGGAATACCATCGAGACAGGGATGATGTGCTTCAATCGCTCGTTCAGGATGAGGCATCATGCCAAAAACATTTCCGTCTCGATTGCGAATACCGGCAATATCATGGATTGATCCATTTGGGTTACCTTCATAGCGTAATAGGACCTGATTGTTGGCTTCAATTTCTTTCAGGGTGGAATCTTTCACCCGGTAATTACCCTCTCCATGGGCAATGGGTAGTGAAATCAAGTCTCCTATTTTCGAGCAATTAAACCGATCATTGGAATCTTCAACCTTGAGGGATTGATTGAGGCAGCGAAAATCAAGGCAGTCATTTCGGATAAGAGCACCTGGGAGCAGACCGGCCTCGCAGAGGATTTGAAACCCATTACAGATACCCAATACCTGACCCCCTTTAGCGGCAAAATTTTTCAGGTCGGTCATAATCGGAGAAAATCGGGCAATGGCCCCACACCTTAAATAATCGCCAAAAGAAAATCCGCCGGGTACGACCACAGCTTCGGTCTCCCCCGGCAATAAGTCCTTATGCCAAATGCGTTTGGCGGGTACACCAAGCACTTGGTCTACCGCATGTTCTGCATCCCAATCGCAATTGGAACCAGGGAATTGTATAATCGCTACTTTCAAGATTTTTTCTCCACTTTTTGGGGTTCCTCGTCTTTAAAAATTTCTTCAACCACTGGGTTGGTAAGAATACCCACCCCATCCACTTCGACTGTCACTTCATCGCCGGGTAATAAAAAACGCTTGGGATCCCGGGCCTCACCGACACCAGATGGAGTACCGGTTAAAATAAGAGTACCGGGTAGCAAAGTAGTGCTTCCACTAAGGAAAGAAATTAAGGTAGGCACATCAAAGATCAAATCACCAAGGGATGACTCCTGCATTTTGTCTTCATTTACAAAGGAGCGAACCGTTAACCTTGAAGGATCCGGAATCTCATCAGCGGTTACAAGACAAGGGCCAACCGGGCAAAAAGTATCAAAACTCTTGCCCCTGCAATATTGGCCACCCCCCTTTTCCTTCTGCCAATCCCGGGCACTCACATCATTTACACAGGTATAACCTAGAACATAGGAAAGAGCTTCTTCGGGGGAAACATTCTTACAAGGCCTTCCGATCACCACACCCAGTTCACCTTCATAATCAACCTTATCGCTCCGTAAAAAGCGGGGCAGTACGATGGGGTCACCTGGGTTTTGTACCGCCGTGGGTGCCTTCATAAAAACCATCGGATGCTTAGGGATTGCAGCACCAGTCTCTTCTGCATGAGCCCGATAATTTAACCCAATGGCGTAGATAATACGAAAGTCAATGGGAGTCAGTAATTGAAAAGGAGTAATTCTTTGATCGGTTGCCTCAAAAGAACCATCATCTTTTTGGATGATCATAAAGGTTTGGCCCTGCTCGTCAAAGCGACCAAAGCCCATACTACCGGCTTGATCAAGGTAGCGAAATATCTTCACTCCTCGACAATTTCGTAACGGTAGTCCTCAATGACAGGGTTGCTCAGCAGCCCATCGCAGAGTTGGTCAATCGTGGCTCTCGTCTCAGCGGTATCTTCCGCATCGATTTCGAAAGTAACCGTCTTGCCCACCCGAACGGCATCAACCGATGCGTGTCCTAAACTTTTCATCGCTTGTTGAACCGCGGCGCCTTGAGGATCCAAGACAGTAGCCTTGGGAGATACATATACCATAACCTTCACAACACCATTTTATGAATCCTTGTTCGCCCATCCTTTCAACCAAATTTTGCGCACGTTAGGAAATAGCCGATATTTTTTCTAAGAATTGGCCAATGGATGAAAGTTGGCATGCTCATCAAGAAGTCTCTCTACCTCGACCTGGGTATAGATCTGAGTGGTCCCCACATCTGCATGACCAAGCATTTCCTGCACCGACCGGACATCTGCCCCCCCCATCAATAAATGCGTGGCAAAAGAATGCCTCAATCCATGGGGACTGACATTTTTTTCAATCCCAGCTCTTCGGGCATATTCTTTCACCAAAACCCAAACCATTTTCCTCGATATCGCTTTTCCTCTCATGCTTAGAAACAATTCTCCACCGGTTCCATCTTTCACAAAGTGAGGCCGTCCCCCATGCAAATAATTACGAATGGCTTCACTTGCGTGTTTACCCACCGGTACAACTCTTTCCTTTGACCCTTTGCCAAAAACTCGGGCAAACCCCTCATCGGTATCGATTGCGTTCATCGGTAAACTGCAGATTTCAGAAACCCGCAGTCCACTGCCATACATGAGTTCAAACAGTGCCCGGTCTCTTTTGCCTGTAGGCGTATTTAAATCGGGTGCTTCTAAAAAGCGTTCCATTTCCTCAATGCTTAAACAATCAGGCAAATGCCTGGCTTTTCTAGGGTTTGCCAGCAGCTCAGTAAAATCCTGATCCAATTTCCCCTCACCCATTAAAAACTTAGCAAGCATTCGAACTGCCGATAGTTTACGGGATAAGCTCGAGGCGGCATAGTCGTCAGCCGTAAGAGACGACAACCAGCCAGACAGATTCTCTAGTCTTACATTTTGCCAATTACTTACCCCCTGTTCCTTCAGATTCACCGCACACTGCACCAAGTCTTTCTCATAAGATTCAACGGTATTGGGAGAAAGCCCTTTCTCTAATTGCACCCAGGCCAGGAAGGCACTTATTTCAGACTCAAAAGCTTGGGGCGGTTCGAGTAAAGTCTCTCCCCTCTCTCTTCGCTTCACTTTACTCTTCGCACCCATTAGCCAGCCTTTAGAAATTAACCACCAGGAGTTTTTACGGGAGCTAATTCGCCAGCAAACAACTTGCGGTAAATTCGATTGATAGGTGTCTTTAACCGGCTGACCATAAATTTTTCTTTGCGCAAAGCCCCATAACCATATCGGTAGCTCGCTGCCAACCTTGGGTATGAAAACAAGCCTTGGCTTCCAAGCATCCCTTTGAGTCTTTTTAAATAGAGCATGCCCACTTCCACATTGGTTTCCCAGTCAAATGCTTGCCGGTAATGCAGTTTGGTAACATCTGACCAGGCTGCCTCGGTTAATTGCATCATGCCCCGGGCCACTGATGTCTCCGCATTTGCATTCAGGCTACTCTCAGCATGACAGACTGCATAGACAAAGCTTGGCTCCAATCCATAAGTGGGTGCCTCCAGTTTTATTTTCTCCCAAACTTTACTGCCTGTTATGTAATCTGCATTGCTGTCAATGTAGTTACAACCCGCCTGTAAAAATAAAAAGGCAGCAAAAATTACGCATTGAAACAATCTTTTTTGTAAAACCATCACCCTATGTAACCAAGCACTCAAGGAATGGAGTTGCAAGGCTCAATCAGGTTTTCACAGATTCCTTTTTATCAAAAAAAAGAAAGAAAAACCGGCGGCACTCTAAGCCAATAATAAGAAGCCCAGCAGAAAAAGCATGCCGACAAGAGCAGTCAATCCAATGGGATGAAGACCTAATCGTGCCCGGATAGTAATGCGTTGCCTGGCCATTTTCTTGTCACCATCCCCCAAGAGCCCAATCTCATGCAACGGGTCGGCTAAGAAACTGAGAACATGCACTTGGCCACCCTTGGTGAAATTGTTTACTTTCTTAACTAGGCCGCCGACAAATAAGCGGTGAGCGATGTCATTGCACCCATTCCAAAACCAGCCCATCGCAAGCATAAACCCGCGGCCAAATTTCCGGTAGGCCCAATCAATATCCAAGTTCACTGAAGGCGAGTCTTTGGGATATTTTTCAAATTTTCTAAGCAGAAAGAAGGCAAGAATTGCAAAAAACAGAATCTGTAACTGGGTAATTACATGAGTGGCATCATATGGATGATATCCGGCGGCGCCATGAGGCAAAAGAGAATAGAGCCATTCAGGATTACACCCAATAAAGAGGCACAAACATGAGGAAAAACCCATTGCCCAAAGCATATTGGCAGGTGCTTCTTTGGGTCGTAATCCAGCATCTTTTCCAAAAAAGGCAAAGAAGGGAATTTTTACACCAGCTTGCAAAAACACCCCAACCGCTCCGAAAAGCAGGCAGAGCCAGACCACCATATGCCCATTTTGAGCGGCTTCTGTAATAATCACCGACTTGCTTACAAATCCGCAAAACAAAGGAAAGGATACAGCAAGTGCACCCAATATACCAAAAGCAGTCGTCCAAGGCATGGACTTATAAAGCCCACCAAGGTGGGAACTCCGTATCTCTCCTGTCCGGTAAAGAACCGCTCCCATCCCCATAAAAAGTAAGCCTTTATACAGGACATGGCTAAAAGCATGGGCTATCGCCCCGTCAATGGCCAAGTCGGTACCAATCCCAATACCCACCACCATAAACCCGATTTGGTTAATCTTTCCATAACAGAGCACCCGTCGCAAATCATTCTCCATCATCCCGTAAAAGACTGGAAATACCGCCATGATTGCACCGATCACAATCAACACTTCAGCACCTGGAAACAAGCGGGCCAGCATACATACCGCGCACTTGGTGGTAAAAGCACACAACCAAACTGGTCCGGTAGGCGTCGCCTCCGCATACCCATCCTTAAGCCAAGTATGTAATCCGGGAAATGCAGCCTTTATCCCCACAGCTATGAGAATAAGAATGGCTCCAATATCTCCGGATTCCAACGCTGCAGTAAGAGGTTCCATAGCCAAAGCCGAAGCACCTTCTCCATGGTAACGAAACATAATCCCTGCAAGTAGAAGAAGACCCGAAGATATATGGAAGAAAAGATAGCGAAACCCAGCCTCCTCTGCCGCTTTTGTCTTTCTCCCCCATATTTGAAAAACGGAAGTTATGGCTAAACCCTCCCACCATAAAAATAAGGAAAGCATATCCCCAGCAAACGCCACCCCCACGGCACTGGCCGCGTATAATAAACCCATCGACAATTGCCAGGGGTCTCGCACATGGAAGGAATAAATTCCAGCAATGATGGCAGCCACATGAAAGAGGTACCCAAAAAACTTCGCCTGTTGATCAACGGCCACACCCAGTAATTCAAAGCCAAAAAGAGAATGATGAGACACCGCTCCAATCTCAAGGGAATACACATACCAAAGCCCAAAAACTGGAGCTATAACCAAGGTCATTGCTGCATACCGACCCCTCAGGATTCCAGCAAGCAAACCACCTAGGAGTAAGGGCATTGCCGGATGAAACCCAATTTCTAAACTACTGGCAGCGAGAATATTCATCTTATCTTTCCCAATATTCCTCTTCGCGCATCAGCCCATTTTTACCATTCGCATTACGCATAATTTTCGATAAGTAGACAATCCCAACACAGGCAACCAAGCCAAAAAGTCCATAAAAAGCAGGCAAGGTCTCCAGGGTATGTAAAGGTTCACCCTCCTTAAATATAGCATGCTTATGCCAGCCTAAGCTGAAGACAATATCCACCAATACAACCAGCCCACAAAGCCAATAAAAAGAACGGAGTAACCGTGCCCGATTGGCAGGAAAATCAAGCCAATCCTTGGGTTCTATTTTCTTTTGTTTGGGTGCAGTCTTCATTCTTAAAATATTGTGTCTAATCCTTTATTCCAGCAAGGCGTAAGAGTGGATCACTCAGAAAGAAAAGCACAAAGCAACCCACCGCCGTCAAGGCAAGTGGAACCACGCAGGCCCATGGTGCTTCCTTGATGCCAATCGGTTCATTATCTGTTTCATCTTTTCGGAAAAAAGCGGTTACTGCCACAGGTAACAGATAGAAAACATTTAAAAGCGAACTCACCAAAAGAACCACAACCACCCAAGCCGCATCTCGGTCAAGAGCACCCATAGCGAGATACCACTTACTTATAAATCCGCCCAGGGGTGGAAGACCAATCACACTTAAAGCACCAATCAAAAAGGCACCCATTGTGATCGGCATTTTTCGACCCAACCCACGCAGTTCACTGACATATTTTTTTCCTGTTGCTACAAAGATGGCACCGGCACAGAAAAAGAGGGTTATTTTTCCACAGGCGTGCATGGCAATATGAAGCACTGCCCCCCCACTTCCCTGCTCTGTGGCCAGAGTGGCCCCCAGTACAATGTATCCAAGTTGTCCAATGGTGGAGAATGCGAGACGGCGTTTCAAGTTATCCTGCGACAAGGCAATCAGGGAAGAAATGAGGATCGTGGCACAAGCAACCAGCATCATCCAGTCCTCGCCGTCCATTTTAGCCAAGACTTCAGGGCCAAAAACATCAGTGTATACGCGATATACACAGAAGACTCCAACCTTAACTACCGCCACGGCATGTAACAAAGCAGATACCGGAGTTGGAGCCACCATCGCCCCGGGAAGCCAGGAGTGAAAAGGCATCAAGCCTGCCTTTGCAAAACCAAAGGTAAACAGTACGAGTAGTATAATTTGAGTCGGTTCGGTAAAAAAGCCAATCTTCCCGGTATCAGTAAGAAAGTCCATGGTTACCTTCCCGCCATCCAGCCACACGTAACACCAACTTAGAGCAGGTAAGAGCAAGCAAAGAGAAGTAAAAAGCAGGTAGCCCAAATAAGTACGCCCCCCCGTCCTTGCATTCTTATCCTGCATGTGGGTAACCAACGGGAAAGTGGAAATCGAAAGCATTTCATAAAAGATATAGATCGTTAAAAGGTTGGCCGAAAAAGCTACCCCCATGGTTGCCGAAAGAGATAGAGCAAAAAAAGAGTAGAAGCGGGTTTGGGCGTGCTCATGTAAACCACGCATATATCCTATAGCATAGACGGTGGTGGCGATCCATAAGAGGGAAGCTACACAGGCAAAAAGAATACCGGGCCCATCCACTCGAAGGAGTAAGGGAACATGGGTGAAAATCTGCCATACATGGCATTCTATAATCGCTCCATTCAAGATAACTGGAACCATTGAAAGCACCACCGTGGATTGAATCACCGCAGCAACTAAAGTAAAAGTTTCTCGAAGGTTGGGACGTTTCTCACCAGCCCACATAATACCAATCATGCCAAGCCAAGGGACCAAAAAGGCTATCAGGGGACGAATGTCTTCCACTACCCAAGGAGCCAGTAATTCAACGGTTGGGGTTACGGAGTCGATTACAACTGCTTCACTCATCTTAGTGCCCAGTCCCCTTTGGGAGGTTAAATGGTGCCAGAAACAGCTCAATTTGGTCGACCACCTCCTGGTTATAAATCCCAATAATCATGACAATGGAAGCAGCCAACAATAAGGGAATCAACATCGATAGCGGGGCTTCCTCAAACGTGGTTTGTTCCTTGGTTAATCCGAGGTCCCCGTGACCTTTGCCCAGGTCTTCACCACTTTCACTTACCGCAAGATGGATACGCTCGATAAGGCGGAAAAAAAGAACCACCATAATCATTGTGGAAAACATCAGTACCACCATGTACTCCCACCGTTCGGCAACCATACCTCCGGTAATCAGGTACCACTTGCTGAAAAAGCCACAGGTTGGAGGCAGGCCAATGATCGAAAAGCCTCCTACAAAGAACCCAATCATGGTAAGTGGCATTTTAGAAAACAGGCCGCGCAGACCATCGAAGTGAGTGGTCTTACATGCCCGAAGTATAATGCCAGTGGCAAGAAACAAGCAAAGCGTCATACAGGCATCACTGATGATATGAAAGATAGATCCAATGAAACCATAGTAATTGTAGATCCAGACTCCGCCCACCATGTAGCCCACTTCAGCCACAATTAAGTACGCGAGCATTTTCTTAATTTCTCTTTGGGCTAAGGCCATGACCGCGGCACATACAATCGCAATGACCACAAGCCAGGGCATAAATTCCGACCACAGTGTGGACTCAAAAGAAAACTCTACCCCAAAGACGGTGAGCACCATCCGGATCATCACATATATCATCACCTTGGTAACCAAGGGTGCCAAGAGGCAGGATGTGGTGGTGGGTGCACTGGAGTAGGCATTGGGTAACCAGGCATGAAAGGGGAAAAAGGCCATCTTTATCAAAATACCCAGACCAATTAATACAAAAGCAACCTGCATAGTTGGGGAGTCGTGAAGGCCGTTAGTGGCAATAACCTCTTGGATACCAACCATATTTAGAGTACCCGTCTTGATGTAAACATACCCAACACCAAGTAAGTAAAGAGAGGCCCCAATGGTTCCCAAAATTAAGTAATTAAAAGTGGCAGCCGCTGCCCGGTTGCTCCCAATCGCTATCAGGCCATATCCAGTAAGGGCCGCCACTTCAATAAGAACATATAAGTTAAAGGCATCTCCCGTGAGGGCGATACCGGCCAAGCCTGTAATTTGAAGAAGAAATAAGGGATAATAGAGAGCTTCTTTTCTCGGGGTCTCTTTTTCCACTGGAAGTTTTGCATACATGGAAACAATCAAACCTACACCCACAACGACCAAGGCAATTAAAGCACCGAGCAAGTCGGCCCTAAATTCGATACCAACACCACGCGGAAATAAATCCAATACCCAACCCCCAAAAATGTAGGACACCTCAGCAGTTGGAGAGGCAACCGCTTGAAATAAAGTCTCAACACTTGCCCAAGTTGCTGCCACCATTGATAACACAGATATGGGATAGCATAGCTTGCGGTTCACCATACCAAGCAAGGCACAAGCAATAGATCCGATCAGAGGGAAAAGTAAAATCCAGGCAATTGCGTTATCCATTTATTCTGCCCCCTTCTTTTTTGGGGCCCTGGTTTTCTCGGATGCTTTCTTAGCAGGGGCTTTGGGGGTGGTCGGTTTCGATCCCTCCACCTTACTGGAAGAAGATCTTGGCTTTCGGGAGGTGGATGCTGGCTTTTTTTTAGGCTGAGACAAATTGGATTTGGAAGTCGTTTTTTTGGTCTTCGTGGAATCTCGACTTTCCAGAGATTTCGCAGATTTCCCGATTGATTTGGTTGATTTAACAGAAGTTCTTGGCTTCCGGGTGTTACGACTCTGGGTCCTTCTCCGATTCTTGGCTTTGGCCAAAGGGGATTGGCTGTACCTTGCGTCTGACCTTTCGATTTTTACAAGCAGTTCATCTTCCTCCACGGTACCATAACCCTGTTGAATACGAAGGCATAGAGCAAGAGCCAGTCCCAGCGTGGCCACCCCGACAACAATTGCCGTAAGCATTAAAACATGAGGGAGCGGGTTACTGTATTGCTGGGTTTCCTCAGGCTTTAGCATTACGGGTGCATAGAAAGCCTTGGTTTCCTCGCCACTCCTATTTGAATCCAGGACAGCAGCCTTGGCCGCATCACCGTGGGGGTCATGTTCGGTTTTATAGATTGGAATGGTGGCATTATCCTTTACCGCGATCGATACATAAAACAATATAATTGCGGTTTGAAAAATCGACATACCAATCAACTTCTTAATCAAATTCTGCTTGGATATCATCGCATGCAGACCGATTAATAGAAGCACCACATATATGATATAATTCAACCGCTCGATGAGCAACTCGTTGATTATGGCACCGTCCTCAAACATGGTATTTATATGGCTGCAAGGGATATACTTAGCCTAAAGCCCCCCTTTTAAGCGCCCCTCCGTAGACAGATTTGCATAGAGAGCAAACATGATCGAGGTTACCGTAAACCCAACCCCGATCTCTACCCCCAACATGGCATGATACCTTGCCATTTCTCGGGATACTGGAAGTACTTTTTCCAATTCCGCATAGTCCAAAAATTCGCCACCCAGAAACATGGAAAGAAAACCAATCCCCGCGTAGATAATAATCCCCGCAGCCGCAATAGCCATGCAACGGGGCAAGGACATCCTGACCAAGGCATGATCCAGGTCCCAGGCCAAAGCTACGAGGATAAAACTTGCCCCCATTACCACCCCACCCTGAAAACCACCGCCTGGGCTAACATGCCCGTGAGCAAGAACATAAAAGGCAAAAATTTGAATAACGGGCACCATCAAACGAACAGTATGAGTGACAATGATATCAGGCTCAGCCTCCACCTCGTAGGCACGCCGTGTGCCCCGTCGTCTCCCTCCCGAACCCTTAAGGATAGCCAGCACCGCGATACCCGCAATGAAGACAACCACGGTCTCAAACATGGTATCAAACCCACGATAGTCAGCCAACACCGCAGTCACCATGTTGGGCACTTCCGTATCCACCCCGGTATTGTTGATAAAATGGGAGGCTACAGGAGACTGTGAAGCAGGAGACTGCGGGTCTCCCCACTCTGGGAAATCCTGAGCAGCAAAAAGAAGAAGCACTCCTACGCCCACAACGGGTATCAAGCTTATCCACTTCATCAGTCGTTGGATTTTCTCTTGAGGTTAAAAATTGTCGCCACCAGCACCACTGTGCTAATGCCCGCCCCGACAGTGGCTTCAGTAAACGCTACATCCACGGCTCCCATCTCGGCCCAGAGTAGACACATCAAAAAACTATACACCCCCAGAACAGCAGCAGCCGTAATCAAATCCCGTACCCGCAACGCAGCCAAGGCAGTCACCACTAAGAGGAGTAAGATAAAGGTATTAAATAACTCCAGGCCCATCAGCTTTTCTTGCCACCCTTCTGTCTATTTCTTTTCTTTATATCATCCTCGGTAATAGGCATTTCATCATCTTCAAACGCGGCCCGCATCAAGGCATGGGAACTGGTAGGGCTCGTCAGGTAGATAAAAAACACCACCGCCATGATTTTGATAAGGAGCAACCAGCTGCTGAGAGAAAAATCCTCCATGGTCACCAAGGCAAACCCAGTAAGCATAAGCATTGTGGATAAAGTATCTCCTTTCCCTGCCGCATGCAGCCGAGTGTAAAAGTCAGGAAAGCGAACCAGTCCCACAGCTGCCCCTAAAAAGAAGATCAGCCCAAGAACCCCGAGGAGGACACCAATGACTTGCAGCACCAGAAATCCACCCTCACTGCTTCCTGCTTCCACTGTGGCAGATGCTAGGCATTGAAATGGTGAAGAAAAAGACATCATCTCTTTCTCGCCCCTTCTTTTTCCCGTGACTCCATATCTTTGAGAGATATGGTCCTGTTTAAATATCTGGAAATTACAATGGCCCCGACAAAATTAAGCAAGGCATAGGTAATCGCAAAGTCCACAAACATTTCCACCCGCTCAAAAAGAGTACCGATAATGACAAGCAAGACCGCGGTCTTTGTTCCAATTACATTAACCCCCAGAATGCGGTCAAAACATGTCGGCCCCACCCAAATCCGGTAGATGACCGGAATCATCAATGTAAACAGGGCGGCCCCCATAATAATAGCAAACCAATGGGTCATTTCTTCTTCAAGACCTCGGGTTCAAAGACCTGGGCTACTTTTTCCTCGATAGCTCCCTCAAGAAGGTCATCCTCCAAAAATTGGCTCATGGTATGAACATGAAATTCACTTCCCCTGATCAGCATGGTAATGGTACCCGGAGTTAAGGTAATGGAATTGGCGAGTACAAATTTTGCAAAATCCGACCGCAGGTAGGTCTTAAAGGTCACCACCCGTGGGGAAATTTCCTCATAGCCCTCTTTGGTCATCGCCAATTTGAAGACATGCAAGTTTGCCTTTACCACTTCCCAGGTAATCCAAGGGATGTACTTGATAAAGAACCAGGTTTCCCGAAGTCTTTCACCCAATTTTTTCCTTCGGTCAGAATAAAGCAAATCTTGAGATAACCAAGTAACCACTCCGCAAGATATGACCCCCAAGATCAAATGAAATGCATCAAACTTACCCGACAACACAATCCAATTAAGGAAAAGCAGTAGAAATATAAGAATGGGATACACAATAAGCAAAGTTGATAAAAATGTTAGAATATAGAAAAAGATATTTCCAAATCGGGGCAACAAAGAACGGACGGAATCTAAACGAATTCTACAACTCTTTTGAAGTTTAACGGAGGTAGTAAACTGCTTATGTTATGCAGCAAATAACTCTTTCTTAATCAACAACGGAAGAGGGGTATACCCACAGTTACAACTGGTAATCATAAAACGCTGGTCCCTGCTAATCCTTCAATTGACTGAAATAGAGCCACCTGTTTGCTATATCCCCCTATCCATGCTGATAAATGAAAGGAAAAGTTTTCGCATCCGTCAACAACCAGCCCATTTCCGGTTTGTAGGACCAGCTTTGGGTATGAGGCACACTGGTATTTATTTATTCCAGGTAAGTAAAACAAAGCTAGGCCCCAGCTGTAATTTCTCATCGGATTTATGGAATATAGTAAAGAGATTAAATGTAGAAAAGTTATGTCTGCACATAAGCAATACCACTTGTATTTAACTCTTTACCAACCGTTTCTGAAATCATTTTCATACAAATCCCTACTTTAAAATTTTACCATCATTTCAAAAGCCCTAGATACATAAACCAGTAATGAAGTTTCACTCATTTACTTTTCATTTTCTGTACTATGGGAATCATTATTATCTGAAGTAGGTACGGTGACTTCTTCACCGCTAGAAGCCTGGGCAGGAAAGGGCTTCGCGCCAATTGCCCTCTCCAGCACAACCAACTTTTCAAGAATAGTAGCGGCCCCTATCTGGCAGCCTTCCAAGGCAAGGCCCATTGAATAAAGTATATTGGGGTACCACCTGTACTCCTCTTTTAACTCCGTGGCATTACCCTCATAAAAAAACGCAGTATTGGCATCCTCTAAGGAAAAAACTTCCGCCTCAGAAAGGCGGATAAACTCCCGGCTCAACCCTTCCGTCTCCTTCATTTTCCCAATTAATTGATCCAAGGAATCCAATACTTCAGGGGGGAGTGTTTCCTCAATCTCGTCGGAGGCCAGAAATGTGGAAAGGGGCTCTGGGCTGATTCCATCCAGTAGATTTTCGGTTAAGGCAAGGGGTATGGGTTGAGTACCCTCCGAGTAAGCGTTGAAAAATGGCAGGGCATGAGCTTGATCATAGCTTGCCTTGGTGCGTTCAAAAAATTCTGCCACTGCCTGACAATGCTTTCTGAGGTTTGCAACCGTTGGTGCCCCGGCATCTGACAACTCATTGGTATTTTCTTCAACAGTTTCCTCCTGCTGTTCATCCTCGACAGGGTCTTTTTTCGGGGCTTGCGAGAGTTTGCGTCGGGTTCTTTTCCTCCCATTTATATTCTGCGACTTACTTGGGGGCTTCGGTTGTTGCAGGGCCAAGGTTGTTTGGAGTTCACCCTGTAGAAGGTCTTTGGTGGAGCCTGCCTGTTCACTCAAACCACGCAAAGACATACCAATAGTAAAAAGCTGGTGTACATACCATTTATATTTATCCCGTAATTCTGGGCCTTCAGACTGATAAAAAAACGAATTATTCTGATCTAGTTCGGGCATAATCATGAGTTCAACCATTCGCTCAAAGCGTTCATACACCGAATGCATATCCTGAAACTTTTTAAAGAATTGCTGAACCTCTTGGATTAATTCCACTTCCAATACATCAATTCCTCCACTTTGAAGCATGGCTTCCCAAATGCCGGTATTTAGATCACCCAGTCCACCACCATGGCCAAACGGTAAGGGCTGAGGGAAAGGTTTTTCACCCCCGCTGTAGGCGGTAAAAAATGGAATACCATAGCCTTCATCCAACTTTTCGCTGGCTGCAATCAAATCACTTTCATACTCCACAAACTCGTCGACCAGAGCTTCCAGGATTTGCTTTTTGCGGATAAGATCATTCTTATCATCATTCGCACGCTCCAAAAGAAAAGCTCCGTAGAGACCAAGGAACACAAAAATTAACTCGGCAATCAGCCACCCAAAGCGGGAAAAAAATGTTTTGGCGGAACGGGTAAGTTTTAAAAAAATCACACTAAATTAATGATCCTGGAGGGTAAGTATCTCCCCTTCGCTTATTGGTTTGTAGTAAATGTAGAAACTTCAATGAGATCAAGGCAGGAAGATATTTGTAGTAGGCAGCCCTAAATGACTCAAAAGAGGGAAAACCCTGAATATGGAAACTGTAGAAAAATCTATTTGAATCTAGCATGTTGGAATTTTTAGAAACAATGAAATTATTAAAGAGAGATTTTTCGAACTCTTTACTAATCGACGAGTTTGATCTTTCTTGATCAGAAGCAAATAAAAAAAGTTCCACAATGGAACAGAAAAAAAAATGGAAAAAAATATTTTCATTAATGCGAAAGAAAACTGGACAGATCCAATAAAATTTATCTGTGATATAACCTAATCGCCTATCTGTATAGCACAGAATCATTTCTTCAATCTTTTAAAACTTTACTTGCCGGTAAATTCTTTCATGTTGAAATGATGACTGATCCCGTGATCAAAAGAAAGAGTTCGTTCCCGGCATTTAATATCGCCCTTGGCAAAACACTTGCGGCCGCCGCTTGGGTGGATGGTGAACTGAATGAGCAGGAACTGTCCTGTCTTAAAAATATCATTCTTCGCTTACCGGGTATAACTTTTGAAGATTGGAGGAAATTGAAGATTTACCTGGCTTATCCGGTAAGCAAACCAGAACAGTTGACCATAACTGAACAATTTAGTGAACAGGTTTACCTCACTGAACATCGAAAAAGTGCTTGGACCGCTATGCTCGAAGTAATTCGGGCCGATGGAGGAATTAACACAGAAGAAAAGGCTTTTGTCGAAGAGATCGATTCTGCCCTTGCCGACAATGCTGAAAGTTTTTTACGCAAACTGAAGTTCTTTTTCTTTAAAGATAACATTAAGGCTCAAAATGCTTGGCCAACAGATAAGGACCAGTCGGGTAGAGATCGTTTTATTCATGAATTTTTTGATAACCCGATCTATTTTCTTTTCCGCAAAGCCTTGCTGAAAAAAGAAATAGCCGTGCCGCAAAGCAAGCCAGAAATGCAAAAGGTTTGCCTTTATTCCGCAATCCTTTGCTGGCTTGCCAATGCTGATTCCAAAATCAGCCTTCCTGAAATGCGGGTGATTCGGAATATCCTCATCGACACCTGCGGCCTTTCGGAGGAAATTGCCCGGTGTATCCAAGAAGTTTCTTTTGCGATCGATGTAAATGAACTTCAACTCAGAGACCTGACGGCATCTTTGCGTGAGATTACCCAGTCGATGGAAAGAAATGAGCTTTTTAGTGCCATGAGCCGGTTGGTTATTGTCGACAATGAAATCACCGATGAAGAACTGGAATCCTTGCGAACCATTGCCGTGTACCTTGAAATCAGCCAAACTGTGTGGATAAATACTTTCCAGAAGATTGTGATCAAGACATCGCACCCGATGTGATCGCCTTTCATTATAGATAGTCATAATATTTCTATCTGTCTGGTTACTTCCTTTTCAAATTACCTCCAGGCAACCCAGGACTGGGTATTGTAGTTAAAGTATTCCCAGGGTGAGTGACTTCCCTGTTTGTAATACATCCAGGCATCAAGTCTTTCTGAGAACACATAGGGATAGGACCCGACTTCCACATACAACCATCCTTGCTCGGCTTCATAGTGCCAGCCCTTTACATGAGGGACCGCAATTTTTGCGGCAAGGGGGGCATATTCCTCCTCAAGCTTGGTATATTCCGAGGATAATTCAGCAAGTTCCTGATTACATTCGAGGATCTCATTCTCCAGGTTTTGCCTCTTGGCAACCAACTGGGCAATATTGTTATCCAACCCCCCAAGGACTTTCTGCTTCGAAGACAACCCGGCAAGTAACTTCGCTCCCATGGTCTGGCACTTGGCTAAATCTTCTTCTGTCTTACTGATCTCTGCCATCCGATTTGCTATTTCTTCGCCCAAGGTGATGATTTTTACATCCTGCTCTGCCTGCTTATCTAATTCTTTCTTAATTTCATCTTCCAGAACCCCAAGCCGGACAGTTACTTTTTCCCACTCCAGTTTATAATCCACATAGCCGGAACCGCCCGGGTTACCCGGACGGGGTCCGGCTCGGTCCTGTTCCTCTTTGTGCAAATCCTCTCCCCCACAGCACGCATGGGACAGAGATGTGTCTTGAGTGGACGATGCAACCACAACCTCCGTGTCTCCAAGATGCATTTTAGTCACAGAGCCATGATCTGCCTGCTTCTGAGCAGAGCCAACTCCTTGGTCAAGCGGGGTGTTTAAAGGCACCGTACTTGTATCTGGGGTCGTAAAAGGTGCCCCGCCTGGCACAGAAGTTGGGGCCGCTTCGTCTAATGATGCCCAATAAGAGGTGTTCGATAATGCAATACCTGAAGATACATCTTGTTGGGCTATAAAGGTATTTCCCTTTTGGTTAAGCACCAAAGATCCAGATTTATATGGCTGGAGGTTCGACCAACTCGTCGGAACTTGAGCACTTGACGTGATCACTGTACAGAGACTTGCGGAGACAAGCAGACTGTAGGTAAATCCCTTCACCAAAACTCTTTTGGCCAAGTCGATAACGGAGTTGTGGCGATCTTTGATTATATTTTTCATAGTAATTCTTTTTGTTAAATTTTATACTTTTTACTTACTTCTGTATTTACACTAATTATTGAGCGAAAAAAGGGCTGGATCCACAAACCACTCTTCCCATTGCTCCAGCGTGTAGTCGTAGTATAACCAGGGCTCAGAGGTTCCAGGCTCGTAATACAACCACCCATTTCGGGCGTTGGAGTACACTTGAGGGTAGTGCTCGGGTGAAGTCCACAACCATCCGTAACCGGGTACATAGTGCCAACCCGGGGTATGGGCTGTTTTAAGCTTATCCGCGTATCCGGACATCTCCTCCTTTAAAAACTCCAACCTTTCCCCGACTTTTAAATGCTCACAATGGGTGGCATCCAAACGGGCCTGCACTCCATCCACCTGCCCTTCCAGCCCAATGATTTCAAGCTCGCGGGAAAGTGTCAGTCTCTCCACTTCCTTGATCTGCTCACGCGTGCGGTCTCCTTCCTCTTCACAACTCTTGAGCTCCCCTTCCACTCGGCCAAGCTCCTGGTTCAATCTCGATAACTCCACTTCCAAATCCCGGATCTTTTGTGCTTTACCCTCCCCTTGCTTCATAAGCTCCGCTAGCTCTTTTTCCGCCTTTTGAACTTTTCCATTCACTTCACCAAGTAACAATATGTAATTTACCAATCCTCCGGGCACTTCTCCAGGCTCCGGCATATCCGGCGCTCCACGACCAGAAAAATCAGTTTCAAATAGGCTTACTATTTCAACTTCAGTTAAGGCACGGTTGTAAATGCGTACATCGTCAATTTTTCCTTGGAAAAACCCATTCGAAACCCCACTGTATTTACCAAAATATAGAGGATATTGTGAGGTTGGAGCACTGGGCTGCCCAGTCCAGGCTTTGCTATCCGCCAAGTTATTATTGAGATAAATCTCACCACCAGACTTACTAAAAACACATACTACATGGTTCCAAGTATTTTGAGTAAAACTTGTTTCAAAATTTTTAGACTCCCCATACTTTCCAATAATTACATTTTTAGGACTGTAACTTCGTAAATACCATGGGACAAGCTGACCATCGAACTCCATAAGCTGCCAACCATTCCATGCGGTTGCATGGTATTTACTAATGATCCCTGACTCTTTTTGATTACCTTCAGAATTCAGCCACAAACTCAAACTTAAGGGTAGTTGAATCAAGGATTGATGGTGGTTGACTTTAATATAGTCGTCAACTCCGTCGAATTGGTACGCTTTATTTTCTACACCAAATCGATCCTTCGTCAATTTTGCCCCGTAAACTTGACCATGTAAATGATTTCCGGAATAATCTTGAGCGTTCCCATCAAACGGAAAATGGGCAAGAAGTCCTTCATTTAAATCAACAGGTGACAATGGTTGTTCGATTTTTTTTAACTCGTAAGTGTAAATTACTTTACTACTTGCACTTACAACCATTGTATCAGAGCTTACCTCAATCTTTTTCCCAAAAGTCTCCCCTTGTTTAAGAGTATCTGGGGAAAATTCATTAATCTGCTGATATTCACCCGTAGGTTTAACTTTAAATGTAAATAATTTACCTGAGCCGGAAGTTGCGGTCTTGGCTTCAGGTGCTCCCACAAAGAGATAATCATCAACTACCTGAACGCTATGTCCAAAACTTTTTTCGCCTGAACTAAGTTGAGGTTTCATCTCCCCTGCATACACGAGCTGGTCTTTCTCATTGATTTTATACATAGCAACAAATGCATCAGATGGATTACTTTTAACATTTCCTACATAGAGCATTTTTTCGCCGAAGGACATCGATCCTCTTATCGGATTGGTATTTAAATCATTGGTTGAAATGGAATCCACAATATTCACATCGATAACCGAACCATCATTACCTCTTTGCACCTTCCAGAGATACAAAAAATATTTGTAATGACGATCAAGAGGCGCGTAAACATAAGATGCAAAATAATCTCCCTTTGATTCAACCACCCCAGCATGACTCCCAGAACCAGGATGTTCAAAATGTTTAATTTGTCTGAGATTAAAATGGTCCCTAGCATAAAAAGTAACAGATGCGGGTACACGCCAGCTGGCATGAGTTGCACCACCTTGGGTTACGCAAACCACGTCACCACTTCTGCTGGCATGCATCCCAAAATACTGGGCACTTCTAGGACTGGGGTTAAACTCACTGACTTTTTGATTATTTTTTAGATTATAAACATAAAAACGACCATCATGCGGATTATTCCGCCATGTGTAATAAGATCCGATTCCTATAAAATCTCCATCCATAACAAGTGAGCAACCGAAAGTAGGTCTATCGTAAGCCCGATGAGGACTTCTAATTGTAGCCCGGTTCTGAGTTACCCCGTCAGTTGATATATCCCAAAGTTTCACCTCCCCATTTCCAGTTTCATGCCAGGTTGCTAAATTATCCTGATCCAATGTGAAACCAGAAAAAGATGAGGCAAAATCAATTCTCTTTCTCTCTTCAAGTTCAAGACTTAATTCTGAGCTGGATGCCTTGCCCGGCGTGTATCCATTTTGTTGAGTGGAAGCTATGGAAAAATTCAGAATAAGAATATGAGTCACAAACAACAACAGACTTTTTTTCGAAATCTTGTAGATAAATTCGTGTATGTTATGAAAAGATAAAAAATTAGGTGCGGGTACTTTCATGTTTTAGGTGTTTTGAGTGTAAGGCGAAATTAGAAATTTAAAGATTTTGCGACATGAGCAGGACAGGTCGTTTTATAGGCAAGCAGATCAAGTCCTAGGCGCAAATCAAGTGACAGACCGTTGGGTATTGGCTTCGTTATGGTTTTTCTTTCCTCCTTTTCATTTTCCGTAGGAGTAATTTCGTAGAATGGGAAAAGAGTTAGGTTCTTACCCTTCCCAGCGACTTGGATGTGTGTAATTTTCTTATTCATAATATTTATATATTAAACATACTTACCTATTTAGTGTATTTATGCAAATATAATTACACATTTTTTGGATTTAGAAAAACAAAGAGATGGGAAAGGCTTAAAAAATCAGCCTAGAAATCCTGGAATAGCCAGGTTTCAGTTCCGTAATCATAGAGCGAGACCTTGGTTTGATCTTCCGTCTGGCTGAGGTATAACCAGCCCGCACTTACGCCAGTCTCATTATCCGCTGCCCGGTAAATGAAAGGAAAGCTTTCTTTGCTTGTCCATAGCCACCCCATGCCCGGTTGGTAAAACCATTGGGATGTGTAAGGCTGCCCCAGGTCCACATTTTGGAAATAGCTCAGGCTGGAAAGTCCGCCCTCGGCAAGCTCTGCCTGTGCCTCCGCTTTTCCTGCAAGCCGGGCCGTTTGCTCCCGGCCTGTAGCATAGGAGTACAAATCGGAGTTTTCAACCAAAGGATCAAGCCCCTGGGTTTGATTTTCATCGTAATCGCTAAAACCATCCCCATCGGTGTCAGAATTTGTGGCGTTGGTATCAAGCAGAACAATCTCGGTGTAATTACTTAACCCATCCCCATCATCATCATTACGATCAGGAACAAAGGTTGCGTTGATCTCAAGGTCATCAGTCATTGTCACCACCAGGCTTGCCTTGACAGAATTAACATCTCCCGACCAGGCACTAAATAGATAACCAGGGTTGGCTGTGGCAATGATGGTTTGGTTGGATTCAGATGCATATGCCCCACCCCCGGTCACCCCACCCCCAGCTTCTGTAGAAGGAGAAAGGGAAAGCGTGTAAGTTGTTACCTCTCCATTGGCTGTGAAGGGAGCCAAAAAAAAGAAACTAAGTAAAAAAACTACGAAAAAAGGGTTGGGTCGGAGAGATCGAGATAATTTCATGGCAGATGAATTAATTCTTGGAGGATGCAGTTGGTTTTTTCTTTTTCAAATAAGCGGAAAAATCAGGTTTAGACGGGGGGGTGGTTTTTTTCTGAACCTTCCCTTTTTTGACCGAGGTGTAGCTTTGTCCTTTGTATTCGGTAACTGCATAGTAAGTGCCGACAGCTTCGGTCACACCGGAGAGTGTACGCACCGCAAAAGATGGGTCCTGGGATAAGTCGCGATCTGGGTCAAGCAAGGCGGATAGTGTACCGCTCCGCAAATCCACTTCATAGCGGCCATCCACCGCGGGTCCCACAACCAGGCGGGAATTCTCCGCCACCCGAGCAGCTACACGACCCGGGAAAGACAATATCAACTCAGAATCTGCAGCCACCACCAAAAGAGTCGGCTCTTTTATCTCATACCCCGGAAGCACGGGAATAAAGGACTGGGAATCCTGTTGGTAACGACTTACTTCCCCCGCAAGTTCTTCCACCAATGGGTAGGGGCTTTGGGAAAGATCAGCTTGAATCCTGCTGGACGGTGGAGAAAAGGCAGGGGCACTCGCCTGCTCCTTTGAGGCACCAGGTGTATCAACCGATGGGAGAAGGCCAGCGGAGGATTCTGTATTTGGGACGCTCGGAGGAATGGTTGGCAGCGGAGGTGAGAGTGGGGGCTGCCTGGGGTGGTTCCCCCCCGCGTAAGCGGGATAAAGTTTCTTCCAATTTTTGGAGACGGTTTTCCATATCCAAGACTTTTTGGGCCCGAGATGGCTGTCCCCAAACCAATAAGTGAGAGCCTAAAAATAAAATCATCCAAAAAAATGTTTTCATCGGTCGATATAATTTTGCAGTTTAGCCTCCACCTGGGGACTGAGAGCTTCATCGAGAAGAAGGGAAGCTGCGGGAGAGAGAATGGGTGCACTGATTGGGGCAAACGGTACCGCACCCAATGCCCTGCGGGCTAAGACTGAGGCAGGCACATTCCCCGGGCTGGCACCTGGAGCAGAGGAGGAACTGTCACTCTCGGAGGAATCATCTCCGGAGCCTGAAGAGTCGTCTGCAGTATCCCCAGCACTATCCGATTCGGAGGATGTCCCACTGCTGTCAGTTTCCGTTGCGGTACTGCTTGAGGAGGGGGCAGCCGAGTCAACCACTGCATAACTCCCCCGAAAAGAGCAGTGGCCCCACCTGCTTCGGAGATGGCTTCGAGGACAAGTTCACTGTCAGAAAGAGGTGCTTGCGAGAGATAATAGGAGTGACCGGAAAAAAGACCATTTTCCACCGCCAAAGTAATTTGCTCGGCCGTTAATCGATCGGTTCCTTCCATTGCTTGCGTATAAGGTAAGGCATTCGGTGTCTGGCTGACAGGGCTGGTGACAGGCCAGAAGAGGAACCACCGTCCGGAATGGAAGAGGGAATCTCCGCAGTGGGGGTGGTTAACCCAGGGGTTTCCACCACTTCAGCGCTTACCTGTGCAGCCTGGGACAGAGTGAAAGCCTGCTTACCAGAGAGCGAAAAAGCTGAGGATTGGGGGTTTTCCAGGGCAAGTTTCTGAATAGCGGATGCACCCAGAGGAATGGACACCTCCTCAAGCTGCTAAGGATGTTGCATCCAAGGCATACAGGTTATTGAGAGCACTTTCCAGCTTGGTAATCTGGGTGGAAAGATTGGAGATGTAGGTTGGGTCGTAAAGATTAGAGTTAGGATCGTTATAATTATTATTATAGGATGTGTATTCATATCGTAAATTATTCAGCTGATTATTGAGGTTGGAAATTTCACTTGATTCCAAGTTATTCCCCATCAGCAACACCTGGTAGGTGGAGGCGAGGTCTGTAAGCGATGTACTGTGATAGAGGTTTTGATCCGTTGCCAGAACCAGGGTGCCACTTCCGGAAAACACCGGAGAAAAACTAACCTGTGCGGAAAGGTCACCCCCAGTGACCCGAAAATCTCCATGTTGCAAAAACGGAGATCCCCGAGAACGGTTTTCTCCTTCAACTGCAAGGGTTGTGGGCACCTTGGAACGCATCGATACTTCATAAAGATTACCGGTGAGACTGAGCTTGAGAGATCGCATTACTGGGAGAATCCAGGTAGGCGCTGCCGGCATTTTTCTCTGTACCAAGGGTTGTGAGCTCATCCACCCCCCCCAGCAAAGAAACCTTGTCTGCCGTGATGCTCCCTTGCTGGGCATTGACCACTGAAAAATCCCCAAACACCACATTTTCGGATTCAATGGTACCTGAATGGGTAATTTGATTACCAAGCAACTGAGTTTCTTTTGCCTTGATGATACCTGAGTTCAATAAGGCCTGCCCCACCAGGTCGGTGGCCACTCCAATGGGAGCGGTGGAGTGCGGAGAAACCGAAACCGATAGAAAACCATCTGCACTGGACGCAATCATACTCCCCCCAGCTCCCATCACCACTTCTCCCTGGGCTGCATTGATGGACCCTTGATTGGAAACCGAAGAACCGGCCATAATGACCTGATCGGCAGTGAGAAGCCCTTCATTTTCAACACTCCCTGATAAATGGCTAAAGTTATCCACTGCTTGAGTAAAATCATCATTGGATAAAACCCCGGAAATTGCATGCAACCTAGCAGCCTCGACCACGGCTCCGGCTCCAAAAATAATCCCCGATGGGTTGACCAGATAGACCTGCCCATTGGCCAGAATATTTCCGTTTATACTGGATACCGAAGCACCGGTCACCCGGTTTAAAACTCGTGACTGCTCGGAGGGTTGCACAAAGCGAACCGTTTCATCCTCAGCCACATTAAAACTTTGATGTTCAAAAATACTGCCATCCGGGGCGGTGATGACCATTTCTTTTTCATTCAAGCTCGTGGTCCCTCCTCCTGCGACTGGTGTTGTGCCTTCAGGGAGTCCCCATACTTTCAAAACAACCTGAGTGAGCAGAAGGACAATAGCGTAAGTTGCGTGCTTCATATGCATTCTAAAATTTCCAGCTAAGATTTCCATGGACTCGATAATCTCCCCCCTCCGTTCCATCGACCGGGGTACCCATACGGCTCAATTCCTTTAAAGGTTTCGCGAAGTCAATCCGGGCATAAGCGCCGTAGGGAAGTTGAAACTCAAGACCCAAGCCCATACCGAAAAGGTTATAGCTCGATTCATAAAAACGGGCATCGTTTACTTTGGTGGCACCAATATCCAAAAAAGGAACCAATGACCAGGCCAGTTGTTGCTCATCGGAATCACCACTAATCAACAGGTAGGGGATCCGGTATTCCAGGGAAAAAAGATAACCAGAATCACCGGCTACCAGCGACTCAGGATATCCACGAACTGAAGAGGACCCGCCGGTAATGAATTGGTGCTGGGGAAGATGCCTGCGGGAACTTAGTGCCCAACTTGCTTCGAAGCGAAGTGACATAAGGTGGCGGTCGAGGTATGGGGTTTCCCCTTCTCTCCCGGCAGCAAATATTCGCCCAATTTTCCAGTTTTCAAGATGTTGAAAGATGAAACGGGAATAGGTATCCGTGGTATTATCCCCACCCATGGCCAACTGATCCGCGTCATCAATTGAGCTCAGGTTACCTTTGAGGGTAAGACTTGTTTTACCCAGCCGGTTTTCACCTTTTGAATCAACTGATAAAACAAGCCTTGGAGTTAAGGTGGTAAAGCGGGCAGAGCCAGAAATTGAATTGAAAGCAGAGACATTCTCGAAATTTAAACCACTTTCTAATGAAACCATTGCCGATTCATTTCTCCAGGACAAAGGCTTGAGAAGGATGGACAAATCAGCAAAGACTGAATCTCCCTCAAAGTCGATCAAGGTGTGGGCAAAAGTGGAGGCGTCATAAGTGGAGTAACCAACACCCACGCCCAAGGATACGACCTCTGGGGCAAGCAGTGGAATGTAATAATTCGCATTCACTCCCTGCCTTTCTCCCGTATTTGATGAGATGTAAGAAAGGGTGAGGGCATCATCTATTCCCGTCAATTGGTCATTCATGTAGGAACCTGAAAACAACCATTCGCCGGTTGATTCACTGCCCGCATTGGAGGCAGACAAAAGGAAATTCGGACGATCTTCTCTTTCTTTAACTTTCATCACTGCTTTTACCATGCCGGGTTGATCATCAGTTGCAGAGAGTAAAACCCTGGAAGAGCGGGAAGCGTGGGTGCCATAAGCCTTCAGGCGGGAGAGTATACTTTTGGTCACTGGCTTACCTTGGGCTTCTTCCTTCTCTATAAATTGAGTCACGGCCTCGGTGATTCGCTTTTCTTCGCGATCATTTAATCCAGTTGCTTGCACTGCGACTGAGTCCAAACGAGAGACCCAAATTTTAATCACCAAGGCGGTGTCTCCGGACGGACGGAGGTCTTTTCCACTAACCGGGTCGATATCATTGGGATCCGGAAAAGCAACCATACCTGCAAAGCCTTTGGACTTAAGAAAATGTAAAGGGACCTCAGACAATTTAAAGAGATCTTTATGGGATAATTCTAAAATTAAGGAAGCACCCCGAATCAGACTATCAAGTCCAATTTCTTCTGGGTCTTCTCGGAGTTGTACACTTGCCTCATTTAATGGGCTGAGGGATGGAAGGTCCTCGCTTGATGAACCATACTCGTAGTAGACTCGGGAAACTGGATAGGTAGCGAAAACAAACCCCGATAAAAGGAAGTATAAGCTTACAGCTAAGAAATTTTTGGTATGGTTCAAACCTCTATAAAAAATTTAGTTTTGTAATGAAATCTAAAGCCTTATGTTTATTGGCTAATTTCTTAGATCATTCAAACAATTATTTTCAGTTTATCTCCAGGCAACCCAGGACTGGGTATTGTAGTTAAAGTATTCCCAGGGTGAGTGACTTCCCTGTTTGTAATACATCCAGGCATCAAGCCTTTCTGAGAACACATAGGGATAGGACCCGACTTCCACATACAACCATCCTTGCTCGGCTTTATAGTGCCAGCCCTTTACATGAGGGACCGCAATTTTTGCGGCAAGTGGGGCATATTCCTCCTCAAGTTTGGTGGACTAATTTGAGAAAAATTATTATGGAAGTGGTTAATATGCTTATTTTGTATATTTGCTTATTTAGTGTATTTACGCAAGTAAAAACTTATACTGATACATAATTTGACTTTTGAGAAGGAATAATCATAAAAGGTGAAAATGATCGTTCTGCTTTCCCCCGCTAAAACTCTGGACTTCGAAACGCCTTCCTCACAAGTCAGTTTGCACACAGCCTGACTTTCTGGACTTATCTGCTAACTTGATTCAGGGACTTGCGGGCATGTCATCGGATGAAATCAGTGAGCCTTATGGGGATCAGCCCCAAGCTGGCCGAACTGAACCGGTCGCGCTACCAGGACTGGGCCTCTTACCCACAGCCCGGACAATGCCAAACAGGCAGCACTTGCTTTTAAAGGGGATGTGTATGAAGGGTTACGAGCTTGGGAATTTAATAAGAATGATTTTACTTTCGCCCAAAAGCATCTGCGTATTTTATCTGGGCTTTACGGGATCCTTAAACCTTTGGATTTAATTCAGGCACATCGATTGGAAATGGGGACCTTATATGCCAACCCGGCTGGGAAAGACCTTTACGCTTTTTGGGGGAATCGGTTGGTTCAGTCCATCAATCATGACTTAACTAAATCGAAATCCGAATTTCTCGTAAACTTGGCGTCCCAGGAATACTTTAAAGCGGCCAAAGAGAAAGAAATCGAAACTCAGGTAATATCTCCTGTATTTAAAGATGAGAAGAATGGGCAATTTAAGATCATCAGCTTTTACGCTAAAAAAGCACGGGGGTATATGAGTGCTTATTTGATCAAAAACCGCATAAAAGATTTGCAGGGGCTTATGAGCTTTGCCGAGCAGGGCTATCAACTTAACGAAATTGAGTCGACAGACTTGAAGCCAGTGTTCACCCGTTCCGAAGAAAAGCGAATGGCGGTTTAATGTATTTCTTGCTTCAAGGCTTTTGGGAAAAATACTATCAGCCAGTAAGATCAGCCTAAGTGGAATTCTTGGACTGGCTTTTGGATTTAGCCAATCGGGAAGCCACTGATTTTCTTTGCATGTCACGGTAATAAGATGAGTTCCCCCGTTTTTTAGCTTTTCCTTTTCCGGACACCCCTCCCTTTTTGCCCATTTGAGAAGCAATTGAACTTAATGAATCTAAAATTTTCTGGACCATTTTATCGACTCACCCGATTTAAAACATCCAGCACATTTTCAAGATAATTGGAGGACGACTCCAATTTTCGTAAAATTCTTTCCGCTCTTTGCTCTTGGCTCTCCCCCTTGATGAGAGGCATGAGTAAAGGTTTATCTGGATCATGATAGATTCCAGTTTCCTGGATAAAATGCTTCAACCTCCCTCCCCTCCTGATTTCCACCGTGTTATTGCTCATGTCCGTTCTTTTTGCACAAGCGATTGTGTAAATCAAGTACAAAAAAAAGAATCATGCTTCTTTTAATTTTTTCAAAAGTATACTCTTTAAATCGTCCAACCCGTCTTCGAGAACCGCAGAGATAAAAAGAGGTTTTATTTCAGGAAATCGTTTTTGAAATTCTTTTATATTTTCCACTGCGTTTTCTTCATCATTTTTATTACCGACAACGACAAATGGTTTTTCTGCAAGCCTCGGATCGTAATCCAAAAGTTCTTTTTGGAGATGTTCAAAATCTTCGGCTGGGTCTCTTTCGTCCGTTGCAGCCATATCCAATAAAAAGAGCAACAACTTACATCTCTCAACATGACGAAGGAAGCGGTGCCCCAAACCCCGATTTTCTGCAGCCCCCTCAATCAAGCCAGGGACATCAGCCATGGTAATGGAAGCAAAGTCTTCTGGATAATCAATCACACCCACTGTTGGGACTAATGTAGTGAAAGGATAAGAAGCGACCTTAGGGGTCGCGTTCGACAGAACATTGAGGAGCGTAGACTTTCCTGCATTTGGGAAACCAACTAAGCCGACATCTGCAATCGTCTTAAGGGTAAAGACAAAATTACCTTCTAAACCTGGCTTGCCTTCGGTGAACTGTCGGGGAGTTTGATTAACGGATGACTTAAATGTTGCATTCCCACGTCCTCCTTTACCCCCTTCTAATGCAAGAAATTCTTGTTCATGATTTAGAAGTTCACAAACTATTTCATTGGATTCTACTTCTCTTACTTCAGTACCCAAAGGAACCTTGAGCACGCAATCAGCTCCACCTTTTCCATTTTGATCACTTCCACGACCCGGCTCCCCGTTTTTAGCATTCCAATGTTTTTTGAAATGAAAGGCGCGTAAATCAGAAATATTTTCATCGGCCAACAGATAAACATCTCCTCCACGACCGCCATTCCCTCCATTAGGGCCGCCGTTGGGCATGTATTTTTGCCGCAAAAAAGACATGCAACCATCTCCTCCTTTGCCCGCCTTCAAATAAACTTTTGTTTCATCGTAAAACATTAATTAGGTAACAGGTATAACCTTTCCATTGATTTCGGTCAATGTATCAAAAAAAAGACCGCAACTCTATTTGAGTCGCGGTCTTATTAAACTCTAAGAAATTAGATTAGTAGCGGTAGTGCTCTGGTTTGTAAGGACCATCAACAGATACCCCAATATAGCCGGCCTGTTCATCTGTAAGTTTTGTTAGCTTAGCACCGAGTTTATCAAGGTGCAAACGAGCGACTTCCTCATCCAACTCTTTACTTAAACGAGTTACCCCAATTTCTCTGTCGGGATTATTTCGTATATCGATTTGAGCAATTGTTTGGTTGGTGAAACTGTTAGACATCACAAAACTAG
Organism: uncultured Opitutales bacterium; assembly: GCA_943789375.1. Lineage (GTDB taxonomy): Bacteria > Verrucomicrobiota > Verrucomicrobiia > Opitutales > Seribacteraceae > Seribacter. The sequence goes on along the minus strand of CALSTX010000011.1, from coordinate 24,354 downwards.
GGTGACCCGTTGCACAACCCAAATTAATTAAGCGGCCTTCTGCGAGAAGATAAATACTTTTACCGTCAGGAAAAGTAAATCGGCTTACAGGTCCACCTGGGACACTATCTTCTTTGATAATTTCTTTGGTGACGCCTGGCATATTTTCTAATTCAGCAACTTGGATTTCGTTGTCGAAGTGACCAATATTGCAAACAATGGCTTGATCCTTCATACGGCTAATGTGATCAGCTGTGATGATATCTTTATTACCAGTTGTGGTGACAAAAATATCCGCAGTTTCAAGTGCATCCTCGATAGTGGTGACTTGGTAACCGGACATACATGCTTGGAGTGCACAAATTGGGTCTACTTCAGAAACCATTACCCGGGCTTTCTCGTTGGCAAGTGAATCCGCAGATCCTTTACCGACATCGCCGTAGCCGCATACCATCGCGACTTTACCAGAAATTAAGACATCCAAGGCACGTTTGATACCATCGACCAAAGAGTGGCGACACCCATAATTATTATCAAATTTGGATTTAGTTACTGAGTCGTTGACATTGATGGCTTGGAAAAGAAGCTTACCCTGCTCTTGCATCTGAAGAAGACGAAGAACACCAGTGGTGGTTTCTTCAGAGACTCCTACCACATTTTCCGCCACCTTTGACCAGTGAATGGGTCTTTCGGCATGAGTTTTGATGAGAAGTTTTTTGATCACGGCTTCTTCTTCGCTTTCGGAATCTGAATGAACCCAGTCGCTGCCATTTTCTAATTCAACACCTTTATGAATCAGCAAAGTTGAGTCTCCACCGTCATCCACAATTTGGTCAGGACCAGATCCATCTGGCCAAGTTAGAGCATTCCATGTGCAATCCCAATAGTCGTCCAGCGTTTCTCCCTTCCAGGCAAACACAGGAATGCCAGCGGCTGCTATCGCTGCGGCCGCGTGGTCTTGGGTGGAAAAAATATTGCATGAACACCAACGAACATCAGCACCAAGCTCAACGAGTGTCTCGATGAGCACCGCCGTTTGGATTGTCATGTGTAAAGATCCCATGATTTTGACACCAGCCAAGGGCTTGGAGGGACCGTATTTGTCACGGGTTGACATTAAACCGGGCATCTCATGCTCAGCTATTGAAATTTCTTTTCTGCCGAATTCAGCAAGTGTGATGTCGGCGACTTTGTAGTCAAGTGTGGGGGTGATGGTTTCTGTCATTGTGGTCATGGGTTAAATAACGATGGTCAAAGAATGTTAGATCAATTAATTAGGAGACTGCCCGGATAAGAGCATCTGTCTTCGAGGTTTGCTCCCATGGTAAATCAGGTTTACCAAAATGCCCATAATGAGTAGTTTGGCGGTAGATGGGACGGAGTAAGTCGAGTTGTGAAACAATGGCAGCAGGCTGGAAATTAAAAACTTCTTGAATCGCCTGCTGAATTTTTGATTCTTCTACTTTCTCGGTCCCAAAGCAATCAATGGTAATGCTGGTAGGATGAGGGTGACCAATGGCGTAGGCTACTTGAATCTCTGCACGGTCTGCAAGCTTTGCGGCCACCACATTCTTCGCAACCCATCGACACATGTAGGCCGCAGAACGGTCGACTTTGCTGGGGTCTTTCCCCGAAAAAGCTCCGCCACCATGCCTTCCCCATCCTCCATAGGTATCGACAATGATTTTACGTCCAGTCAGTCCTGAATCTCCTTCCGGGCCACCAACAACAAAGCGGCCGGTAGGGTTGATTAAATATTCCGTACTGGAGGAAAGTAATGCAGCGGGCAAGGATGGCTTGATAATTTCTTCCGTGATGAAGGAACGAATCGTTTCGTTATCAACAGCATCCGCGTGCTGAGTGGATACTACAACATTTTCAATTCCAACCATTTCGCCCTGATCGTACTTGAGAGCAACTTGTGATTTGCAATCAGGACGCAACCAAGGAGCATCATTAGTAGATTTCCGAACTTCTGCCATTTTACGAAGAATACGGTGAGCAAAGATTACGGGTGCAGGCATCAATTCATCCGTCTCATTACAAGCATAGCCAAACATAATACCTTGGTCTCCGGCACCTTGCTCGTTAGTACCCTTACCGTCCGCAGCAGTTGCATCAACCCCCTGTCCAATATCGCGTGACTGAGCTGTAAGCTGGTTGGTTATGAAAACTTTATCTGCATGAAATATGTCATCATCGTTTATGTATCCAATGTCACGAATAGCTTCCCTTACAACCTCTTCATAGTTAAATTCTGAGGAAGTCGTGATTTCTCCGGCAATGGTGACACAATTACTTTTTACAAGAGTCTCACAGGCAACACGACTTGTGGCGTCCTGTTTAAGGCAGGCATCTAAGATACTATCGGAAATGAAATCCGAAACTTTATCCGGGTGACCTTCGCCAACCGATTCAGAAGAAAAAATGAAGGATTTAGACATTCCATCATTCCAACATATCCGAATGAGAAATCAAGATTATTCATCAACGCATCATGATGCGTTGATATGTTTTTAAATTATTGATCTTTCAAAGGTCGAGAAATAATCGATTTCAAGTACAACCCATAGGAAGAAGATCCATGGGCTGTAGCTTGCTTTTCTAGCTGTTCCAAATTCATCCAACCTTTGTAAAGGGCAATTTCTTCCAAACAGGCAATTTTAAGACCTTGGCGACGTTCTATAACTTTTACGAAATCTGTAGCAGAGGCCAAATTGTCATGACTTCCTGTATCCAGCCAAGCGGTTCCACGACCCATCACTTCAACCGAAAGTTGCCCCGCCTCAAGGTAAACGCGATTTAAATCAGTTATTTCAAGTTCACCCCGCGGAGAAGGTCTTAGTTCTTTTGCAATAGCAGAGACTTGCTGGTCATAAAAGTAAAGGCCAGGAACAGCGTATTGAGATTTTGGGACTTCCGGCTTTTCCTCAAGAGATACTGCCTTGCCGGATGGATCAAACTCAACCACTCCGTAATTCTCTGGGTCGGATACATGGTACCCAAAAATAGTGGCACCTTTTTCTTTTTGTCCGGCATCGTCTAAAATCTTTTCCAATTCATGCCCGTAAAATACATTATCACCTAAAATCAGGGTTGAGCCAGAAGCCCCCAAAAATTGTTCACCTATAATAAACGCCTGAGCCAAGCCATCAGGGCTTGGTTGTTCTTCATAGCTGAAAGAAACTCCAAATCTTGAGCCATCACCAAGTAATTCCTGGAACATCGGTAAATCGCGGGGTGTTGAAATAATTAAAATTTCCCGAATTCCCGATAACATCAAAATTGAGATCGGGTAGTAAATCATCGGCTTATCATAGACAGGCATCAACTGCTTGCTCACTGCCATGGTCAATGGATAGAGCCGTGTCCCCGACCCTCCAGCCAGAACGATCCCTTTTCGTTTACTCATGATGCCCCCAACCTCTCTCTTTGATACTTCCCTGAGGTCACATTACTGCACCATTCTTGGTGGTTGATATACCAGTCTACCGTTTGCTTCATGCCATCATCAAATGTGTAAGATGGCACCCAACCTAATTCAATTTGAATCTTTGTAAAGTCAATCGCGTAACGATGATCATGACCAGGGCGGTCTTTTACAAATGTTTTTAATTGAGAATGCGGAGCACCACTTGGGTGCAACTTATCAAGAATTTGACATAAAGAGTCCAACACTTCTAAGTTTGTTTTTTCCGAAGCACCCCCGATGCAATAGGTTTCCCCTACCCTTCCTTTTTCAAGAACCGCAAGTATTCCTGTACAATGATCTTCCACATGAAGCCAGTCACGGATATTAGAACCATCTCCATAGATCGGCAGATTCTTCCCTTCACATGCATTTAAAATCATAAGAGGAACCAACTTTTCCGGGAATTGATAAGGCCCGTAATTATTAGAGCAATTTGTGGTCAGCACCGGCAACCCGAAAGTATGATGGTAGGCTCGAACTAAGTGATCTGCCGAAGCTTTGGAGGCAGAGTATGGACTATTCGGTGCATAGGGTGTCGACTCTGAAAAGGCAGGATCGGAAAATCCTAAGGAGCCGTATACCTCGTCTGTTGAAACATGCAGAAAACGGAAGCTTTCCTTTTTCTCAGTGGCAATGTTGCTTAAATAATCCTTCGTCGCCTCAAGTAAACGCAAGGTGCCAACCACATTGGTCTGCACAAAAGGTTCAGGACCATCGATGGAGCGATCCACATGACTCTCGGCTGCAAAATTCACTACTGCATCAACTTGGTATTGCGACAATACCTCAGCAACTGCTTCCTGATCACAAATATCAGCTTTTATAAATTTGTATTTCTCACTACCTTCAAATTCCTGAAGATTTTCTGGGTTACCAGCATAAGTCTGCTTGTCCAAATTAATCACCAGGTCATGTAGATTTTTTGCCAAAAGCATACGGACAAAGTTAGAGCCAATAAAACCAAGGCCTCCGGTAACAAGAATCGTATTCAAACCATGACCTCCTTGGCCATTTTGCGCATTGAATCCCGCATGGCTTCCTCTACAGGCCGCATACCAATACCAGCCTTTTCCGCCTTGGAAGTATCAAGCACGCAATTTGATCGGGGTGTTTTTGCCGCCTTTTGCATGAATTGTTCTTCATTTTCAAAAAACTTGAACCCTTTATCCGTTACCCCTTCTTCGATCATCCATTCCGTAACTTGCCGAGTCGTAACCGACCCTTGATTCGTCATATTATAAACCCCCGGTTCAATATCTTTCTCAAAGCAATCCACACATTTCTCGACAAACTCATCCAAGTGGGAAACAGAATTTTCAGCCTCAAGTAAAGAATCGTAGTTCACTAATTTCTGAAGGTAATTCCTCGGACTTCGGTCTTCATTAAAAGGAATACGAAGCCTCCAAACAAAACAATTCTCCGCCCCCGCCAAAACCTCTTCTCCCAAGGCTTTGGATCCACTGTAGAAACTACACGGGCCATCACGAAAAGAAAAATTGGGCTCATCCTCCTCAGTCCATCCCTTTCCGTCACTTCTACGCCCCGAATAAATACACCCACTCGATATATGCCCCCAGGAATCTTCAAATCCTCACAAACTTCCCGAATAATCCCAGGCAAGTACGGCATTCCCCTTTAAACATTCAGCTTTGGCAACTCACAAGCATCCACATTCGGCTTTCCGGTAAAACCAGCTCCATTAATGAGAAAAGCTAGATTCTTCTGGATTTAAGAAACTCTCTTAACAATGCTGCATCAAAATAATTCAGATCATTTCGACTCAAGCAAACTGGATTTATCCCTTTGGCAACAAAATGCCTAGTAAAACTTGAAGCCAAATAGCCGGTTGAGCCAAGGATGATATACATCCCACTCTCATTGCACACAATCACAGCATTTTGACAACTTGATTAAGAATTTTCTCTTCAGCAAAACCAAGAAATTAAGTATCATACCGACAAAGCAGCTTTGCGCCAGACTATGCAACAGAAAGCGCAATGTTACGAAGTCACAAAAGGAACAATCCCCTTGTTTCAGGGCATTGATGAGAATGAAAAATGCAGTTTTTTAAAATCAAATTCTTGCAATATGAAAACGTTGATCATTTCCTCCTCCTTCTTGCTAGTAGCACTTTTGTGGTGCTCTTCAACAAATGCATGGTGAAGTTCCCCAAGCACCCCAATTTTTAAAGGAATGGATTGCCACCGAAAGGCTTAATTTCCAGGGAATCTTCAAACTGGGAAATAGAAAAAGATGGCACTCCAGGAATTCATCAGAACTGCTTGGAGGAAGAAATAGACTAGGTGATCCAGGAAAAGCTGGAACTCAGTGGAGAAGGAAAATTCCTCAGGAGAGGCAGAGGAAAGAATCAAACTTGCAGACCAAAATGAAGATTTAAAATCTGCCATCCTACCAGTATCTGAAACTCTGGAAAAATTGGAGTCCAAATTCTAAGCCTTGCACCCCGCTTTCCCTCTCCTCTTCAGGACGACTTCAAAGTTTCCTTAATCGGATCCCAAAAAAGATCAAAAACAGACTTCTGCTCCTTCCGTTAGTCAACGACTGCAAGCTGTGGTAGGTGCACTCGCCAAAATCGATAAGTTTAATAGTTCAATTGCACTCGATGAAAAACTTTTAAAAGTGGACAGTGGAGAAATTAAGGTAAGTGTCCTGTATTTTGGCCTTGGGATTGCCTACTTTTCGGATGAGACAGGGTTCCAAAGCGGGCTATCTACTTCCTTCAGATTCTGGATGGGAAGAATTCGACCAACCTAGTCCGGCCCTGCAATCCTTGAAGCAATTGCTTTTTACAATCGTACCGCTCAAAAACAAGCGACTTTTGTAGATCTTCCTTTCAAAACTAATTGATCAGCCCCTTTTATAATCTAATGAAAAAAATCGTTACTATGGGTTCTTGGCCTGTCCATCTTGGCTGTCACTTCCAGCCAAGCTGAATACCAGAAAGCTGAACAGGAACTGCTTGATAAAAATACAGCGGCACTTTCCACACTTTCGGAGGTAAGGAGCCAAGATCCAAAATGAAAAGATCCCCCTTGGCAACAAAGCTGAGCGGGCTCGAAAGAGTCTGTTCAAGAAAAAAGGACGATCCCTAGACCGCCTACAAAGGCTCAGGGATAACAAGATCGGTCAAGCCTTTCCACACTCAAAAAGGAAGTGGACGGAAGAAAAGCTGAAGTCCAATTTCTTTCAACATTGGGAAGTGATTACCTGGCAAACTTTCGAGGCCCGCCTGCATGTTGCTGAAATAGACAGGAACCAGGAAAAACTATCTGAGATCAAAACAAAACTCGACGGCGATGCCTACGGAAAAAGACAAAATGAAAGCTCGGATGCAACTCCTTTCGCTATCCATTAACCGCATCGAGGAATTAGCTCGGAGGCACTCAATTCGACGGAGCAAGCCTTGGACGGTAACGGCAAGGTACGGGAAGGCACATTTGTACTCTCGGGGCCCCTCGCATATTTTGAATGAAAAAGGAGGGAACTCTGGCAGGTATCACCGAATCCGGACGCGACCTAAAACCGAGGATTTTTGAACTGCAGGAACCACAAGCTTCCACCCTCCGATCATACTTTGAATTCCAAGGGCGAATACCGACTGCCAGCCTTACCCGTTGATGTAACTCTCGGAGATGCGGTTAAAGTAGCTGCAGCCGAGGATACTGCCATTGGAGCACATACAGAAAGGGAGGGACATGGGCATACCCCATCGTCATTGCTGCCGCCGTTTCTCTCATCATTGCCCTTTTTAAATACTTTCAACTAAGCGGCATCAGCTTTCCAAAATCCAAAGCAGTCACCGAGATTATCCGAAAAATGGAAGAAGGGGACAAGGAAGGCGCAATGAAATATGCCCAAAAACTTAAAGGACCTTTTAAAACTATGTTTTCAGCCGGAATTTCCAAGTGTACCGAAGGCAAGAAAATGGTGGATGAATCAATGTACGAAGAGCTCCTGGCCACCCAGCCAAAATTAGAAAGTTACCTGCCAGTTATTCAGGTAACTGCCGCGACAGCTCCGCTTATGGGACTATTGGGAACGGTGACAGGCATGATAAAAACCTTCAAACAAATTACACTTTTTGGCACTGGAGATGCCAAAAGCTTATCCGAAGGAATTTCTGAAGCTCTTATCACAACAGAGCTTGGACTAGTTGCCGCAATCCCTTCCCTTATCCTTTACGCAATTCTCTCCAGAAAGACCAAGGCGATCCTATCCGAGATGGAAAGACTATCTTCTCTATTCCTCAATGCATTCCCTAAAAAGAAAGATCTTTTTGAGCAAGAGAAACCTACGGACCAAAAAGAAAACGATTCATCTTTGGACTCGCTCCCGGAGCCGGCCTGATTGTTCTTTTTATTTAAAGCCCACCACCATTCTCTCTTACTGAACTGATGAATTCTCTCATTTCTTGGTTTTCGGATGAAGTTTGGGGCCTTTGGCTTCAGGGAGGTTCTCTTATGTTCATGCTGCTGGCAATTGCATTAATCCTTTATTACGCCACTCTGGAAACCTACCTGTTTTTAAAATCAAGAACATCTTTCAAGCGAACCAACAAAAACACTCTCATTCAATGGATTGGGAACCCCGAACAAGCAGACTTGGAGACCCAAAAAATTCTTTATTATGTTGCCAATGGAAAAGAGACCTTGGGAGAGGCACGCAGACGCTTTGACGAAATCCGTGCATGCTTCCTACCCTTAATCGATCGCCGCATCACTTTTCTGAGTTTACTTGTAAGTACCGCCCCTCTTGCCGGACTACTCGGAACAGTAATGGGAATGTTAACCACATTTAAGGGTCTATCCACAAGTTCTGGGGGGAAGACAATTGACTTTGTTGCTGGAGGTATTTCCGAGGCACTCATAACGACGCAGACAGGTCTCATTATCGCCATCCCTGCCTACATTATGATCAACCGTATTGTATCACAGAGAGATCAACTGGAAGTTTTCTTCACCACCCTGGAAAGCTTAACAATGCAAAACTACAAAGGAATTCTCGAAACTGATGAGAATGAGGAATAATTTATTATGAGCCGAGCACGCAGAAGTTTTTCAGCCGCCGACAAAGCGGAAGATATTAATATTTCACCCCTGATCGATATGGTTTTCATCTTATTGATCTTTTTCATTGTCACTACGGTGTTCGTGGAAGAAACCGGTGTCGATGTGGATAAGCCTCAGGCAGCCGCTGCCAGCATGCTTGAAAAAAACAGTATTTTAATAGCCATCACCGGTGAAGGCAGAGTTGTCTACGGGGGCAGAGAAGTTGGGGTAAGTGGAGTCCGGGCAGTCGTGCGGAGATTAAATGAGGGTAAGGGGGAGGACGACGCCCTGCCCGTCATTTTGCAAGCTGATAAAACAGTCGTAACCGATCTTCTTGTGCGGGTCATAGATGAGGCCAAGCTAGGTGGAGCCCAAACGGTCAGTATTGCGACCGAATCGTAGTTTTTCGTATGCCGGGCGAACCCTACCAGCCTCCTAAATTTGGAGCCAACCCAATTCTTCTTGGGATTGGTGCATTAGCCATTGCTTTTGGAATAGGAATTCTCCTGCCCCTGACGCAATTACTTAACCCTAATGAAGGAAAAAAACAGATTCGTTCTGTTGAAATTGCCCTTCCTCCTCCTCCCCCGCCACCGATATCCGAACCCCCACCGCCACCAGATACTCCGGAAGAACCCCCACCGCCTCCAGATCAATCGATGAATATCGATCTTTCTCAATTGGACATGAATCTCAATGCCGGCGTCGGAAACATAATGGCAGGTGTCTTCGCCTTTAAGGGATTTTCTGCCAGCAAGGATGCCATGTCTGAAATGAAAATTTTCAACCTTGCGGAGCTTGACCGCAAACCCCGCCTTCTTCGTAAACCTTCGATTAAATATCCCTCCTTCCCTTAAGCGGAAAAAAATCGAAGGTGATGTAAAGCTCCTTGTCCTGATTAATGAGAGAGGAAGTGTAAAAGTTCTTAAAGTTCTTTCTACAAGCCATCCGGAATTTACCGAAGCTGCCACGAAAGCCGTGGAACGATCACGCTACGAAGCACCCAAAAAAGGAGGAAAAGCGGTCCGCACAAAGTTCCTCCTCCCTGTACCTTTTCGCATGAGATAAATAGATTATGAAAAATAAAATAGCTGCACCAATCATTATACTACTTTCAGGACTGACTGTCCTTTATGGTAAAGTGGCCCCCTTGACTGAAAAAATCTGGTCAAACCCCATATTTATCAAGGAATACTTGGGCTCCTTTGCCATCAACTCCGAAGTCGAACCAAAAATCGGCCGGGCTGAGCAAGTGTTGTTTGATGACATCACAGATATGATCGATGATAATCGTACCAATGAAGTCATTGAAGAACTGAAAGAGGAATTTGACGAGATCGATTCCAACCCAGCCATTGACTTCACCCTCGCTAATTTCCTTGTCCAAGAAGGCAATATGACGGAGTCGATAAAATACTATATCTCAGCCATTCGAAAATTTCCGGACTTTTTGAGAGCCCGTAAAAACCTTGGTCTCATTTATGTGCAGGATGGTAATTTCTCCGAAGCCCTTCCTCACCTTGTCAAATGCGTGGAATTGGGTGGTGCAGGAGGAGACCTCTATGGTCTGATTGGCTACTGCTACTTGAATGGGGAGCTCTACGGCTCTGCATTGGACGCTTACCGCATGGCTCTGCTTTTTGAACCCGACAGCAAAGATTGGCGTCTAGGAAAAGCTCAATGCCTGATTTCTTTGGAAAAATATGATGATGCGATCGCGATGCTTACCGAGCTGATTCAGATGGACCAGTCCAAGAAAGATTTTTGGCTCTTTCAGGCAAATGCATATCTTGCCAGCGAGAAAAGTGCGGAAGCAGCCGCCAATTTATATCTCGTAGACCTTATGGAAAAGGCAGACGCTAATTCTAAACTCCTGCTCGGTGACATTTATGTAACCTTGGAACTTCCTCATCTGGCTGTACCCCAGTACCTTGAAGTCCTCCAATCAGATGAGACACTTTCAGTCACAAAAGCCCTACGAATTGTTGAAGTTCTGGCACGTTCCACCAATTGGCAGGCGGCGTCTGAAGTAGCACCCAAGATAAGGGAGAAATATGCTGAAAAATTTAGTCCGCTTGAAGCCAATAAATTTGATTCCTTGCGTGCCGAAATCCTCTTTGCTCTTGATCGAAAAGAAGAGGCAGTGAAAGCCCTCGAAGAACTTGCACAAAGAGATCCGCTCAATGGCCGAGTCTTGCTCCTGCTTGCCGGTCACTACTCCACAAACTTTCGGGAGAATTTAGATAATAATCAAAGCAAGGCGGATGAGTTCGCAGCTAAGGCAATTTTTCTCTACGAACGGGCTGCCAATTTAGAAGATACAAGCGTTAAAGCATCAGCACTCATGAGACACGGTCAAATCCTCGTCCGCCAGAAAAAATATACAGACGCTGTAAAGTTTCTTGATAGATCTCATGCCCTCAAGCCTAGAGACTCCCTCGAAAAATACCTGGAGCAAGTGCGCCGACTTGCTGATCTTACTCAATCCTAATGTAACTCGAGTCTCATGCTTTTTAGTTCAGCCAAAAGTTTATTTATCTTCTTCACCTGCTTCGCTTTGGCACCATTCTACATGGTCGCACAGGATTCAAACTCCAATACTGAATCAAACTCATCTGTAGAGAAAGTTTCCATAAAGCCAGGACGTATATTAGGGCGAGTTTTCGATGATGATACCGGAGAAGCCCTTTCAGGGGTAACCATTGTTTTTGAAGACAAGTCAATTGAGACTAAAACTGACCTGGAAGGCAGGTACCGCCAATCAAATTTAGAGCCTGGAATTTATTCCCTTTTGTTTTTTAAAGAAGGATACACAAGAACTAGAGTTCCAGATGTAATTCTTGAAGAAGGCAGGACAAAACTAGTCGATTTGCCCATGGTTCCGGATTATTCAAACCTGGAATCACTGGATGCTTTTGAAATCAATGCCGCGGATCTAGAAAATACTGAGATTGAACTTCTTTCAACTCGGAGAGAAGCAATCGTATTAAGTGACTCGATTGGTGCAGATTTCTTCTCTCGTGCTGGCGTTGGAGATGTTGCTGCTGCCATGACCAAAGTAACCGGTGCGAATGTTGTCGGGGGTAAATACGCGGTCATCAGGGGACTTGGCGACCGTTACTCCAATACCACCCTCAATGGTGCTCCCATACCCAGTTCAGACCCAAGCAAGCGAGCTGTACAGTTGGACCTTTTCCCCACTGAACTTGTTGATAGTATCGTGACAACCAAATCCTTTACTCCTGACAAGTCTGGAGATTTCACCGGGGGAAATGTCGATGTTCGAACAAAATCATTCCCGGATATGTTTTACATCAAGGCGGGTGTTTCCTTAAAGATGAATCCAAGTGTCTTAGGTGAAAGTATGCTTTACGCACCAAACCTGAAGATTGGAAATGATGCAAAATCAAACTCCCTTTCGTACGATCAGCTACCTACAGCTCAATATTTGAACTCAGAATATTTCTCCGGAGATGCAGCTCGGAGAGAAGCAAGTAGTAAAATAGTCCACACGGGTTTCGTTCCGATCACTCAAAAGGGAGAATTTGACAGAAGTATTTCATTAAGTGCAGGCAATACCCTTGAATTAAAAAATGATATTAGAATTGGAATCATTTCTGCCATCTCTCAGGGCAGATCTTTTTCGAATTTACAAAATAAACATTCGGGAACCTATACGCTCGGTTCCAGTGGTCTTAATCCAATCTTGGAGGTTTCGGGTCAAGAATCCTCTGAAGAAGTTGATTTGAACGGTTTACTTGGTGTTTCCATTTTGGCATCTGATAACCATGAATTGTCTTTGATGGTAATGCACAATCGGGTTGCTGAGCAGATTGCCAGCTCAGAAGCCGGTCTTTATAAGGGTGGTTCCGTCTCTTATCCTGACACAATTACAAAGTCTCTTACTGACACCTATGGACTAAGTGGAACCGTATCTCAGGCAAATCCGGGGCAAGCGTTTTACAGTATCGATCAGTTTGAGCAGATAGAAAGAGAAATGACCACGGCACAAATTGCAGGGAAACATCAGCTTGATGAAGAAGAGGCAAGAGCTGAATGGTTCTTCTCTAAATCCAAAGCTGAAGAGAGACGGCCCGATTCCAGGCAACTCACTGGAATGTTGGTTGATTTGAATGACCGTAAAGTTAACACTTGGGAATATGTGGGAGGGAATGCAAGGTCACCCGCCAAACAATTTAGCGGTATTGAAGAAGATGGGGAAAGTTGGAAAGTTGATTTGATAATACCATTAGATATTGAACAAGGGTTTTTAGATTCTTTATCGATAAAAACCGGTTTGTCTGCTTCCAAGTTTGAGAGAATGGGTTACGGCAAGAAATACAGTCTCAATGTAAGCAAAACAAATTGGAACCCAATTGTGGCAAATTTGGATCAAGTTGAGCAGGTTTACAAGAACACTAATGATTGGGATTATTTACATAGTGCAATGACACAATCAAATTCCCGCTCCAAACCTTTGGATATCAGGACAAAACTATATCGGGAAATACCATTCTCAATTACGAAGGTGTTCAGGAGATTGATGGTTCTTTTGCTATGTTGGATATAAAATTCCTCGAGCATTTCCGTACCACACTTGGTTTACGAAAAGAGAATACATTTTTTAATGCTAAACCAATATTCGGTGCCTTTAATAGCGTGCTTGGTTCTATGGACTCCTTAACTGGTGAAATTGATGCAAGTGATACCCTTCGTGCAGTTTCTCTTACCTGGGAGCATGGTTCAGAAAAAAACATGAACTTAAGGTTTGCCTATGGTGAAACTATTGCACGCCCTACTTTTTTCGAGTTCACTCCAGTTAGACTGTCCAACGAGGCTGAAAAATTTACTGTGGAAGGTAATCCCGATCTTAGGAGAACCTGGTGGATAATTTTGATTTAAGGTGGGAATGGTTTCCTAGTGAAGGTGAAATCATTTCTATAGGTGCTTTCAAAAAAGATTTTACAGATCCAATTGTAAGCACCGCTAGTTTACGAGTACAAGCGCACTTTACAGTTGGACCAAACGCAAAAAATGGAACGATCAAGGGACTTGAATTGGAAGGAAGAATGAATTTGTTTGAGTTTTATTCCGTTGGTTCAAACCTAACCATAGTTGAATCTGAGCTTTCTGAACTGGATGCATTTGCCACCGGATCAAATACCTCCTTTCAGGGACAGCCATCGTATATATTTAATTTCGATATTGGACTTAACCTGGAAGAGTATCAACTTACCAGTAATTTATTTTTTAATTTTGTTGGGGAGTATTTACACAGCGTAAGTGCTGGTTCCATCCCCAACATTATCCATAAAGAAACCATGTCCTTGGATTTCAATTTGCAAAAATTATTTTTAGAAAACTGGAGCGTCAAATTCTCAGCCCAAAATATTTTAGACCCTGAACAAGTTACCTTTTATGAAGGATACGAAGATCGGGTTCACTCAAGCTACAAAAAAGGGAGATCCTTCGGGTTGAGTTTAAATTGGAGTTACTGAGACAAATCACGCCAAGTTGCGCAAATGTTACATTTTCTGTGATAAAAAAAAATTTTTTACCAATATAACTTAGGTTTACATTTAATCATCATATCATGACAAATAAATTAATTAACTACCTGCTTCTGTTCTGTTTCGGTCAAAGCCTGTTTGGTGCTGATATTACCCTCAGCTCAGACATTTCCACGGACACCACATTGTCTGCTGACAACGATTACATTCTCAACAAGGTTATTTATGTCAACGACGGAGCGACCTTAACCATCGAGCCTGGCACCACCATTTACGGAACCCGATGACACCGTCAACTCGACCTTCGGTTCTTTGGTTATCACCCGCGGTGCAAAAATCATCGCCTCGGGTACGGCATCCAAGCCCATCGTCTTCACCGCTCTCGAGGAGCGCGACGATCCAGGTTCTCTGAGCCTGACCACCAGCCAAAAGTGGGGTGGCTTGATTCATCTGGGTAAGGCGGTACTCAACGACGCGGGCAACATCTACTCTCGACCCGACAACACCACCAACCCGCCGGAGCGTGAGATCGAAGGCTTCCCTGCTGGTTCCTCTGACTACATTAAGTACGGTGGGATCGATGACACCGACAACTCAGGTGTTCTCCGTTATGTTTCGATCCGTTATGGCGGATACGAGTTCGCCCCCGATGAGGAAATTAACGGCCTGACCCTTGGTGCGGTCGGCTCCGGAACTACCATCGAATATGTCGAGGTGTACAACAACTCCGACGATGGAATCGAGTTCTTCGGTGGCACGGTCAACACCAAGTACATGGTCATGGCCTACAATGAGGACGAGTCTTTTGACATGGACGAGGGCTACCGCGGAAAAGGCCAGTTCTGGTTTGCCATCCAAAAAAATATCGGAAACGGATCTGATTACGGAGGAGAGCATGACGGAGGTAACAGTCCCGACAAGACCCTAGCACCCTTCGCACACCCAACCGTGTACAACGCCACCTGGATTGGAGCTTCCGACAATGGAGCGTATCGTTTGAAGGAAAATTTTGGTGGTGAGTATCACAACTCGATCTACACCAACTTCAAATATGCCTTCAGAGTAGATGATGCAGTTGATCCAACTCAAAACATTGCCAAGCAAATTGCAGACGGTAATCTCAAGTTCAACAACAACATCTTCTGGAACCTGGCCGACTACGATGGCTCACACTGATCCAGTCTGAACCAAGGACGGCGATGCCAACGAATTAGCATTGTACGGCACAAACAGGCAATTCCGTACGCTGAACCCATTCATTCGGAGGAATCTCCTACACCGCAATCAGCGGCTCTCGATCCTCGTCCTTAACCGTGTTTCGACAGGGCTTGCTACAAGCACTACACGAAGTGCCCTGCCCACTTCGGATAGTCCTTCTTCGTAACCGCTAATTACCACGGAGCGTTTGATCCCTCCGCCTCGGGTACTTGGATGGATGGATGGTCCAAAATCGCAGAAGACTCCCACATCGGATCCATTAATACAACGACCTCCGACCAGGATGGCGACGGTCTAAGTTTTTCCGCAGAAGTCGCCGCCGGAACCGACCCCAACGACGCCGACACCGACAACGACGGTCTGAATGACTCCGAAGACACCCACCCACTCGATGGCACCCTACCGGACACAAATACTACGGCACCATCAACGAGCAGGTTGATTAATTTGTCGACTCGAGCATATGTAGGTCTCAAGGATCAGTTTCAAGAAATGGTTGGAGGATTTGGTATTACTGGAACTGGTTCGGTGAAATTATTTATTCGTGGATATGGACCCCACCTTGCACAATTCTTTGGAGAAGGAGCACTTAGTGATCCTATGGTCACTATCAAGACATTTCCTGGTGGAGAAGAGGTACTTGTGAATACACAGTGGAATGCTTCAGATTCTGAGTGGTCTGAAATAGCTGATGAATATCAACCTTCCACTGCGGGTGACTGTGGAGCATTTATAACTTTGCAACCAGGTCTATATACGACAGAAGTCGTCGGTGAGAATGGAGCAAATGGAATTGGCATGATCGAAATTTTCACCTATGATGATCTTACTGCAAAGAGTGGAGGGACTGTAGGTAATGAAGTGCATCACTAAGTAAGTTGATGAATCTTTCGACCCGTAGCTATGTTGGTCCCAAGGATCAGTTCCAAGAGATGGTTGGAGGTTTTGGTGTCAGCGGTACAGACCCATTAAAGCTATTTGTTAGAAGCTATGGTCCACACCTTGCACAATTCTTTGGAGATGCGGCACTTAGTGATCCTATGGTCACTATTAAGACATTTCCAGGAGGAGAAGTCTCCCTTGAAAATGATAATTGGAGTGCATCAGATGCGGAATGGAGTGAAATTTCTGACGAGTATAAGCCGTCAACTGCAGGAGATTCCGCTGCATTTATAACGGTGCAGCCTGGTCTCTTTACTAGCGAAGTCTTAGGAGTCAACAGTGCAACCGGTTTAGGTATGATTGAAATCTTTACCTATGACGAAATGAATAAAAAATAATGCTTCTATTTTAGGCCATTATCATTCACGATACATTGTAGAATACGATTAACCACGGAAAAAGTCACCTTCTGCGTGGTTGTTTAATCTTTAGACTTCATTTCATGTATTTATCTTGAATAGTTTATTTAGCGTATCCCTGTTCTGAGACAATTTGAAATATTAAAAGTCTAAATAGTATCTGATGTAAATTCATTGGTACTAGATAGAATAGTGAACTGATCCACTTTGAAAAAAAGTAGAAATTAAATGTCGTGAAATAATACTGTTGTTAGAAACTAAGATTTTCTTTTTATAGGTATGCATATTTGCGTTCGAATACTTTTCGAATCACGCATAAATCCATATTACTTTTCATAAAAGAATTTTATTCTGAATGCATGACGCAATAATCATCGCTGACAAGGTCACTAAGATATTCGATACTATAATCAAAAATGAAGACCTAAGAAATCTTGGTTTACGAACCTTGATTAGCACTCTGTTTCCAAAAAAGAAGCTCAATCCAGAGACCAAAAGCTTTTGTGCTTTAAGCGAAGTCACCTTTAGTTTGAAAAGAGGAAAATCCTGCGGAATAATTGGATTAAATGGTGCAGGAAAAACCACTCTGCTCCAAATTATTTCAAATACTATGCAACCCAGTAAGGGCTCGATTAAATTGAATGGAAAAGTAACCGCTTTACTTGAACTTGGTTCTGGATTTAATCCTGAATTCACTGGCATTGAGAATATCTACTTAACTGCATATTTGCATGGATTAAAGAAAGAAGAAATTGATTTTAAACTCAGCAGTATAATAGATTTTGCTAATATTGGAGACTTTATTTCTCAACCTGTAAAAGCATATTCCACCGGAATGACACTCAGACTTGCTTTTGCTGTAACTGCACATGTTGAAGCAGATGTTTTGATAATTGATGAAGCACTGGTGGTAGGCGATGCAAGATTTCAATTAAAATGCTTCGCATTTCTCGAAAAATTCAAAAAAAAAGGCGGTTCGCTATTGTTAGTTTCACACGACTTAAATAGTATTGCTAGGTTATGTGAAGAATCAATTTTGTTACACAAAGGACAGGTTTTAAAATCTGGAAAAACAGTCAACATAATCAATCACTACTCAAAGTTGATTGCCGAAAACCAACACGAAAAGAAACTGAGTAAAGGTAAAAAAACTAAAATGAATCAGATAGAAAACTCAGTCGTTAAATCGACAGATGAGATTGAACCAATCTCATATGGTGGAGAAATAGGTGCCATAAAAGCAATACGATTCAATAACAGTGAAAATCAAATAATCCGTAGTGGAGAAAAATTCTCTGTTTCCTTTAAAGCAATTTCATATCAAGAAATCGAAGAACCAATTTTTGCTATCCGTATCAGAGATTGTTATGGTCAAGAAATTTACGGCACAAATACTAAATTCTTAAAAGTTCAAAACTCCACATCTATCAACTGCAGAAACTTTAAAAGTTAAATTCACACTGGATGCTAATTTGGGAAGTGGTAAATACTTCATTTCTCTTGGATTTACATACTATGAAGGAATAAATTTGAAAATAGTGCATAGATTGAGGGAGTGCCTAAAATTTGAAGTTTTGAACGAAGGGTATTTTTTTGGAATTTCAAATTGTGAAAGTACCATATCGATCGCAAAGGGATAACTATACAGTTCCTTGATTGTAAATTCAGATGAACATTAAAATCATAGATGGAATGCCTAGTTTTAAATCAAATGATATTAAACACTTGCTCCCTAAAACTTTCGATAAATCAAGTATAAGTGAGATAAATGAAATTAAACCACTCAATAAAAATGATTTTGTTCGTAAAAGATGCTATCGTTTAGTTTTAAACAACTCTGAAACGATTCATCTTACATGCGGTTCCGATCTAAAGAATGTATTTGAAAAAACTAAATCGTTTAATGAAGCTTTGCCTGAGTTCACTTGCAAACCGCTTTTTTTAACCACTAAAGGTAAATATCATTTATTTGGACAAGAATATTTTGCTGAAGTCCAATAGACGAATTACCCTTAAGAACGAAAATCAGTGAAAAGAAAATCAGCTTTTTAGTTAAAAAAATAAAAGATTTATTAGCTTCTCTTGAAAAAGAATCGACGCACCAATTATTGCGAGATGAATTTCACAGATTTTATAAGAAAATTACTGAGAACAGTTTTGATTCGTAAAACAGATCGCTATTTATTAGAAAATGAAATTCTTCCTTATTTTGAGGATGAAATCAAAGGGATCAGTCCTACTATTAGATGGTCCTCTGGCGATTTGGCCGCAAAAAATATATTAGTAAATCCTGAAATGAGTTTCAGGATTATAGATTGTGAGTTTGCACACCAAACGCATTTTCATAACGAGGACTGGGTCAGGCTTGCCAATTTTTCCAAAACCGCCTTTGCTGAACTAAAGTGTTTCCAAAAAATATTTAAAGAAATTCCATCCATAATCTCATTATATTTTTATCTCCGCCAAACATACCTCAATAAGAATATCCATTTTGGTAAATCCTATCTTAATTATCTGCAACATGATCTGATTAAATCTCTCAAGATAGCCTATCATTCGCCAAAGGTCGGGAACCTGACAATAAACGGGGTACTATCAAATTTTAAATTACTCAAAAATCAACTACATGAATCCAAAATCGATCTTCTCGAAAGTAATTCAAATTTCAATAAATCGTACCAGAAACTCTGTAATGAAAAAGAAATAATTGAGGAACAATTTAAACAACTTGAAGAAGCTCATAAAAAAACGAACAGCGAATTAGTACAAATTGGAGTTAAATGCAAAAGAATTAATGAGCAAAACATTACAATAATATCAAAACATCAAAAGATTTGTGACCATAATCTCCGGTTACAAAAGTTATTGGACAAAGAAAAATCCATTGTTTCTTCACTTAAATTCGAGATTGATTTAAAGACTGACAAAATATTAAGAATGAAAAATTCTTTTTCGTGGAAAATTTCAAGTCCACTCAGATTCTTAAGAAGAAAATACTTGGATTCAAGATCATTGTTAAGGACTGAAACTCATCACACAAATTGGGTTAGAAGTCATGAAAAAACAATCGGCTGGATGACCAACATAATGAAAAGACGTTGAAGTATCGACCTCTTATTTCTTTAATAATGCCTGTTTTCAATACCCCTAAAGAATTTTTAGTCGAGGCAATTGAATCTGTTCAAAAACAAACATATTATAACTTTGAATTGTGTATTGCGGATGACAATTCAGATTCCAAAATTATAAAAGAAATACTTAAAAAGTATGTCAATAGTGACTCTAGGATAAAAGTTGTTTATAGAAAAAAGACTGGTAATATTTCAAAGGCAACGATTTCTGCAATATCCATTGCGTCAGGAGATTACATTGGTTTTTTGGATCACGATGATGTCTTGAACCCGAGTGCCTTGATGAGCGTGGTTGCTGCTCTCAATTGTAATAAAGATTTAAAATTAATTTATTCTGACGAAGACAAGATAGCCCCGGATGGCAAGCGGATAAGCCATACTTCAAACCTGACTGGAATTATAACTTATTTTTATCCCAGAACTACCTTTGTCATTTTGTCGTGCTTGAGAAACAAACATTTGATAAACACGGGTGCTTTCGATCCGAATGTGATGGTGCTCAAGATTGGGATAATTTACTGCACATAATTAGTAAAATTAAAGATAAGCAAATTTTGCATATACCTAAAATTCTTTATCATTGGAGAATTCACGAAAATTCTACCGCATCAAATGTATCTGCTAAACCTAATGTAATTAAATCTAGCCTCAAAGCATTGAATGACTTTTGTTGTAGAGAGAATATTGATGCCCATGTAGAGGTTGTTGAAGAATGTTATTTTTATGTAAGTCAACAACTTCCGATCCCTAGACCCCTTGTCACAATAATTATTCCTACAAAGAATAATTATTTTATTCTTAAGAGATGTATAGAAAGCATTTTTCTTAATACTGATTATCAAAATTATAAAATAATCATAGTAAATAATTCATCTGATGAACCAGAAACTTTGAATTATTTAGATTCTCTTGAGAACAATGATAATATTCAAATCCAAAACTATGATAAGTCATTTAACCATTCAGCAATCAATAACCTAAGTGTAGACAGGAATGACTCCGAATTGTATCTTTTCCTCAATGATGATACTGAAATGATTCAACCAGATTGGTTGACTAAGATGGTTGGATCAATTCAACAAAATGACATTGGTATCGTAGGTTGTAAACTTCTGTATCCAAATAGAAAAGTGCAACATGCTGGTGTTGTTTTAGGAATTGGTGATTTTGCGGGGCATGCATATAGGCATCTGAGAGAAAATGAACCAGTTATGGGCGCAAGGATTAACCTGAAGCAAAATTATACTGCTGTGACTGCCGCTTGCATGCTTATTAAAAGTGAGGTTTTTATGGCAGTTAATGGTTTTGATGCAGTTAACCTCCCAACTTCTTATAACGATGTCGATCTATGTTTAAGAGTCGGACAGAGAAAATACAAAATACTATACGAACCTGTAACAGCAATACATCACGAATCTGTAACACGAGGAAAACCTACAAGTAAAAAACAAATTATCGATGAAGAGAATGCAGTTAAGTATATGAAATCTAAGTGGAAGAAAATATATATAAAAGATCCTAACTATAATCCAAATTTGACTCGGGTATTAGAAAACTTCTCTTACTAGTTAGTACATGCTACAAGCTCATTTTTTCCCACAAACAGTGAGCCACAAACTGGTATCATCTTTAGTTGTAGTAATATCTGAGAATCCAACCTTATCGAAGTAATTCTCAATCTCAGTTGATGTCGACGTCTTACTTATGTTCAGAGGGCGATCTTTAGGTTCAACAGAACAATGTTCAAGAAATAATTTCCAACCTTGTTTAGAGCAAATATTAATATTATTAACTAACAACTCACCTCCATCTTTAAGAACACGAAATGACTCTTTTATATAATTATATCTTTCCCATTCATCAAGATGCATGAACACAACAATGCAATAAACCTTATCGACAGAATTTGATGCAATCTCGCTCAAGTCGTAACCAGAAGATTCCTGTAAACAAACATTGTCAATTCCATTTAAATATTGTTTAGCGTATTCAATCATCTTTGAAGAAGCATCCACCCCAGTCCATCTAGAACATATCTTGGACAACACCTTACCAACACGACCAACACCACACCCTATTTCCAATACCGAACATTGCTCAGTAATGTTGAGATTTCTACAAATGTACTCTACTGATTCGGTCGCTGATTTTTCAAATAAAACTTCATCTGTATAACCAGCTACACCAATTTTTGCATTACCGAAATTAGATGAAGCTTTGTCCCAAACATTTTTGTAATCCCATCGGGATTGAGGTTTTTTAGCTAAATCGTACAATCTGCCTTCAGAATGGCCACTCTCCAGAAAATGCTTCTTTAAACCCTCTATATCACAAAAGTGATTAAGCAAATCAGGGTTGCATGAAAGGTACTCCCCTACATCAAATTTGTTGGGTAAATGATTATTTTCACTCATACAATAAATGTCTTGATCTAAAAAATAATAAATAAAAATGGCAACGACTAATTCCGTGGATGGCCTAAAATAGAAGCATTATTTTTTATTCATTTCGTCATAGGTAAAGATTTCAATCATACCTAAACCGGTTGCACTGTTGACTCCTAAGACTTCGCTAGTAAAGAGACCAGGCTGCACCGTTATAAATGCAGCGGAATCTCCTGCAGTTGACGGCTTATACTCGTCAGAAATTTCACTCCATTCCGCATCTGATGCACTCCAATTATCATTTTCAAGGGAGACTTCTCCTCCTGAAATGTCTTAATAGTGACCATAGGATCACTAAGTGCCGCATCTCCAAAGAATTGTGCAAGGTGTGGACCATAGCTTCTAACAAATAGCTTTAATGGGTCTGTACCGCTGACACCAAAACCTCCAACCATCTCTTGGAACTGATCCTTGGGACCAACATAGCTACGGGTCGAAAGATTCATCAACTTACTTAGTGATGCACTTCCATTACCTACAGTCCCTCCACTCTTTGCAGTAAGATCATCATAGGTGAAAATTTCGATCATGCCAATTCCATTTGCTCCATTCTCACCGACGACTTCTGTCGTATATAGACCTGGTTGCAAAGTTATAAATGCTCCACAGTCACCCGCAGTGGAAGGTTGATATTCATCAGCTATTTCAGACCACTCAGAATCTGAAGCATTCCACTGTGTATTCACAAGTACCTCTTCTCCACCAGGAAATGTCTTGATAGTGACCATAGGATCACTAAGTGCTCCTTCTCCAAAGAATTGTGCAAGGTGGGGTCCATATCCACGAATAAATAATTTCACCGAACCAGTTCCAGTAATACCAAATCCTCCAACCATTTCTTGAAACTGATCCTTGGGACCTACATATGCTCGAGTCGACAAATTAATCAACCTGCTCGTTGATGGTGCCGTAGTATTTGTATCGGGAGCCGTGCTTGGAACCGTCGAAGTATCAGGGGTAGTAGTTGGAGCTCCGGTTGGAGTGGTGGTGGGTGCAGCAGCGTCTAGTGACTTCCAGTAGGTAGTATCCGTTAATGCTGTTTCAGGGGTTGAAACATCTTGTTGAGCAATGTAAGTAACACCACTTGCATCCAGAACAAGAGCACCTGAAGTGTAGGTGGCAGTAGAATCCCAGGAGGATGGAACTTGAGCGTTTACAATGTTAAACATTAGTAAAAGGGTAGAAGGAACTTAATTTTCATAGTTATTAGAAAAGTAGAAATTGTAATAGGATTAGCAAGTAAATAAAATTTGAATAAGTAACAACTAGTTTGAATCAGGGGATAGCCATGTCAGGTCTCCGTAATCGTAAAACTTTCTTTCACCATCAACGACTTGAAAATACAACCAACTAGATTCAGATGAAGAATAAATAAAGGATTTAGATTGCGACTCGTCATAGTAAGTGGATCCGGTCCAAAACCAACCGATATTTGCATCATAAAACCAAAAATTATCATTGGAATCTTTTTTCACGTAAAGCCATCCAAGCGTACTGTGGTATATCCAATCGTTGGAGACGTCATAGAAATAACCGAACCAATTTGATGAGTACCAGTCTCCTGAAGCAGATGCATCTACTTTGGCAAGACCTTCCGCAATATCTGAAATATCTGGGGTTGATACTGTCGCAAAAGTAGTGAAGTGATCCGTGGTCATGGTTAGAGTCGAACTGTTCAAATCCCATGTACTGGTTTTTGCTTTATCCCATGCATCCTTAGTCGTGGAATAATACATACCTTCCATATTTTCGACATCTAAACCATTGGCTCGTGAAGCGTTAACATCAACTTTTACCTTTAGGATGACATCTTTCTTGAAATTACCTTCAACTGTCTTACCCGTACTGTCAAACAGATCGACCGAATATCCATAATTGGAAGGTTTTTCGGTAGAGCTTTTTGATAAGCCCTTGGCTGTTGGAGTCACAACAAGACGAACAGAGGTTACATCGGAAGCAACATTGGCTGCACCTCCAGGAATTGTAAGTTCAGTACCATCTGGAAGCTTGGTCACGAAATCAACTGTAGGATCAAAGGTAATGCTTGATCCATCTGGTAACTCAAAATCTGGTGTTTCTAAAACAAGCGCTAGATCAGACTTTGAATCCTCAGTGCTCAAATCAGCATCAATTTCTACTTTCGTAAAAAAGAAAGTTTCAGTATCGTTCTCGTCAAAAGTGCTATACTCTGCTCCAACATGCCAAACAGTACCTTTGGAAACAGATAAGG
>CALSTX010000010.1 GCA_943789375.1 uncultured Opitutales bacterium | reverse complement strand
CGTCAAGCATGAGGCACGGTTGACCGGGAGCGCGCGCTCGATGCGGGGCAAGGGATGGAATTGCAGTAAATCATTCGAACTCGGGGCGGTTCAGCCGTTGCTCTCCATGCGCTTGTTCGGTGATCTTTTTCAATTTGACGAACCTATACAACAAGAGCGCAAGCAACAGAGCCGTCCAAATCCCGCAGGCGGTGGCTCTGGCCAGCTTTTCATCGAGAAACTCACCATCCAGAGTTTCGAATGGAACAAAAGGGATAATCAGGAGCCCCATCCATCCTCCTGAAATTAGCAAAGCAACGAGGTAGACCGCCCATACCCAAACAGGAACCCATCGGTGGCGAAACAGCCCCGCTACAACTGCAGCAATCATCCCGATCACTGCGACAATTCCCATTGGGAGCATTTCGACTCGCATCACATGGTCGAACGTTGTGACGCGATAGGCTTCGATCATGCGCGACCATGTAAGTTTTTCGGAGAACCCGATGTCACCCGCACGATAGGCAGCTTCACTCCAAAGCGCGACAAGATAGATCAGGAGCGAGATAGCCGCCGCAATTCCGAGATTTCGTTGGGAGTGTTTCATTTCTTCACCGAACGGTTGAATTGAGCTGCGGCGGAACGCCGTTAGCTCGAATGAATGGTTATGAGTCTATTTTCTCTTTAAGTTCTTTTATATCAGACTCTAATGAAAGAACTTTTTTATAAAGTGCAATTGCAGGAAATGCTGCAAACATAAAACAAAGTGGTAGATTTGCATAGAATACAGGTCTAGCTACATCACCCATAAACAGTGCCATAATTGAAATAAATGCACAGAATATTGGAGCTATGCAAAATCCTATTTTTAAGTTTTGTTTCATTTTATTTTTTACCTCCTAACGTCAAGCATGAGGCACGGCTGACCGGGAGCGCGTGCTCGATGCAGGACAAGAGTTGGAGTTGTTGTAGATCATCCGGACTCGAAGCGGGTCAGCCGTTGCTCTCCATGCGCTTGTTAGGAGATGTCATTGGTTGTTCTTCTGCGATGCGCGATAGAAGCTCCGATCCTCATCAGCCCCGCTAACGCAAGCAAGATGAATCCAATAGGTATAGCGTAAATCATCATTACCGCAGTCAGTAGCCCAGGTAGATGCATATCGGTTGGTGGAACTATTTTTTCATAGATGGCCGTGGCCGCGAAAGCAATCGCAGTCAAAAGCAAAAGTCCACCGCCGAGCCAGCAGAGCCATGCTGTCACTCGTTGGAGAATCGGCTTTTCTTGCTTTGTCATTCCTTTGGACTCCTAACGCCCGCATCAGCGGCGCGGCTCTGCCGCGTCCGACTGCATGCGATTGTTAGGCGCATGCCTCAATTTTGAGAGTCGTCTGATTATGGCGGCCAAAGCATAAATCGCCAACCACGGCGCAAAATAGGCTAGCGAGAAAAGCCAGCCACCGAACATGACGAACAGCCCCGATGCGCCATCGCTATCCCAGCCTTCAGGCAGTTCCTTGTCCTGAGCAATGAGGTCATTAATTCCTAACTGATTGAAAATATATGTGCCAATGGCTAGGCCCCAACCCACAACGAATATCATTATCAGAATTAGCCACCAGGGTGGCCTATTGGTAGTGAACTTTACTATTAGTAAAACAGGCGCAAGCGCTAAGAATGAAAAAAGACAAAGAGAAGCTATTGCATCGTTCATAGTCTGCGCCTAACTTATATTATTCGTTACTTTTATCATGCATACTTTATATGAATGTAAAGTTTGAACGATGAGCAAGACCTAAATAAGCTCTAATATTTGAAGCGATAAGGGAAGGGACTTTATTCTCTGTATATCAAGTAATTTTCTTGTTAAACATGCATATAAATCATGTACTAATTATTTGACATATGCATGAATGGGTAAAAGTTCAACTTAAAGAATATGCGAATGCAGAGGAGAGGCAGGCGTGGTGGATTACAATCAAGTGGTATTTTGGTTTTTGCGCAAAGAAGGGATTGGGAGAACCGAGCAACCGTGAAAATGGAAAGGTTTTTTGGCGAGAAGCAGTTTTACCAGCGAGAGCCAAATGAATGGCAAAAGAAGCAATGGGGAGACGCGTTGAAATGGTTTTTTCAGGAAATCACTGCTCGTGATATCGCTGGGCCAAAATTGAGAAGGGCACTCCGCCGTCGCCACCTTGCCTACACTACAGAAAAAGCGTACATGGGATGGTTACGACGTTTTCAAGCGTTTCTCCATCCAATTGAGGTAATGGAATCAGAAGCGGGGGAAGTAGTTAATTTTTTGACCTACTTGGCGGAAGAGAAGAGAATTTCACCAACAGGTCAAAATCAGTGTTTTAATGCCCTGTTGTTTTTCTTCCGCCATGTTAGAGAGCAACCAAATGTAGATTTTCGGGGGGCAACCCGAGCAAAGAAGAGAATAAGGGTACCGGTTGTTTTATCTCAAAAGGAAGTGACTCGCCTGCTGGAATTGTTACCCACTAAATTCCGGTTAATGGGCCGCTTGCAATACGGAGCAGGCTTACGGGTAAACGAATTACTGCGCTTGCGGGTTAAGGATTTAGATTTTGATCGCGGTCAGTTATCTGTCCGAGGGGGCAAGGGAGATAAGGATCGGGTATCGGTCCTACCAACTTCTTTAATTGATTTTTTACAACTACAAGTCGAACAAGTAAGAGCTTTGCACGCCGAGGATATCAAAGCTAAATTTGCAGGGGCAAGCATGGCCGAAGCACTTGCCCGCAAGTTCAGCGTGGCTCGCAAAGAACTTAGCTGGCAGTACCTTTTTCCCCACAGTCAATTGGCAAAGAATCCTCGAGGTGAGGAACTTCTTCGACACCATGCACTCGAAAATTCGTATCAAAATGCAGTGCGCAATACCGCAAAGAAAGCAGGTATCGAAAAACGGGTGACACCCCATGTCCTGCGCCACAGCTTTGCCACGCACATGCTGGAGGGTGGGGCAGATATTCGGACGGTGCAAGAGCTCCTGGGGCATGCTTCCATAGAGACTACCCAAATCTATACCCATGTCATGAAGAAACCTTTCGGAATTATAAGTCCCCTCGATCGCCTGTAACGACGATTTCCAAAAACAAGAAATGATCCTAAAGAAAGATTTAAGCTTTCTAAGTGTTGCTTATATGTGAATCGCTTCACCATGCACAGAGGCAGCAGCTTCAGCTAAGGCTTCACTCATGGTGGGATGAGCATGTATAGTCTGGTGAATCTCATCGACCGTAGCTTCCAATTTCATCCCCAATCCATATTCGGTGATCAGCTCGGTGGCGTCCGATCCAATAATATGTGCACCTAAGATCTCTCCATACTTCTCTCCAACGATAATTTTCACAAATCCTTCGGGGTGGTTGACCGCCACCGCCTTACCGGATGCAGCGAAGGGAAATTTGCCTACCTTGTAAGCGACTCCCTCTTCCTTGGCCTTTTCCTCGGTCAGCCCAATGCTGGCCACTTGTGGTTGGCAATATGTACAGCCGGGAAATGCACCGACTGGTACAGGCAAAGAGTGCCCAAAC
This sequence comes from uncultured Opitutales bacterium, assembly GCA_943789375.1. Lineage (GTDB taxonomy): Bacteria > Verrucomicrobiota > Verrucomicrobiia > Opitutales > Seribacteraceae > Seribacter. The sequence continues at coordinate 327,901 of CALSTX010000010.1, read as the reverse complement.
ATTCCATTGACCGCTTGAATGGCACGGTATGTGGCAACATGGGCAAGCCATGGGGGGCCCACGATATCACCTGCTGCATAAATACCTTTTTCAGATGTCTTGTAGTTTTCATCTACCTTTAGGTATCCCTTATGTAAGTCCAACTTCAATTTCGGGGACAAAGCACTATCTAAATTTGGCACGACTCCGATCGCGAGTAACAAACTTTCCACTTCTAGAACTTCTTCTTGGTCTCCCGTAGTGGTTGTTAATGTAACTGAGTCCTTATTGACTTTTATATCATCCACCCGAGTGTTAACTCGGCAATCAATACCCTGAGATTGAAAAGATTTTAAAAGAGTTGCGGATACTTCAGCATCTTCGACAGGTAAAATATTCGGAAGCATTTCCAGTAGAATAACTTTGGTCCCAAATGAGTTCAGAAAGTAGGCAAATTCAGCACCAATTGCCCCGGCTCCCATAATCGCAATGGAAGTGGGTTGTTTTTTCATAACCAACGCTTCACGAGAGGTCATAACTCTCTCTCCGTCCACTACAACTTCTTCCAAAGCTCTTGCTTTACAGCCTGTCGCAACCAAAATCTTGTGAGCTTTTAAATAGGATCCTTTTTGGTCACCCTCAATAATTTCGACCATTCCTGGTGCGTGCACCATTCCTTTTCCGACCATGTAATCAACTTTATTTTTCTTAAATAAATACTCAATTCCGCCCCCCATTTGGTCCGCAACTTTCCTCGACCTTTGAATAATTTTTTCAAAATCATACTGGACATTTTCGCAACTAATTCCGAAATCATCCATTTTGAGTGCATTTTGATAAGTTTCTGCACTTTTCAATAAGGCTTTAGAAGGAATACAACCCCAGTTCAGGCAGGTTCCTCCCGCTCTTTCCATTTCAACCACAATGGCTTTTTTACCAAGTTGGCCAGCACGGATTGCGGCCGCATACCCAGCGGGCCCACCGCCCAAAACCAACAGGTCGTATGTAATTTCAGAGTTCATATTATATTTGGTTAGTATTGAATTACCTCATTTTTAACAATTGTACTTAAAATCGTCAACGAAAGGAAACAGTCGGTGAAGTTGGGCTTGAAGTTATGGAGGCATCTTCTAGCGTATCCTCATTTACTATGCTTGAAGCCATCCAAACGAATAAGGACTACCGAAAGACAATCCAAAAAAATATCGGCCATTGTCTCACCAAAACATCGCTCGGTCTCACCGATTATTATCAGGGTAAAGTACGGGACCGTTATGACCTTGGACATTGCTTTGCTTTAATCACAACAGATCGTCAATCGGCATTTGACCGAATTTTGGCAACCATTCCCTTTAAAGGGCAAGTACTTAACCAAACAGGTGCTTGGTGGTTTAATCAAACCAAGCACATCATACCCAATCATGTAATCGACCTGCCGGACCCCAATGTTACCATTGCCAAAAAATGTAAGCCTTTTCCGATCGAATTCGTAGTTCGAGGATATGTCACAGGTAGCTCGAGTACTTCTCTTTGGACAATCTACAAGGAAGGAAAAAGAGAATATTGCGGCCTTTCTTTCCCTGAAAATTTACATAAAAACCAAGCACTAGATAGCCCAATTATTACCCCGACAACCAAGGAAGAAAACCACGATCGGCCCATTTCTGCCAAGGAAATTGTGCAGGAAGGCTGGATGGAACAGGAACACTGGGACTATTGCTCCAAAAAAGCTTTGGAATTATTTCGGTATGGACAAGAAATCGCTCAAGAAAATGGGTTGATTCTGGTGGATACAAAATATGAGATGGGCCTTAGTGATGAGGGAGAAATTACCCTGATCGATGAGATTCATACCCCGGACTCTAGTCGTTACTGGATCCAGGAAAGCTTCGAGCAAAGATTACAAAACGGCCAGGAACCAGAAAATATAGATAAGGAATTTCTTCGGCTTTGGTTTAAGGATCACTGCGACCCCTACAACGACCCGGAACTACCGCCTGCACCGGAAGGGTTAGTTATTGAATTATCGGCACGATATATTCACCTGTATGAAACCATCACCGGAGAGGATTTTGTGTTTCCTGATTTCACAAAAAGTATGGATAAGCGTATAAGGGCAAACCTAAAGCCCTTTCTTCAGAAGTCCCTTTAACCAATTCAGAAAAACTACTTACAGATTCTCAATCTATGGCAATTTGTTCAATCGCGTCCATGATTCTTTGAGAAATTTTTTGATACCTATCGTCTTCTCCAGGGTCTGAATCAATCGAATGATAAGGACAGACTTTTCCATATTCTACCCGTAATTTTCTCCCAAATCTAGGGAATATCGTACCCGCCCCCAATACCTCGTGGGATCCTTGTATTCTCGCCGGTAATACAGGCACCTTTGATTTCGCAATAAGTAAACCAATTCCCTTCTGACCTTTTGCCAGTTTTCCATCTTTACTGCGGGTCCCCTCGGGAAAAACGAGTAAGGGATGTCCATTTTTCAATACTCCAAGAACGGATCGTAAAGTCTTCAAGTCTAACTGGTCACGATTTACAGGGATTGAATTAAGGTTGCGAATGAGCTTCCCTAGAGGGCCAACAAACAAGGTATTTCTAGCGAAATAATGTAAATTTCGAGGCATTTTGCAACCGAGGGCAGGGGGGTCAAAAAAACTCAAATGATTGGAAGCGAGGATAAATGGACCATCCCTAGGAATATTCTCTAAACCAAGTACTTCGAATCGGTGGAAAAACTTAAAGTAAAAATAAGAAAAACGTTGAGCCAAAATATAGAAAGTAGTCATTCCATGCCTATTTTGTTAGCGATGGCTGCGTAAACATCCTCAATACTCAACTGGCTGGTATCGATCCGCAATGAACCTTCACTCTCTTTTAAAGGAGCAATTGAACGACTCGTATCGAGGTGATCTCTGGATGAAATCTTATCAACTTCGCCGTCGGACAGCCTCCTTGATTCCCTAATTTTTTGATCAGCTACCAAAAAAATTTTAAGATCCGCGTCAGGAAGAATGACCGTTCCAATATCTCTGCCCTCCATAACTAATCCAGAAAAACTATTCTCTTTGGCCGACTCGATTTGGCCTCGTTGGTAATCAAAAAGTAATGCCCTCACTTCAGCAACCGAAGCCACATGAGAAACGAAATGATTAACCTCTTTGGTTCTTAAACTCTCCGGGGGATATACTTGGCCATCTACAGACAAAAGAGAACGATTCCCTTCCAGGTGAGAAGACAAAGAAGGGGAAGTTTCCGCTAAAAAGCTTTGTACTGCATCCGGGGCAATCCCTTTTTCAGTCAAATACTTGGTTATCGAACGATAATGGGAGCCCGTATCTACATGGAGAAGGTGAAGACGATCCGCCAAGATAGATGCCGTGGTAGATTTCCCGGTACCTGCTCCTCCATCAATAGCAAGAATTTGAAAGGATTGGCTCTTCATAAAGACTGGCTCCTTATCTCACAAAGGCGGTCAAAAAATTCTGGAAATGTTTTCGCACAACACTTGGGATTATTAATGCTTAACCAAGGGCTTCCATTGCCCAAAAGGTTGAAAGAGCCAAGAATAGCAAAACTCATGGCAAACCTATGATCGTGATAGGTATCAATAAACACTCCTTTTTCTGCAATAACTTGGAGACTTTTAAGATTGGGATAAATAGTGAGGCTGTCTTCAGTTTCCTCCACCTTCTGTCCTAATTTCCTCAATTCAATTCCCATGGCTTTTACTCGATCCGTCTCTTGCTTTCGAGTATGTGCGATGCCGCTTATCTTCAATGTATCACAAAGAAGAGGTGAAATCGCAGCCAAGGACAGGAAAGTATCAGAGATGGCATTAAAATTGAATTCCCCTCCTTCTCTGATCCCCGAAAAACCCGCTTTGATCCCAGAATCGCTCTCTTCAATACTAACCCCCAGGCATTCGAGTACTTGTGTGTACTTAGAATCTCCTTGGTACATCGCTTTTCTTATACCATGAACGGTACAGGACCCTTCTACGGCCAAGGGGAGCGTGAGGAAATAACTGGCTGCTGTGGCATCGGGTTCAACCGCATATAAAAGCTCTTGTCGGTTATAACCCTGCCCATAAACAGTAATCTCACCTCCAGAGCTTTCATAGCTTATCTGATGATCTGATGAAAATGACTTCATCATTTCCAGGGTGAGATTCACAAAAGGCTCCGAAACGGTACCATTCGGATATTGAATTATTGTTTTTTTATTAATGAGAGGAGCAATCATTAAAAGAGCTGATAAAACCTGGCTGCTCTTGGTTGCATCGACCTGCCAGCAGCCCCCCCGTAAACCATTGGTTTTCATTATGAAAGGGAAGCAACCGTACTGGTGAAGAAACTCAAACTTGCATCCATACTTCTCCAGGGATGAGATAAGTTCCAACATAGGTCGTTTGCGCATAGCCTCTGTACCATCAAGCTTATAAATCCCACCTTGCTGGATCGACAAAAGAGCGGTTAAAAACCGGGCAACGGTACCCGCATTACCCACAAAAATTTCCTGCTCCTTGACCGGTAAGTCTCCCCCGCATCCATGAACAACTAAATCTTTATCTTGAGAACCGCCATCAATTCTCAACCCCAAAGAAACAAGGGCATTTTTCATCAGGTTTACATCTTCACTAATAAGCATATCACGGAGGTTTACTTTGGCCTTACACATGGCAGCCAAAATAAAAGCCCGGTTGGATATACTTTTAGAGCCAGGGACAGACACAGAAGCTGAACACTTAGCCGCAAATGGGATAATTTCTAACGGATCCATTAAGTTTCTAGATCTTTGTTTGGCATTTCTTTGCTTTGGCCAAATAATTCTCGAGCTCTTCCCATCTTTCCTCCGTCAAATTCTTTTTGAAATCATTGACTGAACCCAGCCAGGAATCGAGTGCATCCAGTAAAAAAAATCGGTTAGACTTCATAATTTCACGCCATAATAAAGGGTCTCCGCCGGCGATTCTACTCGTATCCTTCAGTCCTTGTCCCGACATTTCCAACCAATCCTCTGGGCGATGACTTAAGTATTCTGCCAAAGTCGAAGCGATCAAATGAGGTAAATGGCTCACACTGGCCACAATCTTATCATGCTCCTTTGGAGATTTTTGCTGAACATTCATTCCCAGTTGTACCCAAAAACTTTCAAGTATTGACACTTTCTCAGCTGGATCATCCGGGAAAGGGGTAATCATACAAGTACGATGATCAAAAAGATCAGAACGGGCATATTGCATGCCTGACTTTTCCGAACCTGCCATCGGATGAGATCCAATAAAGATAGAATTATAAGATTGGGACTCCGCATGAGCAATTCGACAGATCTTTTCTTTTACACTCCCTACATCTGTTATGATGGTATTTTCTGTAGATTCTTGGATGATTTCGCTTAAAGTTTCTTCAATAGTATTTACAGGAGTACAAATAATAACCAGTTCTGTATCCTTAACTGCATCCTTAATATTTGGTTCGGTTTCATCGCACCATTTCTCCTGTTTGCACAACTCTAGGGCTGACTGTTTTCGTGCCCAGACTCTAACTTTCTCAGCAATCATTCTTTCCTTCACAGCCATACATAGGGAGGCCCCGAGAAGTCCCGGACCCAAAATGGTAACTCGATGGAAAAGTGGCATGAAAGAAGTAGGTGTTTTAATTTTGAATACTCGGAAAGACTTGTTTAGTAGATCATTGATGGAAAACAACTTCAAAGAGCAAGACCCAAACGAAGACGATTGGGGTAATCCTCCTTCACCAAACACTCCGGAAAATACAGATAAAGCCTTTAAATATCAAATCATTCTGGGAATTGTAGGCTTAATTTTCATCTCCTTGCCAGCAATTGTGATTTGGATTGTCAGGAGTTAGAGAGAATTTGCTTTCTTATCTTGTACCCTTGGGAATGTCGACTCATACTAGATAAATGTTGAATATAAAATCTCCAAAAGCCGGCTTTGGTCGCTTCCAGTTATTTGTTCTGATTCTCGCAATTGCGCTGGCAGTTTTTTTATTGATCCCTTTTTACAATTCTTATGTTACATGTATGGAAAGTGAAAAATGCAAGCCATCCGATTCAACTTGTAACCAAAAAACAGTTACTGAGGCCGATAGCAACCAAAGTAAAAATACAAAAACACCCTAGTCACGTTTCTTTTTCATTGTGATTACCCGCAAGGCTATTTTGTGGCTCATTTCTGGGATTGCTGGATGTTTTGCCTTCCTTTTTCTCTCTTATTATCTGTTAATCGCATTCGGGGGAGAAAAACTTGAAGAAAAACTGTATTTTTTTTGGAATGAGTTTCGGGAGATTTTAGTTAATCACGGTCCTATTCTGTTTTTATCGATTGCCATCCTTCCTGGCTTCATTCTGCCGGTTGCACCTCTCCTTACCTTAGCAGGATTATGGGCAGAGCAACACGGTCCTTGGGAAGCCTGTTTTTTTTGCCTACTGGCTCTGACTGTAAATTTAACTTGGACCTATTGGTTGGCAAGAGGTCCAGCTCGTTCTCTCATGCAGGGTCTCCTAGAGAAAACCAAGTTTACTCTGCCCACAACGCCTCCAACAAACCTCATCCAATGGGCCCTCATTCTTCGCCTTACGCCTGGTGTACCGTTTATCTTTTCCAATTATGGGTTAGGGATTTTGCAAATGCCATTTTTACAATATCTTGTCATTTCAGTTCCAATCATTGGGGTCACCTCTTGCGGTTATGTTCTCGCATTTGCCGGAATTTTCAGTGGAGATTGGCAGTATTTATGGATCGGCTCTTGCCTGATCGGTATCATGCTTATTCTAGGTAAAATGTCGCTTAAAAAACACCGCAATGCAGACTGAGCTCTTTCAGCAAGAAGATGAAGATTCTCCCATCTTCAGTGTTACCCAAGTTACCAAGGAAGTTAAAAAGTGCGTAGAAACAAACTTTCGTCAGGTTTGGATAAGGGGTGAAGTTTCTAATCTAAGAGCACACTCTAGTGGACACTTTTACTTTATCCTTAAAGATTCAAAAGCCCAATTGAAAGCAGTCTTATTTCGAGGGGATGCAATGGGCTTAGCCTATCTCCCAAAAGAAGGAGATGAATGTCTGGCTTTTGGTGACATCACCATTTATGAACCGCGAGGAGAATACCAAATTCGGGTTCGCCACTTGATGCAGGATGGACTGGGCAGCCTTCGGGCACGATTTGAGAAGCTCAAAGAAAACCTGTTGCAAGAAGGATTATTTGATGAAGCCCGCAAAAAAAGCCTGCCCCCATTACCTACAAAAATTGGGATTATCACCTCTTCGACCGGCGCTGCCCTCCAAGACTTTTTAAGTATTTTAAAGCGGCGCAACTGGGGCGGAAAGCTTCATTTGTTCCATTCCAGCGTACAGGGAAAAGATGCCCCTCCCTCTTTGATTAAAGCAGTTCAGCAAGCATCAACTTTTTCAGAGCTTGAGCTTCTTGTTATTACCCGGGGTGGTGGATCCCTTGAAGACCTTTGGGCATTTAATGATGAACAAGTAGTTCGAACAGTAGCCGATTGTAACATTCCCACAATTTCTGCAATCGGTCACCAGACTGATTTTGTTTTAACCGATTTTGTAGCAGACTTAAGGGCAGAAACCCCATCAGGTGCGGCAGAATGGATTAGTTCGCAATTTTTAAGTCACCAGGAATTTATCCAGGAAATGACCATTCGCCTGGAGGAGGCACCGCACTCAATTTTATCGAAATACAAAGATCAACTTGAACTTTTACAAGTTCGCCTTGAGCGGAGCTCGCCCATTGCTCAGATTGAAAAGCACCACCAGTTTCTAGATGAGTGGGATAATCGGTTACGAACAACCCTTCGTCACCGTACGGAAAGAATAGCAGACAAATTACAATCCCTTGAGCATCGTCTCACAAACTGCAGTTTACAGTCATCTCTTCAAAAGGGATTTTCTTTTTTTAAGGATAAAGACGGAAAAATTCTGAGTTCTTCCAAAATGCTCCTGCCTGGTTCCCATGTGCAAGCAACCTTTAAGGATGGTACAAAAGGCCTGAAAGTTGAGAATTGAGTTTACTTAAGAGATCGATTTTTCAATAAGAATTCCTATTTCCTTTAAACCCATCTTCCGATACAAATTATCACTCTTCAGGTAGTCGCTAAACAAAAGACAGCGACGGTAACCATGCATACGGACCGAATCGATCATGTTTCTAACCAAAGCCTCGCCAATCCCCTTTCCTCTATCATCCGGGTTAACATATATCATATTAATCACTAAAGAGTTTGGCGTATGCCTTCCAAACCCACCCATACCTTTGGTTTGCCCTTTTTTATCTTTACATAAATAAAGGCATCCTTTTTTCAGCATATCTTTGGCTAATTGGACAGATTTATACGGATCTAGCTTGGGCGAGGATTCAGCAGCGAAAGCTTTTGCCCAAAGCGATACCCGCGGCCACTCCTTATCAGTGGCCGTGATTAAAGAGGTATGATCTGCGGGAAAACAACGCTTATTCAGGGATTCAAAAATATAAAAACTTTTATCAAAGGAAGTATGTATATTGGGGTTCAGTTTTTCCCATTCTTTCAAGAAGGATTCCACTTCCGCTGTTGGCCCGAAAATTCCTTTAAGTTTTGTTTTTTTTCGAACCAAATATTTTGCCAAATGGATCGTGGCTGTTGGCAGACCCATAGAAAGAAAAAGATAACAAGCATCTGAAATCAATGCACTACAGCTTAGGGTATGATTTTGAAAAATATTACCCATCCATTTCGGTGTAGAAGAACTTTTTTTATTTTTGGTAAACTCCCAAAATAAACTATTGATTGACTCGTTTTTGAGCCAGTATTTCTCCGACTTTCTTCGAAAAGAATAAGTCGATGTATAGCTTTGTGTTTTCATAAAACGATAAACTTGATACTTTTTACAATTTGCTATCGTATTTAGTTTCCTTCAACTAAGATATCACCACTTTAAATGAACTCATCTCAAAATAGATATAACCAGCGCGGCGTTTCTTCGAGTAAAGAAGAAGTACATAAGGTTGTGGATCATATGGATCGTGGCCTTTTCCCTGGTGCTTTCTGTAAAATCACAAACGACTTACTAACCGGAAATGATAACTTGTGCAATGTGATCCATTCCGACGGAGCAGGCACCAAGTCCATTTTAGGATATCTTTGGTATAAAGAAACGGGGGACCCAACAGTCTTTCATGGCATTGCCCAAGACAGTGTTGTTATGAACCTGGACGACCTCGCATGCGTGGGCATCTGGGACCGTATCGTCCTGTCAAGTACTGTGAACCGAAATGCTCGTAATTTCCCGGGTGAAGCTCTCGCTTCTTTAATTGAAGGAACAGAAGAATTTTTACAAACCCTGAGGGATCTTGGCATTAATGTCGAAAGCGGGGGAGGGGAGACTGCTGATGTGGGAGACCTTACCGGAACGGTTGCAGTTGATTCCTGTGCGGTTGCCATTGCCCGGAGAGACGGTGTTATCGATAACCAAAACATTGTTCCTGGTCTTTCCATTGTTGGGTTTTCATCTTCCGGAAAAGCATCTTATGAAGCTGAAGAAAATAGTGGGATTGGCAGTAATGGGCTCACCAGTGCACGCCACGAACTGCTGTCTAAACATTATTTCGAACACTACGCTGAAACCTACGATCCAGTAACCGACCCCCAGTTTATTTACTGTGGCCCCCATCGCATGCTGGACTCACTGCCTGGATCTAACCTGACGGTAGGCAAGGCTCTCTTGAGCCCGACTCGAACATATCTACCTCTTGCCAAAACGATCATGGATGAAATGGGTGGCAGTAAAGTTCGGGGCCTTGTCCATTGTTCCGGAGGAGGCCAAACAAAATGCATGCGCTTTGGGCATGCTGTACATCACATTAAAGATAATTTATTTGCCCCCCCTGCTTTGTTTAAAGAAATCCAAAAAGTATCGGGCACCACGAACCAAGAAATGTACCAAGTCTACAATATGGGCCATCGTTTCGAAGCATACTGCACACCTGATGCGGTTGATTCCCTCATAAGTATTGCCAAGTCTTTTGATATCGAAGCTCAGGAAATTGGTCGTACTGAACCAAGTAAATTAAAGGATGATCAAAACCATTTGGATATTGATGTTAAGGGAAACATCCTTGCATATTCCTGAAAATCCTGGGCATGCCTTATGCACGCAACTATTGAAAAAGCCGTAAGATTTATTCACAAGGAATGGGGTACTTTTGACCCAATGACTTCCTTAATTTGTGGGTCTGGTTGGGGAGAAGTAACCCAGGCATTTTCAACCATACAGACCATCCCCTATTCTGATATTCCTGGTATGAGTAAGCCTACAGTTTCCGGTCATGCAGGAAAACTTTTGCTCGTTGAGCAAAATGATCATAAAATTCTTATTTTTCAGGGCCGACGTCATTACTATGAAGGAGCCGGGTGGGAGCCCATTCAATTCCCTGTTCTCCTCGCTTATGCTTTGGGAACTAAAGTACTTTTTCTAACCAATGCAGCTGGGGGCATTTCTTCTGATTTTCAGGTTGGAGATCTCATGGTTCTAGAAGATCACCTCAATTTCATGCCTGGAAATCCATTAATTGGTCCAACACTTCACCCCCATATCCCCCGGTTCCCCGATCAATCCGAAGTTTACGATCGCACACTTCAAGACCAACTCATTGAAATTGGATCATCCCATCAAATCAAAATTCATAAGGGTAGTTATCTCGCCCTATCTGGCCCTGCATTTGAGACTCCTGCCGAGATTAGAGCGTTTGGCAATCTTGGGGCGGATGCCGTGGGTATGTCCACCGCCCCAGAAGCAATGATCGCTAATGCTTTGGGAATGAAAGTCGTTGGACTTTCCTGCATTAGCAATTTAGCGGCCGGCAGGGGAGCACACCCACTCAGCCACAAGGACATTGAGGATGCATCTGTCAGGGCACTCCCTAAAATGAAAAAAGTTATCCTCGAATTTACATCAAAAAAGCACGATATTAATTTCTAAATTAAACGCATTGTTTTATAACCTATGAATCATCACGATCTAGAAGAAGGCACCGAATTACATCTCGATTTTACAAAGCTTAAAAAGGTAGCAGCCTGCGAAGAAGATATTATACCCGCCATTGCCCAAGATCATGAAACTGGAGAAGTGCTCATTGTAGGCTATGCCAATAAACTTGCCCTGGAAACCGCTCAAAAACAAAGAATGGCCACCTTTTGGAGCACAAGCCGAAACGAACTGTGGATCAAAGGTAAAACCTCAGGGGACTACTTGGAAATTATAGAAATTCGGGTGAACTGCGAACAAAACTCAATCCTTTATCGTGTGGTTCCTAAAGGAAAAGGTGCATGCCACACCAAAGACTCAGAAGGTAAAGCAAGAAGCGGATGTTATTATCGAAGAATTAGCGACGCAGGCGAGTTACTTTTTGGATAAATAGCCCTTGGGATACCTGCTAATATCAAATTTGATCAGCAGGATTAAGCGGCTCTTGGCTCAATTGATCAGAGGTTGTCCTCCTTGGTTTCAGTCCATACCCAATAGCTTGTTCAATAAGTACTTTTGATTCAAGCAGGGGTACAACTTCGAGTCTTTTTCTCTTGGTTGTTAAAAATAAAATGCCCCGCTGACGGTTGTTAACAGAAAAGTTTTGGGCTCCCGATTCTATATATTTCCCTTTAATATTTCGATAAATCAACATCTTTACACGACTCTTCCCTTCAAAATCTTTACTTTGAAGAATAAGGTTCTTTCCTGATTCTAAAGTAAACTTTTTGGAACCAGCCGTAATATACAGAGTCTCTTTAAATTGAGAAAATATTTTGTAAGAACCCCAAGGAATCTCGTTTTGCGAAAATGGTACAAGGTATCCATTAAAATTACCCTTTTGATCCGAAGGAGAAAAAAGAGCAATAAACTCTTTTGTTGTATCAGGTGATGCTGAGAAAGGAAGTTCTAGAAAAAAGGATGCTTTTTCTGCTGCATTATTATCTTCTATCAAATCCATCTCGAGTGCGGATAGCAATTTTTGCTGATGAAACTCGATGTTTCCTTCCCCGTAATAAGCACACTTGCGGGATAAAGAGCCATATGCTACTTGAACCTGAGATTTTGTAGAATTTAATTCACTCAAATTGCCCCATGGGGCGTATAATAATGATCGCGTGGTCGGTTTCCCCCAAAAAACCGCGGAAAATAAAGCCGTCGGATTTGGATTAGGGTCGGTTTCTTCTGCACCTGTATGAGATGCTAAAATTACCAACAATAAAATAGTAACAACAAGATTTCGCATTTTAATAGTTTAATAAATAAGAATGAAATTCTTAAACATCTTGGGCTTTCAACCATCGAAATTTTATAATTTTAAATTTTCGACCAAATCTTTGATTTATACCCATCCTAGATACCGTAACAGAATTATTGGTCGCGTCTTCCTCATCAGGATCTTTGGTGAGTGGCAAATCAGATTCAAGCCCATCCGCAAAAGTAGGATTATCTCCGGCTAAATTAGGATAGGCATCTGTTTTTTGCTGAGTGGTTCCATCTCTAGTTCTCGTAACGCTATCTTGATTCAAATCAATCCAATGCTCCTTTATCTCTGGGTCCCAATACCCATTGAAATTTCTGTCCTCAAAAGGCTCATGGGGGCGATGATGGGGATTATCTAGGTCGGATTTAACATAATCTGGGACCCTCTGAACGGTTAGCTCAATCCATGCTTTTGACGTAGTTGTGGGAGAATCCCTTTCACTGCTTACATCCCTGCTTCGAGCTCCATCCATGGTCTCTCCCATAACACGGATCACAAATGTATCAGATCGGACTGAAGTCACCGGCGCCAAAGGGCTGAGGATATCAGATTGCATAATCCATCCTGGTTTGTTTGCACCTGTCGCCACATTTTCAACCGCAAGTAAATTTTCGGGTGCCTCTCCGTATGAAAATGTATCAGAGTAATTTAAATATACCCTTTTCACTTCCAATGTTTTTCCTGCTGATTGGGAATATAGCTTGATGGGCACTTGCTTGTCTAAACTTACACCTTTACCCCATTTTTGTTCAATGCCTGGATAGCTAAATTTCTCTTGAGAAACCGCGTGGGTCCCAAATGCAAAAGGAACAAAATTCATTTCAGATACCAATGGAGGGGAGGAACTAGCTGGATTATTTCCCAAAAACCTTTCACTTGGGATTATAGGTGCAAAAGAATCAGTTGACTTATTGCTCAACCCACCATGATTTAAACTAGATTCCGCTACCGCTGCTTGGATGGCACCTCTCAATCCGAGGCTTGAAGCTATAGTTTCTGTCTCTTTTTGGTTTGCCCACTTTTCAAGAGGAAAGATGAACAGATTAATCTTCATGCCTTGAAGGCGACGATTCGCAAAATCAGAATAAGATAAAAAAGGCCCCCTCAGCTTAACTTGCTCCACTATTTTATTCGCCAATATATTAATTTCTTGATCGCTTAATTTACGCAATGTATTCCAAGAATTACTTGTTGTACTTTTATATTCGAGGAATCGCGGCACGGGAGTTTCTTCCGGTCCGACTACAGTTCCCTGGATGGCTTGGCCTCTCAAAGCTGATATGTGACTAGCCCAAGCATCTACAGATGTAGAATTAACATTGAATTGGCCATGAACCAAGAGATCCCCAGCTAAAGTTTGAAAACGATAATCTGAGTCTGAACCAGACGCAGCAATTCCTTTATTTTTATCAGCATAACTAGTAATTTGTCGCTCACTATATCTAAGGAAAGGAATAAGCCGAGGGTTTCGGTATGGTAAATACCGGTTGCCCGGTTCAAAGGAATTAGGCTCTTCTTCATCCCACTTAGAACCAATCCCTAGTCCAGACATAAAGTATCCATCTAATAAAGCATAATTAAGATAAAAACTATGATCTAAAGTTACGTTTTGATGGTCTTTACCAACATAGGTATCTCTTATGGGGTCATCGTATGAAATCTCTTTATTGGACCATGGAAAGACATTATAAGTTGCACCGTCTTTCATCCAAGTTTTGGCAATTTCTATATTTTCCATAACATTCATCGATCCAAAAACTGGGACTTCATCAAAAGCTTTCATTTTTCCCCATGTTTGGTAACGAGGAACTTGAGTAGAAGCGTAAGAATTTCCGAAAGCATACGATGGCCCGTGAGAGTAATTATTCAAATTCGCATGGCGAAATTGTAGTATCGATAGTAACGGAGATTTTGGTACTTCAAACATAATTGCATTTTTCTCTGCTTTCATTGGGCTTAAGTCATCGTAATCATGAAAAAAACCAACATAGCTATCAAATGCCTTAACTCTGGGCATTACCCCTAAATCAGGGTCCACATACACAAGTGTGGGAGAAAGGGGAGACAAGTCCAGGTCATAGAAATTTGGGTATTTTTCAACTGTTCGATTTTTTCCTGCAAAGAAAAACACACTTTGACCTTGGTAATTATGAAGCTTGGGGGTTGGAAATGACTCGTGCGAGTTAAATTGCATAATATCCCAATTGTCCCCATATCCATCTTGGTTACTGTTTACTAGGGCACGTATATTAAATTGCTCAAAAACAACACTTTCGGACTTGGCGGGAAATTTAAAACGGAGAATAAAACCATAACCAGGTAAATTTTGGTTGTTTGGAATTTCTAAGACATCTGAATTTTCATAATAATAATTCTGTGCTGGGGAGCTCAGATAAAAATGTTTATTTATTTTTCCTATAATTTTCCTATTATCATAACTAACATTTTTAGGAGTCTCAGAGTAGATTGTAATCCCTTTGGGTTGCTCCAGCATACTACTTTGAGATTTTAATCCAGTAGAATTAAAGGTCTCAGTAGAATTTGGGTGAACTCCATTGATATCACCAAATGTATCATGTATTGCAATCGGATCAGAAAAAGGAGTAATAGAACTTCCAGACAACAGCAAGGCAGGAGTATCTTCCACTCCTGAAATTAGTTTGGTGAGTTCAACTTCCAAAAATTTGGTTTCTCCGGAGGCAGGAAGGGGGGCATTCTGAATAGTTTGCTTCGTGCCCACGGTGAAGTGAGCTTTTTCACCTGCTTCTAATTGAAAATTTGGGATTCGTAAAAGTAAGTGCCGGTTCCCATAGGTTGATAGATTATCTGAATTACTTGAGAGTAAAAAAGTAACATTTATTTTTTTTCCCAATTTGTCACCTACGAAGTCCCCGTATTTGGGTAAACCATCTGCGAATTCTACGGGAATATCAAAGGGAGGACTTCCAAAAAACCTGTAGAAGTTTTCCAACTGAGGGGGGACAAGCACAGGCCCCCCATTACCTCCCGGGCGAGTGTTACTTGGCGGGAAACTTCGTTCTCCAGGATCTTGAATTCCATTTCCATTTTTATCATCAAAAGTTGGAACTTTTGGGATTGGAGGCCTTGGTCTATTTGGGTCAACATTTGGATTTTCTTGTTCAAACAAATCAATATCAACAATACTCATGAACCACTTTCTGTAATAATCAAAATGCTTTGCATTGAGTGCTTCCAATCTAACCGTTAATGGAATTTCGATAAATAAATCTTTACTACTTATAGGAACATCATAAGGGTTCCAAAAAGCAACCGACGGGTAAATAGCCAAACCTAACTGGCTTTCTTCAAAAATTGGGTGTTGAGAATATTTAACTTCAACGAGTACAGGATGTATCGGGTGATTTTTAGGTTCTGGCCTTGTTTCCAAACCCTTAAAATAATTGAAATACTTTCGGAGTTCTGAACTTTTTGTTATTGATGGACTATTGCCCGGGCTATTGGGCTTTACTCCAAATGGCAAAAGGTGGTTAAACAAAACATTATTGTCACCCACTATTCGAGGAAAGTCTGTGGGGTGAATATCACCATAATTAGATGCCAAATACAAATTATGGAATGCACCAAGAGTTGACCACCTTGGCCCAGCTAGCAAAGCGTGCTCTTCAAGCATAAGTTGATCACTACTACTAGTACGCCAATCATTTAAAATAGCATTAATCTGTAAGGGTACGCTTTTTTGGTAGTAGATCCGCTGTTTATAAATGTAATTACTAAAATCATCAGCCCATGCATCAGAAATGTCCGCAAGGTTTCCCCAATCATCTTCATTGGCGAAGGCACTGCTTAAATCCCTTTTTAAACCTCCTGTCCTCACATCACTGAGTACGCCGAAAGAGTCCGTGGTAAGGGAGTGATAATGAGGTTTTATGCTCGTGCTTTCTGCCACTTCATTGGCTAGCATACCCAATGAAAAAATATTACTTCGCTTGGCATCAGAAAATTCGGCGTCCCACTCCAAGCCAAATCCACTTTTCAAATCATTGGAGCTTCCACTACCCTCGTAAGCAAATGCCAAATTTGGCTCAGTTGCCACACTAAGATTATCTTTTTTTTGGTCGAGGTCCGCACTTTTCTTATTCGGATTGAATATAGTCATATTGGCTTTGACTCCTTCATCTCCAACCCAATAAGCATAGGCTCCGTACTTGCTTTCCTGATTCTCTTTCTGGTTATTTTGTATGCGAGTCTTTCTCACTTTTACTGGTTCTGCCCCAAGAAAATCTTCCCACTTTTCTGGATTTTTTGGATCATAACCTTCTTTCATTAAAGGTGCCTTAAGGATCCACTCCACATCTTCAGATGTTTCAGGGTCTGGCAGGTCGTAAAGTGGATGATTATAGCCGGGGAGATTATTGTTTAAACCACGAAGAACTGGAGAACTGCTAGAATTTAGGAGGCTGTTGGCGTAATCCTCCCACGGATTCTCTGCCGATCCGTAGACTCCTCCTTTAATAAAGCCACGACCATTATCAGGTTGGTCTGGATCCCAAATATTTCCATCCGGTATTTCGACAAATTCTGCAAGTTGATTAGGGCCATTTCCAAAGTACATCTTATGGCTAAATCCTTCATTACCGCTGACTAACCATGCAATTTCAATTGCAGGGTGAGGATCAAACTCTGAACTTGTCATTGGGTCTGAATTCTTTTCCTCCGGATACTTATCTCCAGTATCCAAATTCTCAGGCAAAGGTTTAGCCCCTAATTTATTTTGGTCAACACCACGATCCCGACCACGCTGCTTCCATACGCCAGTCCAATACCTTTGGCCAAATGGTAGTGCATCAATCTTGCCGTCTTCATTAAGATCAACTCCGGTCTGAGAAATCTGATCCTCTTCATAAGCTTGGTCTAAGAAGTTCCTTCCCGACTCAATCCGTTCATCAAGAAGATCAGCAGTACCCGAAATACGCATATCGGGCCCTAGATGTTTTTGGATCTCCCCAATTGCAACCTTCATACCCATTCGGGCATGAACTTGAGCTAGAATTTTCTCTTTTCTTGCTTCAACTAAACTTAGATCTGTGCTTACTAAATTGACCAGGGAAATGACCAACAAAAAAACAAGACTCAATAGAGCAAGTGCTAGAACTAAAGCAAATCCTTGCTTCTTACATTTTTGACTGTAAAGAGGATTGGATTCAAACATAGGGCAAGTAAAACTTGAGCCCTTTTACTGGCTTTCGCAACTTTTAAAAAGATAAACTTAACGGGAAGGGATTGCGCTAATGTCTGCCTCTGAGGGCCAAAACTTTTCGATATCATCTACACTCGGAATAGTCCGGGGGCGAACAACCCGAAAACCAACAAATAATGCATCCGTATGGTACCAAACACTTTTAGGAATTTGAGGGTCTTGTTGCTTCCATGACTCTTCGGAGCCCAAACGGGCTGCACTACGATGGCTTTTTGCCCCATCATCCCAGGATCCTCCTCTGACAGTCCTGGAATAAAGAGTGTCTGGCAAATTGAGTGGATCAACTAAAACTTCTGCTGGCGCTGTTTTAGATGGAGGAGAAAATTTGTCTAGCACCCACTCCCAGACATTTCCATGCATGTCATACAGTCCCAAAGGGTTAGGTGATTTTTGGCCAACTTTTTGGTATTGAAACCTACTGTTTCCTAGGTGCCAGGCATGGTTTGATAATTCACTGGCGTCATTCCCGAAGCTGTAAGCTGTATTTGTACCAGCCTTACAGGCATACTCCCACTCTGCTTCTGTAGGCAAACGGTAGAACTTCCCTGTTCGGGCACTTAACCACATGCAGTACATTTTAGCTGAAAGTTGCGTCATACATATGGCCGGGTATCCTCTCTTCCCCATCCCAAAACTCATGTCAGTGTATGGAGATGTTGGTTTGGTTACAGCATCGGACAATTCATCCGCAGGGGTGGACTCAACCTTATTGTACTCGCGGTTATCTTTATCCAAGTTGATCATCCACAATTCATACTCGTCCCAGGTAACTTCATACTTCCCCATCCAAAAGTCTGAAACTTTTACTGGATGAGCCACATGTTCATTTTCACCACGGTCCCCATCATCTGCTTGGCTTCCCATGCTAAATTGACCACCTTTGACCGGCATCATCTCAAAATCTAAGTCAGATGTTTTGATGGATTGATGGTAAGATGTGAAATCATCTTGTACCTCTCCACTTTTAAAGCCTAATTCTTTATACAAATCCTTGGGCAATGTACCCAAGAGAGTAAAACTTTTCTTTTGGGGAACAAGGGTGACACCCTGCGGCCAATCCGCACCTTCTTCAATCCAACGTCGCAACATAAACAAATCTGTGGAGGAAAGGGGGTCATTACCTTCCGGGGGCATGAACATTTCATCCTCTTGGGGCAATGTACAGAGAACATACAAATCACTATCTAAGGGCTTGCCTGGAGCAATAATATGATCGGAGGCAAACGCATGCTCATATGTATCCAACCTTAAATCTCCTTTCACTTTACCGTCATAATGACAAGCCACACAATTGAGTTCAAGAATGGGTTGAATATCTTCAACAAAAGAAATTTCTTTAGGAAGCCTTTTCTTTGTTTCCAGCACAATTCCGTCCGGCCAGTCTGCCCCATCATCAATCCATTGCTTAAGAACAGCTTTCTCCGCATTAGTAAGAGGATAGTCTTTTTCCTCGTTCTTGATCGGCGGCATAAATAGCTCATCATCCTGAGGTAGGGTTGTAGTCCAATAAAGAGAACTATCCTCTGCGTTACCGGGAATGATCAAGTCTTCACTTTCGAAAGCAAATTTCTTTTTATCTAAGCGAATATCACCCTTCGCATTGTCTGCCCGGTGGCAACTCACACAATTGTGCTCTAAAATGGGTTGTACATCTCTAACAAAATCAATGCTAGCGTTTACCGCTTGTAAGCTGAAGATAAGGAGACTAGTAAAAAGTGAGATATGCAATTTCATAAGAAAATGTAAATTTATAATAATTAAGTCCTTATCTCAAAATTTAAAGCAAATGAAAAGGATATTCAACTTGTGACAACCCCTTTTAGTAAGGCTCACTTTTACTCAAAGTTTAGGGTTATATCGCTACTATTTTTCATATTCTTCCTGAAAGCGAAAGGAAGCGATTACTTAACTTTTTCTGAAAAGTGTATGGGGACAGAATTTAAAATTATCATAGATGATGTAAATAAGTCGCTGTGTAAGTTAGCTGCCCAACAAGCTTTTGATGAAGCCCATCGGTTAGATCTCATGTTTAGTGATTACCTTTCAAATAGTGAGGCTTCCACTTTGTCTGGTTCCTCCTACACCAATCAAGGTCATCAATTTCAAGAGGTATCTTCTGAATTTTTTAAGATTCTCAAATTTTGCTTTAATCTCTCCGCAAAAACTAATGGTAAATTTGATGTCAGCGTCGGACCAGCCTCTCGCCTTTGGAGAATTGCTCGATTTAGAAAGACAATGCCCAAGGCCTACAAGATAAAAAATGCACTCTCAAGAATAGGATATAAAAAAATGATTCTGCATCCGGTTGAGTCAAAAGTGTGCCTACGCCAAGAAGGTATGCTGCTAGACTTCGGAAGTATAGCCAAGGGATATGCAGGGGACCAAATGCTATTACTCTTAAAAAAGCATGGGCTTCACCGTAGCTTGATCGATACGGGTGGGGATCTAGTTATTGGACAGGCACCGGGAGGCAAAACAGGATGGGAAATAAAAATTGGGGGAGATAAACATCCAGAACTCCCAACTTTCAACCTATCAAATTGTGCCGTTGCCACCTCTGGTGATATTGAACAATTTGTCATGCTCAATGGAAAAGTATACTCCCATATTATTAATCCTCGTAGTGGAATTGGGCTTAATGGAAGAAATCAAGTCACCGTCATTGCAAATAGTGGAAAAGTGGCGGACTCCATGGCCTCAGCTGCATTGATCTGTGGCCCCGATTTTTCAAAAAAAATATTTCCGCAATATGAAATTGATGCGGCCTTTTTTATTACTCAAAAAAATGGATTAAAAAAACTAGACCAGTACAAAAGTAAACGATAAGCTTTAAACTTGTAACCGTGGTAAAAATAATACATTAAGATTGCTTACCCAATTACTAGATATGTCAAGAATTTGTGCAATTACTGGAAAACGCCCTGTTACAGGTGGTAGGATTATTCATAAAGGTGTCAGCAAAAAAGCTGGTGGAATCGGCTTACAGTTGGTCAAAAACAACAAACGTAAGTTTCGCCCCAATTTGCAGCGAATCCGAGTTAAGCTTCCATCAGGACAAGTTAAACGCATGTGGGTTGCTGCCAAGGCTATAAAGGCTGGAAAAATCCTCAAAGCCTAATCATTCCTTTAGCTGCTCTCCACAGCTACTGTATTTCATTTAAGTGGAGGAAGTTCATTATCTTAATCGTGCCACTGGCAAGATTGAAGTAGAAAATATCTATGGTGAAAATTGGCTTCGTTTCACCTACGAAAAGCCAATCGGAAAATTTTTTCTATGGCTACTTGTTAAGCGAAAGCTTTTTTCAGCGTGGTACGGATATCGGGCAAATAGTTCTCACAGTAAATCTAAAATCCAGCCCTTTATTGAAAAATTCAAAGTAAATCAAAATGAATTCCTTGATCTTTCGAAGAACTTTCAGACTTTCAATGAATTCTTTTATCGAAAATTAAAACCAGAAGCTCGACCCATCGATGAAGGCAAGCATGCTGTTGTTTTTCCCGCGGATGGTCGACATTTAGGATTCCAGGATATCTCCAAGGTGAATGGAATTTATGTAAAGGGGCAATCCTTTGACTTGAAAAGCTTTCTTCAATCTTCTCAATTAGCGAAGATATTCGAGGGTGGCAGCTTGGTGATAAGCAGGTTATGCCCGGTTGATTATCACAGGTTCCATTTTCCCGCTAAAGGCGAATACAAGAATACTCATGTAATCAATGGTTCATTATATTCCGTCAGTCCCATTGCTCTAAAGAAAAATATTTCCTTTTTTTGGCAAAATAAAAGATACCTGTCAGTTCTCGCAAGCAAATCTCTTGGTCAAATGGCACAGGTTGCAGTGGGAGCCACTTGCGTAGGTTCTGCAAAATTCACTATTGATGATTACAAAGAAGTTAAAAAGGGAGATGAATGGGGTTATTTTTCTTTTGGAGGCTCATGTGTAATTACCCTTTTTGAAAAAGATAAAGTTTCACTTGCCCAAGATCTCCTGGATGCCTCCGACAAAGGTCTGGAGTTGTATGCTAAAATGGGGGAAATAATGGGAACACAAAAAATTTCGATTGATTGAAATCGGTTACCGCTTACAACTTATGAAATATATGGGTTTCCTCAGTCGGATCAAACTACGAAATTCGCATTCGGGATTCACAATTTTAGAGCTACTTGTAGCCGTATCAGTCACAGCTTTATTGGCGGCTATGCTCTTAAATATAACCTCTCAAGTTGTATCTACGCAAACCAAAGCATCAGGAGATTTAGAAACGAACCAAATTGCCCAATTTATACTGGATAGAATACAAGAAGATTTACAATGCGCTATTTCAAGAAATGATGGAAATGTTTGGATGGCGGCCAAAATTCTTACCGATGAGCTCACGAGTAGTTCTTGGGTAAGTTCAAAATCTGTAGCTAAACCAAAGGAAGAATCTAAAAGAGTCTTTATCGATGATTGGCCTGACGAAGTGTGGCTAAGTGACCAAAAGGGTAAAGAAGCTAAAGAACTTGCGGAAGCAAACCAACAAGGTCCACTTATTGAATCACGCTATGGGATTGGGGGCACTTGGTTAAGATTTTTCTCACAGGCTCCAGAGCTTGACAGTAACATTCAAAATAAGGGAGAGGTTCGGGCCATCGCCTATCAGATTGTTAGGTACGGTTTAACAGGAGCAGACACTTCTCGGCCTCGTTACCAACTATTTAGATCAGATGTAAGTGCAGAAAATACATTCGCCGCTGGGTTCAACCTACACCCTGTAGATGGTAATTATAATGCAAATAAAGCCAGTAATCTTCGCGGTGCTAACATTATTAAAAACCCAATTTCGCAAGAAACTTTAGGGGAATCCCCAACAAGTTTTTCTCTTGCATCGAACATAGTCGATTTTGGCCTTCGGGCATATATCTACCAAAAAAATAGTCTAGGAAAGAGATACCTAAAGCAATTATTCCCGATGACTGAAAACATGAACCATGAAGATGAATTTATTGCGAGCACACATTCAGGTTATCGTTCGAATCCAAGCGATGCTTCCTTCAATGCTTTTCCCGAGGTTGTTGATGTTATGATTCGAGTGTTAACTAGCGAAGGGGAGTCTGCTGTAAGTGCACTCGAGGAGGGACTCACACCCATACCTGAGGGATACGATGAAGGAGAATACTGGTGGAAGTTGGCTGAAGAAAATTCAGATGTTTACACCAGAAGAATCAAAATCTTTTCTAGCTCTATTTAGGTAAAAAGTTAAGCGAACCCTTTTTGTTTTCTATATTTCAACGGCGTAACCTTCATTTGACGCCGGAAATGCTGAGTGAAAGAACTCTGGTCATAAAATCCATTATCCTCCGCAATTTGAGAAAGTTTTTTCTTCGTGGTTAAAAGATCATCACACGCAGCCTCAATTCGAGTTCTCGTGATAAACTGCATAGGTGCCACTCCAAAAAGTTCAATAAATCCACGATGAAGTTTTCTGTGATTCAATCCAGACACTTCAACAAGATTGGCAATTTCTAGATTAGTACGAAAGTTTCCGCGAATATAGCTTACCGCTCGTCCGATCTCGTCATCGCGCTCCCATTTCAAGTCTTGGTTATGGACAGGGTTTTCTTCACCGTATGGTCGGACTGTACCGATAACCCCAACCACATTGCCGTCACCATTCAAAAGCGGATATTTGTTGGTTAGATACCAATCGGGGAGACCCTGGCTATTAAACACAAGTTCCAATATGTTAAGCATTGGTTGCTTAGTATCGATCACCGTTCTGTCGTCTTTACGAAAATGTTCGGCTAAGCGAGGAGGGAAAAGGTCAAAATCAGTTTTACCATACAGTTCATCATTTGAAGAAACTCCAAGGCGCGGCAGGAAACGCTTGTTTATATGTAACAAGCGGTGGTTTGTATCTTTAATGAAAAATGAAATGCCAGGTATATTTTCGAAGATCTGACAAATCTGCATCGGGTCGCAATCTTGCTCACTAAACCATTTATTTAATCTTGGGCTCAAAGGAGTTTTCATTTTATTACAATAGTGACATTTTTTTCATAATACAATAAAAATATATTTTCATGTTATTGTTTTTTATTACTAAATCATAAAAAAAATATAAGTTGAATATTTGATATATATTTATTCTTTATTACTGACAATCAATGACTTATATTTCTTTAAATTTAAAAAGGTCCCAAAAAATTCAAAAAAAGGTAATTTACTGAGGCTTTTATCCTAAAAAAAAGAACAAAAGAAAAATTTACATTTCGCAACACTTCCTCTCAGTCAAATTTATTGACTTTCAATACTTTTCAACAAAACCGCTACTCTAAATCTAGCTTTTTTAATTTAGGGCGAATTACGAAATTACAGTATCCTTGATTAGGGTTTCTTTCGTAATAATTTTGATGATATTCTTCAGCTTCGTAAAAGACTGGAGCTTGCACAATTTCAGTTACCACTGGAGAAGGTAATTCGGCACTTAGTTCACGCTTCCACTGCTCGGCAAGAGCCTTTTGTTCTTTCGTAAGATACATAATAGTTGAACGATACTGTGTACCAACATCAGCACCTTGACGATTTAAGGTTGTTGGATCATGGCACTTTCCGAAAATTTCTAAAATCTTTCCAAAACCAATGATTTGTGGGTTATATTTTATTTTTATAACCTCAGCGTGACCAGATTTACCAGTACAAATCTCTTTGTAAGTTGGGTTTTTTGAATCTCCGCCTGCGTACCCAGAAACGACACTGGCAACGCCCTTAATCTTTTCAAACACAGCTTCGGTACACCAAAAGCATCCCCCTCCTAAGATAGCAAACTCTGGCTGATTATCCGTGCTATCTTTTTCTGTTGTTTGTGGACTTTCGTTTTTAGAGTGCATGATCAACGATAAAAGTAAAAAAGAGAAAAAGAGAAAAATCTTACATTTCATACCTACACTACATTTCCAGTTAACCATTCATGTCCGCGAGCTAAAAGTAGTTTATCTGCAGAAAGTGGCCCCCAAGTACCAGAAGCATAATTTTCTAATCCCTTTTTCCCTTCGTCTTGCCAATAATCCAAGACAGGGGACAAGAGACCCCATGAAGTTTCTGCTTCATCGCCTCGAATAAAAAGGGTGCCATCACCATTAAGTGCGTCCAGAATAAGCCTTTCGTATGCTTCTGGAGTATTGGAGCCGAAAGTAGTTTCATAGCCAAAAGCTAACTCAATAGGTTGTAATTTAGTTTCCAGTCCAGGTGTCTTAGAGTTAAGGTATAAAGTTATGCCTTCGTTGGGTTGGATTCGTATAACTAACAAATTGGGGCTAACCGCGTACTTTGAATCCTTGCCAAAAAGTATTTCAGGAGGTCTTTTAAATTGGACGACAATTTCACTCGCTTTTTTAGCTAATCGTTTTCCTGACCTTAAATAAAAAGGCACTCCTTTCCATCGCCAATTTTCAATATGCAGGCATAAGGAAGCATAGGTTTCCGTAATCGATTGTTCGGGTATTCCCATTTCTTGTAAATAGCCGATTGCTTTTTCTCCGTCTACCAATCCTTGAGAATATACACCACGAACAACTTCTGGATTATCTCCGTTGAGCACGAGTGGTTTTAAGGCTTGTAGAGCTTTTACTTTTTCATTGCGAATAGATTCAGGATCAAGGGAAGAGGGGGGCTCCATAGCAGTAAGTGCAAGAAGTTGCATGACATGATTTTGTATCATATCTCGCAAGGCACCACTTCGATCATAATAACCTCCCCGACTTCCTACTCCTAAATTTTCTGAAACTGTTATCTGAACACTTGATACATAATTCCTATTCCAAATAGGCTCAAAAATTGAATTGGCAAACCTTTGAACCAATAAGCTCTGTACTGTTTCTTTACCCAAGTAATGATCGATACGAAAAACCTGAGTTTCTTCAAAGCGACGATTGATAATCGCATTTAAATCATTTGCAGAAGCAAGGTCGTGACCAAATGGCTTTTCGATAATTACCTTTGATTCCTCCTCTCTATTCCTATGTCTTTTAGCTAGACCACTAATACCGAGATTCTCCAAAATTGGCTTGAAAACACTTGGTGGAGTTGAGATATAAAAGAGGCACTGAACGGGCTTTTTGAGCTTCTTTTCTATCGTTTCTATCTCGTTTTTAAGGGATTGAAAGTCTTCTAGATTATCATATGCCCCAGCATGAAAGCTAACCTTGTCATGCAAAGCATCCCAAGCCTTGCCTGAGATCTTTCTTCGAGAATGCTTATTTATAGATTCAATAATGTAATTTTTAAATGCATCGTTACTAATTTCTTTTCTCCCATATCCAATCAGAAAACATGAGCTAGGCAGAAGATTGTCCATCGAAAGGTTATAAATGGCAGGTGCAAGCTTTCTGGCCGTGAGATCACCTGATGCACCAAATATAACCACAATGGTTGGAGGTGTTTTACCTGTTACTAAAGGGCCTATCGAAGAATTTGGTTTATGAATCATAAAATACTCAAAGATGAATTCATCTCTTATAAATGGCAATGTTTTCATGATGGAAAAGCCTAAATTCTGTAAAAGAATTCTCAGGGATATCAATTTCAACAAGATCAAACCTGTAGGACTCAAGAAATCTCTTCTCTTCTTGCAGATAATGCTTACTTGAAGTTAATAATGCTTTTCTTTTTCGAGGACTCAAAGATTGCCAACCATTGACCATGGCATTACTGGAGCGTGCCCGCACTTCAACAAAAACTAAGTGGTTATCCTGCAAGCAAACAAGATCTAACTCCATTCTTCTATCCTGCTTACTTCTCCAATTTCGGTGGAGGCATGTATAAGCTTTTTTGAGTAAATATCGCTCTGCCAACCACTCACCATATTCACCTCTCAATTTACTATCTTTGGGTATCTTTTTCTTTAAATAATAGAGATACCAAAAATATAAAAGCCTCAGTTTCTCCCTTGAAGTTTTATCTCCATTCATGCTTGGGGTACCGGCCTGCTAGCTCTTTTTTTATTGCCACATAAGAACTGTCCCAGAAGTCCATAATATTACTCGTTCGCTGTATATGCCTGCCATTAGGAGCGAGAATTTCAACAATAATGGGAAAGTCTCCATTTAACAAATGTGGATGTTTATCAATGTCGTAAAGTTCTTGAAGCTTAATTTTCATTGTTACCATGCAATTCAAATAGTGTAAAGCCACACTTCTAGATTTATTACCCAATGAAATGTGGGTGGGAGCATGATAATTTAATAGATGTAAAGTCTCATCGCCCAAATATTCATTCAAGGCGGGGAAAACATCTGCATTCTTTATTTCTTTCCAACTTTTCTTTCCGAGACAAATCTGTTCTACAATCATTTGCATATCGTCGGAATCCAATGGTTTTAATCCTAAATCAGAAAAAGTAACGGCTAGAAAATTAAGTCTCTCAAATAATTGATCCACTTTATCAGACCAATTTTTTAAAGACAGGTCTCCATTCAAGATAGATTGAGCATAAGCTTGTGCTATATCCTCTTTGTTAGGGTCATATTCTCGCTTCAGATTTAATTTATGAACACCAAATGGAATGAAACTCTCTACTATAACCTTCCTTGAATGAGGGTCCAAATAAGAATTTCTGGTAATTTTTGTTCCTACGGGGAGTGCATCCAGAATCCATTCTTCTTTAATTTCCGATAACAGATCCATTTGGGTCTGCACTCTTCCTTTGAAAAATTTTTCGGTAACGATTAAAGGAAATGCCCATTCAACATCTCCAATTGTTGAATGGGGCGAGGCAAAAAAATGGTTTCCTTTTGTATTCTCGTATAATTTTCTACCCTGGCTTTTACAGCGGACTACATTATCGGGAAAGAGATGAAGTAATATTTTGGTGATTTCATCGTGGTGAAGATTTTGAGGATTAAAAGATTGATTGAAATAAGAGCAATATTGGCTAGCAACTCTTTCACACTCCTGTAATCTCTTCAGATTAATTCCATAAGTGCGACCAAAATCTAATGAAATCTTATTATTCCTAGTGAAATAATAAGATTCTAACAAAAGACCTAAATCTGAGCTGCAATGCGGATTTGCATCTTTTTGAGACTTAATAAATTCATCCGAAAAAGGATTCCTCGACTCAGCTATCGAAAGGATAATAGCTAATTCTGAAAGACAGTTAATTGAAGCTGCATGGTCTAAAGCAAGACTCAATTTTGGTTGAAGCGGCACTTGTGCAATGGCTAGTCCTTTTGTTGTAATCCTGCCATCTTGCTCAAGTAGTGATAGATTGATAAGTTGTTTTCTCGCTTTCTCCCAATGGGAATGAGAAGGCGAGTCATACCAACCTAGTACTTCAGGCTTTAACCCTCTTGATATTAAGCCTAGGCATAATTCTGATAAATCTAAGCGTTTAATTTCTGGCTCTTGGTATTCATTTCTAAGCCTGTGATCTGATTCACTCCATAGTCGGATACAAACACCAGGAGACAATCTTCCTGCCCTTCCACTTCGTTGATCAGCAGAGCTTTTACTAATTTTTTGGGGCAGCAAGCTGTTGATACTCCGCAAGGAATCATATTGCATGACCTTGGATATTCCAGAATCAATCACGATACGGACCCCGGGAATCGTCAACGAGGTTTCAGCAATATTGGTCGCCACAATAATTTTTCTAGCTGAATTTTGTTCAAAAACTTTATCCTGTTGCTCTTTTGGCATATCCCCAAAAAGTCCAAGCACCAGGCATCCATTAGACCATTTTTGAAACTGAATTTCACGAATGACTTTTCTTATATTCGCAACACCATCTACAAAAACAAGAAGGTCTCCAGGATATGCTGCCATCCCTTTTTTCGCTTCCTTTTCGATTTGCTTCCAAAGTACTAGGTTCTCTACATTGTGCCTGTATTTTATATCCACAGGAAAAGTCCGCCCGGAAACCGATAATTTCACACAGTCTGGTAAAGAGTTTGAAGCCTTATCAAGATCAATTGTGGCAGATGTTAAAAGTAATTTAAGATTTGGCCGGATGTCTTTTTGAACTTTTTTTAGCAGGGCAAGACTAGCATCCATTTTCAGTGTTCTCTCATGGAACTCATCAAAAATCACAAGCCCAGCGCGTGACAGGGTAGGATCAGACTCCAGTAGTCGAAACAAGATTCCATCGGTCACATAAATAACCTTTGTATACTCATTGCTTTTATTATCGAAGCGGATTTGATAACCCACGGACTCTCCAATTTTTGAATTAAGAATACCGGACAATGTTCTCGCTAAAGATACAGCAGCAATTCTCCGAGGTTGAACAATAAGAACTTGGCCGTCCAATAATTTTGACTGCAGAAGCGACCAAGGTAAACCCAGTGACTTGCCAGAGCCAGTGGGAGCTTGCAGGGCAAAATTATTCGTTTGGCTCCAAAGTTTCTCAAATTTGAAAAACTCTTTGACAACAGGCAAGTCTTGTATGGTAAGCACAATCTTGATCTATCTAAACCTTAAAGCCTCTTTAATAGTTAGCTTTTACTCATCCACAGCAAATAAAGAAGGGCAGTTTAATACTCTCACGGTTTAAACAGAGCACTGTATTCAGAAAGCATTCTTGTTGCTACCTTATCTCCCTTTTGAGAAGCGAGGGATAACCATTGTTTCGCTGAAGGTGGACTTTTGGGGGTCCCCTTACCCGTTAATTTCATTAACCCAATAAAACGACACGCTTCCGGATTTCCGCCTTTTGCAATGGGTAAAAAAAGCTGATAGGCCTTTTCATAATTTCGTGGATATCCGACACCAGTATAGTATTTCCGCGCCTGTTGAAGAACTTTTTCATCATCTAATGCAGAAAGGTTATCTGATGATATTATCTTTGAAGCAGTTGGTTTTACTTGATGATCTGATCCATTCCTTTTACGTAAATAATTTGAAGCCAATTTATGACCTTGAGACGAAGCAGCTTCTAACAGAGAAAGCCCTCTATTTGTGTTTCTTTTTATTCCATTACCCTCGACCAGCATGGTACCTAATGTGTACTGCGCTTCCGAAAAATTTTGGCGGACCGCTACCTCCAACCATTGAGAAGCTTTTAGCTCATCTTTTGGTACTCCATCGCCGTTATAATAGGCCATTCCCAAATTAAAACGGGCAGTTAACGATTTCTGGTTCACTGCTTCGGAGAGCATCGATATCCCTTTACGATAATCTTTTTCCAACAAACCCGGTAATCCTTTTAAGTATAAAGTGCCAATCGTAGCTTGGGCTGGAGGGTAACCAATTTCCGCAGACCTTTTAAAAAATTCGATCGCTCTTTTGACATTAGTTGGAATAACTTGAAAATCAATCTCGCCCATGCAGTACATTGCCACTGCGTCACCGTCCGATGCTTTTCGCTGTAAAAGTAGGGCAGCATCCTGATAAAGCTGAGTAGCTTTTTCAAAGTCTCCTCTTAAGATTGCAAGGTTGGCTAAGTTATAGGCCCCGAAGGGGTGTCCTTTCATCCACGATACTCGAGACCAATCACCAGCTAGCTTCAGATTAACAGCACAACCAGCCTCACCAGACCGAAGATAGATTCCAAGTAAACCTTGATGATATGGATCCCCGCTTTGTGCTTTTTTCACAATGTCACTGTAAGAGAGATTGGGGCTCCACATAGATTGCACGGCTTTTTGTGCAAAAAGAAATGAACTTAGGCAGATAAAAAACAGAAAGATAAGATTCTTGGTGAGCATTACACTAACCTAAGATGTTGCTCGATTGCTTCCAAGCTTGAAAAGGCTGCACTATGTATGGTTGTATATAGCTACCGTGCGATTTCTCCATTCAACCCATACCTGGATTCTGCTGGCCTTTTTAACTGTCGCAAAAATAAATGCGGATCCAGACGGATATTCCCTTGCTGAACACAACCTCGCCAAAGTAATTCAAGAACAGTTTGCATTTTTCGAATATGCTAAAGAATGCTCTAATGACCAAGAGGCTGAACTTACAAGAAAAGCACAAAATGTTGTTTCCGCGTACGAAGCTCACCTTGCAGAAAACCCAAAGGATGTAAATGGACTCATTTTATTTGGAAAATTCTTACAAAAAGTTGGCCAAAATAAACGGGCAATCGATTACTTCCTGAAGGCTGACCTCTTGGAACCTAAGTTGGCTGTTATTAAGCAACAAATTGCTAATTACCTTGTTGAAAGTGGTAAAGCAGTTGATGCCTTCCCTTTTTTCCTTATGGCAGTCCAACTCAACCCGAAGGTAGCTAATTATCATTTTGAGCTAGGTACTTTTATTTATTTATTTTCTACCGAATTGGCTCAGGAAAAAATATTAGCTCCTGATGCATCATCTGCCTTGATGCTTGAGTCTTTTAAAACGGCATCGATCTTGTCCCCTAAAAAATTTGAATATGCACTCCGATATGCCCAATGTTTTTTCGATTGTCCAAGTTATGAAAAACAAGAAGCATTAAGCCAATGGGATTCGATATTAACGAACTTCTCCAATTTATCCAAAGCGGAAATAGATTACATAAAATTATGTAAAGCCCGAATTCTCATTGAGTTGAACCGTAAGAGAGAAGCGAAAAAACTAATTCAGAGCGTATCATCGAAAAGTCTTAGCAAATCCAAGCTCTCTTTGCTCCAACAAGCGACGAATACCAAGAGTAAAGCACTGCCAATAAAATCTTCTACTAAGTCCAGTCAAGAAGCCCTTAAAACAGGATTTATTTTCCCGACAGACAAACATCTAAAACGGATGCAATCTGTCTCATCTCGGTTGAAGGAAGAAAAACTTCTCTCTGAATTAACCCTGGATGTACTGAAAGCAAGATTAGATAAGGCAGGAAAGGTAAAGCTAGAATTTTTGAGTACAACTCTTTCTAATACAGCTAAATAGCTTAGCCCTCTTTCAATGACTTGGAGTGACGCATTGTTTTCTCAGGATGTTATTCTCGAAAAGGTTCTCTTATTTTTCATTCTTGTAATAAGTATATCTATACATGAATGGGCTCACGCCTTTTGTGCGGATAAACTCGGTGATCCTCTTCCAAGAAAAGAAGGTCGAGTAACCTTGGACCCAATGGTTCATATCGATTTACTTGGAACAATTATCATTCCTTTAATTGTGATTTTTTTGAGCCCAGGCTTTGCCATATTAGGGTGGGGGAAACCCGTTCGTGTATCTTTACCTAACCATAAAACTCGGTCGAGAGACGATATATTGATAACTTTAGCAGGTCCTTTTTCTAATCTCTGCCTAGCCTTTTTTGCAATCTTAGGCTTTGGTGTGCTCGCACAATTCCTACATCTCAGTGATTCCTTACTCCACCTCCTTTCAATCATTGTAAATTTAAATTGCCTTCTTTTCCTTTTTAACCTCTTACCCATACCCCCCCTTGATGGTTCTCATCTACTCAAGAGAGCTGTCGGAATGAGTGATAGTACTTTCATTAAATTTTCGCGTTATGGATTTTTCTTGTTATTAGTATTAATCAATGTTGAAGCATTCACTACTTTTTTTTACCAGACTCTCACTTTACTCACAGCTCAGTTTTTCGGCTTCTTTGCTCTCATATTAGGATAAAAAAATCATGCGTAGAATTGGAATATTTGAATTAGAAAAAGAAGCACTTCGCTTCTGGAATTATCTCAAAGAAAAAGGGGTAGATTCCTCCCTTGAAGAAGAGTCCGAGACTGAATGGTCCATTTGGGTTGCAGAAGAAGATCAACTTCAGCCTACCCAGGCTGATTTAGAGATTTTTCGTAAAAACCCAATGCATCAACAGTTTGATGTAACAAATCCGCGACCAGTTCCAAAAGAGGATGAGCGATTGGAAAAACTCATTAAACCAAAGGGGTTCAAGCAATTTGACCTAAGTAAACAATGGAGAAATCAAGATCGAAAACCAGGAATATTCACCCTTGCATTGATCATTACTTCCGTTGCGTTTTTCCTTGTCTCTAGCATGGGCGAAAACCCTTTAATTACCAATCCTCTTAAGATCAACTCGAGCATTAAGGATGGACAAATTTGGCGGCTCATTACCCCCATATTTTTACATTTCACGATCTTCCACATTTTTTTTAATATGTGGTGGTTATACGATTTGGGCAGCCAAGTTGAAAACAAGAAAGGTTCTAAATTCTTTATAACTTTTGTCATATTGTTAGCTGTTTGCTCCAACCTATGCCAATATCTTTATTCTGGCCCTTCTTTTGGCGGAATGTCCGGAGTGGTTTATGGCTTATTTGGGTATGTATGGATAAAGTGTAAACTCGACCCTGCTGATGGATTTCAGCTCGATTCTACAATCGCAATCATAATGTTTGGTTTTTTCTTCCTTTGCTTCTTCGGAATATTCGGAAATATTGCAAACCTTGCTCATGCAGGTGGGCTTATTGTTGGTCTTGCATGGGGCTACGCCTCTGCTTTCAAATGGAATCGAGGATAAAGCAATTCCTCGCCAGCAGAGTTTTTATTTTTTTATAAGTTCGTAAATAGCCAAACCCGCACGAAAGTTTGGAAATATCTTACATGTTTTCATCCAATCTCCACGGTGAAAAACTTTTCTGCCTACTGTAAAGGTAAGATCTTTACGGTTAGCCTCTTTGCAAAACAACTCAAAGTCTCGGACGGAAAAATAATTACGCAAATCACTCGACTCCCAATTATTAGGATGAACATCATTTTTGATACGAACTCCAGATCTGAGAAAATGATATCGGTTCTTCCAGTATGCATAATTAACAAAGCTAACAGCTACTCGTTTGCCTACACGTAAAGCCTCCATAATGACTTTCCCTGGTTGGTCCAACTCTTCAACCATACGCGAAAAGATTACCCAGTCGAAAGAATTATCTTTTAAACCTGAAAGCACTTTTCGTATGTCATCTTGATACACATTGACTCCCCGGGCAACACAGGCTGTCGCTTTATTGAGGTCAAAGTCAACACCAAGACCAAAGACATTTTTATTGTCCCGAAGATACTCTAATAAATGTCCCGTCCCACATCCTAAATCTAGAACTCTCTCAGAAGGCTTTACCCATTCGTCAATTACTTTGAAATCAGCTTCTTTTTTTACATCGTATCGAGTTGGTGATCTTCCAGTTCTATCTTCCGATTGATATTTCTGCTCATTTTCATCCATACCCAACATAAACGCACGCACAGTTCTCAGGAATTCATCGGAATTGATAAGGAATGAGTCATGCCCATGCATATGATCCAGCTCGAGGTAGGAAGCCACTTTTCCCAAGCGATGCAAAGCAGTAACAATCGCCTTATTTTGTTCGGGTGTGTAAAGCCAATCACTCGTAAAAGCAATCACGAGCACTCTGGATTTTA
The DNA here is from genome assembly GCA_943789375.1 of uncultured Opitutales bacterium. Lineage (GTDB taxonomy): Bacteria > Verrucomicrobiota > Verrucomicrobiia > Opitutales > Seribacteraceae > Seribacter. The sequence goes on along the minus strand of CALSTX010000010.1, from coordinate 294,077 downwards.
CATTGTGAAATGTTTTTTCAAGCCCATCTTTTCCGACCAAATCAAAGCGATCAAGCGCTTTGGTTAATTTAAGGTAAGTGTTAGCATCAAATCGGTCGACAAATTTTCGACCTTGATGGTCTAAATAGCTTTCAACTTTAAACTCAAAAGCATTGCTGGAATCTAACTGTTGGTCTCTTCCAAATTTTTCTTCCATTCCTTCGTCCGAAAGATAGGTGATATGAGCCATCATTCGAGCAACCGCCAAGCCAATATTTGGACCTGCATCTTTAGAATATTTTCCATCTTGCCAATGAGGATCTCCAAGAATAGATCTCCTTCCAACTTCATTAAAGGCGATGGTTTGAGCACTATGTCGAGGAGTCGCAGCAATTACTAATGATTTTTTAACATAGTTTGGGTAGTCAACAATCCACTGAAGGGCTTGCATACCTCCCATACTTCCCCCAATAACAACTTCAATACATTGGACCTGCAAGAACTCTAGCAACAGCTTTTGGGCGAGAATCATATCGGCAATCGTAAAATCGGGAAAAGTCATGCCGTAAGTTTTTTCCGGAAATTGAGGATGATGAGTAGCCGGTCCAGTTGATCCGGAACAAGCACCCAAACAGTTTGAGCAAACCACAAAAAAAAGGTTTGTATCAATAGGCTTATCAGGTCCGATCAAATGATGCCACCAACCTGGTTTTTCACTTTTGTCTGTATGATATCCTGCAGCATGATGATCTCCGGTTAAGGCGTGGCAGACAAGTACACAGTTTGTACCATTATCATTAAGTTCTCCATAAGTTTCATAGACCAGCTCAAGCTCTTCTAATTCTCCGCCTTCAAGTGAGAAAGGCTTTTGATAATGAAATCTTTCCTCTTTCACTAAGCCGACTCCATCAAATTCATTCTCTTCTGATTTCTTATTGGCTGTCATGTTAGTAGGATTACCTTCGCATTGGGAGTGGCAACCTCATTAGGTTAAGAAATTATTTTCTGCAGCAAAGTATCCTCTATGTCATAATTGCCATGCACAGATTTCACATCTTCGAGTTCTTCAAGTGCATCAATTAATTTAAAGATTTTGCGGGCTACACCCTCATCCGTGATCGGAACAACATTATTGGGAAGATAAGCCAATTCAGATGATTCTGCAGTAATTCCAGCTTTTTCAAAGGCATCTGCAAGGCTATCATATTCACTTGTTTCACAAATAACCTCATAATGTTCTTTTTCAGAAATTATATCTTCAGCATCATTTTCTAGGGCTAGCTCAGTAATTGTATCTTCATCAATTTTTTCTCTCGAAACGAGGAATTGTCCTTTTCGTTTAAAGTTAAACGCTAAAGCTCCTGCACCAGCTAAATTACCCCCGCCTTTAGAGAATGTACTTCGAACCTCAGACGCTGATCGGTTTTTATTGTCGGTCGTTACTTCCACCATTAGCCCAACGCCTCCTGGAGCATATCCTTCATAGAGTAATTCTTCAATAATTACCCCTCCGAGTTCCCCGGTTCCTTTTTTGATTGCTCGATCAATATTATCGGCAGGCATATTTGCTTGCTTTGCCTTGGTGATGAGAGTTCTGAGCCGAGGATTAAATTCCGCATCCTTACCGCTGTCTCTTGCAGCCAAAGTAATTTCCTTACTTATTACACTAAAGATTTTGCCCCTTTTGGCATCAACTGCTGCTTTGTGTCTTTTCGTTGTAGCCCATTTACTGTGTCCTGACATAAAGAAAAGTTTGAAGGTTTTAAATGGTATATGTCAAGATTGCTTGTCCGACATATCCTTTAGGTAATCGTAGGCTTCTTGTAGTCGGTCCTTTTTCTCCATCGAGATTCTTCGCTTACTCGCACTCATTTGTGCAAGTTTTTTTTCTTCGTAATTAAGCATCCGGGTTTTATAATTTTCTTCCAGCTTTTTAAGGTTAATCGATCCCTTGATCTTTAAACCAAGCAAATTCCTGTATCTTCTTTCATCATCAGAAATATCAACAGAAATTGAAGGGGCACTGCCTTCAAGGTCTTTTCTACTCTTGGAGGCAACTTCAGCTACTTGCTCAGGAATCTCATGATTTGTCTTCGTGATCAAGGTTTGCAAAATTGTCATCAGGTTTTGAATCGTCCAATAAAGCACCAGGGCAGAAGAAAAGAAATATAGGAAAACAAGAAACATGAAAGGCATGAATCTCATCATTTTTGCATTAATTCGTTGAGCTTCGCTCATTTGTGGCCCCATTTGCATTGGATTTAACCTCATCTGGAACCATTGTGTCGCAACCATAAAAATTGGGAGGACATTGAGGGAAAAGCCCTGAATGGTAGAAACATTATCTTGCTCTGAAAGATCATTGGCCCAAAGAAAGTTTTGTCCATAAAGCTCGGAAGCGGAGCGAAGCATCCAAAACATTCCTAAAAAGATTGGTATTTGGATTAAAATCGGCCAGCAGCCAGCAAAAGGATTAACTTTATGTTCTTTATAGAACTTCATCATCTCCTGATTAATCTTCTGAGAGTTACCTTTGTGTTTCTCTCGTAATTTGGACATAGGTCCTTGCAAAGCCTGCATTTTTTTCTGCGATCGGGTTGCCTGAGCAGTTAGAGGCCAAAGTAAAAGTTTTACAATAATTGTGAGGGCAATAATACCAAAACCGTAACTTCCAAATAATGTGCTTAAATAATTCAATGCCCAGCTCAATGGTTCGGAAATCCACCAAAAGACCCCGAATTGCATTACCTTTTTTTGCTCTCCACCCAGACTCTTCAAACCCATGTAATCTTTGGGGCCAGAATAAATATCAAAGTTATAGGATTTCGACCTTCCTGCCTCCAATAGGCCTACTGGGAAAGACATCGCACCTTCAATTCCCATAATTTCTGTACCATTCTGATCTTCAATTCTCTGCAAGGAACTTCCGTATATTCGAACATCTGCCATATCCCCTACCGGGCGAATAAGATTAACAAAAAACTGATTATTTACGCATGCCCAGCGCGCCTGAGAAAGATAGCGGACATCCATTTTCCCGCTCGGACCCATTTCATTAAGTTGTATAAATTCATCTGCCTCTCCATCGATCCGGCCACTGCAAGTCGCACAGGAACAACCTTCAGGAATGGCAGGACCTGCATTATAATAACCAACATTCAGATATGTTGACGCATTATCAAATGGATTATACATCCTCGGAATCTGAAAAGCAGATCCAAGATGTAATCTTATCCGTTCAAGATTTATTGGCTGATCACCAAGGTTAGAAAATTTAGTTTGGTGGTGAAAGACATACGAATCATTTGAATCCCTCCAATATGATCTTTCGATAAGTAAATTTTGCTTTGATTTCCACTGATAAACAATTTTTTGCGTATCAGAAACTTTTATGTTTTTAAAAGCACGCGGATCAGGAATTTTAGATTCCAATGGGTTTCCATTAGTATCCTCAAATGAAAGCCCTAAAAATGTTTTTCCCTCTTGCTTCAAAGAGAATTCTTTATTCAAACGATAGTGCTGGTGAAGCGTAATGTTTCTAACTCCACCTGTTTGATTCGAAAATTGAAGACTTGAAAACTGATTGCTCAGACCATCGGATATTACTTCTTTACTAACAGCGGTTGTCGTCTTAAAAGTTTCCGTTGATTGTGGTGAAGATACAACGCTCACAAGATCTTCACTTGTTACTTCGGATGATCTCTCGCGATATTCAACAGTTTGATTTGCATCGAACCCCTGCAGATCTTTGGAAACTTCTTGATATGGTTCTTGCTGAACCATCATGTAGAAGGCAAGCAGTAGGAGTGCGAATCCAATAATGTAATTTCTCATAATTTTTCGGAAAATTTGGCGAGGGCGAGCATAAAACTACTCTCCAATCTGTTGAAGGGGAAGGAATGCATCATCTTTCGAGGAAGGATAATGATTTGATAATTAGTCGGTATGTTATGTAAATTCTTGCGAAAAATCTCCCTAAAAATTCTTTTAGCACGATTACGGAAAACGGCATTTCCAAATTTTCGCGTGACAATTATTCCCAATTTTGGCTTAGAAGAGTCAACATCACATAAAACCTGCATCCAAAATGCATGGGCTTTATGCTTCATTCCATGATGCTTGATTCTTTTGAACTCAAAACTTTTCCGCAATCGATAGTCTTGCGAAAAGCATTGACGAGAAATCTTCAAGCTATCATCGAGTGTTCTAGCGAAAACGTCTTGGAACAGATGCGGTGAGTTTAGCACGCCCTTTACGGCGACGGTTTCTCAAAACTTTTCGGCCTGCACTGGTTGAATTACGGCTGCGAAAGCCAAATTTGCGTGCTCGCCTGATCTTGGATGGGTTGTAGGTAGGTTTCATTTGAAAAGCGTTTGATGATAAACAAGGGTTTAATAAAGTCAAACATTGACGAAATGAAATTCATCGAGCCTTTGCACTTGCGGAAAATAATTTTTTTGTCAGTATGGTAAATTCTCAACTGTCCCGTTCGTCTAGTCAGGTCAGGACACCGGGTTTTCATCCCGGCAACAGGGGTTCGAATCCCCTACGGGACGCCATTTGCTTTCTTTCCAATGCGACCTACAACGCATTATCATGTCACAAAAATCGCCCGACATTATCATACAAGGAGCAACGCATAATAACTTAAAGAGTATTAGTTTACATGTTACTCCTGGAGAGTTAACCGTTATCACCGGTCTAAGTGGTACTGGTAAGTCAACTCTACTTTTTGATGTATTACATGCGGAAGGGCAAAGAAGATATGTTGAAACATTTAGTCCCTATGTGCGGCAGTTTCTAGATACGCTTCCACGTCCCGAAGTCGATGCGATTCATAACGCAAGACCTTCCATTGCGGTAGAACAAAAAAACTCAATTCGAAATTCTCGCTCAACCGTTGGAACGATGACCGAACTTTGTGACTATTTTAAAGTCTGGTTTTCTGAATCATCTTCTTTATTTGACCCGATTAATGGTGAACGGATCATTGCCCAATCTCCTAAAAGCATAACGAATGGTGTACTTGCTGCACATCAAGATTCTTCCCTTTACATAGGTTTTGCTTGTGAAAAGCCTTCCAGTGTAGAGGTAAAAGATTTTTTCGGAATTTTACTAAAGGCTGGGCATACTCGAGTCTTTATGGATGGCTCTTACCAAAGACTTGATTCCCTAAAAAAACCACAAGATTCAAATGAAAAAATTTTTGTGGTTGTTGATAGGATTCAAGCAAAAGATGTTCATCATAAAAGAATTCAGGAGTCTATCCAGATTTCTTTGGAGTCAGGAAAAGGCGTAGCAGAACTTAGAAATTCAGAAGGGATTAAACTTGAAACAATCGTCCATGGATTGAGGTCAAAGCAAAACCTAAGAATTTTTAAGGAAGCACAACCAAACCTTTTTTCTTTCAATACTGCTCAAGGTGCGTGCCCAAGCTGCAAAGGCTTTGGTAAAACTATCTCCATTGATCCTCAAAAAGTTGTGCCTGATGAGACATTGAGTATTCAAGGCGGGGCCATTAAAGCCTTTACGGGGAAAGTATATAGTCACTGCAGGGAAGATCTTCTTATTTTTTGCAAAGAACAAGGGGTAGATCCAAGCAAACCCTTTTCAGACCTTTCTGAAGAAGAACTCCGTTTTATCTGGGATGGAGATATAAATTATGAGAAAGACGACCAATTGTGGTATGGAATTTTCAGGTTTTTTTCTTGGCTAGAAAAAAAGACCTATAAAATGCACATTAGGGTTTTTCTTTCAAAATATAGAGGATACTTTAAATGCCACCAATGCAATGGCACTAGACTAGTAGAAGAATCAACATGCTGGAAATGGAAGGGTTATATACTTCCGGAACTCTATGCAATGCCAGTCGAAAAACTGGTTTCTCTCATTCCCGAAAGTAAGAAAGATGATAATTCGAAGAAGAATCTCGCCCTGAATGGGATACATACCAGATTAAAATATCTTCAAGATGTTGGGCTTGGGTACATCTCACTTGACCGACCGTCCAAAACATTAAGCGGTGGAGAAACCCAAAGAGTCAATTTAACGACATGCCTTGGATCAGCTCTCACCGATGCACTTTTTGCCTTAGATGAACCAACTATAGGCCTGCACGGTAAAGATATTGGCAAGCTGATTGGCATTTTAAAAAAATTAGCTGCAGCTGGCAATTGTGTCTGTGTGGTGGAACACGATGAACAGGTCATACGTTGTGCTGACAAAGTCATTGAAATTGGACCAAAGCCTGGGATGGAAGGTGGGCATTTAATATTTCATGGTTCGCTGCCAGAATTATTAAATTCCAAAAAATCCGTTACTTCAAGGTGGTTAAATTATGATAATAAATATGAAAAACTAACCCCAAAGGTAACTCAAAACAATGCCACTAGGGGATTTGTAAGAATTAATAAGGTTTCCCTTCACAACCTTAAAAATGTTTCCGTAAATATTCCATTGGGTAAACTAGTCTGTGTAGCAGGAGTTTCAGGATCAGGAAAATCTACACTCATTAACGAAATCGTCTATCAAGCACTTTCGGAACCAAATCCATCAAAATCGGTTCAATCTGACGAACATTTTAATGATGTATTACTTGTTGACCAGAATACCATCTCCAAAACACCCCGATCGAATGCTATATTGTATGCAGACGGTTGGAGTCCTATCAAGGAAGCACTCGGAAGAAGCGACGATGCAAAAAGGCTTGGTTATTTTTCCTCTGATTTTTCTTTCAATGCAGGAAACGGTCGATGTGAAGAATGTATGGGATTAGGTTATAATGTGGTGGAAATGCAATTTCTTTCCGATGTCCAAATTCCATGCAGTTACTGTGATGGTATGAGGTTTAAAGAAGACATACTCTCAGTAAAATTAGGTAAATTATCTGTGTTCGATATTCTAAATTTATCGGTAAACCAAGCAATAGAACAATTCAGTAGCTTTCCTAAGACTTTTAAAAAGTTAAAATTATTACATGATGTTGGTTTAGGATATCTAAAGCTTGGACAACCGCTAAACACTCTGTCAGGAGGAGAGTCCCAAAGGCTAAAGTTAGTTAAGTACATGGGTGGATTAAAGAAAGTGACTACTCCTTCACTTTTACTTATCGATGAGCCAACCACTGGGCTTCACATGGAGGATGTAGGTAATTTAATCGGTGCGCTGCGCACCATTGTCGATGCAGGTCACTCCTTAATTGTTATCGAACATAACACCCAGCTTCTAATGTCTTCTGACTGGATTCTTGAAATTGGACCGGAGGCAGGTTCAAAGGGTGGAAAAGTTGTGGCTGAAGGAACACCCCATTCATACAAGAAGAAAAAAACTGAAACTGCTAAATTTCTATTCGCTCGAAAACAAATTTTTGAACCGATTAAATTTTCCAAATCAACCAAAAGATTACACCGAAAATCAAATGAAACACTTAAGATTATTGGTGCCAATGAAAACAATCTGAAAAATGTTTCACTTGAGATACCCCACAAGCAATTTGTAGTAATCACAGGCCCGTCTGGTTCTGGTAAATCATCCCTTGCATTTGATGTTATTTTTGCAGAAGGGCAGAGACGATTTATGGAATCTATGTCCTCCTACGCTCGACAGTTCATCGAGCAAATGGGTAAACCAAATGTTGATAGAATTGAAGGCATGCCGCCAACTGTGGCTCTGGAACAAAGAATAACCCGTGGTTCTCGCAAATCTACGGTTGGATCAATAACTGAAGTCACTCAATACCTTAGACTTCTTTATGCAAGAATAGGAATACAATTAAATGACGAACAGCAACCACTAGAAAAGACAAGTGTTTCACAAATTGAAAAAAAAGTTCAGAAACAAGTAAAAGAAAATTTTAGAAACGGTTTACGGAAGCAATTCTTACTTTCTCCCATCATTAACGGAAGAAAAGGGCATCACAAACCCATTGTAAATTGGGCGGGCAATAAAGGGTTCGAACAAGTTCGGTGCGATAAAGAAATTTTCCAAATTAAAAATTTCATGGGTCTTGATAGATACAGCATCCATGATATTGAAGTTGTCGTAACAGAATGGGACAAAATACCATCCCCAGGACAAATCAAAAGCTTTGTACAATATGCTCTTGAAGTAGGTAAAGGTCGATGCCTGCTCGCAGATATAAATTCAAAATGCGAGACTTGGTTTTCTACCAAAAGAGTAGACCCCTTAACTGGGATGTCTTACCCGGAACTAGAACCTTCTTTTTTCTCATGGAATTCCTCCAAAGGAAGATGTTCATATTGTAAGGGATATGGAAAAATTTTTGACTGGATGAAAGATGATCTACCAGCTAGTGGAGAATGGTGGAAAATTGAAGATGGTTCCATCTGCCCAAAATGCCAAGGTACCCGACTTGGTCAAATAGCGAGAAACGTTGTTCTAGTTAATAAAACTGGAGATAAACTCTCTCTCCCTGAACTACTCGCCTTACCTCCCGAGCTTGTGCTGCAATTTTTACGCCATATAAAAGCAGATAAATTTGAGCAAAAAATACTGGATAGTACTATACCTGAAATTAATGAACGTCTAAATTTCATGAATCAAGTTGGTCTTGATTACTTATGTTTAAACAGGGAAACCTCATCGCTTTCTGGAGGAGAAGCACAACGCATAAGACTTGCTGGGCAATTGGGGTCAAATCTTTCGGGCGTTTTATATGTTCTAGACGAGCCTTCAATTGGTCTTCACCCTTGTGACAATCAAAGGTTACTGAGCTCACTAAGATCACTCCAGCGCAAAGGAAATTCCCTGCTTGTGGTCGAACATGATCAGGAAACAATAGAACAAGCTGATTACCTCATCGAAGTCGGTCCTCTTGCCGGGAAAGAAGGCGGTGAAATAGTCCAATCTCTAAAAGTAAATAAGTCTAAAATAAAAGAAATTTTTTTACCTTACAAAGACTCTTATTTCGCGAAGGATAATCAGCATAAATCAACACTACCTTCAGGTAAACAAAATCCTAAAAGTGTAAACTGGTTAAGATTAAAAAAAGCTAAGTTTCGTAACATTCAAGATGCTTCGGTTGATATCCCTCTTGGTTATTTAACCGTTTGCTGTGGTATATCTGGATCAGGAAAATCAACGATTGTGCGGGGTATTATTTTCGAAAATGTAAAACAAGCTATACTTGAAGATAAGCCAAAGCTAATTACTGAAAAGGGCGTACTTGTTCGCGGTAACAGTTTTGGGCAGGCAATTGAAGTTGACCAAAAGCCCATTGGTAAAACCTCTCGTTCCACTCCTGCTACCTACCTAGGCATTTGGGACCGCATACGGAACTTATTTTCACAACTACCAGAATCAAAAGCTCTGGGTCTTACCCCAAGTACTTTTTCGTTTAATGTAAAGGGTGGCAGATGTGAAATATGTAAGGGTAATGGAAGAATTAAGTTAGAAATGAATTTTCTCCCTGATGCATATGTCACCTGCACGAGTTGCAATGGTTCAAGATATAAAGATGAAATACTTGCACTAAAGTGGAATAACAAAAATATTTCCCAAATTTTAGATTTGTCCATGGAAGAAGCAGTAGAATTCTTTCAGTTTGATTACTTTCTTCAGCACACCTTTGAGCTCATGACTGAAACTGGACTTGGATACATAAAACTTGGACAAGCTTCTCCCACTCTATCTGGAGGCGAAGCACAAAGGCTAAAATTGGCATCAGAGTTAACCAAGTCCATTGATAAATCTAAGATCTCTAAGAAACCTAAAAGTAAACCTACTCTTTTCGTTTTGGAAGAACCTACCATTGGATTACATCACGCGGACAGAACCAAATTATTTTGCTTATTAAGGCGGTTAGTTGATGAAGGGAATACCATTATCGTTATCGAGCATGATGTAGACCTTATAGCAAACGCTGACTATGTTTTTGAAATGGGCCCGGGAGGTGGCTTGCATGGAGGCAGACAGGTTTTCCAGGGAACTCCAGTGGAATTGGCGAAGTGCGATACAAGCCCGACATCAAGTTTCATAAGAAGGCTTATTCCGTAATCCTAATAAAGATTTTTTTTCCAGCTTTTATAATTTGATCACTCGAGGCATCATTTGGTGTCATAATGCATTCTGGATCTTCCACGCGAGTTCCATTTAATTTCACTGCCCCCTGCAAAATGAGACGACGGATTTCTCCCTTTGACTGAAAAAGATCAGTTGCCGCCAAAATATTCAGTACAGAAGATTTTTCTAAGTTTAATTTTGTAACAGAAAAACTTGGCATGTCTTCTGGAAGCCTTCCTTTTGAAAATACGCTTGAAAATTCATCTAGCTCTTTTTGGGCTGTGACTTCGTCGAAGAATTTTGCCGTTAATTCAAAAGCTAACTTTTTCTTTACATCCATTGGGTGTTGATTTTTCAACTCTCCAAGTTCTAGGTCAGTTAGGTTTAAAAGAAGGCGGTAAAACTCGGACATTGCCTCATCGGATACTGACATTGTTTTTCCGAAAATATTTTTGGCTGAATCGTTAAACGCAATATAATTATCATAGCTTTTTGACATTTTCCTGGTGCCATCGAGCCCCACTAGTAATGGCATTGTGAGAACTCCTTGTGGGTTCATCCCCATGTCTTTTTGTAATGTTCTCCCAACAAGCATATTGAAGAGTTGATCACTTCCCCCTATTTCAATATCGGAGTTCAAGATCACAGAATCATAACCCTGAATAAGAGGATACATAAATTCCACCATTGAAATTGGCTGGTTGGAATCAAAACGGTTTTTGAAATCATCACGCTCAAGCATACGAGCAACCGTCATTTTTCTGGTTAGATTTAACGAATCAGCAAAAGACATCTTAGAAAACCATTCACTGTTACGCCGAACAGTTGTTTTTGATTTATCTAATATTCTAAAGGCTTGCTCTAGATATGTGCTGGCATTTTGATTAACCTCGTTTTCGGTGAGTTCAGGCCTTAATTCTGAACGCCCACTAGGATCCCCAATTCTCGCAGTATAATCCCCAATGAGTAGTATTGCCTCATGCCCGGCATCTTGAAATTGTTTCAATTTGTTAAAAACAACCATATGACCAAAGGTTAGGTCAGGGCGAGTTGGATCAACTCCAAACTTCACTCTTAATTTCTCCCCCTTTGCCACTTTCTCGGCTAACTCATCTTTACCAATAACAATCTCGGTGTTTGCAAATAATTCCATAGATTTTTGAATACTAAATATACCTCCTACAATGATAAATCATAGACTACGAGCGAAGAATTTACTTTCTTTGTTTTCTTAGTTATGATTGGACTTGCTTTAAAACTACTTCATAGTACCAAATAAGTAGTATTAACCCTATAATTATTCCTCTTCATGACATTAGAAATTGGCACAAAAGCTCCTGACTTCACTTTAAAAACTAAAACGCCAGACGGACTTAGCGATGTTAAACTTAGCGAATACATTGGTCAGAATTCCGTTGTCCTACTATTCTTTCCATTTGCCTTTACTGGTGTATGTACCACTGAAGCTTGCTCGGTACGTGATGACCTTTCCTCTTACGAAAGTCTTAATGCAAAAGTATTTGGAATAAGCGTAGATAGCCCTTTCGCACAGGAAGTTATGTCTAATAATGAAAACCTAAACTTCCCTTTACTTAGCGACTTCAATAAGACAACCTCTTCAGATTATGGAGTTTTATATGATGAGTTTATAGGTTTTTCTGGAGTTTCAAAGCGGGCAGCTTTTGTTATCTCGAAAGAGGGAAATGTTGTTTATGCTTGGTCTTCAGATGATCCAAAACAGTTGCCTGACTTTGATTCTCTGAAAGCAGCAATTTAAATAATACGTCTTCATTACTAGGCCCAAAAGGCATGATCATTCTAGCAAACTGGTCCTAATTCTTTGCACATCATCGTGGACAAAAACATTGCTTATCAAGTCCACGACACACCTGAAAGAAGCTTTATTCGCGTTTCGGACAAAGCTTCCTATCTAAATTGTAGCCCCGTTCGTGATTTTATTCTAAATCGCTTAGAAGCAGGGCAGCTCAATTTTGTTGTTGATTTTGATAATTGTAGAAGCTTAGACAGTACTTTTCTTGGTATTTTGGTCAGTTTAGCAATCAAGGTAAAATCCTCTGGGAGCCTCAGTTTGCTCAACTTGCGCGATAGAAATCTTGAAACAGTCCAAAATTTAGGCATTCATAAAATTGCCATTGTAAGCACGGAGTCTTTCAAGGATATAGATGGCATTCAGGACATAAAGCCAATAAATGAAGAAATGAAAGCCTCGTCCCATTTAATTTATGAAGCCCATAAAACTTTAATGGACTTGAATCAAAAAAATCAAAAACTTTTCTGCGATGTTGTAAAGTTTCTTGAGCAAAAAAAAGAAGAAGGGGCTTAGTCATCTAATATGGAGATCTTATCAGCCTTTTTGGGTATTGTTGTAGCTTCACTTCTTTGGCTCTACCAACACAAAAAATACCGCAAAACCTGCAACGATTTAACAGATCGAATAGTTCGGTTAGAACAGGAAAAAGAAATTGTCGTTAATTTCATGCATAACCTTGCTGTTGCCATTGGAGAGGGCATTGCCAAAAAAGATTTATATCACCGTATAGCCCACACTGCCGTCATAACCACAGGTGCGATGAGTGCCTGTATTTATGAAAAGTTACCAAATAAAAGATTACAAGGCGTTGCCGTAGAGGGACTATTTCCTCCCCAGCGCGGGATTAAAAAAACGGTGGATGAAAATTCTATTGAGCCCAGAGCACGCTTTCTTGAAAAAGTTTTAAATTCCGAAGTACTCGAGGAGGGTGAAGGGATCATTGGTCAAGTTTCAAAAACAGGAAAACCCGTATACATTGAAAATGCCATCGGAGACCCTCGTATTATAAAGCATTCAGACCCATCCCTAGCAGTTCGCTCGATCATTTTTTCTCCTTTAGTTTATAATGATAAAACAATGGGGGTTCTTGCAGTAGCTAACCCTGCTAATGGGCTTGCCTTCTCTGAGACTGATTTCTCTTTAGTAAACTCAATTGCAGAACAATCTGCATTAGCCATACGTAACGCTGACGCCATGAATTTACGCCTTTCTAAGTCTAGAATGGATTCTGACTTAAGGCTAGCCAGCGAAGTACAAGAGCTTTTCCTGACCCAGCATTTCCCTGACTGTAAAGGTTTAGACATTAGTGCTCATTATGTACCCTCCGCACAGGTTGGCGGGGACTTTTATGACTTCAAAAAGCTTAGTACGCATAGGTTTGCCGTCTCGATTGCAGATGTCTCTGGAAAAGGAGTTCCGGCCTCTTTGCTTATGGCGTTGTGCCAAACAAACTTAAGGCACTACCTCACTAAATCTAGACACCCATCCGATGTCTTGAAGAAGTTAAATAGCGAACTTGAAAATCGTATTCGGGATGACATGTTCATTACTGTATTCCTTGCTATTATTGACACCCAGGACAACACTCTTACCTACTCCCGAGCAGGCCATGAACCCGCACTCCTTTCAGTTGGGTCCAATCCTTCTAAAGTCAATAAACTAGATGGCAATGGCATGGCGGTTGGTATGGTCCCTCAAGAAGTTTTCGAGGAAATGATCGAGGACTACTCTGTAGAATTTACACCAGGGAATACTCTTACACTGTACACGGATGGAATTACTGAAGCCGAAAATCAAGAACAGGAAGAGTTTGGTGCAACTAGGCTCAAAGAATGCTTGGAAACCTCTGGCGGACTAACTGCGGGCGGATTAAATTCAAAGATTCTCGAGAATATGGAAAAGTTTGCAACTGCTGATTCTGATCGAGATGACCTAACATTGCTGACGGTTAAACGCGTTTAGATTTCTTTATTTAGCTGATTTTTCCTTCATCAAAATCAATTACATCTGCAAAGGAAACTAAATCTTCTCGTTTTTCAGCTGCAAGATTTCTTTTTACATCGTTGAGTTTTTCTCGAGCCAAGTCGGACATACCCATCTGAACTACTTTTCGGTTCCAAATGTGGGAATGCAACTCCTTGGGAAATAAATCAGTAAGATTTTGATCGATCTCAGCATCACTTTTGCTATTTTTGACACACTCAATTACATCTTCTGGCTCAACTCCTAGATGCAAGCATAAGAATCCATCAAAACCTTTTGTAAAATTTCTTTGATAACTTTTCGGAAGCTCTCCCTTTAAAAACTTTTTAATCTTTGCCAGAAAACGGGGCAAATGAAGAAGGCCGTTCGAGTGAGCCTGGTAAGGGGAAGGTATGTCCAACATAGTTGCCCCTGTTGGTCCATGTCTTAGTTTAGTAATTTTGTTGTTATTCAAATTATAGTGAATTGTATGAAATAAATAAAAATGCCGACACAAAATAATCCACAGGTCATACGAAGAGTTAGCTCGTATCTATTCGAACACAAGTTTCTTTTCTTCACGACCCTTTTTCTTGCTGGTTTAATTACCATATTGGCAGTACTCGTGCCTACATTCATACAAAAGGTCTTGGACTCTATTTTTTACGAATATGATTCCTCCAGATTCACGTTTGTTGAAGGCGTTTCTTTAATTGCCTTTCTTTTCTTTTCTAAAGAAATCTTAAATTGCCTTCGAATCCGTTTTAATAACAAACTTGAACAGAAAGTTATACTTAAACTTAGAGAAGATCTACATACAAAACTGTTGCATCTACCTATCAGCTTTTATGACAAAAGAAAAAGCGGGGATATCTCTTCACGTGTGGTTGAGGATGTCCAAAATGTAGAAAGAGCTATTCTTGATGGAACAGAGCAGGGGATCATTGCCGTGCTTACTCTCTTAGGAGTGACAATTATGATGTTTGGCCAAGAACCGCGATTAGCCGCTTTAGTTTTCCTGCCACTCCCCATTCTGGTTGTCATGGCATTTCGCTATGCAAAAGTTTCCAAAAGAAATTGGAAAGCCGTTAGGCAAACATCAGGAGAACTGAATGCATTGCTCGTAGAAGATATTCAGGCGAATCGGTTGATTCATTCATTCTCGCTTGCTGAAAGAGAAAAAAAACGGTTTCGAAAAATCGGCCTTGAACTTCAAAAGAGGTCACTTAAAGCGATGTACAGGTGGTCCATTCAGGGACCAACTGCAAGTTTTACTTCTTCACTGGGTATACTAGCCGTGGTTGGCATGGGAGCTCACTTGCTCAAAACAGACCCCAATTTTACAACTGGGCAATTTTTTGCATTTTTACTTTATGCAAACATGTTTTACGAACCCGTTAGGCAATTAGTTTCGATCAACAACCTTATTGCAGCTGGGAAAGCTTCTGGCGATAGAGTCTTTGAAATTCTTGACACAAAAGTTGAGATTAACAACCCAAGTAATCCAAAACCATTTCCAGAGAATAATCATGCAATTTCTTTTTCTAATGTTACCTTTTCTTACAATCAAAGGGGTAATATCGTCGAGAGATTAAATTTTAAGATTCCTCATGGCTCAACTACTGCTCTTGTTGGTCCAACAGGAGCCGGGAAAAGTACTATTGCGAACTTACTTCTACGCTATTACGATGTGAGTGGAGGTGAAGTCACAATCAATGGAACCAATGTTCGGACACTTGCTTTAGATAAACTCCGAGAAAACATCGGTCTTGTTTCCCAAGATCCGTTTTTATTTGATACTACTATCAGAAAAAATCTTACCCTTGCTTCACCGCAAGCTAGTCTACAAGAAATCGAAAATGCATTAATAGCAGCCAACGCTATGGGCTTTGTTTCTAAACTACCATCTGGTATTGATACTTCTATTGGGGAAAGGGGCATACGATTAAGTATGGGGGAAAAACAGCGCTTAACACTGGCCCGGGCAATTTTAAAGTCGCCTCCAATCATGATATTAGACGAAGCAACATCCAGTGTTGATGTAGAAACAGAGAGAGAAATTCAGCTTGCTCTATCTCGCTTAATTATGAATCAAACGACATTAATCATCGCTCACCGGCTTAGCACTATCCGGGAAGCAGACCAAATCATCTTTTTAGAAAATGGGAAAATTATGGAACATGGAAACCACGAGACTCTCATAAAAAAATCCGGGAAATATTCATCATTCTGCAGTCACCAAGGTAACTTAATCAATTAATGACAACTTATTTCCTTGAGAAATTAAGCAGAAATCGCAGGCAGAAGGAGAATCCCCATGGAAAAAAAAGAAAACAAATCCTAGAAACTGATCTAAGACCACCATCTGTAATTGGACCATATACTTTATCTTCCGCCCAAACCCTCAAGGTTATATTCATGAAGTATTCAATCTCGAGGGCTCGACTGAGAAAATAAACCATTAAAGGCCAAACGGTCCAGCCAATGCATATAAAAAGAAGGGCGAACCACAATTCTCGACTCCAGTCAATTAATTCAATTTTATCATTCTTAGTATCTTGCATAACTTGATTGCAGTTTAATTATAGAACTGATCACTAATTTTCCAATAACGATATGAAATATTTATCACCCACATTGTTTGTTTTTTATTTCCAACCTGTATTTTGATTCCCCCAAACCAAGCCTTAAGGTTTTTGATCATTTAATCAGCCGGTATTTGAAGTTAGATGCCAACACTGCCATGGACCCCAAAAAGGCAAAGGGAAACTCCGTATGGATTCCAAAGATTTGCCTCTTAAAGGTTTAAGAAGTGCAGAATCAGAAATCATCGTAAGTGGTAATGTTGAAGCAAGTGAACTAAGTTTACAGAATTACCCTTCAACTTCAGGATGAAGAGGCAATGCCACCGATACAAAAACCTTAAATGTAAACGTATCTTATTTAGATAAATATTTAATGATAAGACAGCGCAAATTCTTCTTCCCATAGCTGCACAGCTGCTTTGGCTCAATCTTGCTAAAACAAATGTAACAGACGATGTCGGTCCTGTGATGAGAAAATCAAAGAAGGAAGTACGGCTTCAAGCAAAACTTCGAAAAACTTAAATCTATTTGGCCAGAAGTTAATCTAGGATGGGCAAGCTTACCAAACTGAGAAACACACTATTCTAATCGATTTTTCAAAATTTTCTGTTATTCTCAAATTCAATTATTTTCTAGAACTCATCACAACTTTCTAATGTCCAAATATAACGAAGAAATTTACTCGATCTTTGAAGAAACAAAAGCCCTCTTACGTGGGCATTTTATTCTTCGATCTGGCATGAGAAGTGGGCATTTTTTCCAGTGCGCCAAGGTATGTCAGTACATGGATAAAGTATCTCGCCTTGCAACGATTATGATAGAGGAAATTCCTTTTACAAATATCAATACTATTGTTGCTCCCGCTATGGGTGGTCTCGTAATCGGTCAAGAAGTGGCTAGGCAATTAAACGCTCGTTTCTTATTTCTAGAGAAAATTGAGGACCGCCTCGCTTTACGTCGGAATTTTACTTTTAACAAGCAAGATCGGGTTTTACTTGTTGAGGATGTTGTGACAAAAGGTGGAAGAGTTAAGGAAGCTATTGAAATTATTCATTCTTTTGAGTGCTCTTTAGTTGGAGTAACTAGTTTAGTGGATCGCTCCACAACAGACCTTCAACTCAATGCTCCATATTTCGGAATGTTGAAAATGGATTTTCCCACTTATGCCCCTGACTCACTGCCAGAAGAATTATCTTCTATTCCTGCGATTAAACCAGGTAGTTAAGGTAGTTGGAAATTTTTCAAATGACTCAAGGGATTCTGTAGGCATGAAAGAAGTATTTCCCGCGATACCATACATAAAACCTGTTGATTCCTTTTTTCAATTGTTCATTAACCTCCTGTATGGAGCTAACTTGCACACCATTAATCTCCACGATGACAACGCCTTTTTTAAAAGTCTTTTCTTCCCCCGTTGATTTTTCAACGACTAATCCACGTACTTGAACAGGAATTCCATAATCTTCTTTCACTTTCGAACTTAGACTTTTCAAAGAGATTCCTGGTATAAGTAATTTTTCGCTGTTACCTAGCAGATCTAAGGTTACATTCAGCGTTAATTTTCGATTATTACGGATTACAATAATTGGAATGGTTGTGCCCGGTTCAGTTTGAGAGATAGCCAACCTTGACTCATTTACTGAAGAAACCTTAATGTTACCAACCTGAATGATGATATCACCTGGTAAGAAACCAGCTAAATCTGCTGCACTTTGGGAAACTACCTTCCCTACTAATGCTCCATCGATTTCCTTACCTTCGAGCAATTCCACGCCCAAAAACCCTCTTCTGACTGAGCCATCTTGTACAAAGTCGGTTAACACTTTCCGAACCATATTAACTGGAATCGCTAAACCTATTCCAATACTTGCTCCAGTTTGTGATATAATGGCAGTATTAATTCCGATCAACCTTCCCTTGGTATCAAGTAAAGCACCACCTGAATTACCTTGGTTAATCGATGCATCTGTCTGGATAAAATTTTCGTAGGCTCCTCGTTGGCCTCTGAATACATCCAACTCTGTTCTTTTAGTTGCCGAAACGATACCCATGGTAACCGTAAGCCCAATACCGAGGGGATTCCCCGCCGCAAAAACAACATCCCCAACTTGTAAAAGGTCACTATTGGCAAGGGTGACAAACGGAAGTTCTTCTTCAGCCTCAATCTTTAAAACTGCAACATCTGTGGATCGATCAAAACCAATAATTTCTGCAACAAATTCTTGGTCGGTTGCAAGCTTTACAATAACCTCTTCAACGGGATTACCAGTTCGTTGATCCGTAATAACATGGGCGTTTGTAATGACATGACCTTCAGCAGATACAAGCACGCCAGATCCAATCCCTGAGGGAACTTTTTCCATTTCTAAGACCGGTTGATCAATTTCAGGTAAGCCATAGTAGCGACGTAAAAAATTTTCTAAAGGATTAGCACTTCCCCCATATCGCAATGGCACATATTGTTGAGTCGTAACCGATACAACAGCGGGGGTTGCCCCTTTAAGAATCGACGAATAACTGTGTAAGGTACGTTTTGAATCTCTCGGGAGATCAGATGTATCAACTTTGACTGTAAGGCTTTGCTTAGCAGAAAGGCTTATGGATAAAACAAAAAGAAATAAGAAAAACTTGGTCACACTCTTAAAGCGTTGAAATCTAGATCTTTTGTTTCCCTAGTTAAAAGCTCGCAGGATCAAAACCCTTTTATTTCAAATAGCGTAGATATACTATTATCTGTATGAGTCCTCTTGATCGCTTCTCCTAACAAAGGTGCAACACTCATTTGCCTAATAGGAAGGCCGGCAGTATTCATACTCACGCTGTTCGTAGTAATCAATTCATCTAAGTTGCCCTGTTTCAACCTATCTTTACCAGTATCGTTAAGCACACAATGACTCACCAATGCACTGACTTTTTGTGCACCTCGCTCTTTTAGTAATTTTGCGGCTGCCGTAAGGGTGCCAGCTGTTTCCGTCATGTCATCTACGAGAAGAATTTCACGGCCTTCTACCTCACCAACTAAATTCATCGCCTCAACCGTACTTGCACCCGTACGCCTTTTGGCAACAAAACCCAAAGGACAACCTAAGACTTCAGCGTATGCATTTGCCATTTTCATGCCACCAACATCAGGAGAGAAAATTGTTAGATTACTCACATCTTTTGATTTCAATTCATCAAAAAAGACTGGTGATGCGTAAAGATGGTCAACTGGAATATCGAAAAATCCTTGAATCTGCTGGGCATGCAAGTCCATGGTTAATACACGATTTACTCCAGCAGCTACCAGCAAATTTGCTACTAATTTGGATGTTATCGGCACTCTTGGCTGATCTTTTCGGTCTTGTCGAGCATAACCGAAAAAAGGCAGAACAGCAGTAACCCTAGCGGCAGATGCTCGCTTGGCAGCATCTATCATAATCAGTAGTTCCATGACATTATGATTTGCTGGTGAGGATGTTGACTGCACTAAAAATACATCCGTTCCTCGAATATTTTCGTTGTACCGAACAAAGCTTTCACTGTCGGGAAATGAAGTAACTAACACATCTCCCAATGGAACATCTAAATATTCACAAATTTCTTTAGCCAAAGGTTCATTAGACTTACCACTAAATATTTTTAACCCAGTTCCATTTTGCATAATGTTCCCTACTTCTTGGCTTCCATTTGAGCAAACCTATTAAACAAATCTGGGAGTTTTCTTTGTAATACAGACAGTCTGTGAGCTAATTGCACGGGCAAAGCTGGATTGCCCTTCAGAAAAGTACCTGGTGCAACATCTTTTGTAATTCCAGCCTGACCGGCAATCCTTGCCCCTCTACCGATAGTTAGATGACCCGCAAACCCTGCTTGCCCTCCAACAATTACTTGATCCTCCATCCGTACACTTCCCGCAATTCCAACTTGTGCAACGATGAGGCAATCTTTACCGATTTTTACATTATGGCCGATTTGTACAAGGTTATCAATTTTAGTTCCACTACCAATAAGACTTTTATCAAACCTTGCTCGATCAATGCATGAATTTGCACCAATTTCGACATTATCCTCGACTATGACCACCCCAAGGTGAGGGGTTTTTATATTTTCTCCTTTAACCTGTTCGAAGCCATATCCTTCAGAACCAATGACCACTCCAGCATTTAAAATCACATTGTTTCCAATCTCACAGCGAGTCAGGACTTTCACCCCCGGATGAATTTTACAATGACTACCTACTCTTGTCGCTAAGCCAATATGACAATGAGATAAGATTTGAGTGCCTGCTCCTACGCTTGCCTCTTTACCAATATAACAAAACGGTCCAATTGATGCAGAAGGTGAAACTTTTGCTGTATCTTCTACAAAAGCAGTTGAGTGGATACCGGCTTCAGTCACCGGATACATCAAGTTTTCAATAAATTTGCAAATAAGTGCCAACCCGTGGGATGGGTCATTTAATTTTATAAAAATTTGATTTTCTTGGGGATCTTTATCAAAATCTATTGGCACAAGAACAAGTGATGCTTTGCATCCGCTTACTTCGTGCTTGTACTTTGGATTACCCAAAAAGGAAATATCTCCCTGAATCCCATCCGTTAGGGATGAAATCCCAGACAGGCTTTTTAGATTACAATTTCCAACTGTGCTGGCTTGAGCAAACAAGCCAAGTATTTCTTTAAGCTTTAGATCAAACTTCACATTTTAAAAAACAAGAAATAATTTAATTACTTATTCTTTGCAGCATTCAGGGTAAGTATAACATCATTTGTGATGTCCAATTTCTCAGTAACATAAAATACGCCAAGTTGAGTTTCAGAAGAATTAATTACTAAGTCCAAACCTTTAGCGGAAGATACCTTTTTAACAGCTGATCGGATATCAGATAAATGCTCAACAAGCAGGTTACGTTGGCGTTGTGAAATTGTTGCTTTAGCCCGCTTATCATAAGCAACCATATCTTCTTGCTTCTCTTTGGCTTTTTTTAACTTCTCTTGATATTTTACCTTCAAATCAGAACTTTCAATATTTGGATTCTTTAACTTTTCCTCCATTTCTTTGAGTTCTTTTACAATTTTCTCTAGTTCATCACGAAAAATTTCTAATTCCTCCACCGCAATCTTCTTGGAACGATCAAGTCTTTCGCGAGCTTCCTTGACTTTCTGATAGCCATCGAATGTTTTCTGTACATCCACGACAGCTATTTTCTGAGCGTTAAGAAAAGAACCAAAACATAACAAAAATGCTGGTATGAGAAGTCTGAGTATTTTCATAGTAAAATTTTAGCTTGAAATTATTAAAAACGAGTTCCACCGGAAAAATGGAATTGGGGAGAACCACCGGTGTTTGTAGGATCACTTATAGGAAACCCAAGGTCAAGGCGCAAGGGCATACCCATAACCATAATGCGAACACCTAGCCCCCAATTGTCATGCCAACCCTCTTGATCATCTCCGGGTAGAAGCTTAAAGTCTCCTTCTCTCAGGTATCCACCATCGTAAAAAAGAGCAAACCTAAGCGGATCAGCTATTTTAAAAGTATATTCTAATCCAGCATAAGAGTATGAATTCCCGCCTTTAGGCTCCGTTCCGTCTTGTGGCCCAGCATCTCGATAATCCCAGCCCCTAAGATTATATGGCCCACCTAAAAAGAACTTATCAAAAAATGGAACATCTGCATCTTTCCCATTAAATCTGCCCAGTGTGCCGCTTCGACCCATGATGGAAAATACTTGGTCCATGGGATCAAAGGTTCTAAAAAATCTGGCTCCTTGTAATTCAAGCTTTCCGTAATCGGCATCGCCACCAAATATGCCACCTGCAAACTCTTTACGAACCGTAAAAATACTTCCTTCGGACGGAAAGAGAATAGAGTCTCTCGTATCCCGACTAAGGGTCAGTCCAACCTTAGAAATCGTAAGATCAACAGGCTCAATGAAAGAGGGCACTCCTGCCCCCGTACTTACATCATCTATCATCACATCCTCAAAACGATAAAAAAGACGACCCTCAACTAGTTCAAATATTCTTTTTCTGAAATACACTTCAAAGCCAGCACGCATTTCGTCATAGTAGGCACTGTAATAATCAGATTTTTCTCGGAATATTTCAAATCCAGCTGCAAGCCTCCGATTTAAAAACCAAGGTTCTTCCAACGCTAAACGAACTTCATTACTTCTGGAGCCTAACTTTAACCGAAGGCGAAACTTTTGGCCGTCTCCCTGTAAAGGGTGGGGGGTGCGCCAACGCATAATATCAAAATTTCCCTGTCTAAATTCAGCAAACATCATTGCCTTTTCTAAAGTACTGAAACCTACCCCAAAAGAAACATGACCTGTTCTCCCCTCCTCTACATCAACAACTAAATTACGCCGACTATTTTGAAGCTCTGGGTCCTTAGAATTAATGGGTTCATCGTCCAAATTTACTTTTTCAAAAAAACGGGTATTCTTAAGCCTTGCCTCACTCGTTTCCATCCTGACTAAATCAAAAGTCTCTCCTGGAGCCAAAGCGAGTTCTCGGATAATTGCTATGGTTTTAGTTTTATCATTACCACGAACTTGGATGCTATTCACACTGAATTTACTATTTTCAGTGATTTCAAATTTTAAATCTATTTGATTAGTTTTTAGATTTGGCGTTCTGATCGATCGCACTCTAGCATCAAGGTATCCTTTCTCACCATATTTTCTTCGCAGGCGAGAAATTTCACCACTTATTACAGCGGGGGAATAGGGCTCACCTGTTTTAATCTTAAACTTATCACCAGCCTCAGAACCTGAGTCATTCATCAAGAAGTCTTTGCTTAAGACTACGTTCCCTACGATTTTGTGTTCACCGAAATAAGAACGCTCACCTTCTTCTACTTTAATAATTAAATCTAAATTTTTCTTGCCGTGTGGTTTAACCTGTATGCCAGACTGATCAATCCCAACATCTAAAAAACCCTCGTTGCGATAAACCGTTCTTAAATTATTTAAATCTTCCTCTAAAATTGTAGGGCGATATCGGGAACGTTTAGACCAAAATCTCCAAAACCTCCAGGGTGCTGTTTCCATTTCCTCCAAGAGAGATTTAGTCGATAGTAACTTATTACCTACGAACTTTATTTGTTTTATTTTGCGCTTTTCGTTTTCTGTAATCTTAAAAACAATTGAAACATCATTGGTAGTCTTAGCAGTCTGTAAGTCACTTGATACACTTGCGCTCCAATAGCCTTTATCAGTGTAAAGTTCTTCAATAAGAACCTGATCAGCTTTAAAATCAGAATCATCAAACATATCTCCAACACTCAGCGAAATTGTTTTTTCAAGTTTTTTGTCCGACAATTTTTTATTTCCTAGAAAAGATATCTTTTTGATTCTTGGCTTTGCCCGAACTTTAAAAATAAGGGCAACGCCTTTATCTGTAGAGTTTTTCGGATCGTAAAAAACCTTTACATCATCAACCGCTCCAGTTGCCACAAGATTACGAATTGATTTGTCAATCGATGAGGGATCGTAAGCCATCCCTTCTTCAATCTGTAAGTTTTGTAGTAAAAAGGATTTACCCAGTGTCTTTGGGCCTTCCATGGTCACTTCAATCGATATAATCTTTTTACCTTCAGGGATAACTTGGGCCCATAAGATGGCAATGCCAGAAAAGAGCATTAGTAAAGGAAACAAGGGTCGAATTCGATGAATCATATTAATTAATTAAGTCGTGGCTCTCCTTCAAGAACCTCAAACCTCGTAAATTTTCGGCGAAATGCGAGATTAATCCTTCCAGTGGGCCCATTTCTTTGCTTGGCAAGTAGTAGTGAAATGGGCTCATAATCTTCATCTGAATTCGCCGCTTCAGGGTCTTGATCTGCCTCTCTAATATCTTCTCCCTTTCGCTGCTTGCCCAAGAGCATGACAATGTCGGCATCTTGTTCAATTGATCCAGACTCTCTTAAGTCTGAAAGTCTTGGGTCCCTCCTCTCTTTCTCAGAATCACGATTTAATTGACTTAATACAATCACGGGCACATCTAACTCCTTTGCCATGGCTTTTAATCCACGAGAAATATCAGAAATCTGATTTTCTCTCGACTGGGCTCTTACATCGCCGGAAATTAGTTGGAGATAGTCAATGACAATGAGGTGTATTTTTTTTCGTGTTTTTAGTCTTCTTGCTTTGGCCCGAATTTGATTAATACTCAAGCCGCTTGTATCATCAACCCACAAAGAAGCCTCCTGAAATTCTCGACTGATAGCGTTAAGAGTCTCAGCATCTTTTTTAGGGACAAAGCCTCTCCTTAAATCATTCATGTTTACCTTGGCACGCCCACAAATCATTCGCATTGCCAATGAAGTTGCACTCATTTCCAAGCTGAAAACCAAAAGGTTCTTGGGTGACTCTTGGTACTTGGGAGAAAACGCAACATTTTCAACTATATTCATTGCCAAACTTGTTTTGCCAACAGATGGTCTGGCGGCAATCACAATCATTTCTGCAGGCTTAAAGCCATTGGTTAGTTGGTCTAGGTCTTTGTAACCTGAAAGGAGTCCATCCATTTCTTCATGTGACAACATTCGCTGGATTTGCTCCATAGCATGTTGTATTGGCTCCTTAAATGGCACCGATGAACGAACATTTTGCTCGTCACCTAGGGAGCAAACCCGTTGCTCCATACTGGCTAAAAAGTCATCGACATTCCCTTGGATTTGATTGGCACCATCGATGATTTCAAATGCTACTAAAATACATTTTCTCAGGATGGCTTTTTGTTTTACTATATCTAACCAATATGGAGCATGTGCTGTTGTATCGATTTTGGCGGAAAGATCAAAAAGAGCATCTTTTCCTCCAATTGTTTCTAAGTTACCAGCTACTGATAATTTTTCCGCAATAAGTATTTCATCGGCTTCTTTATTTTCTTGATGAAGCTGAATCAGGACATCGAAAATAAGCTGATGGTTGTAAAAATGAAAATGATCAGGGCCAACTGCCTGTTCAATGCACCGACCTATCACTTCTCCAGAGGAGTCTAATATACAGGCGGCTAATAATCCTTGCTCCGCATCAATATTGCTGGGCAAAGATTTACCTTCCACAATAGAAGGCATAGTCGATTTGCCTGGATTACGATTAGATCCTGATTGCTTATTGTTGTGGGAAAGAGAAGGAGGTGATGGCATTCGCTAATAAACTTCCCCGTAACAAAACTTGTTATTTAGTTTCCTCGATAGGATTTTCAGAGACTACCTCAAGCTTAATATCGACGGAAATATCTTTGTGTAGAAGAACATTAACCGTCGTTTGCCCAAGTTCCTTGATCGGAGTAAATTTAGAAAAGTGTCTCTTATCGAGTTTGAAACCTTTTTCGCCAAGCTTCTCTAAGATATGAACTACTGTCACAGAGCCAAAAAGTTTTCCACCCGCTCCAGTTTTCACAGCAACTGCAATCGAGGTGTCATTAAGCTTGGTAGCAATATCTTGCGACTTTTGTAGTTCTTCGGTTTCTCTTGCTGCTCGAGCAACTTTGAGAGCATCGAGCCTTTTCTTGTTCGCATGATTCAGTGGAACGGCTTTACTTCTTGGAATAAGATAATTGCGTGCAAATCCTGGACGCACCTTAACAACATCTCCTTCAGATCCAAGGTTATCAATATGTTCTACAAGTAATACTTCTGTTTGTGGCATAATATGTGTGGGTAAAATTAAAATGGAACGTCTTCGTCTAAATCGGGGTCAGATGTTTTCGGTTCTTCCGGGCTGACTGCTTGTACCGAGGCTTCTGGGGCAGGTGAAGGGGATGGGTTTGTTTGAGTTTGAGAATCCTGTCGAGAATCTACAAATTCAAAATTGTCGAGGACTACACGAATAGCACTTCTTTTTTCCCCTTCTTTAGATTCCCATTGATCTAGCTTCAATCTGCCTTCAACAAATATTGCCCGACCCTTGGTAAAAAAACGGCCAACGGCTTCAGCTCTCGGCCCGAAACATTCAACATCAACAAAGGTTGTTTCGTCTTTTCGGTTACCTTCTGAATCCTTATATGACCTATTTAAAGCCAAGCCAAAGTTACAAACGGGACGACCGTTGGTCATCATTTTCACATCCGGATCGCGGGTCAGATTTCCAATAAGTAAAACTTTGTTAAGAGAAGCCATGAAAAGAAAGAATAGGGTAATTTAATTAATTACAAGCTTTCGATCAAAACTCTATCAACCTTTTTTTCAAGTTTGAGTTTTTTCTTCAGTATATCTGGAGTCGTAGGAAGGCCAGATATCTCGAATTGCAAATATGTACCGCTCGATAATCCGTTTTTCTGAGGATAGGAAAAATCGTGGTTCCCTTGGTTTTCAACTTTGTTAACTTCTCCGTCTGATTCGCGAATAAGTTCACTTAGTTTTGGAATCATTTCATCTGAAGTGCCGTCTGAGCCTCTTGGGTCAAATACGATTGTTGCAAGATAATTTTTCTTATTCATAAGGTTGTTTCGATTTGTTTTTCTTGATTAAAAATATTCATGGTTTTTTCCACACCTGAATCAATAATAGAGTGGATTGCACTAACAAAATGGGGCAATCTCTTACCTAGGTAATCAGATTCCATTTGAGAAAATTTAGATAAAACATAGTCAGAAAGGGATTGATCGGGTAGAGTTTTACTACCAATACCGATTCTTACTCTTATAAGAGGAGTACTTAAAGCAGCCATAATACTTTTTACTCCATTATGTCCACCTGCACCTTTAGTATTCGAAATTTTCAAAACTCCTAAAGGCAAGGTCAATTCATCATGAACAACAACAATACTTGAACCAAAAAAACCATTATTTTTCAGCAGCGATGGCAATCGACTTCCTGAATTATTCATGAAAGTAGTTGGTTTGATAAGTAGCATTTTGTGGCTGCTTCGGTAATTGAATTTACAAATATCTGCACTGAGCTTTTTATCTTGGGTAAAAAAGGTATAATTTTGTTTCGCAAACTCATCTAAGAGCCAAAAGCCTACATTGTGCCGCGTTTGCGTATAGTTTAAGCCTGGATTGCCAAGACCTATGATACCAAATTTTGCCACAGCTCATAGAAAGATAAAGATGTTACTCTTTTTCCTTGGAATCTTCTGCTTCAGAAGTTTCTTCGCCTTCCATAGATGCTTCTTCTTCGGTATCTTCCTCATCTTCAGCACCTGATCTTCCGCTTGCACTGCCAACACATGAAGCAAGGATCATTTCAGGTGAATCCACGTATTCAACATCATCAATTTGCGGGAGATCCTTGATTTGTAAGTTTGAACCAAGCTCAAGGGAACTGATGTCTAGGGTTACTTGAGAAGGCAGGTTACTGGGTCGACATTTGATTTCGATCTCGCTTGATAAAACCTCAAGGATACCGCCTTGGCTCTTTACGCCTTCGGCTTCCCCAGTGATGACCAACGGAACTTTAGTCTGAAGATCTTCCCCGCGAGTGACTTGAATAAAATCAATATGAAGAATTTTATCTTTAATTTGGTCTTTCTGCAGATCTTTAATGAGAACAAGCTCATCCTCTCCGTTTTCACCAAGAAGTCTTAAGAGGGAAGTTGAACCAGAAGCATTGCGTAGAAGCATCCTGGTTTCTTTGTCATCCACTGAATAAGGTTTGTTTATGGCTTTTCCATAAAGGATTACAGGAATCTTACCAGAATTCCTAAGGCTTTTGCAGGCGTTGCGGCCAGATTTCTCTCGTGGTGAAACCTTTAAAGTAAATTCGCTTAGTTCGGACATGATGATTGCGGGGGGGTGTAGAAAAAATGAAAGCGATTATTACTATCAGTTGCCCTTGTTTCTTGCAAGCACTTAACCGCAGTGTTCTTATCAAGTAAATTTCATATTACACAAATGGATATTTCGCTTTTGATACTCAGCTTTAACTAAAGAATCTTCACTCTCATGAAAGGAAGCCGTGGTGACTCTTATTTTACGATAAACTGAGGGTACAAGTAGTCCGACATAATTCCCCTCAGGCGAGAATTATAAATAATGAATATTATCTGTTATCAATAAAAGATCGTGGCATTTGCAATAGGGTACCTGCTGCTATGAAAACTAAAGGTATTTGGCCCCGATGAAAAAAGTTATCTAATATTAAGATTTAAATTAGAATATACATCAGCATAATTCAATTAATCAATCTACCCACAGTAGTTAAACCCATATCTTGCATTGATGAATAAAAAACGAGCAACTTTTTCGTGTTCAATTAGGGAATGTCGATTTCCAAACACTTGTGATTGGAACCAAAAGTGCATGGTAAAAGGTTTAAACGAGAGTTTAAAAGATAAAAAAGTTAAGAAGGCAAAAGAGAAGTCAGTTATCAAAAAGAAGACTTTTTGATAGATACCGGCTGGTCGAGAATTTCTTTGAGTATAAATGCTTTACGAAGAGATTTATTGGACATTTTTAAATCCTCAGTAACCGAAAAAAAAGATTCCCTCTTTTGCACCTCTTGATTGTATGAAAAGACATCGTTCCTCATTCCTATTACTGGCCGATGGAGTGACTTTTTTAGCAAGCACTTTTTCATCTTTTTTTTCTTTTTGAATCGGTAGAGGAGGTGGGCTTTCTGGTGAATATTGGGGGGAAGAATCAACCTGTGAAGGGTTACTAAAATTCTGCCAAGCTTCTTTAAGCACATCCTCTAAGCTGGCACTTTCCCCTTTGGAGTCCTCCTGACCGAATTCTTTTTTCTTTGAATTTGATTGAGGAACAGACGATTTTTTTTTGGTTAATTTACCAATGAAAGAGGCAATAACTAGACCAATTATTAAAAGGGTATCTAGAGGCAAATCCTGCATATTAGTGAAATGACTGGCAATTTAGTTAGAAGTTTCCTCAATCTACACCTTTAGATATACTCTCTCTCATTTCAGTGTCAGCCTCTACATTTCTCAATCGATAATAATCCATCACGCCGAGGTTACCGCTCCTAAACGCTTCCGCCATAGCAAGCGGAATTTGGGATTCGGCTTCCACTAGCTTTGCCTGCATTTCTTGAACCTTAGCTTTATTTTCTTGCTCTAAGGCGACCGCTGCCGCTCTTCTGATTTCAGCTTGGGCTTGCGCAACCTCTTTGTCAGCGGAAGCTTGCGAAGAACGTAAGGCTGCTCCCCGATTTTCACCTAAATCAACATCTGCTATATCAATGGAGAGAATTTCAAAGGCTGTTCCTTGATCTAAGCCACGGTCCAAAACTTTTTCGGTAATGGAATTTGGATTTTCAAGGACAACTTTATAATTTTCTGAAGAACCAATAGTAGAAACAATACTCTCCCCAACTCGGGCAATAACAGTTTCCTCTTGGGCACTCCCCACATATCTATCCAAATTACTCCGAACCGTTACCCTTGCCCTTACTTTTACTTGTATGCCATCTTTAGCTACGCCATCAATTGTTTGGCGGCCTTCAATCACACAATCAATGATTTTGGGGTTAATAGAAGTCCTTACAGCCTCCAAAACTGATTTGCTTGTTCCCCTCGTTGCTAAATCAATTGCACACGCACGATCCCATTCCAAAATAATGTTTGCCTTAGACGCAGCGATTAGAGCTTGAACTGTTTGCACTACATTTCCTTCCGCAAGATAATGAGCTTCCAATTGGTCGGTCTCAATAGGAATACCTGCCTTTACAGCCGTAATCCTGGCATCAACAATTAGGCCAACTGGTACTCCTCGAAGTCTCATGGCAAGTAAAGTGGTGAACCCAACGGTTGCCTTTGAAAGAAAAGCTTTCAACCAAGTGTTGAAAAACGACATGATGACCAAAGAGACAACAAGTCCGATGACCACGAGTAATCCGATAATAATCCATTCAAACATAATACTATGGGTTAAAGTTAAATCTTTTGATGGTTAAAATGTGTTCCGAGGTCAACCCTTCTCCTCATATTTTTGCTGCACAAGTATTTTAAAGGTATCTACTCCAGTTACCTTTATTTCCGTGCCTTTGGGTAAAAAACCGCTTTCACTGTAAGCATCATAATCCTTAGCTTTTACTTTCACCAACCCTTCAGGATGAAGATCCGTCACAGTAAGCCCAGGCAAGCCAAGTAAATCTCCTTCTCCAATTGATGCGTTGCTGGTGCCTCCAACGGTTTTTTTAAGAAACAGGTTTTGGCCAAAAGGACTTTTTGATAACCATTTAAACTCAATCAACACCAAAGCGAGAGCACCCAATCCACTCAACAGAAAAGTTAAAGAAGGTGCAAACCACCCCCCAAACTCTAAGAAGGAATAATAGGCAGCAACGATCAGTCCCAGGAAACCCAAAATCCCAAGCAATCCCCCGGGAACAATTGCTTCAAATGCAATAAGAGTATAGCTTATTATTATAATACTTAAAATTAAAGTCATGAGGAAACTTCCTCTACAATTAAATCCATCGATGCGATTTTAATAACTTTAATTTTCTCTCCTTTTGCAATTCTACCATGAACCGCTCGGGCTTCATAACGCTTACCATTAATTTGCACCTGACCAGATGGAAATAATTCTGAAACTGTTCTACCGACCATTCCCTCTGTACTCAAAACCGATTTTATAGCTTTAGAATTAGATGGAGCATCTCCTAGCGTTTCACTTAAAACTAGATGATTCCATAATGGAGTTTTAGGCAGTATCATAGAAAGTAAAACACCTATTGTTATTGCGATACCCAAGGACTGTAAAAGTTCCCAAAAGGGCAGGCGAAAAACTTCAAAACTCCATGTGAAATCCGGCGTAGGCCAAATATCAACCATTGCCCAAAAAATAGACCCGATCATCATGAAAAATCCAATAATCCCAGGAATAATCAAACCTGGAGCAAGAAAAATTTCTACCAAGATTAAGCATATTCCAAGCAAAAAAACGATGAGTTCTTCTTGGCCTGCAAGACCCGCCACATATTTTGAGCCAAAAAAGACCAACAACAAAATAATTCCCAATACCCCAAAGACCCCGAAACCAGCAGTCTTGAACTCTACAAATATGCATACCAAACCGATACTTAAGACAAGGGGTGCGATCCCATTTAACCACAGCCCTGCTTTCTCAGCCCAATTTACATTCATTTCTATAATCTTATAATTTCCAGCACCCCACTTTTTTAGCAAAATTTCATCGTAAGTCTCAAAAACCCCAAAACCTAGCAAGGGAGCTGGAGGACTGCCATAAAGTTGGCATGCCTCTTCACCTGTTAATGTAAGAAGTTCTCCCCTCTTTTTGATAAGACTACCATCAGTTGCCTTGATTGGATCACCTTCGATAATCAAACTTTCATTTGCATCCATCATCGCAGACATCACCAGAGAGCGATAGCGATAATCCCCCGCATAGTTCCTGATTTTTGCTTTGAGATAAGAATTGATTTTCCGCTTCATCGAAGAATCAATATTACTACCTCCGCCACTAACTGCCTCTGCTGCACCAATTTGAGATTTAGGGGAAAAAGCAATTTCACTAGAAGCAATTGCTATGTAAGCACCTGCTGAAATCGCTTCATCATTAACATAAGTAATGATTTTTCCCTTAAATCGTTCCAGGTTACTAATAATTTCTTCCATTATTTCCAAAGTTACCCCAAGTTCTCCGCCTGGTGTATCCATATCCAATATTACAATATCAGCTTTTTCCTGAATCGCACTCTTCAATCCACGCCTAAGAATATCAAGAATGGGAGGTCCAATTTGATCCTGTACAGGGATAACATATGCAATATGAGACTTTGCTTGTGAAGAATTGTCGTCAGAGTTGACGCTCACATTTCCATCAAGAAAAGGCTCTGAAGAAATTGCGGCTCTCACTGTGTTGACAAATATCAACATAAAAAGCCCGAGAAGATGGGGTGTGAATTTAAAGTTCAGTATCATAGTGGGGTCAAATTACATCTAATGCTATAATTGGCATTGCGCAAAGTCGAAAGAAACTTCAATTCATAGGTGATGGAAAAGATCACCTATCAAAACCATGAAATAAGACGCTGGGATGTAGGACCCTCTACCTTTTTGGCATCTCCAGAAAAAGGGGCTCAATTACTAAATTGGCATGTCAACATGAGTGATGGCTCGGTACGCGATGTTATTCACTGGCCTGAAGATATACAGGGCGAAGAGCTTAATAAGGTTGGTGGAGGGATACCCATACTCTTTCCCTTCGCAGGAAAATCATACTTAGAAGGTAAGCAGGATTATTGGAAGTTACCTGACGGTCGTCATGCACAAATGCCTATGCACGGCTTTGCCAATCGTGCAGATTTTGAAGTGCGTTCGATTGATAAATCAGGGTTTGAAATGGAAATGGTCCAAACAGAGGAAATGAAAAGTTTCTACCCATTCGATTACAATTTTACAGTCATATATCACTTTCTTGAACTAACCCTACAAATCAGTTTAGTTCTTGAGAACGAAGGCCGTGAGCCAATACCATGGTCAGCGGGCCTACACCCCTATTTTCAAGTTCCCTGGAGAAAAGGTTTATCGCTTTCTGATCATAACCTTTCAATTGAGGCAAAAAAAGTGTTTAAGTATCAAGAAGGCGGTATGATGGTGCCGAAAAGTAATAAGACACCTGTGCAAAAGTTAAATGATCCAGAGTTAGTAAATAATGTTTTTTATGAATTAAATATGCCAAAAGCCGAAATCTCTCTTCTCAACGGAGAAGAAACTATAAGAATTTCTGAAGTTGGTGGACCAGAAACGGGTACAAGACTTACTTTTGTGTCTTGGACTAAGAAAAACGAACTCTATTATTGTGTTGAACCATGGATGTCACCGCCGAACTCAACCGAAAATAAAACCACACGTACGGTAGCGCCAGGGGCGCGAGATGAATTTACCATCGAAATCGAACTTGCTTGAATCTGCTTGTTATAAGTGTGCGAATCAAGGTAAGGCGTCCAGAACGCCATCCCAAAATTCAATCCTCTTTTGTATACTACGTTCAGCCTGAGAAATTACCTCTTTCTCCTTAAGGCAATCACCATCGCATAAATTATCAAGAAGACGATGAGCCATTGGTCCATGGTGATCACCGTCTAAGACTGCATGCCTTTCAAGATAATACTTGAAAACAGGAACGTCACTTGATGTTAAATCTGTTTGAGAAAGAATTCGCTTAAACATCAAAGGAACAACACTTTCTCGAGCAATTGCAAATGAAGACGCTATTTCATGAGTTTTACCCTGAGAGATGGTTTCAAAAGTATGCTGCATAAACAAACGAGAGGGTTCAGGTAAGTCTGATGATTGTAAGGCGACCTCTATTCCATCAGCACTTACAAGTTGTAAAAATCTCTGTAATTTGATCGTAGGGCAATTAACTTCCCTCATAGAGTCTAAATATATTTCAAAATGACTTTTATAGGAAGTATCATTTGACTGTGTAAAGGAGACATCAGATTCTTCTTCCATTACAATTTCATTAATGAAACGGACGAGGAGACCATTGGGGTTAGGAAGCCACGGTGATCCACTTGGGACAAGGTCAAGTTGTAGTTTTTTGAGTAAAGACATAAAATCCCACACAGCGTACACATGGTGACTCATAAATATCCTTAATTCCGAGAGAGAATTGATCCGAGTAAAAATTGGATGACATTCAAGATCACGCTTTAGATTTGTTAATGAAGAAATATCCATAAGATGAAGGTTAACAAAAAAAACCATTTACCCAAATACCAAACAGAAGGAATAGTTGATGACTAGTAGAGTAGAATGAAATGCAACTGTATATTTTTACTCAATAAAAATTTCTACACTAAATATTTACACTAAATTTTTATAAGTTAAAAACATGTATAACAATATTTTATACAAAATCTAATCTAAATTTTAGATTCTGTATATCTAAATTAAAATTCAAGAATTTAACTACTCATCCAATTGTCCCAACGATTCGAAAGTAAACTTTCATCATCAAAAGTGGATTTTTTAGGAGTAGGCATAAGCGATTCTTTTTGTTTAAATTTCGGCAGTATATTACGCTTCTTTTCAGACTGAAGATATTTTAAAAGTTCAGACTTCAACATTGAATACCGACTGCGGGGATTCTCAGGACAATCTACCATCGCCTTTGCCTCGAGCATGTCTGAGACAAAATATTTAAATTTAAAACAGTTTTTCCCATTTTTTTTATAAAAATAACGAGAATTGCCATCAACCTTTGGGAAATCAGTCTTTGGAAAATTTTCAATAAGTAACTTCCAGAATTCGAAATTCTTAAACACATAAGTTTCATTTTCTTTTTGTCGCCTGAGTAATTTAAGTTGTAATTTCAACAATTTAATATCTTGGTTTAATGACTTACAAAAGAGATCGAACTTTGCATTACTATTATCAAATAGATCTATATTTTTATATTTGATTATCTCTATTTCTTTTGTGTAACTCATTTGTTTTAAAGGAATTCATGACTATTTTTTACAGACTTTGTGTGTAATAACTCTAAATAATTATTGACATATATCTGTTATGATCAAGTTAAATATTTCATAATTCTTAATATCAAATTAAGGGTAATGCCCTGAACCCTCGGAAGTACTTTTAAAATATCGTAAATCTTAAGATGTAACAGCAACATACAAGCTTAAGCTTGTACTTATATCATACAATGCATATAGATTCAGCATCTTGAAGTTTTTCCTTCATCTATTATTGGTAGTACTAGTAAGTAGTGCGAAAAATATCTGCCATGGTGTGGAAACCCTTGTACCTGAAAATCCCAAGTACCGAGTGGGTCCAGGTATGAGTGACCTTTTCGAATATAAAAGCTTACCTTCTGCTTACGAGGCTACCAAGAATCATTTACATGTAGGTTTTCGTTGGCAACCCTATGAAAGTAGACCAAAAAGTTCTGTAGCCGACATAGAAAGAGAAATTGGTAGTATAGCCAGTTATGCTAGCTTTTGGTTTATGTCGCTTCATACTCTTCCAAAGGAGAAAAACCTAGATTTTAAGAATTATCCATCCAAAGAAGCCTTAGCGATTCGACATGCAGTTAAACTGTGCAAACGCAAAGGGATCAAAACGGAATTAGTTTTGTGGCAAGTGCCATTGTGGATGAATGGAGGAACAAGCTATGCAGATTTTAACAAAGTCCCGCCCGATGAACAAGCCATCTACGATATGGTTAAAGCTACCGTTACATGGTTTGGTGAAGATGTTGATTACTATTCTATCTTTCACGAAGCTAATCATCCAAAGTATTGGGAAGGTACATGGGATGAGTTAATCGAGTTGTTTATGTTACCGGCAGCTCGAGCAATTCGTGACTACTCAGAAGAAACAGGAGATAAGAAGATAGTTTCTACTGCTGGCTTATCCCCATCACGCAATTGTAAAAAATGGTACGATATTCAATTGGATTACCCTGAACTTATGGGTCTGATTGATAATTTTGCCATTAATCTCAGCGACTTTAATAACGGCTGGGGAGGTGGTCTCCTCACTTGGGTAAGTTCTGTATGGGATCAACTTGACTATATGGACCAGAGACTCAAGGAAGAGGGCTATGACGACAAAGGATTAGTGGCGGCCGAGAGCTGGATCTGCTGGGATGGCGAACGTACACCACACGGGCCAGAAGGCAGTGGTGATACAGTAGAATCAACCTTGCGACTCTTTGGGGAATGCATTCAGCGGGGTTTAAGTTTAACGAATCTACCATGGTCAGACAATCACAGTGCCTGGTCCATGGGTCTGACCAAACGGCTAGACTACAATGGTCAGCTTGCAGTATTGGGTGAAAAATTAAACCCTAACTTTACCGGTGGTGCTGCGATTGCTACCCGCAAGTTAAACCTGATTGGGAATGACAATAAACTAGTCATCAAAAATAATTCTCCCTCATTTAATGGTAGCGATTTTGGTGCTCCCTATGCAGTACCAGACGACCCCAATCACACACACTATTACATATGGCGTTGGTATGCACAATTGTCTGCCGGCCAAAACGAATGTATCCATCACGCAATTGCTGGAGAAGAGGGAAATGACATAACGATTACAGGAATAGAAGAAGATAAATTGATGAGGATGAGTTCATATGACCGAACCGCAAAACGATTTATTGTCCTTTTAGCCAAACGAGAAGCCAAAGAAGCACCAAATAATTTAACGATATCGATTCCTGCAACCATTCAGATTGGGGCTCGCTATAATCAAGATAAAAAGTTTACAGGGGAAGGTTTCAGTGAAGGCGAACAGATTTTGGTAAGATGGATAACAGAAGATGTCGAAGCTAAAACTGGCTATCGTAAAAATGTACAATCTGGAAACTCCTCTCTTGTAGTTGTGACAGACGGACTACTAACTGTAAGCTTACCCGATACCCGTCGCTTAACTTCCTTAGTTTTTGAGTCTCCAAAACACTAACCTAGCCTAAAATCAGTACTTTTAGAAAATAATTTACTCTGTCAATTCTTCCCCAAAATCGTATTTTCAGTTTTAAGAAGATCGGTTGACGAGAGAAAAGCGTCATTATTAAATATTGGAATGAATAATCATTCCAAAAGACCTTTATTTGTTCTCCTTTTTATTACGCTAGGTAGAATTAATATTCAACCACATCAATTGAAATGGCTTGGAGTTTTGGCATTTACTTTTTACATCTTGTCTCTTGCATTAAATGCAAGTTTCAAGATGTCTATTGAAGGCCCACCAGGCTCCAAGTATGCATTTGGAGATGAGTTTACCGGATCTGAGCTTAACCAAGAAATCTGGGGATTGGGAATCAATAAAAAGAATCTTCAAAACGAGGGCGTAGATTGTATTTACAAATTAGAAAATATTACTTTGGATAATGGACTACTTATCTTTACCCAAAAGCGGGAAACCATGCCTATTACCGGCAAGACATGGTCAAAAGAAAGAACTTTTAATTATTCCTCCGGTGGGGTGCATACCCGGAAAGATTACGCACTTCGCAATAACATGTATTTAGAACTGCGTTGTAAACTTCCACAAAATAATGCGGGGTATGGTGCTTTTTGGACGATTTCTAACAAAGTTGGAGACTGGTCGCCCGAAGATCTCCTGGAAATTGATATGTTCGAATTTATTGCTGACAGGCAAAAAACGAGATTATGGAGTGGATTGTGGTGGCACGATTTTAGAACTGAAGAAATTCATCAAGGTATCCCTAAGGAATCTATGGTAAAACGTTCAGATGATCATTTCTTTATTAAGCAAAGAGTCTACAAAGCCCATCACGGACATGGTCACCAAATCAAAGGAAACACAGTCAATTTTTACGAGTTTTTTACCTTTGGTTTACGGGTTACTGATAGTGAATTCTTTTGGTATCTTGCCCAAGACGGACCTGCATGGAAGTCTGAACCTTATTTTAAGTTTTCCGGTGGCAAGGTGCACAACCGAACTTATGGAAAAGTCGAAGATTTTGAGTGGACACGGAAAGTTCCTAAAAATTTAAACGCACAAGTTAATTTAAATTATGCGATGCGAAATGCACAGTGGGCCGGTGGGCCAGTTAGGGATAAACAGCTCCCTTCTAAGATGTATGTTGATTATGTGCGAGTCTTTAAACTTAGCAAAAAGTAACCACTTATATTAGTAAAAAAATGAAAATCATAGAGTCTTGGGACTCATGATTAATCCGTGAACCACAATGTATGCAGGAATTTAGAGAATGAGCAGAACGATAGCCACCTTGCCCAAAGCTGTCTTCCGGCTAAGAACAGAAGTAACCGCAGAAACTAAAAGTATAGGAAGCCAAACTAGCGGTCCTAAGGGAAGGACTCCGAGCATACACCCCCAGCTAACCACTGCATGTGATAGGGCACACATTCCAAGTTTATTTCCTTTTTTATTATATTCTTTTTCTTCAATCATAATATTTTTTTATTCGATATGGTCATACAGATTAAATTAATTTGGGCACCCATTCGTGACTAGAAGAGGATGTTTGCTTCAAGTTATCCAAATAAGAAACATACTATCACATCAATTGAGGTAAGGGTTGTACTTTCTTAATTGTGCTGCTCCACAACTTGAAATTGATAATATCGTTAAAACACAAAGATGTAATTTTCAACTTTTTATAACTTTTTTCGTACGCTTGCACCTATTTTCTAGAATCCTTCCCAAAACCAAAAAACTTATCTATGCGACTCCAGTAAATTGGTTGAGGAGTTTGAAATAACCAATTTAAAATTCGATGAGCTATGGCAGAAGCTAGTATGAATCCACCGATAACCATAATTACAAAAAATGCACCTCTACCTTCAATTTCATATCCAAAATTCGGATTCGTCCAAGTAGCAAATAAGAAACCAGTGCATGGAAAAGTCCAAATGATTAAAAGAAGCACTCTTCTAAGAAGCACTAAAATCTTTTAAAGATCGTCACTCCTCAGGCACGGCCTTTTGAATGTCGCCTACAGAAGATTATTCGGTCCGTCCTCTGTAGGTCGAGTTTGCACTGGTGGACCTCTGCATACCTCCTAAAGCGACCGCTTTCTTGCGCTTCGCAGCGATCTGCATTTTGCTTTCACCTGGGTTCACATACCATTCGCTGTCCGTGTGGGCCTCGGTAAAGATCTGTGAGATTCTGTTAATTATGTCCGGATGGTCTCTTGCCAAATCGTTTCGGCAGTCTAGGTCCTGGGAAATGTCATACAACATTACCGGCTTGGAGGGATGTTCACTGTATGCCCACCATTGGTCCATGCGTACGCTTTGCGCGTGCTGCGAAAATGTTCCATTTTCCCAGTACAGGTATTCGTGTGTCCGCTGCTCATTTGGCCTTGCGAGTAATGTCGGTGCAAAACTGATGCCGTCTGTTTTCGGGGGCATGACACCGACAAGATCGGCCGCCGTTGCCAAAACATCATACAGGGTGCAGATATGGTCATTTTCTCCTGCCTTAATCTTGTCCTTCCAATAGACGAAGAAGGGAACTCGCATACCACCTTCATGGGTTGAAGCGAACTTCCCTTTTGGCCATGGACCTTTGTTTTTGAACAGAGCATCATCCTCATGTAGAGGTCTACCGAAGTACCCCCACTGGCTATATCCATTGTCACCGGCAAAGAAGATTATGGTGTTATCCAGGATCTCAAGCTGCTCCATCAGGTCAACCATCCTTCCAACACCACGGTCCAGGTGGCCGAGCATGGCTGCCCATTCCTTGTGCTTCAGGCCCCAAGGCTTGTCTTTGTAGGCTCCAAGGTCGGGTGTGATACACGGGCCGTGGGGAAGTTGGGTTGCGTAGTAGAGGAAGAAAGGCTTGTCCTTGTGCTCCGATATGAAATTAAGGGCCTCCTTTTGGAAGAGGTTCTCGGAGTATTTTGCCGCGTCAGCATCCGGGATGCCGTCAGGAACGAGGCGCCCGTTCTTGTCATATATGTTCATCACATCGTCCAGTCTGTCTAGCGGGCGCCCATTGTAGGTTTTAACACGCTTCATGTTGAATCCGTAATTCTCAGGAATCGGCTCCGGCTTCCCATTTCTCATCAGGTAGTGGGGGAAGAAGCCATGAGCCCGTGCCTGATCGTAGTATCCGTACGAGATGTCGAATCCCTGCTTGTCAGGAGCTCCCTCGGTGCCGGGTAATCCAATGCCCCACTTGCCAATAAAACAAGTGGTGTACCCGGCCCCTTTAACCACCTCGGCCATCGTAATATCCTCACTCAACAGGTGGTCCTGTCCCCGTACTGAACTATTTGCTCGAATACGGCAATGCCCCATGTGCATTCCGGTCATCAGGCTTCCCCGGGATGGGGCGCATTCCGACGAACCGCTATACGCCTGAGTGAACCGGATGCCGTTCATTGCCAGATTATCGAGATTGGGAGTCAGGAACTGCTCTTGTCCGTAGCTGCTCAAATCACGATAAGACAAGTCGTCTGAGAAAATGAACAGTATATTCGGCTTGCGCTCGAGCTCAAGCTCTTTTGCGAGCGTCGAACAACAGAGCACCGCCACCATAATCATACCGAGACAAAGGTGTGTCAGGATGTGCCATTTTCCTAAAGCTTCTTTAGTACTTATCATTCTATCGTAGCCTTTTTTTACCGAATGTTTAGAGGAGGTGCAAGTTTATGAGTCGCTTTCATAAAATTGTTAAGAATTTATTTGTTTTTCTAGTTAGTCTCAAATAGCAGTGTAAATTTTTTTGCCCAATTAACGAAAAATTTTCTTGATGCGATTAACTCGAAACGCTACAACCCGCTTAGATGCTGGCACTCCCGCTGGGAGTCGAACCCAGATCTTCGGTTCCGGAGACCAATGTTCTATCCATTGAACTACAGGAGCGTAAGCCTAATAAATACTGACGACTGGCGTCAACCTTGCAGGAAATAGTTAATTGCTTCCCTCAATCTCCCCTCAGTTTTCTTGTATTTGCTAAATGTTTTGCTAACTCTAAGAATGCAAAAACTCTAAAAACCAAAGGGTTCACAATCGAAAGTCGGAACAAATTTGGAAAGGTTGTGTTTAGGGTCAGCATTCTCAGGTATGAAAAAGGTTACAAGAAGTTTAGGGTGCAAGCAACTCCCAAAGGTGAAGATAAACGCATAGACAAAGAGTGCGATTCTGAATGGGAATGTCATGAGCTAGTACAAAAGTGGGAACGAGAAAAACCCAATCCATACAAGGATAGCGAATGACGAGAGACAAGAACTTCACTCACACCCGAACAACTAAATGATACAAAAATAGCGGTATCAATGCTACCCGAAGGCACTACGCTTTGCGAATTGGTAAACGCCAATAAGCGAGTTCTCGAAGACAAGAGGGAAGGAGTCCCTGAGGCGTAAGAAGAATATCGTAGTAATATCTTGCATTATTTTCGGTACACTTGGAGTGTTAGTTGGCTTCAGGCAAGATAAAGGGGTCATGGGTTTCTTACTTGGGCTTACTTTTAGGTCCGATTGGCACGCTTGGAAGGCAGCTTAGCTAAATTCTGTGAACCAGGTCAAAATAAGTAACTTTTTACTTTTCAAGGCTTTCACCAAATCCTTCCGGAACACTGCGTAAGTGTAAGTCTCGCTGGGGGAAGGGTATCGAGATTCCAGCTTCCCGAAAACGATCCCATATGCTTAGTAATACTTCACTCCGTGCATTTCCCACTCCGTTGGATGGATCATTGATCCAAAACCTTAGTTCAAGATTCACAGAGTTATCTCCAAACCCGCTAACGAGACAACGGGGTTCAGGATCATTAAGCACTCGCCCGGATGAAAGGGCGGCATCCACACAAAGTTTCATGGCTTTGCGAGGGTCGGAATCATAAGATATACCAACTGGCACTCGTACTCGGATATTCTTATCACTAAAGGACCAATTAACCACGCGATTTGTGATTAAGTCTTCATTGGGAATTAAGTGCTCTTTACCATCGCGAGTGATAATAGATGCATAGCGGGCTCGAAGGGAATTGATCCAACCGTAAGTATCGTCAATTTCAATCACATCCCCGGGTTTGATCGATCGGTCGAGTAAGAGAATCAATCCGCTTACCAAATTCGAAACTACTTTTTGCAGACCAAATCCAATACCCACACCAATAGCACCCCCAAGGAGGGCAAAGGAGGAGAGGTCGAGCCCGATGGTGGACATCGCCACAAGAAAACTTATAAAAATCAAAAATACCCGGATAACCTTGGCAAGCAGGACTTGTAAGGAGGGTGGTAGGTTGGGGAGTTCGCGAATACGTGCTTCTCCCGCACTTCCCAAAAGGGAACTCATCCACAATAAAAAAAGTAATATGAATATTCCATTTACCAAATCGAGCACGGACAGAGTGCTTTTGCCAATTGAGAAGGACGCAGAACTTAGAAAATCAAAAGTGGGTTCAAGGAGGCCAAAGCTTTGAAGAGCGGCCATTCCGAAAGCCAATACAGCTGCTAATCGAAGCCAAAATCGGTTGTGGGTTAAGCCTGCCACCAAACGGTAGATCAACCAAGCAGTCGTGGCATGAACAAAGGGGTTGAGCAAATCTACCGATGCAAACCCAAAGCGATCGAGTACGCCTCTACCCAGAAGGGAGCAAAGCAGAAGGAAGAGGGGAAGTAAGAGCTGTGCAAGGATACAGATCGCACCTTCAATCCATGCCGGTCCGGTCGGTTCATGTAATAATTTAAGGATTTGCGGCTTGGCTCTTTGGCTACTTAGCCAGGCGATAAAAATGGAAAGTCCGATGACTGCCGCCTGAATCCGAGCAGATGGAGTCGTCCAAAACTGGAAGGTGTTTTCCCACACCTGGGTGAGGGCAAGGCTCAAATCATTCATGCAACCTTAAAAATTAAAAGTTCTTTCTTTTTTGGCAACTGGTAAAAAGTCTGGCTCATATGGCTAACACCAACGCAACCCAGACACATCCGATAAAAAAACCAAGTGCCGCCCCAATTTTTTCGATGAAGCGAAATTGTTGCACCATAAATCCGATCAGTAATTCCTCGAACTAAGGCTTCCACATCTATGGATTCTTCCATTGCTTCTGGTTGGGTAGACAATTCTTCGATCCTTTACCCGATATCTTTCATCCAGATTAATTCATTTGCCACATAAGTTCCCAGCTTTTCCGCAAACTGGTTTTGCCTTTTGGGAAATATGCCTTGAAAGGAAAGCCCAAGTATCTTTTTGGGTACACGCGGATGGAACAACATTTTAATCGCCAAATAATTGGTCGCCAATCCAATATGGGCGGCAATCAAGTGGAGTTAAAAAAGTAAGGAAGAATTTTCGGTCATCTGCGGAAAATTTCTAGGTAATTAAAATATAGAAAAGATTAAGGGAGGATGAGAATTTGTTTGGGAAGGCAAGCTGATTACTACTTGTCAATGCAATGAGCAAAGAAGTTTTAT
Organism: uncultured Opitutales bacterium; assembly: GCA_943789375.1. Taxonomy (GTDB): domain Bacteria; phylum Verrucomicrobiota; class Verrucomicrobiia; order Opitutales; family Seribacteraceae; genus Seribacter. Next base: position 250,908 of record CALSTX010000010.1, on the reverse strand, counting down.
TGGTTGTTATGCTGTTAGTCGGTGCCTCCTTAACTAGCACTTGTGCCAGCATGGTAACCAAGCCAATTGGCCTAGCGACCAAGGCCGCAATCACTCCAGTGAAGGCGGTGGTTGGTAAACTCACTTCAAATGAATGGATGTAACCTATAATCTTTAAAATGAATAGTGCTAAAATTAATTTTTTGTCCACTAACTTTACCATCATCTAAATCGCTTCAAGGTTAGAATGATAATTGTTGAAGACAGGACTAGCTACGACTACTTCTTTTTTCCAACTTACTTATAATCGCAAAAATACACTCCACTTTTCGAAAAAATTACCAAAGAGCTTAATTAGTATGGCTCTGTATTGATTCTGTCAGCGTATTTAAAGTTATAAAGTAGTAAAGTAATCTATTTTCGGTAAGTAATTTCCCCAGTAAAAGACCTCTCGTGGATGATTGGTCTTGCTTGCTATCCTATCGTTCTTATCAAATATTAAATGACTAGTTCAAATGCGCCGTGCGTAGGAATAATCATGGGAAGCCAATCCGATTGGCCAACTTTAGAAAAAGCAACTCAGACCCTCGAAGATTTTGAGGTAAAATGGGAAGCGAAAGTTGTGAGTGCACATAGAACGCCTGAGCTTCTCTACGACTATGCCAAGACAGCTGAAAATCGTGGGCTAAAGTGTATCATCGCTGGGGCAGGGGGAGCCGCACATCTTCCTGGTATGACTGCCGCTATAACTACAATTCCAGTGCTTGGAGTTCCTGTTAAATCCAAAACACTTCAAGGTGTAGACTCCCTTCTGTCTATTGTTCAAATGCCAGCAGGTATTCCCACAGCCACATTTGCCATTGGTGAGGCAGGAGCAACTAATGCCGCCCTTTTTGCTATCTCTATGCTTGCAACTATGGGAGACACAATACTTGCCGAAAAATTAAGAGACTTTAGATCTAGTCAAAAAACACGAATTGAAATAAGCAAACTTCCCCCTACAGTTTCATAAATATGATTCTTGGAGGAAACAATTGGTTGGGAGTTCTTGGCGGTGGCCAACTTGGAAGGATGCTGTCACTAGATGCCAGAAGAATGGGCTTTAATGTTCTAACATGGACAGGCGGAGACCGATCAGGAGCCGCAGCTACGGCTGATCAAATCATTGATGCACCTTTTGATGACCCCAATGCATTGGATGAATTTACGAAAAAGGTACAAGTTGCCACGGTTGAATTTGAGAACTTACCCCAAACTACGCTCGAGAAAGTTGAAGATCGAGTGAAACTTTTCCCGAGTCCTCAGGCTGTAACAATCTGCCAACATCGAGAAAGAGAAAAGAATTTTCTCTCTGAAAATGGGTTTGCATGCGCGAAATTTAAAGTAGCCCATGATTTGATCACTTTTAAACAGGCACTTCAGGAGTTACATTGCGATGTAATCGTAAAAACTGCTGAATTCGGATATGATGGAAAGGGCCAAGTCAGGTTGAATAAATCCTTATCGGAGCAGGAAATTACTCAAGCATGGGAAGCTTTTGATGGCGGACGTGTGGTTATTGAAGAGTGTATTTCCTTACAAGCGGAACTCTCTGTTATCGTAGCACGCAGTAGTAAATGTGAAATCTTAACCTATGATCCAGTAGAAAATATTCACCGAAATCATATTCTTGATGTTTCAATTGTTCCTGCCCGTATTCCGGAAAGCATACAAGCTGAAGCTAAAGATATTGCCCTGTCCATTGCAGATACTCTTCAATATGTTGGTATCCTAGCGGTTGAATTCTTCTTATCTGCGGATGGCCGCTTAGTTGTGAATGAAATGGCACCAAGGCCTCACAATTCTGGACACCATACGCTTAATGCATGCACTTGCTCACAGTTTGAAAACCAGGCAAGAGCGATTGCAGGTCTACCTTTAGGCAGCACGAAGCTTCTTTCGCCTGTCGTTATGATGAATCTGCTTGGCGATCTCTGGATCGATGAAAATACGCCCCCCAACTGGGATCCAATCACTTCATCCCAAGGTGCATCACTCCATCTTTACGGTAAGAGAGAAGCACGAGCAGGGCGTAAAATGGGCCATGCAACCTTTATGGACAATTCTCTCGAGAAAACAATAGAGCAAGTCAATGTGGTTAGGGAAATTTTTAAACTTCCTACAGTCTAATTTTAGCTTTTAGAAAGCTTTCATACTTTCATCTCCAACAGCTAGTTTCAGGACTTGCCCTAAGAGAAAATCAAAAGATATCACTTATTGAACAGAATCTTTTCACCAATTTAGTTTGACAAATGGTAAATTTATTGAGAATGAGTCTCAATATCAATTGAGATTGAGTCTCAGTATCAAACAAACCTAACCCATTATGAAAAACAAAAACAAACTACTTCTATACCTAAGTGCAAGTTTCGCCCTGGTTTCGACAGCACACACACAAGAAAAAGATAAGCCAGAACTCTCAGCTATGAGTGTGGTTGATACAAAGACTGAGGCACCAAAAATGTCATCAACGCTTAAGTCAAGTGGTGCTCTCGAAGATATTCCTCAAAGCATATCTGTCATGACAAACACACAGTTCAAAGCCCAAGGTTTAAACAGTATCGGAGACATTATTGATTACACACCTGGAGTCGTTACCTCTCAAGGCGAGGGACACCGAGACGCTGCAGTAATCCGCGGTCAGCGAACAACCTCTGACTTCTACTTAGACGGAGTTCGTGACGATGTTCAGTATTATCGTCCGCTCTACAATGTTGAACAAGTTGAAGTTTTACGCGGATCCAATGCTCTAGTCACCGGTTTTGGTGGTGCATATGGATTGATCAACCGTGTATCTAAAAAAGGTGTTATCGGTGAAGATTTCACAACTGTTCAAGGGAGTGTAGATACATTTGGAGAAATAAATGCACAAGTTGACAAAAATGTTAATTTTGGGGATAAAGCCCTAAGAATTAACATGTTTGCTGAGAGCCTTGAAAATCACAGGGACTTTTATTACGGTGATTCTTTTGGCGTTACTCCAACCATGCATTTTAATTTTGATGGTGCCACATTAGATTTATCTTATGAGTATCTTGACCAAGAAAGATTCATCGATCGGGGTATTCCAACAGGAGCTGATTTACAACCGATCGAAAGCTTCAAAGACATTGTATTTGGCGATGCCACTGAAAATTTGTCCACCCACGAAGCTCACATACTCCGAGCAATTCTCGAAACTGAATTAAGCGACACATTCACAGGAAAATTTAAGCTAGCCCACAGTAAGCACGACAAGCTTTACCAAAATCTCTATGCTTCTTCCTACACAGCAGGGCAAACTCCTGATCAAGTCACATTGGACGGTTATGTTGATACCACAAAACGCGAAAGCACTACCTTATCAGCGGATATAACTGGTGAGGTTCAAACGGGTGGAATTCTGCATAACTTACTTGCTGGAGTTGAATACATCAGCATTAACAACGACAACAATCGTTACAATACAAGCGTCGTTGGTAACGATACATTCAATGTTGCGATTGCCCGAAACCTAGGAATTTCAAATAACTCATTTCAAGGTCAAGTTGAAGGCGTTGCCCTAGATGGTACAAACTCAATCGCCCTAACCAACAGTTATACTACTGATTCCCAAGACGAAGCGTATGCCGATGTCTCAGTTTTTTCCCTCTATCTTCAAGACCAAATCGCTCTAACCGATGCCTTAGATTTGGTACTCGGTCTGCGTTATAACAAATTTGAATTTGATGTAAGAGATGTAGAAAACGATGATGATGTAGTAGATACAGATAGTGAAGTTTCACCAAGAGTTGGTCTTATTTTCGACGCTACTGAAAATATGTCGTTATATGCCGCTTATAGTGAATCAATGACCGCCCGTAATGATGAACAGTATGCTGACATTAAGGGCGATGATGCACTTACTGACGCCAATACATTCGAAAACCTTGAAGCGGGTATCAACCTAAAGCTTTCTGATAGAATATCCCTAAATGCTGCTGTTTTTAAGCTCACCGCTGTAAAGCCTGATTGGATTAGTGATACCGAAACAAAAATGAGGGAATCCGAAGTAACCGGTTTTGAATTGCAAGTTATTGGTTCATTAATAGGTGGCTTGTACACCACTGCTAGCTATGCCAGTTTAGATGCGGAAACAAATCTATCTGGCACTATAGTTCCCTCGCAAGAAGCACCGGAAAATATGTTTTCGATTTGGAATAATTACCTAGTCAACGACAAGTTCAGCATGAACCTAGGGGTAATATATCAAGACTCTAGCATTATAGACCATGACGATTCAAGTCCAAGAGCTTTCCTTCCTGATTATACTCGTGTAGATGCAGGAGCTGCTTATGCACTTACTGACAATACCCGTCTACAAGTCAGAGTTGAAAATCTTTTTGATGAAGTATACTTCCCAAATGCACATGATACTCATCAGGCAACCGTTGGTGCTCCGGTAAATGCAATGTTTACCATCACCAGCAGTTTCTAATCAAATCACAATTTAAAGATTTTTAGGTATCGTTTGTTTGTTTCAAGTTCATAACTTATAAATACAAAAAGTGGACTTGTTTTGTATCCGAATTAGATAATCTCGGGTGTAAGACCTAAAGCCCAACCCTTTGCGGGCAATTTAGGGTTGGGCTAATCTTTTCAATCTAATAAGATTGTTCACAGGCACATAGGTTAAAGGTCCTCAGAAATGAGGGCCTTTTTCTATTTTTAAAAGATAACTCTTAAACCACTCGTTGGATTGACAGGTACGAACAAATTTAGCATGATAAGAAATATTGCTCGGTAGCTCAGTGGCAGAGCAGGTGACTGTTAATCACTTGGTCGCTGGTTCGAATCCAGCCCGAGCAGCCATTTTTGTTTAGTTAATGTCGATGTCTGGCCAGCGAACTAACTTACGATGTAATGTTCTTCGGCTTATACCCATTAGTTCAGCAGCTTTTGTTTTATTTCCATGAGATTGAAGTAATGCATTCCGCAATAATCGCTTTTCATTCTCTTCCACAGACAACGAGTTTGATGAGATATGATCTAATATTTCTTGATCTTCCTGATTTTCGAAGACCGCGTGACTAAATCGTGGATCAAGATCATACTGGGTAATTGTTGAACCCCTCTTTAAAACTACTAAATTTTCGCAAAAATTTCTAAGTTCACGGACATTTCCAGGCCAGGAATACTTTAAAAGTATGTTCACCGCATCCTGCTCAAGCAAGGGTTCCTCAAACCCGTTTTCATTAGCAAAATAGCTAAGAAAATACCGAAGTAACAACACTATATCGTCTCCTCGCTCCCGAAGAGCAGGTAAATCAACAGTTACGACATTTAAGCGGTAATACAGGTCTTCACGGAATTCACCATTCCTCACCATTTTGTGCAAATTTCGGTTTGTTGCACAAACCAAACGAGAATCTACTTCTATCGTTCTTGAACTGCCCAGTCTTTCAATCGATTTTGATTCTAAAAACCGCAGGAGTTTAACCTGAGTAGAAGCATCAATTTCTCCTATTTCATCAAGAAAGAGCGTACCACCTTTAGAAGATTCGAATCGGCCAATTCTTCTTTCGTTTGCCCCAGTAAATGCACCCTTTTCATGTCCAAACAATTCGCTTTCCAAAAGATTAGATGGGAGGGCAGCACAATGAACAGCAATAAAAGGACCACGAGATCGGTCACTATTTTGATGAACAGCTTGCGCCACCAATTCTTTTCCCGTCCCGGTTTCTCCTGTAATTAGAACCGTAGCTTTCGATGGACCAACAAGTTTTACTTGATCTAGCACATTTTCTAAAGCAGGAGATTTCCCAAGAATTCCATCAAAGCTGAACTTTTTATCAAGCCTTTGATGAAGCTCTTTATTCTCTGTCTTTAAGTCCTTTTCATTCAAGCCTCTCTGAATTAAAAGATCTAGTTTCTCAAGATTTACAGGCTTGGAGAGGAAATCAAAGGCACCACGTTTCATTGCCTCAACAGCGACATCGACTTCTCCATAGGCTGTCATCATAATGCATATTGGATTACTTGCGTGCTTAGAAGCAAAGTCGATCACGCTCATGCCGGAGACTCCAGACATACGTAAATCAGTTAAAACAACCTCAAATTTCTCAGCATCCATTGCATTAAAAGCTTCCTCGGCACTTGAGGCTAAAAAAACTTCAAATTTATCCTCTAAAGAAAGCTCCAAGCCTTCACGAGTATGCTCCTCATCATCAACTATCAATAGATTTGGTTTCATTTCATTAAATTTTATGAGGATGCAAGTAATTGCCGACGAGGAGAGTTCCGAGGGAACTTTAAAGTAATAATCGTACCGGATCCTTCCTTACTATCAATTCCGACCTCTCCATTGTGATCCCGCATAATCCGGTGAACAATCATCATTCCTATTCCATGTCCCTTTTTTTTAGTGGTAAAATACGGCTCAAATACCCGTGATATATTCTCTTTCGCTATTCCACTTCCTTGATCAACAACTTGAGCAAAAACGAATTTTTCATCCAGCCCAGAAATTATTCTTATTTCGGAGTCTTCTGGGATGGCATCAATGGCATTTCCAATCACATTGAAAAATACTTGTTTAACCTGCTCAAGATCACCGCGAATCATAGGTTCTCGTACACCGGCTTCCATTTGTACTTTTACTTTTTTATTCTGTAGTTCTTTTTCTCTTAAAAGCAGCGTTTCTTCAATTACAGAAAGAAGATTAATTTTTTGAAAACTTGGTTCAGTCGGGCGTATTGCCTTTAAAAAATGAGATATTATACCATCTAATCTTTCAACTTCTTTAATGCAGGTATCAAGGGATTTTGAAACTTTTGAAGCGTCTATTTTTTGATTATTTAGACTTCGATTTAAATATTGGAGATGTATGTTTATCGAGTTAAGGGGGTTTCCTAGTTCATGGGCCACACCAGCTGCCAAATCCATAATACTTGAAATCCTTTCACCTTCTAATTGAGCTTCTAATTTATCTTTTTCTTCAGTAACATCTGTCATCACGATCGTGAGACCAGTTTTATCCTGTGCTGAACCAGAGGCTGTCTTTGTATCTTGAATAGGAACTGCATAAGCCCTGATTTGTCGTTGCTCAGGATAAGAGATTTTCATTTCTCTAACTACGACCTCAGGGTAAGGATCGACTTTACTGCGACCCAAGCCAATTGCTTTCGCAAGCTCAGGAGCGGCACGATGGAGAAACACTTTTTCGCTTATATCGCCCTTAAGCCCAATTAACCGGCGTCCTTCAACATTCGAATATGTAATAATACCTTCTTCATCTAAAACAAGAATGCCATCACGAATGACATCGAATACAGTTTCAAGTAATTTTCGTTCCCGTGCTAATCGCTGAACGAGTATACCAAGGTTTACTTCATCTAAGTCATCCAAACGGCCAAGTACTTTATCCAGGGGGCTTATTGCTGGTTTTGGTTTCATTAGAACAACAGTTTCAAAATTCTACTGGCTATGACAAGTTTAGTATCTCGATCAAAAATAACTGTTTCCTCATCTTTAGAAAGCATAGTAATCGCATTAAAATCAGATTGGAAGCCTAGACCTCTACTAGAAACATCATTGAGGGCGATCCAATCTAGGTTTTTCTTACGAATCTTGGTCATTGCGTTAGCTAAATGGTTTTCAGTTTCTGCAGCAAAACCAACAAGGACTTGGGAGCTTTTTTTTCTTTTTCCTAAGCTTTCTAATATATCAGGGTTTGCCTCTAGCTGGATGTATGATGATTGCCGGTTTTTTTTAAGCTTTTGAGTGTGCTTAATTTGCGGCCGATGATCGCATACTGCAGCAGACATAATTGTAACATCTGTCTTTTCGAATAATTCCTGCATTGCATCATTCATCTCTTGTGCGGTCTCCACCATGATACTGCATACTCCATCGGGCACCTTTAGGTTTACTGGACCACTAACTAATGTAACTTTAATTCCAAGATTATGAGCAGCATGAGCTAAGGCGTAGCCCATCTTTCCTGAAGAAGGGTTCGATATAAACCGCACCGGGTCTATCCATTCACGTGTTGGACCAGCAGATATTAAACATTGAATATCACTTTTCATTAAACAATAAGAGGGACTTTATTTTATTATGATGATAGGCTTAACTGCAAATGAAAGAAAACCAACAACCTAAAAAAGAGAATCTTTTATTTAATATTGGATTTAATTTAATCCTTCCAATTCTTTTTCTTCGAAAGGGGAATGCATGGTTTGGCGAATCTCTTGGCCAACAATTAGGAGTAGCTCCAGACGCTACTCTTACAAGCTCGATTTTGCTTCTTGTCGCTATTTCTTTTCCCATTGGCTATGGGCTCTGGGATTTTAACAAACGAAAAAAATGGAATTTCATCTCAATTCTTGGGTTGTGTAGTGTCTTACTCACTGGTGGTATCGGACTAGTTCCAGGTGCAACGGTACAAATGTTTGCAATCAAGGAGGCAGCCCTCCCTGGTATTCTTGGTGCCCTCACTTTATTTACATTAAAAACCAAACGACCACTAGTTCATCTATTTCTATTTAACCCAGAAGTCATAAAGGTAGATTTGATCAATGAAAAACTGAAGCTTAACAATACTGAAAAATTGTTTCAGAAGCTTATGACAAAATGTACTTTTCTGCTAGCCCTAAGTTTTACCATAAGTGCTGCCTTAAATTACTATCTATCCCGTTTAATCGTTGTAACGGAACCGGCCATTGACCGCAACTCCTATGCTGATGAAGTTGGGCAAATGATGGGATGGAGTTTTCCCGTAATAATCTTGCCTTGTATGATTGTCAGCCTTTACGCAATGTGGATTTTGTTTAAAGGCATTAGGGAGCTTACTGGATTATCTTTCGAGGAAGTTTTGGCACAAGGCTCGAACAGGCAAGCTGGATAATCATTATCTACTAGCGATCTCGGTATAAGAGCGTAGAGTTTCGCCTTGATAGATTTGACGGGGGCGGTGAATGCGTTTTCCGTTAGATGCGATTTCCTTCCAATGGGCTAACCAACCTGGAGCTCGTCCAATAGCGAAAAGAACCGTAAAAGTATCGGTTGGGAAACCCATAGCCTGCAAAATTATACCACTATAAAAGTCTACATTTGGATACAACTTGCGTTGTATAAAATATTCATCTTCCAAAGCAGTTGACTCAAGATTTCGAGCAATATCAAGGATAGGACTATCTACACCCAATGCATCTAATGCTTGATCACAAGCACTTTTAAGAATTTTGGCACGGGGATCATAATTGCGGTACACCCGATGCCCAAATCCCATAAGCCTTGACTTACCCTCCTTAGCGGACTGAATAAACTTACTCCCATCATCTCCAGATTGATGGATTTCATTAAGCATTTTTATAACTGCCATATTTGCCCCGCCATGTAAAGGTCCCCATAATGCAGAAGTTGCACCAGCCACTGATGCGAATGGATTAGCTCCACCGGAAGCTATCATTCTGCAAGTCGAGGTAGAACAGTTCTGCTCATGATCCGCATGGAGGAGGAAAATTACATCCAATGCTTTACTAACAGCTTCTGGAATCCCATTGCTATCTTTTGAAGAAAACATCATGGAAAGAAAATCTTCACAGTAATTTCCACTTTTTTCAGAACCTGAAAATTCTTCTCCTCTTGAAAATCTATATCGAGCTGCTGCTATAGAACGGATAGCTGAAATAATTAAACTAGAAGACTTATCAAAATTATCTAAATCTTGCTGCTTATTGTTAGACGAAAGGTCTGGAAAAGCTCCACCCAACGCCTGAAGACCACAGGATAAAACTGCCATCGGATGGGTATTAGCTGGTAAAGCCTTCAAGGCTGCTAACACTTCAGGTGGTAATTCCGTAAATTGAGCAACTCGAGCTTCAAGAGAGGATAATTCGGTTGCAGTAGGCAGATTACCATAAATCAAAAGGTAGCATGTTTCTAGAAATGTCGATTTTTCCGCAAGTTCAGCAATATCATAACCACGGTAACGAAGAATTCCCTTATCCCCGTCTATGAAAGTAACGGAGCTTTCACAAGAACCGGTGTTTCCATAGCCGTCATCAAAAGTTATAAATTTGCTGAGCTTACGAAGCTGACTTATATCAACAGCTTGTTCTTGTTCGGTACCAGTAAGAATTGGGAGAGGATAAGATTGATCATTTATGAGAAGATCTGCTGATTGTGACATGATATAGGGTAGTTTGAATGGGTAGAACCTTTAGTAATGCCAATTTTAAACAATTTTTTCAAGAAAGTTCCTGTAAAGTTGTAAACCTTTTGCCTGACTTTTTTCAGGATGAAATTGAGTAGCAATGCACTTACCAGAAAAAATACCGCTTACAAACGGAATGCCGTAGGTAGTCTCAAAGGTTATAAGATCTTCAGAGACATCTGCTAAATAATAACTATGCACAAAATAAAATTGATCGGAATCTGATAAATTGTTCCTCAAGAAATCTCCTGGTGGCAAATTCCAGGAAACTCTATTCCAACCCATATGGGGGATTTTCAGGGTGGCTTTTAAAGTAAATCTTCTGACATGACCTTTGAATAATCCAAGCCCTGACAAACTTCCTTCTTCTGATGTTTCAAAGAGAACCTGTAAGCCGAGGCAAATTCCAAAGTATGGCTTTCCTTGATTAATCCATGATATCAAGGCCTGATCTAACCCTGATTTCATCAATGACTGCATACACTGATCGAAAGTACCTTGCCCGGGAAATACCAAAGCATCTATCCCTTTCATTTCCTCCGGATCTTGAATTATTGAAACATCCGCATTTAAATATTCGAAGGCTTTAACAACACTTTTTAGGTTTCCTGTGCCATAATCAATCACGCCTACTTTGCGGGACATGCTCATTTAAATTTAATAAATTAAGCTGACAAAGTTCCTTTGGTCGAAGGAATCCTACCATCTAAGCGGGGCTCAGGTTTAGTGGCCACATCCATAGATTTGGCAAACCCTTTAAAAATAGCTTCCGCTATGTGGTGGGGTTCTTCACCGTGCTCTAAACAAATATGTAAATTACAAGCAACTTCGTTAGCAAAAGCCTGAAAAAATTCTTTAAATAAATGAATATTAAAATCTCGAACAGTGGCCAAAGAACTTGTCACTTTCCAAACAAGATAAGCCCGATTACTTAAATCAACGGATACAGAAGCTAATGTTTCATCCATCGGCAAAAGAAAGAAACCATATCGGCGAATACCTGATTTGTCGCCTAAAGCTTTTTTAAAAGCTTGGCCCAAGCAAATGCCCAAGTCTTCCACCAAGTGATGATAATCAATTTCAATATCACCTGTTGCTTCAATGGAAAGATCGAAAAAACCATGCCGGGAAAATAGATCGAGCATATGATCTAAAAATGGTACGCCCGTTGAAATTTCTCCCTTTCCGGAACCATCCAGAGATAAAAGGATTTTAATTTGTGTCTCGCTAGTTTTGCGGACTATTTCTGCTTTTCGTGAAGTCGCCATTCTTTAATCTTGTTTATTAGCATAGTTATCTCTTCCGGCTTGCCAATACTGATTCTTACATACGAGTTGGTTAAGGAATTGGAAGCAAAGTATCTTACCAAAATTCCATTTCGTTCTAAGTAATCGAACATGCCCTGTGCTTCTGCCTTACCTGTTTTTCCGTATTTATCAATAGGCTGTGTAAAGATAAAATTAGTTGAACTTGGTATAGTTCGCCATCCCCATCCCTTTAAGACAGAATATAATAGTTCTCGAGAATCAATGATATCTTTACGGGTTTTGGTAAAATATGCTCGGTCCTCGATGGCAGCCTGAGCACCAATTTGAGCTAGACTATCAACATTATAAACTTCTCTCGCTCGATCAAGAATCTCAATAATATCAGGACTAGCTAAAGCATAACCAACACGCAGCCCGGCTAGAGAATATGATTTAGAAAAAGTTCTCGTTATTATTAATTTCTTAAAATCTCTTAACAAGGGAACCGCCGATTGATTGGAGAAATCAACATAAGCTTCATCAATCACCATAATCCCTTCATATTTTTTAAGAATATCAGCCAATTCGTTTACACCATATCCTCGTCCGCTTGGTGCATGGGGACTTGTGATAAAAAACAGATTTGCTCCGCATTGCTCAATTAAGGACGAAGGAATTTCAAAGTCATCAGACTGAAATGGGATACGTATTATATTTGCCCCTTGAATAGAAGTGAGCACTTCATAGAGGGAGTAACTGGGATCAAGCATCCCAACACAATGATGTTCATCTCCAAAGCAACGAACACAGAGATTAAGAATATCATCAGATCCATTGCCAACAATGACTTGCTCTACGGAAACACGATTTAAATTTGATATACATTTCCTTAATTCTAATGACTGAGGGTTGGGGTAGAGATTAAGGCGTTGGATGCCATCTATTATTTTTGACCTTACACATGGACTAGGAGGGTACGGGTTTTCATTAGTATTTAACTTAATTACCTTCTGTCCCAATGAAGGTTGCTCTCCAGGAGTATATGGGGTGTGTGATTGAACAGAATGGGAAAGGTGCTTGTTGAGGAACGGATCCACTTTCGATTATCTACAAGGTTTAGTTCTTATATTTACCGAAGCACCATGGCCATCTAATCGTTCCATTTTTGCAAAACTACTAATATGCTCTTCAGCTTTAATAACGGCTTTCTGATCATATTTTATGATACTAGAACGACGAAGAAAATCATGTACACGGAGACCAGAAGAAAATCGAGAAGATCGACCTGTAGGTAATACATGGCTGGGACCAGCAATAAAGTCACCCAATGCAGTTGCAGTGAAATGGCCCAACAACAAGGCTCCAGCAGTAGTGATATTTTCAACTAAGATTTCAAGATGATTTTCGGAAACTTGAAGCTCTAAATGCTCAGGAGCAATAAAATTTGCCACTTCTATTATTTGATCTAGGTCACTTACAAGAACAGCTTTAAATCCACTTTTTAATAAACTTACAATCGAATGCTTATGGGAAAGCTTTTGTGCTTGGACATCTAATTCTTTCATTGTCTGTTGGAAGAGGTATTTTTCAGTGAAGAGAAAATATACTTTTTCTTTTCCAGAGCCATGTTCAGCCTGTGCCAGTAGAGCAGCAGCTACAAATTCGGGGTTTGCAGTCTCATCCGCAATCACCATTACTTCACTTGGCCCCGGCAGCAAATCAACACCAACGGTTCCGAAAACCTGCCGCTTCGCTTCGTTGACATAAGCATTCCCAGGCCCAAAAATTTTATCCACCGAGGGAATTAAGTTCGTTCCATAAGCCAACGCTCCTATTGCCTGTGCCCCACCAACTTTGTAAACTTCGTTGATACCCAAATACTGAAGAGCACCTAATAATTTGGGTGAAATAGTGCCATCGGCTGCAGGCGGAGTAACAACAGCAATTTCTGGGACTTTTGCTACTTGAGCAAGAATTACTGTCATGAGAACAGTTGAAACTAAAGGTACATTTCCTCCAGGAATATAAAGCCCGACCCGCTTTATAGGATAATATTTTTCACCAAACTCTGCTCCATGAGAATTTGTACCAGTCCAATCATGCGGAAAACTTTGTTGATGAAAGTCAAAAATATTGTTTTGGGCATCATTCAAGGCTTTCAGTTCCTCATCGCTAAGAGAAGCAAAACCTGAAGAAAGCTCGTCTGTTGAAACCTTGAGTTGAGCTGTAGTCAAACTTACATGGTCATAGAGCTTCGTTTTTTCAAAAACTGCTTTATCTCCACCTGCTCTTATTTCCTCCAAAATTGAAGATACCGTCGTAATGATATCTTTGTTTGAAGCAGTTGAAGAAGCGAAAGTCTTTAAATCGCTTATTAGTGAAGAGTCATATTCTAAAAATGAGTAAGGCATAAAAATAGTCTAACCATATACTACTCCCACTCAATCGTACTGGGTGGCTTAGAGCTAATATCATACACCACTCGATTAGCTCCTTTTACTTCATTAATAATTCGATTAGAAACTTTTCTTAGTAAGCTATCAGGAAGTTTCGCCCAATCCGCGGTCATTGCGTCACTGCTGGTAACTGCTCGGAGGGAAATTACATTTTCATAGGTTCTTTCATCGCCCATAACTCCAACACTACGAACCGGCAAAAATACGCAGAATGCTTGCCACAATTTAAAATACCATTTTGCCAGTTTAAGTTCTTCAATAAAAATCGCATCTGCCTCCTTCAAAACCCTCAACCTGTTTTGATTGATGTCTCCTATAACTCTAACGCCTAAGCCAGGGCCAGGAAATGGATGTCTCATCAAAACATTTTCAGGTAAGCCAAGACTGCGTCCTAAGTCTCTAACCTCATCTTTAAAAAGTTCACGCAAGGGTTCTAAAAGCTTGAGCTTCATTTTCTTGGGAAGGCCCCCAACATTGTGATGACTTTTAATCATTGCAGCAGGGTTACCACCAATTGGAACGCTTTCAATTACATCAGGATATAGAGTGCCTTGAGCAAGAAAATCAACCTTTCCAAGTTTCTTTACTTCTTTGTCAAATACTTCAATAAATGTTTTTCCAATAATTTTTCTTTTAGTCTCTGGATTCGTTACACCCTTTAAGCGTTTCAAGAAAAGAGAACCAGCTAAAGATACTTTGAGTTTGCCTGGTATGTGGTCGCGGAATAATTTTTTCACTTCTTCTCTTTCGTGCAGACGAAGTAAACCATTATCAACAAAAATACAGGTTAACTGTTTGCCAATTGCTTTATGGATAAGGGACGCAGCAACTGAAGAATCAACACCTCCGCTTAAACCGAGAATAACATGATTTGTTCCAACCTGAGAACGAATCTGCTCAACTGCAACATTGACAAAATCCTCCATATCCCAATCAGCCTTACAACCACAAACACTAAACAAAAAGTTTTTTATAATCTCTGAACCTTTTTGCGAATGCTCAACTTCAGGATGAAACTGTAAACCATAAAACTTTTTTTTCGGTTCTTCAATCGCTGCAAAGTTTGAGTTCTCGGTTCTAGCGACAGAACGGAAGCCTTTGGGTATATTGGTTAAACCATCACCATGTGAATTCCATACTGTCAACTCATCTGGCAGGTCTTTAAATAAAGCTCCTTTTTTTATTATTACTAACTTCCCGCGACCATATTCTCTGAGTGAACTTTTTTCAACCTTCCCGCCAAGCATTTTAGCCATAAGTTGTAATCCGTAACAAATACCAAGAACAGGTATTCCCAAATTAAAAATCCCAACATTTGGCTTTGGGGATCCCTTGATTAGCACACTAGCGGGACCACCAGACAGGACAATACCAATGGGTTTGAACTTCTTAATTTCACTAAGCGGTGTATTATATGGTATAACACGGGAATAGACATTTGCTTCCCTTATACGGCGAGCAATAACTTGAGTATACTGCGAACCAAAATCAAGAACTAGGATTGTCTGAGGCATAATAAAATGGTGATAGCTCTACTATAAAAAGAACTAACAAAGGAGTCAGCCAATGATTTGGCAACCCAAAGAAAAGATAATTTGAGAAGTGATTAAATAGAAAAAGAGAGAAAGTTTACTTTTCTTCTTTCTTTTCCTCGACAATATTAGAGTCCTCACTTTCAGAAGAATCTTTTTGTTTGAGTTCTTTTTTAGTCTTAGCAGGTTTTGGGGCTTCACCAGTATCCACCTTTGCTAAAGAAGCCTCAGGTTTGTCTACTACAGCATCACTAGTGTCAGGCTTATCACCTATGGATTTAGAATCTTCATCCTCGGAGTTCTTAGTCGATGGCTTTACTTTCTTGGCTGCAACCTTCTTCTTTTTGGCTTTTTTCTTTGGTGCTTCTTCGACAAATTCAATGAGTGCCATTTCAGCGGCATCCCCTAGTCTCGGCAAAGCTAATTTATAAATACGAGTATATCCGCCATTCCTAGTAACAAACTGTTCAGCAAGCTCATCAAAGAGCTTTTTGACCGCAGCCTTACTTCGTAACCTAGCAATCGCGAGACGTCGGTAATGTACTTTTTGTGCCGCATCATCTGTAGCATGGGCTTTTTTGGCCAAGGTAATCGCTTTTTCAATGGAAGGCCTCAAAGCACGAGCTTTAGCTAGTGTCGTTTTAATTCGGCCGTTCTCAATCAAGGAGCAAGACAAATTCGCAAGTAATGAAGATCTGTGTGCCGTTTTTACCCCAAGTTGATGGTTATGTTTGCGATGTCTCATATCAGTTTGTTCAAAGAATAATTATTGATTGGCAGCAGCTTCAAGAAGTCGACTTTCGAATTTCATTCCAAGTGAAAGCCCAAGCTGTTCAAGTTTTGCTTTAATTTCGTTGAGGGATTTTTTACCAAAATTTCTGTATTTTAACATTTCTGGTTCAGATTTGGTGGCTAATTCACCAACCGTTGTAATATTTGCATTGTTTAAGCAATTTGCAGCACGAACCGAAAGTTCAATTTCATTTACACTCATGCTCAACAAGTTCCGGAGTCTGTTCTGTTCTTCACTTACTTCCTTAGTTTGACTTTCAAATTCGATTTGTTCCTCAGTTATTTGGTCGAAAACATCCAGGTGATGACGCAAAATAGCAGCTGATTGTTTCAACGCATCCTCCGGAGTGATACGACCATCGGTATTCACTTCGAGAATAAGCTTGTCGTAATCCGTCATCTGTCCGACACGGGTGTTTTGGACTTCGTATTTTACTAATTTAACTGGACTGTAAAGAGCATCAACATTGATCATCCCGATTGGTTGGTCATCGCTCTTACTATCTTCACCTAAGCAAAACCCACGACCCACAGTAACAATCAACTCAGCTGTAACTTTTTGCTTACGATCAGTTGTTAGAATGATCTGATCCGGATTTACCACCTCAATACCTTCAGCAGGAGAGATGTCAGCGGCAGTAACAACCCCATCTTTCTCTACATCGATGGTAAGTGTAACAGGATCTGCTTTGTGACTTATTATTAAAACCTTTTTAAGGTTCAATACAATATCAGTTATGTCTTCAACAACACCGTCTACGCTTTGGAATTCATGCTGAACACCGTCCATTTTGAGAGATGATATTGCTGCCCCCTCAATAGAGCTAAGCAATACTCTACGAAAAGCATTCCCTATTGTATGTCCGTAACCGGACTCAAAGGGATCTGCAATAAACTTTGCGTATTTCTCTGTTGCAGTTTCATCTTCTTTGATGAGACGATTTGGTAGTTCGAACTTTCCGAGTCTTTTGGCCATAGTAAAAAAAGTTTAGTGGGTATAATTTGTAAATCTATCGACTGTAGAATTCAACGACTAGCTGAACATTAACACTTTGCTCAAGTTCATCTGTCTGAGGAAATCTGCTAACAGTGCCTTGTAATGAATCTATGTTAATTTCGAGCCATGGTGGAGCAGGATGGTACTGAGAACCTTCTAAATTTCGAGTGGCAACTTGCCTGGAAGATGTTTTTTCACGAACACCAATTTCATCACCTTCGGAGACTTGAAAGCTAGGAATGTCTGTTTTGGTTCCATTAACAATTACATGGCCGTGATTAACAAATTGACGAGCAGCTTGTCTTGTCTTGGCTAAACCTAATCTGTAAACGACATTATCGAGCCTTGTTTCAAGCATAGCCAAAAATACTTCACCTGTAACACCTTGTTTGCGCTTAGCACGCTCGAACATATTACGAAATTGTTTCTCAGTAAGGCCGTACATCATCCGAAGTTTTTGTTTTTCGATGAGACCTTCACCATAATCACTAACTTTACGCCTGAAAGATGGGCCATGTTGACCTGGCGGGTAAGTTCTTCGCTCAAATGCTTTATTTGCAGGAAAGATTGCCATTCCAAAACGGCGATTAATCCTAGTGGTTGGACCTGTATATCGTGACATAGTAAGTGAGGTAAAATATTATTATGGTGAAAAATTAAACTCGTCTTCTCTTAGGCGGACGACAGCCATTGTGTGGAACAGGTGTTACATCGATGATCGTTGAAACCATAAAGCCTAAGCTTTGCAAAGCTCGTATGGCGGAATCTCTGCCCATACCTGGCCCTTTTACCTTCACCAAGACCTCTTTCATGCCGTGAGACATAGCAACACGACCAGCGTCTTGAGTCACAACTTGTGCAGCATAAGCAGTTGATTTTCGTGAACCACGGAAGTTGCACTTCCCAGAGCTTGACCAAGATATAATATTTCCGTTCATATCGGAAAAGGACACTTTTGTATTGTTGAAAGTTGCAACAATAAAACAAATGCCTGATGAAATATTCTTACTCCCTTTTGCTTTTCGAACCTTAACTTGTTCAATATTAGCACCAAGTAAATCAGCAGCAGTCTCTTCTTTTTTTTCTGATGTCTTTTCTGTAGTTTGCTCAGCTGAAGAATCATTTTTAGGCTCTGTTACTGCAGATTCTTCTTTGGTTGCGGTGGCTTGAGTTTCGGGCTTGTTTTCTTCAGGTACTGCTACCTTTGATTCATCCGATTCAATAATGTTTTCTTCTTCGCTCATAGGATATATATAAATTTTTATGCCTTACGAATTACGCCAACAGTTTTTCTGCCACCTTTTCGAGTTCTAGCATTAGTAATAGTTCTTTGTCCGCGAACGGGTAAGCCACGCTGATGTCGTAAACCACGATAGCAACGAATACTCTGTAACCTCTTAAGGTTATTTGTAATGTTTCGACGCAAATCACCCTCAACCATAATTTTTTGATCAATTATGTAGTTACTGATGAGGCTTAACTCCTGCTCATTAAGATCCATTGTTCGCCTGTCTGGGTCAATGTTCGTAGCGTCAAGAATTACTTTCGAACGCGTCGGTCCGACGCCGTAAATGTAGCGTAAAGAAAATCCAATTTTTTTACGGTTTGGTATGTCTACTCCTAGCAATCTAGCCATGATTAATCTTTCGTTGTGTTAAAATGTTATTAAGAGAAAAAATTTGTGTTGTTAAGAAAATATCCAACAAGACCAAGAACAAATAAAAATACTGAGATCCAAATCAGCGGTCGCCACTCAGCTTCAAAGGCTTTAAGTTCAAGCGATTCAATTCTTTGATTTGAATTTGATGATCTACCACGAATTCTACCTTTACGCAAAAACCCATCATAGTGCCTTTGTAATAAAAAGGTTTCAATCTGACGCATAGTATCTAGGACAACACCGACAATAATCAGCATACCAGTTCCGCCAAAGAAAGTAGCTACATTGTAAGAGACATTAGCTAAGTTGAAAATTAGATCAGGAAAAACTGCAATGACAGTAAGGAATATTGCTCCTGCTAAAGTGAGACGAGTCATAGTAAAATCAAGAAATCGGGCAGTCGGATCACCCGGTCTAACACCAGGTACATAACCACCGTTTTTCTTAAGGTCATCCGCAATTTGTACAGGTTTGAACATGATCGAAACCCAAAAATAACTAAACACCAGAATTAGACCGCCATAAACAATGTAATAAAACCAACCACGACTCGCAAAAACATTAGCTAAATCGATTGCCCAATTAGTTTCAGAAGGGGAGTCCGCAATAGCAGCGCCTAATGTACGTAACAGTTGAGCAGGGAACATGAGAATTGCACTTGCAAAAATAACAGGCATGACTCCGGCATAGTTAACTTTAAGAGGAAGAAACGAGCTTTGACCTCCGAACACCTTACGACCAACCATTCGTTTAGCATATTGAACGGGAATTTTGCGTTGCGCTTGGGTAACGGCAATAATCCCACCAACAACAACTAAAAACAATCCGATCATAATGACTGCCTTAACTATAACCAAATTATCACTCGCAGGAGCTTCGAAAATTAAGACATAAGCATCAGCTAAAGCTTTGGGTAAATCAGCAAGAATACCAACTGTGATCAATAACGAAATACCGTTACCAATTCCTCTTTGCGTGATCTGTTCACCTAACCACATTAAAATCAACGAACCGGTTGTTAAAAATACTATGGAATTAAGTAGAAAAAGGTTGGGTGAAGAAGCGACTACTATATTGCCCAGTGGTTGGCCATCAAGACCAGACTCTGTGGGATTAAAACCTTGAATTAAACTACCAGGGCTATCACGAAGCGCCACCGCTAACAAACCACCTTGGATTATACAAATTATAATAGTTAGATATCTAGTGTATTGTGCAATTTTTTGTCGGCCAGGCTCACCTTCTTGTTGCAACCTAGCAAGTTGAGGCCAAACAGCACCCATCAATTGCATAATAATCGAAGCACTAATATAGGGCATAATGCCAAGAGCGAACAAAGCACCATTGAGTAAAGCACCCCCAGTGAACATATTGTAAAACCCAAGAATGTCATTACCTTCTGATGAACTACGAGTTTGCTCTCTCAACTCGAAAAATTCTTTAATTGGAGATGGATCGACACCGGGTAGTGGAATATTAGCTCCGACTCGGGCGATAAACAACAAAGCTAAAGTAAAGAAGATCTTTTGCCTTAACTCAGGTATTTTAAGAGAATTTGTGAAAGCAGAGAGCATTATAACCAAATATTACTATTCTTCGATTGAACCACCTGCGGCTTCAATTTTGTCCCGAGCGGACTTAGAGCAAGCCGTAAGTTTAATCTTGTAGGCTTTGTCAACAGATCCGTTCCCTAGGAGTTTTGCTAAGGTTGAATTTGAACGAATGAGACCAGCTTTCTTAAGGGTATTCAAATCGATCAGGTCACCTTCTACTCTTTCAAGATCTGATAAATTCACAATAGCACAGGTGGTTTGAAACCGAGTACGATTAAAACCGCGTTGAGGTAATTTTCGGAACAATGGCATTTGGCCGCCCTCAAAACCTGGACGAAGCGAGTAACCTGAACGAGCACCTGCACCTTTATGTCCACGACAGCATGTTTTGCCATGACCATTACCTTCACCTCTACCAACTCGCTTTTTTTCGCGATTTGCACCTGATGGTAAGTTATCTTCCTTCATAATAAAAATATTTAATTAGTTATTCCGCAGCAGCTAAAACCGCAGATGCTTGTGCTGCTTTTTGAACCGTAAATGCAGGACCTTTAACTTCTTCACCTCGAACCTCAGAAATCTCAACTGCAGTACGGAGCTGGCTTAAGCCATTCATCGTTGCAGAAACAACTGACAAATGATTGTTTGATCCAAGAGATTTTGACAAAATATTTTTAATACCTGCGGCTTCCAAAACGGCACGAACCCCTCCGCCAGCAATAATTCCAGTACCCGGGCGAGCTGGACGAAGCATTACCTTACCGCCGTCATAACATCCCAAAACAGGATGGGGAATAGTGTCACCTGAAATGGATACAGGGCGCATAGATTTCTTAGCTTTGTCTGTACCTTTTCTAATAGCGTCAGGGACCATTTGGGCTTTACCATAGCCAAAACCAACATTCCCTTTCTGATCACCTACAACAATAAGTGCAGCAAAGCTAAAGCGCCTTCCACCCTTTACAACCTTAGCACAACGATTGATGTGAACTACTTTTTCAAAAAGCTCAGACTCCTCTTCGGTTTTAGATGATTGAGATTTAGATTTATTTCTTTTCGAATAGCTCATAATTAGAATTTAATCCCTTCTTGTCGTAAAGAATCTGCAAAAGCTTTGACACAACCATGATATTTCCTACCAGAACGATCGAATACAATAGTTGATACACCTCCTTTTTTTAACTTAGAAGCAAAATCAGATCCCAGTTTGGTAGCACCTTCTACATTAGGAAGAAGATTAGAGTAATCCTTGTCGTTTGTAGAAACAGAATACTGTGTGTGACCGGAAATATCGTCTACACATTGTGCATGAATATTTTTGTTGGTGAAGCAAACAGTAATGCGTGGACGAGAATCGGAACCATTAACTTTTTTGCGAATACGCCATTTGCGTTTTTGGGAAAGTTGTTTTTTCTTAAAAAGATTCATAGTATTTATGCTGATTTTTTACCTTCTTTTCGACGAACATACTGACCAAGGATTCTGACACCCTTTCCTTTGTATGGTTCGACTGGGTAATATTTTTTTATTTCGGCTGCTAATTGACCTACTTTTTGTTTGTCAGGTCCTTCTACCAAAATCTTGACATTGTCTGAAACCACAACATTTACACCATCAGGTATTGGATGTTCAACAGGGTGAGAATAACCTAATTCAAGATCTATAATACTACCTTTAACTGTGGCCCTGAAACCAACCCCTTCAATAAGTAGATTTTTAGAAAAAGGAGTGGTTACCCCTTGAACCATATTAGCAATTATAGAACGAGTGGTTCCATAAACGGCATTTGCAGAACGAGATGCGTTTGCAGGTTTGATGATCACTTGACTATCGACAACCTCCACAACCGCAAGAGATGAAAATTCTTTATCCAATGAACCCTTAGGACCTTTCACAGTAATAACATTATTACTGATTGAGACCTCTACACCGGAGGGTACAACGACGGGGACTTTACCTATTCTACTCATGTTTTAAAAATTAATGGTTTACCAAACACTGCAAAGAAGTTCCCCGCCAAGTTTACTGTTTCTTGCTGATTTATCATCCATGATACCTTTTGGGGTACTTAAAATTGATATACCTAATCCTCCCAGAGTTTTGGGAATTTCTCGATACCCACAATAAGAGCGTCGACCAGGCGTGCTAAGTCTGCTGATGCCGCGAATTGCGTGCTGACCATTTACATACTTAAGCTGTATATCGATTTTTTTTATACCCTTATCGTTAACGCCTTCTGATAGGTCTTCAACAAAACCACGATCTTTAAGAATTTTTGCAATACCTACTCGTAAGTTAGAGTAGGGGTATGAGCAGGCGGATTTTCCTGCACTACCTGCATTACGAATGACGGTTATAAAGTCACCTATAGAATCATGTACTGACATAATAAATTGGGGTTGGGGCTACCAAGAAGCCTTGATGATACCAGGAACTTTTCCTTGTAAAGCAAGCTCGCGAAAGGAAATTCTCGATAGTCCGAACTTTCTAATAACTGCTCGGGGACGGCCTGTTAGAGTACAGCGTTTAACTAATCTTACCGCAGAAGAATTGCGAGGTAACTTAGAAAGTTTTCCCTGTGCAATGTAAAAGTCTTCTTCGGTCGTGTTCGAATCCTCTAAGATATTTTTTAATTCTGCACGTTTAGCTGCATAGCGAGCAACCATTCGTTCTCTTTTTTTATTTCTGTAAATTACGGATTTCTTGGCCATTTTTAAAAGGGGTCGTGATTAAGCAGCAGCTTGCTCGGGGTTAGAATCTGATGAATGCTTACGAAAAGGCATACCAAGTAACTTCAGTAATTCTGTTCCTTCTTCATCAGATTTGGCAGTGGTAACGATACAAATGTCCATACCAGTATTCACCCGCTGCCTTTCAACATTTATCTCAGGGAAAATACTATGGTCAATGATACCTAAAGTGTAATTTCCATTACCATCGAGTTTACTGGGAACACCCCTGAAGTCACGAATATTAGGTAATGCAATGGCAATAAGTCGAAGGAGAAAATCCCACATCCCATTACCTCGTAAAGTTACTTTGACACCGACAGGCATACCTTCACGAAGTTTAAAATTTGAAACACTCACCTTTGCTTTTACAACTACTGGAGATTGACCAGCAATTGAAGCAATATCATTACGCAATTCAATGACGCCATTTTTATCCATCTCGGCTCCAAATGAGCTGTTGAGGACAACTTTTTCGATTTTAGGAACTTGATGTAAGTTTTTATATCCAAGCTTTTTCATGAGTGCAGGTACTGCATCATCAAGATAGGATTTTTTTAATTCGGGTACATTCATTCTAAATAAATTGGTAAACAGGATTAAGCTACTTCGTCGCCTTTACATTCGAATAGTGAATAGAAGACTCACGTTCAACAATAGAACCCTGAGGATTGTCTTGAGATTTTTTCTCATGTTTTTTTATCAAATTAACACCTTCCACAATAATTCGGTTTTTGGAGCGAAATACTTGTAATATTTTACCTTTTTTACCTTTGTGGTCACCAGCAATCACTTCGACTTCAACGCCTTTTTTTAATGACTTAGACATATTATAAAACTTCCGGGGCTAGGGATATGATCTTCATGTACTTTTGACGCAATTCGCGGGCAACTGGACCAAATATTCTAGTTCCCTTTGGTGTTCCATCGTTGTTAACAATGACAACTGCATTTTCATCGAATCGAACATAGCTGCCATCTCTGCGACGCATGGGAGAACGAGTTCGTACAACAACGGCACGAACTACTGTTCCTTTTTTTACGGATGCTTCTGTCGTACACTCCTTAACGTGACAAACAATAATGTCACCGATAGAAGCTGTTTTCTTGTTTTGACCAAGTCTACGAATCATACGAACTTTTTTTGCACCAGTATTATCGGCTACTTCTAGTCTGCTAAGTAATTGGATCATGGTAATGTTATAAAGTTGGAGCTTTTTCGAGAACTTCTACAACTCGCCATCTTTTTAATTTACTGACAGGTCGCGTTGCCATGATTCTAACTTTATCCCCCACATTTGAGTCATTGTTGCTATCATGAACATGAACAGTCGTTTTTCTTCGAATCTCTTTTTTATAAAGAGGGTGGGGAATTTTATATTCGTAAACAACCTTTACGGATTTGTCACCAGTCTTGGAACGAACAAAACCAACAAGTTCCTTACGGTTATTTCTGGAATTTTCTTCTGTCATGATCTTAGTTTGTAGATTGTTTTTGACCACGCAAAACAGTCATAACCCGAGCACGATCACGGCGGATAGACTTGAGGAGGTGGGGTTTTTCAACTTGTCCAGTTTGCTTCCGAACACGAAGTTGAAGGAGTTCGTCACCCAAATCCCTAAACTTTTTGTTTAGCTCGGGTTCTGACATATCTTTTATCTCTGAAATTTTCATAATATTAGTAGCTTTGATGTCTAGTTACTAAACGACAGCGAAAAGGGAGTTTGGCATCCGCTAAACCAAGAGCTTCACGAGCCAGGGTCAAAGAACAACCAGCAATCTCAAATAAGACATGGCCAGGCTTAATAACAGCTACCCAATGATCAACCGGACCTTTACCTTTACCCTGCCTTGTTTCAGCTGGTTTTTTTGTAACCGGTTTGTGAGGAAAAACACGAATCCAGACCTTACCTTTTCGTTTAAGGTGTCGATTGATAGCAACACGAGCGGCTTCGATTTGGTTGGAAGTCATTCTACCTCTGCTGAGAGACTGTATTCCAAATTCACCGAATGATACAGTGTTACCCTTTGAGGCGACTCCGCGCACACGACCTTTGTGTACTTTGCGGAATTTAGTGCGTGATGGTAGTAACTTTGGCATAACTAAAAAAAGTGAAAATTAAAATAATTTGTCTTCGTCTTTGAGGCATATCCAACATTTGATTCCGATAATTCCGTAAACCGTATTAGCTTCAACTAAACCGTAATCAATGTTTTCGCGTAACGTATGAAGAGGAACTCTGCCTTCTCGCAGTTGTTCGGTCCTTGCGATGTCTGCACCAGCAAGTCTGCCAGCACACTGAATTCTAATGCCTTCAGCACCCATAGACATTGTGGTTTGAACTGCCTTTTTCATAGCACGACGAAAAGCAATTCTTCTTTCTAGCTGTAAAGCTACATTCTCAGCGACCAAAGAAGCAACTAAATCGGGTTTCTTAATTTCTTGGATCTCAAGCCTGATATCTTTTCCAACCGTACGGTTGAGTGAGTCGCGCAATGAATCTAACTCTTGGCCTTTACGACCGATAACAATACCTGGGCGAGCCGTCCAAATAGTGACTCGTGTACGAGTCGAAGCACGTTCAATAACTATTCGCGGAACAGATGCAAAACGGAGTTTCTTTTCAAGAAAACCACGAATCATATTATCTTCCTCAAGAAACTTGGAATAATCATGCTTATTGGCATACCAACGAGCACTCCAGTTACGACGAACACCAAGCCTAAAGCCAATTGGATTTACTTTTTGTCCCATAATTATTCCTCGTCTGAAAGAGTTATGCGTAAATGACTCATTCTTTTTTTGTAAGGATGAGCCGATCCACGAGCACAGGGTCGAAATCTTTTAAGTGCCGGTCCTTCGTCTACGATCGCTTCACTGATAAACAAGTCGTCCGCACTTAGATTTAAATTATTTTCAGCATTTGCCATTGCTGATTTTAAAGTCTTATCAAACATACGCGCAGCTTTTCGGGGTATATATTTTAATAGAGAGACAGCATCTGATGCTTTTCTACCCGGCAAAACACGAGCAACTTCTCGTGCTTTTTTTGGAGATATTCTCATGTATTTTGAATGTGATTTTATTTCCATAAGAAAACTATTTTTGTGTGTGCGGATTGTGGGATTTGAAAACACGAGTGGCAGAAAACTCACCTAACTTATGGCCAACCATGTTTTCCGTAACATAAACAGGAAGAAAACTCTTACCATTGTGCACTGTGAAGTTAAGACCAACAAAATCAGGTGTAATTGTCGAACGACGAGACCAAGTTTTGATGGGTTTTCTGTCACCCGTATTCTGCGCTGTTGAAACTTTCTTCATTAAACCAGGGTCTACAAAGAAGCCTTTTTTTATTGAACGTGTCATGATACCTTAGTTACTTCATCCGTCTGCCATTACGCCTAACGAGAATTTGTGAATTTGATGGTTTCGATTTTTTACGAGTTGGGAATCCTTTAGATAGCTGACCCCAAGGAGATGAGGGGTGACCGCCACCGGATGTACGACCTTCACCACCGCCCATTGGGTGATCTACGGGGTTCATAGCTACACCCCTAACTCTTGGTCTACGACCTTTCCAGCGGTTACGACCAGCTTTTCCTATTGTAGACTTTTGGTGACTGCTATTCCCAACAGAACCAATTGTTGCCCGACAGTTCTCCTTGACTATCCGAATTTCTCCGGAAGGCAGTTTTAAAGAAGCATACCCATTATCGATTGAAATTAAGCGAACTTCAGAACCGGCTGAACGTGCTATTTTTGCTCCAGCACCAGGAAGCATTTCTACGCAATGGACTTTTGTTCCGTATGGAATTTGATTTAAAGGCATCGCATTGCCAGGTTTAAAATCAACTTTGCCAGAAGAACTTACTATCTTATCACCCTCGACAAGGGAAGAAGGAGCGAGGATGTAAGCCTTTACACCATCAGAGTATTCAAGAAGAGCAAGATTAGCCGTTCTATTAGGATCATATTCAAAGCAAACAACAGTTGCAGCCTCATCAAGTCTCTCGCGACGAAAATCAATTTGACGGTAAAGTCTTTTATGACCACCACCACGACGTCTTGAAGTAATCCGACCGTAAGTATTTCTACCTTTTTTTCTATGATGGCCTTTTGTTAGTGCCTTTTCAGGACGCTTATCTGAAAGCTCAACCTTATTTTTAAAGTAGAACCTTCCGGAAGGTGTGACAGGTTTTTGTTGTACAATTGGCATGTTCTTAATTCCCGGGTAATGAATTAGGCAAGGTCAATACTATCGCCAGCTTTGAGCGTAATAATTGCTTTCTTTGTCGCAGTAGTTTTGCCAAGACGATTTTTTCTCATACGATCACGCTTGGTTTTAGGCTTAGCATTAAGTGTATTCACCTTAAGCACAGTAACGTTAAAAGTGTTTTCTATAGCGTCTTTAATGTTTTGTTTCGTTGAAAACTTAGAAACAGAAAAAACATACTGATTAAGATTAGCTGAAAGCATGGAAGCCTTTTCTGTTAATAAAGCCTCCTGTATAATTGTTACTGACTCCTTCATGCTACTTTCTCCTTGTTGTATTTAGAAATTAAAGAGTCCAATCCACTTTCGCTAAAGATTATCTTATCGGCTTGTACAATATCAATTGCCGCAAGATTGTCAGAAGTTGAAATCCTAGCGAAGGATAAATTCCTAGCAGCGAGGGATACATCATTCGAAAAAGTGTCAGCTACTACAAGAATCTTCTTGGAATTAGGAGTAATCTTCTTAAGTAAAGAGTTGAAAAGATGTGTTTTGGGTTTCTCAATTGTCCAGTCTGAGATCAAGCAAATGCTGCTTGATTCAGCTTGCTCAAAAAGTGCACGTCCTAAAGCTAAACGCTTTATTTTCTTATTTAATTTTTGATTGTATGAACGAGGACGTGGACCAAAAATAACACCTCCGCCTCTTCGCTGAATAGCTTTTTTATCACCAGCACGACCTACTCCAAGACCTTTTTGTCGATATAGTTTCTTACCAGAACCGGCAACCTCTGAACGAAGTTTGGTAGAGGCATTGCCTTGTCTTTTGTTTGCATGAACAGCAATAATTGACTGCCGAAGAGCATCTACACCTTTATCTCCATCAAAAGTTGGAAAGTTATCAATAGCTTTCTCACCTGAAGAAGTACCGTCGGAATTAAATAATTCAAATTTCATCTGTAACAATTAGTTAGAGGATTTGGATTTTTTCGCGACCCGAATTGATAACACGGAACCCTTGTGACCAGGAATACTACCTTTAATCATAACAAGATTTTTTTCGGAAAGTATTTTAACCACTTTTAAGTTTTGAGTAGTACGACTCACATTACCCATATGACCAGGCATTTTTTTATTCTTAAATACACGACCAGGCCACTGACATAAACCATAAGAACCACCACGACGGTGAAACATTGAACCGTGAGATGCAGGACCCCCAGCAAAATTCCAACGTTTTACTACACCCTGAAAGCCTTTGCCTTTGGTAATTGATACAACATCAACAGTAATGATGTCTTTGAAGTCATTTACCGTTAATATTGAGCCTAATTTGTAATCATGTTCATCAGGCAAACGAAACTCACGTGATACTTGCTGGGAATCAGCACTTGCCTTTTTGGCATGTCCCTTAGCACAGCGGTTTGACTTATTTGGAGATTTGCCCTGAGGGTTGAAACCAATTTGAACAGCTGAATAGCCATCAATGTCCGGGGACTTAACTTGAAGAATAGGGCATGGGCCCGCTTCGATAATAGTGACAGGTACAAGGTTATTGTCCTCGTCATACACTTGGGTCATCCCAAGTTTTTTTCCTAATAGTTCTAGATTCATTGCTTTAAGCGGCAGGTGGCTTACGCCGTTTGAACCTGCTTTAAAGGTTAATATTAAATGGTTTTAAACGTTGATGTTAATTTCTACACCAGCTGGTAAATTAAGTTTTTTTAGTTCATCAACAGTTTGGACTGTTGGTTCGATAATGTCTATGAGGCGCTTGTGAGTGCGTAACTCAAATTGGTCCATTGATTTCTTGTCAACATGGGGCGAACGATTGACCGTGTACCTCTCGATGCGAGTTGGCATTGGAATTGGTCCGGCAACTCGTGCACCAGTACGTTTTGCAGTATCGACAATATCGGATGCTGATTGATCAATCACCCTGTAGTCAAAACCACGAAGTTTTATGCGTATACGTTGTCCGTTCATGTAAATTAGGTTCTCGCTGGTTCGCGAGATAAAGTTTCAACAATGGTTTTTACTAAATTCTGAGGCACTTGCTCAAAATGGGAAGGTGTCATGGAATAATCTGCTCTTCCGGAAGAGAGAGATCTCATGTCTGTAGAATATCCAAACATGTTTTCAAGAGGAACAAAGGCATCTAGAATACAAACTTTACCTTTGGTTTCCATTCCCTGAATTTGACCACGACGGCGATTAAGGTCTCCCATAAGTTCACCTTGATATTCATCAGGGGTTGATACTTCAACTTTCATTATAGGCTCTAAAAGAATAGGGGTAGCTTTTTGCATTGCATCTTTAAAAGCAAAAATACCAGCCATTTTAAATGCCATTTCAGATGAGTCGACATCGTGAAAAGAACCGTCAATTAAAGTGACTTTGAAATCAATAACAGGGTAACCGGCAACAACACCGCTGAGTGCCGCTTCCTTAATACCGTCAAATGTAGGTTTGATGTACTCCTTGGGAATAGCACCACCCACAATTTTGTTTTCAAGTTCGACACCCTTACCTTTTTCTAATGGTTCAAGTTTTATTACAGCATGACCATACTGACCACGACCACCAGATTGCCTGATAAACTTACCATTGCCATCTGAACCGGATAGCATTGTTTCACGATACGCAATTTGAGGTTTGCCTGCATTGGCTTCAACTTTAAATTCTCTAAACAGACGATCACGGATTATCTCGAGGTGCAACTCACCCATCCCAGCGATAATTGTCTGACCTGTCTCTTCGTTGGTAGATAAACCAAATGTGGGATCTTCTTCGGCAAGCCTTTGTAATCCAATGCCCATTTTTTCTTGATCTGCCTTAGTTGCAGGCTCGATAGACATGGATATAACTGGTTCAGGGAAACTTGGGGGTTCCAAGCGTATGTCTAAATCTTTGACTGCTAAGGTGTCTCCGGTTGCGACATCTTTAACACCGATAAGTGCACAAATATCACCTGAGTGAGCTACCTCAATATCTTCACGAGTATCGGCCTTCATGACCATTAAACGTGAAACGCGCTCACTTTTACGCGTACGAGGATTGTAGAGAGGGGTACCCTTACGGAGGGTTCCTTGGTAAACTCGATAAAAAACAAGTTTACCAACATACGGGTCAGTCATCAATTTAAATGCAAGACCGGCGACCTTAGCTGAATCATCGGGTGCAACCTCTACTTCAGTGCCGTCAGAGTCCTCACCTTTCATAGGTGGAAGATCTAACGGACAAGGTAGATAATCAACTACGGCGTCCATCAACATTTGCACACCTTTATTTTTGAATGCACTACCAGGAATTACACCAACAAATTTTAGTGAAAGTGTTGCTCTTCTGATACCAAGTTTAATTTCGTCTTCAGTAAGTTCTTCACCTTCCAGGTATTTATTAGCAATATCATCGTCAAAGTCTGAAATTGCTTCAATTAATGACTCGCGATACTCTTTTGCTTGATCCAATAAGTCAGAAGGAATTTCTTCGGTGGTAAAACGAACGCCAGAAACATCTGTCTCATCATAGATGTATGCAACCATTTTAATTAGATCAACCAAGCCTTTGAATTGATCTTCAGCACCGATGGCTAAGTAAAGCGGGTGGGCATTTGCGCCAAGTTTATCACGCATTGTTGCAATCGCTGCAAGAAAATCAGACCCCATTCGATCCATCTTGTTGATAAAACCAAGGCGCGGAACATTGTACTTGTCCATTTGTCGCCAAACTGTTTCGGACTGAGGTTGTACACCTTCAACAGAAGTAAACACCGCAACAGCACCGTCCAACACTCTGAGTGATCTCTCCACTTCAGCAGTAAAATCAACGTGACCTGGCGTATCTATGATATTGATTCGGTGCGGGATACCAGCGTTTGGACCTTCAGCTGTGGTCCAACCACAAGAAATAGCTGCCGAAGTGATTGTAATGCCCCTTTCACGTTCTTGCTCCATCCAATCGGTTGTGGCATTACCTTCATGTACTTCACCAATTTTGTGAACAACACCAGAATAGAAAAGAACTCTTTCAGTGCAGGTTGTCTTACCGGCATCAATGTGTGCAGCGATACCAATATTTCTGGTGTGCTCTAGAACTGCAGGTCTGTCAGCAGCATTAGCAGATGAAAATTGAGTGTTGTCGTTCATGGATTAAAATTTACCAGCGTAAATGAGCAAATGCACGATTTGCCTGAGCCATTTTGTGTGTTTCTTCACGCTTTTTGACAACGGAACCAGTGTTGTTATATGCATCAATAAGTTCATTGGCTAAAGAATCAGACATAGCATTCCCTTTGCGAGCAGACGCAGCCTTGACAACCCAACGGAAGGCTAAACTTTGTTGTCTTTCAAAAGGAACTTCAATTGGTACTTGATAAGTTGCACCACCAACACGGCGACTTTTTACTTCAATTTTAGGGCGAATGTTTTCAAGAGCTCCCAGTACGAGATCAACTGGATTGCCTTTTTCAAGCTTCTCAGCCATTTTCTCAATCGCACCGTATACAATGCGCTGGGCTACTGATTTTTTCCCACTGAACATTACTGCATTTATTAAACAACCCACTAAAGGGCTACCGTGTAAAGGATCAGGCGCTACAGGTCTTTTGTTTGCTTGTCTTCTGCGTGACATATCAATCAACTTTTAGGTTTTTTAACGCCATATTTAGAGCGACTGCGTCTTCTTTTTTCTACTCCCTGACAGTCAAGGGTGCCTCTAACAATATGATAACGGACACCGTTCAAATCCTTAACGCGACCTCCGCGGAGTAAAACTATACTATGTTCTTGGAGGTTGTGCCCTTCATCTGGGATGTAAGCAATCACTTCATGCCCTGTTGTAAGACGTACCTTAGCAACCTTACGAATAGCTGAATTTGGCTTTTTCGGTGTACGGGTAGTGACTTGGACACAGACACCGCGACGGAATGGGCAAGCTTTAAGGGCAGGTGATTTGGTCTTAGCCTTTTGTAAGCGCCTACCTTTGCGAACTAGTTGATTTATAGTGGGCATGGAGTAGAAAAATTGGGTAAAGCGATTAGTAGTAACATAAATTTAAAAGAGCTCAAGTATTAAATTAGAAAAAACAAAACTATTAGGATGCCGCCGCCTCAACTGGAGTAGAACCAAGCGTATCAATCTTAAGTTTTCTCCACTTGGGTAAGCCTGTTCCAGCAGGAATAAGGTGCCCCATGATTACATTTTCTTTGAAACCTTTAAGTTCATCAACTTTGCCGAGAGTTGCGGCATTTGTTAACACTCTTGTAGTTTCTTGAAATGAAGCAGCAGAAATAAAACTATCAGTTTCTAGCGATGCCTTAGTAATTCCAAGCAATATGGGTTCACCTTCAGCAGGTTTACCACCTTTTTCAGAAATCTGTTCATTGGCATCCATAAAAGCAAAGCGATCTATTTGGTCGCCCCAGAAGAAATCAGTGTCACCTGTATCTGTTATCCTTACTTTGAATAACATCCTGGAAATGATGACTTCCAAGTGCTTATCGTTAATTGTAACACCTTGAAGGCGATAAACTTTCTGAATTTCTTCAATAAGGTATTCTTGAACTGCGGATGGTCCCAAGATTTCAAGAATTTCATGAGGATCTTTTGCTCCCTCTGTAATAAGCTGTCCTTTTTGTGCGTAATCACCAGGTTGTACTAAAACATGCTTACCATGTGGAATAAGATGTTCTTCAACTTGGCCAGATTCTTCGTTGGTTACTAGAAGTCTCTTTTTGGAGCGCAATGTGCCAGCTTCGGAAACAATCCCATCAATTTTTGCCATTTGTCCAACATTACCTTCCTTAGGTCTTCGTGCTTCAAAAAGTTCAGCAACTCGAGGTAATCCTCCGGTAATGTCTTGTGTTTTAGAAGCTTGCCTTGGCGTTTTGGCAATAATTGAACCTGCATCAATTTTCGTGCCCTCATCAACAGCAACTTGGGCCCCTGTGGGAACGGAGTAAGTGGCCAATGGATTACCAGAGCTATCTTTAACAATTATTTGCGGATTCAAGTCTTCTTTGTGCTCGATGACTACCATTGAACGTCCACCAGATGCATCTCTGTCCACCTTTGTGGTAACGCCAGGTAACATATCTTCAAAAGCGATTACACCCTTCTTTTCAGATAAAATTGGGATGTTGTAGGGATCCCACTGTGCTAACAAAGCTTCTTCTTTGACATCTTCGCCGTCCTTGAAATGGAGAAGAGCACCCGCTGGAATTGGGTAGTCGTCAACAATACGATCATCCTGATCCAAAACTTGGATAGAACCAGTTTTGTTGAGCGTAACCTGTTGATCATTCGCTAAAGTAACAAGACGTAGTCCTTTAAAACTTAATTTTCCAGCTTTTCGGACATTTATTACAGGATCTTCTCGGCCGGCACTAGCAATGCCCCCAATGTGAAAAGTACGCATAGTCAACTGAGTACCTGGTTCTCCAATGGACTGTGCGGCTATAATTCCAACCGATGATCCTTGTTTAACCAAATTATTAGTAGATGGATCAATTCCGTACTCAAACGCCGTAAGTCCATTTTTTATTCTACTAGAAAGTGGAGACATAACTCGCAGGCGGGTAATTCCCAACGCATCAATATTATCTGCCATTTCCTCAGTAATTAAAGAACCTCCGGCGATTAGTAATTCAGTCGGGTTTGAGGGGTCAAAAATATCCTCGGCAGAATAGCGGCCAATTAAACGATCACGCAAAGGCACGACCTCATTATCACCCTCCATAATTGCTTTCTTAACGACTCCATCCCTTCGTCCATCATCTTTACAAGTAATGATGCAATCCATTGCTACATCACATAATTTTCTGGTTAGGTAACCAGCATCTGCAGTTTTTAAAGCTGTGTCCGCGAGACCTTTTCTTGCCCCGTGGGTTGACATAAAATATTCCAGAACGGAAAGGCCTTCACGAAAAGATGCTAAAATAGGTTGCTCAATGATTTCACCAGAAGGCTTAGCCATAAGGCCACGCATTCCACAGAGTTGCCTCACTTGTTGGCGATTACCACGTGCACCTGAATCCATCATCAAATAGACAGGGTTAATCGTATCCTTACCTAGGTTTTCATCTAAACAATTAAATACCTCCTTAGCAATGTCATCGGTAGCTGAAGTCCAAACATCAATAATCTTATTATGTCTTTCTCCGCGAGTAATAATACCTTTACGAAATTGGTCTTCAATCTTGTCAATTTCTTTACGAGCGACCTCTATCCTGTCCTGTTTTTCAGGTGGTATAATCATATCGAAAATACCAATGGAAATACCTGCTTTCGTAGCGATATCGAAACCCATTTCTTTGAGACGATCAAGGGATTCTATCGTATCAGGTTTGCCCAAAAGTTTGTAAGTTTCAAGGATTAGATTACCTAAATCACCCTTGAGTGCTGGTGCATTAAAGAACCCAAGCTCAGACGGCCAAATTGTATTAAATAATACACGTCCGACTGTGGTACGGATAACAGATCTCTTAGACAATCCGAATTGGGTTTCATTTCCCTTATCAGGGTTTGCTAAGTCAATCCAATCATGAAGTTTAAGAACTCCCTCCTGCAATGCACTGAGGGCTTCTTCTAAGGATGCAATAAGTGGAAGTCTTTTATCTTCAGCCGGGATATCACCCTTTGGGTTCATAGTTAAATAATAGGAACCCAAAACAATGTCTTGCGAAGGAGTAAGAATAGGTTTTCCGCTTGAGGGTGAGAATATGTTGTGAGTTGCCATCATCAACAACTTTGCCTCCATGATCGCTTCTACAGAAAGAGGAACATGAACTGCCATTTGATCACCATCAAAATCAGCATTGTAAGCTGTACAAACTAAAGGGTGTACACGAATTGCATTTCCCTCAATTAGGACAGGTTCGAAAGCTTGAATAGATAATCGGTGAAGAGTAGGGGCACGATTTAACAAGACCGGATGTCCTTTGGTAACTTCTTCCAGAATATCCCAAACTTCTGGTGAACGACTTTCAATCATTTTGCGGGCTCCGCGGACTGTATGAACAAATCCCAATTCTTTGAGCCTTCTGATAATAAATGGTTCAAACAAAATGAGTGCCATCTTCTTTGGGATACCACACTGATGAAGCTTTAATTCAGGTCCGATTACGATAACAGATCTACCAGAATAATCGACACGTTTTCCTAGAAGATTTTGACGGAAACGCCCTTGTTTTCCCTTGAGCATATCGCTAAGAGATTTAAGGGCTCGATTACCGGAACCAGTAATTGCACGACCATGTCTACCATTATCAAAAAGTGCATCCACCGCTTCTTGAAGCATCCGCTTTTCATTATGAATAATTACATCAGGCGTCTTTAACTGAAGAAGATTTTTTAATCGGTTATTACGGTTAATAACCCTTCGGTAGAGATCATTTAAATCACTAGTTGCAAATCTGCCACCTTCTAAAGGAACAAGAGGGCGAAGGTCAGGTGGTATAACAGGAATCGAATCTAAAACCATCCACTCAGGAGATGCTCCTGATTTAAGAAAGCCTTGAGTTACTTTCAACCTGCTAGCTAATTTCTTTTTAATTTGCTTAGACTTAGTTTCATGCATCTGGTCATACAAATCCTCGAGCTCATCTTCTAGGTTAATACGCCCTAAAACATCACGAACTGCTTCGGCTCCCATTTTGGCCTCAAATTCATCTCCAAATTCGTCTTGGGCTTCCCTAAATTCTTTATCGGAGAGTAGTTGCTTTTCCTCTAAAGGGGTATTCCCTGGGTCCGTAACCATGTACTGCTCATAATACAGTACTCGCTCCAAACTCTTTGCGGTCATATTCAACAATAAACCCAAGCGAGATGGCATGCTTTTCAGAAACCAAATATGGGATACTGGAACAGCTAACTCTATGTGACCCATGCGATCACGACGAACACGAGACACAGTAACTTCAACACCACAACGATCACAAACTACGCCTTTATACTTAATTCTCTTATACTTACCGCAAGCACACTCATAATCACGAACTGGGCCGAATATCTTTTGACAGAATAACCCACCCGGTTCCGGTTTAAAGGTACGGTAATTGATCGTTTCAGGGTTTTTTACTTCTCCCTTGGACCAAGAACGAATTACATCTGGAGATGCGACTGTTATTGATACTTTGTCCATTGGACCTACTTCTACGCCTAGTGCTTCGCTTACTGCTTCAATACTCATGGGTTACTTTCTCTGTTTTAATTTTTTAAATATTGTGGAAGTGATTTGATTATAAGGCATCTTCACCTCTGACCCGAATATCGAGGCAGAGACTTTGCATTTCTTTCATCAAAACATTAAATGATTGAGGCGTTCCTGCTTGTAGTGAATTATCACCTTTAACAAGAGATTCGTAGATTTTCGTCCGACCT
This sequence comes from uncultured Opitutales bacterium, assembly GCA_943789375.1. Taxonomy (GTDB): domain Bacteria; phylum Verrucomicrobiota; class Verrucomicrobiia; order Opitutales; family Seribacteraceae; genus Seribacter. The sequence goes on along the minus strand of CALSTX010000010.1, from coordinate 214,151 downwards.
GCTACATCATCAGATTTAACCGTCAATATCTCCTGAAGTGTGTAAGCTGCACCATAAGCCTCCAATGCCCAAACTTCCATCTCCCCAAATCTCTGCCCACCGTATTGGGCTTTTCCTCCCAAAGGTTGTTGGGTTATAAGACTGTATGGTCCTACAGCTCTAGCGTGAATTTTACTTGAAACCAAGTGATTTAATTTGAGCATATACATGTAGCCCACAACGATCTTTTGGTAAAAGGCTTCACCGGTACATCCGTCAAATAGTATAGACTTACCAGTGTCGGGCAGCTCGGCCTCTTTTAAATATTCTTGAATTCGTGATTCTGGAATACCGTCAAAAATAGGTGTTGCCACTTTCAAACCTAATTTGTGGCAGGCCCAACCCAAGTGAGTTTCTAAAACCTGACCTACATTCATTCGACTTGGAACTCCAAGTGGATTCAAGCATATTTGAATTGGAGTTCCATCAGGAAGGAAAGGGCATATCCTCCTCAGCAACAATTTTAGCCACAACACCTTTATTTCCGTGTCTACCGGCCATTTTGTCACCAACACGCATTTTTTGTTTTTTGGCAACAAATACGCGTACATTCTTGATGGCACCTTGATCTATTGGGTCTCCTTGTTCAATAGATTCTATTTTACGATTACAATCGTCTTCTAAATCTGAAAATTTTGATTCATAACTCTCAATAATCTCGAAAACTTTAATTCTGACAGGGGAGGGGGGAATCTCAATAAAACGATGAACCGAGGCCAACCTGCGCAATAAAGTTTTAGTAATCTTTCGGTTAGATGGTATTATAATATCACCTGTCTCAGAGTTAGTAACATTCAAAGGAATCTTTTCCCCCAATAAGATATTGGATAATGACTCAGTAAGTTGAGCACGAAGGTCTTCCGTTTGAGTACGGAAATCTTCTTTAATCTGCTTCATTTGTCTTCTTAAATCAGATGGTGTCAGTTTCTCTCTCTCAGCATCTGTACGACTGGAAATCTTTATATCCATTACAATACCCTGCGTACCAGAGGGAACTTTCAAAGAACTATCTTTAACATCCGCAGCCTTCTCTCCGAAAATTGCTCGTAATAGCTTCTCTTCAGGTGCCAAATCGGTTTCACTTTTTGGTGTAATTTTACCAACCAGAATATCACCGGGTTTAACTTCAGCACCAATTCGAACTACACCAAGATGGTCAAGGTTTCTTAACGCCTCTTCTCCTGCATTAGGAATATCTCGAGTGATCTCTTCAGGGCCAAGTTTTGTATCCCGAGCAGTAACTTCAAACTCTTCGATATGAATTGAGGTGTAAATATCGTCTTTTACAATTTTCTCAGATATCAAAATGGCATCTTCAAAATTATACCCTTTCCATGGCATAAATGCCACTAAGATGTTACGCCCAATTGCTAGTTCACCCTGATCAGTGCAGGCACCATCAGCTAGTGCTTGACCAACTTCTACCTTTTCACCTTTTCGAACGATGGGCTTTTGATTGAAGCAGGTACCTGCATTGGAGCGTAGAAACTTTCTAAGGTCGTAACAGTAAATACCTTTTTTATGATCGCTTCTTGGTTCTTTGTAGAAACGCGGCGGTAGTGTGCCATCATCTGAAACTACAATTCTTTTTCCATCCGCTAAGGCAACAGTTCCTTCAGATTCAGAAACTGTTACTGTTCTCGAATCTTCTGCAACCTTCTTTTCAATGCCAGTACCTACTAATGGAGAGTCTGACTGCAGGAGTGGAACCGCTTGGCGTTGCATGTTTGCACCCATTAACGCTCGGTTAGCATCGTCATGTTCAATAAAAGGAATGAGTCCGGCGGCGACAGATACAACTTGTTTGGGAGAAACATCCATGTAATTTACATCGCTTGGCTCGTACTCCGCAACTTGATCTCTATACCTGCAAGTCACTCGACCAGTTAGTTTACCGCTAGACTTATCAATTTCGGTATTAGCTTGAGCAATTCTAAAGCGTTCTTCTTCAAAAGCGTTCAAGTATTTTACATTTTTCGGGTTTTTATCAACCACCCCTTTGCTCACAGGATGGTAAGGGGACTGAAGAAAACCAAATTCGTCAATCTTTGCATAAGTAGACAAAGTATTAATAAGACCAATATTTGGACCTTCTGGGGTTTCAATGGGACAAATTCTTCCGTAATGTGTTGGATGAACATCTCGAACTTCAAAACCAGCACGCTCACGATTAAGTCCTCCTGGCCCTAAGGCTGATAAACGACGTTTATGAGTTAACTCGGCAAGCGGGTTAATTTGGTCTTTAAACTGACTTAGTTGGCTACGTGCAAAGAAATCACGGACCACAGTAGTAAGTGCTTTAGGGTTGATCAACTTACCAGGAGTAAGAGATTCAACGCCTTGATCGTACAAAGTCATACGTTCGCGAACAACCCTTTCGGTTCTAGCTAATCCGCTGCGACATACATTTGCAAGCAGCTCACCTACGGTACGTACTCTACGGTTACCTAAGTGGTCAATATCATCGATACCCATGTCAAAAATAGAACCGGCATCTTCCTTCGCTTTTTCTTCGTTACTTTTGCCTCTTTTTAGATCAGTAAGCTTTCTCGTTGCTGCAACCAAATCTTCCACAGTTGTTACACGGACTTCGAGAGGAGTTTCCAATCCTAATTTCAAATTAAGCATGTGCCTACCGACTTTTGCTAAATCATAACGCTTTGGATCTAGAAAAAGGCGTTTGATTAATGCTTCAGCGTTAGCTTTTTCTGGCGGTTCACCAGGACGCAGCTTCTTATAAATTTCTTTTAATGCTTCTTCCTTATTCTTAGTGGTATCTTTTTTTAGACACCTGATTATAGCTCCATCATCAACGGACGTATCAATTGCCCGAAGATTAGTTTCGCCTGCCTTTTGGAAGGCACGCAAGTAAGTTTTTGTAAGCGGTTCAAATGCTTTTGCTAAAACTTGACCTTTGGTACGATCAAACATTGGCTCAACAAGCACAAAATTAGAAACATTATCTTTTTTCAAGAGCTTGTCTATCGACAAACTTTCAATGTCATAAAACAATTCGATTATTTTTTGATCTGAGTTTTTATCTTTTTCAGGATCTGAGTCTAAAAGAGCTCGAAGAAATGTGGTAATCAAAAACTTACGACGACGTCGTCGTCTATCTAAATAAATATAAAGCAAATCATGCTGATCAAATTGTGCTTCGATCCATGTACCTCGATCTGGTATGATACGAAAACCGTGTAATGTTTTACCACTTGTGTGGGTAGACTCCTCAAAACTAACCCCTGGAGATCGATGTAATTGGCTAACAACAACACGTTCTGCTCCATTAATTATGAATGATCCGCGCTCCGTAACGATAGGGAGCTCTCCCATGAAAATTTCTTCTTCAGAATAAAAAGGTTTACTTTGTCCCTCAAGCTCCATCTTGAGTCTAAGCTTTACCTGTAAAGGTGCTGAATATGTACAGTTCTGATCAATGCAGTCCATTTCGGACAAATTGGACTCACCTATCGAATAACTTACATACTCTAGTCGTGACTTTTCATCATAACTTATGATTGGGAAAACTTCCCGAAATACAGCTTCTAATCCACCCTGCTTCCTATGACTAGAAGGGACATCCCGTTGAAGAAAATCATAGAATGAATCTACTTGATTTTGAATAAGATTAGGTGGATCGATAACTTCTTGGAGTTTACCGAAATTAAGTCTTTGGGTGGAGGCCATATCTAAGATGCTGTTATGTATTAAAAAAATGGAAAAAGCCGTATGGTTGAATTGCAACCATACGGCTTGTAAAAGATTATGAACTCAAAGTAATAAGCATTACTTGATTTCTACTTTAGCGCCTGACGCTTCAAGCTTCTTAAGAACCTCTTCGGCTTCGTCTTTGGATACACCTTCCTTAACGGGCTTTGGGGCACTTTCAACTAATTCCTTGGCTTCTTTGAGGCCAAGTCCTGTGATTGCGCGAACTTCTTTGATGACTGCAATCTTGTTACCTCCAAATTCTTGAAGGATGACATCGAATTCAGTTTTCTCTTCTCCAGCGGAACCGGCGTCTCCACCATCAGCTGGAGCGGCGGCGGCTACGGCTACAGGAGCTGCTGCACTGACTCCCCATTTTTCTTCAAGATCTTTAACAAGATCTGCTATTTCGATAACGGATTGGCCGCTAAGCCAATCGATTACTTGGTCTTTGGTTATTTCTGACATATGATTAATATCCTCCTTGCCTGAATATGATTAGTACCTATCGGTGTTTAAGGGAATATCCCCTAATTTCTCCTAGGTTGGCGGTTATTGTTTTGGGTTAAAACGGACAGAGTCCGAAAATGAAAATTATTCTTGTTTGGCCTTCGCTTGTAGTACGGTTACGAACCCACGAGATGGGGCAGACATAACACTTAACAGTTGAGAGGCAGAAGTATTGAGTAAAGATAACATTTGAGCTCTGAGACTTTCAAGACCAGGCAGCGTTGCAAGTTTCTTAACTTCATCCGAAGTTAAAACCTTTTGTGAAAGTGCACCAGCTTTAACAGATACCTTGTCTGTCTTTTTAAAATACCCGACGAGTGCTTTCGCTACAGCAGAGGGATCATCACCGCCAAAAACAATCGCGGTGTGACCAGTAAGATGATCGCCTAAGTCTATACCCTTTTCTTTGGTAGCAATTTTTAATGATGAATTTTTTACAACATGAAACTCGGCACCATTAACTGACAATGCTTTCCTAAGCTCGCCTGTTTCTTCAGCATCAATACCTTTGTAATCGGTAAGAAAGAAAAAATTAGAGCTGTCAATGAAGGTAGCTGCTTCTTTTACTAAGAATTCTTTTTCTGGTCTCATATAATAGATTAACTTGCAGCTGTTAGGCTTATTTTAACGCTAGGAGACATGGAACTGCTAACGAATATTGATTTGATAAATTTACCTTTAAATCCTTCAGGACGTGAAGAAGTTATAGCACCAATTGCAGTTTCTGCATTTTCCTGCAGTTGTTGCTGAGAAAAAGAGCGTTTACCAACAACCACAGCAATGGCACCGGTTTTATCCATTTTATATTCTACGCGTCCAGCTTTAACTTCCTTAATGGCTGATGCCACATCATCTGTAACAGTTCCGGCTTTAGGAGTAGGCATTAGCCCTCTTGGACCAAGAACCCGCGCGATTGAACGGACAGATTTCATTGCAGAGGTTGTAGCTAAAGCAACATCAAAATCCATCCATCCATCTTTGACTTTTTTTATTAAGTCATCGAGACCAGCAAAATCTGCACCGTACTTAACAGCCTCTTCAGGATTTTCAGTAAATACAAGAACCTTAATCTCTTTACCACTTCCGTGGGGCAGATTAACTACTCCTCGAACAGCCTGAGATGTCTGTTTAGGATCAACCCCTAAAGACATAGAAATTTCAACTGTTTCATCAAACTTAACTTTTTCGAAAGTAGAGAGTTTTTCGATAGCTTGGGGTAGATCAATTTCAGAAAGATTCTCTGTGAAAGTGTTTTTGTATCTTTTGCTTCTTGCGCTCATGATGATTAAATTAATTTACAACTTCAATTCCCATGCTTCGAGCCGTACCTTCTATAATACGGCACGCTGCATTATCATCAGTTGCATTGAGGTCGTTTTGTTTTGTTTTTACAATTTCCAGAACTTGTTCGCGAGTAACCTTACCCACTTTGTCTCTGTTGGGGACTCCAGAACCTTTTGCTAAGCCTGCTGCTTTCTTTAACAAAACAGCTGCAGGAGGAGACTTTAAAATAAAGCTAAAGGATCTATCCGCATATACCGTAATAACCACGGGAAGAATCAACCCGGATTGGTCTTTGGTTTTGGCATTAAATTCCTTACAGAAACCCATGATGTTCACACCTTGGGCACCTAACGCAGGACCAACGGGTGGGGCAGGGTTAGCTGCACCTGCTGGTAACTGTAGTTTAATTTGTCCGACTGCTTTTTTTGACATAAAATTTTCCTAATCTATTCTTCGTCTGCTTTTTCTACCTGCCAGAATTCTAATTCTACCGGCGTAAATCTTCCAAAAATTGAAACGGACACTTTAAGTGTACCTTTAGCTGGATCAATATCTTCAATTTCACCAGTAAGATTTAAAAAGGGTCCATCTAAAATTTTTACCACTTCACCGACAGTGAACTGAACTTTTGGTACTTCTTTTCCAACTGCCTCGTCTACTTGGCGAAGGATGCGGCCAATTTCATCTTTTGCTAAAGATGTAGGATTCTCTTTCCCTATAAAGTTGATAACGCCATCTGTTTCTTTAATCTTGTACCATGGAGCTTTTTTCAAACTTCCAAGATCATCAAAGAGGTTCATTTCTACGAAAACATAACCTGGGTAGAATTTTCTGTCTCGTTGTTTTTTCTTACCATTCTTGACTTCAGAAACTGTTTCAATAGGAACTAAAATTTCCTTTAAGCAACTTGCAAATTCTTCATCATCCTCTTTGTACTTATTCAGGTATCGCTTTACCTTGTCTTCGTGGTTCGACAAACACTGAAGTGCATACCATTTCATATCTGTACTCATGTGGGGGGTAGGGTAATGGATTAGCTTTTACGAACTAAGTTTGTAAATAGCTCAACCCAGTTTGAGAGAGAAAAATCTGAGACTGAGATAAAAAAACCAAGAATCACAACACCAACAATCACAACAATTGTTGACTCACGCAGTTCACCAAATGATGGCCAACTTGCTTTGGTAAGTTCAGCTATAGTCTCTTTATAAAAAGTACGTATTTTCGCGAAAGGATTCAAGATTTGTTATGTTATATGGCGGGAGAAGAGGGACTCGAACCCCCAGCCTACGGTTTTGGAGACCGTTGCTCTACCAGTTGAGCTATTCTCCCAACATATGTATTAAAAGTTTAACAGGTTATAATATCTCTGAAATATTTCCTGCTCCGATAGTCTTTCCACCTTCACGAATAGCAAAACGTTGACCAGGTTCCATGGCGATAGATTTCTGAAGATCAATTTCTACAGCTAAATTATCACCAGGCATTACCATCTCAACACCTTCTGGTAGCTCAACATTGCCAGTAACATCAGCCGTACCAAAGAAGAATTGAGGACGATATCCTTTAAAGAAAGGGGTGTGACGACCGCCTTCTTCTTTGTTAAGAACATAAATTTGAGCCTTGGCTTTTGTATGTGGTTTAATACTTCCTGGTGCAGCAATAACGTGACCACGCTGGATATCAGCCTTTTCAATACCACGGAGCAGAATACCAACATTGTCCCCGGCTTGTCCTTGGCCAAGTTCCTTTCGAAACATTTCAACACCTGTACAGGTAGTCTTGCGAGATTCTCCAAGTCCAACAATCTCAATTTCTTCACCAACTTTAACCATTCCTCTTTCGATTCGGCCAGTTGCGACTGTTCCACGACCTGTGATCGTGAAAACATCTTCCACCGACATGAGTAATGGCTTATCAACATCACGAACAGGTTCAGCAATTTCAGTGTCAATAGCATCCATAAGTTTTTGAATAGAACCAAGACCTAATTCTCCTTCATCATCATCCAAAGCCTTAGTTGCGGAACCACGAATAATTTGTGCATTATCACCGTCAAACTCGTACTTACTAAGAAGATCACGTATTTCCATGTCAACTAACTCAAGAAGCTCTTCATCATCGCCAGACATTAAATCGCATTTATTAAGAAAAACTACCAAATTTGGTACATCAACCTGTCTTGCTAAAAGAATGTGCTCTCTTGTTTGGGGCATAGGACCAGTCGTTGCGTCAACAACTAAAATAGCGCCATCCATTTGAGCTGCACCTGTAATCATGTTCTTGACAAAATCAGCATGGCCCGGGCAATCAACGTGAGCATAATGTCTGTTAGCAGACTCATATTCAACGTGAGAAACAGCTATCGTTACAATTTTGGAAGCATCGCGAACTGTGCCACCTTTAGCAATATCAGCATAAGTCTTAACTTCTGCAAAACCTTGCTTGGCTTGGGCGTGTAAAATCGCTGTCGTTAAAGTTGTTTTACCATGATCTACGTGACCGATGGTGCCTACATTGACGTGAGGTTTAGTGCGTTGGAACTGTTCTTTGGCCATTTTTTGACTTGTTTATGATTAGATGGAGCCCACGAGCGGATTTGAACCGCCGACCTCGTCCTTACCAAGGACGCGCTCTACCGACTGAGCTACATGGGCGGAGGGCATGGGGGGTTAATAAAGAAAACCGCCAACAATAGATTTTACACTTACTTTGTCAAGTAAAACGGCTAATTTTTAAATTGTAGACAAATAATTTTCTTGAGCTTTTTAAATAAATAGCGATTATTGGTTGTTTCGCGGGCGTAGCTCAGCTGGTAGAGCACCACCTTGCCAAGGTGGATGTCGAGGGTTCGAATCCCTTCGCCCGCTCCATTATCACAAATTAAAAATAATTTGTATTTTTTCTTCCAGTCGTGGGTCGCAAACTATTAAATCTACATACTTTTTTGTAGATAGATTTATTATAGAATACCCCGAAGCCTTAATAATTGGAATTAATGGCAATATGTCACATTCCTTTAAATTCAGATCTAACATAGCATCCGCTTTTCCGCTTAGAACCATATGGTAACCAAAACAATCACCCCAGGATCGTGAAATTGAATCCTTTTTTAATTCTTTCCAATTCTTAGCATATTTCGAACTAGAAACCCTATCTTCATCAGTCGTCAAAAAAAGAGAGTTTGTAGTATCAGTACTTGAAATTTTTTTTTCGGGTATAAAAGTATTCGAGCAACAAGTCCTACCATCACCAGAAACGAAAATATTGTTATATGAAGGTAATCGATAAGAACCATAGATTATTTTTCCTTGAAAACATAATCCTAGCAATATTCCATAAAAAGGAATTCCAGCAGCGAAATTTAATGTTCCATCAATAGGGTCAATTATCCAACGATAATCTGAATTTTTGTTTACATCTTCTTCTTCCTCGCCGTGAATAGAATGCTTAGGATATTTATTAGTAATTTCGCCTCTGATAAGTGTCTCAATTTCAAGATCCACTTCAGTAACTACAGTACCATCTAATTTATCCCATTTACCAAAATTTCCGTTGTATTTCGATAACGCTATTTCTGCTCCTTTGTTAGATATAAAATCTGCAAAGGAAGTAAATTCTTCAAAACTTAAATAGTCATCATTATGCATGGTAATGGTATTGTAATTGATTTTGAAGGAAGGCTAGACTTAGGATTCAGCCAGATTGGTTATTTAGAAATTAAAGACTTTAAAATTATTAATGTATGTGAAAAAACTGATATCAAAGATAAAAGAGATGTGATTCTTGACAGATTTCTAAGAAAAAAAAATGATTTTTTGGTGGCACATCATCATACAACAGAGAAAAATTTTTTAAAGAAGGAGATGCCATACACCAATATTACAAAAACAGGAGTATGGGGTCCATGGCTTGATACAGAGATTATATACAAAAAACTATATCCACAAATCAAAAACTATAAACTAGAAAATTTATCTAAGGAGTTTTTAAATTTAGAACATGTAAGCAATGAAGTGAGAAATTACTCTCCAGAATCTGAAGTGAACTTTCATAATCCGCTATATGATGCATTTTGTTGCTATCACTTGGCTAAAAGATTAATTACTTCTATAAATTTAAATAAAATGTTCGTATAATTAATCGAGCCTTGTTTCGGTAACCACTTCAGTATCTCCCGTATCTTCTGACTTTTCATCATCTAAAGCAAGAACCGCATTAATATCCGGTGTATTCTCTTCGTCCAGTTCAATGACTTCAGATACACCGGTGAGTTGATCTTTTTTATCTAGGTTAACCAGTTTGACGCCTTTAGATCCTCGATTTGTTTCACGAATGTTTAGCACGGGACAACGAACTGCTTGTCCGCGAGCGGTAATCATTAAAATTTCACTATCTTCTGCAACACTTAAGGCAGAACAAACTGCATCTGTATTCATTGCTGTTACCCCTTGTCCGCCTCTCTTCCTTGGCGTAACGTCATTTAATTCGTTATTATTATTTCCTCCATTTGGAAGGAAAGCACTAAACCTTGTTCGAATGCCCAAACCGTTACGACCAGCAATTAATAAAAGTTTTTCGTCTTCAACTACGAGCATGCTTACTACTTCGTCCGTTTCTTTAAGGCGAATGCCCCTAACCCCACGAGTAACTCTGCCCTGATCTCTTAGTTGATCACAACTAAATCTTAGTCCTTTACCATTTTTAGTTACAAACAATAAGTGATTTTCTGACGTTGCACGCAATGCTTGAAGAACTGTATCTCCTTCATCAATGTTAATACCAATTATGCCTCCTTTTCGATGATTTCTGTATGCATTAATTTTTGTTTTCTTAACAACCCCTTTTTTGGTACAAAGAACAAGGGATTCCTCTGACTCAAAACTATCGATGGCGATCACAGCTTTAACGGTTTCATTTTTTTGCATGTCTAAAAAGTTTATAATATTTCGACCTTTAGAAATTCTACTTCCTTCGGGAATTTCATAAGCTTTTTCCACATACACTCTGCCATTATTCATAAAGTACATTAAAGTGTCATGGGCATTGCATGTTTTTAAAATACTCACAGGGTCTTCTTTTTTTTGTCCCGTACCTATTACACCTTTACCGCCCCTATTTTGCACGCGATATTCTTCTATTTGTGTGCGCTTAATAAAACCTGTATCCGTTATGGTTACCACACATCCATCATTTGGTATTAGGTCTTCCATCCTTACATCACCTTCAGCTTCTGTAATGATGGTTTTTCTCTCATCAGCGTAGTTTTCCTTTAGCAATAACAGTTCGTCTTTAATAACTGAAAGTAAAATAAATTCATTTTCAATAATTTCCTTAAATCCAGAGATTTGTTCCATCAATTCTAGGTATTCAGCATCAATTTTTTCGCGCTCCATACCAGTTAATTGGTATAACCTAAGGTCTAGAATTGCACTTGCCTGCCTGTCTGAAAGGGAATACTTAGTTATTAAACTATTTTTGGCTTCATTTCGGTTCGCGGATGCCCGAATTATTTTCACAAAATCATCGAGATTATCTAATGCGATCTTATAACCCTCAAGAATATGGGCTCTAGCCTCGGCTTTTCGAAGGCGGAACTTAGTTCTTCGCAGGATTACATCTCTACGATGCTCTATATAGCACTCAAGTGCCTCTTTAATGTTTAATTGCCTTGGACGCAATTTATCAAGTGCAAGTAATATAACTCCGAAACTACTCTCAAGAGCTGTCATTTTAAAAAGCTTATTCATAGTGACACGCTCTATTTCTCCCATTTTAAGTTCTACAACAATTCTTGTGGTTTCAGTTGACTCATCCCTTAAATCGCTAACACCATCAAGTATTTTATCTTTTACAAGATCAGCGATTCGAGTTACTAATGTCGCTCTATTTACATTGTAAGGTATCTGGGTTATAATGATCTGTTGTTTTCCGGAGGGCAGATCTTCAACATGCATTGATCCTCTCATTCTTACAATTCCTCTACCCGTATGCATGTAAGAATTTATGCCAGATCTACCCGAAATACTTCCACCAGCGGGAAAATCGGGCCCAGGAAGAATTTCCATAATTTCGTCAATAGAAATACTTGGCTTATCGATGAGTTGACATACAGCGTCAATCAATTCTCCTAAGTTATGCGGAGGAATATTTGTAGCCATTCCAACTGCTATTCCCGTAGAACCGTTCATCAATAGAAGTTGGAAGTGCAGAGGGCAGCACTGAAGGTTCAGTTGAGCTTTCCTTATAATTGGGAATGAAGTCAACTGTATCCTCATCGATATATTTTAAAAGTTCTTCGGAGATCTTTGTTAGCTTACATTCTGTGTACCTGTAGGCCGCTGCAGAATCACCGTCAACAGACCCAAAATTTCCTTGTCCATCAACTAATGGGTAACGCATTACCCATGGTTGTGCCATCCGTACAAGCGTGTCATACACGGATCCATCCCCATGGGGATGGTAGTTTTTTAAAACCTCACCAACAACACCTGCACATTTGTCATAGGCTCTGTTATGAAGCAATCCCTCTCGCAGCATCGCATACAGAACTCTTCTTTGAACAGGTTTCAAGCCATCTCTTACATCCGGTAAAGCTCGGCTCACAATGACCGACATCGAATAATCGATATAGGCAGACTGCATGATTTCACTAATATTCCCAGAAATTAAACCTTTGTTTTCTTCATTCATAATGTTACGCGTCTATAAAGGATACATTAAGTGCATTATCTTCAATAAATGCTCTTCTTGGTGCTACTTCTTCGCCCATCAGCATGGTAAACATATTGTCAGCAGCAATTGCATCTGAAATTTCTACTTTAATTAAACTTCGAGTTGCTGGATCCATCGTGGTTTCAAATAACTGCTTGGGATTCATCTCCCCCAAACCTTTGTATCTCTGAATTTGAAGGCCTTTTCTTCCTAACTTTCGAATATTTTCTAAAAAATCTGATATGCTGTTAATTGGTATGCACTGAGCATCAGGGTCGTTGATGAAATTTAACTGAAAATCATGCTCCACACTTCCTCCAACAAAAAGTTCCAATGTGGCACCAAGATCTAGAGCAGTCGCTAAGTGTTTTTCCAGTTCAAAAGATTCGTAAATTTCATGAAGAGAAATTCTTTGAGTTATTGTATTTTCACCATCCTCTAGTTGTCTAGAAATTGTATCTTCTGATTCATCTTCAGAAATATTCTGTGATAGCATAAATCCGGCCTTTGCATCTAAATCTTTAAAAAACCTTAACTCTTCATCATTCCCTGTTCTGATTCTTGCCAAAAATCTTGGCAATTTTCGGTTTTGCGTATCAAATTGCTTTAAATATCTAGTAAGAGTGCATCCATAACGATTAAGGCCTGTCCCAATCATTTCAATTTTTAGGAATAAATCGGTTAATTTAACAATTTCAGTAGCCTCAAATATTTTTTTATCATTAAGTCTTTCAAGCAAGATGTCCTCGCATCCTAAATCTATTAAAATCTTACTAAGTTCTGCATCATCCTGAATGTATTGTTCTGTTTTTCTTCGTTTTATTTTATACAAAGGGGGCCGAGCGACATAGACGTAGCCATTTTCTATCAAACCTTTCATTTGCCTAAATATAAACGTGAGCAAAAGAGTTCTTATATGAGCACCATCTACATCCGCATCCGTCATGATGATAATCTTATGGTATCTTGCTTTTTCTGCATCAAAAGATCCATCTCCTTCGTGGTCACCAATGCCTGTCCCAACTGCAGTTATAAGACTTCTTATTTCAGCGTTATTTAATACTTTATCTAAGCGTGCTTTTTCCACATTTAGCAGTTTACCTCTTAAAGGAAGGATTGCCTGCGTCAACCTGTCACGACCTTGCTTGGCAGAGCCACCTGCAGAATCTCCCTCAACAATATAAAGCTCACTTTTGGATGGATCTTTTTCTGCACAATCTGCAAGTTTTCCAGGAAGTCCACCACCTGAAAGAGCACCTTTACGAACTGTCTCACGAGCCTTTCTTGCAGCTTCACGAGCCCGGGAAGCATGAATTACCTTGGTAATTATAATTTTTGCTTCGGCGGGGTTTAACTCAAAATGGTGCTTTAGTCTTTCACCAACTATTTTTTGGACTATTCCATCTACCTCTCTATTAGATAATTTTGTCTTAGTTTGTCCCTCAAATCTCGGCTCAGGAACTTTCACAGAAATAACTGCTGTAAGTCCTTCTCTAACATCATCACCCGTTAAGGATATATCTTTTTCTTTTAGCAAATCATTTTGCCTGGCATAGTTATTAATCACTCGGGTCAAAGCAGTTCGATACCCAGATAAGTGGGTTCCTCCCTCTACATTATGAATGGAATTGGCGTACGAATAAAGTTGGTCAGAAAAAGAGTCATTGTATGTCATTGAGACTTCAAGAAGGATTTTTCCATCACCTGTCTCTGCTGGGGCATCTCCTGAAAAAGAAATTGGGGTTTCGATAAGACAGTTTTTATTTCGATTCAAATACACAACATATTCGCTAATACCATCCTCAAAATAAAACTCTTCTGATCGCTCCCCTTTGTCTTCTAACAATTTTATTCGTACACCTGGGTTGAGGAATGCAAGTTCACGCAACCTTTTGGCCAGAAGATCAAATTTGAACTCCCGTGTATCAGTGAAAATCTGAGTGTCTGGCAGAAAAGTAATTTTTGTGCCTGAAGACTTGCAATCACCTATTATTCGCAATTCTTGAGTAGTTTTTCCTCTCGAAAATTCCATTTGATGGACCTTTCCCTCTTTACGAACTTCTGCAGTAAACCATTCCGATACGGCATTAACACACTTAGCCCCTACTCCATGCAAGCCGCCAGAAACCTGATAGGCACCTTTCCCAAATTTTCCACCAGCATGAAGATTTGTAAGGACAAGCTCGAGCGCAGGTATATTGTGCTTAGGATGAATATCAACGGGAATACCCCTTCCATTGTCTTGAACTGAGCAAGAACCATCACCATGTAAGTCTACCGTTATCTCAGTACAATACCCCGCAAGGGATTCGTCTATTGAATTATCAACAATTTCGAAAACGCAATGGTGTAAACCCCTCTCGTTGGTGTCCCCGATGTACATATCTGGTCTCTTTCGCACACCCTCGAGTCCCTCAAGTTTTTGGATTTTTGAAGCATCGTACTTAGTATCATCTTTTGTTTCGGTATTTTCTGCCATAAAATTTAAGGGGGGAAGTCTTTTAGCTATTAGAAAAATTAATAGAAATGATTTAGTCTGTTCTTCTAAAAGGTTTGATATTATTAAAATAATTAAGACTTCTATTTTGCCTTCCCCCCTGTTTCTCGTCAAGTTGCTATTAGCAAGTTGCTTGTATCAAGGTCTTCGGAATAATTCCTTTAAAACAGACACTTGTATTGATTTAAAATCATTGTTAAAATACTAATAATCAGTTACTTATTGTAAATCATTACTTGATAACCCTTGGGTATGTTCCTTTAAAAACTAAAGATATAATCCCACAATTGCTGTAGGTGTGAATAAGTTTTTTGTTTAACTTTCAAATTTAACATCTAGGTCCGTGCATCTAAACTCGATTTATCTTGAAGATAATTCGGGTTTGTTATCTTATTTTCGCTAATAAAGATTAATATTATTAATAGGAAATTCTTTACAACCAACCCCAATACCAACAAACGAGACAAATTGTTCCACCGAAATAAATTAAGTTAAACAGTATTCCAACCTTAATAAAATCTGTGAAGCGATAGCCACCCACGGAATATACAAATGTATTTGTTTGATAACCAATGGGGGTCATAAAGCTAGCAGATGCTGCAATACAGGTAGTTAAAACATATGCTCTAGCATCATACATCCCCATCTCCATTTGATGGGCAATCTCTAGGGATATAGGTGCCATTATCACAATAGTCGCATTATTCGACAATATTTCGGTAAGTAATGATGTAACAACATAAATTAGTATAAGTATTCCAATAATCTTAAATTCTGGTGAAAAAGTGTTGATAGATATCTCTTCTACTGTTTTGGCGATAAGGGCAGATGCACCTGATTTCTTCATCGTAACGCCAAGAGCAAGCATACCATAGATTAAAATAAGGATATTCCATTCTATTGAACGATAAGCCTCAGATGGCTTCACGCATTTTGTTAAAAGTAATAAGGCAACTCCCGCTATTGCTGCTGTAGAAATGGGAATTATTCCTATGCTAGCGACGGCAACCACTCCCAAAAGAATAAATATAACGAGGGGTGCTTTCGATTTTCTATTTTCTAGTGGAACTGGTGGATTATCAAGTAAGATCACATCTTCTTCCTTCCGTAGTTCATTGATCGAGTCTTTCGTACCCAAGATCAAGAGCGTGTCACTTGTTTTTAGCCTAATTGAATCAATCCTATCATAAACATTTTTTCCTTTTCTGTGTATAGCTAAGACTGCAAGATTAAACCGAGACCTAAAATTTGCTTCTTGGACTGTTTTTGAAAGTATAGTGGATGTGGGTCTTACTACCCCCTCAACCATAATACTTTCTTTTGAAGATAAATGCTCTATTCCAAATTCTTCATGACTAAACAGATCTAATCCCTTAATTTCATTAGCTCCTACTATGCCTTCTGGTTTACAGGAAAGAATAATCTTATCTCCCTCTTTAAAAACTAATTGTTCATGCAAAGCATAAATTGAGTTTTTACCTCTAACAATATCAATAACCCGAGCACTTGGAATTTCTTTAATTTTCGACTCTTTTATTGATTTTCCAATCATGGGGGAGTTAGGAAGAATTCTAGCTTCAGTTAAAAACTCTTTGCTGTTTATTTCCGAAATAATACTACTTAACGCCTCCCTTTCAGGTAGTAGCTTTCTTCCAAATAAAACCAACAAAAGTAACGAGATGATCATCAAAGGAATTCCTATTTTGGAAAGTTCAAACATAGACATATTTTCCATTTGAGGGTACACATCATTTGCGCCCATTATTCCACTCGCTAAAATATTAGTACTTGTTCCCATTAATGTACAACAGCCCCCGAAGATCGAGGCATATGAAACAGGAATAAGCATTTTCGAAGAGGAAATTCCCAAGGATTTTGACAATGCCATTACTACTGGTAGCAACACTACAACCACCGGGGTGTTATTTATGAATGCAGAAACGAGGGCAACTAAGCACAATAACACTAGCATAAATTTACGATATCCGTGAGAGCAAAATTTCTGCAAATAATTTGATACTTGCTCTAAAACACGACTCTTATTTAAAGCAGAACTAATTACAAACATCGCAGCAATCGTAAGGGGAGCTTCGTTCGTGAATACATAAAGCACTTCTTTCAGGGATGGCCAATATGTCAAAATTTCTGCACTGGATAGTAGCATAATTAAGGCTAAAAGCGAAATCGCTGTAACATCTAAACTTACTTTTTCCAGTATGAAAGATAGTAAAGCAGAAAAAAGGAGCACAAATGCAATTACTGTCTCAATTCCCATTTCTAAGTTTTATTGCTTGTAGATAAACTTGCTGAAATAATAGTGGTTTAAAATCCATTCTTTCATAATTTGCTTTCTTGTCGACTATATCTTAAAACCATTACCTAACCTAAGATGCCCTACGAATTCATCCACCGTCCACGACGCCTACGAGAAAATGTCATCCTGCGTGACATGCTTGCTGAAAACAAAATTGCTACAACGGACTTAATTTTCCCTGTATTTGTATCGGGTTCAATTACGAAACCAGAGGCAATACAATCAATGCCTGGAATTTTTAGGTGGCCTCTTGATACTCTCGATCAACCAATTAAGAAATGGATAGACCTTGGGCTTAAAAGTTTTGCAATTTTTCCCTGTATTTCGGATTGTAAGAAGTCGGAGAAAGGGGATGAAATTCTAAATCCTGACTCTATTATTTACCTTGCTGCTGAAAAAATTAAGTCCGCAAGCAATGAGGTTCTTTTAATCAGTGATCTTGCATTAGACCCCTACACAACTCACGGTCATGATGGTATTATTGATAACCACGGTAAAGTTTTAAATGATCAGACTGTAGAAGTTTTAGCCAAAGCCTCTATCTTGGCGGCTGAATCTGGCTATGATCTTGTTGCACCTTCTGATATGATGGATGGTCGGGTAATCGCTATTAGAAATTCATTGGATAATGCCCAATGTATGCATACTGGTATTATGGCTTATTCTGCCAAATTCTGCTCTGCTTATTATGGACCTTTTCGGGATGCTATCGGATCTACTCGATCAAAACCAATCGATAAATCTTCATACCAGTTAAATCCAAGTAATACACGGGAAGCGGTAAGAGAATTACTTTTAGACATGCAGGAAGGTGCAGATATCCTCATGGTTAAGCCAGCGGAGCCATATTTGGATATTATTGCTCTTGCCAGACAGGAATGTAATCTCCCGATAGCTGCTTATCAGGTTTCGGGGGAATACTCTCGGATTTGGGCAGCAGCATCTCAAGGTTGGTTAGATTTAGATGCATGTGCATTAGAGTCACTCCTTTCTATTAAAAGAGCAGGTGCAAATATTATTATTAGTTATTTTGCAGAGAGAATTGCAAAGTCACTGTAGATATTACTTGCTTTCGTCTGGAGCACCCCCTTCATAGGGTGTTGTTTCCTCTCGCTCCTCTTCTTCCCACTTCAAATCCTCGTCAGGAAGTAACTTCTCTTCTTTTTCAGAAACTTCAACTAAATCAGTTTCAAGATCAGAGTAATCCTCTACCTTTTCTGCAGATTTTTCTACATCTTCTTCTAAATCAGAATCAATCGCAAAGCCTTCAGGAACGAATTCCAAAATCGATATTAGTTCCTCACTGAAATGGCTGCGTTTAGCTTCTAAGAAATCATTATTTTCCTTTTCTGCCAAAACTTCTTCCATTTCTTCTTGTGTGTAAGGTTCATTAAATTCGATTAACTCATTAAGCATTGATACGCGAACCTTGGAAATATGATTTAAAAAATCCGCATACGGGCCTTTTTCTTCATCCAATACATCGGGTAATGCAAAGAGCATATCCTCTGCCTTGAGCAAAGAATCCCTAACGCGGAGTAATTTTATGAGGCCTCCTTCAAGCTCTTCTGCTATTTCAAATGTGAAAAAGGCTTCATCAACTAGTTGAGAATCAAGACCAAATTCCGTCATGGAGTCTATTAATTCATTAATATATAAAAATTGCTTTGGATCGATAATCCCGAGATCATCAGTATCCCAATTTTCTTTATCGCTAATCGAGTCTATCCACCATTTCTCATCTTTTCCTAGGCGAACAATACACCAATCTAAACTAGGTCCTGTTTTTTTCATTGGTTTGGCTAAATCGTGGTTTTTTAAATCTGTCAACTTTCTTGTATAATTTAATAATTTGCTATCTCTTGTTTCAAAACTGAAATTGATACTGAAATCTCCTATCCATTGTGAACATCATTTACCAACACTTTTTTCGAAAACTTTTATTTAAACTAGATCCAGAAACTGCACATGACCTGACGTGTGATATGCTGGGCTTCGCAGAAACACTTCCGTTTGTAAGAAAAAGTATTAGTAAAATTTTAAAAACTCCCAAGCATGAAATTTCTCTTTTTGGGCTTAAATTTCCAAATTGCTTAGGTCTAGCAGCGGGACTTGATAAAAATGCCATGTTTTCAGGAATTTCTTCATCCCTTGGCTTTGGTCACATTGAGGTTGGAACTGTTACACCTGATCCCCAACCCGGAAATCCTAAACCTAGGCTTTTCAGATACCCAAATCAAAGGTCTCTTGTTAACCGCATGGGATTCAATAATTTCGGATCTAAAGCAATTGTTGAAAGATTAAGTAAGTATAATCCTAAGGGCTCTCGGATGTCTCCTGTTGGCATAAATATTGGAAAAGCAAAAAATACCGCACCTGATTTTGCTATAGAAGATTACCTCTCCGCATTTAAAAATGTAGCTCCCCAAGCTGATTATATTACAATAAACATTAGTTCCCCCAATACAGTTGGTTTGAGATTACTACACCGAAAGGATTTTTTGAGCCCTCTTCTCAAAAGTCTCCAATCTTTGAACAAACAGCTTTCAATCAAGTCTTTTCAGCGTCCGCTTCCTTGTTTAATCAAAATTTCGCCAGACGAAGATTACAACAGTCTTGAAACTATTATACAAATAGCCCTAGAAAACAAAATTGATGGAATCATTGCAACCAACACAACCTTAAAAAGATATCCTAGTGAACCAAAATCTTTTTTAGAAAAAGGGGGTTTGAGTGGTGAACCCCTCGCTCTAGATTCACTTGAAATTATCAAATTTATTACAAAAGAAACAAACAACATGCTTCCGGTTATAGGAGTCGGTGGTATTCACAACACAGAATCGGCTCACAAAAAACTCGATGCAGGTGCATCTTTGTTGCAACTCTACACTGCATTAATCTACAATGGACCATTCTTTCCTTCTCATCTCGTTAAATCATTAAAAACAAGATATCTTTGGCCTTAATAATCTTTGCTTTATTTGATTGATTTATGAAAAAAATTCTCACCGCTTTATCTGCACTTGTTCTTGTTACAGCAGGACTCGCTTTCATGATATTATTTGAAGGAAAATTTATTAATTTTGAAACATGGTGGGATAAACAAACAAGAAACAGCGATAGTATTCCATTCAGTCCTTACAATAAATATATCAAAAGCTCATCACTGCTTCATTTCAAAGAAGCGAATTCAGTAAAATTTATAGATCGGCACCTTTTCTGGAAAGGGTCTGGTGCCATTGCAAAACCTGAATTAACCAAAGATAATAGACTTGTGAAACTTGTTATGACCTACGGTGGATATGGGTATTCGAAACAGGTTAAAGCGATTATTACTGGCAGTGGTGGGCAAAATTTTGAACTTGGACCAGTTATAACCAAAAATGGGGAAATTAAATCGGTAGGTATTATTAAAACTAGCTTGTGGAATTCTACACCATTGGCATATCATGGAGAAGATAGTTTTCCTTTTAGTGGAACAATGGTCACAAAATTTAAAACAGGGCAAATCATTGAAGAAATAAAGTATTTATCCGGGAAAAAACATGGAACACAAAATAGATTTAACCACAAAGGAATCGGTGTTTATTCAAAAGAATATGTGCATGGGAAAAAACATGGAACACATATTTTTTGGTTTGAACAACCTATAGACCCAGACAATTATCAGTCCCCTGAGGGGACACAGTATTCATCTCTTTGGATGGAAATTAATGAAAAAGCTAAACAAAAATACAAAGGCGCTATTGGCACCCCAGAATTCAACGAATGGGTGGTATCAAAATATAGATTAAAAGGCGGTGATTTTACTGTAAGATTGTTGGAGCATTGGCACTACAATCAAAAGCATGGACTGTTCGAGGGATTTGATAAACTTGGCAATAAAACATTCAAAGATGAATTTAAATATGGTCTCAGAACGAAACATAGAACATTTGACAAAACCAAATGATGGTGCTCAAGGGGGGACTCGAACCCCCACGCCTTACGGCACTAGATCCTTAGTCTAGCGCGTCTACCAATTCCGCCACCTGAGCATTGAAATTTCTTATAAATTAATAATTATATAAAAGCAAGATCATCCAATTAGTAAACAATTAGTTTTGAAGATCGAAAATGGAAGAAAATGAAGACATGGTAGATATTTCCACCTTAAAAGATTTTAATCTCTCACCATCATGGGAAAAACAGAAGGAGTGCAGATACCCTAAAATAAATGATTCCGTCGCTAAGAAAAATAAAAAAAGTTACAATTCAAAAACAAGACATAAGCAAGTACACCGGGAATCTATAAGCAACAAATTCTTTTACACTGTTTTACCCACTCAAGAAATAATACAGGAAATTAAACAAAAAATTAAACAAACAAGCATTGCTTATTCATTGAAGGAAATAGCAGATGTAATCACAGAAAAAAAGGAGCGATTAGCGATAAAAATTGTTTGTAGAGATAAAAATAAAGATCTGTGGCAATCGAAGAAAACAAAGGAAGTTTTCTCAAATAAAGAACAGGCGGTACAACATCTTCTTTGTTTAACTGAAAATAAAATAATTGAATCTGTAATTGAAAGCGAAGAATTACCGAAAGGTAATTTTACTTATGTATTACAGTGCCCAATAACAAAAAAAATACTTCCACCAACAAATTTCCATGACTTTAATCAGATTGTCGAACACCATTTGCACGAATATAGATTAAAGTTACAGACAAAGAACTTTATTACTAAACTTACAAGAATTGACGATAAAGAACAAATTGATGACTGGTCTAAACAAATTATCAAACGATATTCTTATAAATTTTTAGATACTACTAGTATAGGAATTTACAGTCTTGAAAAAATTCGGTCACTCGTAGAAGAAAATTTTGAGAAGTATTTTGTGAATATTAATCAAATTGTACTTAAGAGTAAAAACTTACATTTATTACCCGAATCTATAAACAAAGAGATACTAGATTTATTATCAAACAAAAATAGATGGCGTAAAGATTTTTTTATAGCATGCTTAATATCTTTTAAAAAAAACCCATTCTTTACATTCAGAAAAGATGAAATTTTTTATGTAAGGTATAACGCAAGAAAATCCGCAGCAGAAATGAATGCTAATAAATTAGTGAATGAAATTTTTAAAGTAATTTCAGAAAATAAGAATATTAATAAGAAGGCAGTAATTGAAATTTTGAAAACAGACGCAGTAACGACTAAAAGTATAATTTTAGAAATTAAATGGTTAGCCAAATCAGGATATATAAACGAATACAGTACCGGATCACTAGAACTTAACTAGTGCATCGAGAGTGTGTATTGCCTTGCATTCTTACTAATATGCTTAGCCTCAATTTCGTATTCACGACAACCAAAATCCCAACCCCCAACCTCCCCCCATTCAATCAATAATACCCAGGGGTCAATAAGAAGAGGTTCTATTTGAAACTCAAAAAAAAAGTCTTCAGGTTTTGTGCGGTAAAAATCGCAGTGTATAATATTAATATTACCAACAGAGGTTGTAACCCTAGAGAAAGAAGAACTATTTACTAATTCTGTTTCATAAAAAGCTCCAATTGATTGGCACAGAAAAGTTTTACCAGTTCCAAGATCTCCGTTTAAATAAAGAACATATGGCGGAGCTAAAGTTGTTGCTAAATTGAATGCAAAATTTTTTGATTCAGATAAAGAATTGCAATGGTATTTTTTTCCAAGTGAAATTGAATCATTCATTTGGCTAGTATGGAGAGGACCATGAATAGATTAAACATGAAATGTATCCAAATCGGAGCATAAATCGTATTATATTTTTCATAACAATAACATAAAAATAGACCAAATATAAAGAGTACAATGAATGAAAAAATATTAAGATGAATCAATGCAAATATGAAAGAACTTAAAATTGCTGATATTCCAATACCCAAAGTAGATTTAAAACCAGTATATAAAAATTTTCTGAATACTATTTCTTCAATTATAGGTGCAATTATTAGTGAAGATATGATGATCGATATGATTTGATTTGTATCATCACCTCTTAATTGATTAACATTGCTCTGAAGAGGATAGTCTTGGAAGAAAAAAAAGGAAAGCATAGAAAATATAAATATAACTGGCCAAAACTTTATAAAAGTTACAGTCCATCTTATACCTTGCCTGCTACTTTTGAAATTTATCATTTTGGAAAATTTTATAAAATGTATTTTTGTACAATATTTAAAAATGATTAATCCAATAAGCAAAAAATGACTGCCTGGGTAGAATATCAGTATAATGCAAAACAAGCCCAAGAGGATGTCTTGCCCTGGTTTGCTTGCATAAACAGTAGGTAATACTAAGGTTTTGTTTCCGTATTCCTTAACAATTAAAATTAGACCATATAATGATAATAGGAGCGAAAAGATCAATCCTATCATTTATAAAATTTATTAAACATTATCAAATATAACCTTACCATTCACGAATGTTTTTTCAATAATTGATCTTAAATCTTTTCCATAAAAAGGGTTATTGGAAGCAAGACTAGAAGTATTATTTTGTGTATAAATCATTTTTTGGTTTGAATTAATTACTACAAAATCTGCACACATTCCTCTTCCCAAATTTCCACCTTCAATTTTAAGAATTTTGGCCGGATTATATGAAAGCCACTTTGCGCATTCAAACGCAATATTTTTTGTTTCTGCAAAAAATCTTGTAAATATTGCACTGAAGCATGTGTCGAGTGAGGTAACGCCAGCTGGAGCAACATCGTATTCTGCTTGCTTCAAATAATTCTGGTGCGGTTCATGTGCCGTACATATAGCATCAATGGTGCCTTCCTTAAGCCCTGATAATAGGGCTTTCTGGTCACACTCTTCGCGCAAAGGTGGGTGAGTTTTAAAATTTGCATCATAATCTTTTATCATGCGATCATCAAAAAAGATATGATGGGGTGTGGTATCAGCTGTTATTCTTATACCTTTTGATTTGGCGTCATGAATGAGCTCAACTGATCCTTTTGATGATATAGAAGATAAATGAATTGGCACATCCAAATTTCGAGAAACTGTAATCGATCTTTGAACAAACATTTCCTCCGCCATTCTCGGGTAGCCCCCAAGACCCATAGCAAGGGCAATTGCGCTGTCATGAGCTGTGCCATGCTTTGATAAAGATAATTCTCTGGGGAAATCGATAACTGGTAAATTAAACATCGCTGCGTATTCTACCCCTTTTACAAATATCTCGTTATTTTGGGTTGAGTAAGGGCAATCTGTCACCGCAATTATTCCAGATTCCTTCAAGGAACCTATTGGTGATAGTTTGTTACCTTCTGACTTTTCTGTTAAAGCTCCTGCTAAATGAAATTTGACCACTGCGTCTCTTTCTGCACATTCCGTGGCATACCTAGCATCCCCAGGATTATCTATAAAAGGGGAAATATTCGGCATTCCCAAGATAGAGGTATAGCCCCCCTGAGCAGCTGTTTTACTGATACTACAAATATTTTCCGTACTTCCACCGGTAACATTCCTAGGATGGCACCTTAGGTCAACAAAGCCTGGAAGTATCATTCTTCCTGTTAAGTCTATTACCTCTAGGTTGCTGCCTTCCTTAACTTCATCTTTTTCGATAAACCTTGACCCTTGAATCCATAAATCCCTTACCCCATTTATGTTGTTGGCTGGATCAACAACATGACCATTTTTTAAGTGTAAATTATTCACAGCGAGACGGGTAGTTTGCACAGAGGTATAGAATCGCCATTCTTACCGCAATTCCGTTAGTTACTTGTTGCAGAATAACTGAATTTTTTGAATCTGCAATTGATGATTCTATCTCTACTCCACGGTTGATTGGTCCAGGGTGAAGTATAATGGCATTAGGCTTCAAAAGCTTAGCTCGGTCATTGTTAAGACCGAATATTTTAGTATATTCCTCTAGTGATGGAAAATGAGAAGTACTTTGTCTTTCATGCTGTATCCTTAAAAGCATAATCGCATCAGCATGCTTTAGGGATTTATCAACATCATGGGATACAATGGCCCCTAATTTTTCAAATTCTCTGGGAACTAAAGTCGATGGGCCAACTAGGGTTACATTTGCACCTAGCTTTTTTAGACCCCACAAATTCGACCTAGCAACACGACTAAATAAAATATCTCCTAAAATAGTAATGTTCTTATTGTCCAAGGGCCCAAGTTTTTGCTGTAAGGTAAATATATCTAACAAAGCTTGGCTTGGATGTTCATGAGATCCATCACCGGCATTTATAATGGGAACTGGTATAGTTTTAGATAAAAATAAAGGGGATCCGGCAGATGGGTGGCGTATAACAATTGCATCTGCTCCCAACGCTTGAATGTTGTTAGCTGTATCTTTAAGCGTTTCCCCCTTGGTCAAACTACTGCTTTGACTTGCGATCGATATTACATCTGCTGACAAGGACTTGGCTGCTATTTCAAAAGCAACCCGAGTACGAGTACTTGGTTCCATGAAGAGATTGACGATCCGTTTTCCTTTCAAGTTTTTTGTCGGAAGGACTTTATTTTGCAGATTTTTTTTAAACTCTAATGCAAGTTCTAAAATTATTTTTATTTCTTCTGCGGTTAGCTCTTCTAGGCCCAATAAAGATGTTCGACTCCAACTCATTTCCATAGAGTATCTTGCTTCACATTTTTTAAATCAATAGAATTTTCCCCAGATGACAAATGCTTGGGGGGATTACTAGATCGAGCATCTAGTTGGTTTTGTCTTTTTTTTATCATTTGCCGCATGATTTCTTTTACTTTTTGCTTCATCCATATTGAAGTTGGCGAATGACTGCGATAATCTGCAGGTCCATTATTATGGACCCTTGATCTTTCAACAAGGTCACAAGTTTGCTCAAATTCTCTTTCGTTGGATGGATCATAAACTGCGTAAGTCTTGCCTCCCATTTGTTTAACAACTGCAAAAACTGGGACATCACTGGGACCATCTGCAACATAGAGCATTTGGTCAATAGGTACACGACGATCTTGGTGTGGAATGGAAGTATTAACATCAATTGAAGAATTCTTATTGGATCCTTTATTAATTTCGAAAATAAATCTAGTTTTTATGGTATTATCTACCGTCATTCCAACTTGCGATATCTCAAGATCCAACGGTAAAGAAAGTTCACTCTGATTCATAAAATTTGGAGGTACAGGTGACTCAATAAACTCACAGGCAAAAACATCTTCAACAAAAGAGAATATCTGGCTACCCTTAATCATTTGGGATAAGCCTGTACTTATTATGTAGTGCTCAACTTTAAAATCATAGCTTTCGAACTCTACGCTGTTAGCAATTCCAAGCAATTCCTCGAAAAGCTCTGGTAGCCCTGGACAAAACTTTAACTCTGCTCCAAGTTCTAGTAATTTCTGATTTGTTAATCCGCGCATCGGACCATTTTTTACATAACTAAGTAAATGATTTAAATAAATTGTGTCCGGGGATACAGTAAGTCCTCGACTAGAATACAATGATGGTAATTCATTCACTTCTTTCCAAAATTTAGCCTCATCAATTGAATAATGGTTGAATAATGGGGTCTGCATGTATCCCGGTATAAGGGTTTTATCGAAGTCCCACACACAAGCAATTATGTTTTGTCCGTGAATTTGTAACATGATTAGAAGTAATTAAATATTTACGGATTCCGAATTGCCCTAAATTATGATATATTGAAAGATATGGATATAATACCAGACATTGAACCCTTTCGGCAACGTTACAATGAATTGGAGTCTCAATTGTCAAACCCTGAGATATTTAAGGATGCTCAGCTTTCATCTTCTCTATCTCGAGAACATAATCGTTTGAAAAATATTCTTGAAACGGCAGAGAAATTAAATGCAGTTAACATAGAAATCGACCAAAGCAAAGAATTACTTAATGATGATGAATTTGCAGATACCGCTAGAGATGATATCGTTCATCTTAATAAGAAAGCTACATTATTTACCGAAAGCCTTCTACTTGCAATGCTTCCCGAAGACCCCGATGTAGGTAGAAACACAATTCTTGAAATAAGAGCAGGAGCAGGTGGTAATGAGGCTTCTCTTTTTGCACTAGATCTGTATCGCATGTACTGTAAATATTGTGAAAACAAAAGTTGGAATGTAGAATGTCTTTCGCAAAGTTCTTCAGATTCTGGTGGATTTAAGGAAGTTATTTTTATGATCAAAGGAGAGGATGCCTGGTCTAAATTAAAGTTAGAAAGTGGTGTTCATAGAGTTCAACGCGTACCTGTAACTGAAGCAAGCGGAAGGATACATACATCAACAGCAACTGTAGCTGTTTTACCGGAAGCAAAAGAAGTTGAAATTGATATTGACCCCTCAGACTTGGAAATAAGTGTCTGCAGAGCAAGCGGTCCAGGAGGTCAAGGGGTTAATACCACAGATTCAGCTGTTCAACTGCTTCATAAACCAAGCGGAATTAATGTTTACTGTGCAGACGAAAGGTCTCAACTCAAAAACAAAAATAAAGCAATGACGGTGTTAAGGTCTCGTTTGCTCAAAGTGAAACAGAATGAAGAAAGAGAGAAATACGCAAAAGAGCGAAAAGATCAAGTCGGAACAGGAGATAGAAGCGAAAGAATTAGAACCTACAATTTTCCCCAAAGTAGAATAACAGACCATAGAATTCATTATACTTCTCATGCTTTAAATGAATCATTAATGGGTGATTTGGACCATATCTTTGAAAATTTAAATAGTTATTATCAAAAATTAAGTCTTGATAATCTTCTTAAAAGTAATGAAGGATAATCGTTTAACTTACGGAGAAATCATTGAAAAATCGAAAGAGTTTTTAATCCGAAAAGACGTACCATCAGCGAAATGTGATGCAGAATGGATCGTTTCATTTTTAACTAACAAAAAGAGGGTAGAAATATATCTCGAGTTCGATAATTATGTACCCCAAGAGCAAGTTGCCAAAATCCGTGATATGGTTGTTGATAGGGGAAGCCGTAGACCCTTGCAGCATCTCCTTGGTTGTGTTGAATTTTGCAATTTAAAGTTAAAATGCGATGAAAGAGCACTTATACCTCGCCCAGAAACCGAAAGGCTGGTCGAAATAATCATTGAACGCCTTGATCCAAATTTTTCCGGTAAGATATTAGACTTAGGTACTGGCTCAGGAGCAATAGTTCTCGCTTTGTGTAATATACTAAAATACGCACAAGGGACTGGACTAGATTGTTCTACGAAAAGTTTAGCTCTTGCTGAAGAAAACCTGTCTTTTTCTGGAATCGAAAAGCGAGTAACATTTGACACTTTCGATTGGCTTGCAGGGAAACAATTAGAGGGAATGTATGATTTAGTTGTTTCAAATCCTCCATATTTATCCATCCAAGAATGGGAACAATCTCAACCCGAAGTTAAAATCTATGACCCAAAACTAGCATTGGTATCAGAAAAGGAGGGGCTTCAACATATCGAGGGATTAATAAATGTTGTACCAAAAATCCTTAAAGAGGGTGGGATTTTTTGTTTGGAAATTGGACACGGTCAAGCAGACTTGACTAGATCAATAATGGATAAGAGTTTTCAACATGTAGAAGTATTGAGAGACCTGTCTGGCGTTAGAAGATTTATTTTTTGCAGGAATTAAATTTCTCCTTTATCAGATTTCTCACCCAAAGATGATTGATCCTGTTCTCTGAAAGAAATCCAGTCAGTCATAATTCGAAAAGACTCATGTAACCTGATATCAAAACTTTCAGGTATGATAAATCCTGTAGAATTTATATCGTTTTTATCTTGGCTTGAAATTCCTCGGGCAATTCTAGACTTTTCTTGCTGTTTTTCCACGATATCTAAAGAAACATCTTTTTTCGGAAAAGAAAAACTTTGGAAGGATTTAAAAGTGGATTTGAGAGATAAAGACATATTCGAATCAACAAGACGTTCTTCGAAACGAGTTTGTAAGTTTAGGGAAACCTCTTTTTTATCTTTCTTTGATTTAAATATTTCAATATTTTTATTAATATACTTAAATTCATCTAACTTTGTTTGTCTTGATAAACTAGATTGCAGTATAAAATCCAGTTCATTTTCATTGTAGACAAACTCGTAATCTGGCCTTCTATGACTGACGGGAGGTATCGTGTCCCACTCCAAGGCGTTATCTAAATCTGATTCTCCTATAGGTAATAAATCGTTGATTGATGGTATAGAAATGTCACTTTTAACACCATAAATTTGCGTACTTTCGCCAGATGGCAAGTAATATTTTTGGATTGTTATTTTCGCGGCACTACCTTTCTTATTAGAACTCATAAAATTAAAAGGTACATTCATTTGTAACAACGATTGAACAGTTCCTTTACCATGGGTTGAAGAATCACCAACGACCAAAGCACGTTTGTGATTTTTAAGTGCACCTGCGACAATTTCTGAAGCGGAAGCACTATACCTAGAAATTAAAATTATTAAAGGCTTGTTCCAAGAAAGCTTGGGGTCAAAATCAAATTTTTTCCTAATTTTTCCGTCTGTACTTTTTACTTGGACAACAGGACCACGCGAAATGAAGAGTCCTGCTAGATTCACAGCTTCACTGAGATAACCTCCTCCATTTCGTCTAAGATCTAAAATTAAGCCTTCAATATCGTTCTTTTTAAGGGCATTAATTAACTCATCAACATCTTCAGTAGCCTTAGGACCGCTTCCTGCGGATCCATAAAAAGAAGGTAATTCGATAACGCCAACTTTAACATTATTATTGTTATGCTTAACATTATGAATACTGGCCCTGGCAAGTTTACCCGTTAATTTTATTTTATCTCTTAAGATACTGACAATCTTTGTTGAAGTTGATGCTTTAACTGATTTTATTTCAAGCCTTACAATTGTATCCTTAGGACCTTTTATCAATTCAACAATTTTAGAGAGTTTCATATCAACAACATCAACAAACTCACCCTGCGATTGAGCTACTTTAAGGATAATATCCTCAGGTTCTAACTCACGGGATGCTTCTGCTGGTCCTCCTGGTAAAAGCTCCTTAATAGTACAATATCCGTCAACATCAGTTAACACAGCACCAATTCCAACAAACTCATTGTTCATAGCCTGATCAAATTTTTGTTTTTCTTTTAAATTCATGAATGTAGTGTGTGGGTCAAAAACTTGAGTAAGGGCAGTTAAATAAAGTTCCTGAACATCCTCTGGCTCAAATTCACTTATATTTTTTTTCCATCGAGTGTAACGATCCTTTAAAAGTTTCTTCGCATCAGTTAGAATAGTTAAAAATTTATCACTACCAATTTCTAAGTCAGTCACATTAGAATCAACCGAATTTAAAATCTCGTTTATTATTTCATGAGAAATTAAATTATCCCATGTTAATGACAGTTGATCATTTGTAAGGGACCAAGGCGCTTGACTTCGATCAAATAAATAATAAACGCTTTGATTTAAATCAATTGGATGTTCAATTTTGTGAATTGCATTATCAAGTGAACTCAAAGCCCTTTCTTGATATGTGTTGAATATATCAAAAGCAGGAAAAAGGTTTCCTTGACGAAAATATGTAATAATGTTTGGAGAAATATTTTGATGATATTTATCAACATCTTCTTGGGTAAAATAAAGTTTTTGTGGATCCAATTTGCTGAGATAAGAATCCAAAAATAATGTCTGATTGAGATCACCGATAAATACTTTCTTGTAGTGTGCTTGTTCAAGAGCTTGTACTAGCCATTTAGATTCATATTTCATTAAGGCAGTAGGCTCCAATCGGTTTCTATCTTTAGCAAAAACTAATTGAGTTGATAAAAAAACCAGTAATATGAAGCTAAATAATTTTTTGGTAATCAAATTGTAGGAATATAACATAACATTTAATCTTTTTGTAAATATGATTTTGCTTTATCTAAAATTGTTTTTTCTTCATCCGTTATTGAACCGAATCCATGTTCATTTATCTTGTCCAAGATTCGATCAATTTCGTTATGAATGTGTGAATCATCAGAAAAATTAACGGTAAAATCAGGAGTAACTTGGCGTTTTTTTATAAAACTCACCCTTTTTTTGCTTAAGAAGCGAAATTTCACGACAGGTAAAGTAAAGCCATTTTTAAGGAAAAAGAAGAAAAGCAATCCCGTTACAATTCCACCTAAGTGAGCGGAGTGAGCAATGCCACCATCTTTACCAAGCTCACTAAATATGAACCCGTATACTTCCAGGGCTAGAACTCCATAAAAGATAACCTTTGGCTTGAGAGATACAGGTAAAATAAAAAAAAGTAGGAAACTTATTGGTTGATTTGGCCTGGTCAGACAAAAAAGGGATAGGTATCCGGAAACTATTGCAGATGAACCAATTAGACTTCCTCTACCGTTATTAAAACTTAACCAGAGAAAACCTCCCAATATTGCTGATAGAGTGGTTAGCCAAACAAAATCTTTATTTTGTAAGTCTCGACAGAGTGATCTTCCAATAAAATGAATGCCCAGTAAATTAAAGATTAAATGTAATGGCCCTTCATGAAGTGCGGCATATGAAAGAACAGTCCAAACATAACCATTACTCAATCCCTCAATTGACAGAGAAGCCTTGGTCATCAAAAAGATTTCGAAACCAAATAAACTACAAAATGACTGAAAAACAAAACTTGTGAGAAGTAATACAATGAGTTTATCAACTAAAGAAAACCTTTCTTGGAAAAATGGCTTTTTCATGTATTTTCGGTCATAAAGCATATCTTTGTAAAGTTATCGCTAAAGATCACAAATTGTAATAAGTTGAGCAAGCTATATAGAAGGAAACTTAAAAATTTTAGAAAAAGGGTGCCTTCCCTAAATTTAGCTATACCTATAATAATTTTAGCTCCGGTTTACGGTTATTTCGGCAAAAATTGCACCCTAGCCATAACGACAACCATAGCTCTAATCATTGCATTGCTGTTTAACAGTGTTTGGGTGTTAAAATGTAGAAATAGAATTACGAAAATATTGCTTATTATTTTAGGTGTTTTCATTGCCTATCAGAATTCAATAATTGTAAGCCCTTGTCCTTGGGAAATAATAAAATGCGAAGAAAAAATGCTGATCACTGCTACTGGAATAGCGAAGGGGGATGAAGGATTGGTAAAGATTGGAGCAAAGATAACTAAAACCTCTGAATACAAAAAGCATCTATTAAAGGAAAATATAATTTTAAATTTAGAGAGGGTAAATAATTTTAGATATGATTCATCAAAACTAGAAGTAAAAGGTGTTTTATATACTAATGAAAAAGATCAATTAACTATATTTGTATATAAGTTAAAAGAGAAGTTATACTTCAATATTTTTGAAAAATTCTTTCGTGATCTTCATGATAGATACATTTGCAAAATCAAAAATTATTCTAAACTGAAGAAAGATACTCAATCATTTCTAATAGCATTAACAACAGGAAATAAAGAGTCCTTTGAAAATAATAATAAAAACCTATTTATTAGAACTGGTACGATTCATCTATTTGCAGTAAGTGGATTACACTTTGGGATTTTGTATTTAATATTTAAACTTATCTTAAATGTTTTAATTAAAGTAAACACAATTAAAAGTATAATTGTAATTATAATTTTATATTTGTATTTAATTTTTATAAATGAACCAATATCAGCAACTAGGGCATTCTTAATGCTAGCATTTTGGGAAATTAACTCATTATCGAGAAAAAAGACATCAGGATTATCATCCATTGCCTTAGCATTCATTTTTTCATACATCACGAATCCATTATCAATTTTTAGTGTCAGTTTCCAACTATCATTTACTATTGTTTTGGTAATAATATGGTTTTTTAACGAAAGGTTTGAAAACAATATAAACAAAACATTAGGTTTGTTCACTAAACCATTCACAGCTTCATTAGCATCATTCTCCGGCAGTTTTCTAATCTTATTGGCTTCGTTCAATCAGTTCGTGCCAATTGCAATTATTTCAAATATCCTTCTTGTTCCTTTAGCGTTCCCCATAATGATTGTCTGCATTATATATTGCTTTTTCTTTTTTGTTTTTAATATTGATTTATATTTTATATTAAATAGTTCTTATGAATTAATTTTTTTAATTTTGAAAATTTTTGATACTAATTATTTTTATGATAAAATAAGTGTTACAATAACAAAAATTTCATATGTACTATTGCCTATAATTGTGATATTTTTATTTAATATTAATTTAAAACCAATTTATAAATTTTTTATTATAATTTTAATTCAAGTTTT
This sequence comes from uncultured Opitutales bacterium, assembly GCA_943789375.1. GTDB lineage: Bacteria > Verrucomicrobiota > Verrucomicrobiia > Opitutales > Seribacteraceae > Seribacter. The sequence goes on along the minus strand of CALSTX010000010.1, from coordinate 180,859 downwards.
GTTTATTACTTTTTCAATTCAATTCCTCAACTAAGATTTTCTTTAATTCTTGTTTATTTATTTTTCCAATCACTGATTTTTTAAAGTTTTTATTTGAGCCAAAAAATACAGTCATTGGGGTTAACTTTCTACTATTGACGGGTATATATCTAGTCAAAGGAACTATATCTTCGCCTGATATATGAAAATTCATCGAAGAAAGCTGGGCATGTTTTAAGTTTATCAGAGCTTTTTCCGCTGTACCTCCTACACATAATGTATATAACTTAAACCCACGTTTTCTAAATATTTTAAAAATTTCCGATAAAGACAATAGGTTTTCCCTACTATTCTCATCGGTTGTGGTCCAAAGATAAAATATTGTAGGTCTTTTAGTACCATATTCTAAGAAAAATTCTAAGGTTGATTTTTGTATCTTTCTAATTGTAACTTTTTCTTGTGAATATTTCCTTTTAATATTGTTCGCAATTTCTATCATATTACTAGATTTAATCGAACTCCCATGAACTTTTGTCTTTAAAAAGTTACTTTTTCCCTTTAAGGCATCATGATATATCCTTAGCAAATCTGATTTCTCTAGGTTTTCTGGTTCATTATAATCACCAATCTTTCCATTATAAATCAGTTCTCTCTTTTGGTTGAATAAAAATGCCTGCGGAGTTGTACTCGCTTCTAAGCTCTTGGAAATCGTTTGGTATTCTCCATCATACAGGAATGGAAAGTTAAATTCTTTTTGAAGATATCTTTTTTTCATATCTTCCACTCCATCACTTAAGTCAGAATATGCTAATTCATCGGGTATTATTGCTTTTTCGTTATTTGGAGATACAACTATTAGTGTTGAGTTTTTATCCCTTAATTCTTTGTCAATTTCTTTAATAGCAAATTCAAATTTCTGCGACACTCTGCAATGATTTGAGTACAATATTATACATACAAACTCGGATTTTGATAAGTTGCTGTTTGTAAATTCTAAACCATCTACATTTCTCAGTTTTATCTCCGGCAAACTATTTCCGAACAGTAAATTACTAAACTGAACCGACAGTAAGATATATATCAAAATCTTTTTTCTCATTATCCTTTGAATAACATTAAAAGTAATGGTTGTCTGCTAACTTATCAACCTCTAGAAAGTTTCCATGTATCCAATCGATAGCTTAACAAACTGGGCTTCTGGCAAAGGTGTTTGGTCTGATATACCAGATTCTGAATGGAAAGACTGGCGGTGGCAAATGCGCAATCGCTTACAAAAAAAAAGTGATTTTGAAAAATTTATCACATTAACTGATGATGAAATTCTTGGTTTCACCGCAGCTGAAGACAAGCTTTCTGTTGCTGTTACGCCTTATTTTTTTAATCTTTTGGATCACAACAATCCAAACTGTCCTCTCAGGAAACAAATTATACCTTCCGGCAAAGAGTCTTTAGAATCACCAGAGGAGATGCTTGATCCAGTTGGAGAGGAGTCTTCGATGGTTGCACCAGGTGTTGTACACCGTTATCCTGACAGGGTATTGTTTTTAGTAACAGATAGATGTGCTGCCTATTGTAGATACTGCACTAGGAGTCGCCTGGTTTCAAATGCTCAAGGTTACGGTTTTCATCCCCAAATTGACCAATCTATTGATTATATTGCAAGCAATGAAACTATTCGGGATGTTCTTATCAGTGGTGGCGATCCGCTTATGCTTTCTGACGAAAAACTTTTTTCTATATTGAGTAGATTGTCTGAAATACCACATGTTGAATTCGTTCGTTTTGGATCAAGAATTCCAGTATTTTTACCACAACGCATTACAAATTCTTTAATTAAAGCCCTTAAGTCCCACTCTAACGTTTGGATAAGCATTCATGTGAACCACCCAAATGAATGTACAACCGAGTTGCGGGAAGCCTGTCATAAGCTCGCTTCTTCTGGCATACCTTTAGGTAATCAATCTGTTCTTTTGAGGGGTATTAATGATAGTGTTTCTACCATGAAACAATTGATCCATAGATTACTAATTATGAAAGTTAAACCTTACTATTTATATCAATGTGATTTAGTTAAAGGTAGTTCACATTTGCGAGTAGACCCTTCCGTCGGCATTGATATTATTAAGGGTCTTCGTGGTCATACAACTGGTTATGCAATCCCCCAATTTGTTATAGACGCCCCCAACGGTGGAGGAAAAATTCCTATAAATCCAGATTACTTGAGTGATGTAAATAATGAATTTTTTACCCTAAAAAATTTCGAGGGTAAGAAGTTTCAGTATCCTAGAGTTTCAAATTGATGAATTGTAATATAAATTTTAATTAGAAAAGACGTTAGTCAGTTCGAATCGGCATTACAACACAAAGAAAAACAACCTCTTCGTTAGGTTTCTCTACTTTAAACACACCCGGACTCATATCATCCCTAAAGTCCAGTGTAATCTTGTCTTGCGGTATTGATCTTAAGGGATCCAATAAAAATCTAGGATTAAAAGAAACAGTAGAATCCTCGCCTTCATAATTTACGCTCATTGATTCGCACGCATCTCCTAGGGTGCTCAATCCTGTTATCTCCATAACACCTTTTTTTATACGAAGTGTTACTTTTTCGTCCGACACAAGTGCTGCTCTATGTACGCATTCTTGCATTAATTCACGTTCTATTTCGGCACTATTAAAATCATCTTTAGGTATTACCTGTTTATAATTTGGGTATTTTCCTTCTACTACTTTCGATACTAAATAAATAGAATTTTTAAAACCACTCGACTCTCCACTTTCATCTACTTGAAGCTCGAAAGATACTTGCCGGTCTGTGAAAGACACTTTTATTTTTTCTCCTACTTTTGGTAGTTTTTCGATTTCATTAACAGATAGTGATGGAAGAATAAATTCACCTTCATCTTTTGTGGTAATATCTCCTTTAGTTACAGCTAACCTTCTTCCGTCAGTAGCTACTAGTGCTAACTTCCCATGGTTTAATTGAAAAAAGACGCCCTTTAGCATGTATCTTTCTTCATTTACGGACTGAGCATATGAAACGCTCTTGAGCATGCTGATGAGTTCTTCTCGATCGAATTCGAACTGTACTTTATCTTCCAATTCTGGCAAAGGAGGAAACTCTTTACTTTCCATTCCTATGACATTGAAAATAGACCCTCGAGTACTAATTGTTGCTTTTGGTGTATCCTGCGTTTCTACGCTTACCTCCATGTCAGCAAGCTCTCGTATTATCCTGCCAAGTTCCTTTACCGGTAATGTTATAGATCCATCTTCAGAAATGTCTGCTTTCACACTACATTTTGCACCTAAGTCTAAATTAGTAGTTGTAAGCCAAACTAAACCATCTTTTGCTTCAATAAGAACATTTTGCAAGATAGGCATGGTTTTTCTAGAACCGACCACACTCATGACAAGTTGAATGCCAGAACTAAAATGATCCCGATTAATTTTAAATTTCATGGTTCCATATTTGTAAGAAAATTAACAAATAAACAATCTTCAATTATTAAGATAAAGAAAATTTAAATAAACAATCTTATTATTATAAGAGCGAATAACTCTAACATCTTTATAAGTAATTGATTATCAAGTAATAGGATAGAAAAAGTTTGTACACAAAGAATTGATAAAAGGTAGAAACTTCAAACAATCGAATAAATGTTCGAACAAATAGGTATACATCACGGCGTTATACCCAAATAAAGAAAGGTCATTTCTTTTTTAAAGATTCTAGATAATCCCAGAAGCTTTGGTGATTTTCTAAGACGGCTTTTTCGGATGAGGGGAGTTTGCATCGAAAAAGAAAATCATTGAGAGAGTTTTTTGGAAGTATGTATAAACAGTGCAAAGCGATATCAACTTTTTCGAAATATATTCTCAAGTCATCAATTCTCAGTCTGTAAAATAATTTGTTATCTCGACGAAACTTACCTATGTCAGACTCGGATTCGTTTAATATGGTGTTTGTGAGAGAGCTTAATGTATCCATCAACTTTAGTTGATCGTTTTGAGGAAGATCATTAAGGATGGATAAGCTTTGTTCTGAAAAAGTAACTTGAAACATGATTAATTTGTTACAAACCAATAAATTCTTAACCGCAAACAAGAAGTACAAAGTTAAGAACTTTTTAATCGGAGTTTTAAAGAAGAAAGAGTATAAGTAGTCGAATTAACTAAAATTTTATGGAAAAAAACAAAGACCTAGAAATAGCAACGGCTGTTTTAAAAGAGGAAGCAAATTCAATTTTGAAAGCATCGAATCGGTTATCCATATCGTTTATAGATGCTATAAACATCCTATTAACCAAAAATAAAAAAATAATAGTTTCAGGAATCGGTAAATCCGGCCATTTAGGAAAAAAAATATCTGCAACATTATGTAGCACAGGTTCCCCTTCATCATTTCTTCATCCATCAGAAGCATTACATGGAGATCTAGGAATACACCAACCAGGTGACCCGGTCATTTTTTTATCAAATAGTGGCTCGACTCCAGAATTGTTGGCTTTAGCACCAATTTTGAAAAGCAGAAAGGCAAAGATAGTAGGAATTTTCGGACGCTCAAACAGTGTATTATCAGAGTTAGTTGATACAACACTAGATGCTAGCGTAAGCATTGAAGCTGATCCACTAGGAATTGTTCCAACGGCTAGTTTTGCTGTAGCTTCTGCAATTGGTGATGCTATTGCATCATCATTAATGAATAGAAGAGGTTTTACTGAAAAAGATTATGCTATAACCCACCCAGCTGGTCAACTAGGTAGAAATTTAGTCTTACGCGTAAAAGATGTGATGCAAAAAAAAGAAAAAACTGCTATCGTGTATGAAGACACATCTGTCAAAGAAGTGGTTATTGAAATGACATTATATCCATTAGGGGCCGCTTGCGTACTTAACAAAAATGAAGAACTAGTTGGCTTGATAACAGATGGCGATCTAAGAAGAACACTTTATAAATTTGATGGATTAAACGATGTAAAGGCTAAAGATATCATGACGCTAAACCCAGTGGTAATAGAACCAAACATTTCATTAGGTATTGCATTAGAAAAAATGGAGGAAGGGAAGTCAGCTATTTCAGTTTTACCAGTATTAGATTGTACACAAAAGGGTATTTCGGGAATGATTAGAATTCACGATATTCTTAATTCATAATACCTAATTTCAGGAGCAGCTCATGAATAAAAACAAAATATTTATAGGTATTATTGTATGTATTGCCATCAGTGCAGCAATTTGGTTATTACTAAGCTATAAAGATGCTCTTGATGAACTTTCATACAGAGAAAGTAACAAAGCTGTATTAGAAAAAGACATTCATGAGTTCCGAAGAGAAGCAAACAACAATCGAAAGTATTTAGAAAACCTTAGAAAAAATCCAGATTTTCAAGACGCTACTGCAAGAAAAGAACTAGGTTATGGAGCAAATGGGGAACGAGTGTATCGTTTTCCGGCGGAAAAATAGAAATTTATAATATAATGGAAAAAGACAAACTTGAAGAAATAATAAATAATGTCCAGCAGGCTTATGAAGGTGAAAACCTAATTAAGACCTCTTTTGAGAACCTAATGGCTTATCTCAATACCAAAGAAATGCCCGATAGAATTATTGAATCTATAGGAGAATTGTTGACAGATAAAAACTGGGAAGAATTGAACGACCGGTTTCACGCAAACTTGGCATTCGGAACAGGGGGAATGAGAGGCAGAACAATAGGAAAATCTGTCACAAAAGTAGAAAAAGGAAACAAGTCACCAACAGGCGGTCCAGAATTTGCAGCTGTTGGAGCAAACACCCTTAATGAACTAACTGTAATACGTGCGACAAAAGCACTATATCTGTATATAAAACAATGGATGGCAGGGGAGGGTATTTATGAACAGCCACGCTTGGTAGTTGCACACGATGTCAGGCATTTTTCTGCTAACTTTTCCGATTTGGTTGCCAATGAATGGGCACAAATGGGTGGTTATGCAATGAAATTTGACGGTCCTCGTTCTACCCCACAGCTTAGTTTCGCTGTAAGAAGTAACTATGCGCATGCAGGAGTTGTGATAACAGCGAGCCATAACCCATTTCATGATAATGGGTTTAAGGCTTACTTTTATGACGGAGCACAGCTGGTTCCACCTCATGCTAATAAAGTTGTGGAAAATTATAACAGAATTGCAATCAGTGACCTAATACCAAGTTTAGAAGTAGATACTAAAGATTTTCCAATTACCACTTTACCAACATCTGATGACCTGGGGTACAGAGCGGTTTTAGAAGATGCGGTTTTGGATCCAGAAATGTTAAAAAACCAAAGTCTTAAATTAGTGTTTACACCTATACACGGGACAGGTGCGATTACCGCAGTGCCAGCTTTATGGGACCATGGAGTGGAAGTTTGTATTGTAGATGAACAAAATATTCAGGACCCAAATTTTAGTACAGTGAAGTCACCGAACCCAGAAAACCCAGAAGCCTTAAAAATGGGTATTAGTGTCGCTAAAAAAACTCGTTCAAGTCTTGTTTTAGGCAGTGATCCAGATAGCGACAGAATTGGTGTTGCTGCTCGTGACGGAGATGGTAAATTCAATTGTTTAACTGGAAATCAGGTTGCATGTATGCTGGCTGAATATCGCTTAATGCAATTCAAGAGAAAACAACTTCTAAGAGAAGAAAACCAAAAAGGTTTTGCATTATTGAAAACCTTTGTAACCAGCCCATTATTAAGTAAAATAGCACAAGGTAATGGAATTTCATGCATCAATACCCCAACAGGTTTTAAATGGATGTCCCAAAAGCTTAGAAAGTATGAAGAGCAAGCAACGATAGAAATTAAAGAAAAGGAAGGGCTTGGTCTAGATTATGATAATACAGATTTATTTGCCAGAATTGATATTCTGAGCAGATATTCTCGGTATGTGTTCCTTGCTGCCGAAGAAAGCTATGGGTATCTACCTGTTGATTTGGTGAGAGATAAAGATGGGAATGCATCAGCACTTGCCATAGCAGAATTATTTGCTTTTTTGAAATCTTCCAACTCAACTGCGTTAGATTTTCTTGATAGTTTATATTTAAAGTATGGTTATCATGCCGAGAAAACTGAAAACATATATTTTGAAGGAGCAGAGGGAAGTGAAACCATAAACAAATTGGCAAAATCATATCGAAAATCTCCGCCTGTCAAAATCTCCGACATTGAGATAACCGGAATCAAAGACTTTTTACAAACTGGTCACTTAGATGAAGAGGAAGAAAATCTTCCACTAGAAAACTTTCTTATTATTAATTTAGAAAATGACTTTTCTGTGGCTATCAGGCCAAGTGGAACGGAACCGAAAATAAAATATTACATATTCGGTTCAGAAGCAAAAGGGTCTTTGGATCTTGTTAAATCAAAGGAGAAGGTTAACGCATTGATCGATACAATTGCCAAATGGTTAGTTGAAGATGCGGAGCAAAGAACGAAAAGTTAACCGAGTAAATTTTATATTAAACAAGCATACTTGATGGATTCTCTAGATTCTCTGCTAGAGACTTTAGAAAACTAGCTGCGACAGCCCCGTCGACGAGCCTGTGGTCACAGGTTAGTCCAAGCATCATTGTTTCTCCGGCAATGATATTTCCTTCAGGACCAATAACAGCTTTTTTTCTGCTAGCACCTACGGAGAGAATTGCTGCATTGGGTGGGTTTATAATACCATTAAAAAAATCTACTCCAAACATACCTAAGTTTGTGACTGTAAAAGTAGAGCCAATCATTTCTTCTGGCATCAACTTTTTTGTTCTTGCTTTTTCTATGAGTTCTTTAGCTTCCCCAGAAAGTGAACTGAGTGAAAGAGTGTCAGCCTTTCGAATGACTGGGGTTAATAATCCATCATCAATGGCAACTCCAAAAGCTAAATTTACATCTTTGTGGTACTTTATTTCTTCGATTTCCCATGAGGTATTTATTTGGGGATGCCATTTAATGGTTTCGGCACAAGCTTTGAGAATTAGGTCGTTAACGGTTATTTTGAGAGGTTGAGAATCTGTGTACTCCTGAATTCTAGCAAGCTTTTCATTAATCGCGGAGCGAGCTAATCGAATCGATTGGGCATTAATTTCTTTCTGTAAATAAAAATGTGGTATCGTTGTTTTGGATTCCAATAACCGTGAGGCAATCACTTTCCTCATATTAGAAACAGGAATCATTTTTTCTGATAAAATCCCAACTGAACTCTCGGAGTAACTGGCTATTGGCTGGGCAGCCGATAAGATTGTTTCGTCAGTTGACTCAACTGGCTTAACCAAATCTTTTTTTATTATTCTACCTCTAGGACCACTACCCTTGATGGTAGAGAGGGTTATATTATTCTCTAAGGCTATTTTTTTTGCAAGAGGAGATGCAAGAACTCGCTCATTATCATTTTTATTTAGAATATTTGGCTCAGCGATAATGTCTTGCAAGCTTGACTCGCTAGAAGAAACTTCAGGAGAGAGTAGCTTTTCTTCGCTGGATTCTATTTTTATTTCCTTATTTTTTTCAACGGGCGTTGTTTCATCTTTTATATTTTCAGATGGAATTAATGAAGAAATATCTTCATTTTGGTCCCCAACAATTGCCAATGGACTACCAATTGGTGCCTCGTGTCCTTCTTCCACGATGATATCGAGCAGAACACCTTCGTCGAAGTTTTCCAGTTCCATGGTTGCTTTATCTGTTTCAATCTCGGCAAGAATATCACCGTTCGAAACAGTGTCCCCTTTTGTTTTGTGCCATTTAACGACTGTTCCCACCGCCATGGTATCGCTTAATTTAGGCATTTCGATTACTTGAGCCATTTTATTTTATAGAATTAAAGGATTGTAAGAGCAGATGCTATGACACAATTGTGGTCAGGGATTTGGGCATTCTCTAAAGCTTTACTGTAAGCTTGGGGTGCATCAACTGCTGATACTCTCTTGATGGGTGCATCAAGAAAATCAAATGCTCGATCCTGAATGAGGTAAGAAATTTGAGCCCCAACCCCACAGAATGGTTTATTCTCCTCCACAAGAAGAACTCTGTTGGTTTTCTTTACAGATTGTAAAATTGTTTCCACATCAAGGGGTCGAATGGACCTTAGATCAATAACTTCAGCATTTATATTGTGCTTTTCCTCTAGCACACTGGCAGCCTCCAATGATGTGTGCACCGCTTTCCCGTGGGCTATGATGGATATATCGGCACCCTCTCGCAAAACATTTGCTTTACCCAAAGGAATTAGAAATTCATTATCTTCAGGAACATCGTCTTTCATGTTGTACAGAATCGTATTTTCCATAACGCAAACAGGATCATTGTCTCTAATAGCTGACTTTAACATGCCTTTGGCATCAGCGGGAGTAGAAGGGCAAATTACTTTTAATCCTGGGGTATTAGCAATAAAGTTTTCTGGTGTATGAGAGTGGGTAGCTCCCACATTAGTTCCACCATTTGCCGGTCCCCTGAACACAATAGGGACATTGATTAGGCCGCCTGACATATACCTAACGCTAGCAGCGTTATTAAAAATTTGGTCGAAGGCAACATAGCAAAAGCTCCAAAACATAAATTCTACAACAGGCCTCATCCCCATCATCGCAGCACCGACTGCTAACCCCGAGAAAGCTGCCTCACTTATAGGCGTATCAATTATTTTCTTAGGTCCATATTTTTCCAACATCCCCTCGGATACTTTATACGATCCTTTAAATTGAGCGACTTCTTCTCCAAGTAATATAACATTTTCATCTCGCTCAATTTCCTCAGAAAGGGCTTGGTTGAGTGCTTCTCTGTATGTAATAATAGCCATTTTTAAAGGTTGGATTTAGGGAGTTCAAAAAACATGGTGCCTTCAGATTTAGATTCGCTAGGATTATCTGTTTCCCAATAAATATGATCCATGAGTTCTGAAGGATCTGGATAAGGGCTTGCGAGAGCAAATTCAGCTGAAGCTTCGGCTTCGTCTTTAGCCTTTATGTCAATGTCCGTTATTTGTTCATCTGAAATGACACCCTCCTGGATAAGTTGATCCTTGAAGATACTAATTGGATCTTTATTCTTTTTGTACTCTTCAATCTCTTCTTTGCTTCTGTATGTCTGATCTGGATCCGCCACTGAATGACCACGATACCGATAGGTATTAATTTCTAAGACAGAAGGACGGCAATCTTTGTGTGCTTGTTCAAGAGCATTTGTGATAGTATCTCGAACTTCATAAATGTTGTGACCTTCAGTAACAGACCAGTCGATATCAAATGCTTCACCTCTTCTTGCAAGTGGTTCTCCAGCAGAGTGGCGTGATTCTGCGGTACCCATCGAATAACCATTGTTTTCAATAATATAAATAACCGGGAGGTTCCATAGAGATGCAAGGTTAAGGGATTCATAAAAAGGTCCTTGATTTGTGGCACCATCTCCCATGTAACAAAGGCACGCACCTTTTTTTCCACCCTGTTTGAGGGCAAATGCCATACCTAAGCCTAGGGGTGTCTGTCCGCCAACAATCCCATGACCGCCCCAAAAGTTTTTATCAGGTGCAAAAAAATGCATGGAGCCTCCTTTTCCTTTTGAACATCCTGTTTTTTTTCCAAATAATTCAGCCATACATTCATCCATGTCCATCCCAACAGCTAATGCATGGCCGTGATCCCTGTACGCGGTAATTATGTGATCATCTTGCCCCATAGCTGACACAGAACCAACAGCAACAGCTTCTTGTCCTATGTATAAGTGTAAAAATCCCCCAATATGTCCTTGTTGATAAGCTCGAAGGGATCTCTCTTCAAACCTTCTGATCCGAACCATTTGGGTAAGCAGATCGATTTTTGAAGATGTGCTTAAAGTAAGATTACAAGCAGATTCGGCGAAATTAACCTCTGGTTTACTAGAGGTATCATGCTTTGGTGTGCTGGTGTTAGTATCTGTGTCATTCTTATTTTTAACATCAGATTCTTCAAGGGTGGCGTCGTGATATAGTCCTTCCATAAATTTTTAAGTAAATTTTATTATCTATTTATTATGCTTTTGCTTCAATCTTAATCTTAGGATCACCGTTAACCCATTTTGCTCGTAATCCCCAAAAATTATCATTTCTCTTAAAATAGTAAGGCCAGACCAATTTGTGGTCACTGTCAGGGATATTTAGCTCGTCGATAGCGTTTTCTTCGAAAAATTCAAAATATCCCTCATCAAATTTTTTTGGTAAGTGTTCAATATTTTTCTTACTGTCGAAAAGAAACATTAACCAATGACCACTATTTTCGTAGCATTTCTCCGAAACATAACCAAATAAATGTAAATCCGTTTCTTCAAGTACCATACCAGTTTCTTCTTTTGTTTCCCTTATGGCACATTCAACTGGTGATTCTCCATCTTCCATATTCAATTTTCCTCCCGGGGGACTCCACTTTCCTTTATTTGGGGATTTCCTTCTCTTAAGCAAAAGAATTTTATTATTATGATTTCTGATGAAGAGAAGGCATGAAATGTTGAACTGCATTTGGTTTTTTGCTTGTTAAAATGTCTTATCTTAGGGAAGGATAAGAAACTATATAAAATCTTAATATATGCAAAGTCCTATGAAAATAATTTTATTCTATCTATTCTCATCCTCCATTTTTTCCTTTGGAACCTTGTTTGTATTTGGTGAAGAAGACGAATTTGCAAAACTTGATATTACAAGTGACAAACTTCCCGTCAAAAAGGAAAGCGATCAATGGCTTAGAATAACCGTTCCTTTTAAACTCGTAAACCACCCAAGGTTAGAAGCATTACAAGGAAGCAGGCCTTCAACCTTAAACCAAGCTTTCAACCCAAAATTTATAGACGATGTAAAGGTAAAATTATGGATATGCTTTGCGAACAAATTTAAGCAGAATCTTCTTGGATCTCGTGGTAGTTTTAAAGACTCTGATTTTTATCAATATTACGACGCTGAAATTGAATATCAAACTCTTGATTTTGATCGAACTACCAAAAATGCAGTCTTTCTTTTCCCTACTATGGTAGCTGAAAGAGACGGTTTTTTAGGAGCCAAAGTAAAGCCAATAGGTTATGTGATAGAAATTTCTCATGCTGATTCTAACTTCGAACTATCTAATGCAGTATATTTTGATTACCGGGGTGCAACCAAAGAGATTTTAGAATCATTTAAATCTCAAGCCGTTTCAAAAAGTTCGGAAAACAAAGGAGTGCTCATACCAGCCCACACAATTGATGCTAGTTACCTCGCAGGAATGGGACCTGTGAAGGTGGGCGACAAAAAGTAAAGGGAACACAGCTTAAAGAAGAATAGAAATTTTATGGCAGCCAAAAATGAGCTAATTATAAATTGCGGAATATCGCATGTTTCTGCGAGCGTGTTTAGCTATGATGATAATGTACTGAATCTTAATAAGGTCGGCCTTCACACCCTCACCCATGATTATACCCAAGATTCATTATGGTTAGATTCAGTCATTGCTGGAATAAAAACTCTCTGTCTTGAGCTCAAATTGAAAGGCAATGCCCGGTTTATTTTTCCAGGTAGCTTCCTTTTAACGAAAACGATTCGAGTTCCAAAAGTAGAAAAAGACAAACAGGATAAAATTGTCGGATTTGAACTCTCTCAAAAAATGCCATTTCCTTTGGCAGACTTAATATGGGATTACCAGATCATTGATGACGATGGGGTAGAGCAAGAAATTTTAGCTTTTGCAGTGAAGCCAGAAGTCGCTGAAACTTTCTGTGAACGAATCGTACAATTGGGATTGACGCCTACCCAATTAACGCCCGCACCAATTTTAGATTATAATGCTTTGCGAGCGTCAGGAATAGGTTTAAACGATAGTGAAACCTTGGTGGTCAACATGGGGGCAAAGTCTACTAATTTGCTCTTTATAAACCCAACGGGTTTTTTAATCAGAAGTATTGCTGTAGGAGGCAATGCACTTACGCAAAACTTAGCAGATCGATTGGGTGTTCTTTTCGGAAAAGCAGAAGAACTCAAAAAGTCTTACTTCGCTGGTCACATGAATTTTTCACCAGATGACCCAAATTTGCAGAATATTGAATCTTGTGCTCAACAGTTTTTGGCACGAGCTAGTCAAGAAATTACCCGTTCTATTGTAACTTACAAACGCCTGAAAAAAGGTAAATCTCCAGAAAGGATATTTTTAGCTGGAAGAGGAGCCCTCCTTCGCCATTTGCCTGAGTATATCAGTCAAAGCCAACAATTGAGTATTGATTATTTTGATCCAACGAAAATTATTCAGATTGGATCAAGGGTCTCTACAGAGATGCAAGGATTACTACCTTTTATGTTAAGTGAACCCGTTGGGTTAGCTAGTACAATATACATGGATGTAGGTGACAAAAAGTTTGCACCTCCATTAAACCTTTTACCGTCTTCAAAATTAACAAGCTTAGGTTTTCAAAAAAAGAAACCCTTTCTTTGTCTAGCTTGTTGTGTTTTTGCACTTTTACCCTTGCCCGGCCTTGTGAAGTCGAAAAGCCAACTACAAGAATTAGGCAAAACCCTTTCTGAGCAAAAGGAAAACACACAAAAACTTTCTCAAAACCTGACCATACAAAGTGATTTAAAAAGCAAATTTGAATTTATTGACAGACTAGCCAATGAAGTTTTCAAAAAAAATATACCTTTCACAGAAAAACAAAAGGTGTGCTGGCAAATACATAATTTGTTAAACGAATTACAGGGTACCTTGGAGCATCCAGAAATTACTGATACTTGGTTTGATAATCTTGAAATAATTATCCAAGAAAAAAAGGGAAACATAAGGGGTGTCCCTGTTAGAAATAGAAATAAACCTGAAATAAAAATAGAGCTCACAGGCCGATATTTAGTTCGGGCGACAGATGAGGAATTATCTGGAAAAGAATCGGAAAAACGCAATGCTCTCATCGATCGAAATAGCCAAAAGCAGGCGGCTTTAACTACTTATATAAATGATATTCCTATTGTGGGTAAAATTAACCGTAAGGTTTTTTCAATTGAAGGTAAGGGTGATCTCTTTGGAAAATATTTCACCCATTTTGAATACCAAGTAAGTACTAAACTATAAATTAATGAATATAGTTAAGGATAATTTAATAATTGTAATATTTTCTGTTTTGTCAGCTTTATCTTTCGTGATTCTCTTGGCTTACAGTTCGAGTATAACTACAGAAATCAAAGAAAAAGAGGCGGAAATTAAAAGGGCCGCTAAGTTGCAGGAAGATTACCATGGAGAACTTGCAGAATTTAAAAATCTTAACAATGATTTTTCTCAAGCAAAAAGTGAATTAAATCAACTCGCGGCTCTCGAAAAGAAGCAGACTCTCTTCTGGAAAAAGATACTTAATCCAAGAGAAAATCATATGATTAAGTGGAAAAATAAGGCGGCAGAGTCTGTAAATGCTGATATAACTAGACTTTTTTCTTCTTTGAGAGCTAGGTGTCGTGCCAAAGAAATTGAATTACCTTCTGCAGCAAATAAAACGCCCACCATCAACTTTGGGTCAACTAGCAATAAACCGGAAAATAACTTTGGGTTTGGATTTTCATCTTACGATGGCTTTTGGCCGAGTTTTAATCCAGAAGAGGCAAATATTATTGGGGTACAAGCCAAAATAATTAAAGAAATTGTAGAAATTCTGACTCAATCTGTTACTGAATCCGAAAGTCTTTCATTAGTTGAAATTTTAAGGGAGCATGCTGGTGAGGTTGATCTTAAGTATATTAAAAATGATCAATTAAGTCTTGGTACTGAGCAACAACTTCTTCTTCGCACCAAAGGCAAAATCGAAAGTCTCGTTTTTAAGGTTTCAATTAAAGGTCAATCAATGCATGCCCGAACATTTATAAACCAACTAAGACCACCGTTTATGTTAAGAAATATTTCTGTGAGGAGAGATATATTAATAGAAGAACCCCCCAAGAGGATTTAAATTTTATACCTAACCCATTTGGAAATTCTGGCGATCAAACCCCCATTCCCAAGAGTAAAAGCAGTCCAATCGTTAAGGATGTTAATTCAGAATTTATTTTTCTCATTGAGTATGTAACGAAGGTATCAAACAACTTTGACATTTTATTTGAAAACAAAACTATTTGGGAAAACGCAGAAGAAGATTATCTGGTTGAATTTTTAACTGATTCAGGAAATTCAGATATCATAGAAGACGCCAAGTCTAAAATATTTTCAAGTGAACAAAATTAAAGACTATTACGACAAAATGCTTTTAGCATTTCTTTTGTTTTTACTAGCAAGCTTTTCCGTAGGTTCTCTCTTCAACAATAGCCAGTCTACTTTAGATAGTCCACTTTTAGCCCACTTGCCGCCTTTTGAGGTTGAAATAAATAATGGTCTTGCGGAATTGACTTTACGAAATAAGCACAACTTGATGCCTGGCAATAGAATTACGGTTGTTGAATCAAATGGTTCTGAGGTAGAGACCTATGACATCATCGAAGTTGTTCTAAAAAGAAGAGCAGAGGTTGTGATTGACCTCAAGAATGGTCAGCAAATTACTGGAAGACTCACCACTCAAGATGAACTTAAATTAAGCAACAACTGGCAAAGTCTCAGGCAACCCCTGACTGTTTATCAAAACAGAAAAAACACCAATATTCCGTTATCAACAATTGAATCGATAACGAGTGACCATAAAGTTGTATTTATCACCACCAAAGAGTTAAACCTCCAAGGTCTTCACCTATCTTATTATCAACGTAAAAATATCGAAGCTTCTAGTTATGAAATATCAGAAAGGCCTGTATGGAAACATGAGAATCTAGATGAAAATTCAACAAATTATGATCTTTTTACACCCCCTGTCATTTATCTAGTAAACGGAAAGCTGACAACCAACATACCGGAAATTTCCGTTTTTAAAGAAGAAATGGAAGAAGAGTTTGGAATGGAACTCATCAGGTTCTCCAATGAACCTTATCCCTACAGATTAGTCAGTTGGATTGGTGAAACCCCTTATTTTGAAGATATGTTAACCAAGCAGACCCCTTCATCTTCATCTAATGTTAGAAATAGGCTTGAGGTAGGAATTCCGTATAAAAAAAATCTAGACAGACAGGGAGGGCAACCATCCCTTGTCCCTTCATCTTTTGAAGAAGAAGCAAAGCAGTTGGTTATCGAAAAATTCGTCGTTCAACAATATAAGGATGATAAAACTGGTGGAATCAAAATAATTGGAAGGGCACTGGTCAAAGACTTTCAGTTAGGTGGTAAGTCATTTGAAATTAACAATCAGATGAAAGAAGTTTATGCAGGAAATATAAAAATAGAAGTTCGCATGACATTGAGTAAATTAGAAAATAAAACTTTTACTTTTACGACCTCTGACAGGGGTATATCCTTTGATTTTGGGGACAGGTTATTCACGGTGACGGAAATAGACGAAGTAAATAAAACAATATTAGTTACCAAAAAAGGACCAAAGCCAGATCAGCACATTGAAAAATTGTTAAGATTGCTTTAATATACTCCTTTTCGAGATTGACCATCAGTCTTGAATGTATGCAATAGGGAGTTTGTAAAAGTTCGACTGTTGCCCTGTTTGTTCGATGTCATATCTACATTTATATTTTGTTTACTGTTTTTTTTACCTATCGGTCTATTCCTTTGTCCTTGGTCAATCAGATTCTAATGCAGCGTCCATTCCTTACATACAAATACCAAACCAAGAAGCCCCTCCAAAGTTTCAGTCAGCCAAAAGTGATGTTACAAATTACAATATTGGTTCGGATACCAATTTGGTAACTCTTCTACAAAAAATCCGACAGCTGTTAAAGGATGGCGATCTAGAAAATGCTCAAGCACTCGCTCAATCCGCCCTTTCAAATGTCGAAAGAACCGCTCAAAATCAATTTTACCTTACGCAAATAAGGCAACAGGAAACTAAATTATATTACGAGCTTGCAACCAAAGCAATGCGAGAGAAACAGTTTTCCCTAGCAAGCCAATTTCTGGATCGGTATCGTGATAACATTGCTCTAGAATTAAACGAAAGGAAACGTAAACGCGAGATTGTGCTCAATAAAGACGGTCCAAGTGATGTATCATTGGTTGGGAAATTAGTTGAAGAATTAGATAAAGCGAAACAAGACCTTGCTGAAATCCGGGCAAAAGCCGGTTTGCCTGAAGATGATGCAAAGCCTGACCTAGACCGTCTCATGGAGCAGGAACAGGCAAAAGTAAGCTCAACGATGCGACTCAGTGAGAGACTTTTACTGAAGGCAAGAAAAGCAGGTGAAGACGGTCGCTATGAGGAAGCTGCTCAACAATTAGATGAAGCACTTTCGCTCATTCCCGAGGGCTATTCAACAATTGCGCTTATCAGTGATTTGTATAAAGCAAAACAACAGATCACATGGTATAAAATGGGGGAAGCCATGTTAAAAGGGCAAGTTGCAGAGGTGCAAGAATTGGTGATCGAATATAAGAAAATTGAGGACAGCCGAAGAGCAGCAGAAACTGAAACTTTAGGTATAGAGGCAGAAATAGATTACGATGCTGAGATTCAAAAAGCATTGGAAAAGAATCAGGAGCAAGCAAAGCAAGCCGAATATATTCTCCGGCAAGCTCGTGATAATATAAAACTAAAAAATTACGATGAAGCGGAGTCAGACCTGCTAAATATCATGAATTATCTTGAACCGAACACCCTTACTTGGCCCATAATTCTTGAAGCATCTTTGGTAAAGAATCGAATTAATTTAGCTAAAGCTGAAGACTATCGAGAGAAAAAAGATTGGGCAAAGGCAAATGAATTTATTGATGCTTTCAAATTAGGTTTTCATCAAGATAAGAATATTCAAGGAGATACTCTTTCCTTTGGAAGACCAGGGTTAAAAAAGTCAGAAGGGGGAAAGGCAGTAAAAAAGGAGCTTGGTTTGGCTGATAAGCTTGCCAAGAAAATTGAAATGGACAAACGGAATCCTTATAAGCGTGACATAACTGAATTTACTCCTTCATGGAAAGATAACCAAGCTGTGCTTGATGAACTCTTGATGAGGGCAAAGGTGCAGTTTGTAAATAATGATTTAGTTGGTGCAACTGAAACCTATCGTGCTATCGAAACTCGTTTTTCAGAAAACTATGAGGCCAAAGAAATGCTGAAAAGGATTTCAAAAATTCGCCAAGAAGAAAGTTATTTGGGTTACCTCAAAACAAGGCAGGAAATGCTTGAAGAAATTGAAAGAGAGTGGGAACGGCCAAAAGTGTTTGATCGAGTTGTCGAGGAAACCTCTGATGTTCAGGATGTTACATCAAAAGTAGAGGAAAAACTGAATCTTATCCAAGTTTCACCTACGCCTTATTTTGACTCCCCTTTGCCAGATGTAATTATGGACTTACAGAGGCTTGCCAAACAGAATGATCTAACCGAACCCGATATTACCAAAAAAGGTATACTGATGTATGCTAAGAAGCCACCTGACGAAGAAGAGTACCCTAAGGTGACAATTACTTTGATCCCTATGTCATTAGGAAATGCAATTTCTGTGATCACGGAATCGATAAGTTGGACTTATGAAATTGAACCCAATGCGATTGTTATTTCAAAAACTGGCGGCAGTATACAAGGCCGTCGATTAGAAACAGAAGAATATGAAATTACTCAAGGAACAGTTCGCAGAATGACGGGTGGATCTGGAGGAGGAGGGGGAGCTGCTGCCGATCCGTTTGCAGCAGGAGGCGGTGGAATGGGCGGTGGTGGCGATGGCGATGACCTCAAGGTAAAGGCTTATCTAGAGGCAGCTGGGATTTCTTTTGATGAAAGCAAAGGCCATCGTTTTGCTTTCGATGGTTTTCTTATCATCGTTACCCATGACCGAAGAAGTCTAGATAAAATAGAGAGAATATTGGCCCGTTTAGATAAAGATACAAGTAAGCAAGTAGAAATCGAAACCAAATTTTTAGAAGTTCAAGAAGGTGCTTTAGATGAAATAAGCTTTGATTGGCAATTCGGTTGGGGAAGTCCTTCTTACATGGTTGACCAAGCTGGTGGTCCAATTATTGACTCTCAGGGTAATCCAGTTGTTTCGTTTAGTAACATTTTAACAGGAAATACTCGTACACTTGCCCAAGCTCATAGCCCTGGAGCAAGTTCAGACAGTTCAGTAGTAATTCAAGACTCCCTAGATCCAACTTCTAATGTAACTCTTCCGGTGCCCGCTCCTGTATTGCCTGGCTTCGTTGACATTGGTGCAGGAGTTTCTCCTCTGGTAAGCTCATCTAGTAATTCATTTCAGTTTGGTGCAGGGGGGAGTACTATATTAGGCGGGAGTCAAGCAAAGCTGCTTATTAGTGCACTCAAAAGAAAACAGGGTACGGATCTTTTAAGTGCACCTAGAATCACTGTGGTGGATGGCGAAGAGGCTACGATCACGATTGCCCAAGAGTTTATTTTTCCAATTGGCTATGAAAAAGCCGAGGCCCCAACTCCCCCTGGTGGTGGAAATCTTCTTGGAGGAGGAGGAGGAGGGGCTATAACCATTGAATCAGCAACGCCCCAGTTTGAAGAAGTTGGTCCAGAAGACAAACCACGTGGTTTTCGTGAAGTCGGGGTTATTTTATTTGTTCGCCCCAAGGTTGAAAAATACAATTCTATAAACCTGTTTCTTAAACCAGAAGTGACTGAGTTCGATGGTTTCGTTGAATATGGCGGACCTTCAGCTGCAATCAACGATACTAAAACAATCATTCAACCATCTGGCAACTTGATGCCTATATTTTCTACTCGAAAAGTAGAGACAACCGTTAGTATTTTTGATGGTGCAACAGTAGTGATCGGTGGGTTGACTAGGGAAGAAGTCAAAACAGTAAACGATAAAATTCCGGTTCTTGGAAATATTCCTTTATTGGGAAGGCTTTTTCAATCCTCGGCTGAAAGTTACCAAAAGCGCAATCTCCTTATATTCGTTAGTGCCAATATAGTTTCTAGGGGTGGCTCACCTGTGCGTGAGACGATCCAAAATATTAGCCCACAGTCAATTTTTAAAGATCCCGTTATCATGACGCCAACTGGTACGATCAGGCGCACGTTTAAGGGAGATGATCGTGATAATAGTTTACTTAAATAGAAAGTTTTAAATGAATTTAAATATGCAGAGACCCAGTCGGTTTATTTTTTGCATATCCGCGTGATTTGAAGTAATCTATTTGGTCTATCATAAAATTATATACTTTTGGTAGATTTTTGACATATGATTAATAGTACTAAAAATTACCTTTTAAAATTATGCGTTTTACTCGGTCTTAGAAAGTATTTTTTTCAGGCATGTGTCATTACAATATCTATTACATGTATGTTATCTATTTTGCTTCAGGAAACGCAAAAAAGAACTGAAAATGTAAAACTTGATGTAAAAAATTTTGAAGATGAGAAAGATTTGAAATCTTCACAGAATGTATTGATTTCTAGGCAAAATAAACTACCACATGGGATTACCACAAAAGTTTACAATGAAACTTTACTAGGTGAATTTGCAAATTGGTTGAAATCCTATCAAAAACTTTCATGTTTATTGGATGATAATTGTACGGAGCATGATCCTAGGCAAATAAGTCATTTTTTAAAGATGGGGGAAAAATTAGCCCGAAAAAGGAAACCAGTCTTTAAAAGTTTAATCCAAACGAATCCCCAAAAAGCTCTTTCTTTAGCCATTGATTCTAGTGTTACAGAAAATTTACCTATTTCGATCCGCTCTCACCTCGAGACTTGGGAATTTGGCAAGGGTAACCTCTCAAGCTTTTATAAATGTAAGGGCTCTGACCATTCAGAGTGTGTAAATCAAAAAAAAGTTTCACTTGAAGGAGGTATTGAATTTGAAGCTTATACCTATGGTTTAAGAAAAAATATTCATAATGTAAAAGACCTTGTTTTTTGGGGTGTGTCCATGGGGCAAGACCTCGCCCTTTCCGAATACCCCTTTTCGTCTTCAGATTTAGAAAATGGTGAATCTTTTTATTCTTTCAACGGTGAGCCATTAATTTTTGCTAACGATGCTGAAAAGTATTTTTTTGCAGAACAAGTAGTATCCGCAGAAAGACGTGCTCAGGTTCAAAAGAATTTTGTAAGTTATCCGGTCATTGCAGGAAGTAATGGGATCACGGTTAATCTGAAAAAAAGATATGACTTAGTGCTTACTCCGATGACATGGGAAAAAGCCAATGACGAGGCCGAGGCTCAAAATGGCAGGTTGGTTTGTATTAATTCTGCTGCTGAAAATAATTACATCCAGAATCTTCTTTTTAATGCTCCACCAGGCTCGGATGATAATGATCAAAATGTGACCTATGCCTGGATTGGGGCAACCGATGATGAGGATGAAAATGGCACAACATTTAACTCAGAGACCAATTCGACAACGCCGGTTGAGATCAACGCAAGCAAAGGAAGTTGGAAGTGGTTAAACGGAGATACAGTAGCCGACGGATATTCCAATTGGAAGGCTACTGAAATTTCTAATGGGGGAGAACCTAACAGCACCAATGAATCCTATGCGGTGATGGATAAGATAGATGCTGGTTGGGCTGCCATTGCAAAAGACGGCTATGAGCTTCCATTCATCATTGAATACGATGATGGTGGAACAACTGAAAATAACTTTCGAACGATTAATGGGTTTAGGAAAGTGCTTGTCGTTCCCGCAAGGTTCAGGGATGAGGGTTATTCAGCGAGTGGAGATTCAGCTCCTCTAGTGGACCGTGATGGAAATGTTTTGTATCCTGAATTTCAGCAAAATAGTTATGAACCTATTTCGCATACTGAACTCAAGGAAACTATGGATCAGGTAAAAGAATACTTCCTTCGAAACAGTGACAGTACCTTTCAGCTTGAAGCGGTGATTACACCCACTGTAACCATGAATTACGATAAGTTCAGTAGGGGTAGAATCACGGATGGCGATTCATCGGGTAATCTTTATGACAGTAGTGGTAAATATTTTTCGATATTTGATGAGGTTGAATATGAAGATGAATTGTCCATCCTTAGTGAAAATGCATTGGCAGTCGCTGCTTCGCTCAGCGATGAATGGGATTTTTATGGACCTGCATTTAATGGGGTCGCTGCGGTGATTGTCCAAGCTGGAGGTGCGGGCCAAGGTTTTCTTTCTCCGCCAGCTATTCAATTTAAAGGAGGTAATATTGACTCTGAAACTGGTTTACCTGACCCAAACTTTGTTCCCGCAAAAGCTGAAGCTGTTGTAGGATCATCCGGAAAAATAGAGGCGATAAAGATTTTGGATTCCGGTGCTTTTTATCACAGCAGCCCCAAGATATTAATAGATGGAGTTGAAAGTACAGAGATGGCACCTATTGTTTCTAGAGTGGCAGTTTCATGGGTGGTAGTCACAAGTTACTCCAACCCAGCTGGTGCTATTGGATTGGGCTACCTAGGAGAAGCCGGTTCCCATGCACAGGCACCTCCGCAAAATGATATGTTTGCTGAAACGGTAGCTCATGAATTGGGTCACAACTTCAATCTTCATCATGCAAACACTTACACCTCTCATAGCGAGCGGCCTAATAGTGATGAAGGAGTTACTAATTCCTACGCCAATCCCTATTCTATCATGGGAAACTTGGCTCCCATATCTGCTGGTGAGCTAAATATACCCTCCAAGGTATCGATGAAACAAAATAGAGGCTTTGGTTTTAATCTTGGACAATCTGCAGGAAATGATATCGCAGGGCTTATTTTTACCCAGGCTGATCTAAATGCCACTGAGTTAAAAGAAACAGATGAAACCTTACCAGCTAACACTTTCAGGTTATACAGGCATGACTATGAACACGGGCCCTACTCTTTAAAACTGGGTGAATTTAACCTTATATTTCCTAGTGGTAGTTCCAATAAAGAAACCTTGAGTGAGATTTATTATGAGGGAAACTTTTCTATCAGGATTAATGGTTGTGGCGATGGTGCGGAAGCAAGTTTGGATTTTACTTCAACTCCATCTTTTTGGATTACCAAGGGGGGAAGAGGCTATGCAGAAGAACCTAAAATTGAGGTTTTAGATGATGCCAACCAAATCCTTATGGTGATTGACCCTACATGGATACAGCGGCCGACTGGAACCGGTTCCTACACTCAGGTGGAGCTTAGGGATCTGAGCCCCCGAAGCCCAAGAGGGCTAAGGGGCATGGAGTTGCCCGCGTCCATTTTGTCTCCCCGGGGTAAACTGGAGCCAGATCTTTATGAACTGGAGAGTGCATTAACTTCCTATTGGATCTCCTATCGGAGGAAGGCGACGGAATATGGCCTTACCGATCATCAATGGACACTTTATAGCTCAAATCGGCCAGGATTTCCCAAATTTTCAAGTCGAGCAGAACCTCCTGGATATGACCCTTAACACACCGGGTGATTTTTCAGATTGCTTTCTTTTACCAGGGCACACTTTTTCTGATTATGATTCAGGCGTTCACATAACTCCAATAGGGAAGGGGGGGACGCCACCGATGGAATATTTAAATGTAGCGGTTAATTTTGAAACGGCTTTGGATCGAAATTCGACGGTTCCCGATTTTTCCATTCACAACCAGCACGCGAACCCCTGATATTGGGGAGATTGTAGAAATCTCGGTGGTTCTTGATTTGGACGACAACAAAACCATGAAAGATTATCGGTTTTGGGTGGTTTACAAACGAAGAAATTGAATCGAATCCCGCCGTCTTAAACAAACCGAGTATCACCAAGGTCTTTGAAAAAGCAGGGCACCACATCGTAAGAGCCGTGGTGTCTAATCTGAAAGGGGGCATTTCGTCGAAAAATATAGTCTTCACGGTCGGCGACTACCAAAACTCAAATAAATCTTCGATATCAGGGGTTGTACGCTCGGATAAGCAATTTGTACAGGGGGCTCGGGTTCTTGTCTCGCCCGCAAAAGTTATTGAGCATGAAGTGAGTATTTCAGGAAATGAAAGGGACTGGTTTTTACCCACAGGTGAAAACAATCCATTGAGTTACGTAATTGATGGAGTAAAAGCCCCCAACTTGACGGTAAGGAAAGGGGAGGTTCACAGGTTTAACTTTGATAATACAGCCCAAAAGTATGCCTTAGCGTTTTATGATCACCCTCAACATGAAGCATCCCGGATCAAGTTGGACATGCTGGTCACCCCGATTGTGGACGACCGGGGCTCGGGCTACATAGGAAGCCCCGATGTGAATGTCTCTGGGGGAAGTGCTTTTGCGAATTACCTGAGTCATGAAGTTGGAACCATTGAGGATTTTCAAAAAGGGTTAATCGGGGATCCTGATAATTTGCTCTTAGTCTCGAGGCCGGGAGCGAAGTCTTTGTTGCAGGATACAAATGTGACAGCGATAAATATTCACCCCACGACCCAGGATGACTCTGGCCTATATCTTCAATATGGAGGTCGTGGTCATGATCGCGATAATCTGCCGAATCTTTCTATCTTTCGCTCCAGCTTATGGGAGGATTACATCAATGAACCCAATGCCAGTGCCATTCCGTATGTGGATGGGGTCGGCACCATTTCCCCGTGTATGTCATTCGCCTTTCTTGGTAATGCCTGGCAAACCCGGTCCGCATCCGAACCCCTGCCCGAAGTGGTGGTCTGGGGGGCGGGCCAGGACGCAAATGTAACGGTCACGCCCAATGCGGTTGGCCCTGATTCCAAAAAGGTTTACAAGGAGATAACGATACATGACCAGGGTGCAGGTTATGAACCGAACGCAACCATGGCGGTCCTTCATTATCCTTCACAGCCTTTGGCGAGATGGACATTTGACCGGCATGAATCATTGTTTGATGACAAGGATAATGCACGCTATCAGGCATCCCCTGCCTGGAATCGAGAAATTCTTGAAAACCTTGCCCATTATTGGGACCTCGATGAAGAAAGCGGAACAACCCTGGATGATAAACCACTTTCGGGGGATGGTGAAGATATTGATATCACTCAGGACTTGGGCATGACTGGTATTGAAAACAATACGACCTGGGGAGTAAAGGGGAGAGCGTTAGATTTGGAATTAGGAGGAGGGTCAAAATTAATCTTTCGAGGAAGCTTCCTCGTGACTCGAATTTTACTCTTTCGTTCTGGCTCAAGCCGCAATCATAGTGATCATAGCTTTGACTTAGGTGGAGAAAGCTCCTTGTTGTCTTTTAATTTTACAGATCAAAATTTTACTTTTGATGACCAGCTTCTTACCAGAAAAGCGGATGATCAGGGCTGGAGTCATATAGCGATTGTTTATGATGGTGTATCGGCGAAGGAAAATTTTACTTAGATGGCCAGTCTGTTGCTTTTCAGAAAGACCTTCTTGCTGGCACTCTTGCAGAGTACAGACTTCAACGGGTCCATAGACGAAGTCCGGGTGTATGCCGAGGCCCTTTCCGATGGGAAAGTGAAGTATTTGGCTGGGCGCACTTTTCTTGATATTTCAGGTAATAAATATCATGCCTCGGGAGTGGGCCCGGACTTCCCATTTGATAGTCCAGGGGAGGGAGACTCAATTGGTGGTAGCTCCACAGAGAATCCAGGGAATGGTCCAGAAGGTGATTACCCAGGTTATTTAGGAGACAGTTTTGCAGGCGAAGGGCACGGTCACTCCGTTTATTGGGATGACAACGACAGTTACCTAGATTTAAGTATTCATGCCCGGGAATTTGCTGGTTACTCTCAAGGCTCCATAAGTTTTTGGGTTAGATCAAGCGGTAGGGACGAATCGGGAGAAGCGGACCTTACGGTATTTTCAGCCACCAATACCGATGACAATGCATCGTATCTCAAGGTGATGATACGGGATAATGGATACCCACAGTTTGAGGTTTTTAACGATGGGCAGGAGGTTTCAAAATTTTATGCCCTTCAGGAGGTAACCCATGGTTTACTGGATCCCACTGCTGATGACTGGCACCATATTGTATTGGTGGTGGGCGATACAACCTCGGCGTTCTGGGTGGATGGAGAACTGGCGGAAACCAAAACCTATGATGCTGCAAGTTCGGGCGATCAGCGTGCCTTTTTTGCGGATGTTGAAAATATGAATTTCATGGCCATTGGAAGAATGGAAACCAGTGAGGCCAATGCAACTTCCACATTTCGGGGATCTATTGATGACTTCACTATTTATGACAGACCTTTAACGGCTTCCGAAATCTCCTATTTGTATGATTTAAAACTTGGCAGGGAGCAAATCCCAAGACTGGAAGCTGTTGTAGATGCTGTCGGAACCATAAAAATTGATCAGGGAGGGCACGGGTACAAGGAAACCCCAGATGTTGTCTTTTCATTTGGGCAGGAGGGGAATGTAACAGATGATCTTGATCCTTTTGATAATGCCGAGACCCCAAATCATGGAAAATTGGCCTATGATTCTGGCAGTGCCGTGATTATGTCATACTACAAGGTTCGCCCGGATTCCGACACAACTTGGCGCAATGGATTTGATAACACCGGATGGAGAGTTTATGGACAAGCCTTTGCGGTTGCGGAACTCAATGCATCAAAACTTGATCGCATTCTTTGGACCAAAGAAATGGAGACCATGACGACATTTAGCCTTCCCGATGATCGCAATGTATCCCGGCTTTCCTTAGAATATGTTAAAATAGATTCAAGCGGTAATTATGCTGCCCCTGATGGTCTCTTTGGTTATGTAAAACCACCGGATTTAATTGTCGATCCTCCGATTACAGGTGAAGAATCAACCGCCTTCTCTCTTTTCTTTTTAGACAAAAATACATCGGCTCGGATTGTCAATTCAGGCCAAGGGTTTGGAGACGGGGGTTTTACTGAAGCTGCGGTCCGCATAAGCGGGAAAGGCTTTAGGCCAACTCAGGTTGAGCGTACTTTAACGCAAGACTCATGGGGGGACCTTGATAGCCTTGATATAACCATAAGTGGCAAAGAAGAAAAAATTAAAGATTCCCTTGTTGAGATTGATACCGTTTTCGGAGATTTAGAACATGCTTTCAGAACGACAACGAAGTTAAAAATAGAGGGTAATTTTTCTTACACTTCCACTAACCCAAATTTCGACCTGAACGATACGATGATTGGCAATACAAGTACTCAGTTTACTAAACAGGTACGAGTTGGGGATATTTTTTATTTAGGTAACGCAACCGCTATATCAGATCAAAAGTATCTAATCTTTGAAGTTATTGACGACGACAATTTTACTTTTAAGAAATATAACGATGTGTCTGGCACTTTTGAAATTGTCGGACTCGAAGGGGATGCTATTACTTTTTTTGATCCTGACAAAGACATGATATTGGATGCAGACATATTTGTTGTTTCATCCAATGGCCCCCAGGGAGAGCATGTATTTTATGACTGGGAAAGTGATCGTAATGCCACGGGTGAGCCTCGTACCGATGATTCGCATACAGAATTTAATAAAACCATATCCCATGTGGTTTTGGATAACCCAGGATATGGGTACTCCATGCCCATTGAAATTTTGGTTTTTGGTGGCTATCCAAAACGGGAAACCTTGCTTGAACATATGGATGAAAATGGCAGCAGGTGGGATTTTAGACCTGCCGTCTTAGAATTGAATGCATCTGCGGTTGATAGTAATGGCACACTGGGTGAAACTGCCATCGTGGTAGTCGATGGAGGCAAGGGCTATAAATTTATTACTAATGGTGCAGGTGACATGGCTTATTTTCCTGCTATCCAAATATCAGGGGGTGGAGGAAATGGGGCGGTTGCTTTTATTACTGAGTTTGATGAGGATGAAGGCAATATTTCAAAAATTGAAGTATTTGCTGGTGGTCGAAGTTATTTTAATACCAACTCAACCAATATACCGAAGGCTGCTTTATCTCACACAACTCCACTGATTGCCGACGAAGAAGATGCAAATTTTACAGTTCGCTTGGGTGGCTTTTGGGATGAAATCCCACCGTGCGATAAATGCACCGATGGAAAACATGCGGTCCGAGGCCAGTCAGATAAACCATCTCACTCCCACCCATGGGTTGAAATATGGGACCGTGCCCGAACCGAGGAAGCGATTGATAGCAATGAGGACCGTGCTCATGCCGTTGCTAAAATAAGAGATGGAAAAATCGAAAAAATTATCGTAACTGAGAGTGGTCGGGGATACCGGGACCCGGTTGCTTATTTGAGAGGGGTTGCCCCCAAGCACCATGTGTATTATCCGTATGATGATATAATTAACCGGGTGTGGCGCTGTACCAACATAAGAGAGACCATAAACGGCCAGCTGGTTGAATGTGGCCATATTGAAAGATCCTCCTATCCACCAGAAAATTGCCCCGGTGAAGTGGATGAAAGTTTTTTAGTAGATGAAGAAACAACTTCCCAAAAGGTAGCTGCCTGGGAGGGCAGGCATGTAAAATTAGCCAAACATTTGTGTGAGGCTGATGGAAACATATCTGTTTTTCATGATCAGATTTTTGACCTACGGTCTGATTACAATGCGACGGCTCACATGTCTGTAAATTTCAAGAGTCGAAAATGCGGAGGTACCAAGGTTAATTTTGCCCTAGTGAATGATTATGCCCGTTTTCCGTATGAAGACTGGGAAGCTTTTGATGCCAAATTTACATTGCTTGTAAGGAATGGAGAAATTCAGGAAATAGTGGTGGATGACGGAGGTGATATGTATACGGCTAATGAACTGGATTTAACTGGTTCGGGCACAGGAGTGGACGCCATCCCAATCTTTGATGAAGACGGGAAAATGGTGCGGGTTATTTTTGATGACCCTGAGCTTAAAAACTTGGAATATGACCAAATCTTCAGACCGCAGGGTGCGGGGCAGGGCTTTCAGGAAAGACCTTGGTCATGGGATCATTCTTATGAAACAACATTTGGTGTCAGGGAGGTTCATAATGTGCTATCCATTTCTTCGGAGTTGGTGCTGCTTACCAAAGATGTAACTGGTTTGGATGAAGACTGGCTATTTGGCTCTCCTACCCATGCTGACTTTCTGGGCGATCGAATTGTTGATGTAGAGGTTAGATCTTTTGGAAAGTTTAGCCAAAGCCGGGATATTGATAGTTTAACGTTTGATTTTAATGGCTCTCACCGACCTGACTCAAATGATGGTCAGGTGGGTTTTGTGCAGGCAAGCGCCACACCTTTTACAACTACCCGGTTAACGAAAATACAATTGGATCAAAATGGTACTTATTTTGATACCAGTGCAAAGGATGCTGAGGATCATCGCTGGAGGAGTTTATTTGATGAACAACCATCGTTGAACCTTATTAATACTTATCATGATTCTTATGATGCTACTGCAGAAGTAATAATTGGGAATCAACACCTTCTAAATATGATGGATTCCAATAAAAGTTCTCTTTTCAGATTAAACGGAGCGAATGAATTTGATGCCACCGGTGAGGTTGATTACATAGACTTATATATCGATGAGCGTTTTCCATCGAAACTGTATTACGGTTTCGGTGCAGGTATGGAACACCTTCCCGCAATGGGAGCCGAGATTATAGTAACTGATGGGCTACCGGGAATGAATTGGGCGGAGAATGAACCAGCTGAAAGGAATATGACTGCCTACACCGACCAGTCCGGTTATTACATGATCCCAGATTTAGAGCCAGGTCTTTATAATGTTGCCGTTTTTATGGAAGATATGCTGTTCCAGGAATCGACCTTCAGGCCAAGTGCGGATCCAACAAAAGTAAGCCAAGTGTTATATGTTCCCGGAATGCCAGACTTAATCCTGGAGACGGATAACCGAGGAATTGGCAGAAGTACTCTTGTCTGGTCTGCCCAGGCTCGCTCCTTGGCCAAACCCTCGAGGTCCGTGACCGCAAGTCAGGAGTACCAGGAGGAACTGAAAATGATTCAAGGGATTGGGGCAGGCTTTCAAAATGGAGAAAGGCCGCAGATTATAATCAACCCATTCCCAGGCAATACCAGCTCTGCGGTTCCAAATTTAACAGTTGTTGGGCAATTAGACGGTTCCCTAACCCTTACGATTGTCGATGATGAAAACACCACAAGCTTTAATCCAAATGATCGCTTCACCGTTACTTACTCTTCATCTCTAAGCGGGATAGACTTCTTCGAAGATTTCATGCATTCCTCCTCAGAAACCTCGTCATGGCAGGGAACCTTGGATTCTTTAGATTCCACGACTGGTGGACTTTTTTACATCGTACCCAATGATGGAAACGGTACGAATTTTGTTGAAGTGCCAATCAATATACAAGGGGTAGGGGAGGCAAACTTTACCTTTACAGCCATTGGATTTGATGTCACTGGAGCTCCTTTTGAAACCAATAATACAAACTGGAGTTTCAGCTTAGATTACAGTGATGTAAACCAAAGCAATGTGGCCACTCTTAGTAATGCAACCGGAAGTTCCGCGGATTTAAATTTATTTTCTACTCTCAAAAGGGGGAGGGTGGAAGAGGTGCAAATTTTAGGAAGGGGTACAGGTTATACTAATGAATCTCGGGTCTCACTAAATGGTAATGGGGTCGATTTCAATGCAAGTGTAGTGGTTGGCAGCTATGGTGAAATATTGGATGTAAATATAACAAATTCAGGATCAGGATATAGTCAAAATGCGGAATTTATCATTCATGACCCGAAAGGCCATGGGAGTGGGGCTGTTTTGAAGCTAAATCTTGGCGGTGGCACACTAACCCTTGAAGCAAATATTACAAAGAATGGAGTTGTTTATAGTGCGAGCACTTTGGTACGAGCATCTCCAAGAAATGAATTATCACCTAAAGAAAAATGGTTGGATTTGTATATCGGTTCTTTTATTGACCAGAATAATACCTGGTGGGCAAGTGATGAGGATAATGATGGCTTAAGCAATGTGGATGAGTATCAATTAGGAACCCACCCATTTTTATCCGATACCGATATGGATGGTTTAAATGACGGTAATGAAACCATGGTAACTTTTACAAATCCGTTACTTTGGGATACAGATGGGGACGGAATTGATGACCGAAACGAAACCGAAGATCAAAACACAAACCCTCTTCTCGCCGACTCCGACTTTGACGGGTTAAGCGATCGATATGAGTTGGTCATGGGGCTTAACCCAAACTCTTCGGATCCCACAGTTTCTTTATCAGGTATAATTTTTAATCCTCAACATTTAGACTTTCCACTCTATTTAAAACATGAAGCAAATATTGCCCAGGATGCGGCGAAAGCCAGCTTTACAAATGTAGATGAAATTAATGACTACAACCATACAAAGCCATATGCCTTCAATTTTCCCCATTTACAGGTAAATCAGTATCACAGAATAACAGCCTTTCTAGATACGGATGGAAACGCTACTCATTCAAAGGGAGAACCCATGGAATTATGGTCGGGATACCTGACCCAAAATATTTTCAGTGCCAACCTTTATCTTAAAGATTCTCCTCCAACGATAGGTTTTAATAATAATTTTAGCTCTGAAGTCTCCATACCTGATGGCTTAGGATCTTATGAATTTGCTCACAATGTGGTTGCCCTGGATGTGTTAGATGGTGAATGGGATCCTGCAAATCCAAGTAACTTAATTATTCGATTTGAAGGTTCCCTGTCACCCCGGTTAGTTAACTTTAACGGAACCCTGTCCTCGAATTATTTAGAAGCCAATCAAACCATTCCCTTGGGTTCATATACTCTTAGCTATCAAGCATTCGACTCTTCTGGTGAGAAATCTTCCATCATATCGCAAACCATAATTGTTGAGGACATATACGGTCCAACCATCACCTTGTTTAGCCCCGTTTTTAAGCATGATGTTTATGAAGAATGGATAGAGCCAGGGTATAATATACAGGACAACAGAGATGCCAATGATACTGTAACGGTTTCAATTATTGGCAGTCCTAATATAAACTTGGTCGGAACTTACCCTGTTACATACAGAGCGGTTGATTCTTCTGGCAATATTTCTGAGACGACTAGGACAGTAAATGTAGTAGACAGTGAAACGCCCACCATTAATATTTCTGAAAATCCACTTATCTTGACCATAGGCCAGGAGTTTTTGCTGCCAATCTACAGTGCCAATGATAATTACGATGGTGATCTAACCGATGATGTAAACCTAAGTGGTATTGAAAATATAGATGTAAATGCCGAGGGTGATTACAGCGTTGCATTGGAAGTGACGGATAAATCTGGAAACCAAGCGAGTGAAACCCTGGTCGTTCGAGTTTCTCCACCTGCTTTTACTTTAAGTGGTAATGCAATTGATGGATATTTGGTTGGTGCTAATGTAATTTTTGACTGCGATAATGATGGTATTTCTGACCTTTCTATACCTTCAACTACCGACCAAAACGGCAAGTATAGCCTCAAGATCACCGAAGAAGAGTTTGTAAGATTTGATGAAAATAATAACAGCATTCTCGATTCAAGCGAAGGTAGAATCATTGTTTCAGGCGGTGTGGATGGTTCCACCGGAGCGGTATTCCTAGGAAGTTTTTCTGCAGATGCGAATGCTTCGGTTGTGACGCCTTTAACAACGCTCATTTCAAGTATGATTGATTTGGGCCTCCCGAAAAGCGAATCTCTAGAAAAATTGAATGAAATTTTAGAACTAAATGTTTCAGATATTACCGCATACGATCCCCTCAAAGAAGCAGTACTAGAAGACGAAAATGCTGGAAAAATGCTACTTGAAAACGCTAGGGTTGCTAATTTGTTTAAGCAAACTGAGGTATTCTTAGAGTATAAATTAGGATCGGACTACAAACGGGGAAGCTCGAGCTTAAACCTAAGTAGAGAGATTGCTTTCGGCCTCAACCAAGATTCGCCAATATATATATTAGATGAGCCTCAGCAATTGGAAGATATGCTGAAAACTTTGATAGAAGAAGAAATAGATAGTACTTTGCTGAGTTCAGATGAAGCGGAAGCTTTTATTGATATTTTAGAGAAAACCGATGCCTTACACCAAAGCCTAAAAAGCCAATCCTTGGAATCCAGCGAATTGCTTAGTGAATTAACCAAACAACAGTTGGTGGTCGAACAGGAAGTAATTTCTGTTTACCAAGAGTTGGCAACTGCAGTTGGTAGTGTTACTTCGTTAGCGGGAACGCTCACAACGGATTCACTCTTGCAAAGTAGTAGTTTATTGAACGATCTAAACCTTTTCGCCCCGCAAGCCGATGACTTTAAATTTATTTTCCGCAAAGCTGATGGTTTACATAATCAAGTAGTGCAAAATTTCCCTTCGGTTGACTATGATGGAGATCCTGTGGAAATTGAAATAATTTCTGGTAATGTTGACACAGATGGGGATGGAATTTCCTTTCTATCTCTATCAACAGGAAATCTCGTTGTTGAGGATGCTGATGAACTCTCAAACTTGATGGGTCAGAAATTTTCACTTACTTTTTCTTTGTCCGATGGGCGCGGAAAGTCGAGTGAGACCCAAGGTGCAATTTGGATTGATAATGGGCTAACCTTTGCAAGTGATACGAACTTGGAAAACATGTGGGTTTCTTCAGACTGGTTTGGCTCGTTCTATTCCACAGGAAGTTCCTGGGTTTATCATTCTCAACTCGGTTGGCTTTATGTGTATGCAGATGATGCCCATGGTTATTGGTTTTGGGATGCTGTATACAGTAACTGGTGGTGGAGTAATCCAGATGTGTTTCCTTATTTTATAGAACAAGGTGACTCCCAGAAATGGAAATATTTTGATCTTGGTCAAAATCCCCCTAAAGTTTATGATTTTAATACTAACCAATGGTTAACCCGCCCATGATTAAGTTGTGTAAATGGCTTCTATTCTCTGTCTTAAGTTTCTTTTGCTTGAGCCAAAAAGCGAGTGCTCAGGTTACAGATTTGTCTGTCGAATTTACCGGTACCCAACCCGCTGAGGTATTAGTCGGTTCAGCTTTTGCCATAACGGGTCGAGTTTTTCATGTAGACGCAAATTCAACCAATGTTCCAGGCGGTGAGACGGTTATTGCAACCGTAGAATTGAAAGACCCGGATGGTCAAATAATCAGTACTCACATCCAAACTTGGGACGGCTTTACTTCTGCTACACCAAACCCAGAGCTCGATAATGATGATGTAACGACTGCACGGCAGGTCATCTTTTTTATGCCTTGGTATCAGGCCCAAAAATGGACTGAAACCGCACTTTGGTCTGTGACGATACGGGTTCAGGGTGCGGCTCTTGAGAACAACCCGTTAAATAACCAAGTTACCCACACTTTTTCTTTAGTGATCCCAAACCTACAAGTAACTGCAGTAAGTACACAATCTGACGATTATTTACCTGGATCTGACATTTATCCAGTGGTGGTGGTACGCAATGATGCAGCAGTCAGAACCCAAGAGGGTGTATTTTTCCCATTGGTTGTGAGATTATTAGAAAATGGAATCATTGTTGATCAAGAGAGCGTGACCTTGCCTTCGACCCCACTAGGTTTAACGCCTTCTTTAGAAGCAGAAACAGATACCCCCCAAATAACCATGCCACCCCTTCGTCTTCCCGGTGATGCAAATCCTGATTCTGCTTGGTCAATTGAGGCTGTGGTTGACCCTGCATTTGCCGCAGGTGATCAAATCATCCATGAAACAGTCGAGGACGCCGAAGGGTCTGATAACCGAATGGAAATTCCGGTGATAGTCGATCCCGGAGTGGTCACGCTCGCTGTCGAACAGGATAGTTTTTATGGAGACACGGGTACTTACAGAGGTCTTGATCCAGTTCGTATCAGTTTTACGATTCGCCATACCGGCACTTCTTTGCTTACCGGTGATTTTACTGCCAGAGTCCTGCTATCAGAGGATGATAGTTTCATGGGTAGTGAGGATTTTGTTCTTAGAGAGTTTGATGTTGGTGAAAATGGTCTTGGAGCAAACTTGAGACCCAATGAAACTATTCATTTGGATTGGATACAGCAATTGCCGGATAATTTAGAGGGCGATTATTATTTGGGTGTAACGATTGCCAATCAAGATTTTCCATTAGATAATACACCGGTCATTACCCTTGTTTCAGAAAACAGTGGAATAACAAACTTGGTAACCGAATCTGCAAGAATGTCGGAAAGACCTCATGCAAGTAGAGATGGTAGGTTGGTTGTGTACGAACAAACGGATCAAAATGGTGTGCAACAAATCTTCTATCAAGATCTTGTTGTGGGTGGTCCTTCCACTCTCATATCTAGTTCTTTTTTAAATCCAAATATCGGGGGTAACGGAGATAGTCTTCGTCCTAGAATAAGTGGAGATGGTACCACAATCGTATTCCACTCGAAAGCTTATGATCTTATCCCTGGCGATGGTAATGATCATGAAGACATTTTTCTTTATAAAATTTACAACCAACAGATCATAAGAGCTGAGGGCTTGGGTGGAACTGAGCCAAATGAAGGAAGTTTTTACCCTGATATTAACAGAGACGGAAACTTCGTTGTTTTTGAGTCAGACGCAACAAATTTAAGCACAAATGGAAATAGCAGCACTGGGCGACAGGTCTTTTTATGGGATCTCACCAACCCATTGGATCCTCAGATCAAATCCTTGACGCAAGGTAATAAAGCGAGCAAAACCCCGAAGATAGACGACAATGCGTCGAATGTCGTCTTTGTTTCGGATGCTACAGATTTATCAGACCAAAATTTTACCAATGATGTTGATACCAACGGGGAAACTGATGTTTTCTTGCTCCGATTGGAAGACAATTACCTTGCTCGAGTAAACCGGCCAAGCGATTCATTTCTTGGTTTATTTGCCAGTAATATAGAAGCAATGGGTGGTCCATCTGATCAGGTTGAAATAAGTGGAGATGGGGAAACCATTGTTTTTCGCTCGGAAGCCACAAACTTACTTTTACTTAAAGGAATTTCCAGCATCCGAGTCGACCGTGGTGGTGTGGGTTATTTTGGTAACCCGTCCATTGTAGTCACAGATTCGAATGGCACCGGCAGCGGGGCAATTCTTTCCCTTTCAAACGGGATTAATAGTTACGGTCAAATCCAATCATCTGGAGTGAGGATCGTAAACCCCGGGATCAATTATGTTGACCCCATCGTTTCTGTCATTCCTGATCCAAATTTTCCAGCTCCTAGAGATACCGCGGTGATTACAGCATTTATTTCCCACCCCGAAGGAGATATTTACAGGGTCAAGACAACAGATGTGTTGCTTTCACAGACAAACATCCCTCTCAATCGTGTGAGTGAAAAAAATGAGGTTGGCGGAAATATGCCAAGTCGGGAGCCTTCAATCAGTGAAGATGGAAGAACTATTGTGTATGCCACAAAATCCTCAAACTTTTTAGATAGTAATGTGACCCGGTCGGATGGAAGGGTGTATTTCTCAAACCCTACGGAACAGGCGACCGCTACCGCCATTTTAGTTGGTGGTATAGGAGAAATAGAAATTCAAAACCCCGGACTAGGGTACCAAAATGGTTTTCTGAAAATTGAGGATTTTTCCGGAAACGGAAGTGGTGCGATCGCTTCTTACCAAGTGGATACTTTGGGTAGAATTTCATCGATCCTTATGGTATCAGAAGGTGAGAACTACGACCTCGATACTACCACTGTCAGTGTGGATAACCCTCGGGGTGGTACAAGTTTTGAAGCTGGTTTAATTCGTTTTGAGCAGGTGGCAGGTAGTATTGCCGATCGTACGGGAGGAGCTTTGGTTCATCGGGTTGAAATGGTAAACAATGGAGCAGGGTATCAAGAAGCGGTAGCTACTGCCCGTGGCCTTGACTCTTTAATTTCTATACAAGGGGATGGTGTTGATATTGATCAAGATGGCTATCCTGATGCAAAAATTGACCAGACCAAAATCCATATTGGTTCTCGAGGTGAAGTTTTCCTTGAACAATCTTTTGGTATAGAGATTTTATCCACCGCAAGTCTTGCAAATACAACCCTAACCATTGCGGATACAAACCGAACCATTGAGGTTGATTTTGCCATTAATGCCACAACCGCGCTTACCACTGTGGGGTATACAGCGGGTGATTCACTCACCGATATTCGAGATCGCATTACAAATATTATTAGAACCCAGTGGGCATTCCCGCAATCTCTACTATCTGGTCCACAAATCGAAAATAATGCTAGCGGGAGCACATCATTTACTTTTTCTGCATTAACAGGGAAATTTACCACCAATAACCCCTCTTCTGTCTTAATCACTCCTAGAAGTAATATGCTTTTTAGTGGTTCCGGTTTTACCCGAGCAACACCAGTGATTGCCCCAGCACCCTCCATATTTGGTTTCTCTGAAGTTTTAACTTCGAGTAACATAGACTCAACCGGAAGCAATCGACCTTCCTTAATAGTCCCTGCCGACAATGAAACGGACGACATTTACCTCTTCGATCTTGACACCAATGAGAGTGAAAGAGTCAGTTTGAGCAGTTTTGGCTTTCCGGTGAACTACCTACCAAGTATGGCTTCGACTATGCCGAGTAATCGGTTTCCGATTATTAGTGGAGATGGTAGGCATATTTTCTTTAGTAGCGATGCAGAGGGGCAAGCAGGTTTAGCTTTTACTACTTCAAATCAAAACTCATTGGATGGAAATAATGTAAGAGATATTTATCATCGAAACCGACAACTCAGTAAGCTTGCCAATAGTCTGACAGATGTTCAAATTCTTTTTCCTTCTTCGGAGCTTAATTTTTCTTTTGGCTCCAGTGCAACGATACCCGTTGTGGTCGATGTAAAAGAAAATATTTCTGCGGTCTCTTTCATGGGAATCTTTGTGGATAATGACTTCGTGGGTTATATGTCATCTTTTAGTGTAGGAAATACTTTAAATACCGGTAGGTACACCTACTTATTAAATAATTCCAATTTTTATAACTCTCAGGTAACGGGCCAAGGAACGCATGAAATTTCAGTACTAGCATTTGATCGAAGGTCCAATGTCGTAGGATCATCTTCTACAATAATAACCATGAATAATTTTGAAGGATCACTAAACCCGACGGTTGAAATGGTGGACCCAGTTTTTGATAGTATTACTTCCACCTCGACCATTCCCCTGCTCGCTAAAGGCAGTGATGCCGATGGTAATTTCATTGGAGTTCAATTCTATGTTAATGGAAAACCTGAAGGTAAAAAACTATTTCGGGCATCATCAGAATCCCCTGAAGCAACAAATTACACCCTCCAGTGGTCTCCTCAACAACCGGGAAATTTTAGCTTTTTTGCCCTCGGTTGGGACAACAGTGGTAATTATGTAAGTTCAGCTATTTACAATATCTCTTCCACAACAGGCTCAGATCCACCTGCAGTAGAAATTACCAAACCATTTAAGACAATCGATTTGAATAGTAGCTTTATTGTTTTGGATTCAACCACAGGATCAATTATTGATGTAAATTTAACTGAACCCATAGGAAGTGGCTATTTCACAATGCCTAATGTAAGCGTTACGGGTCTGGGTGCTGGTGCCAAAATAACTCCCATTGTAGACTGGAATGTTAGTTCACTAGATTATGGTAAAGTTACAAAATTAACCGTGGCGAGTTCTGGGCAGGGTTATGATCTCCTTGATACTTCCATTCGAGTTACCCCAGTGGTTCAAAGCACTAAGCTTGGAGAGGAAGCCAGCATCAGTACCTATTATGAACTCAATGCTTCAGGGGATCTACAATCTACGCGCTATTACATAGGAACCAGGTTCGATGGGAAATTACAAACGGGCTCAGGTTATGTGACTGCCCCAAACTTTAGACCCCGAACGATTTCTACACCAGGACGCCTTCCCCTAAGACCACCTTCAACAGGTGAAACTACAACAAGTGTTTTACCTCTGGATGTTACCTTGCCGGCACCTCCTAGCTACCCCGCTGCACGAATTAGTGGAGGTTTTAATCATTCGCCCCTCTATTTGGAAGCAAATGTTTCCAGCCAAAACGCTAATATTTCAGAAGTAAGGCTGTCGATTAATGGAGAAGTTTCTGAAGAATCGGTAAAAACCAGCCCGCCTTATGTTTTCCCTGTTTATTTAGATGACCCTATGGAATATTCCATCGTTGTCTTGGTAAAGGATGACAATGGAAATGTTTCTTCCAGTGAGCCACTCACATTTGACTGTAGAGAAATGGTAGAGTCATCTCCTATTGCTTTTTTTGAAGGACCGAAAGAAGAAAGCTTACAGGTAGGGTCTACAATGACTCTTACGGCTATGGCATCTTCTGAGAGTGGGATAAATAATGTGGAATTTTTTCTGGATGCGAAATCACTTGGCTTTGCGCAAAAACAAAACGATTCAAATTTTTACTCCATGGTTGTAGACCTTACAAGCATGAGTGAAGGAGCCCATGAAGTCTCTATGGTTGCACGAGACTTTTTAGGTAATCAGGTTGGCTCTTTCCCGGATAGTATGACCAACATACAATCAAAATTAAATAAAATCTTAAAAATACGTTCTGCTTCCAATGTGGGATTGCCAAACGGCTCTATATTAGCACCAAAGACCTCAACACTTCTGGGTTTCCAGCAAGGTGATTTGACCAGCTATGAAAAAGGATCCATCGTAAATGTTTTTATTAAAGCTGAATCTAGTGCCACTTCTGAATTAGCTGAAATCAAATTATTTAGTAACGGAACACCTGTCGATTTTACCGGACAGAATGGAACTTTCGAAAGTTTAATGCATGATCCCCAATCTACAAGCCATGAACTTGGTTACTATGAATTTTCATTTGAGGCAAATTCTACCGGAATCAAGAATATTTCCGTCACTCTTATTGATAATTACGGCAACCAAAATGTAATTGATGAGACCATTCAAATCCAAGTGATTGGAAATGTAGGCTCTACACCAAGTGTCATAAACCTTACCTCTCCCTATAAACCTCAGATGGGACAGGTATGGCAACCTGGGGAGCGAGATATAGACGAATATTCTGTTGATGAAATTACAAGCATAACCCTTGGCTCTAGTATTCCAATTGTAGCTTTTGCGATAGACGAGGATAAGGATTTTGAAACACTTCGTTTTTTTGTTGATAATATACCTTTGACTGATGAAATTGGGATTCCTTTAACTGTTCCGTTTCCTGATCAACACCCTTTTTCGACAGTCTGGGAAGCCAATGAAACTGGAATTTTTAACTTTTATGCTATGGGTAAGGACAAGACAGGCAATATTTCAATGTCCAACCTATCCACCGTAGAAGTGTTGCCAACATTTGATCAAGTTCCTGATAAACCTTATTTTTCTGGTAATCGAAAACTTGCATTGGCGACAGCATCACTTACTTCAGATGGGAAAATTTTAAATGTAAATATAATCGCAGGTGAAAATGGAAACGGATACATAAGTGAGCCAAAAGTCGTTTTTGATAACTTTGGGACAGGTGGAAGTGGGGCTTCGGCAATTGCAAAAATAGATCCTTTATCTAAGCAGGTCATAGAAATAGAAATAGTGGATCATGGAAATAACTATCAAATTGCCCCTAAGATTTATCTGCAAGGTGGTTTTGTAGATTTAGTTGCATCAGGAGCTCATGCAGTGGCTGAAGTTATCAGATTGTTGGGGCCGCCTTTTGATCCGCCTACTGCTGGAATTGCAGATACATTTGTGAGCTTTTCCGGCTTTGGCTATTCATCCGCCCCTAATGTAACTGTAGTCCATCCGCGCGGAATTGAGGCAAGTTTGTCTGCTGTCATGGAACCCAGTCCTTTTTTCGGTCAACAGGTGGCTAGCTTACGAATCGATAATCCAGGCCAAAATTATAATCCGATAAATCTCAATGAAATTACCTTCAGTGGTGGGTTAGGTATTGAATCTGAAACATTTGAGTCAACTGTAAATGATCCAGATGGTGCGATTATTAAAACCGAATTTGTTGCAGCTGGTGGAGGTTTTTTCTGGAAGTTTGAAGATCGAGCTTTGCCTCCTTTTAAAGGCGAATGGAATGGACCTGTACCTGGAGAGTATCATTTATTTTCAATTGCCCATGACAACCTTGGTAACATATCTACATCTCAGAAAATTGTTCAAAATGTAGTTAGACCACTCGCGCCTCTAGTATCTTTTGCTCCATTAAATGTGGCTTTGGCAACACCAGTTTTTACTTCATCAGGAAGTATTTCAAATATTATTTTGGATTACAATGGTTCGGGGTACAATACAGTCCCACAAGTTTTTATTGACGGAGATGGGGAAGGAGCATCAGCCTCAGCAGTTATAAATTACGAAACAGGGGAAGTAGTCTCCGTGGTTATATTAAATTCAGGAACTGGGTACTCTGATGCTCAGATTTATTTTATAGGAGGCTTAGAAAAAGGGAAAAATGAACCTGAAGTTGTCTTAGGTGAAACAATATCTTTGCGTGCCTCTGCTTTGGATCACGATGGCCAAGTGGTCAGGTTATCTTTGGTAATTGATGGAGACAAGGTAAACCCTAAACAGGCAGACGATATTTTAGATCCCCAGTTTCAACCCGGCTCCTTTCAATATAACGGATCTGATCCGGAATACATTGTGCAATACACCCCTAACAGTCTAGGGTTTATCGAGCTCATGGTTGAAGCAGTTGATGACGAAGGTAAATCCACTTACAGTAACCCTTTGCGCTACAAGATAACCAACGGATCCGTTCCCATCGTGGAGATGGTTACCCCTATCCCTAATTCGAAATGGTCCATAGGTTATGACCAGAACCGATCAATAAGACTTGTAGCAAATGCTAGTGATCCTGATTGGGCATTTAACAATGATGTCAATGAGACCAGTAAGATTAATGGTGTCATGTTTTTTGCAAATGATCGATTTGCTGGAGAAGGGCAGAGAATTCCATTCACATCCCATTACTTCTTTGATTGGTTACCTAAATCAGCCGGTGCCTACAAGATTAACGCCTACGTCGTAGATAGCCAAGGTGGCTTTACTTATTTAGATCAGATAGAAGATCTTCCTAATGTTAATACCAACCGTGGTAATATTGCTGTCTCGGCTCCGGTCGAAGTGGAGATAATTCCACGAACAGATAGTAAGTTGCCCTTTGTTGATTTGGTGTACCCTAGCGAGGATATGCAGATAACATCAAATTCAGAAATTCGTCTTGTTGCCGTTGCATCTGATCCAGATGACTCTGTGGAAACTATTCAGCTTTTTGTTAATGGAGAAGCTTATGGAGCCGAAATCAATACAGACAAAAGCAATTCCTTTAGTGCTCAATCTTTTGGTCTTAATTGGGGGCCTTTAGGAAAAACAGGCATTTTTTCTCTTATGGTAAGGGCAAAAGATACAAGTGGTAACCTTTCGTTTTCTTCACCAGTGTTTGTAAGCGTTAGTGTAGGAAATGATTATTCACCCATAATTTCTCTGGGTCCTTTGAGTGGCTCTTACCAGGTGGGAAGTATTGTAAGCCTTTCTGCAACCGGAGTGGATGTGGCAAATTCGAGTTCTGGATTTGGGGTGATTGAAGAGGTGCGCTTTTTTGCCAATGGAATTCAGTTAGGGACACCTGATTTTCAATTTCCATATCTACAGAACTGGTTTCCAGAAACTCGTGGAACTTATGAATTATTTGCTCAAGTTCGAGACAATGAAAATAATGTTAGGGTTTCACCGATTGAATTGGTAGAAATCAAAGATTTTGAACTTATTACTTTTGATATGACCGATGTTGAATTGGAGCAACAAGAGGGAAGGTATGGGGTTTATGATGGATCTACTATATCTGTTTCAGTGAGTGCCAGCGGAGAAAGTACTGAACTTTCACGACTGAATAATGT
Organism: uncultured Opitutales bacterium; assembly: GCA_943789375.1. Taxonomy (GTDB): domain Bacteria; phylum Verrucomicrobiota; class Verrucomicrobiia; order Opitutales; family Seribacteraceae; genus Seribacter. The sequence continues at coordinate 138,192 of CALSTX010000010.1, read as the reverse complement.
AACCTTGTATGCTAACGGCAAGGTCACAGGAAGTATGAGAAGTGTCCCAGTTTTCTATGGAAATGGCATACTTCAAAAAATATCATACACGATTGATTGGAATGTGGATTATACAAATTATGCCGACAAAAATGGTCAAGTTCTGTTGGTCGCATACAGTGAGGACCCTGAAATATTCTCCAATACTCAATTGATTAATATTTTTTCACCGGATCCATATAATCCTGCTAGTATTGCCACCAACCTGGGAATTTCAATGGATTCTTCAGAGCGAGCCAAGTTTGATACTTTAGTTTCTCAAAATAATCAAGACGTTCAAAAGGCTTATTCGTTGTATCTTCAACAGCTAACCTCCTCCAGTCTTTTATCTCAGTACATTGATATTGTAGCTGCACATCACATTACGCTAGGTTACTTTCACAATTCCTATACATCTTTTATTGAAGGAAAAGCTTTTATAATACCTACATCTGATCAGTGGTTAAGAAATTACATAGATCTGCTCTTATTTTCCCCTGAATATCAATCAGCATTCGGCCCTGTTCCTTATATGGTGGGAGCAGCATCGAGGGCGAATTCAATTGATTACGGACAAAATCGTAGAAATTTTGTTCGCCAATGCTATCAAAATAAATACTCCAAAGAGACAAGTTTACAGCAAACAATTCAAGGATCCTCAAGAATGCTATCATTTTGGGAGAATTATGAAGATGGGTACTGGGAACTTCGTGGAGGCAGACCCGATGATTCGATTGATTCCCCACCGCGGCGAGATGCCATGCCAATCGAACAGACAGGCGGAGATAATAATTTTAGCTCAGGCAACCTTACGGTTAACGAAATTGTTGGTTATTTGGGTCCGGAGTCAGGGCATTGTGCAGTAGACCTTATTTTTAACTTGGCCAAAGAGTATAGTCTTGAAGGAGGCCTTCCATATATTATCGGAAGTGAGCCATATCGAGAAAGCATTTATAAGATTGTTGTTTTACTTTTTATATTAATGGAAGAAGAAGCGAGATCTTTTTCTCCAAGTGAAATTGAAAGCTTAACAACCCTTTCGGTTGATCAAGCAATATCAAAAATTCTTATAGATTATAGATATCAGTTAAAATTTAATCAGATTATAAATGAAGCAACGGAGCTAAATTTTGATTGGAAAATTACGGACTGGTTTGGTCATTTCTTTGACTTGGAATATCCGTGGATTTTTCATGCCCAAATTGGTTGGCTTTACTACAGCAAAGCAACTTTAGACGAGGGGTTTTGGGCGTACAGTGAGGGCCTTGGTTGGTGGTGGTCCAATAAACCTCAGTTCTCTATCGATGCTGCTATTGGTAAAAACCACCGCTATGTATTCCTTTCAAGAGAAAATGAATGGGTCGCCTTAGATTTTTCTGCATCAAATGGGACTAAAAGATATTACTCATTTAGCCTCAACGATTACATTGATTTTTAAGGATTTAGAAATTTGCTAGTCTTTCGACATTTGATTCATTCGTTAGACCCAAGTGAAGGTGGAGTCTCCTCTTCGGTTCACTCCCTTCATCAGGCATTAAAAGATTTTGGGGTAAACTCCTTACTTTGCGACACCCCTGAGATAATAAATAAGAATTCATCCAGTAATACATTAAATGTAGTGCATGGCCTTTGGCATTGGCCTTCAAGAATTGCTTTACAAATTAAAAATAAACACCGAATACCATATGTCATTTTTCCACACGGGATGCTTGATCCTTGGTTCAAAAAAACCTATCCATTTAAGCATTTAAAAAAACAAATTTATTGGTTGGTGAAAGAAGGTATTTCGGTAAGAGATGCAAATTATTTATGCTTCACAACTCATGAGGAAATGAAATTAGCACGGCATACTTTTATGCCTTACAGATGTGAAGAGAAAGTTATTGGTTTAGGCGTTGATTCCCCACCGGCTAAAAATCTCTCTATACACAAAAAGTTATGGTCAAAATTTCCTGAGCTTATAGACAAAAAAGTTTTACTTTATTTAGGCAGATTTCATGAAAAAAAAGGGGTCGACTTGCTCTTAAATACTTGGATTCAGCGTAACCCAAAAGACGCCATGCTTGTATTAGCAGGACCAATCGAAGAGGGGAATTCTTATGTAAAGGCTTTACAGAACCAATCTTCAAAGTGTGAAAGAACGATCTTGTGGACTGGTATGTTGGATGTAAATGAGAAATGGGAAATGCTTAGGCTCTCCGACGCATTAATTTTACCTTCACATCAAGAGAATTTTGGTATGGTTGTTGCCGAATCTCTTGCAGTTGGGAAACCCGTGTATATTACCAATAAAGTAAACTTATGGCGTGAAGTCGAACAATCGAATGCGGGATTAGTGAGAAATGATGACCAAGAAGGGATTAACCAATTAGTCGACCATTGGTTAATTGAATCGAATGTTGAAATTAGAAAGTGTGCGGAGTCATGTTTTCTGCAAAATTTTCATATTGAAGAAGCGGCGAAAAACTTAATAAATCTTGCGAAAAACATTTCTCTTTCAGGATGAAAATAACAATCCTCCAGGGAGCTTTTCTTCCGGTTCCTAGTTGTCGCGGAGGTGCTATCGAAAAGGCATGGTTTGCCCTGGGTAAGGCCTTTACTGCACAAGGACATAAAGTAACTCATATATCTCGGCAATGCGATGGTTTACCTTCAGAGGAGTTTATTGGAGGTGTTCACCATAAGCGTATTTTAGGGAGAAACGCGGTACGAAATCCTTACTTATTGAAGTTATTAGAACTTCCATATATTTGGAGAGCAAGAAAGATACTATTACCTGCTGATATTATTGTTACAAATTGTTTTTGGGCGCCGATGTTATTTCCTTCAGAAAAGTTTGGGAAAATTTATGTGCATGTTGGCCGATATCCGAAAGGACAGTTGATACTTTACGGAAAAGCCAAGAGATTACAGGTACCGAGCATTGGTGTTGCTCAAGCAGTAGAAAAGGAAATTAAAGATAAAATTGGGAGAGTTTCCGTGATCCCTTATCCCATTCCCTGGGAAATTGAAAATCTGGTACCTGTAAGAGACCGCCCAAAACAATTGTTGTATTTTGGACGTATTCATCCAGAAAAAGGCGTACTTTCCCTAATAAAAGCATGGAAAAAAATAAATCAGGATGTAACTAATGGCTGGAAGCTTAGGGTTATTGGTCCTTGGAGAAGCGATCATGGTGGGGGTGGTTTAGAATACCGAAATAAAATTAAGAACGAGATTGGAGAGGAAGAATCAAAGATAGAATTGCTAGAACCTATTTTTGACACTTCTCAAATTAAAAGAGAGTACCAATCTGCCAGAATTTTTATATACCCATCTTTGGCGGAGAAGGGGGAGACTTTTGGACTTTCTGTTTTAGAGTCTATGAGTATGGGGTGCATACCAATTGTATCTGAACTAAAATGCTTTAACGATATCATGCCAGAAGATGCATCTTTCATTGTCCCCAATAGTAATCATTTCGAAAATTCCCTCCGAGAGACTATTCAAACTGTCATAATGAAGGAATCAAAACACCAAGTTTTTTCTACTCTTGCATATGAAAAATCTAAAAAATTTACGGTAGAAAAAGTTGCCCGAAAGTTTTTAGAAGATTTTAAAGAATTAAACGAATCTGTTCAATAGCTTGTGAAGGCATTGAATTTTGAAAAAAAGGTACCGTGTGCTATAGCCTAACAGGAATGCCTTGTCTTTGCATTTCTTTTTTCGCTTCAGCCACCGTGTATTCGCCAAAGTGAAATATACTCGCAACTAAAACAGCACTGGCCTTACCAACTTTTATTCCATCGACCATATGAGATGGATTACCGACACCACCAGAAGCAATTACGGGGACTGAAACGGCTTCGCTTACAGCTTTGGTAAGGTCTAAATCAAAGCCCGCTTTTGTTCCATCGCAATCCATACTCGTGAGTAAAATTTCTCCTGCACCTCGGTCGACAACCTCCACTGCCCACTCTACTGCATCGAGTTCAGTGGGCTTTCGCCCACCATGAGTATACACAAGCCATCCTTCACCATCGGCTCTCTTTTTAGCATCAATAGCCACTACAATACATTGATTACCAAAGCGCTCTGATGCTCTGTTGATTAAGCTGGGATCGATAATAGCTGCCGTATTGATACTAACTTTATCGGCACCGCTCAAAAGCATTTCACGAATATTATCAAGGTTGCGAATTCCACCACCAACAGTGACAGGCATAAAACAGGATGCCACTGTTTGTTCGACCACATCCCGCATTGTTTTTCTTTCATCGCTCGAAGCTGTGATATCGAGAAAAACTAATTCATCAGCCCCTTGTTTTTCATAAGCTTGGGCAACTTGAATAGGATTTCCCGCATCTCTTAACTCTTGGAATTTTACCCCTTTAACAACACGACCATTGTCAACATCAAGACATGGAATGATTCTAGCCGAAAGCATTTATTACTTTACCGAAAATATACTTGTGAGGAAGCTCGAAAAAAGGGGAAAATTACTCGTCTGCGAATGCCACATCTGGGTGATAGGACATAACGAGTTTGTATTGCTGACCAGGCCTCATATTGAGGGGGTGATCTCGCATCAGGTATTGGATGTAGTGGATGTTTCCGGAGTATCCCCTGAAGCTGGAATCTTCAGTTACAGTTTCAAAAGAACCCCATTGTGCTTGAAAGTCATCAATTTCTACATTTGCACGAAGCCCTTCAGGACCTTGGCGCAGAGTAGTACCTAGTCTGTGGGAATCATGGGGTGCCCCAATGACTAAGGCCAACCTCATCTTATCCATTGAAATTTGATTTTTCACTTTGAAAATAAATTCCGATGTGATTTTACCATCTCCAAAACTCCATTGTACGCTACAACTGCCTAAACCATAGGCAAAAGTACCATCCGTTTTAATCAAGTCTGGTTGTTCAAAACGAAGATAGAAAGATTTTTTAAGACCAATTCCGGTCACAGAATTCTTACCGTAGTAGGATGGAATGATAGTAGTGTCACCGAAAGTTAGTTCGGGTAGCATAACTGGTAGGTAGCGGTTGACAGGCCAGTCAAATAAACCAGGGCAGTGGGGAAACGCTAAATTATCACAGGTAATGGTAGGGGTAGGGCTGATCAGGGGGAGCTGGTATTGAACGCCAATATTTTCATCTCTGAATAGAAAAAGACCATTTTCCTTTTTGTGAGACTTGTCAAAAATGACGAATCTGCCGCCAGTTTTCGATCGGTTTGGTGCGGGTACGGCAAGAGAACCTCCAATAACTCGAGCAAGGCGAGCCCATTGGCACAGGTAACGGGCCGCATCAAAATTGGCAATTCGGGTTGTGTGATTGTCGACAGTGTTTCTTTCTTCATCCCGTATGACTAGGTCGCCTTTGTCTTGGTCGAGATAGGTAACAAAGAAGTATTGAAAAAGTCTGCGCAATGAGTCGAGATACAGTGGCATTTTCTCTGGAGCGATCCACTGGTCTCGCATGGCTTGCAAGATCATACTTATACAATGAAGTTGTCCGTATGCTCCAACGGAACGACCATAATTCCAACCAAGGCCGTCCTGTCTCGTCATGTCTGGAATCATACGAATATATTTTTCTGCAAAGGTACGTAATTTAGGCAATTTACGATCTTTGAGGTGAACATTGGCATGAAGTTGCAGAGCTTGTCTGATAAAAACAAAAGAGAGCAAACCATAGATGTCAAATAGGCCAGTCTGTCCAGTTTCATCATCGTTGAAATATCCGCCACTGCTGTGATTTTCCAAATGGTCGACAAATCTATCGATCACCTTTCCGGTATCATCTTTCTTGGTGAGCCCGAAACTAAAGCGTGCAACCGACTTGGCTACATTAAAAGCCTGGTAATGATCTTTTCGTTCCGTTCTTGTAAGAAGACACTCATCTAGTTGTTCTCGCGTAGGGTCAAGAAGGCGTTCCCAGACAGGATTTCTTTCCTTAGACGCTCCAAAAGAGAGAAGGCCCAATGCTGCATAAGCCATTCCATTATCGCTTGCTTCTTCAGAAAAAGCTTGGTGAGTGATGCAGCGAGCTGAGAGATCAAATAAATCAAAACCTGCAAGTTCAACCTCTCCAGTTGCCCGAAAAAATTCACCGATTGCTAAGGCAGCATGGCCAGGTTCATCGATACGACTCGATTCATTTGTTGCCGGAGTGATCGTTCCGTCTTCGTTAATATGCTTGAGATTGTTGCCTAAAAGAGCTCTAGCGAGATCTAGACACTGATCAGAAAAATTATGCATCGGATGCCAGTATGAAATTAAGGGGGAAGCGTTCTAAAATGCCTACAGAGGCTGTAATTGTCAATGAGTTAAGGTGTTTGGATTAACTCTAAAAATTCTTTATTTGAAGAAGTGGATGACATTCGCTCAATAAGGGTCTCAGCGGCATCAATGATTTTCATTGGAGACATTGCTCTTCTGAGAAATGAGGTTTTTTCCAAAACTGCTGGATTCATGAGGTCTTCTTCTTTTCGGGTACCAGAAGAAGCCAAATTGATGGCGGGCCATAATCGTAATTCAGCTATTTTTCGATCCAATACAATTTCACAGTTCCCGGTTCCCTTGAATTCCTGAAAAATGAGTTCATCCATTTTTGAGCCTGTCTCCACAAGAGCAGTGGCTACAATGGTTAGGGATCCAGCTTCCTCAGAATTTCGGGCGGAAGAAAATATTTGCCTTGGTTTTTCCAACGCACGAACATCAAGACCACCTGTCATGGTTCTCCCGCTTTTTCCCGAAGCAGCATTGTAGGCGCGGGATAATCGTGTGATGGAGTCCATAAGTAGAATTACATCTTTTTTGGCCTCTACCAAGCGTTTAGCCCTTTCGATCGCAAGTTCAGCGATACGAAGGTGGCTTTTTACTTCTTCATCATTAGAGGAGGCATAAATTTCTGCCGGCACTGTTCTTCTAAAATCTGTAACTTCCTCCGGGCGCTCATCAATAAGTAAGACCATGAGGTGGCAATCAGGATGGTTTTCTTCGATTCCTTTGGCAATATCATGGAGTATGGTGGTTTTACCGGCACGAGGTGGAGCAACAATTAAGCTTCTTTGACCTTTACCGATTGGGCAAAAAAGATCCAGAACACGGGTTGTCATTCGCCCATCTTTGGATTCAAGATTTAATTTTTCCTTGGGCTGTATGGTGGTGAGTTGGTCAAAACGAAACAACTTTTTGCGGTCATTTAAAGCTACGCCATCCACTTCGTGTATAAATCTAATCTTAGGATTCGGTCTTGCCTTGTCCGGGATAGCATCTGCTTTAATAAATGAACCTTTTTTGAGCTTGAATCGCTTGATTAATTCTCTTGGCACAAAAGGATCGTGAGGGGTTGTCTTTCCACCCCTTTTGGGATCGAGCAAGGAGCCCGATTTATTATCGTTTAGGATTAGCAAGCCTTCGACCTCAATGGTTTCAGGAGCTTGTGAAATGTCTTCGCTCATACTGATGGAAAAAAGGGTGACGAACCGTCAAATGTTGAACCCAAAGGGTAAGCATGGGTATCAAAAGATTAAGAAAAACAAGAATTAATTGTTTAATACAATATTCTTAGCAGCACCGTATGAAGTCAACCCTCTAAACAAACTTCGAATGGTTTGATGTGGTTCTTTCATGCTTTCTGGTATAGTGAAAAGAGGAAATGAAAAACTTTTACCTCACGACCGCAATTGATTACGCAAACGGCTCACCTCATCTTGGTCATGCCTATGAAAAAATACTCACTGATGTAATTGCCCGGACGAAGAGATTAGAAGGACACAATGTTCACTTTTTGACTGGGCTGGATGAACATGGGCAAAAAGTACAACAGGGAGCTGAAAAAGAAGGGATATCCCCCCAGGAGCGTTGTGACAAAGTTGCATCAGAATTTCAAGAGATGCTTACAAAACTAAATGTATCTCATGATGATTACATTCGGACAACGGAAACAAGGCACAAAAAAGTGGTATCTAATATTTTGCAGACTCTTTATAAAAAAGGAGAGATTTATCAGACGGAATATCAAGGCTTTTATTCCACCCGGGCAGAGCAATTTCTGCAGGAAAAAGATAAGGTGGATGGCAAGTGGCCAGAAATTTTTGGTGAAGTAACTGAGATAACAGAAAGCAATTATTTCTTTAAATTAAGTAAATACCAGGATTGGCTCGTTCAACACATTACCGAAAATCAAGACTTCATTCTACCCACAAACAGGCAGGCACAAGTTCTTGAATTTTTGAAGGAACCCTTAAATGATTTATGCATATCTCGACCTAAAGAAAGATTATCTTGGGGAATACCGCTACCTTTTGATGATAATTTTGTCACCTATGTTTGGTTTGATGCCTTGGTCAATTATTATTCTGCAGTTGTTTCTAAAGACCCTGACCGAGAAAATTTTTGGCCCGCCAACCTTCATGTAATTGGGAAAGACATTCTCACTCCCCCCCATGCCGTCTATTGGCCAATCATGTTGCACGCCAGTGGTCTGAAGACACCGCAATCAATTTTAGCTCATGGTTGGTGGACGACTTCAGGGGCTAAGATGTCAAAAAGTACGGGCGAAACAGTAGACCCACTTAGTTTAGTCGATCAATATGGTGCCGATAGCTTTCGCTATTTTGTGATGAGAGAAATGACCGTTGGGCAGGATGCCGAATTTTCGTTGGAACGTTTTCAGTCTAGGTACCGAGCAGATCTCGGGAATGATCTTGGTAATTTGTTAAGTCGACTTTTGCATATGACTCAAAGCTATGTAGACGGAGTCGTTCCAGCTGTAAATCTCTGTGAAAGTTATGAGATTGGACTACAGGAACGTTGGGAAAAAGCAAAAAATTCCATGCTACAGCATTTTCGAGCCTATCGCTTCAATCTTGGTTTAGAAGAAATATTTGGTTTTGTTCGTGCGATTAATAAGTACGCAGATGATCGATTGCCATGGAAGCTTGCCAAGTCAGAAGACCCGCAAGATTTACAAACACTTCGTGCTTGCCTATCGACGATGCTTGAAGGGCTTAGATTAGTCAGTGTAGCAATATCCCCAGTTATGCCGACGGTGCATGCCCAAATCCATGAAAGACTGGCACTACCATCGATAAAATTGTGGGAGGATGAACTGGTTTGGGGAGATACATTAACTGGTAAAACAGTGAAAGAAAAAATAATCCTTTTTCCGCGAGACTAAGCTGTAATATTATAAATTAGCCTCAAGTAACCGATGGCTTGGTAAGGGAAATTTTTACACTTTGTACTCTCGTATCATCTGCATCTAAGATTTCTACTTTAAAAGTAGGGAAATCAAACACCTCTCGATTCTCCGGGATTTTACCAATCGTTTGGGTGAGCATACCTCCCAGGCTTGAAATTTCCGGATCTTCATCTGAGATCCCAAGCTCTTCGGGTAATGCATGCAAGGCAGTGAGGCCTGATATTTTCCAAACTCCATCACTCAGTATTTCGACATCATCTTCCTCGGAGTCAAATTCATCCTGAATTTCGCCCACTACTTCTTCGAGAATATCTTCGAGTGTAATTACTCCATCAATGCCTCCGAATTCATCTCTTACTAAGGCCATGTGAACCTTTAGCTTCATCATTTTTTTAAGAGCGACAGGCAGAAACTCTTCACTGTTGAGCAAAGTGGGTGATTTCGTAATTTGATGGAGATCGAACATATCCTGAGCATCGGATATGGTACGAAATGCGTGCTTAACATGGATAATACCCAGACAGTGGTCGAGATTGCCTTCACAAAGGGGCAAACGGGTATGCCCCGAAGACTTGGTAATTTCTAAGTTTTTTTGGTACGCATCATTAATGTCCAAGATTTGCACTTGGTTTCTGGGAATCATTACATCCTTGATTTTCAGTTGGCTCATTTCCAGGGTGTTGCCCATTATTTCAAGAACATCCGGATCAATGTTGCTCCCTTCTCTTCCTACGATGCGAATATGGTCAGCCACTTCATTTTCCTCTTCTTTTGCCTGCAGAGTCTTTTGCCCAGAAGATTGAAGTAATCTTTCAGAGAAAGATAAGATTAACTGCATGGGTATGCATAAAAGTGTCGTGAGCTTGACCATCAAAAAACCCAATTTTAAATGGGTGTCCAAATTTTCTGATTGGACAATTTTGCGAGGGTAAAGCCATGTGGATATTCTTTCCACCAAAAGAGCAAAAATACAGGGTATCAGGTAAGAAGCAGTCGTATTGGCCAGGAAGTTATGTAAGAAGAAATAGCCAACAAGAACTTGAAAAGAAGACAGAAAGCTAGCTTCTACATGAAAGGGCCTTTCATGGTTGGGTAGGGTGAGAGAAGTCGTAATTAGTTTGGAAATCTGATCTGTTTTGGTGGGTGAAGCCGAAAGTCCTGACCGGATTCTGTCCACAAGAGTTCGGAATATTCCCAGGTAAGAAGAAAAAAGTATGAGCACTGACCATACCCCTGCTATTATCCACATGAAACTTGTCATTAGGCTGAATTTTTCAATAGAGGAATAATTTTCTCAATGGCTGCCATTGCCATTTCATTTTCATTTGTAGTCCCAACGGACACACGCACATACTTTTCCAATCCTTTTGGCATAGGTCGAGTAATTACACCGATTGCTTGAAGTTCTTGAAAGGCTTTGTAACCGTCGCCAATTTCAATGAGAAGGAAATTGGCATCGCTAGGTATCCAGGGAAGGTTGATACGGTCACATGCATCTTGGAGCTGCTCTAATCCCTGCTTGTTCTTACGCCTGCATTCTCTCACCCAATTTTGGTCTTCCAGGGATGCGGTTGCCGCGGCAAGGGCAATCGCGTTTGTGTTGAAAGGTTGCCGGGCTTGTTGTAATAATTCAATCACCTCAGTACAACCGTACCCGTAGCCTATACGGAGCCCCGCTAATCCGTAAATTTTCGAGAAAGTACGGAGCCCAATGACTTTTTTCCCTTCTCGAAGTAAAACCCGCAAATCTGGTGCTTGCTCCAAATATTCCGCATAGGCTTCATCTAGGCAAAAGATGATGTTATCCGGAAGATCACGAACGAAAGTAAAAATCTCTTCTTCAGTATTTGAAGTACCGGTTGGGTTATTTGGGCTTGGAAGGAAAACAACTTTGGTTCGCTCAGTAATCAATGTTTTCATTTGTTTGAGGTCATGCTTGAGGTCAGGCATGGGAGAGCATACAGGTTTGGCGCCCATAAGAAGCGAAACTAATTTATAAACAACAAAGGCATATTCTCCGAATACAACTTCATCCCCTTCGCTCAAAAAAACATGACCAATCAATTCGATGATTTCATTCGATCCGTTTCCGATGATAAATTGGTCTGGCGAGAGTTTGTGATGACTTGCAAGCTTTTCTCTCAAAGCAAGCGAACTTCCGTCAGGATAGCGGTGAACACTCTGGAGCGCGCTGTGAGCAGCCGAAAGAGCAACAGGCGATGCTCCCCAGGGGTTTTCGTTAGAGGCAAGCTTGCAAATATCTCGGGGGTCAATGCCTTGCTCTCGGGCAACTTCTTCGATTGGTTTGCCTGGTTGATATGTGGGTTGTTCCAGAATGCGAGGATTCGCAAGTTGGGAAATGTTCATCGTAAAAACTTTAAGTTATCGGATAAGCCTGTTTTGTTCAAGGAAAAGCAAAAAGAGAATTTGTGAACTCTCGGATTGTAGGATCATCATGAATGATTAGGCTAGGAGTCGTGAAAGTAGCTTTATTTGGATCCAGCGGTCTTCTTGGTGATGCAGTTTCTCGGGCCTTGGCCAAGAGGCATCACAAGAGCTTGCTATATTCTAAGCAATCTACTTTTGGAGGTGCTCAAGCTTTATGCCTTTCAAATCAAGAAGAGTTGACGCGTAAACTTTTAGATTCATGGCCAGATGCAATTATAAACTGTGCGGCAATTTCTTCACCGGATACAGTAAACAAAGATCTGAGTTTTTCCCGGACAATAAATATTGAGGGTGCAGTAAAACTTGCAGAGATTGCTTCACATTTGAGTGCCCGGTTCCTTCATGTTTCCACTGATATGGTCTTTGACGGGACTGCTTCACCTTACCGGTCCACTGATATACCAAATCCATTAAATGAATATGGGAGACAAAAGCTTGAAGCAGAAAAAAAAGTCCTAGCAGTAACCGAGGAGAATCTTGCGATTTTGCGGATCACACTCCTCAATGGAAACAGTCCACATGGTAAGAGGAGCCCGCATGAAAAGATTTTGCGAAGCATACAGGACGGAACTTCGCTCACGCTGTTTGACGATGAAATTAGGCAGCCTTGTTCTTCTGAAAATGTGGCGTCTGCCGTAGTTGAGCTTTTAGAAAGACCAAATTTAAATGGCTTATTTCATTGGGCTGGATCAGAGGAAATAAGTAGATACGAACTAGGTATTCAAATTCTTGATTATTTTGGTTTTTCTCGAAATCGAATTAAAAAAGGCTCGATGGAGGGCTATCATGCCAGGGATTCTAGGCCCCAGCATCTTGGTTTTGAACTAGCACCTTTGGTTGGAAAACTGACTACCAATCCGTTGTCAGTTAAAGAACAGATTGAAGAGTTATTACTTCCGGAGGACCTTTTTAGGTGGCACCGACAAAACGCTGATAAGCCAAATGTTTATGTTCATAAGTTCTAAGATTATTTATTCGTGAGTTTACTTGTTTATCCATCGTTACTTGAAACAGGGGTTGAAAATATGGCCTCCGACTGGTGGCTCATGCAGCAAGCCGTGAATGTCAGTCTCCCTTTATTTCGTCATTACGAATGGGCGAAGCCGGAGATCAGTTTTGGATATGGGCAAAAATGGCAATGGGTTGAGGGGGAAACAGGCGAATCTATTGACAACTTGATTCGGAGACCAACAGGAGGGGGCCTGGTAAGACATGGCAACGACTGGACTTATTGTCTTGTACTACCGAAAGGACACCCCTCGTATGAAATTCCATCCCTAGACCTTTATGAGTTTGTTCATGCTGCCATGGGGAGGGCACTCGCCAACCAATCTATTACCACTTTTCTGCAACCTTGTGAGGTCGAGAAAAAGACAGGTATTCCAGGTGATTGTTTTCATGAACCTGTTGGAAAGGATTTAATGACGGGGAAAGAAGAATTAAAAATTGCAGGTGCGGCAATGAAGAGGACACGGTCTGCTATTCTAATGCAAGGGACTTTGGAGATTGTAAAACTTTCTACCTTTAATTCAAAAATATTTTACCAAGAGTTTCAGGAACAATTACTTGTTCTTTTGGAGCAAGATCTTCAAAAGGTAGAATGGCCAGCGGAATTTTTGAAAGAGAGGCAAGTATTCTGCGAGCAATTTAAGAGTTCTGCTTGGCGAAAGAATCGGGAACGGATTTAAATTCCCAGGGTTAAGACATTTTCAATATGCCTGGTCTGCGGAAATAAATCAAATGGCTGAACAGCAAGAATTTTGTAACCGCCTGCAATAAGCATCTTGGCATCTCTAGCCTGGGTTGATGGATCACAGGAGACATAAACAATTTTATCAGGGCGAAACTCTAAGGTTTGTTCAATAAAGTTTGGGTCACATCCCTTGCGGGGAGGATCGATAATTAAGGAGAATGGTTTGGGTAAGTCTTGTAATTCAGAAAATATAGAGTGAGCATCTCCGAAATAAAATGTAGCATTTTCAATTTTATTAAGTAATGCATTAGTCCGAGCACCTTCAAATCCTTCACGGCTAATTTCAATTCCAGCGACTTTTTGAAATTTCTGGGCTGCTGACAGACTAAATAAGCCACCTCCACAGTATGCATCAATTAAAGTTTTTGAAGCACTCGGACTTGCCTGTTCAATTACATAATCAACAAGCTGCGGTAGAATAAAAGGGTTATTTTGAAAAAATTCTCCTGCCTTAAATTGAAAGACTAAATCTCTCACTCGTTCGGTCGCAAGCTGATTTGGGTTGGTAATCACACCCTCTTGGGTGTCTCTGAGGAGAAGAGTACCCCCTTTATTTTTTTTGGCTGTTTCAAAAAGTTCTTCTCTTGCTGATGGAAGGGCATGACCAATGGCACTGGTTGCTATAGGGCAGTGTGGAACATCGACGAGTATCCTTCTGGATCCATACTTTAAGAAACCGAGCTTTCGCGGGACACCCTCACGGTTTTTTTCATAATGAGGGGTTAGCTTTGAGCGATACCCATAAGTTTTTGGGGAAGGAATAACTGGTTGCACTTGAAGCTCGAGGCCCCCAATTTTTTCAAAGCATTCTTTGACTTGGGCACCTTTCCATTCCAATTGTTTTTCATATGCAACCGACTGATATTGACATCCGCCACAGGTGCCAAAGAGGTCGCATTTTGCTTCAACACGGTCTGGGGATGAAGTCAGAATTTTTATACAATCAGCATCTGAATAGTTTTTATGATTACGGTAAATTCTAGCCAGGATTAATTCACCAGGTATGACAAAGGGCACTTGAATGACCCAGCCATTGTCCCGGGCAATTCCCAAGCCTAGATTGGTTACGCTTTCAATACGCAGTTCTAGTTCGTGATGATAAGGGTACGGGTGGGGGGTAAATCCTTTTGGCTCCTGTTTTGTCATCGAATTGTTCGTAACGAGCTCGCCCTTTTCTGGCAAAACCCTTTTTATAAAATTGTGACAGATATAATCCAAAGCCCAACGAATACAGCCGTTAAAGAATTGGTTAAGCTTCGTGAATCTCCACGAAGAAGGCGAGAGCGGCAATGCTTTGTGGTGGAAGGAGCTCAAGATTTACAGACATTGATTGATGCGAACCGGGAAGTCCTTGAAATTTATTTTAATGAGGATTTGGTTTCTACCTCATCGGCATCCCGATATTTTTTGCATTGGCAAGAAAATCCGGCTCTTACATTACGGGAACTCGGCAAAGAAGCATTACTTAAAGCTTCCTACAGAAAAACTTCCGATGGTGTTCTCGGAGTGGTTAAGTCATGGGATCTGTCCATGCCAAATACAAAGATGAACAAAACCGATACACCAGTGCTTATCTTTGATGAAATAGAAAAGCCAGGAAACCTTGGCGCTATCTTGCGAACAAGCGAGGCACTGGGGTCGGGCTTACTACTACTTTCTGAGCCAAAAATTGACTATTTTAATCCAAACGTCATTCGTTCATCTCGAGGCCTCATGGGAAAAGTAAAAGTAAGATCCGGGAGCAAGGAAGAAATCTACAGCTGGTTACAGGAGCAAGGCTTGCCCTGTGTTGCCACAAGTTCCAAGGCACCCCAATTTTCTCACCGTTTTACATATGATCAAGACACGGCTATAATCTTCGGAAACGAGCACACAGGTCTTGGGGATTTTTGGAAACAAAAAGTAGATAACTGGGTTTCTCTAAAGATGTTTGGGGAAGCAAGCTCTCTAAACTTGAATGTAAGTGTAGGTTGTATTTTAAGCGATTATAACCGAAGCGTGGGAAAGTTTTAGAGGGTACGCAACCAAGGCAATGTTTCATCCATTGCTGCACTCATTGAAATTATGGGTTGATAGCCTAGGTCTTGCTCGGCTGCTTTGTTTGAAAACCAATGATCATGGGCGAGTTGGGATGCGACAAAACGGGTCATTGGAGGATCGCTGGTTATTTGGGCTAAACGCCAAATTTTTTCGACAACAAAACCAATAGAGTAGGCATTCCGAAAAGAAACTTTTTGGGTGAGGCTCGGAAGTTGAAGTTCTTTGAAAATTTCGTTTAACCAAGACCAGATTTGTACGGGTTCATTTTGACCAATGAAGTAAGCTTTCCCGCCAAACTGCTGATTTTGTAACATCGCCTTGAAGGCACAAATATGAGCATGAGCCACATTTGATACATGGGTAACATCCATCATATTCTTTCCGTTTCCAATAATCTTAAGTTTCTTTTCGCGGTGTCTACTAAGAATACGTGGAAGGAGGTGGGGGTCATCTTTTCCCCAAACTAAATGGGGTCGCAGCGAAATCGTCTGAAACTTCTTTGGGCAGTGGGCTTCTAATACGAGTTTTTCTGCCTTTGCTTTTGTAAAGGCGTAAGGAGAGACCCGAGACTTTAGGTAAGGTAAAGACTCATCCCCGTTTTGAATATTTTGATTATTAAACACCACGCTGGGGGTGCTGGTGTAGATGAATTGTTGGACACCAAACTTTTGAGAGGCATCTAATAAATCACTGGTAGCTTGAAAGTTTGCCAAGTTATAGTCATCAAACTTTCCTCCAATTCCAGCTTTTGCCGCCACATGGAAGACACAACCCACACCTTTCAACCATGAAAAAGAACCATTCCGCTTGGTAAGATCA
Organism: uncultured Opitutales bacterium; assembly: GCA_943789375.1. Classification (GTDB taxonomy): domain Bacteria; phylum Verrucomicrobiota; class Verrucomicrobiia; order Opitutales; family Seribacteraceae; genus Seribacter. The sequence goes on along the minus strand of CALSTX010000010.1, from coordinate 121,925 downwards.
GAAGATAAATATACTAAGTTTGGAAATAGTTTCGAAGGATGAGGAGAGACTGTTCTGCCAATCGCGATGATGTTGGCAAGAGGGAAGGATTTTGCAAAATGCCGAGCCACTTGGTTGCCCACAAAACCAAGTCCTCCAGTAATTGCGATCTTCATGGACAGAGTCCTGCCTTACTTTGCCCTTGAACGATTCGGCCCCATTTTTTGGAAAGAGAAAGGCGATGAATCTTCGCATTATGTCTTGCATCAACTGGAATGGTTTGTTCCCAAAAAACTCGCATGAAATTAAACTGGGGAAACGAACTAGAAAGAATGGAAATAATTTTGTGGGTGAGCTCTTGCTTTTCTTTTTCAGTAAGGTCTTGCCTTACTGGTTCGACCACCATGCATGGTTCTTGTTCCTTGGGGTTACCGATTCCAATTAAAGCCGATTTTTTTACACAGAGGATGGCATTGATCATAGGCTCGCAGCGCTCGGTTTCAAGAAGGCCATTTTTTGTTTGAATGCATTCAGCCTTTCGGCCCAAGAATCGGAGGCAATGATCGTGATCAAAATAACCAAGATCCCCCATCCTGTGAAAAGTTTTGTTTTCATAGGAAAATCTGGCGTCGATCGAAGCTCCTGGCATCCGGTAATAGCCATCGGTAACAATATCTCCTGCGACGCAAATCTCTCCTATTTCCCCATGAGCAAGCTCCCCATGTTCTGCTAACCTAGCAGACAAGGCAGGGGCCATAGAAGGAAAGATCTTTACAGAAACTCCCGGAGCCGGATTTCCCAGATACGACCCCTCACCCGCGAGTATACTTTTTTGGCTTTGAATAATCTGTTTGGCTTTTGCAAAAGAAACAGGAAGAGCTTCTGTAGCTCCGTATGGAACAATGACTTCTCCATTTACCAAGATCTTACTCAGATCATCAATCAAGCTGGGAGGAGAAGGAGCACCCGCGAGAAAAATTCTTTGGAGGGAGGGTAATAGCTCATCCTGCCTGGTACAATAATCAGCAATTTTCTTTCCAATAACCGGAGATGCAAAAGCAGTTGTGACTCCATGGCTTTTGATCGTCTCAACCAAACCCCTGGCATCGGCAGATGCGGGTTTTCGTGGATTCATTATGGGAATAACCGTAGTTACTCCCAACGCTGGATTAAAAAGGGAAAAGATAGGGAGTGTAGCAAGATCAATTTCTCCATGAGTAATATTAAAATTATCCTGGAGGGAGATGACTTGGGAGTTAAAATTTTTGTGAAGGTACTTTACTCCTTTGGGTGTGCCAGTTGAGCCCGATGTGAAGACAATCGCGGCAAGCTCCTCTTCCTTCGTACTTGCTTGCGGGCAATAGTCCCTGGATGTTGCTGAGAAAATATGTTGGTGAAGGAAATTTTTACTAATTCGAATCTTCGTATGGACTGTCTTGAATGAATTTTTAAAAAAGAAGCTCATCCACACCACTAGGGGCACCCCGATCAAAATATCTGGCTTGGTCGATCGAATACAGGACAAAACTGAACGAAAGCCCATACCTGGGTCAATAATGACTGGAATTACGCCAAGATAAATGGCTGAGAATGCAAGCACCGTGAGCTCATAGCCAGGCTTTACAAAAAGCAGGGCTTTCTGCCCTTTGATGAGACCTTTTGCTTGCAGGTAGGTCGCACATTGAGAGACATCCTCATTAAGTTCTTTGAAATTTCGTTTTGTAACATTGTCGTTGGAAGCGGAAAATATGGCAGTTTGATTAGGAGAACGCTTGGCAGTTTCCGCGAGGTGGGAAACAAGGTTTTTAAAAACAAAGCGATCTGGCATGCCTAAATATTATCCTTCAGCCAACCAGCGTTCGGCTTCAATAGCGGCCTGGCAACCCATACCAGCCGCCGTAATAGCTTGACGGTATACATGGTCAGCACAATCACCAGCTACATAAACGCCATCTAGGTCGGTCTTTACCATACTCTTTCCTCGGGGGATTAAATAGCCGTTTTCGTCAAGTTCGAGTACACCTTGAAATGGACTGGTGTTCGGAACGTGGCCTATGGCAATAAATACACCTTTACAAGAAATTTCACTTTCTTCGTTCGTTTTGAGGTTTCTTACTTTAATGGCCCGAGCCTTTCCATCCTCATCCGGTAAAACCTCTTCCACTCCTGAATCCCAAAGTAACTCAATTTTTTCGTGGGCTATGGTACGCTCTGCCATAATGCGGGATGCTCGAAGCTCGTCTCTTCGGTGAACTAAGGTAACTTTTTTGCAAAATCGAGTGAGAAAGAGGGCTTCTTCACAAGCTGAATCCCCACCACCAATCACAACGACATCCATATCGCGGTAAAAAGCTCCATCGCAGGTGGCACAAGTCGTTACCCCTTTTCCGCCGTACATTTCTTGTTCTCCGGGAATACCAAGTAGGCGGGGGGCTGCCCCGGTGGCAATAATTACAGCCTTTGCCTCAATTTTTTTATCTCCAGAAAAAAGAAGTTTTGTTTCTCCACTAAAGTCGACTCGGTCAATGAAAGCATTTTCAACACGAGCACCAAATTTAATAGCCTGCCTTCTTAATTGGTCCATGAGTGAGAACCCATCCACTCCTTCAGGAAAGCCGGGAAAATTTTCAACTTCTGATGTAGTGGTAAGCTGTCCCCCGGGTTGTTTGCCTTCAAGAATTAGGGGGTTTAGGTTTGCTCTTGCGGTATAAATGCCAGCGGTAAAACCTGCACATCCAGTGCCTATAATAATAATGTTTTCCATAAAATTAGTGTTGGGAATAATATGTTCTTACGTTTTAAAAGAGCTATAATGACAATTCTTTTATCATTCGTCGAGTAGATGTGGTTTGATACACATTGTCATCTCCAAAAATTTTACGATCGAGGGGAATTGGAAAGAGTTTTATCTCGATCCCAAGAATGCGGAATCAGTAAAATGGTAACAGTTGGTACAAGTTCAGATGATTGGGATCTTTATGCAACTTTATCGAAGCAATTTTCTTCGGATATATTTTACAGTGTAGGGCTACATCCTTCTTATGTTGATTGTTCTTGGGAGATCCAAGTTTCCAAACTTAAAAGTTATTGGGAAGAGGGAGTAAAACCGAAGGCTTTGGGAGAAGTAGGACTCGATTATTTTCGCTTACCTCATGATCGAACTGAAGCCCAAAAAATAGTGAAGTTGCAAGAAGAAGCTTTACGGTATCAACTAAGGCAGGCCTTGGAATTAAATTGTGCTATCATTATTCATTCCAGAAGTGCATTTGAGAACTGTGTGAAAATAATTGACCAAAGTGGGGTAGATTGGAGCAAAGTTGTCTTCCACTGTTTTTCAGAAGGGATAAAAGAATTAAAGCAAATTCAGTCACGTGGAGGTTGGGTTTCTTTTACTGGGATTCTAACTTTTAAAGCCAATCAATCACTTCAGCATGTATTTAAACTTTCAGATCAAGAGAAGGTGATGATTGAAACTGACAGCCCTTATTTAGCACCAGTTCCGAAAAGAGGCAAAGAAAACGAGCCTTCTTATCTTCCCTTTTTGGGTGCATTTGCTGCAGAAATTCTCAATTCTTCTGAAATAGAGTTTGCGGAACGAATGATGATAAATTCAAATAATTTCTATGGTTGCTAAATGCACTTAATTCTTAAACTTATTTGGTTGTACAAGATAAATAATGAATAATTTTAGTTCAAAAGATAGAGCATTAAGATCAAAGCTTAGGGTAGAACTCGCCCAACTCATTAATCAAAGAAAAAAACTTCAAAGAGAAAATGCAGCCAAGTCTGACATTGAGGCCAATGAGGGTGAGATAGATGTTATTCGCAAAGAATTAAAATCAATTGAGGATAGCGGTCACACCGTTTTTATTTCAGCAAAAAAAATGCTCGAACCTAAAAAAGAACTTTCGCAAAAAGAGAAAAAGATCGCGTGGAAAAGAAAACACATAGAAATAAGGCTTAAATCTTTACGAAAAGATTTAGACAGTACCGGTAAGGATCCAAATCAAAAAAATGCGATCAGTGTGAAAATCGCGAAATTTTCTGAGGATTTGAAAGACCTTAATCTAGAACTGAATGCGGTAAAAGATTTTAATCACACCCGCTTCCTAGGTTCTCAACAGATCCAGGGGAAAGAGAATGAACAGGATGAGAAACTAAAAGAAGTTGAAGAAAAAATTAATGCAATCAGAGAAAAAATAGCAGAGCAAGAAGCCAGCATTCCGAATGACGATATCGGTTTATCTAGAGAAGAGTTGCACATGCTGGAACTTGAAAAAGAAGCGATCGAAAATTTTACCCATGAAGAATTTCTTCAAAACCTACAGGGGATAAAATCCAGGCGAAGAAGCCAACTTCAGTAAAAAGGTTAAAGTTTTTTTTGTGAATCTGCAAAAATTGTGACTTTAGCTTTCTCTCCGTCTACCAAAAACTTTGCTCTTTTAATGGCCTTAGCTGTTGAGAGGGTTGGATTACTCGCCGTATGTGGAAACACATTTTTTCGATTGATCCTCTCAAGTACTCCAGAGTTTTTAAGAATCCTTAGGGCATCCCTTCGCACTTCACAAAGAAGCACATGACAGTTTTTTTCTTTTAGGTACTCTAGTAATTCTTCGAGTGCGAGCACTGATGTCGCATCAAGGTGGTGTGCGTTCAGCAACTTTAAAACGAGAACACGTAAGTTTTCGTCGTCTCCCACACGACGGATCTGTTCGTAAAAGAGTTCGGCCGCTGCAAAAAAGAGCTCCCCTTCGACATGAACAATGGATACTTCAGGTTCAGGGCGTTTGCTTTTGAGTGACATTTCCGCCAATTCACCTTCTTCATTGAAGCCATACTCTCTTAATTCGGGTTCAGCTACTTTCTTCAAAAACAGAATGATGGATGTTATCATACCCGCAAAAATTGCAACTTGAAGCGAGAAAAGAAGACCGACGGTGATGGTCACGATAAAGGTTACCGCGTCAGACCCGGTCGCCCGAGACACAGTTTTAATCTGGCGGGCTTTTATTAAGGAAGTCCCGATAAATACAACGAGGGTGGCAAGCGCACACAAGGGGACAAATGCAATGAGATTTCCCAGCACCAGAGATCCTAATAAGATCAATAAACCTGCGACTAAATTGGCTACACTAGTCGTAGCTCCAGATTCCACATTCAGGGTAGAACGGGTGAGGGAACCTGACGCGGGCATTCCAGAAAAAAGGGCGCAACCAAGATTACCCAACCCAATGGACATGGTTTCTTGGTTTGTATTAATGCGAGAACCTGCTCGAGCTGCTAGAGACTTCCCAATAGAAAGTCCCTCGAGTAAACACAAAAGAGAAACAGCAAAGGCGGATGAAAGAATGGTTTCCCATTGGGTTGCAAAAGTTGAAACTTTTGGGATTGTCAAAAAAGATCCAGCCAAGCTAAAGCTATCAAGGCAGGTAACCCTCCAATTGATTTGTTCATACCCAACGGCTATCAACGAGCTAATGACGAGGGTTATTGCAACATTGGGCAAAGAAGGAAATTTCCGTTGAAGAAGCACATAAAAAAAAGCAGTCAGGAGCGAAAGAAGAAGGGCAGGGAGAGAGAAGAGGTTGAGATTTGATAAAGTATGAATGATAATCTCCCAAAAAGTCGTAGGTATATCACCACTGGTATTTTGTAAGCCCAATAGATGCTTACTTTGATTGGCAATAATCAAACAGGCAGCTGCGGTTACATAGGCAGTAATCACCGTTCTTGAGATAAATTGAATCATGAAGGAGATCCTTAAAATACTGGCAATAATCAAAAAAACAGATGTAAAAACTAAGATCCAGGGAAGCAGTGAAAGAGATTCTTCAGAACCCATTCCATTTGATTTGATTAATCCGATACTGGCAAAAACTCCAAAGAGGAGAACAGCGGTGGCATTAGTGGGACCGAGTGTCACGAATCGTCCCCCTCCGAAAATACCTCCGATAATCGCGGCAATCGCTGAGCCCAACAATCCGTAACTTATAGGCAGACCGGCTACCAAGGCGTAGGCCATACCTTGGGGGATCGCTAAAAGGGCTACATTAATACCTGCCCTCCAATCACCGGACCATTTTTGGGAGTCGTATTGAGCGAGAGTCTGGAGAATGGGTGGTCGAAATTGATTGATATCGAACAAGTTTTTCAGACGTGGTGAGAATTTATCCATTAGAGTACAAACTAGCCTACGTTAAGAAATCCAATTATGGGGTAAAGGAGATTATATCTACTAGAGATATTTCAGTCGTTAGGGTCTGCTCTGGGGAGAAATAAGGCTCTGGCAATCTCACTCAACAAAAGATGACCTAACAATATCAAACGAACTTTGCTTCCAATCGGTAAAAGCTTTTTGGTATTGGGGAGACAGGGATTGCAGTTTTTTTTCCAACCCTTGAAGAAGTGAAATTTTTGGATGCCTGCCGTCTTTTAAGCCTTCATTTTTTCGTAAGTCGACCAATCGAAAGGATAATGTTTTTTTCCTTTTCATTCCCTGAATAGTTTTTGCTTTTAGGACTTCTATCGCATTTGCCACCTCATTTTTTAACAAAAGTTCGTTCGCTTCTATATTCTTTTTTACTTCGATGGAAACCACTTCTTCCAATTCTTGATTTACAAGCATGCTGCGCAATTGATTACTGGTATTTTTCAATTCTTCGATCATGCCAAATTGGGAAAAAGATTCAATCTTGAGGTATTCATCTATTGGCTTGCCAGCTTTAAAAAGTTTATCGATTTCAAGAAGTATTTTCTTAAACTGAACTAGTTCCTGTTCCAGCATCATCATTTCTGAATGTAGGGCAATGGCTTCAACATTAATAGAGGAACTGATATGGGTTTCGGTAGAAATTTCTTCTTTTAACGACATGATTTGTTCCTCAAGTAAAGAAATTTCTTGGTGTTGAACCAGTAGAGAGGACGCAAGCGGTTGGCTTTTTTCTTCCTGTTGCCTTGCAAGTTTGTAGGAGTCGAGAATCAATGTAGCTAGAAGCTTTGTACTTTTAGATGTGTGTCCACGGCATGTTAAATGAATGACGGTATCATCTTCTAAAGTGGAATGGGCAGAGAAAAGAGATTGCAGAATACTATATTCATCCTCAGAGAAAAATTCACTTTTAAATGGGCTAAAAATAAGTTCAGAAGCAGTGGCGGAAGATCGAATCTGGCTTAAAAAAAACTTTAAAAAAGATGCCCCCTTAATCGTCTGAGCGTGGAGCTGGGCTTGCTTTGAGTTTTTACATTTCAGGGTCACCTCATATTTCGCCCATGCTGGGGAATCTAAAACCTTTCGTTTCTTCGATGAAGTACTGCTTTCAGCCATTTCGTTTCTTGCCCCTTTTTCTGACGCTTGAGCATTGGTGGATACCCAGACGACTTCTTGTTTATACACATGATCTTCAATTTCATTTCGGAATGTTCCATAAATGAAAAGCAGTATTGAAACTGCAATGATCGCAATGCAATGCCATGCTTGCATACATTATATGAAAAGAGAATGGAGAGGATTGCAACCTTTGTGTTCATGCAGGGTACTCTTTCGCAACAAGAGAATTGACAATGATGAAGGCACCAATTCCACTTAGATTGTGGAAGAAAATACCATTCCATTTGAATATTCTCGTAAATTGACTGCTATCCAGAGGTCTCTCTATGCCTACATACTTTCTTTGCTTCCCCATCGATCAGATGCAGAGGATATTCTTCAAGAAACAAACCTTATACTTTGTAAGAAGGCCAGAGAATATAAACAAGATGGTCATTTTCAAGGGTGGGCTTTTCGGATTGCTCGTTATCAGATTATGGCTCACATGACAAAATCCAGACGCAGTAAAATTCATTTTAGTAATGAACTGGTTGATGCAATGGCTGAGGAAGATTTTGATTCCACAAACCTCAATATAACCCAAAAAGCACTCCAGATTTGTTATGATCTACTTCCAGAGCACATGCAATTAATTGCCCGCTTGAGGTTTAAGGAGGATAAAACACTGAGAGATATTTCTTCCCTTGTAAATCGCCCTCTGGGATCGGTTTCAGCTACCTTACACCGTATTCGTCAAAACCTTGTTAATTGTGTGCAACGAAAAACCCCCGGTGTGGAGGCAGAAATGGATGCCTAAAGTATTTTTGAGATTAATGTATTAAATTGGGAATAAGTGCTAATACCCTGTGCATACCCCACCATGAATACACCGCAATTATACGAAGAACTCGATTGTCTCACTTCGAAAACATTAGATGAAGTAGCAACGCCAGCAGACCTAGAGAGGTTAGAAGAACTCATAAAAATGAGTAAGTCTATGCGTAAGCGTTATGCCTCTTTAGTCATGCAAGAATCCTTACTGCATTGGGAGACTGGAGAGGTAACAGATTTTGTTGAAGAGACCAAAGCGGAGAAGAAAATAATCAACTTCCCCCTTTTTGCATCTGCGGCCGCGGCCATTGTCGCACTTTTAAGTGCTTGGGGCTTGAGCAAGCAATTTCTCCAAGGTACCAATCCCTCGCAAATTGCCTCGGATAATTTTGAAAGCAATCAACCTGCCGTAAAAGCTGTTTTCGCCCAAAAAGGAAATACCTTCGATTCACCAAGTAATTCCCCGCAATTGCCTTTTACAATGGAGGCAGAGGTATTATCAGAGATTCGTAATAAAGCAGTTACTGTCTCTGCCATTGAGTTATTGGAGAGCGGAAAGAGATTTGATGATGGTGCGATCGTGAAAGTGGAAGAAAAATTTGTTTCCTTGGATAGGACTGAGCACCTCTCTGTTCCCGCAGAAAATGGTATTCTACCTATGGAAGGGATAGGGATGATAAAACTTTCGGGGATGGTTGTAAATGTGGACACGCAAACTGCAGAAGTCCAGGAAACCTTACAGGTTGTGGATATTCGTGACCTTTCTCCCAGGACGGCCTCATCAATTGATGCTGAAATTTCTTTGAATAAAGGAGCAACCGCTTATCCTCAAACGACCGAATTTGAGCTTTCAGTCGAAGCCCTCAAAGGGCAGGAGGGCCAAGATAAATATTCCTTGGGATACTCTACAAATTCTTTAATTGCGGATGCTGATCACGCAACATGGGAAAGTCTCACTTCTAGTTTTGTAGTTCCAGAGGGAGCTGATTTTTTGGTTGTATCCTTAACTGCACGAATTGAAGGACCTGAGTCTTTACTCCCCAATCCATCTGGGAATTATGCTGACTCCTTCCGCGTAAATCTTTCTACGGTAGTACGATAGCCGGCTGACTTATTAAGCCTCAAGGGGCTTTTAAAAGTCAGTTTGGATTGACTTTTTTTTCTGAATTGAAAGCGTGACCCCATGGTTCAAAAATTTTTGCTATTGGTTTCACTGATAATAGTATCCCATGTGTCAGCAGATGATTGGCCGACTTTTGGTGGACAGTTACGCTCGCATACCTCAGAAGAAGAATCTTTAAGAATAGAGTGGGAAAATCATGAGCCCGACATTCTTTGGAAACAGGATATTGGCTTGGGGTATTCCAGCGTCATCGAATATAAAGGCAGAGCTTATTGCCAAGGGTATAATAATGGGAAAAATACCTTACGTTGTGTAGACGTCCAAAAGGGAAATATTATTTGGCAGCATCAGTATCCTTGTAAAAAAGCACCCGACTATTTCCAGGGAGGAAGTCGTTCGACCCCAACAGCTCATAACGGTAAAATTTTTCTGCAAAGCCATGAAGGGGATCTCTATTCACTTGATGCAGCAACGGGGAAAATTCTTTGGAGCTTCAATATTGTGAGAAAACTTGGAGGGAAAAGGCCCCAATGGGGCTTCGCGGGAGCACCCTTAGTAGTCGATAACAAACTTATTCTACAAACGGGTTCCAGTACAGGCTCCTTAGTTGCACTGAATCCATCGAATGGAGAAGTTATATGGAAGAGCGGAAGTGACGAAGCTGGGTATGCTTCCCCGTTTATCCGGCGATCAAATCAAAATCAAATTGTTGTTTTTAATCAGTTTGGGTTGGTTTTACATGAGTTAGCTAATGGAACTGAACTTAAAAGGTATCAGCATAAAACAAGGTACGGTATCAATGCAGCCCAACCACTGGAATACAAAGATTTTTTTCTTATATCCAGTGCGTATGGAAAAGGAGCTGCTCTGGTAGACAGCAGTAAAACAAGCATGCAATCTGTATGGGAGTCGGATGCAATTTCATGTCAAATGGCGAGTTTGGTAAGAAGAGGTGATTATGCTTTTGGAATTCACGGGCAAGCCGGTGCAAGATCCAAGCAAGCAACTCTTTTTTGTGTGGATATTGCTTCTGGTAGGAAAGAATGGGAAGAGAAAGGTTTTGGTGTTGGAACATTAATCTTAGTTGATCAACACTTAGTCATTCTTAGTGACAGCGGAGCTCTCACGATCGCAGAAGCGAGAGAAGATAAATTTGAAGAAATAGAAAGTTTCCAAGTCTTATCCGGTAAGAATAACTGGACTCCTCTGACCTATTCAAAAGGAAGAATGCATGCAAGAGGGAGTCAGGGAAGCTGGGTTTGTCTTGCTATGGGGAAAGTCAATTAAGCTGATTGATTAAGGAAAGAGCTTAGTCGACTCAGTAATTGGAGAAAGATTTCTTTTTCTTCCACCTTTAGATCTTTAAGAACTTCTTTTTCCAAAGATCGGGCAATAGGGCTTGTTTTTTTAAACTTTTCTCTACCGGTTTCAGTAAGACTTAAGCATTTCATTCTGCTGTCCTTGCTCGAGGCTTTTCTGTGGAGGAGGCCAGATTTCATCATTCGGTCAATTAAGCTCGATATATTATTTGCATCGGTAAACATTAAAGTGGCAAGTGTAACCTGGTTGGTTTCCATATCCCCACGCTCGTAAAGCCAGCGTAAGACGATGTATTGATCTGGTGTAATTTCGAAGGGTAGCAAACGCTTTTGGAAGGTTGCATTTAATGTAATCCAGCACGATCTGAGAAGCGGAGGAAGCCTGCGGGTTTTTACTCTTTGCATAAAATTGTTAATTCAAAAGAAAGTTGAAAGATTGACAAAATACTACGTACAAGTACTAATTTTTATTGCAATGAAAATACACACTCCGTTAAAAAAATGATCCCAAAATATTTCTTTTTTCTGCCTTATTTTTTAGCTGGCGTTTTTCTCCTCTCATCTAAAACGGTTACTACTAATATTGGTTCGAATGAAATCAAACCCAGTCTTCCTTTACATTCGGATTGGTTGTATTGGCGAGGTAAGGATGGCTCGGGTGTATCGACCCAAACCCATTTGCCTAGTGATTTAGGTAACAGTCTTCTTTGGACTCATGAAATTCAAGGAGGAGGGGTACCAGTGATAGCAGGTGGTCGTGTCTATCAATTTGGTTACTATGGGGTAGGGGATGATCTCCAGGAAGCTTTGGTTTGTTTTGACGCCCGCAATGGGAAGGTTTTATGGGACCGCAGGCATAGCGATTTTGTAAGCGATATTGTATATAACCGCTATGGCGTGGGTGCACCCTGCGTTGACCCAACAACTGGAAATGTGTATTTCCAGACAAGTCCTGGTTTACTCATCGGCTACGACCCAAATGGGGAGAAGCTTTGGGAAAGGTCCCTCATGGAAGAGTATGCCCGTTTAACCTTTCCCAATGGTCGAACTGGAGGGCCTTGTATCGATGAGAACCTAGTGATTATTCATGCGATTACGGCAAGCTGGGGAAAGCATGGTCCTGCCCGTGACCGTTTTTATGCTTTTGACAAATCTTCCGGTGAACTTGTTTGGTCTTCAACACCAGGAATTACCCCAAAAGATAGTTCCTTTTCTCCACTCATTTTTGAAGACCTAGCTGATGGAAGACGGGTATTTTACAGTGGTACAGGTTGTGGGAATGTTGTGTGTATAGATGCCCGGACTGGGCAACCTTTATGGCGTTTTCAAATGTCACATGGTGGTGTAAATTCAGGGGTCGTCTTGCACGGTAACAAAGTCATTGCGATTCATGGTAAAGAAAATCTAGACAGTTCTGTGATTGGAAGAATGGTCGCAATCAAGAAACCTGCTAACCTGCCTGTTTACGGAGAAGATACCCTCATTCTTGGAAAAGAGCATGAGGCGTGGAGAAATTCGGCTATGGAGGCATTTACAAGCACACCTGTTTATAAGGATGGTAAATTGTATGCAACCATCAAGCGTGGTGAACTTGTTTGCCTGGATGCTGAATCCGGAGAAGAACATTGGGTGCTTAAATTAGCTCCCGACCAAGTGCATGCTTCACCTACTTGGGCGGATGGAAAACTATATGTGCCCATGTTTAACGGAAAACTTTTTGTGGTAGCCGATCGAGGAGGTGAGGGAAAAATTATAAGCGAATTGGACTTGGGTTCTGCTTGCCTTGCCGCTCCTTCGGTTGCTCATGGGCGTGTATTTGTACAAACAAAACGCAAACTCTTTTGTTTTGGATCAGCAGCACCTGCTCCGGCATTTGTTGCTCAACCCTCTCAAGTAGAAGCAGGAAAGGGGGCTGCAAAATCTTTACAAGTTATTCCCGCAGAATTTACATTGCGATCAGGGCAAAGCCAGATTTTCTCTGTATTTACATTGGACAGTAAGGGAAATCGTATTGCCCAAATTAAGGAAGGAATGACCTGGGAAAAATGGATTCCCCCTGTCGCCAAAGTAAAATCAAAAGTCGATGCTTATATTAGTGATAATGGGGTTCTTACAGCGGAAAAGAAAGCACAACTTTCAGCCGGTGCTTTGCGAGTAAAGTATCGTGATTTTTTTGGGTTTACTCGAGGGCGTATATTGCAGGAACTCCCCTACACGGAGGATTTTGAGACAAATTTTGATTTAACAAATACAGGAACGGGCGATATATCATTTTCCTACCCGCCTCTACCATGGCTTGGAGCTCGAATGAGATGGCAGGTACAGCTTGCCGGAGAAAACCATGTGGCAGGAAATACTTTAGACCGCGTGCTTTTCCAGAGAGCGATTAATTTTATTGGCCACAAAAATATGACCAATTACACCATGGAGGCTGATGTCATGACTGATGGTGACAGAAGAACCAAATCAAATATTGGGTTGATAAACCAACGGTATATTTTTGTACTTGTTGGCAATAGTCAAATATTAGAGGTCGTTTCAAACTATGACCGGTTTAGGCACTCAGTTCCTTTTACTATTGAAACGAAGAGTTGGTACCGCCTAAAAACTAAAATTGATATACTGGAGGATGGAACCGGTCTAATTCAGGCTAAGGCATGGCCCAAAGACCAGGATGAACCAGAAGCATGGACATTAGAAATACCTCACAAGATTCCTCATGTGCAGGGTGCGCCAGGTCTCTACGCTATGTCCCCTCAGAGTAAAAAAAAGGTATACATAGATAATATTAAAATTTTTCAAAACCGCTAATTTATAAAAACTATTTATATGAATATAATAAAGCTTTTAGTTCCTTACCTGGTATGCATTGCATCCTTTTCTTTTTCACAGGCCAGTGACTGGCCGGTTTGGGGTGGCAATGGATCCCGCAATATGGTCTCTTTTGAAAAGAAAGTTACATTTGATTTTATGCCCGGTGAGATGGGTGAGGATGAAAAAGTAGACCTGAAAACTACTAAAAACGTAAAGTGGGTTGCCAAGTTAGGCTCTCAGGCATACGGGAATGTCACCATTGCCAACGGATGTGTTTTTGTAGGAACAAATAATGAATCCCCCCGAGATTCTCAAAAAAAGGGGGATCGAGGGGTTGTCTTATGCCTAGATGAAAAAACGGGGGAATTGAAGTGGCAACTGGTAATTCCTAAACTTGGTGCCGGAAAAGTAAGTGATTGGGAATATATCGGAGTTTGCTCATCCCCTGCCATTGATGGCGATAAGGTATATGTTGTGACCAACCGCTGTGAGGTCGTCTGCTTAGACATTCATGGCTTGGCAGATGGAAATAATGGACCCTTCAAGAATGAGGCTGAGTACATAAAGCCAAAAGGTATGGACGACCCACTCAATCCCAAAATGGATGCTGATATTCTTTGGATGTACGATATGAGGGATGAACTTGGCGTATTCCCCCATAATGTCACAAGCTCATCGGCATTGATCGTGGGGGATCGGGTTTATGTGGCCACCTCGAACGGCGTGGATTGGTCTCATACAAATATTCCAAGTCCTCTTTCTCCAAGCTGGGTTGCACTCGACAAAAATACTGGAGAACTGATTGGCGAGGATGGTTCAGATGCCAGTGCTCATGCTCTTCATGCAGCATGGTCATCATTAACTTATGGGGTTGTAGGAGGGGAGGAAACTTTAATTTGGGGTGGGACCGATGGGTTCTGCTATGGTTACTCTACCCAAACAAACAAAGATGAGGATGGATATGATCTTTTCAATCCAAGATGGAAGGTTGATTGTAATGAGCCCCATTACAGAATTGATAAAAACGGTAAGAAAGTACCGTATGCTACCCCACCAGGGGCCAGTGAATTGATTGGGACACCTGTTTTGTACAAAGGGAAAGTGTATTGCGCGATCGGGCAGGATCCAGAGCATGGCGATGGGGTAGGAAGGCTTTCTTGTATTGATGCCAAAAGTGGTGAAGTTCTCTGGAAATACACCGATGTCGGAAGAACGATATCTACGGTTTCGGTATTGGATGATCTGGTCTATGTTGCAGAATACGCCGGCATTATTCATTGCCTCGACGCAAATTCTGGAAAACTTTATTGGTCTTATGACTCCTTTAGTAGAATATGGGGATCAACTCTTGTGGTTGCAGGTAAGGTTCTTCTAGGCAATGAAGACGGAGACCTGCTCATTTTGGATCATGGGAAAAAAGAACCAGAAGTAAAAACAGTCAATATGGGTGCTCCTGTTTACAGTTCCCCCGTTGTGGCAAATGGTACTCTATATGTGGCTACTCAAACCCATTTATACGCGATCGGCCAATAACCCTGAACCAGAAAATTATGGGAAAGCGAATGGTTTGGTTTTTATTTGTTCTGATGTTTTTTCTACACCAGGACTTTTGGTGGTGGGATCAATCTTTTCTTGTATTGGGATTCTTGCCAATCGGGTTGGCCTACCATGCCACATTTTCTATCGCCTGTGCTATCCTTGGCTGGCTTGCCATAAGGTTTGCTTGGCCAGCCGAATTAGAAAAATTTGCAGACTCACCTGATCAATCCAAATAAATACCATCTTTTAAATTCGGATTTATATGACGACACTCATTGTAATTGCCTGTTATCTTTGCCTGCTGTTAACCCTTGGTTTTTTTAGTAATCGGTTATTTCGTGGCACCAGTAAGGATTATTTCGTGGCCAGTCATAGCATAGGCCCCTTTCTTTTACTCATGAGTGTCTTCGGCACCACCATGACTGCATTTGCCTTAGTCGGTTCGACTGGAAAATCTTTTGAGCGTGGTATCGGAACCTACGGGTTGATGGCATCGATTAGTGGCCTGGTACATGCGGGCATTTTTTTCCTTATTGGGATAAGGTTGTGGGCTTTTGGTAAAAAGTATGGCTATATCACGCAGATTCAGTTTTTTCGTGACCGCTTTGATTCAGATAAGTTGGGGTACTTACTTTTTCCGATCCTGGTATTGCTGGTCGTTCCTTATTTACTCATTGGTATCATTGGTGCAGGTAAGACAATAGAACCGGTAACGGCAGGAGCTTTTCCAACTTTTTTTACGAACCCAAGTGCACCTCCATGGCTTGGGGGAATTCCACCTTGGTTGACAGGGCTTGTGGTATGCCTGGTTGTGCTAAGTTATGTGTTCATGGGAGGCTCTCGCGGTGCGGCTTTTGCCAACACTTTCCAAACCATTGTTTTTATGTTTATGGGATTGGTCGCTTTTGTCTTTATAATAAAGGCTTTGGGCGGGATTGAGAATGCAGGCAAAATCCCTGCTCGTATCACGGAACAGTCTATCATTGTACAAGACTATCGTTTTGATAAAAAACAGGCTACAATTGTGGCCAATGAACCACCTAGAGTAATCGGTAAAGTACTCTCATCAGAGAGCGACGATATTGTAAATAAGCAACCTCATCTTTGGAGAGAAGCTACCCGGGTTGAATTCAAAAAAAAGAACCTGAAATCAGGAGAGGTTTCTTTTTTTGAGAGAGAACTCGGATTCTCTTTCATAACTTTTGTTACTTATTTATTTATTCCTTTGAGTGTTGGAATGTTTCCTCATTTATTTCAACATTGGCTGACCGCGAAAAGTGCGAAGTCTTTCCGGCTCACCGTCATTGCTCATCCCCTGTGTATCATGATTGTATGGGTACCTTGCGTATTAGTGGGTGCGTGGGCCAGCGGAGTCTTACAACCAGGAATTCCACCACCAGCGGTATTGTCTGCAATGCTAAACCTTTTGGTTGGAGATCCCATCTTGATTGGCCTGTTAACCGCTGGGATATTGGCTGCTATTATGTCTTCTCTTGATTCTCAATTTCTCTGTCTTGGCACAATTTTTACAAATGATATTGTTGTACATCGTGCGGGAAAGAAAAGATTTACAGATAAACAAATTATTTCCATAGCCCGTATTTTTATTATTTGTATTGTATCTCTAACCTATTTTCTGGCTATGCTTGCAAAAGACGCCAATGTTTTTGATTTGGCAATTTGGTGCTTCAGTGGATTTTCCGCTCTTTTCCCTTTAGTATTTTCCGCTCTTTATTGGAAGCGAGCCACCAAGTATGGTGCCATCGCAAGTATTGTGGCTGCCGTTTTGAGTTGGCTCTATTTTTTCCACCTTTCAGGGTATGGTGGGGAATATCTGGTTGGACCGGGTATTGTGCCTGCAGCTATATGCTTTGTGGCCGCTTCAGTTGCCATGGTTGTTGTTTCTCTGGCAACGAATCCTCCCCCCCCTCAAACAGTGGCTAGATTCTTTCCAGAAAATAATTCTTAAAGCTGAACTTTTTCTTCGAGAGTTTCGTTATACCATTATCTCATTCAACCTTTTTAAACAACTTTTTATATGGCAATTGAAAACCAGACCCAACAAGCAGCAGCAGACTTAGACACCCATGTTGCTGAGATCATTAAGTGGCATTTTTCAGATGAAACCGGTTCACCTTTCTGGCTAGACTGGGCTAGGGATCAATCATGGGATCCGCTTGAGGAAGTCAAAACTTTTGAGGATCTATGTAATAAATTTCCCAATTTTCAGGATGAATGGCTTCGTGATCTACCAAATAAAGTATGGGTACCCAAAGCTTACAAAGATCGTCCCTTTAACATATTTGAAACCGGTGGCACGACGGGAATGCCAAAACAGCGAATTGGATGGGAGGATTTCAGGATTGATTACACTGCCTTTTCTGAAACTCTTTCCGATGAGCATTTCCCAAGAAATCACTATTGGATGATGGTGGGACCAACCGGGCCAAGGCGTTTACGCTTAGCCATTGAACATTTGGCAAACGAGCGGGGGTGTTCCTGTTATTTTGTAGACCTCGATCCCCGTTGGGTGAAGCGGCTGATTGCCAACAAGCAGTTTGACCAAGCTCGTGCCTACATGGACCATGTCGTAGACCAAGCTTTAACCATCCTGAAAAACCGTGAAGTTAGTGCCTTATTTACAACACCAAAATTATTGGAGGCTTTAGCCGAGAGAAAAGATTTAGTACGGGCTGGAATCAAGGGAGTATTTTGTGGTGGCACAACCATGGATAAGCAATATGCCCGGTTTCTTGTGGAAGAGGTTTGCGAGGGTGGTAAAATTGGTTTCGTTCCAACTTATGGAAATACCTTGATGGGGCTTGCGAGGCATCACCCAATAAGTCGGGAAAACGATTACTCAATTGCCTATTATGCGCCCCAGCCAAGAGCTGTCCTTCGTGTCATTAACACAGAAAATAATCAACCTGTGGCCTATGATACTTGGGGCAGGGTAGAGCTTTCCACCCTGACCAAAGAATTTTTTATGCCCCGCTTTCTTGAGCGGGACGAGGCGAGGCGCCGTAGACCATGGACTGAAGCACCTTGGGATGGAGTTGCGGAAGTTCGACCATTTGGTGCTATGGAAAAAAATATTGTAGAAGGAGTTTATTAAAGATGAGTACACCACATATACCCTGCTTGCGGTTTGGAGTGCCATACCGAAGCTTGAATCAATCTGAGGTTAAAGATTATCGCGATGGTTCGGTAAAAGCGACCTTGAGCCAAGTGAATGCCGGCGTCATACGTCGAGATTTAAAAACCATCAACCAAGCACGGGAATCCCTGCAAAAATTTTCAACCAAGGAGCTTATGGATATAAGCGCCAAAGCAGGCGAACTATTCCTTCAAGGAGATTTGCCCATCGGAGAGGATGGGTCCATACAATCCGCTCAGGATTATGTGGAGACTCTTTCATCCACCAGTGGATTGCCGCATGTGATGGTTAGAAAAAATATGGATAAGATTCATTACGCTCTTACGCACCTGGAACTTATTCTCAACGGTTTGACCCGCGGGATTGATTTTTCCGTTTTAGATCAAGGATACGGAAAACACGGCGACTCTCCTGTATGCTTTTTCCCGACCACCCATGCGCTTGGCCTTGTGATGCCCAGCAATTCACCAGCGGTTAACTCACTTTGGCTCCCTTCGATCGCCCTTAAAATACCAATCGTTATGAAACCCGGAAGGGATGAACCTTGGACACCCTATCGGTTGATACAGGCGTTTATTGCAGCCGGTGCACCCAAAGAAGCCTTTGGTTTTTATCCAACAGACCATGAAGGGGCTGGGGATATACTTAAGCACTGTGGGCGTGCTCTTATTTTTGGGGACAAGACAACCACAGATCAATACTCGGGTGATCCCGGTGTTCAGGTACATGGCCCAGGATTTAGTAAAATTTTGATTGGGGATGACGAGATTGAAAATTGGGAAAAATACCTTGATGTTATGGTTTCCTCTATTGCAGACAATGGGGGGAGAAGCTGTGTGAACGCTTCTGCCGTTATCGTCCCAAAATATGCAAAGGAAATAGCGGACGCTCTCGGTCAAAGGCTCGGTCCATTGAAGCCCCTGCCTGTCACCGATCCTCAGGCTGTACTTTCCGGCTTTGCCAACCCGAAAATGGGGGAATGGATAGACCAAACCTTAACATCAGATTTTTCGGAAAAAGGGGCGTCTGATATGACGGCTCCGTACCGGGATGGTGACCGTTTGGTGAAAGCAGAAGGAGGCACTTATCTTCGCCCGACAATTGCTTACTGTGAGTCGATGGACCATGTACTTTCCAACCGAGAATTTTTATGCCCATACGCAAGTGTTGTGGAGGTAAACCAAAACCACATGCTGTCGGCTATTGGTCCCACTCTTGTTGTAACCGCCATAACAAAAGATGCATGTTTTAAGAAGCAACTTTTGGGAGCAAGTAACATTGAGCGACTCAATATCGGTCCGATCTCCACCATGAAAATTTCTTGGGATCAACCACATGAAGGCAATATGTTTGAATTTCTTTACAAGCGCCGGTCCATTGGAATGGCGGCGTAGGGTTTACTTTTCTTCTCTCACAAATGCAACTTGCAACTTCGGGCCAAGAATCACCGTTTCCTTTTTTTGCGGAAGGTGATCCATCGCACCAAGAAGTAATTTTTGGTATTGGTTCAAGTTCTCATGTTGGTGAAAAAATAAAAGGGTTTGGGAATCGGGCCTTACTTGTTACCGATGACGGCCTTACACAAGCCGGCCATGTAGATCCTATCCGAGAAAGCCTGGCTCTTCATGGGATAGAAGTTTTTACCTACGACCAATCCATAGAAAACCCAACGGATTCAAGCGTCCAAGCATGCGTACAATTTGCCCGCCCATTGGAAGTCGATCTTATTATTGGACTTGGGGGCGGGAGCTCGATGGATACGGCCAAAGGTTGTAATTTTCTTCTTACCAATGGTGGAAAGATGGCTGATTACTGGGGAGTGGACAAAGCATCTAAAGCTATGCTTCCTTTTGTGGCTATTCCCACAACCGCTGGCACAGGGAGTGAATGCCAATCCTTCGCCCTTATATCCGATGATCTCACCCACCAGAAGATGGCCTGTGGCGACTCCAAGGCACTACCATCTTTAACAGTCTTAGACCCGGAGCTTACAGTTTCCCAACCCCATCGGGTAACCGCCTGTACTGGGGTGGATGCCTTGGCTCATGCCCTAGAGTCCGCCGTAAGCTCAAAGAGAAATAGTGCCTCATTCAGGCATGCAAGAATAGCCTTTCAACTCCTTGAAAAAAATCTCCCCCAAGTATTATCCTTTCCTCATGACCTTGATGCCCGCGGGCAGGTTTTGGTGGGTGCTTCCCACGCCGGTGCTGCGATTGAAAGAAGTATGTTGGGTGCCGCTCATTCCATGGCGAATCCTCTGACTGCTCAGAAAGGGATCGTTCATGGAGTTGCCGTGGGGATTTCTCTTCCTGGGGTGATGGCATACAATGCTGAGGATGAAGAAGTATGCTCGATTTATGCTCACCTCGCATGCTTGGCCAATCTTGCCACAACGGATGATTCTGAGGACAAGGCGGCTCATGCTTTAATCCGAAGAGTCCATAAACTTCTTGATTTGGCAGGGCTTCCAAAATCTTTGGTGGAACTTGGGTTTTCCTCCAGCGATGTTCCAACCCTTGCTCGTGATGCCGCTGAGCAATGGACGGCAAATTTTAATCCCAGGTCTGTCACCACTTCTGATTTTGAAAACCTTTATTCTCAACTTTTAGCTGGGATTGGTTACGATTTCTCTTCACTCGAGGGAAAGGTAAGGGATTGATTTATATGTCCCGCTTCATTTCACCCGGTTCTTTCTACCTGCTTGGTACAATGGCACTTTGCTTAATTGTAAATCCGGCAAACTCTGTGGAAAGCAGTGGCTGGCATCGGCACAGAGGCGATGCCGCCTTGCAGGGAAAATCTACTGCTACCCTTGGTACTAAGCTTACCCTGGATTGGGTATTTGATACCGGTGACTTCCTGAAATCCTCGGTGGTTACATCCATCACTCATGCATACATCGGTTCAGACCGTGGCGTGCTTCATGCGATAAAGTTAAAAGATGGGAAAGAACAGTGGAGGTTTAAGGCTGAAATGGCCATTGAAGCACCCCCCTTGCTGCATAATGGTATTTTATATGCCGGGTCGACAGATAGTTATCTTTATGCACTCGACTCTCGGTCAGGTAAATTACTCTGGAAATATGAAACCGAAGGAGAGATTATGGGAGCGGCCAACCAAGCGATTCGGCCGGAATCCAAAGACTCCGTAATTGTGGTAGGGAGTTATGATAATTTTGTCCATTGCCTGGATGCAAAAACTGGTAAGAACCTGTGGAAGTTTGAAACCCAGAATTATGTTAATGGCGTGCCCACCATTTTTGATCAACAATATGTGGTCTTCGGTGGCTGTGACTCTATGCTTTATGTGATTAATTTAGAAGACGGAGAGGAAGTGTCCGCCGTGGAAGTGGAGGCCCCGATTGCTGCTTCTGTTGCAGTGTCTGATGGGGTGGGGTATGTGGGGAATATGGATCGGGCAGTGATGGCATTTAATCTGTTGTCAGGAAAAAAAGTCTGGAGCTATCAACCAAAAAGCTTTCCTTATTTCTCTTCACCAGCTGTGAGTCAGGATACCGTTTTTATTGGTGGCCGTGATAAAGGTCTCCATGCAATTGACAGGCTTTCTGGTAAGCAAAAATGGAGATTTTCATCCCGGGGTAGAATTGATAGCTCCCCAGTGATCACCGAGGAATTGGTGGTCTTTGGCTCGATGGACGGTAAACTTTATTTGTTGTCCGCCGCTACCGGAAAAGAGATAACATCTTATGAGATTGGGGAGTCTATATCCTCCACGCCTGCAGTGCTTAACGGTAAAATTATCGTTGGGTGTGAAGATGGAAAAGTTTATGCCTTTCGAACCGAAAGCAAAGAATGACAGAAACCAAAGAAATTAAACCAGACCGAGAAACCAAAGAAAAAACAAAAGTGGGGAATTATTTTGTTTCTAATTATCCTCCGTTTTCTTTTTGGAATGAGTCCGATATACCCTGTGTTGATAGTATGCTCAATAGCCCAAGTCCGGGAACTGAGCCCTTGGGGATTTATTACCATGTGCCCTTTTGCCGGAAGCGCTGCCATTTCTGTTATTTCCGTGTCTACACCGATAAAAACTCCAACGATGTTCGCAGGTATTTATCCGCGACCATGAAGGAACTCAAAAATTATGCGGACGCTTCTTATCTGCAGGGCCGTAAGCCAAAATTTGTCTATTTTGGTGGAGGTACTCCCTCCTACTTATCCGCTCAACAACTTACTGATTTAACTGATCAGATGAAATCTATCATCCCTTGGGATGAAGCTGAAGAGGTAACCTTTGAATGCGAGCCCGGCACCCTTACTGAAAAAAAGCTGGAAGCGATCAAAAATTTTGGAGTTACCCGTTTGAGTCTGGGAGTAGAAAACTTTGATGATCATATACTAGATATAAACGGTCGGGCTCATCGATCAGGAGAAGTTTTTAAGGCCTATGAATTTGCCCGCAAACTTGGCTTTGAAAATATAAATATTGATTTGATTGCCGGCATGCTTGAGGAAACGGATGAGAACTGGTCGGCATGCATTGATCGCACCCTCGAACTTGAGCCTGATTGCGTGACCATTTACCAGATGGAAGTTCCCTTTAACACCACGATTTATAAAAATATGAAGCAAGAGGGTAAGCTTTCTGCGCCCGTTGCGGAGTGGCCTAAAAAAAGGCAATGGGTTTCAGAGGCCTTCGCTCGTTTGGAGGAGGCAGGGTATACGATTACCAGTACCTGCACGGCGGTAAAAAACCCTGCCACCACCAAATTTATTTATCGTGACCGCCTCTGGGCAGGTGCAGATATGATTGCTCTCGGAGTTGCCTCTTTTGGCCACCTGGGAGGAATTCATTATCAAAACCTCACCCATTTTGATCAATACTGTGAAGCCATGGAGTCCGATAGTCCTATAATTCGACGAGCTCTGATGACCACGGAAGAAGAGCGATTTATTCGGGAATTCATTCTGCAATGGAAGATAGGAAAAGTAAGCCGTAGTTATTTTGATAAAAAGTTTAAGATCAATGTATCAGAGCGTTATGATAAGCTCTTTAAGAGGTGGAAGAAAGCAGGTGATTTGGTAGAAAATGGAGATGAATTAATGCTTTCCAGGGATGCACTTCTCCGGGTTGACTCTATGCTGCACGACCTCTTCCTTCCTCAGCACCAAGACTCTCGTTACGTTTAGACTTATGCCGACCTTCCCAGACCTTTTGTATCCCCTGAGCTTTATGCGAATGACTCGCAAATTGCCAAAGTTAAATTTTAGTGAACTGGACGCCAGTCAAATACCAGAGCCTTACGCCTCTCTGCTTGTCCATGATGGTGATATGACATCCCGACTCGAAGCATACCATGAGTCAGCCTTGAGTGTCAGTCCTCTTCGATCCTCCAATGATGGGAAGTCTTATTTCCGTGAAGTGTTGTTGACCACAACGGAAAATGATCAACCTGTAGAGTATGGTGCGATTGAGATTACCTTGAAGCATTTACCCGAAGAAGTGCGCCCTCTTGTAATTGAGGCAAAACAACCCTTGGGTGGTCTTTTAAATCAATACCGTATACCTTACTCCAGTTCACCTCGTGCTTTTTTGAAAATTATTCCTGATGGTCCCATTGTTGAAGCTTTTGGCTCGGTAGAATCTGACGAATTGTATGGCCGTAGTAATCAAATCACTGGTTTTAATGGAGACATTATTGCCAGAATCGTGGAAATTTTACCCACTCTTGTATTGAATTAAGCTTGTGAACCAGCCGATCGAACATTGAATGTATAAACAGGTATGATATCCCCAAAATCCAACTATGATGCCATCGTCGTCGGTGGAGGCCCGGCTGGTTCCACAACCGCTGCTCTGCTTGCCGAGAAAGGACACGATGTACTTATTGTCGAAAAAGAAAAATTTCCCCGCTATCATGTTGGGGAGTCTTTGATGCCTTTTTGTTACTTTCCCTTGGAACGACTTGGGCTCGTTGACACGCTAATGGAATCAGGTAATCCCCGAAAATACTGCGTTCAGTTCGTTAGGGAAGATGGTTTCCTTTCCCAGCCTTTTTATTTTTTCCAACACTTTGACCACCCATCATCCACGACATGGCAAGTCTGGCGTTCTGAATTTGACCAGATGATCATGGACAAAGCCCGGGAGCATGGAGCCTCAGTGATGGAAGAAACCAAAGCTAAAAACTTGATCAAGTCCTCGGATGGAAAAGTAAAAGGAGTGAAAGTTTTATCCAAAGATTTGGGAGAACTTGAATTACGGGCCCCCATTGTTGTAGACGCCTCAGGGCGAGATTGTTTTGCCGCTCACAAGGAAAATTGGATGGTGCGGGACCCGGAGTTAAAAAAGGTAGCATTGTGGACTTATTATAAAAAGGCCAAAAGAGACCCTGGTCTAGATGAGGGTGCAACAACGGTTGCCTACCTTCCCGATAAAGGATGGTTTTGGTACATCCCCCTTCGTGGAGATATGGTAAGTGTGGGCATTGTCGCGGAACGGGATTATTTGTTTAACGGTTCCACCAAGGACCATGCCGAAATTTTCCAGCGCGAAGTGCAAAAAAATGAATGGATAAAAGAACACCTGGCTGAAGGGGAACAAACTGGTGAATACCGTACTACTGGGGAATATTCTTACCGTAAT
The DNA here is from genome assembly GCA_943789375.1 of uncultured Opitutales bacterium. Classification (GTDB taxonomy): domain Bacteria; phylum Verrucomicrobiota; class Verrucomicrobiia; order Opitutales; family Seribacteraceae; genus Seribacter. The sequence goes on along the minus strand of CALSTX010000010.1, from coordinate 97,251 downwards.
CGCTACTGCTCCTCGGATGGTCTCGTTCTCGCTGGCGACGCTCTCGGTTTTTTAGATCCGGTTTTTTCATCCGGTGTGTTTCTGGCGTTGAAGAGTGGTGTGATGCTTGCCGATGAAATTGATCAAGCCTTGAAATCTGGCCAACCGGTTACATCTAAAAATTTTGAAAATTATGGAAAGCGTATGCAATCCTCCATCGAGACTATGCGTAAAATTGTCTATGCATTCTATGATCCCGAATTCAGCTTCGGCGACTTGGTAAAACGGGGGGATCATCTCCGGTCCGCTTTGACTGATTGCTTGATTGGTAATGTCGACGATCAGGATTTCCAGGAATTATTTGATTCCATGTCCGTCTTGGCAAAATTACCAGAGCCTGTGGAACATGGTTTGGCTCAGGCTTCTCCGTGAAGCTTGCTTTTTTAACACCTGGCACCGGCAATTATTATTGCGGGGTGTGCATGCGGGATAATTCTCTCGCAAAGCAGTTGATCGTTCAAGGCCATGAGGTTACCATGTTGCCTACTTATCTACCCCACTTTTTGGATGAGGAAGCCGCCACTGGAGATGAACCTATATTCTTTGGTGGTATCAATGTATACCTCCAGCACAAGTTTTCCATATTTCGAAAAACTCCAAGCTGGGTGGATAAAGCATTAGACAATAAATGGCTCCTCCGAAAAGCTGCAGCACGCAGTGGGATGACATCAAGCAAAGACTTGGGAGAAATTACCATTTCCACCTTCCGCGGAGAAAATGGCCCGCTTGCCAAAGAAGTAAAAAAAGTCGTGCAATGGTTTAAGACCCATGGTGTGCCTGATATTATTTTGCTTTCCACAATTATGCTCGCTGGTATTGGCAAAGTGCTGAAGCGGGAGCTTAAAGTTCCTGTGCTGGGTTTTTTACAGGGAGAAGATTCCTTTCTCGATTCTCTTCTCCCTCAGTACCGTTTAGAAGCGTGGCGGTTACTCTCCGCCGATGCCAAGCAGTTGGATGGATGTATTGCACCCAGTACATATTTTGGAAACTTGATGGCCGATCGTTTAAATATTCATGTGCGCGATGTCTTGCACCACCCCAATGGAATAACCCTTGAAGGCTTTGAACCTCCCGGCAAACCCACTTCTGTTCCGACAGTAGGGTATTTGGCTAGGCTGTGCCCGCTAAAAGGTCTGGATTTGCTTGTTGATTCTTTTATCGAATTAAAAGAGTTGGATAAGTTTTCCAATCTTCGACTGGAGGTCGCTGGAGGCATGACCGCAGATGATGAGCCCTATGTGGAGGAGCAAGAAAGAAAACTTGTCCAAGCTGGATTTGAGAATTGTTTCTCTATTCGCCCCAACCTTACCCGTGCTCAAAAACTTGATTTCCTCAAAAGATTGACCGTATTGTCCGTCCCTGTTCGTTACCCTGAAGCTTTTGGCCTTTATGTGATTGAAGCGATGGCAGCCGGCGTACCTGTGGTCTTGCCAGACGCAGGTGCTTTTCCTGAAATTATAAATACCACCCAGGGTGGTAGGCTTTATGATGCTGGACAATTAGGTGCGTTTACCGATACCCTGGATGAGTTGCTCAGTGATCGAGCCGAAGCCCATAAAATTGGGACTCATGCTCATTGCTTGGTCACTCAAAAATATGCCAATGAGGTACTGGCTCAATCCCTTGTTGAAAATATACTGACGCCCTTTACCAGCATCCGTGCTTTAAAAACTTAACCTTTTTTATCTTATTATGACTACTGAATTTTCGATTACACGACGCGTTGAATTTAGCGAGACTGACCTAGCCGGCATTATGCACTTTACCAACTTTTATCGCTGGATGGAAATCTGCGAACATGAATTCCTTCGCAGCCTGGGCCTGTCCGTGGATATGGAAGATGAGAATGGCCGCTTTGGATGGCCGAGGGTCAAAACATCCTGCCGATTTAAACGACCATTGCGTTTTGAAGAGGAAGTGGAAGTGAAGTTGATCATCACTGAAATCCGGGATCGCTCGATCACTTATGCATTTCAGTTCTGGAAGGAAGAGGATGGTGAGCGAGTTAAAGCAGCAGTGGGCGAAGTTGTTGCGGCCTGTGTTCGTTTTGACCCGGTCAAAGAAACTATGTCCCCAATCATGATCCCCGAAGTGGTGACCTCCAAGCTAGCCATATAGCTTTAGAAAAGCTTTGCTACACCCTGAACTGCAGGGTGTATTTTTTATACGCCGATTCTCTTATTGCTTCACAATTTTGTAGTTTAATGTGAACTAAGTAAGAGGATAAGATTTGCACCAAAGCTTAAGGTGTAATAATGATTAGATTTTTTAGTTACAGAATCCTCTTTCTTTTAAAATTATGAAGCGAATCTTAGGACTTTCCGTGTTTAGTCTACTAAGCTTAATTATTAATGTCTTTGCGAGTGCTCCAGATAATCTTTTATCCAAAAAGCTCTCCGTGAGTTTTAATGTCCCAGCAAATAATGCGATAGGAATTCATGAATTTTTCCTAATCGATGCGGTAAACTCTACAAGTTATTATTTTAAAACATCAAACGATTCGAGTGACTCACCTTTTTGGTTATCTGAACTTTACCATTATCGAAAAACCACTAGTACAGATGCTACTGTACGAATTATTTCGAGTGACGGCGGATGGGTAGATATTGTGCTTTCATTTACGAGTTCAAATTTCGCAAGTTCTACAATTAGTGGCTATGGAACAAATGGAGAAGTAGAATGGACAGGAACGGCTGATGTGAGCGTATTTGATTTGCAAATTTCTGAAATACCTTCAGCAAATCAGCCAAATATTTTAACAACTGACTTATCGCCAACATCAATTTCCGGAGGCACCTTAAGTGCCCAGGATAGTTATTGGCCCGTATACAATGAAAGCATTAGTTTCACTAGTCCCGGAACTTTATCAGTAAATATTACCAACGACGATGATAACCCCACTGGTTCAGGTAGTTATTCTTATTCCACAACAGGGACCAATTCCGCAAGCCTTTCTTATACCATTGATGGAGCAGGCATTACTTTTGAATATGCTTTGCAATTCACTGGAGAGAATGCAGGTATTTACACAAAGTTTGCTGATTATGGAGGTGGCACAACTGACATAACAACCGGACCCTTTTCTTTAAGTGGCGTGGCAGTTCCCGAGCAATTTGACTGGGAAGATTATGATGATTTTAGTGGGACGAGTTTGGATGCGAGCAAATGGGATATTAGCAAGTGGGATGGAGGAGAGTCTCCAATACTTGATGGTGGTAAACTTAAATTTACCGGCCAACCAAATTCTTCAAGCAGCGTAAATGTTGCAACCAGTGCGATGCTGGCTTCCTCTTTTAATGTTTCTGTCGGTTCTTCAAGCAGTACGAGCCCGCACAGTATTTTGGAATTTAAGGATTCTCAAAATCTGAAAGGAATTGAGCTGACTTTCTCGATTCCGTCGGGCGTGCCCAGCCAAATGGGCTTTGGTTTATATGCAACGAATTACCAAGCAATGTTTAATTCACAAAGTGATAGTGAAGAAGAAAGTGCCATTCCTTTTAATATGGACTTATGGGCTGACAATTCATTAGCAGCGACCCTCGAATTTGATGCAAAGGACCCGACTACTGGAATTGAGCAGGGAATCGACAAAAGCATTTCTTTTGATTCCTCTTACCGGGTTTCATTCATTCGAGGAGAGTCCCAAATCTCTTTTTACATGGATGGCGAGTTGGTCGGGGAATTTCCCTACTCGGATGTGGGTGAATATTTCATTGTCCGGGCTATGAATGAAATCAATCAACCCTTTTCCGTCTACCTTGATAATGTTCGTGTCCTTCGCCGAAGCTCCGGTTCTCCGTCGATCAAGGTTGCCCCATTGGCTTTGAGTGCTTTTCGGGATAAGGTTTGTTTGCAAGGCCAAAATGGGCCAGTTGAAATAGATGGGGCCAGTGAAATAAATTTTGATTTACAATTAATCGGCCAGCCAACGGTCTCTGCTGCTACCATGACTGTAGATAGTGTGACTTACGACTTAGCGAGTTTTCAGGCTCCTTCTGCTTTTCGAACCAATTACGGATATAGTTCTTTTGATGATGAATTATTTGATGTTGAAAGTTCAAGCGAATCTGATTGGGACCCGTATATTAATGGGAAGGCTTTTAACTTTAATATCACGGTTGATGGTATTACTTATTCTTACGCTCACAATCTCCCCGCCGAATCATCATTGCCAAGTACCCCCAATACCTCCTTTGCTGAAAGTTTGGGCTGGAAGACAGATAGTGATGGGTACGAATATCAAGAGGCTAGGGTTGGCAACTCTGTAACTTTAACTTGGGATACTTTTTCTTTAGCAAGTTCAGATGATTTTATAACCGTTTCGGTAGAAGAGTTGGTGGGTGATAATGAAATTGAAGTTATGGGAAGCACCAGTTTGCCAGTTACAGCCACAAGTTATGAATTTCCAAGTAGCCTTTTTGAAAGCGGTAAAAAATACATCTTATATGTTGCATTTCATAAAGTCTTGGAATCGGAAAACCCTACAGGCTTTGAACACCAAACTGGAACCAATACCTTACAACCCCTTCTCATCACAACCGCCCGAGCGGTAACTGCGGTAGATGTTGTCATAGTTGATACTACCCCAGTAACCGTAGTTTCTGATCCCAATGGCCAGGCAGTGGTGGTGCAGGTGGGGGAGAAATATAATTGGAATAGTTCCTTGGGTGGGGTGACACTCTGGGGAGTGGAGCAATCCAGTGATGGTTGGACAGCCACAACCATGCGTTTTGAAAATGGACGTAATTTTGGAAGCGAAGGCTTCTATGATGCAATTGCTCAGCCGCAGCCTTACGATGTTTTGTTCGAAGTTGATGAAAATGGATATATCAAGAGTTTGGAGGACGACGGGAATTATCAATATTACAATCCAGTAAGCGTAGAAGATGGCGTGATTGGAACCATTCAAAACGATGAGGGCGTGGATTCGGTTGCTAATAATGGAATCAATCAAGTTGATCAATGGTTCTTCACCACCCGCTCCGCAGCCGAAGAATATTATTATTCCAAGGTAAATCCGAAGGATTGGATGTGGTTTGATCATTATCCATGGGTCTACTCGGAAGAAGAAGGGGACTGGCTATACTTTTATCCCTCGGGCGGCACCCTGATGTACTGGAGCAATAAGGGCCAGGCTTGGCGTCAGTTTAACTAAATTTCTGCATCATGAAAAAACCTATACTCTGGTTAATTATTTCATCCTTTATCTTTCATGCCGGATTTTCCGACCCCTATGTTTGGCAGGATTATGATGATTTCAGTGGCTCGAGCCTGGATACAAGAAAGTGGGAAATTGGTTATTGGGATGGTGCCCAAGCTCCCAATATAGAGAATGGCAAAGCACACCTTTACGGAACAGGGGTTGGGGTTGGTAGCATCGTCCCACCTTCATTTGATGAACTGGTTGGTATGCCCCAAAATGGTACCAACCAATCTTTTCTGTTTTTAAAGGATGACCTTATTAGCGGGGTTGAGGCAGAGATTAGTTTGGATTCCACTTACTCGGGAATATACCTGGGAATAATGGAATCTGTTGAAGGAGGTTCTGCCTATGCTGGTATTGAGCTGAATTCCTGGAAGCAATCGGGACCAAGTTTGGAATTTTCAAATACGGTCTATGAAAACGGAACCGAAACACTGGAGTCAACTTTGGGTGACAAGCCAGCCAGCCTTGAGCAGAGCTATAAGGTTTCAGTAGTGAAAGGTGAGAGTGCGTATCAACTCTTCTTGGACAGTGAACTGATAGGGGAATATCCTGTAAGGGGAGAATTGCTATTCTTTGTCTTTGGTGGATATCATGACGAAGATTTACCTTGGGACGGGTACATTGACAATGTTCGCGTGATCAGTGACTGGGAAGACTATGATGATTTTAGTGGGACAAGCCTCGATTCAACTAAATGGGGAATCATTACATTTAATGGTGGAATAGAACCATATCATCAAGATGGCAGTTTGATTCTTTCATCTAATGGACAAGACCTTGACGCCGTCTCCCAGAACGAATCTGAGTGGAATGAATTAGTAGTAGATTATAAGCAATGGGGGGATCCGGAAGTTTTTTATGTTATTAGGGACACAGATATTGTTGGGGTTGAGGCTTCAATTTTGATGCCTGCTGGAACAACAAATGGAACTTTTTTCGATTTATCCTTTCATGAGGTCGATTCAAGTGGACAGGAATTAACCTCTAGGGGAATCGGAATTGGTTTGTCTCAGGAAAATGGAAATACCAAAATAGTTATGGAGTCTGAGGGGGAAACTTTTACCGAAGAGCCGATTTCAGCGAATCTTGGGCAAATGTACAGCGTTTCTATTATCAGGAGAGGCGACATGTGCTCTATCTTTTTAAATGAAGAGCAAGTTGGGCAAATCAGTTTTTTTAATTTTCAACCGAACTTGATTAGTTTAAGTGCCTATAACGAAAATCAACAGGGATTTGCAGTAGAAGCCGATAATGTGCGTGTCCTTCGTCGAGCTAACGCCACCACAGTTGATGGGTCGGTTTTAATCCTTTCCAGCACGGATGGAGTCAGCGAGACTTTGTCCTTCGAAAATGGTACCTTTACTTCCACCTTTATCGATCCGGAAGAAGGAACTTTTGTGGATACAGATAAAAGCTACACCTTGGACCAAGTTTCCGATGATATTTTTAAAATCATTCTGGATGAGGGAGATACTTATGAATTTAACGAAGCCACGGGTACCGGTTCCTTGGTCGATTATGAAAATGGAGTGATCGATACACAGGGGACATGGAGTTTCACTTTTGAACGACATGACTGGGAGGACTATGATGACTTTAGCAGCGGCTCGCTTGATTCCAGCAAATGGGATGTTTGGTGGGGTGCGGGAGGAGAGTTGCCGGTCGTGTCCAATGGTGCATTGAAATTGTCTGGCACCGGAAATGAAGTTTATCCAGCCAGTTCGGTAATACCAGATGATTTAACATACACCGCGGATCTCCCCAGCAAGCATTCGGTTGCCTTAATCAATCAGGATGACATCTATGGCATGCAGGCGGAATTCATGATTCCTTCCAACCCATCGGATGATACGGGCTTAAATTTTATATTTTTTGACTGGGCAAGTGATGGATCCAAAAATGGATTTGGACCCGAGCTCGAGTACAGACTGAATAGCGGATTGCGCACCGAGTTTGCTTGGACTGATCCTGATACAGGTGTAGACGAGCAATTAACCAGGTCTGCTCAGTTTGACACCTATTATAAGATGTCCCTCATCCATACGGACTCGACCAATTCGATGTATTTGAATGGAGAGCTTATCGAGGAATTTTCTTCTGCTGGCTTTTCTCCTGACACCATTGGGTTTGCCGCCTTCAATGATGATGGACTGCCTTATGAAACCTATGTAAAAAATGTTCGCGTTTTGCGCCGGAACCAGACATCGACAGAGCCCGATCCTGTGACTGTGGTATCCGACCCGAATGGCCAGGCAGTGGTTGTGCAGGTGGGGGATGAGTATAAGTGGAATGATACACTAGACGGTGTGACCCTATGGGGAGTTTGGGAAGACTACGAGGATGGCTGGATTGGTGCGACCCTTCAATATGAAAATGGCATGCAAAAAGCCAGCATTGGTCTAACGGATGAATTAGGCACAAATTTAGAAGTTAATCACCCTTACATCATCGATGAAAATGGCATGATCAAGGTCACCGAGGCTACTGCTTTTCAATATTACCAGGTAACGTGCAGTTGAAAATGGAGTTATTGTTACAGCGGCGGATGATAGTTCCTTTCCACTTTCCGATACCAGCCGGTTCTTCACCACCCGGGCCGCAGCCGAGGAATATTATTATTCCAAGGTAAACCCCAAGGATTGGATGTGGTTCGACCACTACCCCTGGGTCTATTCCAACGAGATGCAGGAATGGCTCTATTTTTATCCCTCCGGCAGCAAGCTTTTGTACTACAGTAATAAGAACCAAGCATGGCGGGAATTTAGCCAGTAGACAAAAAAACCTCCGCGTTTTTCTTATCCCTGATATAGACGAGGTTTTTCCCTTGTCCTTGCTGATCGAATTCCAATAATGCGGGTCGATCAGTTATTGAATTACCCCTTTCAAGTATGAAAAAAATATCCCTTCTTGTTATCCTTACCCCTTATTTGGGTGGAGTCCTATCTGTTCTCGCTCAATCCGTTACCTTTGTGGATCCTGTGATTGAAAAGTCAGCCCGTTTCGAACTGGGAGTATCTGCGGATCAGAACATTACCGAGGCTCAAATTCAGGGAATTAGAACCCTAAGTTTAGTGGATGATGGCAAGCCTCAATCCCTGAGTGATTTGTCCAAGTTTACCAGCCTGCAGAATTTGTATTTGGATTATGTCGGGGACCTCGATTTGTCCCCGGTTTGGGGATTGAGTGAAAACTTGAGAATCTTGGAGATTAGTGGCTCCTCGCCAACCCGGCTTGCTGGTATTACCGATATGCCAATCCTTTACACCCTTGGACTCGGGGGGAATAAATTAACCACGGTTGATTTTCTTTTGGACAATAATTTTTCCAATCTCAATTACCTTGATCTAGAGGATAATTATTTTGACCTTAATAATTCTCAAATTTTATCGGACCTGGAAGGCTTAAAGTCTTCCATATCGCCATTTGGATATATTGATGCCGAATCGATGCTTCCTAAAGGATTTCAAAATCTCGCGGTAGAGAAGTCGCGGGTCAGCACATCAAGCGATTCTGGGGATATACTAATGCGGGGGATCTATGAACTTTTAGGAATTTTTGAGAGTACGGGAGCGAATAGCCTACAGGAATTTGCAATTAGTATTGGTGTGGAAGAATCGGTGCGTGGATTTTTACTCAGTGATTTTTCCGCTATTGATTCCTACGACGCAGATTTGGAGATGAACCTACAATCCCGTGAGTTAGCCGAATATTTTCAAAATTCTTTTATACCTGCGCTGGAAAGAGCGGACTCTGCTTTTTCGCAAATAAACACAAATGGAACCATTATTTTGGAGCAAGGACTTACTGGGTCGGATGAGGTCACAAGAGTTGACCAGGCTGATATTTATGTTTTGAGAGCCATAGCAAATTTAGCTGCTGCTTTCGCCTCTATTCAATCTGGTTATGACTGGGATCTTAAGGCTGAAGCAGTGGATGGGCTTGATGCGGACGATAATGTTTCCGTTGAATCTTTGCGTGGGTTAAACTCAAATTTTGCGGGTATTCGAAGTGCGGGGCAATTAGCCAAGGCGAGGAATTTTCTTTCTATCACCATTAATCAATACGAAAAAGCTTCTCCACTTCTGCGGGACCAAAATCGTTCCCATGACCGGCTTTTTACCTTGTCGGTGGGTGATCTTGAAGACGAATCCGACTTCCTTGAATCTCTTCTTGAAATGGAGGAGGCAATGGCTGGAATGATGGAACTGGATGACGATGAATATTTGGACCTGAATTCATTGTTTTCAGGAAAGGTGAATTTAGCCAAATTGTTACCTGTCAATGATGGAGATAAATTTGAGACTTTTATCGTAGATGATCCCACCATGGGTGGTTTACTACCTGATTGGAATCAAAGAAGGGTAAAGGAAGAAATGCTGGATGCAGACTTGGTTGCCAGTCCAGAGGTTGTATTCACCAATCCACAGGATGGCAGTGCTTTGGTTGTTCAATATGGTAACGGGTATTTTTGGGCGGACAATTTAGACGAAGCCAATACCAGTTTAACCCTGTGGACAGTTGGAGAAATTGCTAGTGTTTTAACCCAAGGCACCTTACAAATAAGTGGAGATAAGGGGTATAATCAAGATGGACATCTTGATTTATCTAAGGACGGTGCTTTGACCCAAGTGGGAAATGGTCGGGAGGTCGCGCCTCCAAGTGAATCGAATTTTTCGGTGGATGCTTTTGGAAACCTGCAACTTTCTACTGAGCAAGAAACTCAATTGATATCTGTTCTTACCTGGGATGCCAATGGTAGCTGGATTGAGACTCAGTTTGTTGGCTCGACCTCAAGTATTCAAAAGGTTTTTTTTAGTAAAGAAGAAGCAGAGGCCTATTATTTAGATGAACTTTCCAAAACATCGGAAGAAATTCTTGAGGGTTGGCTATGGTATAATGAATATCCCTGGGTATGGTCCTCGAAAAATGAAAACTGGTACTATTTCCAAGTGATGGCAATCAATGGAGAAGAGGACTTAGGCCTTCAGTTTTATAATGCCAAAACTAAAAATTGGAACCGGGCTTATGGGCCTGAATCTTATTTGACGGATTATGCGCCGGATAATGTTAGAGGATGGGAAACTGAATTTACTTTGAACGACACTTCGAGCTACAGCTTATCCTTTAGCCATGAAGACCAAAATAATTCGGTAACTATCCGCACGGGTTCGACCGATGAGGAATGGGGATATGAGTTGCAAAACAGTCTTGGGGAGTCCGGTATTGTGTACCTCCAAATGTCTGGCCCTGCCCCTGATTCTCTATTTTATGAGGATAAGTATTATTTTCATACCCCCACATCTGGACTTATTACGAGGCAGGAAAGGAACAGCATAGATTATACATTAAAAAGCGAAATTAATGGAACCTTCACTGTTTTATCAAAGCCGATGGCGAGGGAGACCATCCAGGATTTTGGTTGGCGGGAATATGATGACTTTACCCAATATTCAAACGATGAGGATTTAAATCAATCTCACTGGTTATCCTATAATTTTTATGGTGCGGACATCCCCGAGGTTTATCAAGGGAAGTTGATACTAAGTACTGAAGAAGCAGATGAAAATACTTCCGTACCATCTGGTGGTGCTTCAATTCATGCTCTCTTTGACTTAGCCGAAGAAAAAGATCCTGAAAATCTAGCAATCATTAAAAATACAGAAGGAGTTTATGGTATTGAGGCAACGATTGATTTCAGCATCTCGGCGTCCCCTGGGGCAGCGTTTCAAATTTTTATGCTAAATACTTCAGGCTCAGGACATCCGGGTGTTGCTGCGGAAGTAATGATTGAACCCCAGGCTCCAATGCTCTACCTCGAGGTGGAAGGTTCCGATGAGAAGATAAATGGAACCGCTATGATGACAGGCAAGCGTACATTGGCTGTAACCTATATTGGAGATAAAATTTCTTTTTGGCTCGATGGAGACCAACTCAAGAATATTGAAACCTCGAATTTTAACCCTGACATGATTGGGGTTGGTGCCTTTCATGATCAGCGGGATTCATATGCCTTTGAATTTGAAAGCGTACAGGTCTTGAAAAAACCGACTCACCCCCAAGGCTGGATGTGGGCAAATTATTTTCCCTGGGCCTATTCGCAAGACCAGACCGATTGGTTGTATTTCGGTTTAGCCCGAGATAAAGTTGGTATTCCAGGCATGATATATTGGAATGCTAATGCGGACGAGTGGAAGCACTACTCTGTAGATTAAATATTTTCTAGAGTCGCTTTATAAAAAGAAATTTCTACCGAATTTCCATTTGCCTGAGCATCGGCATATATAGATAGTAAATCTATGCACTATTTACACTACGCATTATTGACTGTCGCCTGTTGGGGAACCTATGGGGTTTGTATGCACATTGGTTCCAGTAATATGGGTGACAAGGAAAACGGGAGAATCATGGCTTTTCTCTGGGTGGGCCTGGCTTATTTTCTCACAGCTGTGGTGGCACCTCTTATTATTTTAAAATTCAAGGGGGGTAATATTGCCTTTTGGACATTTCCGACCAAGGGATGGCAGTGGTCTTTGTTCGCGGGCACCCTTGGTGCCATTGGTGCGTTGGGTGTATTGCTGGCTTTTGGAAAAATGCCATCCCCTGCGTATGTGCCCGTAATCATGTCGGTTATTTTTGCGGGGGCTCCCATTGTGAATGCGATTGTAAGTACAACGAAAGAGGGTAATTGGTCGTTTGTAAAATTGCCTTTTGTCCTCGGTATCGCTCTGGCTGCAGTGGGGGGGTACTTGGCCACCAAGTATGCACCAAAACCTCCAAATTCTTCTCCCCCGGTAGCTGTGTCTGATTCCTGAACTTCATCAAAAGGGGAGGGTGATGATGGACTCGTCCGGGAACCAGGAAGTGAGAGACAGATGGGAGCGTAAGCGTTGGGCAAGCTTTGCGGAAAATCTTGACCAAGTGGCAGCATCCAATCCTTTTCAGCAAGCACATGTTTCTTCTCTTAGAGATCGTAATCAGTGGTTTGAACTTGGTGATTTTATAAATGCCTGCCCTTTTACGACCAAAGAAGATCTGGCCAGAGATCGGGAAGAAAATAATCCTTATGGAACAAACTTAACTTTCCCTATATCGGAATATAAAAAATGTAATCAAACCAGTGGCACACGTGGACGGCCCATGACATGGATGGATACCATCGAAGATTGGCGTTGGATGTTGGGGAATTGGGATCGAGTGCTGGAAGCAGCCGGGGTGCAGTCGGGAAGTCGTTGTTATTTTGCTTTCTCGTTTGGCCCATTCTTAGGTTTTTGGACCGCTTATGACGCGGCCACTCAGAGAGGTTGCATTTGTATCCCAGGTGGTGGTCAAAGTACGCAAAACCGTTTACATACAATATTAGACCAACAGGCTGAATATTTATTTTGTACTCCCACTTATGCGAAGCGATTAACTGGTGTAGCCGAAGAGAATGGGGTGGATCTTTCCAGGCATGGGCTCAAGGCAATGATTGTTGCGGGTGAAACCGGAGGTAGCCTTCTTCCACTACGGGAACAAATCATAGGAAGCTGGGGGAATGGGCTGCACATCCATGACCATTATGGGATGACCGAAGTGGGCCCAGTTGCTTATGAAACTCCGGGGTATCGAGGTGGGTTACGAATTATTCTCGATAGTTATTTTCCCGAGGTCATTGATCCAGATAGTACGGATCCAGTAGGAGAGGGAGAGCAGGGAGAATTGGTACTCACGACCCTGGGCCGAGTAGGCTGTCCCGTTTTCCGGTACCGTACTGGAGATTTGGTCCAGGCCAAGAGTGGAACCGATGAAATGGGGTTGCCGACCTTTGATTTACTCGGGGGTATTTTAGGACGAGTGGATGATATGGTTGTGGTCCGTGGAGTGAATCTATATCCGTCTGCCATCGATGCCATACTGGCTAAATTTCCTGAGATCCTGGAGTATCAGGTCGTCTTCACCAATCATTCATCGATGGTAGAGGTAGAAATTAGGGTTGAGGTAAGGGATGACATTTCTCGCCAATTGGAACAAGTCTTACAGGAAGCATTTTCCCTTCGTATACCGGTAACTGTCATGGAAAAAGGGAGCCTGCCTCGCCCTGAGATGAAAGCAAATAGATGGATCAAATCGAAGTAAATTTTTGTGTATGAAAAAAATGATCGAAATTTCTAATCTTTCCAAATCATTTCCGTCCCCAGGTGGTGAAGAAAAAGTGAATGTATTTTCCGGGGTAAACTTCGTGCTTGAGCAGGGAGAATCGGTTGCCATCCTGGGGCCATCAGGCTCGGGCAAGAGTACCTTGCTTAATGTGATTGGCCTGCTGGATAAGCCAACAAGTGGCAAGATTTTGGTCGGCGAAAAGGACCTATCTTCTTTATCGGAACGAGAAGTGGCAGAATACAGAAATCAAAAAGTTGGTTTTGTTTTTCAGTCTCATCATTTGTTACCATCCTGTACGGTGCTGGAGAATGTTATGATACCGGCTCTTGCGGGCTTTGGTAAACTCACCAAGGATACTCTACGGAATCGGGCGGCTACACTTTTGGAGGAGGTGGGGCTCGGTCACAGGATGTCTCATTTACCTAGCCAAATATCTGGTGGAGAAAGACAAAGGGTGGCAGTGGCAAGAGCTTTGATCAATGAACCATCTGTGTTGTTGGCCGATGAACCAACGGGTGCACTGGATAAAAAAAACTCCGACAAATTGATGAACTTATTAAAGCAAATGAATGAGGGAAAAGGGGTAACCTTGCTGATGGTTACCCACTCGACCGAAGGCGCCAATTTAATGAAACAAGCTTATCATTTCCATGAGGGAAGTTTGTTGCAGGATAGATAATGAGCCTTAGGAAGATAATTTGTAGAAACCTACTTTTCTTTCGTCGGCCAAATTTAGGTGTTTTGTTAGCTGCGGTTTTATGTGCCGTTGTGTTAACCGGTGCTTTGACCATTGGTGATTCAGTTCGCTCCACTTTGCGTGACATCGCAGAGAAGCGTATAGGGAAGGGGGAGGTGGCCATACTTTTCCCCGATGGGTTTTTTCAGGAAAATTTGGCGGTTAGGATACAGGGAAATTTCAAAAACAAGAAGGTTTCAGTGGCCCCACTAGTTTTAACCCGGGGTACACTTTCCAGTCCAGATGGTTCCATTCGAGTATCCAATGTTCAAGTACTTGGGGTTGATGAAAGGTTTTGGAGATTAGCACCAAACTTGAAAGATACCCCGATTGGCAAAGAGGGTGCCCAAATTAATTCTTCCTCGTGGAATCCTGATACTTTTTTTGTAAATCAAAGATTGGGTAAGAGATTAAACCATGCCAGTCAGGCTCGGCTTATTCTAAGAATGGAAGAACCCAGCCTGTTTTCAAGAGATGCCCCTTTATCTGGAGAGAGGGATAATAAGTTTATTTCCATGAACCAAGAATTGGGGGAAATCATAGCGGCGGATGGATTTGGTAGTTTTGGTCTTCAGGGGAATCAGAATGAGCCTCTTACTGTTTTTGTTTCCCTGCAAGCATTACAAAAGAAATTATTTAGATCCTTGGATGAAGTAAGCGGAAATGTCAGGTTCGCTAATTTCTTATTGATAGGCGGAACTGATCAGAGTGAGGTGGATATTATACTGGCAAAAGAGGTAATGAATAAATGCTGGTCCCTCAGCGATGCTGGTATCGAAATTAAAGAATTACCTACCATGGCTGAATGGAGCATCCGCACCCGACAGGTTTTTCTTTCTGATCGATTAGTAAGCCAGGCAAAAAGAGTAAGCAAAAAATCCGCGGGTGTCTTAACTTATCTGGTCAATGCGATCGAAAAAAAGAAAGACAAGAATGAGAGTGCCTTGATTCCATACTCAATGATAAGCGCGGTGGAGCCCCAAAGTGTAGACTTTTTACAGGGTGATTGGGAAGACGATTCCATTGCCTTAAATCAATGGGCAGCTCATGACTTAAATGCGTCTCTTGGGGACTCTATAAGCTTGTCTTATTACACAGTTGGGGAAAGACGAAAACTGGTGGAATCTTCCAGGGAATTTATTTTGAAAAAAATTCTGCCAATGCCAGATCTCATTGCTGAAAACCAGGAAAGTGATTGGACTCCCCGTTTCCCGGGTTTAAGGGATGCTGAGTCCTGTGGCGAGTGGGATACGGGAATTCCAATTGTTCATGAGGTTCGGACCGAGGATGAGGATTATTGGGATGAGTTCCGAGGCACCCCCAAGGGATTTGTCTCCCTCCAAGCAGGTCAGGAAATGTGGGGAAACCGTTGGGGCTCATTAACCGGGCTTAGGATCAGTAAAAGCGAAGGGTCGCAGGAAGAAATTGCGGGCCGTCTTCGAAAGGTCTTGGGGCCAGAAGATGCTGGTCTGATTATTCGAGACCTCAAGGCGGATGCCTTAGATTCTACAGAATCACCGGTTGACTTTGGTCAACTTTTTATTGGCTTTAGTTTTTTTGTTATTCTTGCAGCCTTGGCGATTACAGGGATGATTTTTACCTTTTCCATGGAGCAGCGAAGCCAGCAAATTGGACTTCTTCAAGCACTTGGTTTACGAACGAGGACAATCCGATTCATTTTTCTGGGAGAAGGCTTACTTATTTCAATAATGGGGGCAGCACTAGGGGTTTTCCTGGCCTCTAGCTATGGTAAAATAATTTTAAACTTATTGAGCGGGCAGTGGAGTGGTGCAGTTTCCGGTACCAGTTTTATATATGATGCCACCCTATTTTCTATGATGATTGGGGGAATTTCCGCCACCCTTATTTGTTTTCTGGCCATGGTAGGCTCAACCAGAAAATTATTTAAACTTGAGCCGAGAGAGCTTTTACAGCCTGGAGCCGAAATCCGGAGCCCAAGCTCCACAGGTATTGCTATTCGGTGGAAAAGGTATCGCTGGGCAGGTCTATTATGCCTATTACTTTCGGTTTTGCTTGTGTATACAATTGGCTTCTCCAGCAGTCTAGCATCCATGGCATTTTTTGGGGCTGGTGCCTTAGTTTTACTGGGTGGCCTTTTCTTGGTGAGAGCACAGCTAGCCGGCAAGGCTCCAAGTCCAAGAGGAATTTCAGGAATCGCTGAACTAAACCGTAGGAATATGGGTAGAAGAATGGGGCGCAGTCTTGTAACCGTCGGTGCTATGGCAGCAGGAACATTTCTAGTGGTAAGCACAGGGGCATTTCGCAAGGCTGATAATATATCGACAGAAGATTTCGATTCAGGCACTGGCGGGTTTGCATATTGGGGGGAAAGTGCCACTCCAATTTACGACGACCTAAATGGGGTCGGGGCTATCGAGCTTTATGATTTGAATAAGAGTCTTGTAAAGGATACCAAAATTATTCCCCTTCGCTTACGAGATGGCGATGATGCCAGCTGTCTGAATTTAAACAAAGCCCTTCGACCTAAGATTTTTGGCGTGAACCTAAGTGATTTCAAAAATCGCTTTCAATTTGCAGACGGAAATTGGTCGAGTTTGAATCGTCCAATAAGTGATGGTGTAGTCCCAGCCATTGTTGACCAAAATACATTGTTGTGGGCTCTGAAGAAGAGCCTTGGAGATCGAATACAATTTACCAATGGTGAAGGCATTCCGTTTGAAGTTGAACTAGTTGGTTCACTAAAAGGTTCTATGTTACAAGGTGCTCTTCTCATAAAGGAGGAGGATTTTCTCAATAAATTTACCCAGCAGGGGGGATATCGAAGTTTCTTGTTAGCCGGTAAAAAAGAAGATGCCAATAAAGTAGCCCGCCATTTGGAAGATAGGATGTACCAGTATGGTATTGAGTTTCGTGAGTCGGGAGAAAAGTTGGCGGAATTACAAAGAGTGGAAAACACCTACCTTTCAATTTTTCAAGGTCTTGGTGGTTTGGGCATGCTCATTGGTACATGTGGCCTTGGTCTTGTAGTCGTACGAAACCTTATGGAAAGAAGCCAGGAATTTGCACTTTTTGAAGCTCTTGGGTTCGAGCTTATGGAGATTCGTAAACAAGTATTTTATGAGCACGCCAAACTTGCTTTTTGGGGGATAGCATTAGGTTCATTTTCAGCAGTCATAGGGATTGCCCCAGCTTTAATAGGCGGTGGAATGGAAGGCCCAGATTTTAGTTTCCTGTGGTTTTTTGCGGCTTTGGCGTGTCTTGCCTTTTTATGGATTAGGATAGCGGTTTTCTTGACCTTGCGGGTAAGTCAGCTTCAATTTTTGAGAAATGAGTAAATTTGGGTTCCAGCATTTTTTTGGCTTAGTAAGATGGCCACTTTTTGCCCTCTATTTGTTGGCTGGACATGCAGGCAGCCAACCGATTGAACGCGTAAAAGTTTTTCCGCTTGGCCCTGTGCAAAATACGCCATCCATGGAAAAAATGTCCACTGCGAGCCAGGAAGGGTGGAAACTTGAATTTAATGAGGATTTTTCTAACACCGTAATAGGAGAAGAGCCTGTATCTCTCTTCATCTTAGATGGAGCTTACACCGTTCAGAATGACAAGAATGGAGAAAGGGTCTTGGCTTTACCTGGTACACCCACGAGAGATTTCGGAATACTTTTCGGGCGAAAGATCAAAGAAAAGGCACTTGAATTGCGTTTTTCATTTTTCTCTACCTCACAAGGTCGTCGTATGCCTTCTGTGGCTGCAAGTGTTGGCGGTGTTCGGGGACTCCGGTTCCGCCTTAACCCTGCCGCCCGTAACTTTACTTTGTCCTTGGACGAAGTATTTCTTAAAGAAATTCCATTCACTTGGAGGGGAAACCAGTGGTGGTCGGTTCGTTTTCAAGCCCTCCCTTCAGGTGGAGTTCAAACAAAGGTTAAGTTATGGCCATCAGTCGAACCAGAACCGGTGAGCTGGTTAATTGATGAGTTTTTTAAAGTTGAGTACAAAGGTGGGAAGTGTGCCTTGTGGGGCTTTCCTTATGCCGGCACATCCATTTTATTTGACGACATCGCTATTTTCTCAAAGTAAAAAAGTCCCGTATTTTTAAAATGCAGGATTTATAGCTAAAGGAATTTTGCGGTCTTTCAAAAACTATATTTCTGGGTTGGTTGATAAATATTTCATGCTTTCTAAAAGCAGCGGAATTTTGTATAAATAAGAATTTCGCGTGTATAATTTAAATCGAGTATTTTTTTTATCTTCTGGAATCTTTTGTCTTATTTTGATTCCATTTTTTTGGGGAGCAGTTCATTTTTTAGATTATATTGCCTTTGAGAATTTTATTGTTCAGCTGACGTCATCTAAATTTGTGGGCTATCCCATACCTGAACTTGTTGGGTCTAGTAATCAGATTCCGCTGGAGGAAAACGTATCTCGATTTAAAAATGTTTTTGTTAGCCTTCTTTCTTTTTACGGCACTTTCCTAATTTCTATAAGCTATGTAACGTCATCAGCCAAAAGGTGGAAACTATTTTCATTATCTCTTGGTTTTCCTCTTCTTATTATACTTTTTGGTTTATGGATAAAGTTTATCAACGATGACCACATTATCGGTACATTTGAAAAACAGCAACTTTTCCAATTTACCTACATTCTTATCATTGCAACAACCTGTTGTTTTTTTATCGGTCTCCGAAAACCTAAAAGTAAAAAACATAAAAAAGTTCAGTCTACACCCCAAAAGAAAATTGAGAATCTTTCTCCGGCTTCGGTAGGTAAGACAGATCCACCTTCTACGGATACCACATTAAATGATAATAATGAGACCGTTGCTGAGGAAGATTTGAAACAGGAGTCTACCGAAGGAAGTGGGGGCGTACCCGAGGAAATTTCAATCCCAGGAAATACTTCCGAACCTTCGAATGAAGAGGGAAATGATCATACATTAGAAGGTGTGATTCCCGAAGGCTTACAGGAAGATTCAGGCGATCAGGATGAGACGGAGCACAATGCTGAAGGTGGGACTGAGGAAGAAGTACTGCAAGAAGTCGAAAATGTTCTACCACCCGAAGACATAGATCTCCCCAGCGGCTCTATTCTTCCACCGCTGGAATCTTCTGTGCAAAGCGAAGAAGCTCTTCCTCAAAAAGAATCCCTTGGAGATGTGGATGATGTGATAACTGAACTAGTCAAAGAAAGTCCAGGGACAGCCGGAAAACCTAATTAATATTTGGAATGAAATCGTTTATTTCTAGTTTATTTGGATTAACCTTACTCATTTTGACCTTACTCATTTTAGAAGGAGCCTGTTTTCGTCTTGTTGAGAATTATGCAAAATCAAGGTTGGAACTTGCTTGGGGTAAACCCGGGCAAGGAAAGTTTCATTCCGTCCTGAAAAAGATACCTTTGGATCATTTTATTTCCCCACCCAGTCCACTTTTACCACCATCAGACAGAATCCGCTTGGAAGATCGGTATGCAACTTCCCTAATGAGTTTTGGTCGGGCGACACGGGATCGTTTGCAAGAAGAACTTGAGACATCAGTCGATCCCCTTGCCGCTTTTGAAATAAAAGATATTGGCGTTGCCAAACATGTAATTTTTCCAGGACTGCAAACAACGGCGACTTTACATGAAGTAAAGAAAAAGATGGCTCGGAGAGTAGGGGACCCAATGGAGTACGCAAAGGGTATGCTTTTGCGAGTAGTTACTTCGAAGGAGAAACACATTATAGAAGAAGAATTTACCCGATTAGAAATTGTTTTTAAATTTGTCCTCGATAAAGGACTTGCCTGTGCCGTGATCTCGGCATCTTCTCCCCAAGAGCTCATGAGTATTTCTAGAAACCTGACCCGGGAAAACCCAATGATTGCTCGGGATTTATATGTTTGGGGGGATGATGAGGCAGCCGATATTATTTTAGAGGTTACTCAAGCTGATCCTGGACTATTTCAGGCTTTAATGGTACATAATCCGGAAGCTATTCCTGCTCCTAGGGTAAAAGGCATGCCCTGGATTCTATTGGGTGTTCCTTCAACCAATGAATATACAGATGAAAAACTTTTAGGATTTCTTTCATGGCTCGATCGAGGCCGTGATGCAGATAAGCTGTATCCTTCAAGGCTTGGTGGTTTACTTAAGATCTCAGAGAAAGAGAATAGATCCGATTTTGAATCTTTTGCCATTCCTTACCTTTTTGAAAGTCTGGAATATTTCGATCACTCCCAATCTCCTCGGGTTGCTCCCGTTCAGTTGATTGAAGGGTTGGCGGAAACAGAGAGCAAACTAGTTAAAAAGTCATTTGGTCAAAAAGCAGACCGAGACTTTGATTTATTTACGCTGGAAGAAAAAATGCAGGAAATGGAAGAGAGCGACGAGATTTCACTTGTTAAATTTGCAACATTCGACTGCGAAATTATTCGTGGGTACAGGCAAATACATGCTGATGACCGTAATCTTCAAAAGGTCTCAAATCGAGATTTGGTTCTTAAATTAGGGCTGGGTTTTGAGCAAATGGGAGAGGAAGTGCTAGAGAAAATTGGCAAGAAAGACCCTTTATTTTTAAGATTTTATAATTCTCTAAGTGAGGTTCAGGAATCTCCTTTTAACTAAGCCAAAGCTTATATAAATCTGCTAACTCCAGGGACAGGAGGGTTAGGTACAGTCAAGGGCTGATCCCAATTCAAATGTGGAGGTGCCAGGTCTTCTTTTGAATTCAGGGCATCTTGATAAGTGATTTTTTGCCCCGTGTAAGCCACCATTCTCCCCATGATCGCGACCATTGTACTTCTGGCAGCTTTTTCACCATCATTAAATGCAATACCATCACGAATGGATTTGAATAAAGTATTATGCTCGGTTTGGTACATATCATTATTTTCACCGCGATATCTCCAAGAATTTTCATCTGCCATGATCGCATGGCGATTCTTGGCCGAACATGACCCCTTAGAGCCAATGACTTCAACTTCGTAACTCGCAACGGCACCATTTTGCTGTCTTGAAAAATGATAGCCTCTAGCTCCTGTTTCCCATTGATAAACACAGGCAAAATGATCGTAAATATTTCCGTATTTATCTGGGTCATTGTAAACCTGCCTTCCGCCTGATCCTTCTGCGCTGGTGGGTGCTATGTCCCCCATGGCCCACTGCATCATGTCTATACAATGAACAGCTTGCTCAACAATAGAATCACCAGATAGCCAGAGGTGGGCATTCCAATTTCTTATCTGAGCTTCGAGATCACTCCACCCATTCTCCCTCTTTTTCTTCCAGATTTCACCCCCATTGTAAGTGCTGTACATGGAGCTTAAATCTCCCACACCACCGTCTAATATTCTCTTGAAGACTTCTTGCTTTGGGTGATGATGTCGCCAGCAGAAGCCAGACATGAAGCTTAAATTTTTTTCTTTGGCTTTCTTGGCTAGTTGGATGACTTTTCGAACACCCGGGGCATCTACAGCAACAGGTTTTTCGAAGAAGCAATGAACGCCTTTTTCAATCGCGTATTCTAGGTGTTGCGGCCGGAAATTTGGCGGTGATGTCAAAATGACCACATCGACTCCGGAGTCTATAACTTTTTTGTAAGCATCAAACCCAACAAAAGTAGTTTCGGGCGTCACTTGATATTTTTCACGGCCGCGAGATTTTAAAATTCTACTTCTTAATTTGATCCTATCCTCAAAAAGATCGCCTACAGCCGTCAGTGCAACATGAGGATCAGCATTCATCGCTTGTGCTGCAGCCCCGCTGCCCCTTCCGCCAATTCCCACTAATCCAATTTTAATAATCTTATCATTCGTTGCTGCCTTACTTAAGTATGGAGCAGATATCATGGCTCCAGCGGTTAATAGTGAACTGGATTTAACGAATCTTCTACGGGTTTCATTTTGGGAATTCATGGATACAAGATTTAAATTTAAACGAATGTTTTGCAAAGTATAATGTTTCTTTAGATAGGATTTTTTTGTGGCAAATAAAACCTAGTTGCTATGCAGTACTCTCAGGAAATACAGTTTTTCTGATGCTTTGAATGTAAGGAGACAAACCTTCAATCTTTTGAGTTTATGCAAAATCGTATATGTAAAGATTATGTATAGTGAATAATTTCATTGAAATCATAATGATTATTATGAGATTCTTTTATTTTGCTCACTTTATAAACTGTAAGTTTAGCATTTAGCTATAATCATAACCAAATTTTTAATTTCTTAAACGGATGAATAATAAAATTCTTTGCGTAGATGACGAAGAGTCAATCCTTCGCGGGTTCCAGTTAAATCTTAGAAAAGATTTTGAATTGCACATTGCTGCCAATGGGCGAGAAGGGCTGGAGGTTTTTAATCAAGAGAAGGGTTTTGCACTTGTTCTTTCCGATATGAGAATGCCAGAAATGGATGGTGCCACAATGCTCAGTAAGATTAAAGCAATCGATCCTGAAGTGGTTACAGTACTTCTAACTGGACATACTGACTTCGAATCAGCCATGGCAGCGGTTAATGAAGGAAATGTTTTTCGAATGCTCTCCAAGCCTTGTCCTCCAGATACTCTAATAAAAGTTTTAAAGGATGGCTTAGCTCAACATGACCTAATAATCAGTAAAAGAATTTTATTAGATCAAACTTTACGCGGAGCGGTGGATGCTTTGGCTCAATCACTAAGTACAGCTAAGCCATTATTTTTTGGAAGAGCACAAAGAATAAGGCGTATTGCCAAGGAAATTGGGGAGAAATTAAAAATACCAAACATTTGGAGGATAGATGTTGCAGCTGTTTTTTCTCAACTTGCCTACATTTCCATTCCTGAAACTGTTAGCGAAGATGTCTATCATAACCGTAAGCTGAGCGCTGAGGTCAAGGAGATGGTCAAAAAACTTCCTGAAGATACAAAAAAAATTATACAAAAAATACCTGGCCTTGAAGAAGTCGGCGAAATCCTGAACAAACTCGATATTCAATATCGATTTGAAACCCCTGACAGCGAAGGGCTTCGATTATCAGCCTCGATTTTAAAAGTTGCTCTTGATTACGATTACTATGAACAGCAGGGTCATGAAAAAAGTTTAATCTTACAAACGTTAGCAAGTCGTACGAACGAATACGATCCTACAATTACAGAATCACTTTCCGAACTTCTCTTAATTTCCGAACAGTCATACCAACTGGAAGAGATCTCTATTAAGAAGCTAGACATCGGAATGAGATTGGCTCAGGACCTAAGATTGGCTGACGGCTTTCTTGTTGCTTCCTCAGGAGCAGATATTGATAGACAATTGTTAAAGGTTATTCGAAATTATGATTCCTGTTATGAAGAAAGTCCATTTCCCAATAAAATTCAAGTGACTGTACCCTTACTGAAAGTCTGATGCTTATAGTTTGAAAGTTCGATCATATATAGCCCTTCTAACTGCTGGAAGCCTAGGGGGGGCAGTTTTTATTGGATTACTTGGGTGGTTTACATTTTCTGGTTTAAAGCAAGCCACGAGTGAATTGCAGGAGGAATCAAAGAAAACAGGAGACTCCTCTGAAGAGTATTCAGATGTGCAGGCATTTTTACAAACGACTCGAGGGATTTTTGTAGCCCTTGAGATTTATCCCAAGAATTATCCTGGTGTCTTTAATGTGGCGAAAGAAAACATGGTTCTGGCCAAGGAGGGGTTGAATAGAATTGGTCAGTACCCCAATTATGAAAGGAAATTATTGGAGCCCATTACAAAAGATCTTCAAAGTATTGAACAGAATATAATGAAGATGGAAAAACTTTCACCTTGGATACAAGACTCGGGCTGGAATGAACGCAATGTAAAAGCTCGAGCAGGCTATGAGAAAACGAGGGATGAATTAAAAAGAAGTCTGGACAACCTGGAACTAGTTGCGGAAGAAGTTAAAATAAAATCTGAACAAGCTATGACCACCAAGTGGGAAGAGTTACGTGCGAGTGAAGATAGCGGGAAGCTCGTTCTTATTTTTACCGGATTAATATACTTCATTTTTGTTTGTTTTTTAGCATTCGTTACTTACAAGGGCTTTGCCAGCCCGATCAAAAAACTGGAAGATGCTGCAAGGCGGTCGATTGACTTTCAAAAACCATTTACTCACAAAGAGTCTGGGCCTTATGAGGTCCGTTCAGTTACAAGACAATTGAAGGGGCTCATTGTTGGCCTCGAAGGAACTGTTAAGCAAAGGACTGCCGCGCTTGAATCAACCAATCTGAAGCTACAGGCCGAAATGAAACAAAGAATAGAGCTAGAGACACAACTTGTTCATGCTCAAAAAATGGAAGCGGTTGGGCAATTAGCCTCAGGTATTGCTCATGAAATCAATTCTCCATCCCAATTTGCCAATGATAACATCCTATTTTTAAAAGATGCTGTAGATGGTTTTATTTCCAAAATTAATCAATCTGAAGATTCTCCTGATGACAAAGAAATTTCTTTTTAAAAGAAAATGCACCTGAAGCAGTTGCCCAAGCTAAAGAGGGTATTTCTCGAATTACGACCATCGTAAAATCAATGAAGAATTTTGCTTATCGAGATGCTGAATCTGCAAAAAGGCCAAACGATCTTAACCAAGCAATTCAATCGACAACCGTAGTGGCAACCAATGAGTGGAAATATCACGCTGATCTACAACTTCAATTAGATGAGAATTTACCGCTTAGTGCCCTGCAATGTCGGAGAGATCAATCAAGTAGTTTTAAATCTTAATTGTTAATGGGGCCCATGCCATCAGGGATCGCTTTCCAGGAGGGCCAGAAGGGCACACTGGTTGTGAAAAGCCAGCATTACCCAGATGCGAAGTGTGTGGTCATCATTTCCATCGCTGACAATGGGGGGGGGATACCGGAGAAGGTAAAAACTCAGGATCTTTCGAGCCATTTTTTACAACCAAGGAAGTGGGCGTGGGTACCGGGCAGGGCCTTGCCATTGCCCATAATGTAGTCGTTAAGTCTCACAAAGGCCAACTGTGGTTTGACTCTACAAGATGGGCAAGGCACGGTGTTTTACATCAAGCTTCCCAATGGAACAAGAAGCGTCGAGCTGAGGGAGTTCTGATGCCTGTGTACCGTTGCCGTTCTACAGTTTATTGAGTTGGGGCTTCTACTAAGCCCCTTATTCTTCTTACTAGCCTGTTCGGAGCCAGGTGAGACAAGAGAATAGTGCACCAGCCACCGTACCTCGCCTTTGCACCTCTAGACCGTTCCAGGTCTTATCTCCAGAAGGAAGAAAAAAAAATAGACTTAAAGTATTTTGTCACACAGTCAAACCGGGTGAGTTTCTCATGGGTAGTCCCTGCTAACGAAAGTGGTAGGAGACAAAATGAAAAACAACACCGCGTTCAAATAACAAAAGAATTTTTCATTTCTAAATTTGAGATTACAATTCGAGAGTGGAATCAGATCCTTGGGGAGTATCACCGAAGGGAAGCACAGTTTTTTGTACCCGAGGAACATGATCATCTTTTAGAATGGTTTTTTAATAACAGAAAAAATACGCCATTGAAGGATTTGATCTTGGATAAGATTACTAATGTAGAACAAGTTTCCAGTTTTATTTCTAAATTTGAGACATTTAAGAAAAATAAAAAAAATAAAATGATTCTGGATACACAGGAATTAGGATCAGTGATAAAGGTATTTGACCAACTAAAACCCCAAGACATACAGATCGTGCACTATCAAAACAGGAAATAACCTATAAGTTACAAATTTTAAAAAGGCTGTGGAAAACCCATATCAGTTTACCCGTGACGGATATCTCTTACACCCAAGCCTTGCAGTATTGTTACAAGAAAACCTCACTTGCTCGTGAGCATGGGACACTTCCTCATCGATTAATCTTTCGCCTCCCTACAGAGGCTGAATGGGAGTACGCATGCCGCTCAGGAAACAAGGGGGTCAGCGGATTGGAAGAGGGCAATCAATTATCAGGCTTGATTGCCAATATCAATGGAGGAAGCCAAAGTGATAATATTGGTAAAGTAACCGCTTTGATTAATCGAAATAAGCTTACTCCAGTCTTACCTAAAGCACCTAAATTTTCTCCTAATGCTTGGGGGATTTACGATATGCACGGTAATGTAAAGGAATGGTGCTATGATTTCTACGCTGACTATCCAGCAGAAGCCCATGTTGACCCCATTGGACCAATTCGTGGAGTTAAGCGCGTGATACGCGGTGGTAGTTTCCTTCGTTCCGCACAAGCTGCTCGCTCAGCTTGCAGGGAAAGCCTGGAGCCTTCGTGGAGGGGTTCTGAAATCGGTTTCCGTGTGGTCTTAGGATACCCTCTAAGGTAAATTTCTAGTCAGGAGAGGAAAGCCAATCTTTAAGATAAGGTTTTATGGTTGAAACGGGTAGGGCAAAAGTCGTGACCCGGTCAACTCTTGCAATATTGATACCAATACATTTTCCTTCTAAGTTAAACAAAGGTCCTCCCATTCCTTCTTTGGGGAGGGGGAGGTCATGTTGAAGAATGAGAGGGAAATTATCTTTCCTTTTTGATACAGGTCCACTCATTTGTAGGTTTCGATTAAATAATTCAAAAGTTACCGAGTTATGTCCTAAGGTTACCTTTAGCTGTTTCTTTTTGTTTTTTCGCAAAATTTCCAAGATTACCATATCACCTGGATCTTTGGATGAAACAATTTCAATCACTTGATCTTTTTTTAATACTCTTTTGCCGTCGACGGAAAGGATGAGGTCTTGAGCGAGTAAGCCCAGCCCGGTCGGCAGCAGCCTGGGGGACAACCTCATTAATTTCCACCCCCCCGAGCTTTTTGCCATCTCGGCCGAGCATACACACCCATGACGCCACCCTCCCGGCCAATCGTCCGTAGGGTTACCGCTGGCTTATGACCGATTCGAATTTCTTCGAAGCCCGAGATAAGGGGAGAAAAAACCCAAGAGATGCTGGCAGAGGTAAGGTTGTCCATCAACCCATTCAACGCACGCAAAGGTATTTTCTATTTCTGCAATCAACTCGATAGAGGGCTAAGTCAATTTCTTCAAAGCGCTTACGAATCTTGAGTGAAAAAGATGAACCGTTTTGGAGGGTGGCTTCTCTTGCCCCAACGCAGGAGCTGGCTTTGGTGATCGACGTACCCTTCTGGGGTGAATCAAAGTACCCAGGGCAATGAGTTTGTTATTCCGCAGCAAACGTGACGGTTGAAGTGCAGGGCCTTTGCTAATTTCCCTGTGCCAAACGCATCTTGTGTTTTGGTACCATTAAGCCGAAAAGCAGGGGCGAGGGAATTGGTTTGATTTTTATCTTCACAAAAAGATGGAGTGCACCAAATTAAAAAAAAGAGGGTAGCTGTATATAGAGAATTTAAATGCATTACTTTATTCTAACCTGGAGCCGAGCTTAAGCTTGAGTGTAGCCACGGACATTTGTCGTTGGTACTCAATTTTAATTTCGTCATCAGGATCTTTACCCGAAATGAAAATGGTTAGTTTTTCTCTATTTTTAATAACTACGTCATCCACCTTTAGGATAATGTCATTTTCTTGAAAACCAGCTTTTTCGGCCGCTGTTCCCGGAATAACCGATTGGATCACAAGCCCGTGTTCAGTTTCTTCACAAGCTATGCCAAGAAATCCTCCTCGTTCAATATTCTCGTAAGTGAGTAAATCCTGATTTTGAAAAAAATCCCAATTTTCCTGGAAAGACTCTATTGGAACGTGAAAATTTTGATCGGATTCTTTAGAAATCCTACTATGAATGGCAATAACTTTGCCTTCGAAGTTAAATAAAGGCCCACCTGAGTCTCCCCCAAGTAGTCGGCTATCAGTCTGCATAGTTTCATCTTGTTTTTCGATGATGCGACCAATCCTAACGACCATACCTCTTTCGAGATCGAAGCCACCAGGATGACCAAGGCCAAAGCACCAGTCGCCAACCTTTGACGCATGGTGCTTAGGTAACTCAACATAAGGCCAAGGACCGGCTTCCTTAATTTGGAGCATGCCGGCATCTGAAATTTCTGAGCCCCCTAAGGTGACTGCTTTAGCCCGCCTTCCATCAAGAAGTCGAACTTCCATGTCAACTCCGGTTTGTCCAATGACATGGGCCGCAGAGAGAATAAGACCATCAGGTGAAACAATCACCCCACTACCTGCACCATCATTTGCTTCAATAGAAACTAACGCTTTTTGAGCCATGGGTATGAGCTCTTGTAATCTTGCCTGAATGGCAGCTAGATCGTCCCTGTTTTTCGGTACTTTTTTTTCCCAAGCCTGTTGATCAACAACCTCAGAAAATCCGATAACTCCGGATAAAAAGAAAGTAAGCAGGATGTGTTGGAAAGGTAAAGGCATAGTTCTCAATAAGCTACCAATGGAATAACTCGCAAATTTTATTATTTCAGGGTTTTAAATTGAGAGTGGAAAGGGTTCGTTTACACAAATGGGAACTTGTTCCTTTCACTAGATAATAAAGTCGTAAATTTTCTTCATCTGCAGAATAGAAATTAAATGTGTCTTGGGGAAGTAGTAGAGGGACATGACTAATGATAATATCGGGAAGGTATTGCCTTGCTTGGCTTTCGTGTAAGATAGCTAGCGAACTTTCGATTTCTTTGGGTTTTTGAAAATGAATATCGTAAGTTATACCTTCTCTTGTTTTAGATAATTGTAAAGCGGGTGTAATCTTTGTTTTGAATTGTGTGTCGCAAAGGATTTTAATTTCTGGGGTTGCTCTCCATTTATCCCCGTCTACTCCTATCCACTTATCTTGAGCAAAATAAAACTGTCCGCGGCTAGGTGCTGCAAGAAAGCGAGCAAAGCGAATAGCATCGATCGGTCTTTGTGATAATTTACTTACATGTGCATGGATTGCGGATCTCGAGAAGGTTTTGGTAAGACCTGAACGATTTGGGTGATAAGCAAGGGGAATTTTTTCCGCAGATAAACTTGAAATTCTTTTGTTATATGAATGGGTGGTATCTGTGGATAAAAAAAGATCAGGCCAAGGTTTTGAGTTACTGGTCAAAATCTCATTCATTTTATAAACGGAAAAGTATTGAATTTTCACCGATGCTTTCATTTCAGCTTCATAGTCATTTTTAGCTAAATCAACAGCATTCCGCATCGTGTCTTCGGCCCAAACCTGAAGAGATTGACCAGAGGAGAAGTCTTTTTTCTGAGGCATCTTTTCCCAAACCACAAACATCGAAGCCAGCACAAACATAGAGAGCAGCGACAGGGTAATTCCTGTGTACTTCGGAGTTTTAAAAATCTTTTGAAACTCTTGAGACATTTAGCTGTTCGTACTTTTTGCGCCGAGCGGGGGACAATTAAAGTCAGGTTATGGAACCTTTGTTTTCGAGGAGTAATCCCAAAAGCGATAGCTGGATGAATCCTGCAAGTGGTAATGCCAACTTTGGGTAGAATTACGAAAAAAGTAAGGGTATAACTCTTTGGTTGTGTAAAGCCATTGCAGGTCTAGGTCATAAAACCAAAATTTGTCCACTTCAGTAGATTCTCCGTACAGCCACCCTAATTGATGGTGATATAACCAGCCTGTGCTTTCTGGATTATAGAATATGCCAAACCATGATGAATCAAACCATGTATTACCGAGATGACTTAATTCATTCGGAGTAAAATATGTTGTGATGGATGCTTCTGTTGCTTCCACATTTACATTTAATTTGTAAGTCGGAGTGGCACTGCCTGAGTAGCCTTGGTAGTGAAAACCTGTAATTTCAATGGTATAATTTCCAG
Source organism: uncultured Opitutales bacterium (assembly GCA_943789375.1). Classification (GTDB taxonomy): domain Bacteria; phylum Verrucomicrobiota; class Verrucomicrobiia; order Opitutales; family Seribacteraceae; genus Seribacter. Next base: position 67,441 of record CALSTX010000010.1, on the reverse strand, counting down.
CTTGCGAGACCTTCCCCGAGACTTTACCAGACCCGTAGCTTAAATCCGTACTAAGACCCTCGGGTAAGCCGTTAACCTGAAAGCTTTGAGCAGAATGCCGAGATGTGTGAAACTGATATTCGAGTTCCTCTCCAACTTTTAGGGTGATTGAATTTCCCTGCTCTGATTGTACCTCTGTGGTGGCCCCAGATAATGCATGGGTTGTAACCACCCCTGTTGTTGCAGGGAGCCAGGCATGGATTGATTTGATTAAGCAGGGGACGGGTTTGAGCAAAACTCCTGAAAATTTGATAAGTTTTGGCAAAACAGACCGAGTTTCAACCAAAACAAGAAAGGAAACAAATAACCTGATTTTTTTCATCTTAATTACATCCGCATCCAGTACCGCCTGCTCCGCGGCCTCCTCTTGACCCTTCTCTTGAAAAGTAGGCATGCTCGTTCATTTTTAGGGAGAGCCTGTCGCGATCTGCTTGCATGACAAAATCTGCATGGTGATATCTATCCAATGGGCTGACAGTCACTTTTGGTGAACAACCTGCAAGCAAAAGGTAGACTGCGGGTGCTAGCTTAAGAGCAGTTTTCATACACTACATAATCATAAAATTTATTGCTGGTACAGGAGGAATCAATGGATTGGATACAGCCTTCTGTATCCCATTCTGCTTCAATCATACGCATTCCTGTTTCTCTTTCATTAAGTAAACAGGTTGTTGAAAGGATGCCAGATTTCAAACAGCTCGGGCTAATAATCGATGCACTTAGATCAGAGTGAATGGTAGGATAGCCAGTACGGGGGTCTAGGGTATGGCCATAGCGCTTATTACTTATATCAAAAAACTTTCGGTAATTCCCCGATGATGCCAAGGCATGGTTTTTGAGGGCTACTACATAGGCAGCCTGGCCCTCTCCGTCCGGTTTCTCGATGCCTACCTTCCAGGTTTCATTGCCCCCTGCTTTGCCAAATCCAAAAATATCTCCACCAAAGTTGATGAGAAAATTTTCATGACCATGGCTTTTTAAGAGTCCAGCTATCTTATCAACAGCCCATTCTTTACCAAAGCCGCCAAAGTCTAAGCCCATTCCCGGCTGGGGCAGGAAAATTTCGGTTTGGGTGTATTCCACCCATTCCCAGTTTACAAGATTACAAGCCTCAAGGATTTGATCTTCATTTGGCACTTTTTTGATGGCTTTTGCCTTTTGCCATAACTGAGTCAGTGGTAAACAGGATGGATCAATAGCATGCTTACTTTGAAAAAACGTAAAAGTGGCAGCACGCAAAACTTCAAAATCTTCTGCAGTAATGGAAACAGCTTTCTTTCCTGCTGAACGATTTACTTCAGTGACCCAGCTATCTTCAAGATAACGAGAGTAGCGCTGCTCGAAATTATTAACCCATACGACGACTTGCCGGGAAACAAGGTCTAGGTTCTGATGCTCAAAATATGGAAGCAGGAGGCTACAATTTGTACCAAATGCCTGAAAGCAGAGTCTTGCATGTTGCTTTTCTTTGACCAGGCTGTGCGGCTTGGCCTTTTCTACTAATACTGCCATTGAAACCCGAGGGTGAAAACATTTGCATCCGGATAAACTTTTTGATCAGTAATCCCATCTTTTCCCTGCGTAAAGTATCGGTCGAAGCCAGCATCGATAATCATGTCATCTTTGAGGAAATAAGAAAGTTTAAGAGATAGAGTTTGAGAATCAAAAGAAGACAATCGGTGGTCTGCGGAGTAGTATGGTCCGGTTGCAGAGTTGGGGCGGATCATAAAAGTTTCAAACTTTTGAATTTGTGGGGTGTAAAAAGATGCCTGGTTTTGGTTGTAATAACGGTAACTTGTTGAGTATGCCCAGCGGTCACCTAGTTTCTTGACCGCTTCAAGTTCAAGGGTATGTCCGTTCAGATCATGGCTATCTTCAAAATACCTGTATCTCATGTGAGTGCCCGCCTTGATATTTTCTAGGTATCTCGATATTTCAGAATAGAAAACAAAAATCTGCCTTTCATCGGGACGGTTCTCAGGTTCCAGGTTTACAACCGGGGCAGGTGCCATATCAACCGGAATTCTTTTGTAAGGGTCACTCAGGTATCCACTCGGAGTAGAATATGAAAAGTTGAGGGAAATGGATGTGAACTTATCCAGAATACGTTGAAGGCCCAGTGAAATTGTTGGGTTTCTTTTGCTTACAAAAAGCCCATCTACATTTTTGACGGAATCATCCTGGAGAGAAAATCCAGAATTTATAATTAAGGTATCAGCTGCAAATTTACGGGCATATTGAACGGCGTAACTTCTGGACAAATAATCAGGTTCATCACTGACACCATACTCAAGGCTCAAGGAGTAACTCTTAGTTTCCTTATTGCAGGTAAGCTGACCAGCTTTTCTCAGTTCTTCTGACACATTGTTGAGCCATTCGTTGGGGTCACTGGGCTTGCTTTCTCCAGGCGGTAATCCATTGGGAGTTGCTCCAGACCAGGCGTCAATTGTACCAAGGAATTCGACGGACCATCCGTCCTGCAAGGCAATTGCAGTTTCGGCATACCAGGACCTTACTTCTACCCGGTCGTCATCCTCAATCCACTCACGGTACTTTGTCCGTACTGCATTTTGCCCATTTCCTTTCTCTGTAAACAGATGAAAGGTTAATAAAGTACATACACAAAGTGCCCGCATTTGTTTATTGTTGAACTAAAAAGCAGATGGTCAACCCTTCAACTCTAGGATCACGATAAATTTTGCACCCAAAAGGATAAAGAAGCCTAAACGAGTTCCATAGTCGCAGTCCTAAGCATTTGCTTAAAAGGTCGCCGTCTTAAATAGTTTGCTGCTTCTTTGGGTCGCACCCACTTTCTTGCCCTAACGTTGGATTCAGGCCAATCTTTGAATACCTTGGATACCTGGAGCGGGTAGAAGAAAAATTTTGTGGTTCCCACTTTTATGGTGTAAGGGGAGGGAGAAATATCCCCAGCAATACCTGCCTCTTCGTAGGCTTCAAGTTGAGCTGTACGAGTGGGGCCAAGCCGCTTGATTAAGTTGCCTTTTGGAAAAACCCATTTTCCTCCTGCTGTCGATACGATCAAGAATTCAACTTTTCCCCGTGAATTTTGCCTGTAAGGGATTACGCCCCATTTTTTTGTTACTTTCATCCCGTCTTTTTTGAAATTCCAACACCCGTAATAACTACTAGTCGTTAGAAGCTTGAAAACAAGGAAATTAAAAAAACAAGAAAAGGATAGCACAGAAAAAGTATATCTAAAATTCCAGTACTTCTTGCTCTTCTTTAAAATAGGAGTAACCATAAAAAGCCGAAAATGTTACAAATAACTAATCTAAAGAAAGGCTTTCAGCTGAGAGGTGAAATTATTTTGCCTGTGGTTGGTATTGATGAGTTTGTATTAGAAAAGAGTAAGATGGTTGCAATACATGGAGCAAGCGGTTCAGGAAAAACAACATTTTTAAATTTGATTGCAGGCCTCTTACTTCCAGATGAGGGAGAGCTTCACTTAGATGGTATTGCCTTACATGAATTGTCAGAAAGTAAAAGAGATTATCTCCGGGCAGCATCTATCGGTTACATTTTCCAATCTTTTCATTTGTTACAAAGTTGTTCGGCCTTGGAAAATTTATTGATCGCGATGAGTTTTGGCGGTCAAGTGAATCAAGCAAAAGCCAAAGAAATGCTAGATCGGGTTGGATTAAAAGACCGCATGAGCCACAAGCCTGGAGATATGTCTGTGGGGCAACAACAAAGAGTTGCTCTTGCCCGTGCTTTAATCAATCAGCCATCCTTATTACTGGCGGACGAACCTACTGGTAACTTGGATGCCCAAAATACCGAAAATTCGTTGGCTCTTATCAAGGAATTGTGTGCCTCTTCTGGAGCAAGTATGATTATCGTGAGCCACGACCCAAATGTGATCCATGCCTTTGATAACCAATTTGACTGGGGTGACTTAAACCAAGTTACTGAGACTGGTTCATGTATATGATACGGCCTGGTCTTAGCATTGCCTTATTCCTTGCCTTACGAGGAGTTCGCAAACATGCCTTTTCTTCTTTTTTGGCAATCTTTACTATAGCTATGGCAGCAGGGTTGTTTTTAAGCACCTGGAAAATAAACGACGAAACACGACGTGCATTTAATCACTCATCGAGTGGCTTTGACGCCGTGTTGGGAGCAAGAGGTTCCAAGCTTCAGATAATTCTTAATTCACTTTTTCATGTAGAAGCTTCTCCGGGTAATCTTCCCTGGGAGCAGTATGAAATTATAAAAAAAACCAAGGGAGTTAAAGAAGCTTATCCTATTGCAGTGGGAGATAATTATCTTGGCTATCGTTTGGTTGGGACAGAACCAGATTTGTTACTAAAGCACGAGTGGAAACCAGGCCACCATTATAAGACCGAAGCCGGTGGCCGAATATTTACTCCTCTAGCCAAAGAAGCTGTTGTTGGTTCATTTGTTGCTCGCAAAATCGGGTTACAAGTTGGGGATCAGTTTCATCCTTACCATGGCTTAAATTTTAAAGAGGAAAATAAGCATCGAGACATTTATGTGGTTGTGGGTATTTTGGAAGCTACGGGTACTCCGGCAGATCGAGTCATATGGGTTCCAATCAAGGGGATTCAATTCATGGATGGGCACGATCAGTCTATGTCACATTCCCTTAGTGCCGTTCTTTTATCCCTCAAAGGAGCAGCGGGCTTTTCATTGGATATGAAATATAATAAGCAGGGGAATGTAGCAACTATGGCGTGGCCGGTTGCGTCCACTTTAAGTAGCTTTTTTGATAAGTTTAGCTGGTTCCAAAAAGTGCTGGAACTAGTTGCTGGAATGATTGCAATTGTGGGGTCCCTCATCATTGTTCTAACTTTACGAAGTTCGATGAATGAGCGAAAAAGAGAATTTGCAATTTTACGGTGTTTGGGAGCAAGCCGTCAGATCGTATCCAGTGTTATGGTCTTACAATCCCTTATACTCGCCTGTTGCGGTGCGTTTTCTGGTTTTCTATTTCAATACATCATTCACTTTTTGGCTTCTTATATCATCCGAGAAAACACCGGTGTATTAATGCATGATTTTTCCATTGATATTATGGGGGCCTATGTTTTCGGGACTGTATTATTAATCGGACTTGCCGGCGGAGTTTTGCCTGCCCGACAAGTGTACAAAGCAGAATTGTCGGAAAATTTGAAACAAACCACTTAGACTCATGGTAGAATCCCGATGAACAGAACTTTTCTTCTCGTACAATTTAATACAGCCTTATTCATATCCGCATTAACGACAGGTTGTGATAATTCCACTTCCCCATCCAAGAAGGTTGATGCAACAGTTATAGTGGGGGAGCCTATCATCGGTAGCTTTGAGTCAAGTTCCCTTGAGCAAAACACCTCTCTTGCTAGGAGACAGAAAGGACTGGAGGAGAACGGTTCGAATATTGATCTTAATCAAACTGCTGCAGAGGAAGGTTTGATCATAAATGGAAAAGTTATAGTCGAGGATGACCAAAATGTATCTTCAGCGACCGAATATGGAGTGCTCCCCCCATTGGATAAAGACGGCCAATATTCGCCCGTGGCGTTTCACAAATTAACCGAATTTAAATATGAAGTGGATTGGGAAACAGATGGGCTGAACTTTGATTTCCCCGCTTATTCCCAACGAGTTCCAAAAGAGTTGAGAGGACTTTCTGCATGTCAGGTTGCGATCGAGGGCTTCATGATCCCCACAGTTGTGGATGAAAATAATGAAGTGAAAGAATTTCTACTACTACCAGATCAAATGAGCTGTTGTTTTGGACAAACCCCCGAGGCCAACGGCTGGATTGTGGTGACAGCTGATAAAGGGGTGGAAGTCCTGATGGATCGGGTGATCCGGGTATCAGGCGAATTTACGGTGGAGGAAAGGTGGGATGAAGAGTTTTTCGTAGGTCTGTACCACCTTACCTGTGAAGAAGTTACTGGGCCGTCATTGTAATAGACGATATTTGCTAAGAATTACTTCTTCTTCGCAGGTTTGGCTTTCTTTTCAGACTTGGGAGCTCCAACCGAAACTTTCTCCATAAAATCAGGATCTTTAACAGAACCATTATTTCCCGAAGAACCTAATTTAATTTTGTCCACAAATTCCATACCTTTTATTACTTGCCCCCAAACTGTGTATTGACGATCAAGAAAGGGAGAAGGCTCAAAGCAGATGAAGAATTGACTGTTTGCACTATTGGGACTGGCAGCACGAGCCATAGAACAGGTACCCTTTACATGCTTGGTGTCATTAAATTCTTCCTTCAAGTCAGGCAAATCCGAGCCTCCTGTACCAACGCGGCCTCCGTTAAAATCTTTTTTGTTACCGTATTCAATATCGCCTGTTTGGGCCATAAACCCTTCGATAACACGGTGAAATGCAACACCATCGTACTTGCCGGACGATGCAAGTTTTTTTATGCGTTCAACATGCTTAGGAGCCTTGTCAGAAAAGAGTTCAATCACGACAGGTCCATCTTTCAGGGTAATGGTAAGCGTGTCTTCAGGATTAGGTGATTTGGCTTCGGTCATAGCAATAGGAAGCATGAGCAAAATACACGCAAAATACTTCATCATAATGGTAGTGGGTAAGGGGGGTTAAAAAAAATAAAATTATCATCGACTCTCATGACAAGGTCGATAAAAAAATTAACCAACTTGGAAAGTAATTCTTTCAGTTTCAGATAAGCTTAACCAGTGGCTGGCCTTTATCTGATAAAGTAAAAGGTCTTCTGGTTGGAGAATATACAATCTGATCGAGGGGCAATCCAAGTGCGTAAGCAATGGTTGCATTAAGATCGGGAATCTCAACTTTTTGGTCACTTACTTCTCTGCCCTCACGATCAGTTTCCCCCCAAACTTGTCCCCCTTGAATACCTCCACCTGCGAGCATACATGAGAAAGCTTTGGGATAATGATCTCGACCTTCATTGACATTTATATTCGGAGTTCGTCCAAATTCGGTGGCGAGGACAACCAGGGTTTCTTCCAGTAAGCCCCTTTTATACAGGTCATCGAGTAGAGCAGAAAGGGCTTGATCCAAGATCGCACTCCTTTCTTGAACTCTAGTGAAGTTGTTTTGATGGGTATCCCAACCACCAAGTTGAACTTCAACAAAACGAACCTGTCTTTCCACAAGCCTTCTTGCCAGCAAAACTCCCTGCCCAAAATTATCTTCCCCGTAAGCGTCGCGTGTGGATGCAGTTTCTTCCTTGAGGTCAAAGGCTTGCAAGTCATGACTCTTCATTAGCTGTACGGCATCATCGTACATATCGGAGTAGGCATTTACTTTATCAAAATTATACTTTTGCAAGAAGCTATGGTCGAGTTTCTGAGACAAAGATAAGCCATCAGAAAATTTTTCATTGGTCATTCCCCAGAGCCTTTCGCAATTTCTGAGACCTTCACTTGGATTGCCTACTGCAAGTGGTTGGTGGGATGTGGGAAGGAAGCCAGATAACGGATGTCGGCTTCCTCCACCAACAACAACTGCTCCTGGCAAAGTTGGGTTGAATCGACCATCTAGCTTGGTCACCCATGCCCCCATACTTGGATGTACGATAGTGGCTCGTTGAGCATAACTAGTATGCATGAAGTAATTTCCTTGCTGGTGGGCCCCTTTGGTCGAAGTCATACCCCGAATCAAAGCAATCTTATCTGTATGGTTGGCGAGAAGGGGCAGATTATTGGCTAGTTGTACCCCATCGGCTTTAGTTCTAATCGCAGTGGTTGGGCCACTTGCTTCGGTGGAAGGTTTTGGATCCAATGTGTCTAAGTGGCTCATACCGCCAGACATATAAAGATAAATTACATTTTTGGCTTTAGGCGCCTGATTCAACGGGCGGTTTAAACCCAGCCCGGCAGCCTGTGAGGATAGGGGAGATGCCCATGGTAGTATGCTAAGGCCCAAGAAGCTTTTCGCTGCTAAGCTTACAAAGCGACGACGACTTTGCTCGTTCGAAAAAAGTAATGGTTTTTTCATCGGTTTTATTTCTAGGTGCCTGTTCTTATTGAATGAAAGAAAACTGGCGGGTGTTAATCAGAGACCATGCGATAGCAAAAAAATCTTTTTTGGCTTCAAATTGGGCATAGTTTTTTTTCTTTCCAAAGGCTTTTTGAATACTTTTCTTTTGTTTTGGTGATATGCCTTTCGGAAAGATGGGTTGTGAAGGTATACCCTCCATTGATTTGGCCGATAGGGTGTCTAAACACATTTCCATTTCTTTTTCTGTGGGTAGTCTGTTTAAAATAGACAAAAATAGACACTTTACTTTTTCAGCTGGTTGTTCTGCTGCCTGGAGATTGATCATTAAAGGAGAGTGCTTATTAAAAAGAGCCCCATAAATTTTGCCGTTCAGAAAGCTTAGCGCTTGGGGGATGGAGGCGTCCCGGTTTGAATTATCAACAACTTCCCGGTCGGATTGCCCAAATTCTTGTAGGAAGTGCCCGGGTGGTGCGGGTGATGGAAGCTCGGATGCTCGGTACAAATGGGAACCAAATTTCTTCCACTTTTCATCTTTGCTCATAAGTTTATTATTATATTGATAGAGGGAGGGTGCATCAAAATCCGGGCCCATAATAAGTTGAGCAAAAATTGACCTTTGTTGATTACGGGCATTGAAGTATTTCTTTCTCAACTGAGCAACCAACTCACGGTCATCCGCTTTTTGTGCCTCCTGAAGATGTTTTTGCAGGACTTCCATTTCGTCGTTTATTGCTTTGCTTTCTTTCGCACCTTTCCGGGCCAGATTAATAAATGTGCTTCCATTCATGGAGCTAACGGCTTTTTCGTATGCTTCAAATTTCTTCAACCTTTGTTCAACCAGTTGGGTATTCGCTTTTCTTTCATCTGCCTCAATGATCGACATGTTAACAAGTGAATCCCAAATTTGTTCAGCCGACATTCTTTGGAGTAAGGGAGCTTCAAAGTAGTATACGGATTCGGAGTTTGAGATATAGGATGGGGCTGAATTTTCAAAGGTATTTACTCGAAACAGAACTCGTTGAAATTCTTTGAGATCATAATCCAAGCGAATCATTAAATCTTCCAGATGGTCCAGCAGTTCAGGTATTAGGGCTACAGTTTCATCCCGCCAATCATCCAGGGGTTCCACCAAGCCTTGCCCGAAAACCTTTTTCCAAATACGGTTTGCAATTACTTTGGTAAACCTTGGGTTTTCCGGAGAGGAAAGCCATTTTCCGTAAGCATGGATTTGAGAACCCCCCTCTGAAGAATTGATTGCTTCTCCAAATATTGGGGATGGACTGACCATTGATTTTGGTTTTGCATCATCGTATTGATAATCATGTGGGAGGGTTAACTTTCTTTTACTATGGGTGGCTCCGTATCGCAAGGGTCGCAACATTTCGGTAATTGATCGCTTAAGAGCCCCAGCTTCTTTCGATTGCTGCAATTCCTTTTTCTGTTTCATGGTTAAATGCTTGGTTTGCTCCTTGATGTTTTTCTTGATTCTGTTTTGCAATTCTCCCCCCCTTGATGAAGTAATGCCGTAAGTGTATGATGCCATCTTGTAATAATCCATTTGGGTCCATCGATCAAAAGGATGATTATGGCATTGGGCACATACCATTTGTGTGCCAAGAAAGACCTGGGTTGTGTTGGACATATTATCGAGCGGCATCCCGGCATCCCGGAGGTAATACCCAACGGCACCGTTTTCCCATGGGTATCCTTCCGCTGTGATAAGATTAAAAGCCATTTGATCGAAAGGAATATTTTGCCTAATCTGTTCTTTTACCCAATGTACATAAAGTTGTCCTGCACCAATTTGGTTTCCTCCAGACATTCGGGTTTTAAGCCTAAGCAAATCTGCCCACCAATTAAACATTTGGCTGTCATACGAAGTAGATTGTGAAAGGTTGTCGATGAGCACGTCTTTTTTATTCATAGAACCGTCTGCCAAGTAGGATGTTATTTCACTGTAGGAAGGGGTGCGGCCTGCTAGCTTGAGATAAATTCTACGAACTAATTGAGCATCGCTTACTTTATTCGGTATTGAAATATTTTTTGCCTTGAAGAGTGCTGCAAGTACCAAATCAATGTCTTTGGCTTCTTTATTGATGAAGTCTGCTGGCAACGGTGAACTGTAGGCGGTAGTGAAGAACAGTCCGGTAAAAAAAATAATGAAGAGCAATTTCATAAAACTAAGTACTACAACTGCCATGCAAAAGTTACAGATAAATTTTTGTAACAGCTTCATTTTAAAAGCGTAAGCTTCTAAACATTTGGTCTTAAAATGAACTTGAGATCGATAGGACAAGGTTTCTACCCGCTCCATTGAGCCCTGACCCATGAACCCGATAGTCTTCATCTGTTAAGTTTTCAATTTCAAGAGAAAGCTCGGTCCTCTCCGATAGGGTTTTCGCCAAACTCAATCCCCAAACTAAGAAGGAGGGTGTTCCCTTAGTCGGAATTCTAGATTTATCAGTCTCATCTTTGAGGGATAAGTCATCTGCTTTCCCGACTGCTAAAATAGAAAGTTTACTTTCCCAACTCGATAAGAGTGGAGCATATCGGGTAATGAACTGTGCCTGCACTGGCATGAGACGACTGGTTGCCCGTTCTGAAATTTGAAAACGCTTATAAATTTTGGCCGTTGATTCATCATTATCGTGATCGACGAGCTTTATCTTTGGGCCCGATGCATCTGCTTGTAATTGTTCCACTTCCCCAGTCATCCAAGAAAAAGAAAGATTGGATTGCCAAGAGGGGGACCAATCATATTCCAACTCCATCTCCAAACCCTGAATAAAACCATCTCCGTTAGATTTTATTGCTTTGGTTTTACCGTCGGTTGCTGTGAAAGGCGATCGTGTGATCATATCATCAATCCATGTGTGGTAGGCAAAAAACTGCCAAACGAGTGGAGAAGAAAAGCTTCGTAGACCAATTTCAGCCTGTAGAAATTTTTCAGGAGATATCTTAATATTTGGGGTTTCAGCTATGCTGGTTTCGTCTGTTGAGGTTAAATCATACAGACTGGGAGGGCGGAAGCCTTGCGATAGCCCGCTAAGGAGAAGAAGATTATCGGAGATCTCAGTGCTAGCCCGTAAAGTGCCAATAAACTTCTGGTATTTTTGAACATTTGGTGCTTCAGGTGTGGTAACATCGTCATTACTGAGGTAGTACCTTCGGAGGTCGGCCTGAATTGATGAGTACCTAACACCAGATTCAACAGTCCACCCAAATTTTGTTTCATGGTTGTGTTTGAGGTAAAGTCCGAAGCGATCATAATCTGCATCAGCGGCCAATGGGCCTTGGGCAAAATTGGCTAGTTTGATTTGATTATCGTCAAAAGAATGACCACCAGACTGAAGAGACTCCCGATGCCATTCAGTCCCGTATGCGAAGGTTCCACCCCAAGGACCTTCTGTTTCAAATCGAGCAGAAACTCCAAAATCGTCTAAGTTGAAAAATTGATAATCTCCCCCTTGCGTTCGCTTCATCATTCGATTTCTTTTCTGAATGTGCTGATGTAAGCTGATAGAGATAATGCCGGCATCCATAAGTCCACCTTGGTTTTCCCAGTTTAGTTTTCCGTAATAAAGGTTTCGTCCTTGGTCAAACTTACGCCAGAGTTCAGAGCCAGAAACCAGTCCTTCCCAGGTTATGCCATGAATGGTTTTGTGTGTACGGGGAACATTATCCATAAATGTATTTTGAAAACCAAGCATAAGCTGAGCGTCCTTATTCAGTTTGCGATGAAGTTGGATTTTTGAAGCATGGGAATCGTAGCCAGTATGAAATTGCGTCCCGACATTTCTGCCGCCCTCAAGGTCTCCAAACGAGCGTGCAATGTGAGAAAGTTTCACCTCCCAATCTGAAGAGGAGATATAAGAATGTAATCCCGCCGACCATGAGTTTTCAGCTGAAGAAATACGTCCTAGAATTTGGCCTCCTTGGTGTAAGCCAATGGAAGAGAAGTTTGCGGGCTCGGGGATTATATTGACTACCCCGCCAATGGCATCCTCCCCATAAGTAACCCCATGGATTCCACGAACGATTTCCAGTTTCCCCATTCCATAGGTCTCAACCGTACTCCAGTATTGATTCGGACCGGATCGCATAGCTGCATGATTTAACCGAATGCCATCGACTAATAAAAGGTTATGATAACCCGTGAAGCCACGTATGTAAGGTGAGGATTGTCCGAGTGCTGTTTTTTGGACCATAACAGAAGGAACTCCGGTCAGGGCTTCGGATGTAGATCTTGAAAACTTTAAAGCTTTATCGTAATCCAAAATTTGATGAGCAGAAAGCGATGTGCAAGCAGACTCTTTAAAGCCGCCATTGGTGGTGATAACTACAGGGCTTAGGGTATTATAATTGCCCGTACCTTTTTCTTCAGCAGGTAGATTTAAAGCAAATAAACAAAGAAAAAATTTAGACCTACACATTATTTTGGGAAAGTTTTCTAGGATCACACTGTAGTCGTAATAGAGAAAATATAATAAGTAGAAAAAGGTTGGGTAATCAATCAAAGATGACCTTCCGGTTATTCCTTAAACAAAAAAAGCCTGACTCTGTAGAAGAGTCAGGCTTTGAAAAAGAACTTCCTGAAATCATTTACCAGGCATACTGCCAACCGAATGTCCATGTGGAATCCAGTTCTAATTGTACGCCATTTACTTTCTGATCGAGCGGTGTTTCCCATTCAGCAGCTAAGCGATGACCCCGGAGCACGCTGTTTTGGAAGTAGTAATTTAAACCTAAACCGAAGGTGGTGATGTCGCGGCCTTGATCTACAGATGATAATGCAGAAGACATGTTATTATTCATTCTAGAATCTTCACCATCAACTTCATCCTGAGTTGAATAATCAAACTTAGCAGATGCACTGAGAGAATCAGTAATTTTTCTAGCTCCCCATAGGGCCGCTTCAAGGCGATTCCCTAAGGTATACCCTTGATCATTGTCGCTTGCCCGGAGGATACCCCCCAGTTGGGCCCCATAAGAATAGTTTTTTGTTTGGGCCAAATAGGTAATGGCCGGGTAAAAATCCCAAGTGCCGGATCCTAATTGCATGCCGTAGCCCAGCGTGTTGCTGCCCGACTTTTCATCAATGGAACCGGTGGGCACACTCAGTCCAATGTTGAGATGGATACGCCGACCTGAGTCCCAGCGGGCTAGATCATATAACCCCGCTATTTTTAAGTCACTCATGCCATCTGATTTCATTGATCCATTATTCTGCATGGTCATTTCATTTTCCAAGTAATTTACCATACACATCAATGTCCAATTATCAGAAATTGCATGCATCGCCCCAAACATGTGCATATCCATGGTCATATTCTTTGGAAGCATCATTCCTCCCATACTCATATTATAATCTGGGGCCGCTTGGGCTCTAGAGATAGTACTAGAACCTTTCATCAAGCTTTCCATTTCCATGGTCATAAAGCGGTACGAAATCATCCATTCACCCATGGCGTGCATATGATCCCCCATTACGGAAATAGGGGCATGCCCATCAGGGCGGGAAGCAGTCCAGGCTTCATCGTGAGCATAAGAGGGGGCTGAAAGAATAAGAGAGAATAGAAAGGTATATAAAGTTGTTTTCATAAAATTAAGTAGAATTGAGAATGATATTATCGGTGTCGCCTAAAAAAGGTCACAGGCTTTTAGTGTATTTCACATACACGGAAGACTAATCACCAGGTCATGAAGATGACGGTGAACAGTAGTGACTAAAATGAATTAGGCTGGGAGACGAGGAGGAGGCAATTTAACCCCCTCACGCAAAGGCCAACCTGATTGGCTTTCAAATAGGATGCGTTTAGAAAAGCTGGCTTGAATCAAAACTAAATGGTCTGTTTCAATACAGCCAAGCTTAACATCCTTTGTTAAAGACTCCTGCAGGGGTAGATTCTGCTGGTCCCCCGATGCAATGCCATTTACTAATTCACACCCCTGGCAACGATGTTCTCCGTCAAATGTCCATTGGGTTGAGATAGCAATTGACTGGGTTTCATTATAAAACTCGTCGAACATACTAACCCATACACCCACATGTAATAAAGCAATAGGAAGGTGGCTTGTAGATACAGCAACAAGCAGACCCAATATGTGAAAAAATTTAATCATTAAAAGGTACACTAGTCAGCATATCGAGATAAGTTATTCAAGATGAAAGTCACTCTTTTGAGATTAAAGAAAAATGCGCTCAACGGTCCAATATATGCCTGCAACCCCAATCAAAGAGGAAATTGGAATTATAATAAACTTTCGGTATTGCCCTTTGTCAGTAATCCAAAAGGTGGCTAGGAATGCCAATACAATCACCGCGATTTGACCAAATTCAACCCCTAGGTTAAACCCGAGTAATCCGACTGCAAGAGAAGTTGGCTGCAGGTTGAAGGCGGAAAGAGCTCCGGCAAACCCAAGGCCATGAATAAGGCCAAAAACAAAGACGATCAACAAGCGGGAATTTCGGTAGCCGGGAAAGAAAATATTTTCAAGGGCAACGACAGCAATACTCGCTGCAATCATGGGCTCAACCACGTGAGACGGTGCGGATATCAGATCTAAGGTTGCGAGCCCAAGGGTGATGGTATGGGCGAGGGTAAAGATTGATACCTGATATAAAATAGGCTTCCATTTTCGAGATAATAAGAAAATTCCAATTACAAAAAGAATGTGGTCCAAACCCAAAGGAAGGACATGGACAAAGCCCTGTCTGGCAAAAGATATAAATGTACTTTGTGCATCTTCCACTGCTTGTTTTTTTTGTTCTTCTGTCCGAGTTGCATGTGCCGGGTTAATTTCAGCTGATGAATCGGGCTGTGTCGTTTCTATAAAACTCAAATCAAAACGAAAACTTTCTTCGGCTGGGAAAAGAACATTGACCCTACGCTGGGGTTCTCCATCAATTTGATTGGTAAAGATGAGATCATAGGGTGCACTTTGCTTGGAGCGAATTTGGTAGAAATCAGAATCTAAACTCAAACGGGTATCATATTTGCCCTCAATGAATACAAGACGCTCTTCACTGAGCTCTCCACCTTCACGATTTATAAACTTCATTTGAAAGTCCGGGGTAAACCATTTGTGATTACCAAACCGTAATTCAAGTGATTTCTGAATCATGTTTGTGGCTTCTGATATTAAATTTTTTTTCGCTGTGGTATTGATCTTGTTAAATTTTCCAACAGTAAAAAATGGAACTTTTTCTGGGTCTTCGGCAAAGCAACGGGTATCAATTTCTACGGAAATGGTGGTATTTCCATTGGATTGAAACTTTCCAGAAACCGGTATGTCAGGTACAGGGTGGGCACCAACATGTATGAAGAAAAAGAGTAAAGAGGTTGCAAAAAATTTAGTCATAATTGAAGGGACCAGTTTTGCCTTACATTAATAACTTAAGATTTTATATCAAATAAAACTTGTGAAATACCAAAATCGCGATTGGGTTAATGTTTAATGTTAACTTAACCCTCAAAAAATTATGAAAATTATAACCACATCACTTTTATCACTTTTTTTCGCTGCGTCTATTTTCGCGGGTTGTCCCTCCAAGGCTATAAACGGTAAGGTTGTTGGCTTTGATTCCGAATCCAAGACGCTTACTATAGCACAGGGAAAGAAAGAAAAGAAAATCAAAGTTGGCAGTAAAACCGAAATGGTTGGCTTTGATTGCCCCACGAAACTCGACGAAAATGCACGCGTTTCAATAGAAGGCTGTAACTGCAGTAACAAAACCGCTGCTAAAGTTTCCTTAAAAAAGGGTAAGAAGAAAGCTAGCTGAGTTTTTCTATAATTATTTTAAGGGCCCTCTTCGTGAGGGCCTTTTTTTTGGCGAATATAGGTAAAATGGCTAACTTTTTATAAACCGCGAGCAAACCCCGCCCTTGGGTCCAAGTAAGCAGGCAGGGATAAATAATAAGGTCGCGGTCACCGCAATTGCTCCCGCTATGGAGCAGTCCAGCCAATGAGCTAAATGAAACCCGCCAAGAGTGTAAAGAACACCGAGGGGAAAGGAAAAAAGTAGGACATAAAGCAATCGATTAAAGAAGAAAGAGGCGGTGACCGAAGGAAATACAAACATGGCAACCACTAAAATAACCCCCACTGCTTCCAGGCTAGCGACCGTGGCCAATGCGAGTGCTAGCATCAAGCATATATGAACAGCTTTTACAGGAATACCGATAGATTTCGCGAGGGTTATATCAAAGCTGGAAACAAGGAGTTGACGGTAAAATATGAAGGTACCAGTTCCTATGCACATAAAGACGACTCCCATGACCCAAATAGCACGATTGCCAAGAAAGATACCACTCATTTCAACCTTTTCTGCAAGCGGTACAAGTCCGATTTCCCCGTAAAGTATACAACTTGGATCTAAATCAATATTTCCAGTATGACCGCTAATAAGGGTAACCCCGAGTGCAAAAAATGAAGTAAAGACCAACCCCATGGCTGCATCTTCACGAATCTTGGTATTGGAATGTAACCACTCAATGCAAAAATTGCATGCCAGTCCGGCAAGGCAGGCACCGATGAACATTGCGCCTATTCCCAGGCTTCCACTGATGATAAAAGCAAGGGCGAGCCCCGGAAGAATTCCATGGCTAATGGCATCTCCCATTAATGCCATCCGGCGAACCACAATAAATGAACCCACTAGACCGCATGTCCAGCAAACCAAGATACCCATTATAATGATCTGCAGGTTCCACGAGACGAGTTGTGGTGTGCTCCATGGTTGGAGAAAAATCTGGTAAAAATCAAAAGTTGGAATTAAGGGCATTTTCTAGCAGGTTTTGAATTCAGAAAAAAGAATCAGAGATCAAATGTTTTGAATGTTACCCATTTCCATGTCAGTTAGGCTGGGGATCAATTTTCCATGGGGATCTTTTCTTGGATTTGAAAGAATGCGCTCGAGTTGCCGTATCGTGTCTTCTCCGAGAACATGCTCAATTTTTTCTGCATCTTCGTGGACATGGTCCGGTGCATACTTGGCTTCATTTGTCAGGTACAATTCCCATAATCTGTGGTTTCTGACAATTTTACAGGCATACTCCCAGCCCTTGGGGGTAAGGGAGAGAGTCGACTGCCCTGGTAGAGACGGTGAGGGCACCGTCGGTGCCTGGGTTACAAGTCCTGTTCTTACAAGTTGTTGGATTTCCATCTCACAATGTACGATATCTACCCCCCTTTTGGACATCAATTCTTGGGTTCTAATTGTCTGGTTTTGAAAATTATGACTTTCAAGAATTTGATACACTGCCTTCAGGGTATTTTCCCTTTGAATCCTCAAAGTATTTTTTCGCGAAAAGTACCATTGGGTAAGTAAACCATTGGTCGGTCTTAAGCATAATACAGAAATAAAAATTCCGGTAGAAATGAGGACGATTAAGGGACCAGTTGGCATACCTTGCCCAAGAAAGGAAAGGAAGCTTCCAGCTAAGCCCGCAGCTGCACCCAGTGCAGCAGAAACCAGGAGGTAAGTATGCATGCGCTTGACGAGTAGTGAAGCGGTGACCGCAGGAATGATCAGAAGTGCGGAGGCAAGGATAACCCCAATAATTTGTAGGGAGCTGATAACACAGAATGCAAGAAGTAACCAAAGTACATACTGTAAAAAATCAGCAGGAATACCAATAGAGCGAGAAAAAGAATGATCAAACCCGGTAATCAGTAATTTTTTATACGCAAAAAGAATAAATAAGCCAACCATGAGAAGGGTGCACCCGATACCCCAAAGGTCTTCAATGGATAGAGCAGAGGCTTGTCCAAATAAAAAAGAATCTAGTCCTGACTGGCTACCAAATTCCATCTTTTGGATGCGTGTAAGGAGGCAAATGCCCACTGCATAAAACCCAGAAAGCACAATACCTAAAGCACTGTCCTGTCGAATATGGGTGTATTTTTGTAAAAAGGTTAGGCAAGAAACACCGAGAAAACCAGCGGCCGTGGCTCCAATAAGTAAGGCAATATTATCTTTTGATTCAGCCCAAATAAAGCCAACAGCAATACCGGGCAAAACAGCATGGGAGAGGGTGTCCCCAAAGAGCGAAAGTCTGCGGGTAACTACATAGCTTCCAATCAAACCACAGGTAATTCCAATTAAAGCTGATCCCAGGGCAACAATTTGCACGGAAGTATCCTGAAGTAGAAAAAACCGAGTGACTCGTCCCCAAACCTGATCATCCTCAAGCATCTCGACTTGCTTGGCATCCAATGTGGGTACCATAGAGCAAAGCGGGGTGAAAAGAAATACAAGGCAGGGCCAAATTCTTAGAATGACTGGCATGGGTTTTTTAAAAGTTTTTGGACTTTTTTGTTAGCTGATGGATTTTTCCATTTCAATCTCAGGTTGTCTGGCTGCCTGAGATGCCATCTCAGAAAAAATAGTCAGTCGACCGCCGTATGTTTTTTGGAGTAGATCTTGCGTAAATACTTTTTGTATGGGTCCATATGCAATCTTTCTCATATTCAGAAGGAGCAAATGATCAAAGTATTCTTTGGCCGTTGCGAGGTCATGGTGGACGATCACCAGAGTTTTCCCATCCTGTTGCATACTTTTGAGAATAGATACAATTGCTTTTTCACTTACCGCATCTACACCGGCGAAAGGTTCGTCCATTAAATAGATTGAGCTTTCCTGGGCAAGAGCCCGAGCTAGAAAAACGCGCTGCTGTTGACCGCCGGAAAGGTTTCCAATTTGACGGTTTGCATAGGGCAGCATATCCACTTTTTCCAGGCACTCATGGGCCATTCTTCTGTCATCTTTGCTGATTCGCCCAAACCACCCAAGGCGACCATACCTTCCCATTAGTACAACATCCATAACTGTTACAGGAAAGTCCCAGTCAACTGATTCTTTTTGAGGAATATACCCTATATGCTTGGTTCCAGCTTTTGGATTTTTACCGAAAATTTTCACAAACCCTCCATTTGGCGAAACCATATTCATGATGGTTTTAATTAAGGTTGATTTGCCCGCCCCATTTGGGCCAATCACTCCAACAAGTGACCCTTCCTCAATTTCCAGATCCACCCCATATAATACGGGCTTTCGTTGATAGGAAACGGTGAGATCATGGACCTCGATTGGGTAAAAGGGGGATTTCATTAATCGATTTGGCTTAAGCCTTCTATGATCGCCCTTACATTATAAATCATCATACCCGACCAAGATGCGAGCGAATGTACCTCTCCATCAGGCCCGATAATTGTATCCGAGGGTGAGCCAAGGGCATCGGAAAATAATGGCTTACCAATTGTGACCTTGGCTTCGCGGGCAACTTCCTGGATTGCTTTAGGGTTCACACTGCTTTCAATAAATATGCAGGGAACTTGATGGTCTTGGATGAAATCCACAAGATTTGCACGGTCACCAAGCCCTGCTTCTGATGATGTTGAGACTCCTTGCAGGGCAATGACTTCGAGCCCAAAGTATTCTCCTAAATATTGAAACGCGTCGTGACTTGTTATAAGTTTTCTTTGCTTTACTGGAATTTTTGCTAAGGCAGTTGTGGCAAACTTTTGAACAATTTGATATTTTAATGTGACCTGTTTTGCCCTTGCTTCAATCAACTCGGAGTCATTTGGCAACAAAAGGCTGAGATGCTTGGAAAGGCCATGCAGGCATTCAGTCCATAATATCGGATCAAACCATAAATGAGGGTCGAAGTACCCAAGATTCTGTTCAACAGGCAAAAGAAATTTTTGGTCAATGACAGAATGAATTGCGTAAGTTTTGCCTTGTGTTAACCCGGCCTTATCGAAAGCAGATGACAATTTCCCCTCTAAATTGAGGCCATGATAAATAATCGCATCAGCTGAGCTCAAAGACATAATATCCCGGGCGGTTGGTTTGTATAGGTGAGGATCAACCCCCGGGCCCATCATGGGGTAGACCTTGCATCGGTCCCCGACAAGTTGATTAACCAAATCAGTGATTTGAGTGGTTGTGGTAACAACCATAAGCTGGCGTGGCACATTTTGCTCAGGGCTCTGCTTCTCTTTTTCACTACAGCCACACAACGCAATTAACCAGGTGGCAAGCAGCACATTTATGTTCAGGGCAGGGTGGGCAGAAATTTTTTTCATTGATTTAGCAAAATGATTACTTTGATGAATCAAAATAGTATCTTAGATTTGTCTTGTGTCAACTTTCGATAAACCTACAAATCAGAATGTGCCCACTCCAACCGTTGAAAACTATTTAAAACAGATCCTTATGGTGACCTTGGAAGAAAATGGATCCAGGGTGGCGATGGGTAAAGTTGCGACTGAATTGGCAGTAACCCCTGGGACAGCCACTTCAATGGTCAAAAATATGGAACGTGATGGATGGTTGAAATATTACCCCCGCCAGGGAGTTTCTTTAACACGAAAGGGAAGAAAGGTTGCAATGAACATGCTTCGTCGCCATCGCTTACTGGAGACTTTCCTGGTTGAAACATTAGGCTTTGATTGGAGTGAAATCCATATTGAAGCCGAAGAATTGGAGCACGCAATTTCGGAAAAAGTCCTGGAGAAACTAGATGAGTTTTTAGGCAGACCCAGGTATGACCCTCATGGTCATCCCATACCCAGCAAGAGAGGAACCATCCAGCGCCCAAGTTCGCAAACACTACAAAACTGTGATACCGGTGTGACCGTGCGGGTCGAATCGATCCTGGACCAGGAAAGTGATTTCCTGAAATTTGCCCGCGAGAAAGAATTATTACCCGGCAAAGCAGTTTCTGTAATAAGGTCGGAAAAATTGGCAGATGTAATCACCTTAAAGATTGAAGGTAATGAGCCATTTTCCATGGGTTTTCGTTCAGCGGAGAAAATACTTGTCGTGTAGGAAATCTAAATTATGGATTATATTTTTCAAAAAATCTTGCACTCTTTATATTGTTTACCAAAAAATTGAATTTCTCATAGCCTTACTATAACCAACCCTGTTATTACATAATTATGTCAAGATCCGTTACTCTATTCACCGGCCAGTGGGCTGATTTATCTCTTCCTGATCTTGCTGCTAAAGCCTCCACAATGGGATATGATGGACTCGAGCTTGCCTGCTGGGGAGATCATTTCGATGTCGATAAGGCAGCAATCTCAAAAAAATATTGCCAAGAGCGCTGGGAAATTCTTTCGGACCATGGGTTGACTGCCTTTTCCATTTCCAGCCATTTGGTTGGTCAGGCAGTTTGTGATTTGATTGATGAAAGGCACAAATCTATTTTGCCCCCCGATGTATGGGGTGAGGGAGACCCAGAAAAAGTCCGTAAGCGTGCCGCCCGAAAGCTCGCGAAAACCGCAAAAGCTTGCAGAAATTTTATTAATGCTAAGCCAGGGCGTGGAAAAAAAGATGATTTCCCCGCGGTAGTGAATGGATTTACAGGATCAAGTATATGGCACTCCATTTATGCCTTCCCTCCCACGGATCAAGCATATTGGGATAAAGGGTATGCAGATTTTGCTAAAAGATTTGGGCCCATTCTTGAAGAGTTTGAAAAGCAGAATGTCAATTTTGCCCTGGAGGTTCATCCTACAGAAATTGCCTTTGATATCGCCAGTGCCGAACGTGCCTTAGCTGCAGTCAAGGGTCATAAAAGATTTGGTTTTAACTATGATCCCTCGCATCTTGGTTACCAAGGTGTCGATTATGTTAAATTCATCCGGACTTTTTCAGATCGTATTTATCATGCTCATATGAAAGATGCATGGTGGGGCCACGGGGATGGAACTGTGGGAGTATTTGGTGGGCACACTACTTTCGCGGATCCACGACGCCAATGGGATTTTCGCTCGGTTGGTAGGGGAGATGTGGATTTTGAAGAAATTATCGTAGCTTTGAATGACATTGGGTATCGTGGACCTCTTTCTGTAGAATGGGAAGATAGTCGCATGGATCGTTTACATGGGGCAACAGAATCCTGTGAATTCGTAAAAGCCCTAGACTTCGAGTCTAACCAAATCGCTTTTGATTCGGCTTTTGATAAAGAGAACCAATAAAGATATGAAAAGAAAGTTACGCATGGGCATGGTCGGTGGAGGCCGAGGTGCATTTATAGGAGGAGTACATCGCAGGGCTGCGGCCTTGGATGGAAATATTGAATTGGTTGCTGGTGCATTTTCTTCGGATCCCAAAAAATCTGCACTTTCTGGCAAGGACTTTTATTTAAATTCCTCGAGGGTGTATGGGTCCTATCAAGAAATGGCGGAAAAAGAGAAGGCTTTGCCAGAGGGAGAAAGAATTGATTTCGTCACCATTGTCGTCCAAAACTATTTGCATTTTGAGGTGGCCAAAACTTTCTTGGAAGCTGGATTTAATGTTATTTGTGATAAACCAGTTACTTATGACTTGGCTCAGGCAAGAGAACTCCGGAAAATTATAAATAAGTCGAAAAAAGTTTTTGCTTTAACCCATAATTATACTGGTTACCCCATGGTAAAGCTTGCCAAGCAAATGGTTCGAAAAGGTGAGCTTGGAAAGATCATCAAGGTTGTGTGCGAGTACCCGCAGGGGTACGCGATAACTGCGTTGACCGGAGAGGATAAAGCCATATCCAATTGGCGGGCCAACCCAGAAATTGCGGGGATTTCCAATTGCATGGGCGATATTGGCACTCATGCCGAGAACCTTGTTCATTACATTACTGGCTTAGAAATTGATAAAATGTGTGCGGATCTTTCTGTAAATATTCCGGGCCGTAAACTTGATGATGATGGCAATGTCCTCATTCGTTTTAAAGGAGGTGCTCGGGGAATTATTTATGCATCCCAAGTATCCAATGGAGATGAAAATGATTTGAACATTCGAATTTATGGGACCAAAAAGTCTATTGAATGGCACCAAGAAGACCCCAATGATTTGCTCGTAAAAGACGCTCGTAGTCCAAGGCAAGTGTATCGACGAGGAAATAGTTATGTGACTGGAGCGGCGGCCGACAATACCCGCATTCCTTTTGGGCACCCCGAGGGTTTTATTGAAGCTTTTGCTAATGTCTACAATTGTGCTTCGGTAGCGATTCGTGATCAGCTTGCTGGGAAATACCCAAGGAAGTCAGGTTATGATTTTCCCGACATTCGGGATGGTATGATTGGCATGGCTTTTATTGAGACGGTTGTTAAGAGTTCAAACTCCAAAGAAAAGTGGACTAAGTTTCCATCCATTTCCAAGTAATTTTTATGAGTATTAAAGTAGGAATCGTTGGTGCCGGGGGTATGCTTCAATATCACGCGGCAGGTTTTAAGGCAGCCGGTGCAGAATTGCTCGCGGTTTGTGACATGAATCAAGCGTCTGCCCAAGCAGCCGCGGATCTTTATGAAATCCCACATGTTTATTCTGATTTGCAGAAGATGTTGGATGAACTTAGTGATCTTGATGCCGTAAGCATCATCACCCCTAATCGTACGCACAAGCCTTTAGCTATTCAGGTTTTGAATGCGGGAAAGCATGTTTTTTGCGAAAAACCGCCAGCACTTTCAGCTTCTGAAGTTTCAGAGATGAAAGAGGCAGCCGAAGAGTCCGGTAAGATTTTGATGTTTAATTTCAATAACCGGGCACGCCCTGAATCCTATGCACTCCGAGATTATATAGAAGCCGGTGAAGTGGGTCGTATTAATTCTGCCCAAGCCAAATGGATCCGCCGAACAGGCATTCCGGGTTTCGGTGGATGGTTTACCAATAAAGAACTCTCCGGAGGAGGTCCTTTAATTGATCTTTTACACATGGTGGATCTTGCAATGTTTTACATGGACTACCCACAGCCTGCCTGTGTACTTGCCCAAACCTTCAATGATTTCATTGAAGACAAAGGATTTAAAGGTCCTTGGGGGATACCTGATGTTCAAGATGGAATCACAGATGTGGAAAGTGCTGCTCATGGTTTTGTGCGTTTTGAAACCGGCCAAGTTTTAAATTTCCAAGTATCGTGGGCGGAGATGAACAAAAGAGAAGAAGTTTCAGTTACCTTCCAGGGACAAAAAGCAGGGGGAATGATTCGTCGTTTGTTTGGATCAGATGGGCTCGATGAAACTGCCATAGACGATTGTGAACTATATGTCCAGGAACATGGCAGGTCTGTCAACCGATCGATCGTAACCGATGAAAGTGAAGATATGGGGCGAATAAGGTCTGCAGAAAATTTTGTGCGTTCGATCAATGGGGAAGAAAGCCCCTTGAATACTCCTGATCAAGCCCTCAAACTCATGAGAATTATAGACGCTACATACGAATCTGCTAATACAGGTCGACCCGTTGATATCGCTTGAGGCTTGCAAGAAGTCACAGATTTAGCATCATATTCTCCTTATCCTATGGGCAAACAATATAACAAACGAATTAAAAGAAGACGCCGCACTGCTTATTTGGCTCGCCAAAAAGCTGCATTGCTAACACAGAAAGCCAGTGCTGGTAAGAAGGCAGTCAAATCTCCGGCTGCCAAAGCCAAGACTACGACCCGAAAAAAAGCAGCCACTAAAGCAGCCACTAAACCCGCTCCCAAGGTAGCGAAAGAAGAAGTGGCAGAAAAAGCGAAGCCAGATGATGTACTAGGCCCTGATGAAGCGGCAGCGAAAGCCCCAGCTGAAGAAAAGCCTGCGGCGTCTGCTGAAAAGTGAAATAAGCTGGGGGTGAATCTGTGATTTCTCCCATTCAATTTCTATTTTCCTTTTCCTTTTTTTTGCCCTGGTCGTTATGGGGTGACACTCGGGTTGATCTCGTTACCCACTCCTTTTTTTCTCACTACGATTTTGTCCGGGTGAGTGAGTACTTCACTGGAAAAGAAAACACCAGTGGACGAGTTATTTTAAGGTCTCATGAAGGAAAAAGAGACGGACTTTACTTATTGATAGATCTTGGTTTAAAAGAAAAATTATCCGGAGTTCAGTCAAGACCTCACAAGTTACAATTACAGATTTTGGATTCCCAATCTTTAGATCCTGTTACTTACTCTTTTTTGCTTTCTGAGCAAGCGGTTGCCAAAGGTGAAGTTTGGTTAGGCCTTACTGGAAAGGATTGGCCCACGCCCAAGAAAAAAATTATGGCTTGGCACATTTCTGTCGAAGCGAAAGACGAGTCAATTTTGACCAATAACCAGAGTTATCTTTGGTCGCACAAGGAGTAGACAAAACAAGCCCTCAAGCCTGGGATTCACTGGAAGGCCATGGGTTTACTAATCTGAGCCTGGCTGAAACCTTAGGCGGAGGTCAGTCTTTTGTTTGGGACCAAGATGTAGCCGGTATTTGGCACGGTGTGATCAATCAAGTCATTGTTAGGCTTCGAATCGATGGTAGCCGATTGGAGTGGCAAACAAATACCCCCCTTCGTTTTTCAAAAAAAGATCTGCTTCATTACTTATGGATAGATACAACTTATCAAGAAGCGATCGATACATTACCCTGGCGTTCAGATCTAATCTTAGCAAAGTGTATGGACTCTTTACCGGGTCTTAGGATCCTAAGGCAGCCATTAGATGAGATTTTATTTTATTTCCTGTTAAGCCCTGTAAAAAGTATCCCACAAATTAAAGAGACTGGTGGAAAGGTTTCTCAAATCTTTGGTCCTTCATTGGGTTGCGGCAAGCATGGGTTTCCGGGTTGGTCAAAATTAGCGGAAGTTTCAGAAAAAGAGTTTAGAGATTTAAAAATGGGGTACCGGGCTAAAAATGTAGCTGGTACTGCTCAGTTTATCAAAAGCCACCCAAATTGGTTAGGCAGTCTTAAGCAATTATCATATAATGAAGCCCGGACCGAGATTATGAAATTACCCGGAGTCGGTGGTAAGATTGCTGATTGTGTTCTTTTATTTGGTGGCGGTATGCTCGAGGCTTTCCCGATCGATACATGGATTGATAAAGTGTTAACCCAAAGGTATCACCTGGAAGATTGGAGCTTAAAGCAGAAACTTTCTTTCGCTCGTCTGCATTTCGGGAATCTTGCTGGGTTGGCCCAACAATTCTTTTTCTCATCTGAACGCCTCAGGCTTTTGTAGGCTGGCGTAAGGGATAAAAAATTTCATTCACTCTTTTTACTTTAATCGGCAGAGGGTGCCTGATTTCTAAGAGAGTTCGTTGAAAGGTATTGAAAATACCTTTTCTTAGGAATGGGGATGTTGCTTTCGTAACTGATACCTAGTTTGTGAAAATACCAGAAAGTATGAGGGGTATTGTGGTCTCAAAAAGGTTAGATAATCCTGCGGATTAAAAGGTACCGGTAATACTAGTCCTTGGAATAGAATCCATTAATTCCTGAGTATAAGATGTTTGTGGGTTTAGGCATATATTTTCTGCTTTTCCAAATTCTTCGATTTGCCCGGCACGCATAACTGCAATCTCATCTGCAATGTGTTTCACAACACAGAGGTCATGGGAAATAAAAAGGTAAGTTAGATTTCGAGCCTTCTGCAATTGATGGAGTAAATTTAACACCTGTGCCTGTACCGAAACATCCATGGCACTTACACATTCATCGCAAACGATGAATTCGGGCTCAGTTGAAAGGGCGCGAGCCACACAAATCCGTTGTCGTTGACCCCCTGAGAATTCATGGGGATACCTTCTCAGGTGGGAAGATTCTAGCCCCACTTCTTCCAGTAAGGAAACAACTCGATCTAGTCGTTCCTTGTGGTTTCCCCCGATTTTATGTACCAGCATGGGTTCGAGCAGGGTTTGTTCAATCGTAAGCCTTGGGTTTAAGGAGGCGTAGGGGTCCTGGAAGATAATCTGCATCTTTTTACGGAAGTTCATCAGGCCATTTTCCTTATCCAAAGCAATATCCTGATCCTGCCATCGTACTTTTCCCGATGTAATCGGGGTCAGCCTAAGGATTGCTCGGCCTAGGGTTGTCTTTCCCGAACCTGACTCACCGACGATTCCAAGCGTTTTACCTTTAGGAATGGAGAGGGTCACTCGATCAACGGCTTTCACCGTCTTTCCATGATTTGCCTGCTGAAAATGAACAGATAATTCTTCAACCTTTAGCCAGTTTTTATCTTTTTCTGTAATGGGATTGCTCTGCTCTTTTAACTTCTTTTTTTGAGGTATGTAGGATTGGCTTTCCATAAAATCTTCCACCGTGGGAAGAATCTCAAAATTTCCCTCAAAAGTTGGCCTGCACGCGATCAGGGCCTTTACATAGGGATGGGTGGGGGAACGAAACAACTCTTGAGTGGTGTTTTGTTCGACAACCTTACCGCGATACATCACCACCACTCGGTCGGCGATTTCAGCCACTACTCCCAAGTCATGGCTAACGAATAAAATACTGCTTCCAATTTCTGCACAAAGTTGCTTGAGAAGTTTTAAAATCTTGGCTTGCACTGTGACATCCAGTGCGGTTGTTGGTTCATCTGCAAGGAGCAGGTCAGGCTTGGTGATCAAAGCCATGGCAATCATTGCCCGCTGCCGCATGCCCCCAGAGAATTCATGGGGGTAGGCATTCATTCGGTCTTTAATTTTATCAACACCTACCCGTAAAAGCATATCCATGGCCTCTTCCTTTGCTTTATCTTGACTAACCATGCCGTGAATAAGTAACGGTTCAGCTACTTGCTCGATTACAGTCATATAGGGGTTGAGGCAACTCATGGGATCCTGAAAGATCATGGAAATAGATTTCCCCCGGAGGGTTCTCATTTTCTGGTCGCTCGCCCGTAAAAGATCTTCTCCTTGAAAAATAATCTCACCACCTTCAACTTTGGCTGGTGGGGTTGGAAGTAATTGTAACAGGGAATGGCAGGTTACAGATTTCCCAGACCCCGATTCGCCAACTAAGCCGACTACTTCCCCGGAAGGAATCGTAAAATTTATATCATTTACTGCTTTGACCACTCCCTCGCGGGTATGGAAAAAAGTTTTCAGCCCATGGACCTTTACATCATTCATTAATCTTTGGAACTTTTGGGGTCCAGGGCATCCCTCAATCCGTCCCCGATAAAATTAAGACAAAATAAGCTGAGGCAAAAGAATATACCAGGAAAGGTGATGAGCCATGGAGCCACATCCATTTTCTCGGCGCCTTCTTTGATGAGGCTGCCCCAAGAGGCCATGGGTGCTTGCACGCCAAGACCAAGGAAGCTGAGGGCTGCTTCGAGAAGCATGACTGCAGGAA
The DNA here is from genome assembly GCA_943789375.1 of uncultured Opitutales bacterium. Classification (GTDB taxonomy): domain Bacteria; phylum Verrucomicrobiota; class Verrucomicrobiia; order Opitutales; family Seribacteraceae; genus Seribacter. The sequence goes on along the minus strand of CALSTX010000010.1, from coordinate 39,337 downwards.
CTGTGAGGGTGGCGTAGACAATAATTGGTCCGAGCAGATTCGGGAGAATGTGATGAAAAAGTATTCGGGAATGAGAAAAACCGAGTGCCCTGGCTGCTTCAATAAACTCTGCCCGTTTTAAATTTAAGGTTTGAGCCCGGGTTATCCGAGCCATGGTCAGCCATTCCACCGCTCCAATTGCAAGAAAAAGAAGGAGGAAATTTCTTCCAAAAAGTACCATTAGTAAGATAACAAAAATGGTGAAAGGGAGGGAATAAAGTATATCCACGATACGCATTAAAATGGCATCTGTTTTCCCTCCGACATAGCCGGCAACCATTCCATAGCTGACGCCGATGAGCAAGGAAACCGTGGTAGCCAAAAATCCAACCGCCAGAGAAATTCTTCCCCCATAACTTGTTCGGGCAAATAAATCTCTGCCTAAGCTGTCGGTACCAAACCAGTGTTGTTGATTGGGTCCCAAAAATTGCTCATCCAAGTTTTGCTCATCATATTTATATTCACAGAAGAAAGGCCCGATGAAAGAGAAGCTGACAATGATCGCTAAAATAATTAAACTAACCAATGCCATCCGGTTTGAGCGTAACCGTATCCAAGCATCTTTAGCCAAAGAAGCACCTTGGGCTTCACTCATTGCTGCTCCCTCGCTTTCGGGTCCAACCAAGCCTGAAGAAAATCTACAAACAGGTTAAGAATGATGATCAGGGTTGCGTAAAACAGGACTGTACCCAAGACCACGGTATAATCTCTATTAAAAGCTGCAGTTACAAAAAACTTACCAAGTCCGGGAATAAAGAAAATACTTTCAATAATAAAAGAACCACTTACAAGCCCGGCAAAGGCGGGGCCCAAGTAGGTGACCACGGGTAAGAGACCCCCTCGGATCGCATGTCTTAGGATTACTCTACTCGGTGATGCCCCCTTGGCACGAGCGGTTCGGATATAATCCTGTTTCAGGGTTTCCAGCATCCCGGCTCTAGTAAGGCGGGCCACATAAGCAGCATAAAATAAACCCAGAGTAAGGGAGGGTAAAATGAGGTCCGTCCATGAGTACCATCCCAAAGCCGGAAGCCATTTGAGTTCTGTGGCAAAAACCATAATCAAAATTGGCCCGAGGACGAAGGAGGGGAGGCAGACCCCAACCATAGCAATGCCCATTGGTAAATAGTCCCAAAGAGTGTTTTTTCGCAGGGCCGCCAGCATACCTGCTGGCAAACCAATGAGCAGGGCAATTAAAAGGGCGGAAATGCCAAGGCTGAGGGAAACAGGAAAAGCAAGGCTAATGAGCTCAGATACATCCCACCCAACATATTTGAAGGAAGGACCAAGATCACCCGCGAGTAAATTTTTCATGTAGAGCAGGTATTGGTCGAAGAGGGGAAGGTTTAGGCCAAAATGACTTTGTAACTTAATCTTAATTTCATCAGGGATTGCTTTGTCGGAGTCAAAAGGGCCTCCGGGAGCAAACCGGGTCATAAAGAAGGTTAAAGTTGCGATCACAAAAAGGGTGGGGATGGCTTGGAGCAATCTCGAGATAAAAAAAGTTCTCACTCCGTAATCTTCCCTTCTAAATAAACATGTTTATAAGGGTGATGGTCTAAAAGAGTCGGGTACCATCCCTGAACTGTTGGATGCCGCAGGGAAACATGAACATAAAAGTATAGGGGTAAAATGGGAATTTCTTGGGCTAGAAGATCTTCACATTTTTGAAAATGAGTAAACCGTTCCTGAGGGGTAAGTGATTGTTCTGCGAGCGAAAGTGATTGGTCGTATGCTCGATTGGACCAGCCAGTCAGGTTGTTACCATCATTACTTCTCCAAAGATGAAGGAAGGTGTTCGCATCTACATAATCCCCAATCCATCCGGCACGGGCCAAGGAATAGTCACCTTTAGATATTGAGGATAAGAAGACTTTCCATTCCATGTTTAACAATTGAATTTCAATACCCAAAGTTGTTTTCCACATTGCCTGGAGAGCTTCCGCAACTTTCTTGTGAGCTTCCGATGTATTATAATTTAGTTCGATGGGTGGCAGTGTAAGAAGACCTTTTTCTTTCAAATAAGAAGCAAGCAATACTTTCGCCTCCTCAGGGTTGTAACTGTAGCCCTCTTTGGCAGTAAATCCTCCTGTATCAGGTGGGGTAAAGCAATAAGCGGGCTGTTGGCCACCTTTAAGAACCTTCTCTACCAGTAATTTACGATTTACAGACAAACTCAGAGCTTTTCTCACACGGAGATCATCAAATGGCGGCATTTTAACATTAAACCGATAATAATATGTTCCAAGGTACGGCTCAGAGTGAATCCACTCAGGATGCTTGGATTGCAGGTATTCTATCCGGTCTGAGGAGACGGACTGGGTAACATGTAAAAAGCCTGTACGGAAGGCCCTTTCCTCTGTATCCGAAGTTTCGATTGGATAAAACCTGATTCCAGAAAGTTTGGTTTGGTTTGCATCCCAGTAATGGGGGTTGGCCTGAACTTCTATGACGGAGTTGATCCGGTGCCCTGAAAGGCTGAAAGGTCCATTCCCCACAAAGTTTCCGGGCTTGGTCCATGGCGTTCCTATCTGCTCAAAAGCCCCAAATTTCTCGATAGTCGGCGGGTGTACCGGGAACCATGAATAATGGTTGAGAAGTTCGAGGAAATAAGGTGTTTTATTTTCGAGAACCAGTTCAAGGGTGAGGTCATCAATGGCCAGAACTCCGACATTTGCTTTCTCCCAGGTTTTCGCTCCTGAGTGGAATTCCTTGGCATTTTTCAGAACATGAAGCATCGAGGCGTATTGGGCTCCCAAGGATGGATTCAATATCCGTCTGTAGGAGTAGACAAAGTCATGGGCTGTGACCGGGTCCCCATTGTGCCACTTTGCATTTTTACGAAAATAAAAAGTGTAGGTTTTTTTGTCATCCGAGACATTCCACCTTTCAGCAACACCCGGTACGGGTTTTAATGTCTTGGGGTCTTCTCCTATCAATCCTTCTACTAAAGCAGAGAGGATATTATGCGCCGCAACACTGGTGGCTAAGTGGGGGTCAAGATGTTGAGGTTCAGCACCGAGGCCGAAGTGTAAAATTTGTTCATCGATGGCCTTTTCTACATTGGATGGGGCTGAGCAAGAGGCAAGAAAGCCAAATGCCAAAGAGCAAGTAAGGAGCAGAGATCTTTTTTTTCTTATAAAAGCCATCGAGTTGTAAACTATTCCGAAATTGAACAGGGTGGGGAACTTGGCAAGTAAAAGGATAAACAAAATGACTTTTTTGAATTTCTTTTCTTTGCTACCTGCAGGGAAGTCCTTACAAAGAATGGGATTGATGCGAGATTATTTTCTACGAAGGTTCCTGTTGATACCACCGACATTGTTCGGGATAAGTGTTATGGTCTTTGCTATTACCAGGCTGGCACCGGGTGGTCCGCTTGAACAAGCTATGATGCAAATGCAGCAAGTATCGGAGGGTGCAGGTGGTGGTGGGAATGCACAGGGAAATCAAGCCTTATCTCAAGATCAGTTAGATCAAATGAAAAGACTTTACGGTTTTGATAAACCCCACTGGAAGGCCTACTTGATCTGGCTGGGTATCCAGCCCCGCGAAACAGAATTTAGGCAAATTCGTTTTCTGCAAAATGAAACCCAACTGACAGAGCGAGTGAGTTTACCGAAATTTCACATTTCTGAATTGGATTGGAATGAAGATGGATATTTGCAGGAAAATGAGTTCCCGGATCACCTTTTCACCTATTTTTCCTTTGCTGCATTTGATCGTAATGGAGACGGAGAAATTGATGCGGTCGAAGCAAGCCAACCCTCTGCTTGGATAGGCGATGCCCGTGAAAAAGTTATCCTGCAGAGAGAAGAGGGTCATAAGGTTCGCATTGTAAACTTATCTGACTTGCTTGGGAATTGGCAGATTCGTATGCGGAAGATGCCCGATGGGGCTGAAAATGCTAAGCCTGTGGCCGAGCTTTTCATGACGAAACACGACGGTGTCATACAAGGAAACTTTGGTGTTTCTACTCGCTACGGGGAACCAGTTGTTCAGGTTATTACAGAACGCCTGCCCGTTTCATCGTATTTTGGCCTTTTAACTTTTATTATCACCTATGCGGTGTGTATTCCTTTGGGAGTCTTCAAAGCAGTAAGGCACAATAGCTTATCTGATGACCTGAGTTCGATTATTATATTTTTTGGGTATGCTGTTCCAGGATATGCCTTGGGTTCCCTCTTACTTCTTTTCTTTTCAGTTCGCCTTGATTGGCTGCCTATGGGGGGTATGACCAGCGATGGTTTTGAGCAACTTACAGCATGGGAGCAAATTTTGGATTTGGCCGCTCACACCTTTCAGCCCCTCTGCTGTTACTTGGTGGGCGGTTTTGCTTTTCTTACAATGCTGATGAAAAATCACCTGATGGATAATCTAGCTGCGGATTATGTGAGGACTGCGATGGCCAAAGGCGTATCGTTTGGGAATGCGGTAAAATTTCACGCTTTACGAAATTCTTTGGTACCCATCGCTACAAATGTGGGGCATCAGGTTACATTATTTGTATCGGGTTCTTTTTTAGTCGAGACTATCTTTGATATTGATGGCTTTGGATTGCTCGGTTTTAACTCTGTCATTGACCGCGATTATCCCGTTGTAATGGGGGTGTTAACCTTGTCTGCGTTTTTGATGCTGGTGGGGAATGTTCTTTCGGATGCACTGGTTGCTTGGGTGGATCCAAGAGTGCGCTTTGAGTAAAGGAGGAATGATTCGGTTGAAGCTAAATCCACTGGCCCGTAAAAAACTTTCCCGGTTTCGATCTATCAGGCGTGGATATTGGTCTTTTATTTTTTTGCTCTTTATCTATGGCCTTAGTTTGGGAGCAGAACTTTTTGTAAACAACAAAGCCTTGGTTGTTTTTTATGAGGGCGACCTTTACTTCCCCACTTATGCTGATCAAATAGGGGGTGACCGTTTTGGTTTGGATTATTCATACGAAACGAACTATCGAGAGTTAAAAAAGCAGTTTAAAGAAAGTAATCGTGGAAATTGGGTGCTTTTGCCGATAGTGCCTTATGATCCTTATGAAATGGATTACCAAGATGAAAACGCAACTGGGCTGTCTCCTCCGAATTTTGAAAAGAGACACTTTCTGGGTACCGATAAGACTGAAAGAGATGTGCTTGCACGTTTACTTTACGGATTCCGGATAGCCATGACTTTTGCCATAGCCTACCTCCTGCTCACTTACCTGATCGCTATGGGTGCAGGAAGTCTCATGGGATATGCGGGGGGAAAGGCGGACATGATCGGCCTTCGCTTTGTCGAAATCTGGGCTAATGTACCTTTTCTTTATATGGTTATAATTTTGGTGTCGGTAATGCCGGGATGGTGGGGAGTTGGCTGGCAAGTATCTTCCCTGTTATTGATCATGGTCCTCTTTTCTTGGACAGGAATGGCTTATTATGTGAGAGCTTCCATATACAAGGAAAAGGCTCGGGAATATATTTCGGCTGCACAAGTAATTGGAGCCAGTCCGACAAGAATTATTTTTCGCCATCTTCTCCCAAATGTCATTTCCACTCTCGTCACTTTTGCCCCTTTTACGATTGCGGCTGCGATATCTTCGGTAACGGCCCTAGATTTCCTCGGGTATGGCCTGCCTCCTCCCACCCCCAGCTGGGGTGAGCTTTTAAAGCAAGGGGTGAACAATTTACGAATCGCTCCCTGGATTGTAATCTCTACGGTTACAGCCCTTGTGGTTACCTTGACCCTGGTCACCTTTGTCGGGGAAGCAGTCCGTGAGGCGTTCGACCCCAAGAAATTTTCTACCTATGAATAATATGCAAAAACATAAACTAAAAACGTTTTCTATTCTTCCTCTGTTCCTTTCCCTTTTTATATTAACCGGGTGTGATAATAACCAGTTGAAACCTCCACGGGATATGCCTCCATCGCCCGAGAAAAGGGAATCGGAAAAAAACTTTCTCACCGACCGGGAATCAGCAAGAGAACTGGCAAGAGAATTTGCTCAGGAATTTGCTCAGGAATTTGTCCGCCACCTAAAGGAGTCAAATTCTTCCTTTGCTTTACCGACCGCAGTTAAACCTGGAAAGAAACCTGACTTCACTCATTCAGGTATTGTTGATAATGACGGCCGCCCTCATCCTTTGCTCTCCCACTGTGCTGAAGATGTTTTAGAGTACTACAAGAAACATGCGGATTGCTTTACCATGGCTACCGGTGCCGATATCCCTGCTGGGCTTATCTGGTTGAATGGCTCCAAGGAAAAAGAGTTCTCTTCTCCATCCGCAAAGAAAGGAGGGACCTGGCAAGCTTATATGCGGGACTTTCCTCGTACCTTTCGGACCATTGGCCCCGATGCCAATGGTGCCTTTCGTAGTTATCTTCTTGATCATAATGCATTGGGTCTTGTTCACTCCCACCCTAATACAGATGGGTACTATCCAGGTTTGGCGACATCATGGGCAGTTGGCGAAGATGGTGCGACGGTTTTCTACCGCCTCGACCCTAATGCCCGGTATAGTGATGGTAAGCAAGTACGGGCAAGTGATTATTTTTTCTTCCTGTACTTTATGAGAAACAAGCATGTACAAGCCCCTTGGTACAATGACTTTTACGGCAAAGATAAATTTAAAAAAGTTACAATTTATAATCAGAATACCCTGTCTATTACTTTTTATAAAGCCAAGCCTGACATTGTGGAGCGGGCATCTATTCGCCCAAAGCCCGAGCATTTTTATTCTGAATTGGATGGCGAGTTTTTAACGAAATACCAGTGGAAACCTGAACCTACTACTGGGCCCTATGTGGTTTACCCCCGTAATGTGGACAAGGGAAAATCAGTTACCTTGGTCCGCCAAAAAGATTGGTGGGCTGATCAAAAAAAATTCTTTCGTTATCGCTTTAACCCAAACCAAATCAAAGTCAGTGTTATCCGAGATTACAACAAAGCATTTGAAGTCTTTCTGAAGGGAGACTTGGATATGTTTGGTTTATCCAAAGCCGAGTTTTGGTATGGGAAGCTGCCTCATGAGCATCCTTTGGTGGCAAAGGGATACCTGACCAAGGCTACATTTTATAATCAAACTCCTCCTCCATCTTATGCCTTAAGGATAAATTCCCGGCAGCCCCCCATGGACGATTTGAATACTCGGAAAGGATTCCATCATGCTATTAATTTTGACCTTGTCCTGAAGAAAGTGTTCAGGGGTGATTTTGTACGAATGAATTCGGTAGCCGATGGGTATGGTACCCGATCTCACCCTTCGATTCAGGCTCGGGAGTTTTCTGTGAAAAAGGCCAAGAGTTTTTTTGCTAAAGCAGGATACTCGAAGCTTGGGCCTGATGGGATATTGCTCAACGCCTTGGGTCAAAAATTATCCGTAGAAGTATTAACTGGATATAAGCATTTTGAAGATGTACTCGTCGTGCTCAAAGAGCAGGCCAAAAAAACTGGGCTGGAAATCAAATTAAAAATTTTGGAACCAACAGCAGCCTGGAAAGCGGCTAATGAAAAAAACCACCAAGTATTTTTCTCAGCTTTTAATTCCTCCGTGGAATTGTTTCCAAGGTTTTGGGAACCTTTTCATTCTGATAATGCCTATGAAGAAGTAGGTAATTCCAAATACACTGATGATGGTTCGCTTAAAGAAGGTGTAACAACAAAAGTAAGCACAAATAATTTCACCCAAACTGCAGTTCAAGAAATTGATAAACTTATAGATTTGTACCGGGAAGAAGAAAATTTGGCCAGAATCACAGAGATGTCCCATCAGCTCATTGAAAAAATACATGACCATGCGGTTTGGGTGCCTGGCTGGAAAAAGCCGTGGCTTAGACTCGGGTATTGGAATTGGATTAAATTCCCTGAAAACTGGGGACCAAAAGAATCAAGGAATTATGAAGAATTTCATGTTTTTTGGATAGAGCCCAAGGAAAAGCAGCGGATCATCAATGCCAAGAAGGAAGATAAACCCATTGCAACCGAGCCAAGTGTGAAAATCTATGACCGTTATCTTGCGAAATAATTTACTTTCGAGATGAGAGATAAACAGGACAGTCAGGCTTTGCTAAAAGTCAGGGATCTTTCCGTTTCATTTACCACCGACGAAGGGGAAGTTGAGGCTTTAGACCGTGTAAGCTTTGATATCGCACGAGGAGAGATTCTCGGTCTTGTTGGAGAGTCTGGATGCGGAAAAAGTGTGAGTGCTTTTTCGGTCATGCGTTTATTACCGAGGCCAATGGGTAGGATAACCAATGGAAAAATACTTTTGGATACCAAGGATTTGCTTACTTTAACCAAGGAGGAAATAAGAAAGATTAGAGGGAAGGAGATTGGAATGATTTTTCAAGAACCGATGAATGCCCTGAATCCCGTAAAGAAAATTGGCGAGCAGATTGCTGAAGTCTTCTTGTTACATCAAGGTGTTTCTCATCGCCAAGCATTGGATTTGGCAATCGGGATGCTGGACGAAGTTGGTATCTCGGATCCGGCAAATCGGGCATTGGAGTACCCCCATCAATTATCTGGAGGTATGAGGCAAAGAGTTGTTATTGCCATGGCCCTTGCCTGTAAACCCAAACTCATCATTGCGGACGAGCCAACAACTGCCCTAGATGTGACTGTGCAGGCTCAGATTTTGGATTTACTGCAGAATCTTCAAAAAAAGAACGGTTCTTCTATTTTACTCATTACCCATGACCTTGGGGTTATCGCCGAGAACTGTGACCAGGTCTGTGTGATGTATGCGGGTCGAATTGTTGAGCGGGCATCCGTGCAAACCTTGTTTAAAAATCCAATCCATGCCTACACCCGTGGACTTATGGCTTCCATCCCAAGGATGGATGGGATTCCCAAGAATAAATTAATGACTATCCCCGGCATTGTTCCCGCTTTATCCCAGCTTGATCAGGGTTGCCGCTTTGCCCCGCGCAGTGGACTGTCTCATCCAGTCAATTCGTTACAGCGCCGTCCTCCTTTCAAGGAAGTTGCCTCCGGGCACTGGGTGGAGGCATGCCCTGTCTGCACGAAAATATGAAACAGGAAAAAGAAGTTTTAAAGCTCGATCAGCTTTGTGTTCATTTTCCTGTTAGGGGGGGAGTTTTTCGGCGAGCGATTGGGTCTTGTCGGGCGGTGGATGGAGTTAGTTTATCGATTAAGCGCGGGCAGACTTTTGGCTTGGTCGGAGAATCAGGATGCGGGAAATCAACTTTGGCTAAATCAATTGTAGGCTTGGTGACCCCAACAAGTGGATCCATTTTTTTTCAAGGTAATGAACTAAATTCCAATCTTTTAACTCCGGAATACCGAAAGTCGGTGCAGATGGTCTTCCAAGACCCGTTTGAGTCTCTCAATGCAAGAATGACCGTGGGTGCCATCCTCGAAGAGCCTCTGGTCATTCATCGTTTATGTGGAAAACATGAGCGAAGTAAGCGGGTGGCAAAACTATTGAAACAAGTTGGCCTGCCCGAGAGTGCAGCCAAACGCTATCCTTTTGAATTTTCTGGTGGACAAAGACAGCGAATAGGGGTGGCTCGTGCACTCGCTCTTGAGCCAGAATTACTGGTTTTAGATGAACCCGTCTCTGCCTTGGATGTTTCTGTACAAAGCCAAGTGTTGAACTTACTGATGGATCTTCAGGATCAATTAGGTCTGACTTATTTTTTGATCGCTCATGACTTAGCAGTGGTGAGGCATATTTCTGATGTGATTGCGGTTATGTATTTAGGTAAAATTGTGGAAGTTGGGCCCGCAAAAGATATTTATGCCAACCCTGTGCATGCGTACACCAAGGCATTGCTTTCTTCTATTCCTATTCCCGATCCCAGTGCGAAAAAGAAAAGAATCTTGATCCCTGGAGATGTGCCTTCTCCCATTAATCCACCTAAAGGCTGTGCTTTTGGGAATCGAATGAATTCCCCTAACTATCTTACGAGTGTAGACCAAGAACTTAAGATGGAAAAAGTTGGGGCAGGGCATTGGGTCCTCGCTTGTCCCTGTTGTGTGCATTTATGAAACTAAAAAAGGCTTGCGGGAAGTTCACACTCCTCTTTTAACTAGTCACTTTACCCTACCAGATTTTATATGTTCCCTTTTTTAAATCGAACCATTGGTTCTTTAGCCCTCAGCCTCTGCTTCAGTTGCTTCGCATGGAGCCAAGACCCGGGAGCCATGCCCCTTCGCCAAGTTATTTCCGAGGCCCAAACTCTCGTTGGCCAAGGTGATTTTGCTGGAGCCTCCCCCTATCTCGATGAATTGGAGATCCGCTTCCAAGACGAAAAAGACCCGAAGGTTGAAATTATTTTACAGCAATTTGGCTTTGTTCGCGGGGTTGGATATTTGCAGAGTTACGCTGAAACCGGAGAAATAGATTATTTGTCCAAAGCCGCACATGCCTTCGGAGTTTTCGCAGAAAAGTTTCCCAAGGACCCCAAAGCAGTAACAGCCCTTCAAAAAAGGACGGATTGCTTACGATCCGATCAAAAATGGAATGAAGCGGCTGATGTAATCACCAAGCTTTTGGATTCCAATCAACCTTTTAGAAAGCAGATTGTAAAAAGAAGTGAATTATTAAACTTATACTACGGGAAAGCCCAATGTTACCACATGCTTCAGGATTGGGCCAAGGGCGAGCCTGCATTTCGGGAACTTTTAAAGTTTGCCGATGCGGCCAAAGACGAGGATCGGGCAGCTTATGCGATCTCATGTCTCACGGAAATGTTTGTTCAGACGAAGAGAGTCGATGAGGTATTTCCCATGCTTCCCCGCTTATCTGGAGATACTCCGGCACGGTATGACTTGAGACTTAATGTAAACTTAATGCAAGGCGGTAATCAGCTGCAAGATGCTGAAAGGTATGTGGAAGCCTCTCTTCTGTACGCCCTGACCATGACAGCTGAGGAAATTAAAAATTATTACAATGAAAGAGCTTCTCGACTAGAGAACGAAAGAAATCGGTTAGCTTTATTTTTGAAGAAACCGGGCATGCCTCAAAGAAGATTGGAAATTCTGCGAGACCGGGACAATCAACTTGCGATGAAATTAATCACAGCGAAAAGCCATTTAGCGGTGGCCACCAAAACCGCATCCTTTACAGCCATTTTGCGATGGAGGAAGGCCAGTAACTTTCAGGACACTAAGAGGTTTTGGGAGTCATTCTGGGGATTTTATTGGCTTTTTAAAGATGATCCGGAAAATGAATCAGCTGAAGACTTTATCTACGCGGCATTTGCTTCTGCGAATACAGTCAAATTTGCAGATAAATCGATCGAGCTTGGTGAGCAATACTTGGCAAGTGACAAGTGGGATAAATACCGTGCCGATGTTACCAACATAATGGCCAATGCCTATCGAAAGGAAGCGGAAGTCCAGGCATCCATCGCCGAGAGCCTGCAAACTGCAATGTCAACCCTTGATAAGGAACGGGGGGCAACTGCCAAGCAGAGTTCCCAAGAAAAATATCAGCGCTTTTTTGAGCTTTGTAATCAGTTTTTGGAAAAACAACCCGGGGACAAATACGCAACAAGTTTTATAAATATGATGGGGGCTGTTTATTTTAAGCAGAGACAGTTTGATCAATTACTTGAAAAGTTTGCCGGCTACGAGGCTGGAGTTCCCAATGACAAAAAAGGCTATATCAACGATAAGGAATTCTCCAAAGGTCCTGCGATGCCTTCTGCCTTGTACCTTAGCGGCATAGGTTTACTTGCAAGCGGGAAATTTGATGATGCAAAACCTTTACTTGCCCCAATAGTCGGGGTTTATGTCCAAGGTTTACCCTTAGCAGATAGTACCCTTTCGCAAATGTCTCAGGATAGGGGAGGGGCCGATGAATAAGATTATTGCCTGGGTCTTCATTCTTTCTTTTTCCAGTCTTCTACTATCTTGTGGCGGTGATGAGGACGTTCCTGTTCAGGAAACGACAACCAAGAAAGTCGATACTAATTTACCAGAGCCTGCGGCCGAACAGATAGATGAACCAGAAGACATCGCTCCTCCTGTACCAAGCAAAGAAGAAGTAAAGGTTCCCGACCCCAATGGTGTTTATTTACCATCAGGTGAAAGCAAAAATGGAAAGCCTGTATATGCCAATGCAGATGGGTTTACTATGTGGTACAATGGGTCTGCCTGGAGGATCACTGACCGTACCGGCGGTGGTAACCTGATTGCCTCGGGAAAAGCTGACATTAACGAAGAATGGTCCAAGGGAGGAAAAGTGCGCCATTACCCAGACGATCAATACGCCAAAGATGCTTTGTTCCGTTTGGCCGTTGCTTACCAAGGTTCTCAGGATAACAAGAATGCAGCCCGTTTATTCAAACAATTTATTCGGGAATTTCCCGAAGATAAAAATGTGGCGGCATCTTATCTCAGCTTGGGAGATATTGTGTTGAGTGAAGTTAAGCCAGACGAGCAGCCGACCTACGAACAATTTTCGGAGGCGAGGAAGAATTACGCCTTGGTGCGCGAATCCACACAGGACATAAGCCTTATTTCAGATGCTACCTTTAATGAAGGGGGTGTGTTGGAACGGGCGGCAGAAAACCCGGAAGGAGTGATTGATTTCTATTTTACTTTCGATAAGGACAAAAATGATGCCCTCAGCTTAGGTGAATTTAATGCCATCGGATTGAAGGGAGCCAAACCGTTTTCGGAGTACGATCTCAGCGGAGATAAGTCCTTGGATTTTGGAGAAATTGCAGAACTGGCCATTATGTTCTCTTACGCCGAACTTGAAACCCTGTATCGCATGTACAACGAAAAATTTGCTTCCACTGCAGGAGCGAGAATTTCCGAGGCTACTCAAAAAATTGGGTTTGCCTGTGAAAAACAAGGTCGGCCCTCTGAAATGCTCACGATGTACTTTGAAGATATTAAAAAATTTGGAAATGATCCATCGCGTGTCGGAGTTGACGGTATCCTTGCCAAGTACACAGAAAAGTACAACCAGTATGAAACTTTATATGGCAAGACTCTCGATCTCTTAGAAAAAATCCAGAACCCAGAAGAAGTAATCTCGTTCACATTCAGAAACCGAAAAGGAATTGAGGATACCATTACAGGAACGGTCAAAGAAATTTTAAATGACCGAAGAAAGCTTTTACCTTATCTTGCTTCAGAATACAAAGGGATGGACCAGGACATTTACCGAGAAGTAGCGAAGCTTAAGGGAGCGATTTATGTAAATCCTACCTACACTTCGAAATTTAAAGGTTACCACACCAAATATAAAAAGTTAAATGACTCGTTTCCAACCGATCTATCCCCTGCGAAAGCATACGCCAGGCTTTTGACTGAGGCGATTGACGCCGGAAGTAAGTCACTTGAATTGCGTATGCGAGCCGGCCTTGCCTCGGTTGGCTCAAAAGCCGGTGGAAGCTATAACCCAGAAAGAAGAGATTTTCCAGCGGCCAGCCCAGGGGTTTTAGTGTGGATGGCTAAAACTATGCTCGCCCAAAATTCAACTGAAGATGCAATCGCTGCAATGGATCAACTTCTTCAAATTTATGGAAGCAATGGGGGTGATTTTCTCTTCGATGCAAACTTTATTTTAGGTCAGGCAAATGAGAAAAACCGTGATTATCAGGCAGCGGCGGTAAGTTATGAAAATGCCTTAACTAATTCCTCCTGGCATCCACTCGCAAATACAGCCCGTATGCGTTTGGGGACTACTCTTTTTGAAGTGGCTGCCATTTCAAAGGACTCATCATACTTGGACAAAGCGAGTAGTAGCTTTAAGGAAGTCCGAGCTGATTCTGACGCAGGTTTGGATGAAAGGGCGGAATCTGCATTCATGATGGGGGAGTGTAAACGGGCACAAAAAGATTACGCAGGAGCAGCTTTTCTATTCCTCGAGACCACTCTTAATTTTGCAGGCTCTCTAAAATGGACACCTAAATCATACGAAAAAGCCATCACATGCTACGAGCAGGCAGGAGCGTCGGACCAAGTCAGTAGGGTGGAAAAACAATACATGGACTGGCAGAGGAAATTTTTAAAATGAGTACTCCTATTTTCAGAATTCTATTTTTTTGGCTGAGCTCACTTAGTTGCCTTTTGGGGCAGCAAGAGGATTTCTTTCGTAAGTATGCAGGGCCTATTCCCGGGAAAGTTCATTATTTAACTGGCGTAAACCCCAAAGAGATTTCTTTGAGGGGAGTCGATGCTTCCAAAGGTATTATCTATGGGGCTATTAAAATGGATGGTAAATTTCTAGGTATGGAGCTAGAACTTCGTGGTCTTGCCAAGCAAAATATAAAAGGCTTTGAATTTACTGGGTTTCAGCAAAGTATTACCAACCCGCTCCTTTCCAAAGAACAACTTGCTTCCGCAAAAGTTCAGAAAAGGGATAAAATAACCTTGGCCCGCTTAATGCAATCCCTGGAAAATGAGCAGTATAATATGCCTGTGATTGACGCAGTACGTCCGACAATTTACAAACTAATGTTATTCTTACCGATGTCCCCGGATACATTTCTCATCCATGGACCCTGCCTTACCTTTGTAAAAGCCCTCGTTGAACTGGAGCAATATTCAGAAGCTTTTTATGTTCTCTCCCGTTTAAATTTAAGCCAGCTTGATGACTTCGGGTACAGGGAGTTTTCCGATTCAGCTTTGGACTTGGCAGGGAAAATGATTCAAGCAAACCCAAAGTCGGCCAAGGTATCTTTAGCCTTACTTAAGAGAGTGAATATACGTGATGACAGTGGAGATCATGAAGCTTACTTGCGACTTGCCAATTCCCTCCGTCAACAAGGCCTCTATAAAGAAGCGATTGATGAATATGCTCGGTTAAGTCCAGTGGTTCAGAAGTCTGCGAAAAGCCCATTTAAAACCATTCTTAAGATTTGGCCCATATATTGTTATATTAAAAACTATGAGCTCTACTCCGCTTATGCGGCCCGAGACAAACGCTATGCACCGTATGCATCCCAATATTTCAATGCAGCAAAACAGGGAATTGAAACTTTAGATAAAACCCCTCCGTCTCGCCAAACGAATGAATATTCTCTTTATAAATTAGTGAGGGCTTTGGTCCGTGTTCAGTTTGCCAGGAGATATGAAGCTGGAGGAGACAAGGTCAATGCAGATAAATATTATCGGCAGTCTGTGGTTGAGGTAACGGAAGGAATTGTCTCGGCCCGGGTGGGTTTGGATTGGTTGCCCGAATCTCTCCTCATGGCCGGAGATGCTTATGAAAAACTTGAGCAAGTAGAAGCAGCCAAGAATGTTTATGAACAAGTCACCCGATTTTTTCCAGGTTCAAAGTGGGAAACTGTAAGCAGGAAGAGAATGGAAGCTTTGTAATCCTGCATTGACCCCACACCAAAATACTTTCTAAATAACCAAAACTTACAATTATTATGAAATTTGGATTTACCAGACTCCTCTTTGTTTTAGCGCTGACATTCACCGTCCTGTATCCCGAGATGCTAGTGTCCGTTGCGGTTGCTCAAGACGCAGCCCCTACAACGTTTGGTGGGAAGATGGTGGCGGCCCTTGGCATTTTCCTTTATCCATTCATCATTATGGTGGTCGGCGGCTTTACGTTGATTATTTACAACGGTATCGCCATTCGGAAAAAAGCTTTTATCAAAGATGATGTGGTGGCTCCAATCATGCAGGAAGTGCAAAACCTAAATATACCCGGTGCTCTTTCCCTGTGTGATCAGTACAAAATCCCGGTTACTTCTGTTCTTAAGGGTGGTCTTTCTCGTATTCAGGATGATGAGCTCGACATTGAGCAGATCGAGAAAGGCTTGGAAGAGTCTTCTGGGATTGCGTTATCCAAACCTTTTACTTGGATCAACATGCTTAATACCATTGGCTCCATTGCACCGATGATTGGTCTTCTCGGTACTGTAACCGGTATGATCGGTGCGTTTAATGTATTAACCGAGTCAGGAATGGGCGGCGAATCCAGTCAAAAAATGGCAGGAAATATTGGTAGTGCACTTTGGACAACCGCTGCTGGTCTTGTAGTGGCCATCCCTACTTTGATAGCTTACTTTCTTTACAAGACAAAATTTGGCAACATTGTAGCCGAAGTAAATCAAGTGGCTGGAGAAATGGTGTTTACCTTAGTCCGTGCAGCCCGCGGTGGTTTTGATGGAGAAGAGGGTGAGGAAGTGGAAGAAGAATATTATGAAGAAGAAGCCGCTCCTGTTGTGGAAGGACTTCCTCCATCCCCTGACTTGCCGCCATCTCCCCCTACTGCTTAATTTGTAAATTGTAGCTTACTTTTTTCATAACAGAAAGAAATGGCAAAGTATAAGGCACCCGAGTCAAATGACTCACCTGATCTGACCCCTATGATTGATGTGGTTTTCCTCTTGATTGTATTCTTTATGGTGGTGGCCCAACAAATGTCGGAACAATATATCGAACTTTCAAAATTGGCAGTTGCCAGCAATTCAGTGGTAAAAGAAAGCCCACCTTCTCGGACAATTATAAGTATTGATGAAACCCCAGAAGGGCAAAAGTTTTATTGGGGTGAAGCTGAGATTGACCTTACTCAAATCCCATACTGCATCAAAAAAAATTCTGACTGGAAGGTTTTCCTCCGTGTTCATCCAGATGTTCAACATTCGGTTGTACAGGATGTGATGAGAGAAATTGGAAATGCTGGGCAAGCTGATGTTATTTTCGGTACTTGGCAGGTAGCTGCAGGGTAATTATACCATGAACGCACTTAAGAAAATTTTAGATGATATCGATGAGGTTGATCTTACCCCCATGATTGATGTCACCTTTCTTCTACTCATTTACTTCATGGTTACAACCATGCTAAAACAACCTGAAGCAGAGCTTTCCATTCAGTTACCAGGTAAACCTCAAAGCAGTGATGTCACCCCCATGGAGCTGCTCAATGTGCGTATTGGTGAAGAAGGCCAAGTATACCTAAACGGTTCTGAAATTGAAGATGGTTATGATTTGGAAATGCCAGATTTGATTGCCAATTTAAAGACTCAAAAAGGCATGCGTGACCAATTGATCAGTAGTGGAGCTAAAACCAAAGCCGAAGCGGAGCTGAAAGTACAGATTGAATCTTCCACCCTTGCTTTGCATCAGACATCGATCAGTGTACTCAATGCCTGCTCATCCGCTGGGGTTAATAAAGTAACCTTTTCCTTTCAATAATCTTTCTTTGGCCCCGGCCACAGTAGAAATATGACTGCCATTGTTAAAAAATTTTTACACACGCGTATGCGTGTAAATGACTTAGAAAAAACTCTAGAATTCTATAACAAGGTCTTTGGCTTCGAAATTACACGCAGGCATGAATCACCCCGCGGTTCAAAGCTAGCTTTTCTTGCAGTCCCCAATAGCGAAGAAGAGATTGAAATTACTTACTTTCCCGCATCTGGTCAGGTTGAAGTACAAGAAGATCTCATGCACTTGGCTTTCGAAGTCGAAAGTATGGATGATTTTCAAAAACACTTGGATGCAGTCGGATATAAGTTGAGCGATGGTCCAACAAAGAGTTCTTCTGGTTCCACTTTTGCTTTTGTTGATGCTCCTGAAGGGTACGAGATTGAGGTAATCGAAAAATAACCAGGCTGTCCCACTCTCAGATATAGATCGTTTACAGTGGTTGGCCACAATTACCACCGCCCGTAAGCAGTTTAGGAACGATGGTGACGCAATCCTTTGCTGCTCAGCCTAAAAGGTACCGTTCAGTATTAAGTAAATCACTAAATCAAATAGTTTTGTCCATTTAGATAGTGCTTATTCTAAAATTAAAAAACGGCTTCTGCAGGGACATAATCAATTTTTAATCTTTTTTACTTAGTGATCAGCTCTTTCACCTTGCAGCCTTAGATGTAGAAGAACCGAGCTTTACCGTTAATATTAAACAATCTATTGATTTGGTTGTTGCAGAAATTTTGCGATCGTTGGACGATTTAAATTTATGAAAAGAATGACTACATTCCACTTTTATCTTTTTTTAACATATCTCGTTACTTTCCTTTTCTTGGGCTGCACACCGTCCAAGCTTGCTTTAGAGCAAAAGAGTTCATCGATGGAAGTAATACTCTTTGATGGCTCTAGCTTGGAAGACTGGGTAAAAACAGATTATGCTGGACGAGAAGGAATATTTATCAAAGAAAACCAAACTCTTGTGATTGAAATGGGGGCAACTCTTTCAGGTATTCACTGGAAAGGACCGGCCCTGCCAATGGAAAATTATGAGATCTCATTACAGGCACGTAGGACAATGGGGAGTGACTTTTTTTGTGGCCTCACTTTTCCCTATAAAGATGCCCATGCCACTTTGATTCTAGGCGGATGGGGTGGTTCATTGATCGGGATCTCAAGTATCGATGATTTTGATGCTTCCGAGAATGAAACCGGAGATGCATACATTTTTGAAGAAAACCAATGGTATGATATCAGGCTTCAGGTTACAGGTTCTAAATTGAAAGTCTTTATCAATGGGGAAACCGTGATTGATGCCGATGTTGCCGGTAAAAAGGTAGCTATGAGAGTGGGAGAGATTGAAATGTCTGTCCCTTTGGGAATCACCACCTATGGCACCACGGGTGAGTTTAAAAATATCGTACTTCGAAAAAATCTCTAATCTTTAAATAGATTGAACCTGGGGAGGTTTGACCGTATAAGAGACTCATGAAAAATTTAAAAGTCTCCATCCTTGCCTTACTCTGTTTATTTGGCTTTAACGCACTCTTTGCTCAGACCGATAAGGAATCCAAAAGCAAGCTCCAGCTTGTGAAAGTTGCGACACTTAATACCATCGATGCCAACAAGGAATTTCAGAAAAATGTCCAGCTCGTGCAGCAGCAAAGAGCCCTTGCCGCCCAGGTTCTTACCAAGTTAAGCGAAACCAAAGACAAAAAAGAGATCAAGAAGCTGGAAGGTCAGTTGGAGTCCCTGCAAAATAAGCTTAATGAAAACAACCAGTTAATGTTTAAGACCTATGGTTTTTCTCTGAACAGGAATTATGTTTTAACTGTTGAGAAGTCCCATATTTTTATGTGGGTCAATGAAGAGGAAGCCCAAGCCATCAAGGAAAAATCGGCGGCTAAGTAGGCATCCAAATCATTCAACAATAGTAAAAGCTCTTGGCGTTTTACCGCCCCGGTCACCGGAGGCCCCGAGGCTAGGATGTGCTCGGTTCTTCGCTCTTTGTCTCCCGTAGCCGTAACTGGCCACAGGCTGCATCTATATCGTGCCCTTTTTCCATACGCAGGGTGACACGGGGCGGGTTGCCTTCGGCCACTGTCTTCTTAAAAGCGAGAATCTTCTCCTGGCTCGGTCTCTCCCATTCCAGTCCCTCCACTTTATTGTAAGGGATCAAATTCACTTTTGCATTTAATCTCCTGGCATGCTCAGCGAGTAACTTTGCCTGCCTGACATCATCATTAATGTCTTTGATTAAGATGTATTCAAGAGTGATCATCTTTTTGCGCATTTCGATGAATTTTTCACAAGCCTTCAGAAGTTCATCCATGGGGTAGCGGTCATTGATCGGCATGATTTTTCTCCGCGTTTCATCATCCCCTCCATGCAGTGAGATCGCCAGCCTGATCTGGGCAGGATAGTTCGCCAGTTCAAGGATTTTCGGAACCAGCCCACTTGTGGAAAGTGTAATATGCCGGGCCCCGATACCCAACCCATCCGGGGAAAGAATCTGATCGAGAGCGGGGAGCAGGGCGGGCAGGTTTGCCAGGGGTTCACCCATGCCCATGAAGACCAGGTTGTCGATTCTGCGACCCGCTTTTTTTCGTGCCAGTATAATTTGGCCAAGGATTTCACCAGTGGAGAGGTTTCTTTTCAGCCCATCCAGTCCGCTGGCACAGAATTTGCACCCCAAAGCACACCCCACCTGAGTGGAAACACAGAGGGTCAGGCGGGAGGCTCGCACCCCCTTGGTTCCCTCGGTGGCGGGGATTAATACACTCTCTATAAATTGATGGTCCCGCAGCTTCCAGAGAAATTTCTGGGTGGTATCCACCGAGCCTTGCTCCCGGGCTATTTCCATCGGGTTCAGGTCGTACTCTTCCTGGAGTCGTTGTCTCAGGTTGGCGGGGAGGTTACTCATCTCCTCAAAGTGAAGTGTTCCTTTTTCAAAAACCCATTGCTGGATCTGGGAAACCCTGTAGGATGGCAGGTCCTCAAAATTCCATTTTTCAGGGGGAGAGTCGATCAGTAGGGGCTTGGTTAGTTTCATTGTTGAATAGACCAAGAAATAGGGGGTTCTGCCGTTTTTGGCAATCGACAACCTTCTCCCGCCACCAAACCCTTCGGGAGGTTAATCGCTATTCATCCCGATAAATGTATACGGTGCCGAAATGATTACCCTGGCAGGACTTAGGCAATTACCTGGCTGATGGGCTCGGCTCCCTCCACCCCAACCAGGCTTTTATCCAACCCTCCATGAAAGAAGGAAAGGTTATTGGGGTCGAGGCCGAGCTGGTTGAGAATGGTGGCGTGAAGACGCCTTACATGAAATTTGTCCTCCACCGCCCGGCTCCCGAGTTCATCAGTGGAGCCAACGGATACACCGCCTTTGATTCCGCCGCCTGCCATCCACATAGTGAACCCGTAGGAGTTATGATCCCTTCCGGTCCCTTCCTTGTACTCAGCCGTGGGCTGGCGACCAAACTCACCCCCCCAGACCACCAGGGTTTCATCGAGCAGGCCCTGTTGTTTTAAGTCTTTGAGCAATCCGGCAATTGGCTTGTCGGTGTTCCCGGCATGAAGCTCGTGGTTTTTGACCAGGTCCCCATGGGCATCCCAGTTGGCATCGTTGTGATGGCCCCCCGAGTAGACCTGGATAAAACGCACCCCACGCTCCACCATCCGGCGGGCAAGGAGGCATTTACGCCCAAAATCATCGGTGCGTGAACCATCCACCCCGTAGAGTTCCTTGATATGGGCTGGTTCCTTGTCGATATCCACAGCCTCCGGTGCGGAGGACTGCATTTTGTATGCAAGCTCGTAGGAGGCCACCCGGGCGGCCAGGTTGGTGTTGTCATAGCGGGTGGAAAGGTGATCCTCGTTCATCATCCGTAAGTGATCCAGCAGGGTGCGCTGCTGGGCACTGGTAATATCCTTGGAGTTTTGGAGATCAAGGATCGGAGTACCCTGTGAGCGAAGAACCGTGCCCTGGTAGCTGGCGGGCATATAGCCGCTGGACCAGTTTTTGGCACCGCTTATGGGACCTCCCAGTTTATCGAGCATGACCACAAAACCCGGCAGGTTTTCATTTACACTTCCGAGACCGTAATTTACCCAGGAGCCAATCGATGGGTGACCGGAAAGCAAGTTGCCTGAATTCATCATCAGCATGGCGGAGCCATGAATGGGGGAATCCGCGGTCATCGAATGAAGAAACGCAATATCATCCACACATTCTCCCACATGGGGGAACAGATCAGACACATATTTCCCGCACTGCCCATACGGTTTAAATTTCCATTTTGGGCCTACGACCCGGCTTTCATTGCGGTGCCCGCCCCGGCCAAAAGTTTTTACCTGGATGGTCTTGCCATCGAGGGGATACAAGTCGGGTTTATAATCAAAGGTATCCATGTGGCTGGGCCCCCCATACATGAATAAAAAGATCACCGATTTTGCCTTGGCGGGAAGCGGGGCTGGTTTGGGAGCGAGCGGATTAACAAAGTCGGTAACCCCGGCCATCGCCTTGGAAGCAAAAAAACCATCCTGGGCGAGCATGCCGGTGAGGCCCAGGGCGGCAAAGCCTCCCCCGATATCTTTTAGAAATTCCCTGCGGTTTAACTGGTTACAGAAGTTTGGTTTGTTTGTTTTCATATTCAGTCCAGGTAGATAAATTCATTGAGGTTAAGGGCGAGCAAGGCAAAGCGGTCCAGGGCATCCTTGTCGGAAAGATTTCCCGCGGTTTTTACCTCCTCCACCATCCTCACTCCGGCCTTCACCTCTTCGGGTCGTGGAGTGCGGGAAAAAACAACCGACAACCCATGCCTGATTTGATCCTGCAGGGAATCGCCTGCCTGCCTGCGGATGCGTTCGGCAAAGGTAAGGGCCGAGTCATTTACAAATGCCCCATTGATCATGGTCAGTGCCTGCGTCGGTACCGTTGTGGTGAAGCGAACCGGACAGGTGGTATCCGTGTCTGCGGCGTCGTGGCTCAGTAAAATGGGGTCCTGTAAAGAGCGCTTTACTTTTACATAAACACTCCTTCGGTTTGCCTGTGCGGGAGTGGATTTGCCCCATGCCTTACTCGGTTGAGATGAGGTAGCCAGGACAATCGCAGGCAGGGGCGGGGTAACACTGGGGCCACCCATCTGCAAATTAAGGCTTCCCCGGGCGGCAAGGATAGAGTCGCGTACCTCCTCCGCCTGCAAGCGGCGCATATCAAAGCGCCAGAACAGGTCATTTAACGGGTCCTTGGCCAGGGCCTGATCCTGTGGAGCGGAGGAACGCCGGTAGGCATCCGATGACATAATCAGTCGGTGCATCGCCTTGATATCCCAGCCGGATTCCATGAATTGGTGAGCCAGCCAGTTGAGCAGGTCCGGGTGGGTGGGGTCGTCTCCCTGAAGGCCAAAATCATTGGAGGAACGCACGATACCGCGGCCAAAGTGATACTGCCAGATCCGGTTGACCATGACCCGGGCGGTCATGGGGTTGTCGGCTGAGGCCAACCACTCGGCAAGCACCCGGCGGCGCCCACTCGACTTGTTGGTTTTGTAGGATGGAGGAACTTCGGCGGTGGTATCATCCAGAATACTGGGGAAAGCGGGAGAAACCAGGGGGCCGGGCAATGCGGGGTTACCGCGGCGGAGAACATGAATGGGGTGGTTGCCACTTTCTGCCACCGCCAGTACTGGGTATTGAGAAGCTGACGGCTCTGTTTTCAGATGCTTGGCAAGTGTACCTGTGTCTTTTTTATAAAGGTCAAACCGCCTGCCAGTCAAAACTTCGGCTCCATGCTTATTTAGAAGATGGTCCAAATTTATAGGCTTGGAAAACCCACGGAGAGAAAGATCAAAAAACTGGCCGCCAATGGTTTGCTTCACATGTACCGCCAGTACATTCTGACCGGTCTGCAAAGCAGAAATCGCAGACTTGGTAACATCCTCAGTCTGGTAGTAGGTGGAGTATCCTGTTCGGTGCAACACCTGCCGCCCATTCAGAAATACGGTAATATCCTCGTCGTGATGAAAGGAGAGAAAGAGTGATTTGGGCAACTCGGCCAAGCCGAATTTGTGGCGTAACCAAATATCCTTGGTTTTCCACTCGGTAGTAACGATCGAGCCTGGGGTGCCTCTCAAACCAAAGCCGGACTTCCCAACTTGCCAATCAGCATCTCCAAACCCGTTGGTCTCCCAGGCATCCCCCGGATTCTTCAAAGAGTACTTCCAGTCAAGTCCACCCGCTCGGGCATCGGTTAGGTTGAGAATGGGGGAAGGAAGATACTTCGTGTCCAATTTCGCAAAGAATTCGCTTTTCAAAGATTGCACACTTTTCTGGAGCTGGTTCCTTCGGTTTTCCCAATTTCTACGAGTTTGCAGAGCCTGAGGATCGGGATTTTTAGAATCCACCTGAACCAGATTGGCCTGGGCCTGGCGGTGCGGTGTAACATCGGCAAAAAAAGAGAGCATGGAGTAATAATCCTTTGCCGAGATCGGGTCGATCTTGTGGTCGTGGCAACGGGCACACCCGATGGTCATACCCAGAAAGACCTCCCCCGAGGTACGGACGATATCATCCAGGTAATCAAATTTCGCGAGGGTACGGTCGGCAGGTTCATCATCCCAGACGCCGAGGCGCTGATATCCGGTGGCGGTGATGGTTGCGGCATCGGCATCGGGCAGTTCATCCCCGGCAATGTGCTCAAGAACGAGGCGGTCATAGGGCTTATTCTGGTTAAAGGCATCTATCACATAGTCCCGGTACCGCCAGATTTCCGGCTTATTCCCATCGCGTTCATACCCGTTGGTTTCCGCATAGCGCACCAGGTCGAGCCAGTGCCTGCCCCATTTTTCCCCGTAGTGTGGAGAGGTAAGCAGGCGGTCGATCAGCTTACTGAATTTATCCCCACTTTGGTCTTTCACATAAGCTTCCACTTCGGTGGGACTGGGCGGAAGTCCAGTTAGGTCATAATAAACCCTGCGGATCAAAACAGGATCCACAGCTTTGGAATTGGCCTGGAGTTGAGCGTTCTTAAGGCGATGGTTTATAAAGCGGTCAATGGGATGGGAGCCCAGGGATTGATCTGGCAGGGCAGGCTTATCGGCTTTTTTGAAACCCCAATGCTGCTTCCCCTTTTCATAGTCCGCTCCGTGGTGTACCACTTGCCCCTTTGGTTTCACCTCATCGGCCTCAGGGAAGGGAACACCCAGCTCGATCCATTTGGCAAGCACGGCAATATCCTCGTCCGCCATCTTGCCGTCGGGTGGCATCTCATGATCCTTATCCTGGTGGGAAGTCATCTTCAGAAGGAGGCTGCTTGCTGGGTTCTTTAAATCGACGGCCGGGCCAAACTCTCCGCCTTTGAGGACACCCTCTAAGGTGGTTAAAACCAGCCCGCCCCGGATTTTTTTTGAAACCCCGTGGCAACTCCAACAGTTTTCCTCCAGAACAGGAAATGCATCATCCTCCCAGAATGCAACCTGTTCATCGGTGTATTCCCGCTCCGCAAAAAGGGCGGCAGCGGAAAGCCCGGAGGCAGTCAGAAACAGATATTTGAAGACATTCATGAAGCAATAGGTCTACGCAGCTTTAAAAGAGAGATAGCCCAGGTCTGTGGAAATGGCATCAGTCGCCTGGCGGATTAGGGAACCAAATTCCTTGATCTTTTCCTGGTTTATCCGGTTGGTGGGGGCGACCAGCCAGATGGCACCCGCCAGGTTGTTTTTTCCATTTTTCACAACGCTTCCTATGCAAACCTGACCTTCCATTTCCTCTTCCCGGTCCACCGCGTAGCCGTTTTTGCCAATGGAAACGCACTCCTTAAGCAGTTTTTTCGGGTCGGTGATGGTGTTTTGGGTAAACCGTTTGAGTTCCAAAGTGGGTATCAGCTTGTTTCGCCTGGGTTCACTTAAGTTGGCCAGATACGCTTTTCCCGGAGCGGAGGTGTGCAGGGGGAAACGAAGACCGGGTTTTACCCGGAAGCTGAAAGGGTGTAAGCCTTCAATCTGTTCCAGTACGATGCCTTCCTTGCCCGCAATTGTGCCAATGAGCACGCTCTCCATGGTCTGGTCTCGTAGCTTGTAGAGGTAGGGCATGGAGGATTCGATAAAGGAGGGATCCCCCGTTACCGGCGTGGCCAAGCTCAGTAATTTCTCGGTCAGGACATAGCCGGTGCCTTCCTTTTTTTTCCTGATATACCGCCTTCTCTCCAAGGTCGTCATGATTCGGTAGACACTGTTGACCGGCAGGCTGAGCGTGGCGGCCACCTCATTGACGGAAAGACCGTTGGCATGGCTGTTTAATAGTTCCACAACAGACAGGGCTCTGTCCAAACCGGGCACATTATATTTTTCAGCGGATGATGACATAATTTGATATATAAAACAAAAGCCAAATATCAAAAAGTCAAATTTTTAGGACAATGTTTATTTCCCGTGGACCTTCAGCTTGATAAGCCTCCTTTGGATTATACCGTCGTGCTTTATGGATTGTCTCCTGTCAACCTTGTGATGGCGAAAGGGGTAGTGCTTGGAGTTGGAGTCATACCCTTAACCATGCAAAGAAAGTTTTAAGTCACCCGAGTCATTCTCTCGCACCTTAACCGGCGAATTTCTAGGAGTTGACTCATCGGGGAAAGTTCTTTCACTCATAACCTATGAAACCTGCCTTTTTCTTTTTTCTTTTCTCGTTCCTGTTTTCGGTCTTATTGAAGGCGGTCGCCCCGGTTCCTTACACCGGTAAGATTTCGGTACGCGGGGTGAACTATTTTGGGGAAGCCCAGTTTCGTTTTTCTCTGTACGATGGGCAGGGCACCACTTATTGGCAAAACGGGGAAGGATCGGGTGACACCATCCAGGTGCCGATCCGCAATGGCCGCTATCATGTGTTACTGGGAGGGCAGGGGATGACTCCTCTCCCGCCTGAGTTATTTTTGGAGCATGAGGAGCTTTATTTGCGGGTGGAGTTTAAATTCGAGGAAGGGGATGAGCTTCAGCACCTTGCCCCTGACCAGGTGATCACTGCCACCCCCCGTGCCCTGGTGGCGGAGTGGGCCAAGATGGCAAAAGTATCGGAACGGGTAAGCCCCGGTGCCATCACCCGTTCCATGCTGAATGACGAAGTGCTTGCGGATTTGAACAAGACCGCACATGGCACAGGGACTGATTCAGTATCAGCACCCCCATCCTCAAGTATAACCCGTGATATGCTATCCGCCGATCTTCGTGCCGATCTCAACCGTACGGTGACCAAGCAGATGCTTGGGCAGGATGTTTTGTCGGATCTTACTAAAACTATCACCCGTGAAATGTTACCCGCTGATGTCCGGGCGGACCTCAATCGCACCATCACCGCTTCCAACTTGGCCCCAAACACCATCACCACCGCCCAGTTAAATGAGCAGGTTTTAAAATATCTCCGCCCTGAGGTTATGCAGTCCCCGGAGGCCCCGGGCCTTGTGTTTCACGGGCAGCGGGTCATCTTACAATCCCGGGCGGAGGGGAAGTATTTATCTTACCAGTGGTACAGGGACGGGGAGGCGATCCCCGGAGCCACCCAGAAGCGTTATGTGATACCGGATGTAAACGGCAGTTTGCACGATGGGAATTACACCCTGGTGGTGAGCAATGATTTTGGCACGGTGACGACACCGGCAACCGAATTAAAAGTGGACGCGACCCCGCCTTATCACACAGTTTCCTCGATTGGGCTGGAAATGATTTTCTGCCCCCCGGGCACCTTCACCATGGGCAGCCCTGCCAATGAGCCCGGCCGTGGCGGGGATGAGACCCCGCATACGGTCACCCTGACCCATGGGTTTTACCTGGGTAAGTATGAGGTCACCCAGGCCCAGTACCAGACGGTGATGAATGGGAACAGCGAGGGCTTGGGTGCGGACCCCAGCCAGTTTAAGGGAAGCAACCGACCGGTGGAGAAAGTATCCTGGGAAGATGCCCAGGTCTTTCTTGCCCAGCTCAATGCCATCGAGCAGACCGCCGGTCGCCTGCCTGCCGGCTGGGAATATGCCCTGCCCACGGAAGCCCAGTGGGAATATGCCTGCCGGGCCGGTACTTCCACGATCTACTCCTGGGGTAATGATATCAATTCCTCCCGTGCCAATTACAATTGGGACGGTGGTGCGAATGATGGAAATGATTCTAAGCAAACCGTGGAGATTGGTCAGTTTTCTGCCAACCCCTGGGGCTTTTTTGATATGCACGGCAATGTGTGGGAATGGGTCCATGACTGGAAAGCAAACTACCCGGGTGGTGCCCTCACCGATCCTGTCGGTCCGGCATCGGGCTCGACTCGGGTCATCGGGGTGGTTCCTGGTACAACGCCGGGGCGGACCTGCGTTCGGCTAGCGCACAGCACCCCCCGAGCACCGCACTCACGCATCGGCTTCCGTGTTGGTTTCCAAGCAGTCCAGCCAGACACGGCGAATCCCGAACTGGAACTTGTTCGGGGGAGCGAGTGTGACGCGTGAGGCCGGGCAAGCCTGGGCGGAGCCAGGCGCCGCGGGGCACGATGCGCGGGACGGAAATTTGACTGCTTCCATCACCATCACCGGTACGGTGGATATGAACACAACGGGTACCTATGTGTTAACCTACTCCGTGGCGGATGCCGCGGGTAATACCGCCACTGCCAACCGAACCGTCACGGTGGTGGGCAACCGCTCGGTGGACCTCAATGCCACCGTGGCGATGGATATGCTGTGGGTACCTGCAGGCACCTTTACTATGGGTAGCCCGACCACGGAAGCGGGACGAGAGGCATCCAAGGAGCAAGAGCATAATGTGTCCCTGACCAAAGGGTTTTACCTCGGCAAGTACGAGGTTACTCAGGCTCAGTACGAGGCGGTGATGACTGGTAATACCAATAGCCTGAGTGCCAAGCCGAGTGAGTGGCCGAATAACCCGAACCGACCGGTGGAAAAAGTCAGTTGGGAAGATGCCCAAGTTTTTATTACCCGTTTGAATGCTCAGCAATCGGCAAACATTCCAGCCGGTTGGGCTTATGTTTTGCCGACCGAGTCGCAGTGGGAATATGCGAGTCGGGCAGGTACGACTACTGCTTACTCATGGGGGGCGACCATTGCCAGCTCGAATGCGAATTACAACTGGGACGGCGGTGCTAATGATGGAAACGATTTTAAGCAAACCCGCGATGTGGGGCAATATGCGGCCAACCCCTGGGGCTTTTTTGATATGCATGGAAATGTGTGGGAGTGGACCGCAGACTGGTACCAGGCGGCCTATCCCAGCGGCAACCCGGTGGTTGATCCCGACGGGTCCGGCATCGGGCTCGCATCGGGTTCGGCGGGGTGGTTCCTGGACACGACGGGGCGAGCCTTCGTTCGGCTAAGCGCTACAGCACCCCCCGAGCTCCCGCAACGCATATCGGCTTCCGTGTTGGTTTCCAGGCAGTCCAGCCAGATACGGCGGACCCGGAACTGGAACTTGTTCGGGGGAGCGAGGGTTCACGCGTGAGGCCGGGCAAGCCTGGGCGGAGCCAGGCGCCGCGGGGCACGATGTGCGTGACGGAAATTTGACCGATGCCATCACCATCACCGGCACCGTGGATGTAAACACCACCGGTACCTATCTCTTAACCTACACCGTGGTGGACGCCGCGGGTAATACCGGTACCGCCACCCGCACGGTCACCGTGGCCGATAGCACCGCCCCTGCCATCACCCTTCTGGGGGATGCTAACATTACCCACTTTAAGGGACTTACCTGGGTGGACCCGGGGGCCACCGCCACCGATACTTTGGACGGGAACCTGAGCGATACCATCACCCGAACCGGTACCGTGGATGTAAACACCACCGGTGTTTACACCCTGACTTATTCGGTTTCGGACGCCGCGGGCAATGAGGCCAATGTGACCCGCACGGTAAATGTCGGCCTGCCGGCCACTCATGCCACCGATCTCAACGCCACTGTCAGCCTGGATATGATCTGGGTGCAACCCGGCACCTTTGTGATGGGCAGCCCGACCACGGAGACGGGCAGGGAGGCGGACCGAGGAGACTGAGCACAATGTCACCCTCACCCAGGGTTTTTACCTGGGCAAGTATGAGGTGACCCAGGCCCAGTACGAGGCGGTGATGGGCTTTAACCCCAGTGAATTTAACGCCACCAGCAATGGGGACCGTCCGGTGGAAGATTTGAACTGGACGGAAGCCCTGGCTTTTTGTGAACAGCTGACCATCCGGGAACGCAATGCCGGTCGTATCCCCACGGACTGGGCCTATGTCTTGCCCACGGAATCCCAGTGGGAATATGCCTGCCGTGCCGGCACCACCACGGTTTACTCCTGGGGTGATGATATCAACTCCTCCCACGCCAATTACAGTGCCAGTGGAGTTGATGAGACCGGGGAAGTGGGGCAGTACGGGCCCAACCCCTGGGGCTTTTTCGATATGCACGGCAATGTCTGGGAGTGGACCGCAGACTGGTTCGCAGCGGCGTACCCCACGGACAATCCGACAATCGATCCTACCGGACCCGGCATCGGGCTCGGCTCGGGTCCGGCGGGGTGGTTCCTGGGACAACGTCGGGGCGAACCTGCGTTCGGCTAAGCGCTACAGCAACACCCCGAGCACCGCAGCAGCAATATCGGCTTCCGTGTTGGTTTCCAAAAAAGCCAGTAATGAAGAAGCGAGGAAAGTCTTGACCCGAGGCGGAGCCGGGCCAAACGAACCGAGCGACGGGCGGAATAAAAAACAATTCCTTTAGCTTTTATAACAAGCCTGCAAGGTAAGGTGGCTAAAGTATCTTTTAACTATAGTTTTTTTCAAATACCCGCTTGCGGAGATCAGTTCCTGGAAGATGAGCTGAATACTTTTCTTACAAATAAGGCAGTGGTGGATGTCAGGCAGGAGTTCTTGAAGGCAGAGGGTGGAGCCCAGTGGTGTTTTAGCGTTCGCTGGCGTGAGGGATCACTTTCCAGGGATCCGCAGAAACGAGCCAAGGCGGTAGTGGATTACAAGGAAGTTTTATCACCGGAAGTATTTTGTCACTTTTGCCCGCTTGCGGGATATCCGTAAAGAATTGGCGAAAACCGAACAGGTGCCGGCATACGCAATTTTTACCAATGAACAGTTGGCTGAGATCGCCAAAATTCTTCCGGTTTCTGCTAATGCACTTTCTAAAATTGAAGGGGTAGGGGAAAACAGGGTAGAAAAATATGGGGGGCATTTTTTGAAAGCCCTCAAGGACGAAGCAAAGATAAGAGCAGAGAATGCCAAGCATTGAAAACAGGCTGAGCATGGTGGATTGAAGTCGGATGAAGCGAGTGGGTTACCTGATGCCCGAAATTGTGGAGTGGGAGAATTTGCTCCTGGCATTTTGCCGGGCGGAGCGAGGGTTAAGCGATAAACATGAAGCCGATGTGTATCGTGCAAACCTGGATGAGAATTTAAGATTTTTGGGTGACGGGTTGGCGGATGGAAGTTTCCCATTTGGAAAATACCACAGTTTTGAAGTGCGTGACCCGAAGACTCGGATGATACACGCCCCTGCCTTTCGCGAACGGGTCGCTCAGCACGCAATATTCAATCTTTGTGAACCCATAATGGAAAAAAAACTGGTTGATGACTGCTTTGCCTGCAGGAAGGGAAAGGGTACACATGGAGCGTTGAAAAGAGCCCAGGTTTTTGCCCGCCGGTATAAGTGGTATTTAAAACTGGATGTGAGGAGGTATTTCGATTCGGTCGTACATTCACAATTAATTGAAATGCTTGGACGGGTGTTCAAGGATGCTCATTTGCTTAAGTTGTTTGCTCAAATTATTAACGGTTACGAAAGCGAGCGAGGAAGAGGCTTGCCGATCGGAAGTCTAGCTTCCCAGTTCTTTGCCAATCATTACCTTTCCCAACTTGACCGGACTTGTAAGCAAGTTTTACGGGTGCCCGGATACCTCCGCTATATGGACGACTTTATATTGTGGGGGCATGAAAGAGAGGACGTAATGAAAGCACGGGAGGGGGTGGAAAAAGAATTGGATGGAATTGGTTTACAATTAAAGAAACGGGCCCACCCGGAAAAAGTGCGGGGTGGTGTACCCTTTTTAGGGCATAGGGTTCATTCTTTCCGGATGGAACCGGACCGGCGGGCAAGGGTACGGTTTTTCCGAAAAATTCGTTCATTGGAATGGCAGGCAAATGAAGGAATAATTGATGAAATAGAACTTCAACAGAGACACCAGTGCCTGTTGGGATTTGGCAGCCTGTCCAACCTGATCAACTTACAGGGAGGCATTTAAAAAATGTGTATAGGATCATGTATTTAGGGCGCAAGACGAGGGCATCGGGCTCGAATCGGGTCAAACGGGGTGGTTCCTGGAACAACGACGGGGCGAACCTGCGTTCGGCTAAGCGCAACAGCAACACCCCGAGCAACCGCAACAACAATATCGGCTTCCGTGTTGGTTTTAGTGGAATGGATTTTTCATAAAGCCAAAATAGGAAACGCGTCTTGGTCCCGCGTTGTCAAAATATAATTTGGCTTCGCAAAACCCAGCTGTGGGATGAACTAGTGGAGGAGATGAGTAGAGTAAAGTACTTCGAAAGTCTCCTCCATGGGTGATGGGTTGATCTTATGCTTGTCATCGCCAGGGCTCGAAGCCCGTCGCGATCCACTCGTTTTCAACAATCGCACGGCACCCTCTCTGTACTCCACCTGTGAAGCCTAAAACCCTCTTGACTGGATGCCTAAAAGGCATACATTTAGAGTTTGAATGCAATTTGACTGGAATCCGGAAAAGAATGAATGGCTCAAGAGAAATAGAGATATTGCTTTCGAGGAAATCTCATTGCTATTAGCGGAGGGAAAAGTTTGGAAAGTAGCGGCACACTCAAATCAGAAAAAATATCAAAATCAAAAACTATTCCTGGTGCCAATTGATGATTATATATATCTCGTTCCTTTTGTATTGGATGAGGAAATAATCTTTCTTAAGACCGCATTTCCTAATCGAAAGGCTACCAAGGACTATTTACAGGAAAGGAAAAAAAATGGATAAAGAAGAAAAGAAAATCTCGGATGCTTATGATCGGGGCTTTTTAAAAACAGAGGATCCTTCCGAGGGTTTGCTGGCTATGCTAAAACAAGCTGGGGAAAAAACCTTTAAGAAGGACAAGCGTATCAATATCAGATTAAGTAGCCATGACTTGATAGGTATCCAACGAAAAGCGGCTCAAAGGGGAATCCCCTACCAGACATTCATTTCTGGACTTATTCATCAATATGTGGAGGGCGACCTTGTGGAGGAATCTCAGGGTCAATACCGAAAGAAGTAAGAAGCTTTCATCCTTGCAGGTTTTGCGATCGCGAGGGCTGGAAGCCAGTGGCGAACCGCGGGCCCTCACGAATCACTCCGCTCCTTCATCGCAATAATCAAAAAGGTAAACACAATTTCTTCCCTTCCTTCATGGTCAAATACCCGGAAGTTTGTCATCCCAGGCATCTCGATTATGGTCCTGTTCTCCCCTGATCTTTCTAGGTTGAGGCATGCTATCAATTGATGGAATCGATTTCTTTTAAATCTCCCTGAAAATCAAATATGGGTTTGCCGAAAAATAAGCTTTTGGGCAGTCTGCGATTTATGAAAGTTTTTAGGATATTTTTTCCCACCTTTTTAATCTTCACCGTTGCCTTAGCTGTTTTTTCCCAGGCTAAGCAGTCGCCCAATGTGGTCTACATTTTGGCGGATGACCTCGGCAAGGGAGACCTCGGGTGTTATGGGCAGAAAAAGTTAAAGACCCCCGGTATTGATCGCCTGGCCAGGGAGGGCATGAAGTTTTCTTCCCATTACTCGGGGAACACCGTGTGCTCCCCCTCCCGGGCGGTGCTGATGACCGGGCAGCACCCGGGCAGGGTGCATTGCCGGGGAAATGGGCATGAGCCCGGTCTTGCCCTGGACCCAGCCATGACCACCCTGGCGGAAATTTTTAAAAATGCCGGATATACCACCGGTGCCTTTGGGAAGTGGGGGCTGGGGCACACCCATGAGGCTGGGGCTCAAAACCCAATGACGCACGGTTTTGACCATTTTTCGGGGTGGAAAAACCAGATGATTGCCCACACTTATTATCCAACCAGCATCGTGCGGGACGGGAAGGAAATCCCTCTGAAGAAAGGGACTTATATCCATGACCTGATCATGGAGGACGCTTTTGCCTTTATCGAACAAGAGTGTGAAAAAGAAAGAACCGTTTCTTTTGTTACATCCCCACCGCGGTCCCTCATGCGGCCATGCATGCCCCCAAGGAACTGCATGAGAAATGGCGTAAGGTATACCCCGAGTTTGACCAACGGATAGGCAAATACGGAGCGGGTCCCGGAGAGCCCTGCCCGGATGTGGTAAACCCGATCGCCGGCTATGCCGCGATGATGGAAAATTTCGACAACCAAGTTGGGCCGTCTGCTCAATATTTTGAAAGAAGCTGGGAGTGGATGACAATACCCTGGTCCTTATTCGCCAGCGACAACGGGACCCACAGTGGAGGGAGGGCACAACCCGAACTTCTGGGATTCCAACGGGCCCCTGCGGGGCATCAAGCGCGACCTCTATGAGGGCGGAATCAATTCTCCCTTTCTGGCCCGCTGGCCGGGTAAGATCAAGCCGGGGAGTGAGAGCGATCACATCAGTGCCTTTTGGGATGTTATACCCACTATGGCAGAGATCACCGGGCAACCCGTGCCAAAGCAGGCAGATGGTTTATCCTTTCTTTCCGCACTGTTGGGCAAGAAGCAGAAAAAGCATGGCTACCTCTACTTTGAGCATCCTCAGACCAAGGATCATGACAAAGCGGTTCGTATGGGCAAGTGGAAGGGTGTACTCCGCGGTTGGAGAAAATGGAATAACCGCACCGGGAAAATCGAACTTTACGATTTAAGCAAGGATCCCGGCGAACAAAAGAACTTGGCAGATAAGTATCCCGAAATTGTGGCCAAAATACAGAAGTGTATGGACGAGGCACATACTCCGCTAAAAAGGTAGGTTTTTTATTTTACATATTTCTTACAACTTTTTCTTAATGAATTCGCCCAAATCCACCCTCCTCTTCCTTTCGGTAGTTTCCCTGCTTGGTGCCAAAACAGCACCTTCTCCTTTGGTGACTCAAAAGTGTGCACCCTGCCATGGTCCAGATCTCAATGGGGTGGGTGGGGTCTTTCCCAGTCTGCTCAGTTCAAAAGTGGTCAAGCAAGGCGGATTGGATGCAGTGGTGAAATTCATCACCCATGGCAGTCCGCCCGATTCCCAGTCCTTGGTTAAGATGCCAGCAAAAGGTGGGCACCTTGATCTTACCGACGAGCAGATCAAACAGATTGCCGAGGAGGTGATCGAGCACGCCGTTGCCTATAAACCCGCCAAAGTAAGTCAGGCGAAGGGTGCTGCAGGAAAAGTAGGTTATTTCACGGAACGCTTTGGGCCACTGGTTTCTTCGGCCATCGAGATTTCTCCTTTAGTTAATTGGCCTCCCCGCGATGACGCTTTCCCGAAGCTCCAGGAATTACGCAAGCAAGAGGTTCAGATTTTAGCGGATGCCGTGCGTTTGGGTGGCAAGGAATTTGAAAATGTATCCTTGGAAGACTTTGTGGTTAACCTCAGAGTGGATTTGACCGAACCGGGAGGCAAGGTTCAGGGAACCTCCACAAAATTCCCTGCCAACGAGGCTCCCTCCAATGCCGTCGATGATAACCCCAAGACCAAATACCTCAATTTTGATGGCAAAGGCAGTGGGCTGATTATGGAAGCGGGCAACTCGGTGGCGGTCGGGATTGCCCTGACTTCCGGCAATGACGCTCCAGAGCGTGATCCCAAAACATTCGCCCTTCATGGGTCGAAGGATGGAAGTGAATTCGTGCCTATTGCGGCAGGAGCAGTTCCTTCGTTCAGTACACGTCAGCAGCGTAAGCGCTTTTCCTTTGATAATTCAGAAGCCTATTCAGTTTATAAACTGGTATTTCCCGACCTAGTCGGACCTGAGGGTACGCCTATGCAAATTTCTGAGGTGGAATTGATCCAGGGCGAAACCTCCGATCTCGACAATTTGGTCATCCGGGCAAAGGCCCTGTTGGAGAAGATCCGCCAGCACAGGACGGAGGTTCGATACATTGTATCCCGTGCCCACCTCGTCCCTCTGGGGCAGAAAAGGAACCGGTTGTTGGTCTTTGATAGCGACACCCTCAGCTACTCCTTTGGTTGGTTGAACGAGTCCAGTTTTAAAGCTACTGGCATGCCCTTTGGCGGAGCCCATGGGAGCACCGCATTAATCAAATACGATCATAACTTGTTCCACACGGGCATGCGTCCGGGTTGGGCGAAGTCTGGGGATCTTACCGATCCAAGGCCTCAAAAATACAAAGCTTTCCCGAGGCTTGGAGCCTTGCCCAAAGAGTGGGCTCATTTCAAGGGGCACTATGTCCACAACGGTCGAGCCATCTTTTCCTATTCCGTGGGCAAGGGAACGGTGCTGGATATGCCAGGCGTTATTGAAGAGATTGGTTTCTCTGCCTTCACCCGTACGCTCGAGACTGATCTTCCTGAACCTGGCATGGTTGTACTTTCCGAGGGGGATTCCTCGCATAAAGCAGCAGCCACTTTATCGGTGAAATGGGCGAAGCAGCGAATTAACTATTTGGTCACCGACGGTCCGGTGGAGTCCAAACTTTCCTTCGAAAACGGTCTGGCTCTGTTGCGGGTTCCGGCCGGCAAGCATCGTACTAAGATCGCATTCTGGCCGGGCGATCCAGCCTATCAACCAGCAGTGCAATCGGCAGCAGGTGGGGCAGAAGATCTTGGTGTTCTGACTCAGGGTGGAGATGCCCAGTGGGGAGATCCCCTTGGGACAAAAGGTCAACTTTCCGATAACCAAACCGATGCCTATGTGGTCGATACCCTTGGGATCCCTTTCAATAACCAATACGAACCGCGTATGCGTATCGGGGCTTTCGATTTTTTTGACGATGGCAATAGTGCTGCCGTCTGCACCTGGGATGGCGATGTCTGGATCGTTTCTGGCATCGACGATGATTTGCAAAACCTCCAATGGAAACGGTTTGCCACCGGGCTGCATGAGCCCCTCGGGTTGAAGATCGTCGACGGGAAAATCTACACCGTCGGAGACAATCAGATCACCCGCTTCCATGATCTTAACAACGATGGCGAGGCGGATTTTCTGGAAAATTTTAACAATGACTGGGATTCCACCGAAGGGTTTCATGCCTTTTGTTTCGATTTGCAAACCGACCCACAGGGAAATTTTTACTTCAGCATGGGTTGCCCGGTACGGGCAGGGGGAGCCGGGTTTGAGCGATTGGGCAGGCACCATGGTTGTGTGCTGAAAGTTTCTCCAAGCGGAGACGAGCTATCCATCTTTGCCAGCGGTTTTCGGGCACCCAATGGAATCGGAGTGGGCCCAAACGGAGAAGTCACCACAGGGGACAATGAAGGAAGCTTTATTCCTACTGCTCCCCTGAACTGGGTGAAAGCCCGGAAGTTTCAATGGCGTGGTCGATTCCTACCGAGGAGATCGTAACTTAAAAAGTTCAGCCCATCTCCGGCTATGAAGTGCCTTACACAGATTGGGGGGAATACCGAAGATCGTTTATGAAGCGTCCCGGTTTTCAGCACTTCCCTGAAGAAGCACCCAAGCCTCTTGTGTGGATGAGTAAAAAGCGCGGGGTGGATAATTCCGGCGGTGGGCAGGTCTGGGTGACCAGTGATAAGTGGGGTCCCTTAAAGGATCAACTCCTCCACATGTCCTATGGGCAAAGCAAACTCTATGTGGTGCTTAAGGAAGAAAAGAATGGGCAGATGCAGGGTGGGGTATCCCGTATCCCGATCGAACTTTCAAGCAGTGCGATGCGGGCACGGATCAATCCCGGTGATGGGCAGCTCTATGTATCCGGGCTTAAGGGCTGGCAGACCAATGCCAAAGGACGTGGTGGGCTTGACCGTATTCGTTACACCGGCAACCGGTCCATCTTCCCCGTTCATTGAAGGTGAAGAAGGACCGCATTGAGGTTGGGTTTTATGAGGCCCTCAGTCCCGAGTGAAGCCAATGATTTATCCAAGTATAAATTTGGGGTGGGAATTTAAAATGGACCTCCAATTATGGATCTCCCGAAATTCCTGTAAATGATTTGAAGCTGGAAAAGGTCGAACTTTTGGAAGACGGAAAAACGGTCGCTTGCATGTGCCCAACCTCCACCCCGCCCACATGGTGCAGATTGATTATGAATTACAATCTGCGGAGGGAATCCCATTCAAAGGCCGCATAGATCATACCATCCACGAGGTCGAATGATTCGGTTCTTAGTCCTTATTTTTTTTGCGCTGTGTGCATCGGTACTT
This sequence comes from uncultured Opitutales bacterium, assembly GCA_943789375.1. Lineage (GTDB taxonomy): Bacteria > Verrucomicrobiota > Verrucomicrobiia > Opitutales > Seribacteraceae > Seribacter. The sequence goes on along the minus strand of CALSTX010000010.1, from coordinate 1,818 downwards.
GCTGAAGAAAAAAAGAATACCAAATACAAATTCTCCTTTGGTGTGATCGCAGATTGTCAGTACTGTGTGGCCCCGGATCGAGGGCAGAGAAAATATTCTGCTTCCAAGGAAAAGCTGCATCAGTGCGTGGAGCATTTTAACAAGGAAGATTTATCCTTTGTTATTCATCTGGGGGATTTTATCGACCGGAATTTTTCCAGTTTTGACGATCTTCTTCCCATTTATAACTCCCTCGAAGCTCCTGGGTATCATGTGCTCGGGAACCATGACTTTGAAGTGGCTGATGAGTACAAATCGCAAGTTCCTAAAAAGTTGGGCATGCCCTCTAAATACTACGATTTCAAAATTAAGAACTGGCGTTTCATATGCCTCGACGGAAATGACTTAAGTTTTATCGCTTACCCAAAAGGAAGTCAGAGATATCAAGAATCGGAGAAATACTACCGGAAAAGAAAATCCGTTCACCCAAGTGGAATGGAGGGAGTAGGGCGGAACAAATGAGTGGTTGCGGGGAGTTTTACAAAGAGCTGAATCTGCGAAGGAAAAGGTTATCCTTTTTCTCCATTTTCCTGTTTATCCGCCAGATCCGCACAACCTTTGGAATGCCAAGGAAGTAATTAGCTGCTGGAAGAATTTTCCTGCGTGAAGGCATATATCAATGGACACAACCATAAGGGTAAATATGGGATCAAAAACGGAATTCACTACCTTACCTGCAAAGGCATGGTGGATACGAATGAATCAGCCTATTCCATAGCAAATGTATTTCAGGATCGTTTAGAAATCATTGGATATGGTCGGGAGACTAAAGAAAAACTTTTAAAATTAAGAAATAATAAGTGAAAATATTTCGACTCTAGTTCTGAGTCTGCTTTTCAGTCTGGCTTGTTTTGTTAACTTATTCGAGAAACTGGTCCAATTTAATCTGGGCCTTTAAATTTTTGATCCAATATTCAGGAATGGAAGAATGTCCATTGGCCGAACCCAAGAGGATACCGAGGGCTAATCCTCGTGCACAATTATCTCCTCCTGCCATGGCATTTTCAATAAAAGCTGTCTCTGTGTCATCTCCGTATTTTATGGCTAAATAAAGAACGGAGGGGAGGGCGGATGAAATGGCACAGGCGGGTCCAAGTTTACCGATTGCGTCCACACTATTTTCTGAGAGTACACTGTTTGCTTTTTTCAGCGCCCACTCGGGTGCAGTTTCGTTGAGGGTATTAACCAAATTGGCTCCGTGCATCAGACGATAACCTGCCTGAGCTAGAAAGATAGCAGATTCTTCGGCCTCCTTGGATCGATGAGTAAGCACGGTTTGCTCGACCGCCGCTTTTACAACTTCACTTTCAGAAGAGTTGGAAAGAAATGCAATAAGCGGGGCAATCCTAGCAGGTCCGGCAATTTCCACCGAATCACTGCCTCCCTGAGTCTTGTCTTTTTGATTTTGAACATTGGCCAAGGTGGTCTTGGTTGCACCATCTATATAATCGTTGTAGTCAGGCCACATACTAAGCCAGTCCTCCATAAACGTTGAAGGATCCCACTTTTCTTCTCTTGCAAGAAATTGTAACAGGCAAAGGGACTGGTCTCCCACATGTCCCTGATCTCCCGCTTGCTTATGGGGGTGGTAAGAATTCGAGCCAGGTGCCTTGTAGTCAGTCACTCGCCCGTGTTTTTTTACCAATTCTTGGGAGTCGTAGATCCAGTGCACACCAAGGGATAGGGCGTCTGCACAGTAAGAGCCAAAGAGAAGTCCAGATTTTTTATTTTTAAGATCGTTCATAAAAGATGACCCGTGATTTTTTAATTTACTGCGTG
>CALSTX010000009.1 GCA_943789375.1 uncultured Opitutales bacterium | reverse complement strand
GAGTAATATTGGCATCCCCAATTAAACTGATAACCGGAGCGATTGAGTCCACCACTTGAACCGTTCGGGTAACTGTCTGGGCAGCGTTACCCGCGGCATCGGTGTAGTTAAAACTTAACACATAACTTCCAGGAGTTCCTGTATTTACCTGTCCGCTTGCCAATATTGTTCCGCTTCCATCCATCGCATCTGTCCAACTTGCATTGGCATCGAGGTACGGACTTCCTGCCTCGTGCGTTACTTGAGCATCCCCATTCAGGTTGATCACAGGTGCAGTATCATCCAAATCCAGTAGAGTGACCGAGAAGTTACCTTCGATGCTCGCATTGTACTCGTCCTTGACCTGTACCCGAATGGAATAGATCGAGGCATTATTTTCGTAATCAAAGACAACCGCTGTTTGAAGCGATCCATTCACATCTAGGGTAAAGTAGTTATTAGCCGTGTCTCCTGCTCCAGCAACGAGATAGTAGAAGAGATTGTCACCATCTGCATCGGTGGCTGAAAAAGAGCCCACCGAGGCACCAACCGGTTGATTTTCGTTTATTTGTGATTGTGAAAGAAGCAGGTTGGTTGGGGCAGTGTTTGAAGGTGAAGCTGGTGTAGAGGGATTTGCGGAGCTGTAAAGAATGGAGATCTCGGATACACTTAACGCACGGTTGTAAATTCTTGCATCATCAACCAAACCATTAAATTTCATGGTTCTGGAATTTGTTTCCATCGTGTTGTAGCTACTATCTTCATTGTTTGCGGAAAAGACACCATATCGCGTCATACCAGTTCCCAAAGCTTGAGAAGAATGAGCAGTTTGGGAATGGTCCAAGGCACCATCTAAATAAATCCTTACTTCTCCGTGAGATGTGGAATAAGTAGCTGCAATGTGATGCCAAGTTCCGTCATTTATGCTTGTCTGCCCGTAAACATCAAGATTGCCACTACCATTAGCACTGGCAAAAAAGATTTTACCAGAATTTGTTCCATCCCCCCCCACGGACAGCCTCCAGTATTCACTGCGGTCAAAGCTCATTACGATTCCCTCAATAGACTGATTAGTTTTAACCCATGCGGAGGTGGTGACATGCGGAATCTGTCCCGCTTGGTTATAAAATAAAGTCTGAATGGCGAGATGATGGTTGGTTCCGTCCAGTTGAATCGCACCACCCACTTTTCCGGTCGTCCACACTGCCGATGGGTCACTCGCTCCAAAAAGTTGGGCATGGTAGTTATTTCCCGAAGAGTCTGTAGCGGTACTCCCATTGGTTTCATCAAATTTCCAATGTCCGACCAAACCATTAGCCAAAGGTGAAGAATCGTATGAGCTCGGATCTGTTCCCAGTTGAGTCTCGTTCAGATCGGGGTAGCCATCGGAATCACTGTCACTTAGCTTTGGGTTTGAAAAATACTCTTTTTCCAAGATATAAGGAACATTACCCACACCCAGATCGTTCCAACGACCATCCGAGCTGTCAGTTACGAGGTAATTTTCCCCCGTACCACCGTTTGGCTCACTCGAATTCCAAAAGTGGTAGCTCCATGGTTCGCCCGTCACCCAAGCCCAAGTCCCTTCCGTTTGAGTATCGCTACCACCCAGCCATGAATTGGTTGTCCTTACCAGTTCGATTTCATTTTTTTCTTCCAGGCTGGTGACTGTTGCAAGGTACCCGCCCCGGCTCTCTGCATCCGCCTTAGCGGCGCTCCAGGTATAAGAACCATTAATTTGCTCGTAGGTATGAAAGCCTTTAACTTCCTGAAAATCAGTCAACCCATCGCCATCGGTATCCGATGAGGTAAGGTTGGTATCGAGCAACATTTCCTCTGCATCATTGAGACCATCCGAGTCTGTATCAGTCGCCACAGCATCGAAAAGGTCTTCGATTTCAAACGAGTAAAGTACACGATCGTATAAACGAATATCATCCATCTGCCCATTGATGACGCTGAAGTCAGAATTGCTTTCCTGGCTTTTCCCAAAAAGCAATGGGTTTTGAGAAGAAACCGTGTTTGTACTACGAACGGTGCTATTTGCCACCAATGCCTTATCCTTGAATACCTTTATGCTTCCATTGTAGCGATCGAGGAGCATCACCAGGTGCATCCAGGAGTTATTCGTAAAAGCACTGTTAGCTGAATTAGCATTTTGCTGATCAGTAGAATCGGCACTGGTCGCATGGATAAATCGGCTGCCATTTTCTAACCACAAGGAATAAGTCCTGGATGAACCACCATTCCCACCCCCTTTGTACATAATTGCAGAATAGCCAGTCGACGGTATGGCATCTAATTTGAGCCACATCGAGAGGGACAAAGTACGGCGCAGATCCAGCCCACTATCGTGAGGAACACTTAGGTAATCATCCACTCCATCCAGGTCCAATGCTTTTAAAATTTTACCACTTACAAAGCCAGAGGTGGAGCCATTGGAATTACTCAAAGAGGCATGCCGATCGTTGCCTGACATGTCTGAAGTATTTCCATCCAAGGGATACCAAAGAAGCAAACCATCCATGAGGCTTGGTTTACTCAAGCTGGAATTTGGATTGGTGCCAGCCTCCAATTCCTCCGCATAGGAATACCCGTCCCCATCCACATCGGAAGCCGGTAGTTGGTAAAGGAGACTGGCTTCTGTTCCAGAAATAGACCGATCATAAATTCTTAAATCATCAAATACGGCAACCAGCCGTGTGGAGCTAGCACCACCACTCCACCAATGCCGGCCCAATGCAGAATGGGTCGCCGTACCAGAAACAGCACTCGGGGAGGTCCAGCTACCTGTGGCCACCAAAGAACCGTTCAAATATCCACGATTCGTAGAGCCAGATTTGGTTACTGCATAATGATTCCAAGACGAACGGTTTATACCGGAAATATAATCTGTGGTAGAGCTGAATGGAAAGGCTACTCCATCATCACGGTTTGAAACCCTCTCTATTTGTCCGTAAAATAAATAATCTTCTCCATGTGCGTATAGCATTGATTCCTCTAAGACCCAGAAAGCAAACGTATAATCAGAGTTTTCTAATGATGTAATGTAAGGAAGCGAAACATGCCCAGTTACTCCACTGGATGAGCCTACTATTCTTACACCTGAACCAACTTTTGCGGATATGTAACTGTGGCTATTCACCGCGGTTGCATGCCTATTGTTCCCAGACATATCAGAGGCATTGCCATCGAATGGATACCAAGCGGTCAACCCGTATTCCAACCCAGGAATGCTAGCGTTAGAAATGGGGTCACTTCCCTCCTGGTATTCCACTGAATCTAAAAATCCGTCACTATCTGTATCCTCTAGGCCATCGTCCACTACAGTTACCGAAAAGTCTTCTTCGGTATGAAATTTCCATTGGGGTCGGTTGCCCGAACAGTAATTGGAAGTGTGGCAACCGTTTCTCTGTCCAAAGAGACCAAAGACTTCAGGGTACCATTGGACTCAATCTCGAAAGATTCCATTACTTGTCGGTTGGGTGTAAGTGAGGCCCCACTTCCGGGCAAGGTAAGTCTCGACCCCCCTTCTGGAAGCTTCCGAAGAATCATTGAGTACAATCAGTTCAGAAATCTTAACATTTGCAAAATTACTTCCAGTTGTACTTTTTCCAATAGAAGCAATACTCTGCAACATTGGTCGGGGAAGATGCATCGGAACTTCCAGCGACTCTAGCTTGTTCCAGTCCGTTGTAGAAAAATCGAGAGGCTTGATAATTTGTCCCTGCTTGTCGAACCCAAGCCTGTTGTGCGACATTATTGATCGTAACATCGTTGTAGCGTTCATGCCCCCCATTGAAACGCCAACACCAACTTCCGGTTCCGCCTGTAACCGCTAATCCATGACTATTCGAACCGATTTGAAAGATTCGCTCGTCGTTATCGGCGAGAGATAGGAAACTCGTCACCGCGAAAACAGAAATATCCGGATTGGCACTGAAACCTAACCGAGAAGAGATGCTAAGGTAATCATTGGAACCATCAAAAGTGATCGCGGGCATCCCGTTTAAGGATGTAGTCGAATAAAGGGGGCGCTTGGAATTATCAGACATTTTGAGTGAAGTGATAATCATTTCCACTTTTGTCCTGCCACGCACTTACTGCCCCGCTTGACGGTAATCACCGTTGAAGAGTCGTTGGCATCGAGCCATAAAACTGGAGAGAATTCACTGGGAAGAGCGGGCATCAAAGCGTAAGTGACAGTATCTCCGTTAGGATCGGTTGCATTGAACTCACCTACGACGGTTCCGGCAGAAGAATTTTCGGTAATAGCGAGACCGCCCACCGTCCGAAGATTCGAAGGGGGAACTTCCTTGTGGTCAACCACCTGCAGTTGCTGCACCTCCGCAGCACTCAGGGCACGATTATACAAACGTACTTCATCCACCACTCCGGCGAAGAAAAAATCTGGAGACCCTTCCGTCTTACCCGCACCAATTCTTAGAGGAGAAGAAGTATTTTTCGAAAAACTGGGGGAAATAGTAGCAACCAAATCTCCATCAAGATACCCCTTGTAAGAACCAGAGGCATAGGTAGATGCGATAAATTGCCAGTTTCCTACTTCAATTTGACCCAAAACATTTTCAGCCCAGCTCCCGCCTGTACCAACCCAAGCACCCCAATTATTTTGTGGGGTCTTGTATAGAATATGTCCCCTAGTGCTAGCTCTAAAGGTAAGGGGGGAAGTGTGTTGAGATGAGGTTGCCGTTGGCTTGACCCATAGGCTAAAGCTAAACGCATCAGTCGAATAAGTGGATTGAAAAGGAACCTCAATGTAATCATCCGTCCCATCAAATGAATATGCCTTGCTTGAATCCCCCCAGCGATTTTCAGCCGGAGTTGCTCCATAGATCGTACCGTTCGCACCGCTAACTAAATCAGATCCATTCCCGTCCAGAGGGAAATAAGCGACCAAACCGTTCTCCAATTGTGCACTCAAAGAAGCAACAAAAACGAAAAGAAAAAGAAATAAATATCTGCTCGTACCAATCAGCCATATTTTAACTCCGTTCATAACTCTTAAAATTTATTCATAAAGTTAAGAAAAGCCACTGCGAAATTTCAACTTGAACTCTTAAGTTTGCCCTAGCTTGGGAACAAGGATATCAAGCTAAAATAAATGGGCTTAGGTGGGAAAAAAGAGCTACAGGATTCATGGCAGTTAACCTTTGAACTCTAAAGTGCTAACAGTGATTGGAATGTTCAATCAACATCCAGCCCCTTAATCAGGGTCATTGTAAGTAGTGATTTACTGTTTTTATCCATCTTTTAAAAAGTGCGAAGAAATCTCTTTAGGAATAAAGCATTACCCTCAAAAAATTATAAGATTTCTAAACTTTTTGGAATCGGGATTCTGCGGGAACCTTCCACCTTTTTGTAAACTGAATCGCGTTTCTTTACCTGCTATGTAATCCTTTATTTTTCAACTTTGGCGAGGAAAAGATCGCGGAGGTTAAGTGCGGAGTCAAATCCATCCAAATCATATTGAATGTTGCCAGTTTCCATGGCATCGCCTCCACCATGCCCGGTAAGCTCCAGCAAGGAATACTTGGCATCGCTATCTACTTCAATCAAAGCTGTATAAAGCAGAGATGGCTGTCCCAGAACTTTATCCGGGTAGCGATGATTGGGGTCAAGAGGAGCATTTATTTCCACGCAAAGAATAAACTCATTTCCTTGACCTATCTGAAGGTATGGATCCAATGCATACTTATGCGAAGCAGTTGCTCCACTGGTGGCATCGGCCTCACCCGATGGATTGATTCCAGAAATTAAAGTATATCGGTGGCGCCATAGAGGAAGTATATGATGCCTTTTGGTTCGGTAATCTTTCCATAAAGGTGTGGAGGAATAAGCCAAGGACTGTTCCAGGTACAAAGTCTCGATCATGGTACCGTTGGTACTTTCAGCCCATACCGCGATGGAGGGGTATTCTTTTAGGTCTTGTGGGAACTGAAGGAGTAGGGACAAGCCCGAAGCATTCTGTTCTCGGCATTCACGGACAATGAGTTTGAGGTGAGGAGCCGGGTCTGAGAACCCTGTTAAGCTCGAAGTACGCACGATTTCTTTTCGTTTGCGGGATTCATAACTTCCTTCAATCAACCAGGAAACCGGTGGTAAATTTTCGATTGATGCATAGAGTAAAAAACAGGTCAGGATCGCTAAAGTAAGAAGCTGTCCGCGGAAGCCACCTTTTCTTTTGGTGGTTTGCTTGCGAAAATAAGGAATTCGGGCGGACAGGTGGAGAATGACCAAAAGGATGGTGATAGCTCCTGCCAGAATGTGAACTTGGGTCGAAGAAAGAGAAAAAGGCTGGAGATACGCGATAGATCCAGTTATTGCAAGGGCAAGAAAACTAAAAAGCAGGCCGAAGTTGACCAAGTGTCTCATGCTTCCATTAGTGGCCTGATTTGCTTGGGTTTCCAAGTGGCTTTGATCCATCAAAACCAATCAACTTTTTCAATTCCTGCATATGAGCTTTTCCTATCTGCCTCGGAGAAGTGGTGTGCTTCTTACACAAACTTGCTGCAAACCCGGTGGCAATTCCCATTTGGCCGCAAGTATTCATTACGCGGGGACCGCAAAGTCCAACATGAGTGCAGCTAAAGCAACGACCTGCCATCATTAAATTAGAGAGGTTTCTCGAATACAAACTTCGAAAAGGTATAAAGTAATGTCCACCAGTATGACGGAACATAGCGGCAGATAGGAAATCTTGCTTGGCCCCTTTGAGTTTTCTTTGGAAATGACCATCTACCTCTCTTTTTTCAACCACCACCGCGTCGGGAAATTCTCTTCTCTCGACAGCGTCATGCATGTCGTAAATGTGATCCCCCATTAATCGGCGTGATTCCCGTTTGCCCCCGATGTATGCTACCCACTTTAACTGATAAGGTGCATACTTTGGGTTTTTTTTGGCATTGGCAAAAGAGCCAAAAATCGCCCGCAGCATGTGGTCCCGAATGGTTTCCGCATCCTCAATCTGGTTTAATTGATTTTCGGAGTATTCCCAATACCATTCGCCTTCGACTGATGCGTTAGTGCCAGCCACCGGCATTGCCCAAGGTACTTTGGGGAACTCCTGCTTTTGTTTAGAACGTTCACTGTTCCACAACACACTTGTGCCCATTACCCGGTTATCCGGTTTTTTTGGACTCCACAGATCACCGTACTTGTCCCAGCCCTCGTTATGTTGAGAAGCTGCTTCTCGGCCATAGCGGTAGTCTGCCCCCGCCCAATAGCCTAGCCAACCATCGCCAGTTGCATCAATGAAGACAGGAGCTCGGAAGCGCCGAATCCTTCCAGACTTTGCTTCGCGTGCCTCTACACTGATAATTTTATCTCCCTCTTTTTCCAGACCACAAGCCAGATGATGGGCGAATAAATCTACCCCTGATCCCGCCATAGTTTTCTCTCTTTTAGCCTGATCAATTTTTGCCTTATGATTCCCGTTTGGGTAGTGGGCGGTATCAATTTTTTTTAATATTTCTGTTCCGTATCCGTGGATACCCAAAGAGTGCACCCTGACTTCCTCACTGGCATTACCACCAAACAAGGGACGATCTTGAATAAGGGCAACTTGTAGTCCCTGAGCACGAGCAGCAAGGGCAGCTCCACAGCCAGACATTCCCCCGCCGACGACAACAAGATCAAAGGATGACTCTGGTATTTTTTCTTGGGCCCGCCCAGAAAGTTCGTCCTTCCAGTCGGACAATTCTTTGAGCTCACCTGTGGGTAGATTGGGGTTGGATTCTTGGGTGAAATACAGAGCATCACATCGGCCATCAAAACCGGTCAGGTCACGGAGTGAAACTTCCACCTTTCCCGCTTTTTTGATTTTTATTGTTCCGCCTGATTCCCAGTGCCATGAAGAGTCTGCTTGTCCGAATATTTTGGTCGTCGGTATCCCATCCACTAAAACTTGAAAGCGGCCTGGCGACTTCCATTCTCCTTTGCACCAGTCACGGTTTCTGACCCATAAATTCCAGGTTCCTGTGGAAGGTAAATCAATGAGGGTTTTGGCGTCTGCCACTGGTTTACCCATGCCATGTGCGAGTAAATAATTTCCTCCCATCTGCAAATAATGCTGGGTATCGAGTTCCCATCCTCCAGGATCTTTAAATGTGGATGCTTCCACCAAAACGCCTGAACGACTCAGGGCCGAACTGGGGCGGGCACCGATTACATAATTCGGGCAAAGGAAAGAGGTGATGCTGGCACCTCCTATAACGCGTAGAAATGATCTTCGTTTTGAGATATCATTCATAATCTATGGTGAGAAAATTAGTTATTATATGTTTATGGTTTAAAATAAGAAATCCTTGAACTAATCAAGGAAATCTTGGTTGTCTGTAAAAGTAAATCCAGTTCCAAACTTATGAGAAACAAAGGGGGATAAAAACTGGCATAGGCTGAGGTAGTATATCGTGGTAGATTTAAAAGGATTAAAGATTCATTATCCCTACTTCTCCATTAAGTTTGTAAACTTAACAAAAAAATTCCTTTGTGAAGGAACTGCTTTCAGTTGAGATGGTTAAGCCACACCAAACTGTATCTCGCAAGCTCTGCAAATTCTGTTACTAATAAATTATTATGAATACAATAAGCCCTACTCTTCTCGCGGTGTTATTATTCTCTCTCCGTATCCCGGTTGAAATGTTTGGTGGCCAAGCCTCAACCATCATGCCAGTCCCATCCACCCTTAAAAAGTTTATGCCGAAACTGTTTGAGGAAAAACTCAGAGAGGCAAAAAACGGTAAAGTCGACTTGGTTATGATTGGTGATTCCATAACTCATTCGTGGAGTAAATATCCAGACTGTTTCAGAGGAAGCAACCTACTGAATCTTGGATTCCCTGGAGATCGCACGCAGAATGTTCTCTGGCGTATTGAGAATGGGGCACTCGATGGGATTTCCCCCAAGCTTGTGACTCTGATGATAGGCACCAATAATATGCATGATACAAAAAAAGCTTATCCTGCAGATAAACCAGAGGATATAGTTTCCGGAATAAAAACGATCGTGACTGCTGTGCGAACTCGCCTGCCGAATTCTAAGATGGTAATTTTTTCTGTTTTTCCACGCAAACCAGGTCCTGAAAATGACAGAGTAACAGCGGTCAATGCCATGTTGCCAAAACTTGCAGATGGCAAATATTTATCTCATCTTAACCTTACCCACTTATTGTCCAATGAAAGCGGTCAACTCAATAAAACTCTCTACAATAAGGACTTGTTACATCTCAATGCCCAGGGGTATTTCGTTTGGGCCAAGGCACTCAAGCCCGTGTTGGAAAAACATGGGCTGAAAGTTAATCTAAATGTTCTTCCTTCACAAAACTGATAGTTATTGACAGAGGGAGCACTTTGATAGGCATGGGAAATAAATCCGAAAGCTCACTTACTTTGGTATTCTCTATTTACAGAATAAGCTAAGTGGTTATATTCAATTTCCTCCATCAATGAACAGCACACCCAAAACAGTAAAATGCCACACTCACGGATGGCTTGACTCTGTCGCCATCAGTATGTCGGTGGTCTGTGCTGTGCACTGCCTGCTTACGCCTGTACTTATTGTTTTGTTGCCCATTATCTCCACCACTTTCTGGGTGCATGAAAATTTTCATTTGTGGATGGTCTTCTTAGTTGTACCCACTACTTCCATTGCTGTGTTTATGGGTTGCCGTAAACACAAGGATAAAGTGGTTGCGGGACTGAGTATAACGGGTTTAGCGTTTATATTATTCATAGCAATTTATCAGTATTCATTTCACACGGGTCATTCATTCGATGCCAACGGTATTTGTACCTCCTGTACTCTTAAAAGTTCGGGTAGTTTTTTTAATCTCACCACTATCCTCAACTCACTTGGTGGCCTCTTTTTAGCGAGTGCTCATTATCGGAATTACAGGCTTTGCCGAAAGTCAGATTGCGACCATACATAATTGATAAAGTCATAGGATTTTGCGGGGGAAGTAGTAGTTCTATCCAAAGCTTTTGAATATTGGGTCGTTCGGTTGATTGTCACTGTTAGGATTTATAACTACTTACGCTTCTTGGTTGAAAAATTAATACTAGTTGTTAGCCATTCCTTACCGGAATTAACTTCTGTGACAACCTGACATTCCGTTAGTTCTGGGTGGTATTACCCTAGTCGAAATAGCTAGTCCACTCGTGTAAAAGAACTTAGCAGACCGAGTTCATCATCAATTATGGTTCTTTGAATTATTTTCGGAATATAAAATTTGAGACTATGCCTCTGGGCATTGTTGGCTTTTTTAATTATAGATCGTCTTGGTCTCTGCGACCTGTCAAAGTGAAATAATAAACAACAGCAAAGGTAACACAGGTTTAGAAAATGATCGGGGTGATCTTTTCTTGTTGAAAGCAGTCTTTTTAGCAAATATCGACTCTTAACAAACTAGTAGGCAAAGATAATAAGAAATGAAAAATAATTATGATTATTTAATTGAGCATGTTGATGCAGATGAATTTTCCCGATGGGAGGAAGTTGACCTTGTGGTATATGCCTTCACCGATTTGGGGCTTAAGGTGGCGATTAACGATGAGTATACAGGGTTAGTTTACAGCAATCAGGTCTACGATCAGTATCAGGAAGGACAAAAACTAAAAGGATACATTACCGGTGTTCGTGAAGATGGTAGAATTGACGTTTCCCTACAACCGGACAAGGGCCGGCATGTACATTCCACTTTCAGTCAAATTCTAGACCACCTTAAGTCAGTTGGAGGAAAGTCTGCATTTGGGGACAAAAGCTCACCTGAAGACATAAAACGAGAATTTCAAGTAAGTAAGAAGGTATTTAAGCAAGCAATTGGTGGTCTATATAAACAGGGTAAGATCAAGATAACTGATCAAGGGATTGAGCTTTTAGAATAGATAGCTTTTGACACCCACCAAGCTGCTTGGTCAGCCATGCAGGTACGAAGCTTAGGGGTTTATAATCCATGATTAGGATTTTTTCTTCCTTTAAAATATTTTTGCTGAATCCACATTGGTTGCCAACGATCAAGAATTCGCTTGCTGTTGTCGAAGTTTGGTTCCAACCGTTCTGGATTCACGGAGTGAATAGGGAAGGGGTCCCCAAGTAATTTCCTCCAGGCAATCATCAGTTCGGTCAGTTCTCTTACTTGATCTGTGTATTTAGGATTATTTGATAAGTCGTTTATTTCATGGGGGTCGATTTCCAAATCAAAAAGAAGTTGGTGATGAACTTGTGGGTAAAGGTGCAGCTTCCATTTTCCATTATTTACAGTTCGCTGATTGTCTTGAAAAGGTAAGAAAAGGGACTCTCTAATACTGGTGACCTTTTCATCGATAATGGGCTTTAAATTCAATGAATCTATTTTGTTCTCAGGTTCAAGGTGAGCCATGGCGCAAAGTGTGGCGTAAAGGTCGTGCACATAAGTAAAGGCATTGCTTTCTTTCCCTTGAGGTATGCCAGGCCCTGCAAAAATGAGCGGGCATTGCATACTTTGTTCATACAAGTTCTGCTTGCCCAGGAGACCATGACTTCCCATGGCCAGGCCATGATCCGCGGTGAAGATAATAATGGTATTTCTTGCATGCTCAGATTGTTCAAGAGCATAGAGAATTCTACCCACCTGCTCATCCAAGTGTGTCACCAATCCATAGTATTCACAAAGTTGATCACTGATCATTTTTTTCGTCCGCGGCCAAGGAGCTAGGCTTTCATCTCGACCAGATATCACTTGCGGAGCATTTTGAAAGGGGTGTAGAGGTAAAAAATTGGGGGGTAGGGGAGGACGGTCTGAATAATAAATCTTACGATATTTCTGAGGGGGGTTGCGAGGGTCATGCGGAGCCATGAAGGAAACATAAAGAAAAAATGGATTTTTCGTTTCGGCGGTTTGGATAAAGGAAATCGCTTCATCAGCAAATGTAGTGCTGGAAAATCCAGGGGCATGTCGTTTAGTACTTAATTTTCCTTTTGTTAAATCCTGTACCTCAAAATTTGTATGATCAGCCATACCTCCCATGTACACCGATCGACCATTCGAGAAGGATTGATCCAAGGTTTTCTTTCCATTGTGCCATTTACCAATAATGAAAGGCTGGTAGTTCCCTCTTGATTTAAGCAAGGCAGGAAGCGTTTGGTTTGCTCCCCAGTTGGTGCGGGGTTTTTCACGGGGAAGGTTCATCCAGTGCTGCCCGGTCATGAGCATAGCCCGGCTGGCTACACATACAGCACCGCTGAATGAACCAGCACAATAATTTTTTCGAAAGCTAAACCCTGTGCTCGCTAAACGGTCAAGGTTTGGGGTTTGAATATGTGGGTTTCCATGTGCAGCAATCGTATCCGCCCGTTGATCATCTGCGAAAAGAAAAAGGATATTAGGTCTTTGCTTTGCGGTCAGGCAAATGCCTGAAAACAAAAGAGCAAAGAGCCATGGCAACATAGCATCAGCTAGCTACTTTTTCTCGATAGGATTCAACTTCCCAATTTTCAATAAACTCCCGGGCTTGATCAGTCATATATTCAACGCTCCCAAAAGCTTGAGAGAGTTTAAGCACCTGAGCACCATCCTGGGCAAAGAGTAGGGCAAGGCCGGCATTTTTCTGAGTTTTACCCAATCCATAAACGCGGTCACCGTGGATGAGCACCTTGGGGGCAAATCCATGCTTTTCTCGGTAGGCCACGGCATTTTTTTTTGTCAGTTCATCGGAAAAGGGAAAGGCCCGTGCATAAACGAGATGGTCGGGGGTGATCGGACCGGGTACGCATCCGAAAAATCCAGAGGATTGAATAAACGCGGCATCTTCCCCAAATATTTCCTTAATTTGAGATTCAATTGCAGGATTTTTGCTTCCCTCGATAATACCGAGGTCCTCGCTGATTCCTAGTTTTTCATATTCTTCCCTGAGTGGGTCCATTACACTTGTGTATAGAGAACGGATTTCCTCCGCAGTATCACCGGATACGAAGATGCCGTGATTCTTGAGCATAATTATTTGAGGAATTCGGTTGTATTCAGCTTTGTAAGCATCAATACGGTCTTTCAAGACCATACAAAGTGTGTACCCGGCATCAATATATTCTACCCATAAGGCATCAGGGAAAAGTCGTTTACAAACGGCTTCGCCTTCTTTGGCACAGGTCATACCATTTACCAATAACGCGTGGGTATGAACAACAAACTTGGTTTCAAGAATATTATGTAATGGAGCTTCCACTGATGGCCTACCTGCGTCGTTGAGTACGGCTTCGCCCATAAAGTTTTTTACCAACTCCTCCCGGGCCTGAGAGTCATTTGGAGTTTCCACAGCGTAAAGCCCGTTTACCTTCTTTCGATTTAAGGTAACGAAAGTGTCTTCCTGCAAACCGGCGAGGGTAGTACCCGATGGCTTGACCCATAATGTGGTTTCATCCTTGAAGGAAGTGTTACCCCCTCCACCTTTTACATATTCTGGCGTTCCAAATTCGTGGGAGAGTTCAACAATGGTTTTGAGGTCGTCCATATCTATTTTCATAAAGAAAAATTGAGCAGTCTGCGAGGGAAAACTACTACCCTTACTCCTCTGACTATGCAGTGTAAAAGCAGAAGACTCTTCGGAAAAATATTCTTAATGTAATCTACAATTAGAGCGTGAACTTGATAGACTGATTCTCTTATATTTTTTTTATTAAAATAATCATGAATTTACTCAAAATCTTCCCTCTTATTAGCTTATTTACTGCCGGTTTTCTCCAGGCAAAGAAACCGAATTTTATTTACATCATGTTAGATGACGCCGGGTATGGAGATTTTTCCTGCTTTGGGTAGAAAAAATTTACAACCCCCAATGTTGACCGGATGGCAAAGGAAGGCATGAAACTTACTGACTTTTATGCATCGAGTACGGTTTGCGCTCCTTCCCGCTCGAGCTTAATGACGGGTCACCATACCGGTCACGGTTTCATCCGCGGAAATAAGGAAATCAAACCTGAAGGCCAGCAACCTTTGCCATCCAACGCAAAAATTATACCTGAAGTGCTTAAATCCTCGGGCTATGTATCTGGTATGTTTGGAAAATGGGGTTTGGGTTCGCCTGGCTCAGAAGGTGATCCTATTAATCAGGGCTTCGACCGTTTTTACGGGCTGAACTGTCAGCGACAGTCGCACAATTTTTATCCAACCCATGTGTGGAGTGACAGGGAGAAGGTAGACCTCAAGGGAAAGCAGTACTCGCATAACTTGATTGCGGATGAGTGTTTGAGTTTTATCCGCCAAAACAAAGATAATCCGTTTTTTTGTTATGTCCCCTTTACCATTCCTCATGCCGCTATGCAGTCGCCTGAAGAACGGATTGCCCCTTGGAGGAAGAAGTTCCCTCAGTTCGAAAAGATGCAGGGCAAATATGGCGGTGCCTTGATTCATAACCCCGTTGCCGCTTTCGCTGCAATGATGAAGCATGTGGATGAAAATGTTGGGCGGATCATAGACTTGCTTGAGGAATTAAAGATTGCTGATAACACTCTGGTCATTCTTACCTCCGATAATGGTCCTCACAAAGAGGGGGGGCATCAACCAGATTTCTTTAACAGCAACGGACCGCTTAAGGGATATAAGCGTGATCTTTACGAAGGAGGAATTCGCGTGGCAACTGTGGCGTGGTGGCCTGGCAAAATTAAGCCTGGTTCAATAAGTGCCCATGTCGCAGCTGGATGGGATTTATTACCAACTCTCTGCGAACTTTCGGATACCAAAAAACCTGATGGTATTGATGGTGTATCCTTCGCTCCCACACTTTTGGGTAAAAAGACGGAGCAGAAAAAAAGGGAATATCTCTACTGGGAATTCCATGAGATGGGTGGTGAGCAGGCTGTGCGAATGGGCAAATGGAAAGGGGTTCGTTTACATGTTCGTAAGAATCCAAATTCACCGATCGAGTTGTATGATTTATCCTAAGACATTGGGGAAGAAAATAACATTGCAATAATGCATCCCGAGATGGTGGAAAAAATGAGTGCAGCCATGAAGGATTCGCACACGAAAAATCCAATAATTCCTTTTGTAAAACAGGAATCGGTCTCAAGTGT
This sequence comes from uncultured Opitutales bacterium, assembly GCA_943789375.1. Taxonomy (GTDB): domain Bacteria; phylum Verrucomicrobiota; class Verrucomicrobiia; order Opitutales; family Seribacteraceae; genus Seribacter. Next base: position 37,386 of record CALSTX010000009.1, on the reverse strand, counting down.
TTGCCGGCGGTCATTTTAGAGTCGATATTTCCTGTAAGAAAATCGGGGAATACTTCCGTTTTAGTAAGGAATTCGGATTCTTACACTCAGTATTTTAGTTCTTTAAATAAAAAAGGGAATAAGCCGTTGCGGTAATTCTTTAAGCATCTTACCCATTCCCTCGTTGTGGGCAGTGGCAACGACTACAAGTTCAAGGGTGGGGAACATGAAAATAAATTGCCCGCCAGCTCCTCTGCCCTGAGAAACCGGATATTTTTGCCCTGCGATTTCAAGCATCTGGTTCCACCAAAAATAGCCGTAGTTATTATCGCCATAACTTGTAGTGAGTGGAGAGTTGGCAAGTTTGACAAATTTTTTGGGTATATGTTGTTTTCCATTCCATATTCCATTGTTCAGGGTGAGAATTCCCATTTTAATCATATCTCTTGAAAGAAAACTCGAGCCTGCCGCAGATTTCGGATAACCGCTCAGATCCTCTTGCCACCCGTAATTGATAATGCCAAGAGGTGTAAGTAATTCCTTTCTAATAAATTGCTCAGCTGACCCGGGGACGACGGCATGTAAAACCTGCATGGTTAGAACGGGATCTGCTGCTTGATATTTAAAACTTGTACCTCCCGTTTGTATTGGTTGAGAAAATTGTAGGTAAGCTTGGGCTTGTCCCTGACCTCGTAATGCATTCGGCTTTTTGATTACTGTATGGATCTTTTTCTGAGGTAGCCGAATACCAGAACTCATTTGCATGGCTTGATGCAGGGTGATCCTGTCCGCACCTTTTGCCAATTGATCTAGCTTAATTCCATTCAGGAAGGTCGTGACTGGTCTGTGAAGAGGTGTCCTAGTTGGATGGCTCGGCCAATCGCATAGGCAGTATAGGACTTGGTGATCGACATTTGGTAGTGAGGGTAATTGATTCTTCCCCGCCTGAAATAGGATTCGAAAAGGAGCTTTCCTTGGTAAGCAATTAAAAGACTATCGGTTTTACCATTTTTTGGATTCTTCGAGGGATCAGCCAATTCGTGAGCATATTTTAGCACCTGGTTTTTATTTCCTCCATCGATACCGAGTCGACCCACGCTAAGTTGGTCTTTTTTATCCGCGGGAGAGGAATTAATAAATGGATGTTGAAGGTATGGTAGTTCCTTTTCTTTTTGAAAGGATATATCTGCGGCATTTAAGTCTGTAATTTCTGAAGAAAGTCCGTTTCCTCCAAAGAGAAAGTAGAGGGGCAGAAAAATGAGGGTACTGGTGAGAAAAATTTTATCCATAGTTCTTTTTAATTAGGTTAATTTTTAAAGTTCGCTTCTACGGGGCAATGAAATTGACAGAAATATTCGGATGATACGATATGGGGCTTATGTTGAAATTGTTAGTTTTATCTTTTCTTGCCGCAACCTTAACCTGTGGCATTTTTGCAAAAAGCGGGCCTACTATTCGCAAGGAAATGCGAGGGAAGACCGAGTATATGTATATCGATGGCATTAAAGTCCATGAGACGGATCCCGAGAAACAACCACAGCCACCTATTGTAAAACCCAAACCTTACAACCCCCAAGCTGCCAAACCACCCAAAGCAGCACTGGTGTTATTTGATGGCACCCAAAAGACAGTTGGGAATTGGGTCTCACGCAATGGCTTGCCAACCAAGTGGAAATTGGTGGACGGGGCATTGGAATCTGTTCGTGGAGGAGGGTATTTGATGAGTAAACAGGAGTTTGGTTCCTGCCGTTTACACATTGAGTTTGCAACGCCTAAAGCGGCAAAGGGTAGCGGGCAGGGACGTGGGAATAGTGGAGTCTTTTTGATGGGTGAATATGAGATTCAGGTCCTTGATTCTTACCAGAATATCACCTACCCTGACGGGCAATGTGGTGCTATCTATGGACGGGCGAAGCCGCTAGTGAATGCATGTCGCCTTCCAGGGGAATGGCAGAGTTATGATATTACATTTGTCCGGCCAAAATTTGATTTGCAGGGGAAAGTTACACGAAAAGCAAAATTCCATGTTATCCATAACGGTCATGTGATACACAACAATCTTGAAATTACGGGAGGTACTGGTTGGCGCGGGCCTCATGCAGTGTCTGCATATAAAAAACATGGGGATAAGGGTCCGATCAAGTTTCAGGATCATGGAAACCCTGTTCGTTTTCGTAATGTTTGGATTGTGCCGATCAAGGAATAAACTTATTATCATTCTCCCCCATAATATTCTTATGAAATATCGCTTCTTTCTACTTCTTCCTTTCTTCATACAGTTCGCTTCTCATGCCGAATTGAAGTCCAAACCTTTGAATGGTTTGTTAGTCACCGGTGGCGGACATCATGATTACGCCGCACAAAAGGAAATCCTTACCAAAGAATTGGCGAAGCGACTCCCGGTAAAGTGGGATATTCTCTTTGAAATGGACCCCCGGAGGATGAAGGGCATGCTCAGCAATGATGATTGGGCAAAGGGATATGATTTTATCTTCTACAATTTTTGTTTTGCCCGCGAAGATGATACGCAATTCATCGATAAAATCATATCCGTTCACAAAGGAGGGGTTCCCTTGATTGCCATGCACTGTGCCATGCACACATATCACCCCTACATTAAAGGGAAACCTGAAGATAAAAATTGGAATAAGATGCTTGGAGTTGTTTCCCTCGGTCACGGTCCCCATGTGCCCTACGATGTAACCATTGCTCAAGATCAGAAGGACCATCCTGTGGTTCAAGGTTTACCTCCAAAGTGGAGAACGCCCAAGGGAGAACTTTACATGGTTCCAACGGTGATGGATGGAACCCAGGTTTTAGCTCATGGAGATAACGGATCTCAGCATAAGCCACTTGAGCCTCAGGCACTGGCCTGGGTGAAGGAAAAAGATGGTTTCAGGCTTTATGCCACCACTATGGGGCATCACAATGAGACGGTTGAAAGTAGAGAATTTTTGGATTTTGTGGCCAATGGCATTACTTGGGTCACTCAAAAGTAGTATTTACGAGATGTAAGATTTTGGGCGGTAGTTATGTTCTTGTTTATGGGGCCGGCGATGGTTGCGGCACCCTTGGCCGAGACAAATACAGAGCCTAGGAATTTAACTGAGCAAGAGCGAGAACCGGAACTGTAAATCGGGGGGGAATTATGGGAATAATTTGTAGAGGTGAGCCCAAATAATGAAGGTCAGTGAATTGCGTGAAGCACCTGTTGATCTATGCCACTCAGGTTTTTGGATCTACCAAACTGCTCATGGTCTATCTCACTATCCCCATGAGCCCGGCCAATTGAAAGTTTAAAAAAATGGAATCCGTTCTCGACTCTGGTAAAGTTTTTATCAAAAAAATAGAACCTGCATGAATTTCTCTAAACTGTTCGCTCTTTGCTTCGCCCTCGTGTGTTCTGCCTATGCCCAACGGCAAGACAAACCCAATGTCATTTTATTTTTGGTCGACGACCTTGGATATACGGATCTCGGGGTAACGGGCAGCACTTTTTATGAAACCCCGCGGCTCGATGCCCTTGCCCGAAATGGTGTTTTTTTTGACAACGCCTATGCGGCCAATCCCGTTTGCTCGCCCACCCGTGCCAGTATCCTTACCGGCAAGTATCCCAGCCGTATCCGGCTGACAAACCACAGTGGAAGTATGGGAGCCAAAGGCCCTGCATATCGGCTCGACCCCCCAGTAGTTAAAGGCAACATGCCCAGCGAGGACCTCACCCTTGCGGAGGCTTTTAAGAAACATGGTTATGCCACCGCTCATGTGGGCAAGTGGCACCTCCAGGCACACCACCAAAAGGGCACTGAAAACTACCCCGAAAACCACGGGTTCGACCTCAATGTGGCTGGGCACAAAATGGGACAACCAGGCTCCTTTCTTTTCCCTTACCGAAGCAAGCAGCACCCCAACACCAATGTACCTGGTCTCGAAGATGGTAAGCCGGGGGATTATTTAACCGATGCCCTGACCGATCACGCCATCCGCTTCATTGAAGATAAGCAGGACAGTCCCTTCTTCCTTAACTTTTGGTTTTACACCGTGCACACCCCACTCGGAGCGAAGCCAGAATTGCTCAAAAAGTACCAGGTAAAAGCAAAAAAGATGGGCTTGGGCAAAAAGAAAGTTTCAGGCGTTTCGGTTCACAACAGCTTTGCCGACTCCCGTCAGGACAACCCCACCTATGCCGCGATGGTGGAAAGCCTCGATGAAAACGTGGGCCGTGTGCTCGACACCCTTCAGCGATTGAATCTGCGCGACAACACCATCCTGCTCTTCTTTTCCGACAACGGCGGACTCTCCACCGGTTCCAGCCCATCTTCGGTCACCTCCATTCTGCCCAACAAGGCAGGCAAGGCGTGGGTCTATGAGGGGGGCATCCGCGTGCCTCTGATTATAGATGCCCCTATGCTTAAACAAAAAGGAACCACCCTGACAGAACCGGTGGTCAGTACGGACTTCTATCCCACCTTGCTCGACCTCGCCGGTTTGCCTCTCGAACCCAAGCAACATCTGGATGGTATCTCCCTCAAGCCCCTGCTCGATAGATCAAAGAATAAGCTCAAACGGGAAGCCCTCTTCTTTCATTATCCTCATTACCACCATATTAACAGCATGGGTCCATCCGGTGCGGTGCGCATGGGGGATTATAAATTGGTTATCCGTTACGAAGACTCTTCCACCGAGTTGTACAACCTTGCCAAAGACCGTGGAGAACTTACCAACCTGGCATCGCAAAGCTCAGGACTGGTCAATCGCATGAAAAAGAAGTTCGATCAGTGGATCAGCCAAACAGGTTCTCTTATGCCTACCGCCAATTTAAAATACAATGGCTCCAAGAAAACCTCTTCCTTTTACACTCCAGCTAGGGATGCCAAAGGTATTTATGCTGAAAGCAAGCCATCTGATAACGACCTGCCTAAAGTGTTGCTCATTGGGGACTCCATTTCCATCGGTTACACCCCCGAAGTTATTCACCACTTGCGGGAGAAAGCCTTTGTCAGTCGGCCGAAAGCCAACTGTGGAGACACCATACGCGGGCTATCCGCTCTCGACAACTGGCTGGGCAGCACCAAGTGGGACCTCATTCACTTCAATTGGGGGCTGCACGACCTTTGCTACAGGAACCCAGAGGTTAAAACGGTGGGCAACCGGGATAAAGTAAATGGCACCCAATCCGTCCGCATTGCTCAATATAGGAAAAACCTTGAGCAACTAGTTCATCGATTGAAGAAAACTGGAGCCAAACTGATCTGGGCATCCACCACCAAGGTCCCGCAGGGCGAAATAGGTCGATTTGCAGGCGATGAGTTGAAATACAACAAGGTTGCCCTTGAAATCATGCAAAAGCACGGAGTGGCGATCAACGACCTCCATCAGCTCAGCTCCTCACTCGATGCCTCCCTATTCCGTAAAAGGGGCGATGTGCACTACACTTCACAAGGGTCCGCATTATTGGGAAAAAAAGTCGCCGATCACATCGGTAAAGCCCTCGGCACAAAAAGTAATTAAGTCTTGAAAGAAGTACGGGGTTGCCCCCGTGTCCCAAGTAAATAAAATATGTAAATGCGAGTTCCAAATCGTCTAGCACTCTTCATCCTTTTATCCTTGGGTATTGTATCCGCTCTTTGCCCCCTTCGTGCAGATCCCTATGCCAAATCGGGTAACATCAAGCCAAGCATCGTCGAATTGTCTGCTGAAGAAGAAGCCAAGGTGCTTGCAGGCGTGAAAGTGCCCGAAGGGTTTGAGCTTACCCTATACGCTCCGTGGCAGACCGCCAACTATCCTGTCTATGTCGCCGCCTCTCCCGCGGGCGACCTTTATGTATCCAGCGATGGGTGTGGTTCTCTTGGTCGTGACAAAGACAGAGGGCGGGTGCTCCGTCTACGCGATAAGGATGGAGACGGCCGGGCCGACGAAGTCACCGAATTTATCCCCTCGATCGATTCCCCTCGTGGGCTGATCTGGGATCAAGACAGGCTCTATGTACTCCACCCTCCACACCTCTCAGTATATTACGACCGTGATGGCGATGGGATCGCCGAGGAAAACAAACGCCTGGTCGACAACATTGCCTTTGGTTTTAAGGAACGGCCAGCTGACCACACCACCAACGGCCTTGATCTAGGCATTGACGGCTGGCTCTATGTATCCACCGGAGATTTTGGGTTTTACGAAGCAACCGGTAGTGATGGTCGAAAGCTTCAAGTTCGTGGTGGAGGCGTGGTCCGTGTACGTCCGGATGGCTCCGGCCTTGAGCTTTTTTCCTACGGTACCCGCAACATTTTGGCCGTACCCACAAGCCCCCTGCTCGATCTCTTTGGCCGGGACAACACCAACGACGGGGGTGGTTGGAATGTGCGCTTTCACCACTTCAGTGGATTGGATGACCATGGCTACCCCAGGCTTTATTTAAACTTTCCCGACGAAATCATCGCCCCGCTTGCCGATTACGGCGGTGGCTCCGGTTGCGGAGGTATGTACCTGCACGAACCCGGGTTTCCTGCAAAATGGAACCGCGCCCCCCTTACTTGCGACTGGGGTACTGCTGGTCTTTGGAAGCATACTGTCGAGCGACGGGGTGCCGGCTTTGTGGAAACTTCTAAACCTGAACGGTTCATTCAGGTTCCCAGGCCCACGGATGCAGATGTCGACGGTATGAGTCGCGTATATCAGGCCAGTTGGAAAGGGCCATCCAGTTTTAGTTGGAAGGGCCCCGATCATGGCTATGTTATCCAAACCCGCCTCAAAGGCTTCACTCCCGAAGAACTCCCTGAATTTCAGAAACTTGCCGACCACGAACTCGTCGAAATTTTTGAAGGCGGAAGTCAGGTGCGTGCTCTTGCTGCCCAGCGCGTGCTCCTCCGCCGCAAAACATCCGCAAATACCACCTCCCTTTTACAATCCATTGCCGCTGATAAATCCAAAGAGCTTCGTACCCGTGCCCTCGCCCTATTTACCCTTTCTCAACCAGGTATTCTGTCGAAAAATGCCGCACCAGTTATCGAACAACTTCATCCTCTCGCCTCCGATCCCAGCCTGTCTGCTTTGGTGATGCGTGCATTGGGAGATCTTGGGCTCGACCTTCGCACCGCTGGTAAGTCCGGTTCAGCCCCCGTCGATCTACTGCTTGCAGGGGCGAAAAGTGCCGATCTCCGTACCCGGCTCGAAGCCATTGTTTCCGCTACCCGCCAGGGCCATGTCGAAGTCGCTCCGGCGATTGCAGATAGCCTCGGACACAGCGATGCCACCCTTGCCCATGTTGCCTACCGAGGGATTGCCCAGCTTGGAGCAGAAAAATCCGCATTTACTGTTTTTAAAGACAAACAATCTACCAATGCCCAGAAACGCGGTGCATCTCTCGCACTGATGCGCATGCACAAAAAGGATGTGGTGGATGAATTGCTCCCCGAGCTTTCCGACCGAAAAAATCAATTGTTCAAGCATTCCTTCGAAATCCTTGCCCGTCTTTACCACAAAGAAAAAGCTTGGGACAGGAAGCACTGGGGTGGTCGTCCCGATACCCGTGGTCCCTACTACGAGATGGTCACCTGGGAACAGTCAGGTCGTATCCTTGACTCCCTTCGTGAAGCTCTTTGGAAGCAATCCAAAGATCAAGTGGGAGATTTTCTTGCCCTGCTCGCTGCCAACCGAATACAGGATAACGATACCTTGAACTCACTGATCGAATCCGCCAAGTACGACTCAAGTTTAATCCCGGTTTTATCATCCCAGCTCTCTGGTCTCAAAAATCCACCTGCCAATGGGCTCGATGTTTTGGCCTCTGCGCCCGCAAAAAATAAAATGAGAGGGAATGATCTTAGCATCATCGTCAAATGTTTGCTCAATGGGAAAAGTCCAAAATATTTAGGTGCGATCATAAATAGTATTGTGGCGATCGAAGCGCAGGGCAACTGGACTGCCTTACGCCCTGCCAAAGACCTATTCCTCAAAAACAATGGACGGATAGACGCCTATCAGACAGAGCTTGCAGAAATTGCCAAAGGTGAGCCCAAAGATAGGAAAACCTTTTGGGTATACGCTGGATTAATGGAAATTACCGGCCGTTCCAACGCGAACGCTGAGGCCAAATCTAGCTCCATAGAACTGATTGAAAATGATTGGGCGGATCCTGCCCGACGGGTCCTCCTTATCAATGCGGCCGTGGATCTAAAGAACCGAAATTACGACGAACAAATCATCCAAGCTACCGCAGATCAAGACAAGGCTGTGCGTGCTGCAGCGGAGCGTGCCCTGCGGCATTTCAAGATCGATCCCAATGAAGTCGACGCCACTCCAAAAGTTTCCACCCTTTCCGTGGAAGACGCTCTTGCTCAGGTGAATGGTACCAAAGGCGTGCCTGCCCACGGGGAGGCGATATTTACGAAGGCTGCCTGCAACACCTGCCACACGGTGAGTGAGGATGAACCCCAGAAAGGTCCCTACCTTGGTAACATTGCGGCGATCTACCCCAGAAATGAACTTGCTGAAGCCATCCTTAACCCTGGGAAATCCATCGCCCAGGGATTTGCTACCAATTTGGTCACTCTGAAAGATGGCAATGCTGTAATGGGTTTCATTACATCCGAGACCACCGATCAATTAATTATGCGGGATATGGCCAGCCAAGAGCATCAAATTGCCAAAGCAGATATTACCGAGCGCACCAAAATGCCAAACTCCATGATGCCCGCTGGTTTAATGCAATCATTTTCCATCAAAGAGTTTGCTTCTATGCTTGATTACATCGTCGACTTATCCAAAAAGTAATCTGTCAATTCCATGAAGTGCTTATTTCGAATATTTCAGTTATTATCTTTTTGTAGCTTCGTATTCCTTTCCCAGGGTAACCAAAATATCTCTCAAAAAGATAACAGCCTGCCTCCTACTTTCAAAGATGTTCAATATGGGCCTCATCCCAAAGAGCTGATTAATTTTTGGCAGTTCCAATCTGCCCAACCCGTGGGGATTTTATTACAAATCCATGGGGGAGGTTGGATGGGGGGAAAAAAAGATGAAGTCCTCCGACCCCATCAACTCAAGCAAGGCTATCATATTGCTTCAATCAGTTATCCGTTGGTCAATGAAGGGGCTTTGCAACCTGCGATGCTGAACTCTGCCCTCCGAGCGGTTCAGTTTCTTCGTTTCAAAGCAGACGAATGGAAAATTGATTCTAGCCGAATTGTGGCAACAGGGGGGTCCGCTGGTGGGTGCTCCAGTCTGTTGATAGCCTTGCACGATGATATCGCGGAGCCGAATAACCCTGATCCGGTCAAACGATTCTCCTCCCGAATATCTGGGGCTCAGGTGGCCGGGGCACAGACGACGATGAATCCCTTTCTGATCAAGGAAAAAATCGGGGAGAAAACATTCGCAAACCCCATGCCTTACCAACCATTTGGGGCGGAAACAGCTGAGGATATGATGAGGGACTGGGAAAAGTATAAGCAGCTTGCCCTTAAATGTTCCCCCATTACTCACCTCTCCAAGGATGATCCACCCCTTCATCTTTTTTACAATGTGAATCGCGAGTTTCCAACTAGCAGTGGATCCAATGGTATACACAGCCCAATCTTTGGGGAGATCATGCTCGAAGCCTGCGAGAAGATCGGCGTGGAATGTTACTTGCAATATTGGGAAAAAGACCGGCCCCTGCCTGAGGTGAGTCGTCAGGATTTTTTGAATAAACTCCTTTTGTAAGATTACTTTATTTCCTTTTTTCTTGCTATGAATGGTGCCGTTTTTTGTGTGGAGTTTCCAAGCACTTGGTCTGTTTTTGGATACTAAAAATTAAAAAAACAACAACAACAACGGCCCAACATTCTTTGGATTTTTACCGAGGATATCGGTTGCGATATGGTTAGCAATTGAACCAAAGAGAGCTTGCACGCCTCATATGGGTCAGGTTGCCGGCGAGGGAACTGTTTACACCCAAGCTTACACGACCGCTTCTATTTGCAGTCCGAGTCGGTCAAGTTTTATGACTAGGCTTTATCCGCATCAGGTGTTTTTAGAAAATTGAGGATGATGTAGCCATTAGAGATAAAAGCTTTATCCAAAGGCGTGGACATTTTTAGGGTTTGTCTACGGGATGCAGGGTATAATACTGGCTTTCCCGAGCATATGTTGTATCACACTTATTGATGGTTCGACACTTGCCTTTGAGATAGCTAACAAGAGCTAATGACTAAGTTCATACAGCAATTCTTACTTTTGGCTTCATCCCTTGGGTTGTGCAACAATTGTCTTCAGGGAAATGAATCAAAGGCCAATGTAATTTTTATCTTCGCGGATGATTTTGGCTATGGAGATATCGAGGGCAGGTTTTCCATTCGTCAGGGATATGGGAAATTATTACTGCAAAATCTTGGTTCTGAGAATGAGCAATTCTGCCAATTGAAAGAGGATCGGAGCGAAACCACCAATCTTGCAAGGAATTATCCCGATAAAGTTAAAAACCTGATCCCTGGTTGGATGAACAGGTCGCTGATGGGAGAAGTATCCCAGTTACTTCCCAAAAAAATGTTACCTCGATTGATCTTTGGAAGGGCTCAGGGAAGTAAGTGAAACCGTCCGAAATAAAAAATATTTTCTGGGATGTGGATGGGGTTCTTGCCGATCTCAATTATGCTTACTACCATTTCTTGACTAGTCATCCCAAGTACCGGGAACAGTATGAGGGCTTGAAGTGGGAACAGCTTCCCGAGGTTCTTCCGATCGTTCCCGAGTACGGTGCCCTAGAGTTGAAGACCCATGCGGAACATGGCAACGAAATGGACCAGGACTTTTGTGCCGACCAAGAATTTTTCAGAAATCGCCCTCTGTATCCTGGGGTGATCGAAACACTTAATAAACTCAATGAGCGGGGGTACCGACAGTTTACAATGTCGGCGACCTACGATGTCCAAGCGAAAAAAGCATATTTGGATGATGTACTGGCACCTGTTACTGACTTTCTAACCATTGAATGTGTGGAGCACGGAGAATTTATGCATGACAATGCCAAAAGAGACCGGCTCCAAGATTGTTATAAAAAGTACGAGCTCAAGCCGGAGGAAACCATTTTGGTTGATGATCGAATTTACAACCAATATGCAGCGATTGAGTCTGGAGCTCATCCTGTACGGTTGCGTTGTGAATTCACTACCGACTTACCTGCTGAATTATCGTGGATCCCTGAATTTCCCAATATTATGGTCCTGAAGGACTGGCTGGTGGGAAGTACATAATTGGGCATGCAGCTTTAGAAATTTAAAAAAAGATGTAAAATCCTCTGCTTTGTAGAAACTGAGGTTGCCCATAGCCGAAGCACTCTTCGTACTTTTTAAATCAATACTATACGGACCTCACCTTGGCTGGGGAAAAGCTCATTAAGATGAGCGGTAAAAATTTCCCTCAGTTATGTAAACACATACGCATTCAAACTACTACTGAGTTTAACTAAGCTTACTACCCATCTGGTTGCTGTCTGTTACAGATAACTGTATTCTAAATGTCTGGTCTACTCTCATGTGTAAAAGAGTAGGTTGTTTATTTTGAAAATTTTGTTATCCATTTTCGCATATAATTCTTACAATTTTTACCCTCTAAATTATTCTTATGCCATATCCAGTAATTCTCCTGAGCATTTTACTAACAGTTGCCAAGGCCACACCTTTACTGACTCCGCCCGAGGTATGGAGGGATTACAATCCGGATAAGGGTGGTTTTAAAGAGGATATCGTTCGGCAGGAAACAAAAGGAGGAATTTTTTTCAAGGAATCCTACATTAGTGCGTATGTGAACGCAGAGGAGGTTCGTATTTTCTGTAAGTATGCAGTAAAAGCCGGAACGAAAATGGCACCCGGCTTGTTGAATGTCCACGGATGGATGGGTGGTCCCGCCATCGATATGAAATATGTGAATGATGGATGGGCAGTGATGGCTCATGATTACTCCGGGATTAATAAGCGGAGTGATTACACGAAGTATCCGGATGCTTTGGCCCATGGCCATATGGAGGCCAAAAAAATGGGCCATACCCTGATCTATGACCGCATGCCTGACGGTAGCCAAACCACAAATCCAAAAGCAACCTCTCATTATTTATGGAATGCGGTGCAACGGAGAGCCCTAAGTTATTTACTGGTTCAAAAAGAAGTGGACCCGGGTCGTATAGGTGCCAAGGGGTATTCCTATGGAGGTACGATTATGTGGAACCTGGGAATGGACCCCCGGGTCAAGGCGATTGTTTCTTACTTTGGGATTGGCTGGATTAACTATTATCGAGATCGAGCGGTATGGATGCACAACAACCCATACCAGGCACCGGAGAAATCACCGGGACAAAAACTGTATCTTTCGGCCGTGGCCCCGCAAGCCCATGCTCCTTATATTACCGCGGCCAGTCTTTGGCTGAATGGTTCCAATGATCATCATGGTGGTCATGAGCGGGGATGTGAAACTTTTAAAAACTTTAAGTCCGGAGTACCCTGGGATTTTGCTGTTCAGGCACGCGGGCATCACAATACCGAAAAGCTCGGAGATAATTGTCAGCTATGGCTGGAAAAGCATGTGCTTGGCAAAAAACATTTCTGGCCAGAGCGACCCCAGTCGAAAATACAACTTGATGCAGATGGTGTGCCCGTGCTGCACCTGACTCCTGCAAGCCCAGCAGAAATTAAGGAAATTCAAGTTTACCAGTGCCTGAAGACATCGAATAATATTGCCCGCTACTGGAGGGATGTGAATTCGGTCAGGCAGGGGAATACCTGGGTGACCAAGCTACCAGTTATGAATGTGGATGATTATTTATTTTCCTATGCCAATATCCGTTACCATAACAACAGCGTTCTATCCTCGGATTTCGAGGCAGTCATTCCATCCAGGCTTGGTAAGGCGGTGGCTACGGATAAAAAATCCGATTTAAACTCCGAAGGAACTGGACAATGGTCTCATGTCGGACCAGCGGAAGGGGTGGGGGGAGTACTGGGGTTTCGCCCCCTTGACAATCGAAGGGGAACGAAGAATATCCAGTTCTCTGACCCAAAATGGAAAGCACCCGGGGGATCCAAGCTTAGCTTTCGATTCTACTGCACCCAACCACAAAAAGTAGTTCTTAGTGCAAACCGCCGATTTACCACTGAGCTAGACATCACCGCTTCCAATGATTGGCAAAGCATAAGCATCCGGGCAAAGCAGTTAATGAGTCATGGAGTTGGTCTGAGTGACTGGTCTCTTGCTGACGATATTGGGATCATGCCAAGGCCTGGGTCCGATATAACCAAAGTTGTTTTCGCAGATTTTAAATGGAGTCCCTAAGCCCAGTAATCTTCACCTGAATAGGTATTACATTCCTTCAAATATAACTCTTTACCTTTATACCTACTGCCATGCTAGCACCTGTTTACTGGGAAAGGTGAACTGAAGAGAGGCTAGTTGATTTCTAAGAGCTCACATTCAAAAATCAGGGTGTCTCCAGGTTTGATTTTCCCACCAGGTCTGGGATTGTCTCCGTATCCAAGTTCGCTGGGGATATAAATTCGGATTTTTCCACCCACCTGTGTCTTGGTAAGTCCTCCTGAAAATCCTTTAATTACTCCACTCATGGGAAAGTTTGCGGGCTGTCCACGATCTACGGAACTGTCGAAAACGGTTCCGTCAATCAGGGTGCCGTGGTAGTGCAGACGAACAGAATTTTCCATGGTTGGACTTGCTCCTTCCCCTTTTTTTAGAATTTCATAATAAAAGCCGGAAGGATCTTTTTGTACACCATCTTGTCTACTCAGTAGGGTTAGGTATTCCTTACCCTTTGCTTTATTTCCTTCGGCTGCTTTAGCCATAATTGCCTGTTCAGCTTGCCGAGATATCTGCATTTTTTTCATCATTATAGCCTGCACTTTTTCCTGAACGGCCGCATATTCCGGGGGCATTACTTTCATGGAAAACCCTTTTTTCATCCCTGCCAGAATCATTTCAATCTGAGCTTCTGTGAACTGCATCTTGCCCAAGCCTGTACCTTTGGCACACATGATACCAATAGTTTCATAGATCAGGGTGTCCTCAGCGGGAAGTTCAGCTTTTGTCTGTGCTGGCTGACTGAAAGTAGTCAAGGTCGTGATCAAAAAACCGACAAGCGATGCATGGACGGAGCAGGAAATATTACAAGGTACCATACAACAACGCTCCCATGTGTGCAGATATAGTCAACTGAAATGGGGGGCGTTCTATTACTTACATCAACGGGGACTGAAAGATATTATTTTTCGTAACCCATAAAGGAGAGGCCAAGATCATGTTGCCGTCCCTTTGAATGACCTGGTCATAATAGGGTTTTCCTCCTTGCACTAGTTCAGCCTTGGCCTGTCAGATGATTTCATTGGCCAGAAAGGAAGGTGTCGAAGTCATGGGGGGAACTATATCCGGCTTTGCAAAAGTACTTTGTTGGATATCACCCCGATGGTTAGATGCGGGCTTTGTAGCGGTTAACTACATCTTTAAGTAGACCTTTTTTGGGTAGTTTTCCCTCGGGTATTTTGGATAGGATGGAGAAACTTTCCTGCTTCATCCAATCGAAAATATTGGCCAGTGTTTTGTTTTCAGGATTTTCATTGATGGTCTGAAGCATCCATTTTTTTGCAAAAGATTTATCACCTGCTTTGTAAATTGCCCAGGCTGCAAAAGGTGGGATCTCATCCTGATCACCAAGAACTTTTTTCAGATCTGAAATTGCAGGCTTGGCTTGTTTTTCGAGCAGAAGCAGGCCAATCACCGACCAGTAGCGTATAACCGGGTCAGTATCGGAAAGAGCCTCAGTGAAAGTCTTGAGATTTTTCTGTTTTCTGGTGAGGACAAGATCGGCGTAGTCGAGATACTTCGCCAACGGGTAGAGTTTGGCATCGCGAACGAATGCAAACACTGTGGTGTTTTTCTCCTTGGTGATTCGGTTTCTCATCTCCTCCGGCATGAGCCCGGAATCAAAATACTGCAACTGTTGGCGACGAAGTTCCATCCTGAGTTCCCTGATCTTGGTCTGATGCAGGGGGTCATTGATTTGATTGTCTATATTGTGAAAGTCTTGAAAGTTATCGTAGAATTCCTCCGATGGGCGGGGTTCAAAGAAGCGACCGGTCATTGCATTGGTTTTTCCTGCCTGATGGTGTCTTTCCCAGGCACCCGTTGCTTTCATATTGTGCATATAGGCAAGATACTGTCCGTTGGGAGCAAAGGGTGCATAATTTTTATGGTATGCAAACTGTTCGTCCCGCACAACTCGCACGCAGTCAAATCGTTCATCTGCCCGACTACGCCAAGAGAAATGGTAGTTAGGTTCAGGCTCGGTCTGGGGACCAAGAAAGATTCGGCCCTGAAACTGGTCTTTCATTTCAGCACCAGTCAGGCTGACCCAGGTCTTGGGCATATCGATAAAGCTGACAATCCGGTCGACGGTCGAACCCGGTTTTTTACTTTCGGGATAAAGGTGCTTCCACTTCTGTGGGATACGTACAATCAACGGGCAATGGATCCCACTGGAGTAAAGAAAGCGCTTGCTTCGGGCGAGCACCCCCCCGTGGTCTGAGTTATAGACAATGATGGTATCTTCATAGAGTCCGTCCCGTTTAAGGTTCTTGATGGCTTGTCCAACCAAGGAATCCATCCTCGAAATAGCACTTGTATATTTTGCGTAAGTATTTCTCATTTCGGGAAGGTCCGGGTGGTAGGGTGCGAGGATCATTTTCGCAGGATCGACTGACTCGTCCTTATGATCACCGAAGGCTCTGGACTCATGACTGTCTCCAATATTGTAAACCGTAAAAAAGGGCTGTCCTTCTTTCCGTTTTTTCCAGGTTCCTGCATAGTCCCTTCCTGAGTAGTTCCAAAAGTCCTTGGGGTTGCGACCACTCGGTGCTCTTAGGTTATAGTCGGTTTTCGAACAATTGCTGGTGAAGTAACCGGCCTTTTGCAGGAGCTCGTTATAGAAGCTGATGGATGGAGGAATCTCGTTGCCGCTGCGCATGGGTTGGGTCCCGGTAGAGATGGAGTGCATACCGGTGATCCAGGAGGACCGGGTGGGGGCACAGACTGCTCCGTTATCAAAGCAGTACAGGTAGCGGAACCCTTCCTTGGCCAATTGATCAATATTGGGAGTCTTGGCATTTTTGCTTCCGTAGCAACTTATCCATTCAATACTGTTATCCTCACTGGTAATCCACAGAATATTTGGTTTCGCTGACTTTGCCTCCAGAAATGAGCAAACTAAAGTGAGAATGATTGGTGAAGTTATGCTTCTGAATTCTTTCATTTTGGACGAATCTGTATTTTGGAGAAAGCCTAGATTCCATAGATTTCATGATCTTTAATTCTGAGCAAATCTTTTATAAGTTTTCAAAAATCATACAAGGTACTTTTTTATTCGTTTTGATTGGATAAAATTATTTAACTTGGGGTCTTTGGGTAAGATGTATCGATCTACGCTTTACCTGATTTTAGTGAATTTTTTAATCTTATGATCATCTAACCCTCTGCTTCCTATGAGATTGAAACTACCTTACAAAGCTGTAGGATCGTTCCCAGTGAATGATGTAATGAGAGTTATCCTTTTTGATGGTAGGTGCGGACTCTGCAATGCCTGGGTTACTTTTCTTCTCTTACAAGACAGGCAGGGTATTTTTAAGTTCGCTCCATTACAGGGAAAATATGCCCGAGGTATAGACCCGGAAGCAAGTGAATGCCTGAATTCCATTGTTTATGTTACCGGTGGTAAAAAGCATTATCGTTCAGGTGCGGCGTTGCGAATTCTAAGGGATCTGGGTGGAGTCTGGTCCCTTTTCTTTATTTTTTGGCTTGTTCCCTTTTTTCTACGCGACCCTCTCTATGCCTTGATTGCTCGCTTTCGCTACCAGATATTTGGTAAGAGTGAGAGTTGCCGGGTGCCCCGTCCCAGTGAAAAAGATCGTTTTCTTGACTAAGCCCGTTACCACTCAATGAGATTGATTGGAGTGGATTGACTTGCTTTTTTTGCCCCTGCCTATTTGAGGAATGAATTTTTTTTTGGGGTTCCTCTGCTTTTCCAATTTCTTTTCGATTCAGAGTTTGGCCGTGGAGCTTTACCTCGATAATCATTTTTGCAGATAAAATTAACCAAATGGTCGATGAAATAATGTCCATCACTGCTGATTATGCAAAAGGCTCGTGGGCTACTCCCGTTATTAATGCTGTAAGTGAAGTGACTGGGTTGGTTTGTTCGATGAATTCGATCTATCAGGACAAGGAGAATGGGAGAGGCATAAGTCTTTAAATCGTAGTTAAAGATAACATGCCCATTCAGTCTCTTCATTATCTATTAAAGAAGTAACTCTAAGTTTTTAATCTGGGTTACATACTGTTTTCTATCAGATCAATTTGCCAAAAGGTATTTACTGTCCAGGTTTGGTTTCTGTTTAAAAGATAATCTAGCATCACTTGATATTGCTATTGCAAGTACATTGCGATAAATATATTTGATTTTTGTTTGTGAAACATTTTCTTTCCATAGTTTTCCTGCTTGTCATCGGATGCCTTACGGTTTCCACCGTTTCTCCGGGACTTCACACCTCGCTATTTCATGACGGTCAGGAGTGTCCCCACGGGAAAAGTGGGAAGCCTTGTTCTTCCCATAAGCAAGAATCCTCAGAAGAAAATCCTGGTGTCTGTGCCGTTATTCTTTTTGGGGAGAGTTCCGAGCACACTTTCATATTTTCTTTTTTTGCAACTTCAGTCCTTTGTGACTTAGGCGTATCAATAGTAGATTCTGAAGATATAGTCCCCGTTTTCGCTTTGGGAGCTACTTCTGCACGGGGACCGCCCCTTAGAGCTTAAAGATTTTTTCTCTCCAAACGGCTGCATTTCTTCCTCAAGTAAGAAATTGCACAACTTCTCATCTAAAAAGGGAGTTACATTATTTCGGACAATCCGAAGTTTCTCCTGAAATTCTTTAAACTTTAATCTATGAAAATTTTATCAATCCCTATATTTTTAGCCTCTTCCTTTGCTTTGGCACAGGAAAAACAAAACAGCGAATCAGTCGCTGAACTTGAAGCCCTAAGCATTGAGTCTTCTCCCTTGGGAACCAAGACTACAGATGTCACCCAGGCATGGAGTGTGCTTTCCGGTGATGATCTTGAAAAAGCCAAAGGTGCGACCATTGCAGAGACCTTGTCTGCTACCCCTGGTGTTAGTCAGACCCATTTTGGCCCAACCGCAAACCGACCGATTATTCGAGGAATGGACAAGTTCCGGGTTCGCGTTTTACAAAACGGAACCGATTCTTTTGATGTATCTGCCCAGTCAGAAGATCATGCTGTTCCGATTGATCCTTTAATGGTCGACCGTATAGAAGTGCTCCGCGGTTCATCTGCTCTCTTGCATGGCGGAAGTGCGATCGGAGGAGTTGTCAATGTAATCGACCGGAGTATCCCAACCAGCCCATATGATTCACCAGGTGCTTCTTTGCGTTCAAGTTACACCAGTGCAAATGAAGGATTGAGTTACGGAGCCATTGCCTTTGGAAGCTCAGATAAACTCAATTATCAACTCAATGTATCCAAGAGAGACTACAATGATTATGAAGCTCCTTCTTTCAAAACTGAGAATCATCATACAGGAGAAGAAAAAGGTCCCTTTACTAAAGTCGAAAATAGCCATAGCGATAGTTCAATACTTGGCTTTGGAGCATCCTATATGCTTGATTCCGGTTTTGTCGGCTTTAGCTTATCGAGCTATGAAAATGATTACGGGGTTCCCGGTGAACATGCCGAAAGTGATACTCTTATTGAAATGGAAAGCGATCGTTTCGAGTTTCGTACGGAAATCAATGTTTCTGATTCTGACTGGTTGACTGGCATCGATTTGAATATTGGTTACGGCGACTACAGCCACAGTGAGAGTGGCTGGGAGGATCATAACGGCACTGCCGAATGGCATACCCACTCCACCTATCTGCGTGAAGGCATTGAAGGTAAAATTGCTTTCAAGCATGAAATTGGCAACCTGCGCGGAGTTTTTGGTATTCATGGTTTATTTGATGAATTCAAAATTGTAGGAGAAGAAAGTATCTTTGGAGGACTCAGTAGAACATGGTCAGATTTTCCTGATTTGAACACCAGTGGGGCTACATCCTCTTCTGACCCCCAAAATCCCTCGATCAAAGGGGAAGAGTCTAGCAGGATCTCACTTTTCCTTGTTGAGGAATATGATTTAAGTAATGATACTACTTTGAATGGTGGAATTCGCTGGGATAGTGCTTCAAAGGAATACGAGAGTACTATTGCTGATCGGGATGACACCACTTTCAGTGCAAATGCAGGGGTTTCCCATGATCTAAGCGAGCTTTGGAATATCAGTGGTAATGTTAATTACTCCGAGCGTACACCAGACTCTGCTGAGTTATATTCAGACGGAGCCCATCACGCCACGGAAGCCTATGAAATTGGTAATCCAAATCTCGAAAACGAAACTGCCGTGGGAGTTGAGATTATCGTCCGTAAAACCGTGGGTAAGGTAACTGGGCAGTTTTCCGCTTTTCATACCAAATACAATGACTATATTTTATTAGAACATACTGGTAATGAAAGAGGTACGGATGGGAACTTAGCACATGAAAAATTTGCCGATGAATTTGATGCGGGTGTTGAAGGCCTTGAAGAAAAAGCATATGGAGCAGTCGATGCCGAATTTCAAGGCATTGAATTAGAAATTGACTGGCTTGCCATGGAAAACGCTGGTTGGGATCTCTTATTGTCCTTTTACGGAGATACCCTCCGCGGAAAGAATAAAACCGAAGGGGGTAACTTGCCCAGGATTCCGGCATCCAGGCTTGGCTTAGGGTTTGAAGTGATGCAGGAAAAACTTGATTTTGGTGTAAAGCTTACCCGGTCCTTAAAGCAGGATAATTTAGGAGATGATGAAGAAGTGACTCCTGCCTATTCAGTACTGGATGCGTTTGCTACTTATGATGTTCATTTTGGAGATTCTGTGGGAGAATTATTTGTGAAGGGTAGTAACCTTACTGATGAGTTAGCTTACAATCATGCATCTGTTTTAAAACAATTTAGTCCGCTTCCTGGGCGTAGTGTGGAAATCGGGTTGAAATTCGATTTCTAATGGTCAAGTACCTGTTTTAATTCTTTTTGTTAGCCTCCGGTCGTAAATGACCGGGGGCTTTTTTTAGATTGGGTACAAGAAAAAGGCACTCGATCGGAACCAACTTCATACCTGAGGGATCTTAAAGCTGTCTGGCCTTACATAAAGCCGTTTGGGTTTGTGATCTTTTTCTATGGGAAGTAATTTGGATGAAGTAAATGATCACAATTGCAAATTTTGGTACCCTGATGGAAGCGGAGTTGTTGAAGCTAAAACTGGCTTCCTTTGGCATTGAGGCTTTCATTCCTGATGAATTAACCGCCGGCGTGGCCCCTCACATTTTTGCCACCAAATCCGGGGTCCGAGTGCAGGTTTCCCCCGAAGATGCAGATCAGGCAAAAGAAGTCATGGGAAAGACATTAGAAAATATCGAGGAGGATGCGGATTCGGGTGGAAGAGCTTCGTCTGAGGCTGAGCGGTAATCATGAAAATATGGTGTCTCCATGGTGCCATGCAGACCTTCTCGGTCTGGGATCCTTTTCTGGATAAATTATGCCTCTCAGCTCAGCCTGTTGGTGTCAAAAAAGTGGACCTCTATGATAATATCTCCACCAGCCTTGCCCAATGGGCTCAAGATTTTTGCTCTCTTGTTAGGAAAGATTCTTTCCGAGGGAAACCTTTCCTTCTCGGATATTCCCTTGGCGGGAGACTGGCAATGCATGCCTATATCAATTCACCTCATTTGTGGAGTGGCGTAATCATTGTGTCAGCCGACCTTGGAGCTCACAGTGAGGAGTCGAGAGAAAATATCTTAGCCAAAGACTTGGCCTGGTCTAAAAGGTTTCAGTCTGAAGACTTGGAATCTTTACTTAATGAATGGGATCATGCCCCGGTGTTTTGCCAGCGGTCTAACACAGCTCCCCGAGAGCTGACGAATTTGGATTCTTTTAAAATCAGTAAATTACTATCTGTCTATTCCAAAGGCAGACAGCAGAATTTGATTCCGTTTTTGAAGCAGGAGTGTGGGGTTCCCGTACTTTATCTTTCCGGGGAAGATGATCATAAATATTCCAAGATCGGTGAAAACCTTGCCCGTTGTTGCTTGTCTCTGTCTCATCATATTATTCCAGATGCCGGACACCGGGTTCCCTGGGAGAACTCAACAGGGTTTATAGCCACGGTTAATCAATTTATGGAAGAGGCTAAGGCTTGATCAAAATGATCCCTGATAACAGGATAAGATGCAGTTGGCCGTTGGGAGACCCTCTCTACCTGGCCTACCATGACAAGGAATGGGGGGTGCCAGTGTTGGATGATCAAAAACTTTTCGAAATGTTAATCTTGGAGGGTACACAAGCGGGCCTTAGTTGGATCACTGTCCTCAAGAAGCGTGGTGAATACCGAAAGGTTTATCACCAATTTGATGCCTCTCAAATGGCTGGATGGAGCGATGAAAAAATGGAGCACATTCTCCAGAACCCAAGAATAATAAGAAATCGTTTAAAAGTATTTGCGGCTAGGCAAAACGCCCGTGCATTTCTCAGGGTTATCGAAGCCAAGGGAAGTTTCAAAGAGCTGATCTGGTCGTTTGTAGATCATAAACCGCTGACAAATTATTGGGTTGAATTTTCCGATAGCCCATCCACGACTGAAGCGTCGGATGCCATGAGTAGAGCCTTGAAAAGCTGGGGCTTTACATTTGTGGGCTCTACAATATGTTATGCATACATGCAGGCCGTGGGCATGGTAAATGATCATATTGTTTCGTGTTTTCGGCATCAAGAGATTCAAAATCGCGGGATATTTTGAGCGTCTTGCCTGTCTCAATAACATGAGAAGATTTAAAAAAGAATGAAGATTTTATCTGCTCTGCGTCTTGAGGGCTTCTTAAATAAAGTCATTTATCTGCGAGATTTCTTTTGATTTGCGTCACTAAATATTTACTGTGAAGGCAAGTGAGTAATCCAATTGCCATTGTGATGTCAGAGGTTTTCCTTAGGCGTTTGACACCTGCACTCTCCAGTTTTACAGGGAGAAAACAGGACTATCGAATCCTTAGTATTCATCGTAGTATTGAGGAACTAAAACCTATCTTAGAAGAGATTCAGCCCAGTGGATTGATCACGGAGTGGTTACCTCAAAAGACCGATGAACTGCTGAGTCTTAAGTTGAAGATTCCCCATATCATCGTGGCCACCCACAAACTTTATTCCAATGTTTTTAGTGTGGATGTGGATGACCTGGCCGTTGGCCGGGAGGCAGCGAATGCCCTTGCCCAGGTGGGCTTTAGAAGCTTTGCCTGTCTGGGAAATGGGACCCCTTACTCGGAACTTAGGGTTCAGGGGTTTATGGAGACCATATCATCCCAGGATATTCCTTTCTCGTATCATACTGAAAGTGGTTTTGAGGAACTGCGTTACAGTGAGTCTTTTACAGAACCAAGTCAGGATATGATTGCTTGGCTTAAGGCCTTGCCAAAACCATGCGGTATTTTTGCCGTCCATGATCCGTTAGGCCGCTTTTTATCTGGTGCCTGCAGCGAGCTTGGCATCCGGGTTCCCGATGAGGTAGCGATCATTGGGGCCAATAATGACCCGTTGGTCTGCGGTCTCACATATCCTATGCTTTCCAGTATATCCATCCCCTGGGATGAAGTGGGTATGGTGGTGGGCGCCTCCATGCAGAAAATGATTCGAGGAGAGGAAACTCTTTCCAATACCTGCCAGCTTATTTCCCCGAGTGGGGTGATGTTACGGCACTCGGCGAATCATTTGGCTATTCAGGACGATATGCTCCGGAGGGCTATGTCGTACATGACCGAAAGATTACAGGAAGCGATAAGCATTGGCACACTTTGCAGTCATTTGAAAATTTCGAGGAGAACCTTGGAGAGGAAATTTAAGGATGTTGTAAGCTGTACGCCCTGGGAGATGCTTTGTCAGATAAGGGTAAATCAGGCGAAGCGGCTGTTGGCTGAAACTCTTCACTCTATCTCCCACATTGCTGAATTATCCGGATTTCATGACCCCGAGAGAATGGCGGTGGTGTTTAAAAGAGTGACTGGTAAGTCCCCCTCCCAATTCAGAAGAAGACTTGCGATGTTACCTTCCAAAAAATAGCTCAATATCAGCTTGTTTACCCTCGTGGTATCGAGACTGGATTCTCAATCTATTGGATTCTGTGCTTGTCAAAAGTATTATCTAAGTGTTGCGTCGGAGGTTACAAATATAACGAATTAACTCTATTTTATGAAAAAAATTATCCTTCTCTCATGCCTGATCGGAGCTTTTTCCCTTCATGGAAAACATCACGAGGATACCCCGCCCCTTAAAGCATTTATGGTGACAGGTGGATGCTGCCATGATTACCCCAATCAAAAAAATATAATCAGTGAGGGGATCAGAGAGAGGGTTCCGACCAAGTGGGATATATTTTTCGAGATGGATGAGAAAAAGAGTAAAGCTAAGCTTAGCCAATCTGGTTGGGCAGATGGATATGATTACATTGTTTACAACCACTGCTTTGCCCATGAAAAAGATCCAGATTTCGTGAAATCAATTACTGATATCCATAAGGCAGGAAAACCGGCTATCGCTCTCCACTGTGCGATGCACTCTTACCACTGGAATATCCCTGTCAAGGATGGGGAGAAAAAGGCATGGACTGACATGCTTGGTGCCAGCTCCAAAGGTCATGGCCCCAAGGCGGCTATTACTGTCAATAAGGTAAAGAAAAACGCCAACCACCCAATTATTAAGGATTTGCCAGATGGTTGGCTTACCCCGGAGGGTGAGTTGTACAATGTTCAGGAAATTTACAAAGGCACCACCGTCTTAGCTTACGGAGATAATGGCAGGTGTGATTTTCCGCAAGCCGTCGCCTGGGTAAACACCCACGGTAAAGGGCGAATTTTTTCCACGACCATAGGACATCATAATTCCACGATGTCCACCCAGGAATATTTGGATATGCTAGGAAATGCAGTCCGTTGGATTACCCAAAAAAAGTAAGGGGCAGAAGTTAGGTCCTAAATTTCGAATTTGACCTTTTGTTAAAGTCATTTCCTTTGCCAAACCTTTTGCCTTTTCCAGAACCCTTGCGGAATTTACCACCTGCACCTCCAGGTCTTGGTCTGCCTTTATCCACGGATATATTCATTTGATGTCCTTGTACCCAGACCGTCTTTAACGCTTCGAAAATTTCTCTCGGCATATCTTTGGGTAGGTCGATAAAGGTGTGATCCTTGAACATACGGATTTTCCCCATGTGTTGAGGATCAATCCCGACTTCATTGGCAATGGCTCCGACAATATCCCGCTTTTCTGCACCATGAAACTCACCCACTTCCAAGCGGTAACTTTGGAGGTTTTCATCCCGCGAAGAATGACGGTCTCTTCCCTCTCTTCTTGGAGAATCCCGTCGGTCACCCCGGTCGCGTTCTCTACGATCTTCCCTTCGTGGTTTTTTTGTCTCGGACTTGGGCATGCTATCATAGCGAAGGGCTTTTTTTCCAGCCTCCAAAAATGCAAGAGAAGCAGCAACATCAAGAGTATCTTTGCCGGATTCCTCAATATATCGCTGCAAGGCTTTGCGGTAGTCGTCCAAGTTCCCTTTAAGTCCCTGTTCGATTTTACTGAAGAATTCTTCCTCTCGTCGTTCGTTCATTTCTTCCAGGGTAGGAAAAACATACTGGTCACAGGGAACTTTCAGTGTCCGCTCAATAGCATTGAGCATTCTCATTTCTTTATTGGTGATGAAGATAATTGCATCTCCTTCTCTTCCTGCTCTTCCTGTTCTTCCAATCCGGTGCGTGTAGGATTCAAGATCAAAAGGGGCGTCGTAGTTTAGTACATGAGATATACGGTCGACATCTAAGCCTCGGGCAGCCACATCGGTAGCAACCAGAACATTAATCTTTCCTCTCTTTAACCGGTCTACTGTTTTTTCACGGAGGGTTTGCGGCATGTCTCCGTTGAGAGGTTCAGCAGGGTAACCCTTTCCTTGCAGCTTTTCAGCAATTTCCATGGTTGCATTTTTGGTGCGGGCAAAAATGAGCATGGCTTCAAACTTTTCAATCTCGAGAAGGCGGGTCAGCATATCCCGTTTTTCATGCTGGCGAACCTTGATGAATCGCTGCCTGATATTCGGGGAGTTCTCCGCTTTTACTTTGATTGTTACCTGTTCAGGGTCCTGTAAGTGTTTTTCTGCAAGCTTTCGGATAGGCTTGGGCATGGTTGCCGAAAAGAGTGCGGTTTGTCTTTCTTTGGGTGTATGTTCAAGGATCCACTCAATATCGTCGATGAATCCCATACTTAGCATTTCATCTGCTTCGTCTAGGACCAATGCCTGCAGACTATTCAGTTTTAAATAGCCTTTTTCTATGTGATCCATTACGCGGCCAGGTGTACCAACCACAACCTGTGCACCCCGTTTGAATTCCCGAATCTGTTCCCCATAACCTGTGCCACCATAGACAGCAACAACCCGTAAGTTGGGCAGATTCTCTGCAAAGCCCTCCATGGCTTCAGCTACTTGAAGGGCAAGCTCACGAGTTGGTGCAAGAACGAGAATTTGAGCCCCTTTGATCGAATCATCAATCCGAGAGAGTAAGGGGAGAGAAAAAGCGGCTGTTTTTCCTGTTCCTGTCTGGGCCACACCCAGAAGATCTTTTCCTTCCAAAAGCGGAGGGATCGCATGCTCTTGGATCGGGGAAGGGGTTTCATATCCCGCTTTCCGAACTGCTTGTAAAATAGGTTCAGCTAGGGACATTTCATCAAAGCTGATACCGGAATCGGTAGCTTCTTGAATGTTGTTTTCGTCATTCATAGGGTAAGGGTCGTTCGTTGTTTAATGGATGCCAAATAGGTCGAACGTTTGCTCACTTACACCAAGTTTCCAATAACACCACATCGGAGCACATGTTCTAATTTAATGGCTAAAGATATTCACACTACAGGAAACTGTGAATAAATACGAGCAGTAAAATCCTTAAGATTTCCCACAGACATAAGAATACATTTTACTTTTTTTCTGAATTTTAGATTCACCCCAAAAGTTTATGGTTTACAGATGGGTCCGGATGTTTCACTTCCTAAAAGGATACTTATTTATGATCCTTGCTGTTCCCAAAGAAATTCTTGATCGCGAGCACAGAGTTGCGATTACTCCGGGGAATATATCCACTTTGCAAAAACTTGGATACGAGGTTCAAATCGAGGCAAAAGCCGGAGAATCTGCGGCGATGCCTGACCAGGCCTATGTAGACCAAGGTGCGGTGATCGTAAATGAAGCTGAAAAAATTTGGACTCAAGCGGATGTTATTTTAAAAGTAAACCCTCCGACTATGCAAGAGGCAGGGTGGATTCGGGAAGGGGCAACCTTGATCAGCTTTGCTTACCCAGCCCGCAACGAAGATCTGCTCAAGTCTTTGGGGCAAAGAAAGATTAATTGGCTGGCCATGGACTGCGTGCCTCGAATTTCAAGGGCTCAGTCGATGGATGCGCTAAGCTCCATGGCCAACGTGGCAGGTTATCGGGCCGTGGTCGAAGCATCTCATGCGTTTGGTCGATTCTTTACCGGTCAGATTACGGCGGCGGGCAAGGTTCCTCCGGCCAAGGTTTTGGTCATTGGTGCAGGGGTCGCGGGGTTGGCCGCTATTGGTGCGGCTAGAAATATGGGAGCCATTGTACGGGCATTTGATACCCGTCCGGCGGTCAAAGAGGAGGTCAAAAGTTTGGGCGGAGAATTTCTGATGCTAGGTTTTGACGAAGACGGAGCCGGATCTGGTGGGTACGCAAAAGTAATGAGTAAGGAATTTATCGAGGCAGAAATGAAGCTTTTTGCGGAACAGGCGGAGGAGGTCGATATCATTATCACCACCGCCATGATTCCAGGTAAGAAATCTCCTGTTTTACTAACAAAGGAAATGGTGAGGAGTATGAAGCCGGGATCGGTAATTGTAGACCTGGCGTCCGAGGGCGGTGGAAATTGTGAATTAACCGAAGCCGGGCAGAAAAAAATTGAGCATGGTGTCACCATTTTGGGCTATACTGATTTACCTTCCCGATTACCCGCCCAGTCCAGCCGGTTGTATGGAAATAACCTGCTCAAACTAGTGCAGCTGCTCGGAGAAGTAAAAGAGTTTTCGATCAATCAGGAAGACGAAGTAATACGCGGGGCTTTGGTCTTGGATAAGGGGAAAGTCTCTTGGCCACCGCCCAAAGTTGAGGTCAGTGTACAGCCAACCAAACCCATGGAGAAGCCAATCCACAAACCGGTTGAAGAAAAGAAGTCTGTTTTTTCACCCGGGCTCATGTTGGGAGGACTTTGTATCCTACTGCTTGCTCTGGGGTGGAAGGGTGAAAATGAATTTTTGGATCAAGTGACCGTTTTTGTTTTGTCCTGTTTTGTCGGATACATGGTTGTGTGGAATGTGACTCCATCTCTTCATACTCCTCTGATGAGTGTGACCAATGCAATAAGTGGAATCATCGTGATTGGAGGAATGCTCTTCGTTTCCGGTTCCAATCCCTGGATCGCCGGGGTGGCGATCTTTTTGGCAACGATTAATGTAGCAGGCGGGTTTTTAGTGACTCACCGAATGCTTAAAATGTTTCGCAAGGAATGACAGAGGGACTGATTACTATGGCTTACCTGGTATCGGGATTATTGTTCATCCTTAGCCTGGGTGGTTTATCGAAGCAGGAAACCGCCCGCAAAGGTAACATCTATGGTATTCTGGGTATGACCCTTGCGATCGTAGCAACTTTTGCAAGTGGTGAGGTGGAAAACTTCAAACTATTGATTCCGCTGATGCTCGCCGGAGCGGTGATTGGTGCTCTTTTGGCAAAAAGAGTGGAGATGACCTCCATGCCAGAACTCGTTGCCATACTTCATAGTTTTGTCGGTTTGGCCGCGGTTCTCGTTGGCCTCGCCAGTTTTTTGGATCCCTGTCATGGCGAGCTTTCCGGTACGGATCAACTAATTCATGATGTAGAGATTTTACTAGGTGTCTTCATCGGCGGAGTGACTTTTACCGGATCGGTCATTGCTTTTGGGAAATTACGGGGATCGCTAAGTGGAAAGCCGCTACTTTTACCCGGTCGTCATATGATCAATCTGGTCATGCTCGGAGCGTCCATTTGGCTGGGAGCCCAGTTTGTTGAACAGGGTCACGACCAGGCGTTGATCAGTCTGCTGATGGTAATGGGGATTTCATTCTTCCTCGGTGTCCACTTAATCGTGGCAATTGGTGGGGCGGATATGCCCGTGGTTGTTTCCATGTTAAATAGTTATTCCGGCTGGGCCGCAGCCGCAGCCGGATTCATGCTGAAAAATGATTTACTGATCATTACCGGTGCCTTGGTCGGAAGCAGTGGAGCGATCCTCAGTTACATTATGTGCAAGGCGATGAATCGAAGGCTGACCAATGTGATATTTGGAGGGTTTGGCACTTCTGGGGGCAGTGCTGCGATCGCATCAGAAATGGAGGGGACGATCACTGAGATCAGTGCGGATGAGGTGGCGGAGGAATTGAGAAACGCTAAAGAAGTCATGATCGTTCCTGGTTACGGAATGGCGGTGGCACAGGCCCAGCATGTAGTGAAGGATATTACCGAGACACTGAGAGGGAAGGACGTGAATGTCCGTTTTGCGATTCACCCGGTAGCTGGACGACTACCCGGGCACATGAATGTTTTGCTTGCTGAGGCGAATGTTCCCTACGATATCGTATTTGAAATGGATGAGATCAATGATGGCCTGCCCAAGGTCGATGTTTTATTGGTGGTTGGAGCCAATGATATAGTAAATCCATCCGCCCTCGAGGATTCGAGTAGTCCAATTGCCGGGATGCCGGTGATCGAGGCCTGGAATGCCAAGTCCGTGGTCGCCTTGAAAAGAAGTATGGCCGCGGGGTATTCCGGGGTCGAGAACCCGCTTTATTTCAAGGATAATACCCATATGTTGTTCGGCGATGCCAAGGATACATTATCCGCGGTTTTCTCCAAACTTGCTTGAGCAGAATTTCTAATTATTCTGATTAACTCTTGCCAAGGAGTGATGGGATACAAAAAGTAAAATATGTCCGCCTTTGCTTCCTGCTTAATTATATACTTTTTCACACTTGTTATTCTTTGCGGTCAGTCAGTGTACCGACCAAAGTTGATCAATAGTAAAAATGGAGATCACCATGATTTTCCCTTGGGAGTACTTGAGGCCACCGGTCGGCTGAAAGATGGGGATAAAGAAATCCTTATTATGGATGTGGGGAAAGGGGGGGCTGCTCAGAAAGCCGGCCTTTTAGTGGGGGACCGGGTGGTACGAATCGACGGAAAGTTACCCAAGCCGTTTTCAAAAAAAACAGATACCGGACTCGAAGGACCCCAAGTACTTTTGGGCACTAGTTTAAATCGTAATTCTTCCTTGTCCAACCCGCTTCTATCTCTTCAGGTTCGAAGAGAATCCCAGTTAATGAGATTGTCTTTCACATTGCCACCCAGTCAGTCTTTCGCGTTTTCATCCCCAAGTACTTGTGCCAAAAGAAAAAAGTTTCTGGCGGATATTTCAAATTATTTGGTTAAGGCCCAGCAAAAATCAGGTCGTTGGCAACCGGGAGTGAGCGGAGATGCGGATGTTTACACCACTGCATTTTGCGGGTTGGTACTTTTGGCAAATAAGGATCCGGCCCATCTTCCCTCCGTCAGGAGAGGAATCGAGTTTGTGAAGAAGGCCAGTGTTGATTTGATCGACTTAAATGATCCCCAAAAAGGACCTAAAAACTGGCAGACTGCCTCCAGTGGAATTTTTCTGGCTGAATATCAGTTAGCAACGGGAGATAAAACCTATTTCGAGGAATTAAAAAAATGCTGTGATTTGCTCAGCAAGAGAGTGACCGAGCAAGGTACCATGGGGCACCACCATTCGATTCCTTACCGCGGAGGTGGTCTGATTGTCATTAATGTTCAGGCACATTTGGCCTGGGCTCTGGCTGAAAAGTGTGGATATCCAATCAATGAAAAATCATGGCGTGATTCTTTTTCCGAAGTGAAAAAGTCTGTGGATCCTAAGACCGGTGCATTGGGTTATTCGTCACGAGCACCTTGGAGTCCAGATATTGCAGCAAGAACCGGTGCCATGGTTACCGCACTTATCGTAGCGGGAAGAAATGTGGGTTTTGCTAAGTCGCTTGCAAGTTCCCTTGTTCGCTTAAACGGACGAATGCGACATGCACATGCGATGTCTTCCATCGGATTGATATTTGGTTTTTCAGGGATAAAGCAGGGTGCTCCTGCTGATTATCAACGGGTAATAGAAAGTTGGATGCCATACTTGGAGTTAGCACGATTACCTTATGGAGGAGCCGCTTTCTTTGGTGGAAAGAGAAATGTCGGGGGGGATCAATATTTAGGTTATTCATCGATTGGAAATGCGATGGTGGGTATGGTTTTAGCGAGTGCGGATAGTTACCTTTTCATGCAAGGAGGACAGGAAAAGGATTGGTTTGGTAATTAAAATGGATGACTTCTCGTTTCTAGCCACAGCATTCAACTCCATATTTTTGGTTAATCAAAGTAATTAATTTTATAATTCAAAGTTTAATCGCTTCACCGGTCATGGTTTCTTGTTTCAAAAATAAATAGTTTTTGTAGTGTTTGTAAGGTATGAATTCTAAATTGTTTAAATATTTGATACTTGGATTTAATTTTTTACATTTGATGTTATTGGGGCATGAAATGGAGTCCAGTAAGCCATTTGAGAAGTTGCATGCACACAAAGACGCAAATGCCCATGTACATGCCGGTTGGGAGAGCAGGTATTTCTCAGAAGGACGGGATGCGCTTGATGGAAAATCCTTGTGGTCTGGTTCAGTAGAGTTGGGCTATGATCATTTCTCCGGAGGTGTCTGGTATGGGAGGTCCTCAAATCATCAATATGATGAATGGCAATATAATCTCGCTCTATCGCAGGAACTCGAATCTTTAAGTTTTTATGTCGGTTACACTCATCTGGTTTTTGCCAAAGACAATGAGTCAGACGACGAGTGGTCTGCAGGAATCAGTTATACAGACCTGCCCATGGGGTTGGAGACTTCCTTTGATGCTTACTACTCGATGGATGCGAAGGGAACTTTTATGGAATGGGCTACAGGAAAAGAGTTTAATCCAGTTGATGAACTTACACTGTCATTATCTGGTGTGTTAGGGTGGAATGAAAATTATGTGGGTGACGGTCATGACGGGCTAAATTTCTTTTGCCTCCGCACCGGAGCTGAAAAGGTGCTTGCGGAAAATATTTCTCTGGTCGGACACGGTGCGTACAGTTGGGCGGTGAACCGAGACCTAAGCTTGGCGGGAGACCAATTACTCAAAGACTTTTTCCATCTTGGGCTTGGGGTAGAGTGGAGTTTTTAGTCTTTGACTTGAGGAGTTTCCGGGGAGTCAAAAATCGTTGAATTATGTTTCACCGCGTACTTGCCTGTATTACTCTTTGTATCTTCGCTAACTATACCTCGTTACCACAGTTGCTTGGACAAAAAGGCAAACCCAGCCATCACACGAAGGGTGGGTTTAAAAATAACTACTTACCCAAGGAACAAATGAGTAAAAGTCTCGGGACGGTCTTCAAGTGGAGATTTACCCGGGACTCTCAGAAAGCCATAAAGTTTGATACTTTATCTCCAGATCTTATATTTCTCAAAAATAACCGAACGGAGGAAACTTTGACCTGGATAGGCCATTCCACATTTCTTTGGCAATATCGGGGAGTCAATGTTCTCACCGACCCTCATTTAACAAGTCGGGCCTCTCCGGTATCTTTTGCAGGTCCCAAACGAATGGTTCCTCCCGCTATCTCTATCGATGATTTTCCGCCAATTGATGTAGTTGTGATCTCGCACAACCATTATGACCACTTAGATAAGAAAACCATTCTGGGCCTTGTAAAAAAACAAAAAGCAACCCCGCCGCTTTTTCTGGTGCCACTGGGTATGAAATCATGGTTTGAAGACATTGGCGTAAAAAGAAAAGTGGTCGAATTGGATTGGTGGCAAAACCACCAAGTCGGTGAATGGAAATATCATGCCGTTCCTGTTCAGCATTGGAGCCGGCGGGGGCTGGGAGATACCAACGAAGTATTATGGGCTGGCTGGGTCATAGAGGCACCCGGTAAGCGATTGTTTTTTGCTGGAGACACGGGGTATTCCAAAGATTTCCAGGATATCGGGCATCGGTTTGGGAGTATGGATCTTTCCCTCATCCCGATCGGTGCTTATGCTCCGAGGTGGTTTATGAAAGATATGCACTGCAATCCTGAAGAAGCCGTTCAAATCCATCTGGATGTTAATAGCCACCTTTCTGTCGGTATGCATTGGGCCACTTTTTTTAACCTTACAGATGAACCTTTGGAGGAGCCCCAAAAAAGATTAAGGGAAGCTGTAAGGAAACGGAATCTAACTGAGGGTAGCTTTCTCACTCTAAAACATGGAGAAACCATGAAGTTCTGAATCATCGGGGAAATAGGTCAGGCGGATAAACCCGCCTTTGCTTTTTCTTAAAATATTTGCTCCCATCGGATAAAGGTAAACAAACTGAAAGGTGTAGGGAATCTCAGGCCCAACTCTTTCACTTTGAGTCTTGGAAAGCACAAAATAAATCACCACCCACCCAGGCAAAAAGTCTTCTGAAGTTTTGGTTGATCGATTCAAAAAACCGATGGTTTTACTGCCGATCCCAAAAGCCTGAACAGTCCTTTTACCCTCAAATAAATTTTCGCTTAGAATAAAATGATCTAGAACTTCAATAAATCTTTTACTTTACTAAAACGATGCACTTGCTTACCCCTGGATCAGTTCGTCATCTTCTCTCTTTTCTTATCCTGTTTTGTCTCCTTAAAGCAGAAGGTCAACACGACCGTGAGCGAAACGCATACAGGTATCTTGCTGAGGGTAAGGTGGAAAAGGCCCGTAACGAGTTAGAGAACGGAAAAAAACACTTTGATCCCGC
Source organism: uncultured Opitutales bacterium (assembly GCA_943789375.1). Lineage (GTDB taxonomy): Bacteria > Verrucomicrobiota > Verrucomicrobiia > Opitutales > Seribacteraceae > Seribacter. Next base: position 4,309 of record CALSTX010000009.1, on the reverse strand, counting down.
CGAAAAGGCATTTATCTCGACACTTTGCTTCTTGGAAGAAGGGAAAGTAAAGGACGCCCTCGCGATGGCAAGGGAGGCGGTTGAAAAAGGATTACCTTTTGAACGATTTCTTGCCGAGCCCCATGCTATGTTGAGCCCGCTCTGGAAGAATCAAGAATTTGTTGAATGGAAAAAAGAAAGAAATCCTTCTCTTTTACTTCATGGGCCTATGATTGGCCAAGTAACAGATTCCTCTGCCAGTTTCTGGTTCCGGACCGATGGTGCCTGTGAAATGGCAGTTGAAATTAGTGGTCATTCCGGGCGAAGGAAAGTGATATCGAAAAAGGAAAACCGCTTTGTGGCAGTTCTACAAATCGATGGGTTACTACCCGGCACCTATTTTTCTTATCAGGTATTTATCAATGGTGAGCCTTACAGCGATCCATCTCGGGAGTTTGGTTTTAGGACATTTCCATCCCCTACCGAAGGGGCTAAGTTTACCATCGCCTTCGGTGGATGTTCCGGGTTTGTTCCCGAGAACGAAGCGATATGGGAGGTTATTGCCGGGCACGACCCAAGAGCCATGCTTATGCTGGGGGATAATGTTTATATTGATGACCCTGAGAATGTGGAGGTAACCGGTGACTATTGTTATTCCCGCCGGCATTCCCGTCCGGAATGGAAAAAGTTGATTGGGAAAACATCGATGCATGCAATCTATGATGATCATGACTTTGGTATGGATGACTGCGTGCCTGGGTCTTTGGTTGACCACCCGGCCTGGAAGAAAAAAGCCCTGCAAAATTTTGCGCGCAATTGGAATAACCCTGAGATGGGAGGAGGAGAGCAAAACCCGGGGTGTTGGCAATCTTTCGCCTTGGGTAAGGTTGAGGTGTTCATGCTTGATTGTCGCTATTACCGGGATCTTTCCACTCAATCCATGCTTGGGCCGGCCCAAAAAACATGGCTCAAAAATAAACTAAAAGCATCCCCGGCAACTTTTAAAATTATTGCTTCCTCTGTTCCATTTGCCCCGGGGATAAAACCCGGAAGTCAGGACCCCTGGGATGGATACCCAGAGGAACGGGAGGAGATATTTAGTTTTATCGAAAAAGAAAAAATAGAGGGCGTTCTTCTTCTTGCTGCAGACCGGCACCGTATAGATCTTCGTAAAATCAAGCGGCCCAAGGGCTATGACTTTTATGAGTTGGTTAGTGGACGCTTGACCAACAAACATGTGCATCCCGTTATCAAAACTGAGGGACTAATTTGGGGCTACAACCAATCCTGCGGTTTCTGTTTACTTCAGGTCGATACTAGAAATACCTCCCCTTTTATAATCTTGGAAGCTTATGACTTTTCTGGAGTGTTGCTGATGGAAGAAAAAGTTTTGGCTCGTGACTTGCAATTCAAATAACGGGTGAAATCTGCTCCACCAGAGGAACACTCGAAGGCGAGCTAGCTGGCAGCATTTTCCCACCGTTCCACATTTTATACAGTGCCTTGTTCTTCCAAAGACTGACACGGTAGGGTGTGGCGAAATCAAATGTTGGGGCTGGTTCTCCCTGCCCTCCAATAACTTCAGCTCCTCGGCGAACATTGTCCTGCATCCATGCGGGTAATCGCAAATGAAAGGGGTTGCGGGCTACCTCACCCCGGTGAAAGGATAGGGCATGGACTAAGTCAGCAACCTCTGCGGCTGTGCTTTCGACCAGCAGGTTCGGGCTCGGCATTTGCCCCCAGAATTCAGTTTCAATCAGAGTTATTTCGTCGAGTTTTGCGACCTTAAGAGCATCGTGGGTGAGAAGGTTTACTCCCAAATGTGTTTGATTCCAATCTTCATGATTAGGGAAGAAAAGTATGGAAGGAGCATGTTTTTCAAGTGCTGTAGATAAAGAGATTACTGCCTTTTCCCAGTTTTCAGGATTACTCTTTCGGGAGTCCGGGTTAATCTGGTCAAGGCCAGGAGGGGTTACTTCTTCCATAGAAAACCCGAGGGCTTCACATGCATCCTTTAGCTCTTTTTTTCGTTCTTCTTTTCGTTCCTGCCTGCTGCCAAGGGTAACGGGCAGGGTTGTGACTTCACAACCGGCTTCTCTGCGTAAGCGAAGGGGCAGTCCGCCCATTACGCATTCATCATCGGGGTGAGGGGCGAGAATGACCACCTTGGGTGCGGTGTCTACAATTGGGCAGTGGTCTGGAAGACTTGCTTTGGATGTTTGAATACTTGCAGCTTGCCTGTAACCAGCTTGCAGGGTGGAAATATAATCGTTGTAAGGATTATTAAACATGACCTCTGTGTAACGATTATTGTAAGCTTTGCCTATAAAAAATGCATGAAATTCCCCAAGAATATTCACCTTGTTACAATGGAGGAATCACTGGAATTAGGTTTTTTATTATCTATTTACGGAAAATATAGCATTTTTTATTTTTACTTGCGGGTATTACTTATTGAAATAGATTGATCGCCATGAATAATTGTCCAACAAAGATTTTCTTTTTTTCTTTGCTTGTAATGACCAGGCTTCTAAGCGCTTCGTCGCAGTCAGTTTTTTCGGATTTGTCCAACCAGCTGGGACCCTTCAAAGGAGGTGCGTTGCATCCCGCATACAAGGGGAATACTTGGTTGACTCATCCTCAAATGAGTGGGCCTGCCTCGATTGATTTTGATCCTTTTGGTCGTGCTTTTATTAACGAAGCTCGACGAATGGGTAGGGGTGTGCCTGATACTCGATCCTCAAGCTGGAGAGCGTTGGAAGATTTTCGCTTAAAGACGGTTGAGGATCGTTTGGCTAGTTACCAAAGAAATCAGGACAAGAAAGAGATGAGCTGGTATACTGGTACTCCAGACCGTGTACTTCGGTTCGTTGACTCCGATGGCAATGGAGCTCCAGATACAGGCAGCGTTTTTGATGATCGTTGCAAAGAGGCCTTGGATGGAATCGGATTTTCTCTCTTAGCGGATCGCGATGCCGTTTATTACACTTGTATTCCAGCACTTCGAAAGTTAACCGACGCCGACAATGATGGAGTGGCCGAAAAACATGAACGATTGGTTGAAGGCTTTGGGGTACGGGCCTGTTTTAAAGGCCATGATTTACATGGGGTGACTCGCGGGCCGGATGGCCGGCTTTATTTCTCAGTTGGAGATCGCGGGTATAGCGTGATTGACGATGCGGGTGTCCGCCGTGCCGCTCCCCAGCGTGGGGCTATTTTCCGATGCGATGATGATGGTACAAATTTTGAGGTCTATGCCCACGGGTTGCGCAACCCTCAGGAAATTGCGTTTGATGAGTTTGGCAATCTATTCACCTTTGATAACACCGGGGATTTTGGAGATAAGGCCCGTGTGGTTTATGTCCTGGATAATTCGGATTCCGGATGGACCGCGGATTACCAGTCCCACCATCAACATGTCAATAAACTGGACTGGGGGAAATTCCATCTTTGGCATACTGCATGGGTAGGGGAGGGGTCGTATGATCTCTACAGTAAGTCTGCCCCTCAATGGATACACCCTCCTGTCGGCCATGTGGGCAATGGCCCTTCGGGTGTGGTCCGTTTGACTGGGCCTGCAGTTCCGACCGATCTGCGTGGAAAATTTCTGATTTGTAATTATCGAGGGTCATCCACGAGGTCAGAAGTTTTAAGTATATCCATCCTTTCTAAAGGCGCTGGTTTTGAACTCGTAGAGGTCACTCCTTTTCTTTCTGCTCTCAATGCATCCGATGTTGAACTGGGGTATGATGGACGCATCTACTTTGTGGAATACGGATCGGGCTGGGCACCGGATGATAAGGGCAGTGTGCAAGTGGCTGAGCCCCTAGCCGAAAATTTGAAAAAGTCGGGTATGGATGTGGCAAGGATAATTAAAGATGGCTTTGATCATCGTCCAGTGGAAGCACTTATTGATTTGCTCGGCCATATGGATCTAAGAGTGCGCCAGGAAGCCCAGTTTGCTTTGGTCCGCAAGGGCAGTGAAGTTGCGTTCCCTCCATTTTCAAAAATCATTGAAGCGTCTGAGTCTGCCTCACTTAGCCAAGTCCATGCCATCTGGGGTATCGGGCAACTGGCGCGTTTGGGGAGTGATAAGGCCAACCGTTTACTTATCGAAACTTTGAAGCACCCCAGGGTCGAGTTGCGTGCCAATGCTGCCCGTTTGTGCGGGGATCTTAAGGTTGCAGATGCCCAACCGCACCTCATTTCTGTTCTTAACAATGATTCTCCAAGAGTTGTTTCCTTAAGTGCCATTGCTTTGGGTCGTGTGGCCAAAGCAGGAGACTCAAAGGTGGTTGATGCTCTCTTGGCAGTGGCCAGAAAGAATCAG